>JAXLYG010000016.1:0-230350 GCA_046351535.1 Polyangiales bacterium
AGCGCGTGACGCGCGTTCCTCCCTTTGCGCGCCCCCAAGACGCGTCACACGCCTGCCTCCCTTTGCGCCCCCCAGGCGCGTGACGCGCGTGCCTCCCTTGGGG
The DNA here is from genome assembly GCA_046351535.1 of Polyangiales bacterium. Taxonomy (GTDB): domain Bacteria; phylum Myxococcota_A; class Polyangia; order Polyangiales; genus CAISKJ01. The sequence goes on from JAXLYG010000016.1 coordinate 104, forward strand.
CGAACCCCAGACGACCGCATCCGTGGCGTTGCGGACCTCCTCAGAGAATGCACCCATGTTTTCCTCCTGATTCGTTCTACAAGACGTCCTGCGAAATCGGGCCCGCGATCACCAGTCGGGGCGTGTCCCACCAACGTCCCGGGCCTCCCGAATAGAGATAGAGCCCCGGAGAGACTTCTGAAGGGGCTCCGATCGCGACGTCGTTGAAGCCGTCACCATCCACGTCACCAACGATCGCGGGCACGGAGAGTCTCTGGCGTTCGCCCACGGGCCCGGGGATCTCCTGACTCCACATGGAAGAAAGATCACCCATGTCATAGGGGAAGAGATACACCTGACCGTCGTAGTGCCGCGCCACTTCGGCACCGGCGAGGAGTTCCGCGTGACCGTCGCCATCCAGGTCGGCGGGCATGCTCAACCCGACGCCAAACGAAGTGCCGCCGGTGCCGCCTGCCGTTCCAGGCGGGGTGCTCAGTCTGGTGAACCGACGCACGCCGTCCGTCGATCCATAGAACGCATAGAGCCAGCCGTTGAAGCTGATGACGGCGTCGGCGTACCCGTCTTCGTTGACATCTCCCCACCGTATGATCCAGTCAGAGAGTGAAGAACGGAACGGCATCTCGATGTACTGCGCGTGAAAATCGAGTCGTCCATCGGGATTCCCATACAGGACGACGAGCGAGAAGTCGTTCAGGCCGGGTTCCTGATAGTTGCGAGACTCTGCGACGATGTCAGCGTATCCATCGCCGTTCAGGTCTCCGACGAACTGTCCCGTGCTCGCCCCGACGGACGAGACACTGACCGGCGTCTCCTCGGGGCCCCACGGGCCGCCACGGTAGAGCAACATCTCTCCACCGAAGCCTCCGATTCTTGTCATGACGAGCAGGTCTGCGTACCCGTCTCCGGTGAAGTCCCCCGCACTCGTGTTGTAGCCGAACTCGATGGGTCGACCTCGCTCCGCGGGGCGGTAGTCGACTTCGGAGCGTGCGAGCAGGCAGCTCCTCGATCCGTAGAAGACATAGACTCGCCCGACGGGGTCCAAACTCCCCGGTAATTCATCGTACAAATATGCACCTGCGACGAGGTCTGCGAGCCCGTCACCGTTCACGTCCCCCACTGCGAATCTTCGACCGAACGCACCGGTCGACTCACGATCGGTTTGCCATGAGGGTTCTTCAGGCGGAGTCAAGATCCGAACCCGCTCATCCGAAATCCCGCCCGGCCCCCCGGTGAACACACGAATTCCCCCGAGCGGACGCCTCGAACTCGACTCCGTGGCAACGTCATCGTAGCCGTCACCGTTGAAGTCCTTGAGCACACCATAGCTGGTCTCGACGGGCGTGTCGCGACGAGGCACGCCGAACTCCCAGGTGGCGCTCGTCCACGCGACGGCGCCAGCGCTGTTGAGCGCGCGCACGCGCCAGAACACCACGCCGTGCGCCAGTGCGGTTGACGGGCGCCACGAGCTGCCGGTGAGTTCCTGCTGCGACAGCATCCGGGTGCAGCCGCGGTCTTCGCAGAGCTCGACGCGAGCACGCGTGAACCCGACGGGCATGCGCCAGCGAAAGGTGGGGCGAAGCGAGGTCACCCGCGAGCCCGATTGGGGTGCGAGCAGTCGCGGACCCGGGATCGCCGGGATGGGCTCGAACACGCCCGGCGGCACGCGCGGGACGATGGGGCCCACGACAGGGTCTGTCCGCGGACACTGACAGGTGCTCCATGTGTGGTCTTCAAGACAGATGCGGTTCGCCATCTCGCCCGACGCACACACGCAAGGCGTCGTGCTGTCCGGCGTGCAAGGGGGCGTGGCGTCGGGGACGTCAGGCCGCGGCACCGTGCAGGCGCCGAAGGGGTCGATGCTCGCGTCGAGCGCGTCTGGCGAGGCGTCCACCGTCGGGGGACGGTCTGCCGTCGTGTCGTTGGAGGTGTCGACCGCGCGATCGAGCGCGACGTCCGAACGATCGGGCGCAGCGTCGAACGCGACCTCGGCGGCGTCGAGCGCGTCGGATGCGGCGTCCTTCGTGGCGTCGAGCGCGTCGGGTGCGGCGTCCTTCGTGGCGTCGAGCGCGTCGGGTGCGGCGTCCTTCGTGGCGTCGAGCGCGGCGTCACCCGCGTCGAGCGCATCCCCCGCGTCGAGCGCGCTGTCGGTGGGCGCGTCGGGTTTGCGCGGCTCCGCTGCGGCGTCCGTGAGGCCCGTCGCGCTCCTGTCGCAGCCGAGGGCGAGGAGCGCGAGTGCGGCGGCGAGGCGCGCGAGCGGGCGGACGGTCAGCTCCACGAAGCGGCTCCGGTGTGGCGAGGGCGACGTGCGTTCATACACCGCTCCGCGTCGCCGCGCAGGGCCGGGCGTCGTCGCGCGCGAGGCGTGCGAGACCAGGGATGCGCCACGACACGGGCAACGAGCGTGATCCCGTGGCCCGGTTGTGCGGCGGCGAGGCGCTGGGACCGGTGAATACCGGCAGCGAGGAGAAAGTCCGCGCGGCGCAGGCTTCCCGAGCCCGAAGGGCTTTCGCTTCGATGCCGGTGAATTCATTCACCGGCGGCCAGGGCCGCAGACGAAGAAGATCCACACGCGCTCTCAGTAGAGTCCAGAACCAAGAAACAGGCGCGGGGCGGTCGGACGCACGATCACTGAGGGCGACGTCCAATCCCACGAACCGCCCAGGTAGACATAGATGGCTCCGAGCGATCCCGGGAGCTACGCTCCGGTCGAAAAGGCCGGTACTCCCACGGCGAGGTCATCGATCCCATCTCCGTTGAGATCGCCGGGGGAAATGGGATGCCGCAGTCCGCCTTCCTCTTCTGTAGTGGAAATCAGATGCCGCGCCCACATGGACGACACGCCTGCCGAGGATGAAGCGTACAGATACGTGACCCCGTCGACGCAAAGTCTGAAGGAGAGATCCGCGAACTGGTGCTCGAGGTCGCAAGCTCCCTCGGCAACTAGGTCCAGGTACCCGTCCCCGTTCAGATCTCCCTGGACGCCCAGAAACCCGCCGAATTCACCCCCGCTCTCGGGGACTCCCAGAGGCGGAGTCGTGATGGCGGGGGCCATCTCCATCCCCTCACTCGTCCCGTGGACCACGCTCACCTGACCACGAGAGCCGACGAAGACGTCGGTGAAGCGGTCTCCGTTGACGTCTCCGGCTGCGATCTGCTGGCCAAAGTAGAGGAACCGCCCCTCGGCAGTGACCTCTTCGAGTCTCGATTCGAGCTGCGCTCCGCTGTTTCCATGCAGGAGCACGGCACCGTGCTCGGAGTGAGATACGCCGACCGCGACATCCCCGTATCCATCGCCGTCTATGTCACCCACACCACACATGGCGACATTCGCTACGATGTCGAGCGCCGTAGATCGCAGTGTGGACGCGGGACTGTTCATGATGCCGGCTGATGACCCGAGAAAGAGGAAGACCTGCGGCTGATTTCGGTCCGACGTACCACGCGACGCGATCAGATCGTCGAAGCCATCTCCGTTGAAATCGACCAGCGCAACGTGTTGGCCAAAGTGCGAGTCCTCGGGGCGTCCGTCCTCGCTGCGCAGGTCGACCACTTGATTCCGCAATACCGCAAGGCCGTCGAAGTCTCCCGTGAAGACATGAACGTGTCCGATCCCATTCGGCACGCCTCCGTCGGAGGGCGAAGAAAGAGGATCTCCGAAATACCCCTCCCCCACACCGAAGTCTGCTCGCCCGTCGCCGTTGACGTCCCCGACTGCGATGTCCCCCGAAAAGTACGGTGCATCTGGCGACCGTAGGATGCTCGCCGCGGTCTCCTGAAGTCCGCGCGGCGCTCCGAGGTAGACGTGCAGTTGCCAAACCTCATAGCCAGTCCCCGCGACCAGGTCATCGAAGCCGTCACCGTTGAAGTCGCGCAGCGGCCCGTAGAATGAGTCCACGGGCGTGTCGCGGTGGCGCACCTGGAACTCCCAGGTGGCGCTCGTCCACGCGACGGAGCCGTCCGCGGCGAGGCCGAGCACATGCCAGAAGACCACGCCGGGCGAGAGTGTCGCGGGAGGGCGCCACGACGAGCCGCTCACTTCCTGCTGCGTGATGCGTCGTGTGCACGCGCGATCGCCGCAGAGTTCGACGCGCGCGCGTGTGAGGCCCGCGGGTAGCTCCCACCGGAGCGTCGGGCGTTGTGAGGTCACGCGCGTCCCCGAGAGCGGTCGCAGGAGGCGCGGCGGAGGGGCGGTCATGCCGCCGTCGCCCGAAGGCGTCACGCAGGTGCAGAAGCCCATCACGCGAGAGGTGTGGCAGACGCGCGTCCCGGCGACGCCGTTGACGCAGGTGCAGGGCAACGAGAGGCCGGGCTCGCAACCGGCGTCGCCCGTGTCGCGGGGCGCGTCCTGGGCGTCGATGGTGCCAGCTCCGTCGGTGCTCGCGTCGGCCAGGTCACTCGATGCGTCGAGCGCATCGGGCGACGCAAGGTCGTCGAGCGTGTCGAGCGCGCGGTCGAGGAGCGCGCGATCGCGGGGCACGTCGTACGTCGCGAGGTCGTCGGGCGCGTCGGGCTGGCCATCGTCGAGCGCGTCGACGAGGGGCGTCGCGGCGTCAGCGCCCGGTGACGAATCGGGGCAGCCGACGAGCAGCGACAACGAGAGCGACGCGAGCAGCGCGAGACGACGCACGGGGAGAGCCTCGCGGCGCATGGTGCCACCACTTGCGCGCGAGCGCGTTCGCGACGTCGAGGCTTCGTCTCGACGCGGGCGTTTTCGTGGCCGGGGGCGCCCTTCGCCCCGCGACGGCCCGTGATCGCTCGCATCTCGCAGCGCGTGAACACGCAGGAGTCCGCGCGGCACCAGGGGGTCGGCCCCCAAGGGATGTACGCGCGTCGCGCGCCCAGGGTTCGCCCCCAAGGGATGTACGCAATAGGGGCTCAGCCTGGGCTGCGTCGAGGCACGGATCACCCTCTTCGAGGGTTCAGGAGAGAGCGCTGCGCCGTGCCTTCTGAACCCGTCGAGGGCGGGTGATCCGTGCAGGCCATAGCCCAGAGCTGAGCCCCTATTGCGCCCATCCCTTGGGGGCGAACCCTGGGCGCGTGACGCGCGTGCCTCCCTTTGCGCCCCCAGACGCGTGACGCGCGTGCCTCCCTTTGCGCCCCCAAGCGCGTGACGCGCGTTCCTCCCTTTGCGCGCCCCCAAGACGCGTCACACGCCTGCCTCCCTTTGCGCCCCCAGGCGCGTGACGCGCGTGCCTCCCTTGGGGCGAACCCCAGACGACCGCATCCGTGGCGTTGCGGACCTCCTCAGAGAATGCACCCATGTTTTCCTCCTGATTCGTTCTACAAGACGTCCTGCGAAATCGGGCCCGCGATCACCAGTCGGGGCGTGTCCCACCAACGTCCCGGGCCTCCCGAATAGAGATAGAGCCCCGGAGAGACTTCTGAAGGGGCTCCGATCGCGACGTCGTTGAAGCCGTCACCGTCCAAGTCGCCAACGATCGCAGGGACGGAGAATCTCCGAGCTTCCCCTGCGGAGCCGGGGATCTCCTGACTCCACATGGAAGAAAGATCACCCATGTCATAGGGGAAGAGATACACCTGACCGTCGTAGTGCCGCGCCACTTCGGCACCGGCGAGGAGTTCCGCGTGACCGTCACCGTCCAGATCGGCGGGCATGCTCAACCCGACGCCAAACGAAGTGCCGCGAGTGCCGCCTGCCGTTCCAGGCGGGGTGCTCAGTCTGGTGAACCGACGCACGCCGTCCGTCGATCCGTAGAACGCATAGAGCCAGCCGTTGAAGCTGATGACGGCGTCGGCGTACCCATCCTCGTTGACGTCCCCCCACCGTATGATCCAGTCAGAGAGTGAAGAACGGAACGGCATCTCGATGTACTGCGCGTGAAAGTCGAGCCGTGCATCTGGATTGCCGTACAGGACGACGAGCGAGAAGTCGTTCAGACCGGGTTCCTGATAGTTGCGAGACTCTGCGACGATGTCAGCGTATCCGTCGCCGTTCAGATCTCCGACGAACTGACCAGAGCGCGCCCCGACAGAGGAGACGCTGAGCGGTGTTTCCTCGGGGCCCGACGGGCCGCCACGGTAGAGCGACATCTCGCCACCGAAGCCTCCAATTCTTGTCATGACGAGCAGGTCTGCGTACCCGTCCCCGTTGAGGTCCCCCGCGCTCGTGTTGTAGCCGAATTCACGGGGCCGACCTCGTTCCGCGGGACGGTAGTCGACTTCAGAGCGTGCGAGCATGCAGCTCCTCGACCCATAGAAGATGTAGACTCGCCCGACAGGCGGGAAACTCGCTGGAAGCTCGTCGTATGAATAGGCTCCCGCGACGAGGTCTGCGAGCCCATCGCCGTTCAGATCGCCGATCGAAAACCGCTGTCCGAACCCATCGATGGACACCCAGACCGGATCCCACGAGGGGCGCTCCGATGGGTTCAGGATCCTCACGCGTTCAGCCGACACGCCTCCCGGACCTCCGGTGAAGACACGAATCCCGCCGCCGATCCTGGAGAAGCTCGAATGTGCGGCAACGTCATCGTAGCCGTCACCGTTGAAGTCCTTGAGCACGCCATAGCTGGTGTCGACGGGCGTGTCGCGACGAGGCACGCCGAACTCCCAGGTGGCGCTCGTCCACGCGACGGCGCCAGCGCTGTTGAGCGCGCGCACGCGCCAGAACACCACGCCGTGCGCCAGCGCGGTTGACGGGCGCCACGAGCTGCCGGTGAGCTCCTGCTGCGACAGCATCCGGGTGCAGCCGCGGTCTTCGCAGAGCTCGACGCGAGCACGCGTGAACCCGACGGGCATGCGCCAGCGAAATGTGGGGCGAAGCGAGGTCACCCGCGAGCCCGATTGAGGTGCGAGCAGTCGCGGACCCGGGATCGCCGGGATGGGCTCGAACACGCCCGGCGGCACGCGCGGGACGATGGGGCCCACGACAGGGTCTGTCCGCGGACACTGACAGGTGCTCCATGTGTGGTCTTCAAGACAGATGCGGTTCGCCATCTCGCCCGACGCACACACGCAAGGCGTCGTGCTGTCCGGCGTGCAAGGGGGTGTGGCGTCGGGAACGTCAGGCCGCGGCACCGTGCAGGCGCCGAAGGGGTCGATGCTCGCGTCGAGCGCGTCTGGCGAGGCGTCCTCCCTCGGAGGCCGGTCTGCCGTCGTGTCGTTGGAGGTGTCGACCGCGCGATCGAGCGCGACGTCCGAACGATCGGGCGCAGCGTCGAACGCGACCTCGGCGGCGTCGAGCGCGTCGGGTGCGGCGTCCTTCGTGGCGTCGAGCGCGTCGGATGCGGCGTCCTTCGTGGCGTCGAGCGCGTCGGGTGCGGCGTCCTTCGTGGCGTCGAGCGCGGCGTCTGTCGCGTCGAGCGCATCCCCCGCGTCGAGCGCGCTGTCGGTGGGCGCGTCGGGGTTGCGCGGCTCCGCAGCGGCGTCCGTGAGGCCCGTCGCGCTCCTGTCGCAGCCGAGGGCGAGGAGCGCGAGTGCGGCGGCGAGGCACGCGAGCGGGCGGACGGTCAGCTCCACGAAGCGGCTCCGGTGTGGCGAGGGCGACGTGCGTTCATACACCGCTCCGCGTCGCCGCGTAGGGCCGGGCGTCGTCGCGCGCGAGGCGTGCGCGGAGCCCGTGTTCCCCCACCCGGAGCTCACGCCACGGGGAAAGCCGTCGATCGCGCTGCGCGGTGAGCGTCCGCGACCTCCCTCGCGGGCTACAGGATGTAGCCGCCTTCTGGCGACGCGAGTATCAACTCCGGTCGCTCCCACCACGGCCCTGCACTTCCGTGATAGACAAAGACACGCGGTGCTGCTCCAGAAGCCCGCGAAGGGCCTCCGATCACGACATCGTTGAGACCATCCCCGTTCACATCTCCAGGGATGGCTGCGATGGAGAATCCCTGATGGGTTTTGGGGGGGCCGGGGATCTCGCGCGACCAGGTCGACGAAAGGTCTGTGCCATCAAACCGAAAGACGTAGACCTGTCCGTCGTAGGCCCGTGCCGCTTGTGCGCCGGCCAGCAACTCGGCATGCCCATCTCCGTCCACATCGGCGGGCATGCTCAGACCAATTCCGAAAGAAGGACTAGCAGTCCCTCCTTCTGTTCCCGGCGGCGTATCGAGGCGCCGAGAGCGCCGCACCCCGTCTATTGACCCGTAGAACACATAGAGCCATCCGTTGAAGCTCACAACGGCATCAGCGTAGTTGTCCTCGTTGACGTCGCCCCACCGGATGATCCAGTTGAAGATCGGAGCCCGAAAGGGCATCTCGATGTACTGTACATGAAAACCGAGGCGCCCCTCGGGGTTGCCATACAAGACGGCCAGGGCGAAGTCGTTCAGGCCGGGTTCCTGATAATTGCGCGAACGAACGAACACGTCCGCATACCCGTCGCCATTGACGTCTCCAACGAACTGGCCCGTGCGGCCCCCCACCGAGGACGTGCTGACGGGCGGGTCGACGGGGCCGACATCACTCCCGAGATAGAGCTTCAGCTCTTCGCCGAAACTACCGTTGGAGGTGACGAGCATGTCGGCATACCCATCCCCGTTGAAATCTCCTGCGCCTACATCACGCCCGCACTCGAACGGGCGAGCTCTCTCCAGAGGGCGGTAGGACCTCTCTGACAGCGTGAGGACGCAGCTTCGCGAGCCCCAGAAGATGTACGCGCGCCCGTCCGCAGGGAACGACGTCGGGAGCTCATCGTACAGATAATCGCTCGCGATGATGTCTGCCAACCCATCTCCGTTGAGGTCTCCGACGCTAAACGGCTCTCCGAAGGCACCGATCGAGTTGCGGTCGGTGTCCCACGAGGGCTGCTCTGGCGGATTCAAGACGCGCGCTCTCGTCCCCGAGATACCTCCTGGCGCTCCCGTGAAGACGCGAATGCCGGCCCCGGAGCGAGACATGCTCGATCGCATAACGACGTCGTCATAGCCGTCACCGTTGAAGTCCTTGAGCACGCCGTAGCTGGTATCGACCGGGGTGTCGCGGCGAGGCACGCCGAACTCCCAGGTCGCGCTCGTCCACGTCACCGCTCCTGCGGCATCGAGCGCGCGCACTCGCCAGAAGACCACGCCATGCGTCAGCGCGTCGGTGGGGCGCCACGAGCTGCCGGTCACTTCCTGCCGCGCGATCATGCGTGCGCAGGGGCGATCAGAGCACAGCTCCACGCGCGCCCTCGTCGCGCCGTCGGGCAGTCGCCAGCGGAAGGTGGGCCGAAGCGTCGTGACCTGGGAGCCCGATTGCGGCGTGAGCAGGCGGGGCCCCGGAATCACAGGGACCGGCTCGAACACACCGGGCGGAACACGAGGCACGATGGGACCCGCGTCGAGGTCGCCGAACAGCGGAGGCTCGGGGCATCGACAGGCGCTCCACGTGTTGTCTTCGAGACAGACGCGGGAGGCCGTCGGACCCGCCGAACAGACGCAGGAGATCATCGCCCCTGGCGTGCAGGGTGGCGGCGCATCTGCGAGATCCGAGGAAGCGACGCCACAGTCTCCGTAGGGATCGGGGCCCGTCTCCTCCACGCGCACATCGAGGAAGGGATTGCTCAGGTCGAGCGCGGCGTCGGTGCGGTCGGCGCTCGCATCGAGCGCGCTGTCGAAGGGCGCGTCACGCGCGGCGTCGGCGCGATCCCCCTGCGCATCGGAGGCCGCGTCGGGTGGTGACGCGAGGTCGTCGGGTGCGGCGTCCTTCGTGGCGTCGAGCGCGGCGTCACCCGCATCGGGCGCATCCCCCGCGTCGAGCGCGCTGTCGGTGGGCGCGTCGGGGTTGCGCGGCTCCGCAGCGGCGTCCGTGAGGCCCGTCGCGCTCCTGTCGCAGCCGAGGGCGAGGAGCGCGAGTGCGGCGGCGAGGCGCGCGAGCGGGCGGACGGTCAGCTCCACGAAGCGGCTCCGGTGTGGCGAGGGCGACGTGCGTTCATACACCGCTCCGCGTCGCCGCGCAGGGCCGGGCGTCGGCGCGCGCGAGGCGTGCGAGGAGCCCGACGCGCTCGTCACGCCACCGACCGAGATCAGGTCCCTGGCCTTCCGCGTGAATTCGCGCACGAGCGCCGCCCCCGCGCGACCGAAAGGCATGATGATTCTCCTTCAGTAGAGCCACATCCCAAGTTGAATGTCCGAGTCTGGTTGTACTCGGACCGATGGACGCGTCCAGTTCCACTCGCCTCCGTAGTAGAAGTACAAGGCTCCTGTGGCGCCGGGGCGATCAGGGGAGAGGAAGAGCGGACGCCCGATGACGAGGTCATCCACGCCATCTCCATTCAAGTCTCCGGGGGAGATGGCGTATCTGAAGTACGCACCCTCCGTCGGGTTGGTCGGCATGAAGTGTTCAGGGCGAGCTGACACGCCAGCCCGCGACGAGGCGAACAGGTAGACGACGGATGAGCCACATTGGAAGTCGACCCGCTCGAACATCGGATCGCAATCCCCGGCAGCGACGAGGTCGACAAGGCCATCCCCGTTCAGGTCGCCCTGTACTCCCAGGGTACCACCGAAAATCCCCTCCGTGCTGCGGGCAATCCCATGAGGTGCCAGGATCTCGCTGTCGGCCTCCAATCCCGCGGCCGTTCCTCGAAGCACGCTCAGCGGGCCATACGATGACGCGAACACGTCGCCGAACGCGTCGCCGTTGAAGTTCGCCCCCGCCACTTTTCTGCCCAGGTTGGGCAACCCGATGATCACAGGGACCTCTTCGAGGCGGTCGTCGAGCCGCCCCTCTGGGTTGCCGTGAAAAATTACGACGCCTCCTTCTCCAATGTCGGCGTACGGCACCCCAAGCGCGAAATCCCCATACCCATCGCCATCAACATCGCCGATCCCTCGAATGCTTGAATATGCGAGGGGTTCGTGAGGAGGTATGGTTCGGATGGACGACGAAGGCTGAGAGCTCACGCCTGTCGCGCTGCCCGTGAACAGAAAACCGCTTGGAACGGCGTATCCAATACCAACACCGCGTGTGGTGAAGAGGTCATCGAATCCGTCGCCGTTGAAATCGACGAGCGCCACATCCACGCCAAGATGGGAACCCGGTGGGCGCGCCACCTCCGACTCCAGGTCGAGCCCCTGAAAACGGGCATTCGAGAGGCCCTCACGGTCGCCCGCGAAAATCCAGACACGCCCCGCACTCGACTGCACGCTCTCGGGAGGAGGAACATAGTCTGGCTCCGCCACCACCAGGTCAGCTCTCCCGTCTCCGTTAACGTCCCCCACCGCGACATCGTGTGCGAAGTGACCTCCGTCTCTCGGGTTGCTCCTGCCCGGGGCGGTCAGGATCGCGGCGGCCGTCGTCTGAATCCCCGTGGCTGCACCGTGAAAGACGTGCAGCTCCTGAATCGAGGGAGCGTCATTCGTCCCGCGACGACGTCGTCGAAGCCATCTCCGTTGAAGTCGTGGAGGGTCCATAGGCGCTGTCGACGGCGATGTCGCGATGTACCGCACCTGAAACTCCCAGGTGGCGCTCGACCACGTGACCGCGCCGCCAGCGCTCAACCCCTGCACGTGCCAGAACACCACGCCCGGGGTGAGCGCCCTCGAGCGCCACGCGCCGCCGCTCACCTCCTGGCGTGCGAGCGAGCGGGCGCAGGCGCGGTCTGCGCAGAGTTCCACGCGGGCCCGGGTGACACCTTCTGGCAACACCCAGCGAAGTGTCGGGCGTTGTGAGGTCACGCGCGTGTCCGAGAGCGGAAAGACGAAGCCTCGGGGGAAGCGGTCTCGCGACACCGCCGTCCTCGGGCGGGCGAACGCAGGTGCAGAAGCCCATCACGCCGGAGGGGTGGCAGCTCCGCGTGCCGGGGACGCCGTTGATACAGGCGCAGAGGCAGGCTGTCGGGCTCGCGGGGGCCCGCATCGGCGTCGACGGGCGTGAGGGCGTCGCTCGCGGCGTCAGCGCCCGGTGACGACTCGGGGCAGCCGATGAGCAGAAGCACGGACAGCAGCGCGAGCAGCGGAGCGAGACGACGCACGGGGAGAGCCTCGCGGCGCATGGTGCCACCACTTGCGCGCGAGCGCGTTCATGACGTCGAGGCTTCGTCTCGACGCGGGCGTTTTCGTGGCCGGGGCGCCCTTCGCCCCGCGACAGCCCGTGATCGCTCGCATCTCGCAGCGCGTGAACACGCAGGAGTCCACGCGGCGTCTGGGGGTCGCCCCCGAGGGATGTACGCGCGTCACGCGCCCAGGGTTCGCCCCCAAGGGATGTACGCAATAGGGGCTCAGCCTGGGCTGCGTCGAGGCACGGATCACCCTCTTCGAGGGTTCAGGAGAGAGCGCTGCGCCATGCCTTCTGAACCCGTCGAAGACCTACCCATTACCCAGAACTGTGGGTGCGCGTGCACCACGGATCGCGGAGTGCGCTCTCGGGCCGGGGTTCGGCGCTTCGCGCGCCTCACCGCCGGGCTAACGCAAGCTGTCGCGCCGGACGGGTCCGGCGCTGCACAAACCCCCGCGTCGCAACGTCGCTCACGAGCGCCGGACCCGTCCGGCGCGTCGCTCATGAATTAGCCCGGGGTGACGGGCTGCCGGAACCCCGGTCCGAGAGCACCTTCCGCGAGGTGCGGCACACGCCCCAGGCGCGTTCCGCGCACTTCCCTGCGCCGCGGGCGTTTCGTGTCCGCCCCGACGAGCTCACGCTCGTCGGCTTGTCAGCGTGGCGCGGTGCCCCTCGCGACGCCCACCGAAGAATCGTCACGGGCTCGCTCAAGATCGAGCGGGTGAAATCCGTTGGGCTTTTTCGAGACGGAAGTCGTCGCCGCGTCGCGGCAGACGCACCGTCGCCATCACACATCACAAGGGAGGGACTCATGGACGCAACACGCAAGACGCTGAACCCGCCGCCCGAAGGGGGGGCCGCGCAGACGAGCGCGCAACGAAAGGCGAAGACCGCGAGGGGCTACGTCGCGACGCTCGCGTACCTGTTCGCGGCCTTCACCATGCTCATCACCGACAAGGCCCGCGCGTTCCTCATGGCGCGACTCTCGGTGGCCGCCGCGCAGTCGCTCGGGATGCGCGCGAGCCCCACGGACGTCGTCGATGAGTTCGTGCGCTGCCTCACGGTCTACGCGCCCTTCATCCAGCAGAAGCGGCTCCAGGGCTACGGCCCGATGCGCGCCCGCTTCGGCCTCGAGCTCGCGAAGGCCGCCGCGCCGCTGCTCGACCGCTACCACGCCGCCGACCCCGCGCTCCGAGGCGCCGCGGCCGAGCGCGACCGCACGATGGCGAAGACCGAGGCCATGCGCGCCGGGGTCGTGACGGGCCTGCTCAACCTCGCGGGCGACGACGCCGAGGCCAACGAGCGCGTGCGCGCCGTGGCCGCGCCGCAGGACACCGTCGACGCCCACCTCCGCGCGATGGACAACCTCGCCCACGAGATCGCCGTGGCGCGCGAGGAGGTCCCCGAGGAGCTCCTCGACGACTCGGGGCTCGACGCGGCCACCCTCGACGCCGTGCAGTCGAGCACCCGCGAGGCCGCCGACGCCCGCACGAAGAGCCGCGCGCATCGCCTCGCGCAGCAGCAGCTCCGCGCGGAGCTCGCCGAGCCCTGCGGACGCATCTACCACGAGCTCAAGACCATGCTCCGCGCGGCGCGCACCGCCCGCCAGCAGGACGCCACGATCCCCGAGGTCACCTCGTGGCTCGTCTCGCGCACGGCCACCGCCGCGAAGCCTCCGACGCCGCCCGCTCCGCCTTCGCCCGCCTGATCGCCGCGCCGCGATCCCTCTCCCCCCGCCTCAGCGCACGTGCGCCTTCGCGAGGTGCAGCGCCAGCGTGAAGAGCGCGAGCGGCACCACGTACACCGTCGCCCAGAGCGCGCCCCAACCCATCGCGCGCGAGAGCTCGCCCTGGCAGTCGTGCCTGTCGTTGGCGACGCGCCCGATGGCGCGCATGAAGAGCCCGTACATCACGAAGAAGGCCATCGGCAGCGCGAGCTCGACGAGCACCCACGCGGCGCCGAACGCAGCGCCGAGCGCCACGATCACCACGATCGCCACGACGACCCCCTCGCCGCCCGCCTCGCCGCAGCCGCCGAGGTCGCCGCAGCCGCTGCACCCGGCGAGGTCGCCGCAGCCGCTCCCCGAGGACTTCGTGGCGCCCTGCGCGGGCTCGCCGCCGGGCTGCGCGGGCTCGCCGTCGGGCTGCGCGGCCTCGCCGTCGGACTTCGCGGGGCGGTTCCACGGCGCGAAGTACACGTAGTCGTCGCGGAGGCGAAAGCCGCGGTAGAGGAGCACCGAGAGCACGGCGGCGACGGTGCTCCACCACGCGCCGAGCACGAGCTCGGCCTCGAGCCACCGCGGCAGGTGCAGCGACGCGGGGAGCAGCACCGCCGACGCCGCGAAGCTCATGAGCACCACGAGCCCCGTCGCGCTCGCCGACACGCGCGGCGACGCCGCCATCACCACGCGCCGCACGCTCGCGCGGTAGGGCATCGCGCCGGGCGGCGGAGGGAGCTCCGCGACGGTCGTCTCGTCGGCATCGCGGTTCTCGACCGTCGGCCCCTGCGAGCGCCCCGAGGCCGCGATGGCGACGGCCGCCACGAGCGCCGCGACGCCGCCCACGACGAGCTCGACGGCGTGCGCGTCCCAGAGGTGATAGCGGCGAGCGGCGTACACCGCGCCGCCGACCGAGAGCCCCAGGAACGCGGCGGCGAGCGAGACCCGCCGCGCCGGTCGCGTCGACGACTCGTACGCGCAGCGCGCGCAGGCGGGGCGCTCTCCCATGCGAAAGCGGTAGCAGTCGTCGCAGAGCGGGCGTCCGCACGCGCCGCACCGCGTGACCGACGCGCGCATCGGGTGATCGCCGCACCGACGCGGCGCCTCAACGGTCTCTGTCGGGCTCATCGCCTGAGCGTAGAACAGCGGTCGAGAAGACCGTCAGCGCGAAGACATGACGACGCCCCGGGCAAGCCCCGGGGCCCCGGCGATGGGCGACGTGGTGGGGGGGGATGGGAGGAGGTCCACGCCGCAATCGCACCCCGAGCGTCTCACCAGGTGCCGAGGGCGGTCAACGCGCGGTTGCACCCGCTCCGAAGACCGACGAAGAGACACGGATGCCCACCGACGCGCGCGCCGTCGTCCTCGCGCCCGACGCGTACCCCCTCGTCGCGGCGCGCTTCGCCTCCGACACGCCCAACGCCGCGATGCTTGAATCACTGCTCGAAGGACGCACGCCGGGCGAGATCCTCGTCGACCGCGCCGACGCGCCGACGCACGCGCTCGCGGTCATGGGCTACCACCGCATCGCCTTCGCGAGCGTGAACGCACCACCCGAGTTCCTCTCGCGCGCCATCGAGGGACGCGCCCCGGTTCTCCTCGCCACGACGGAGCCCGTACACGGCGACGCGCTCCCTCGCATCGAGCTCGCGCGCCTCGCGGAACACCCGCCCCCCGCGCGCCCGCTCCCGCCCGGCTGCGCGCTGCGACCGATGGACGCGGCGCTCATGGACGCGTGCCGCTGGAGACACGAAGCCGTCGCCGCCTGCGGCTCGGTGGAGCGCTTCCTCTCCGTGGGCTTCGGTCTGGTGATCACCGAGGGCGACGCGATCGTGGCCGAGGGCTACGCGTGCTTCATCGGCGGAGGGAGGGCCGAGCTCGGCGTCACCACGCACCCCGACCACCGCGGACGCGGGCTCGCCGTGATCGTGTGCGCCGCCCTCCTCGACCGCTGCGCCGCGCGCGGACTCGCGCCCACCTGGAGCTGCAACGCCGACCACGCGGCCTCCCTCGCCGTCGCGCGGGCCATCGGCTTCGAGGGGGCGCGCCCCTACGCCTTCGTGACGTTGAAAGAACGTCTCCCGGCAACCCAGCCCGAGCGGGTCACCGACGCGCTCGCGGTCTGACCTCACGGCGCGCTGGCGCGCGCGAAAGGGGCTGCGGTAAAGACCTCGGCGTCGCGATGGCACCGACGCCCTACGGCCTGCTCCCCTACACCCCTTTTCCGTCTCCCGAAGCGTCGCTCACCGCAGCGGGAGCCGTCGAAGATTTCGCGCGCGTGATGTCTCTCGACGCGCTCACCTGCCCGGTCTCGCCCGAGGTCGTCGCGCGCCTCGACAAGGCGCTGCGCGCGCCGACGGCCACCGCCGAGCAGCGCGCGCAGATGCTCGTCGCGGTGATGCGTCCGTGCTTCGAAGAGGCCAACCGCGCGCTCGAAGACCGCGGCGCCGAGCGGCGTTGGGTGTGGCTCTACACGCCGACGCGCGCCCGCAACGGCGTCACCTGGCGCTGGTACCGCGTGACCTCCGCCGAGCGCGAAGCGAGCGAGCGCGAGGGCGCCCTCTCGGCGGCGTCGTTCGCGCGCAACCTCAAGCTCCGCACGAGCGCGGCCGTGGTGTTCTACGCGCTCCTCGCGGCGGGGTGGGCGCGGCCGTCGACCTTCCTTCACGCGGCGGCGGGCGCGGCCTTCGTGGTGTACCTCCTCGCGCGCTGGCGCCTCCCGCTGCGCCCGACGCGTCGCTGAGTGTTACGCGCCCGAGAGGAGCACCGCGTCACGTTTGAGCTGGTCGTTCAGAAAGTCGAGCACCGTGCGCACGCGCCTCGCGCTCTTCACGTCGCGATGCACCGTGATCCAGATGGGCTCCTGCGGCTCGTCGGGCATCGGGATGCGCGTGAGCGACGGCTCCACGTCGCCGATGTAGCGCGGGAGCACCGCGACGCCCGCACCGGCGCGCGCCGCCTCGACGAGCGCGATCGTGAGGTTCGACACGAACGCGGGGCGCGCCCCGCGCGTGATGCGCTCGACCCACAGCGCCTCGACGACCTTCTCGCCGGGCGACGGCGTGATGATCGGATGCGCGGCGAGCTCGTCGGCGCCCTTGAGCGGCCGATGCGCGAGGTAGGTCTTCGACGCGTAGAGCCCGTGCGTGACCGCGCCCACGCGACGCACGACGAGGTTCTCGTGGTGCGAGCGGAAGAGCCGCACGGCGATGTCGGCCTCGCGGCGCGCGAGGTCGAGCACCTCTCCCGCGGCGAGGAGCTCGATCGTGAGGCCCGGGTGCGCGCGACCGAACTCCGCGAGGCGCGGCGCGAGGTAGAGGGCGCCGAAGGTCTCGGGGGCCGTGACGCGCACGGTTCCGTCGAGCGCGTCGTGCTGCGCGTGGGCGCCGCGTTCGAGGGCGAGCACGGCGTCCTCGACCTGACGGATGCCAGGGAGCAGGCGCTCGGCCTCGGCGGTCGCGACGTAGCCCGTCGTGGCGCGCGTGAAGAGCTTGACGCCGAGGTCGCCCTCGATGGCCTCGATGCGTCGCCCGACGGTCGTGTGATCGACGCCGAGGGCCTTCGCGGCGCGCGCGAGCGAGCCGGCCCGAGAGAGCGCGAGCACGAAGCGGAGGTCATCCCAGTTCATGGCGTTGGCGGTGGATCACACGCGCCGTCGCGGCTGTGACCCGCTGTGGATTTTCGCACGGCCGCCGCGCGCCGTCGTGCGTCGCGGAGCGCGCGTGAGGCGGGGTATTCCTCGACGCATGAAGAACCTCCCCTTCGCCTCGAACGTGCTTCTCTCGGTGCTCACCTGCGCGTCGATGAGCGCGGCCCTCTCCGCGTGCGGCGCGGGGACCGAGACCGCGCCCCCCGCGACCGTCCCGTCCGACGGCGCCGTGGCCGACACCGCCGCGACCGACGCTCCCGTGGCCGACGCGGCGGTGACCGACACGGCAACGCAGCCCGACGCCGCGGCGTGGCCTCGCACGGCGACGCTCTCGCTCGACGGCGCTGGCCTCGACCTCGCGTCGGGCGTGCTGGTCCGCGGCGGCGGTGACATCTCGCTCAGCCGGGGGCGCGTCATCGACATCATCACGGGCGAGTTCGCGAACCTGTGCCCCAAGGGCGTTCAGCGCTCGCTCGACGCGATTCCGAGCGCGACCGACACGTGCCTCGGCGGCGGCGGGTGGGTCACGCGCTGGGGCGTGTTGCAGTACAGCGCGAGCGCGGCCGATCGCTCCATCGGCGCGTCGATGCTGGTGCGCGAGGCGCACGGTCGCCTGACGTATCGCATGCGCGTCGTCCGCGACCTGTCGTCGTACGACAGCACCTGGGTCACCGTGGAGTACGCGCCCCTCTGGTGACCGTCGCGGGCTTCGAGCTACTGCTCGGCGCCGCAGGCGTTGCAGCTCCGCGCGCCGGGCGCGAGGTCGCCGCCGCAGTAGGCACAGCGCGGCGAGGCCGACTTCGCGGGCTGCGGCGCGCTCTGCTGCTTCATCCACTCGGGGTTGCGGTTGGCCTCGTTGACGGCGTGCGCGACGCCCGTGGCCGCGGTGCCGACGGCCGTGGCGGCCGATCCGACGGCGCCCTTGATCTTGCCGAAGAGGCCCGGCGCGCTGGCGTCGAGGGCCGCGAGCTTGTCGCGCTGTCCGGTGCGCGTGTACTGGTCGCGGAGGTACTCGCGCGCCGACGCGTGGCCGGGGTCGATGCGCAGGATCTCCTCGGCGGTCTGGACCCCTGCGTTCTCGTTCGAGAGTCGCTGGCGGTAGATCCCCGCGAGTCGCTCCAGGGTCTGCACCTTGTCGGCGGCGGGGCCGACGCGGCTCGCGCGCTGGCGGAGGAGGTTGGCGACGTCGCTCCAGCGCGCGCGGGCTTCGGCCTGTGCGATCTGCGCGTCGAGGGAGCGGATCTCGGGACTGTCGGGAGCGGCGCCTTGGGTCATGGCGCGAGAGGCTACAGCGCGTCTCGCCTGCGGTTCAACGGTCCGCGCGTTCGCCGCGCGTCACGCCGCTCGAGGCGTCCCAGCCGGGCATCGCCGCGGCCTGCTCGACCCACGATCGCACCTGCGCCTCGTCGAGGTCGTGCTCGCGCACGTCGATCCAGCGCGCCTCGACGGCCTTGCCCCCTGCGGGCGCGGGCTGCAGCGAGGTGCCTCGAAAGAAGGTCACCTTCAGGTAGCCCGCGAAGGCGTGAAAGCTCATGAACCACCCGCGCCCCTCGACGCCGTAGAAGGGCGAGTTCCATTTGACCGCCTTGCGCACGCCAGGAACGGCCGCCGTGATGAGCGCGTCGAGGCGACGCCCGACGGCGCTCTTCCACCCCGGCAAGGCGGCGAGGTAGGCCTGCACCGGCGCGTCGCCGTCGGCCTTCGCGATCTGCGGATTGCCCCCTGAGAGGAGCTTCGGCTTCGCGGTCTTCGCGCCGCCCTTGCTTCTGCCCGTGCCCGGTCGCGCCCCGCGCGTGGTCGCCGTCATGCGACCTTTCTACGCGCGCGAAATCGGGCGTGGCAACGTTTCGACGCAGACGCGGTCGGAGGGGGCGCGGACGGACACGCCACGCGCGCTTCGATGGCGTCAGCGAATCCCGGTGATCTTCGAGACCGTGCGGGTTCTGGGGTTGTACGTGGCGACGCAGCACTGGCCGCAGAGATCGCCCCGCTCCCACGCTTCTGGGATGTGCTTGTGGTGGCGGGCGTAGACCTCGAGCAGCCCTCGCGCGGTGGGGAGCACCTCCGCGGTGTAGTGCGCGGGGTTGCGTCCCGACGCGGTCACGGCCGCGGCGACGGCGCGCACGGCCTCGCGGTGCGGCTCGGGGAACGCTTCGGTCTGCGTGAGCGGGAGCATGGGGCGCGGAGAACTCTTACACCTCGACGCCTTCGAGCCGCCACGCCTCCGCGAGTCGGTCGAGGCACCCCTCTTCGACGACGTCGGCGTGGCCCACGAGAAGACGCCGCGCCGGTCGATCGAGCATCGCGCGAATGGAGCGCGCCGCCGCGGCCTTGTCGGGGATCGTCCTTCGCACGTCGGGCGGGACGCGCACGCGGTCGTAGCAGCCGGTGATGCGCGCGGCCCAACGCCAGGTCCAGTGATCCTTCGCGTCGGCGCGGAGGACGATGTCGGCGCCGAGCAGCGTCTGCGTCGGGCGGTGATAGAGAACGGTCTCGTCGAGAAACGGCACGCCCTGAAGCGGCAGGACTTCGAACTCGGGGAGCCGCTCACCGAACTCCGCGCCGTGGAGGTCCACGTGGACGCGCAGCGCCTCGTTCCGTCGCAGCGCCGACTGCGGTCCCACGACGCGCGCCTCGGGAAAGCGGGCCGCGGCCGCGGGCGCTCCGAGGTGATGAAAGCAGTTGGGGACCACGAGCCATCGCACCGGCCCGAGCGCGCGGAGCTGCTCGACCAGCGCGTCGGAGGGCGGCGCCGGGCTGTGGAGAAGCAGTCCGCCGTCGTCGAGTCGCACGACCGTGGTGTTGGCGCGGAGCCTGACGCCGCTGAACCACACGGGGCGGTCGAGCATCCAGATCCTGTCGCGGACGACCGTGCGGAGATCGCGTTCGGGCATATGGGGGGTGTCGGGCTCCGAGCGTCTACGGCCCTCGCGCGAACCGTGAGACCCGCGGTCTGTAGGTTGGATCGCGCAGCGGTCAAGCGCTGGCACGCGCGAGGCTCCGGCGCGCCACGGTCACCCCTCGGAGAAGTCGAGGTTCGTCGGAGCCTGCTTCAGCACATACGGCGCGTGCATGTCGGTGACGGGCACCGAGTCGTCGACCACCTCGAAGCGGACGTCGGACCAGAAGAGCTCGCCGCGCCCCACGAGGAGGTTCGAGATGAAGATCGCCGTGGCCTCCTCGGGGACGTCGAGCACGCACGCGTACCGCGCCCACTGCGTGGTGCCAGAGACGGCCGGGCGCGCCTCCATGTTGTCGAACGCGAGCGCGTGCGGTCGCCGCGAGCCGTCGGACTCGGGGCCATCGACGCGAAAGCAGAGCGCCGCGCGACCGGTCACGGCGACCGTGCGCAGCGCAGCCGAGAGCCTGACGCGCCTGCCGCGGTACGCGTCGGGTTTGAAGAGCTGGCACATCGCGCCGAAGCCGTCGGCGCCCGCCTCCGAGCGCCACATCCGAACGACGGCTCTGCCCGCGTAGACCTCGGCGCAGACCTCCGCCGAGTAGGCGTCACGCCGCGAGCCCGTCATGCCCCATCCCTTCACAGCACAGACGCCCATCGGAGCTCCTCCCTCGCTCTCGCGATCGATGAGAAGAGTTCTAGGACCTTCGCGCGCGGAGATCAACCGCGACGCGGAGGAGGCGACGCTGCGGACGGTGATAGCCTCGCGGTCGGATGGCAACCGCGGCGCTCGAAGCGGAGCTCGCGCGGAGGGGCTGAGCGCGACGGAGGGGCAGCGCTACGCGCCGAGCTTGGTCTGGAGGAAGGCCACGACGCTCGCGAGGGAGGACACGTTGCGGTACTCCGACTCGGCGATCTTGATCTTGTAGCGCTTCTCGATGTCCGTGATGATCTCGATGGCCTGCATCGAGTCGACCCCGAGCTCGCGCAGCGGGGTCTCGTCGGGGACGTCCGAAGGGTCGCGCTCGATGATCTCCGCGATGAGCGCGCGGAGGTCTTCTTTGAGGTTCTCGTGAGCCATCGCGAACCCCTCAGGCCGAGCGCTTCTGAACCAGCTCCACGAGCTGGCCCACGGTCTGGATGCCCACGAGCTGGTCGTCGGGGATGCGGATCTTGAACTCGCGCTCCATGCTGCCGACGATCTCGAGCATCCCAAGCGAGTCGATGCCGAGGTCGCTGATGCGGGTGTCGGGCGAGGGCAGCGCGATCTCGCGCTCGGCCACCTCGGTGGCGATCCGTTGGAATTGCTTGAGCAGTTCGTCGCGTGCGGTGGTCATGCTGTCTCCGAGTGGGCGTTGAAAACGCGCGCGTTCATCGCGCTCTTCGCCCGCACTGTCAAGGCAACGATCCGCGCGCGCACGCACCGCGCTGGCGACTCGACTGGCCGCATGGAACACGCCGCACCGCGCAGCGAAATACGCACCGGGCGTCGCGCTTGATGGCGCGCGCGCAGGGCGGTATAGGCCGCCGCCGATGACGGTACGCGTGTACGTCACGGGCCTCGGAGTGGTGAGCTCCCTCGGTCTGGGACGAAGAGAGTTCTGGGCATCGCTCCTCGCCGGCCGCTCGGGCACGGCGCCGGTGCGCTCATTCGACGCGAGCTCGCTCGATCGCGCCATCGCCGCCGAGGTGTCGCAGTTCCGCGCGGAGGATCACCTCACGCCGCGCGAGCTCCGCGACGCGGGCCGCTGCTCGGCCATGGCCATCGCCGCCGCGCGCATGGCCGTCGCCGACGCGGGCCTCTCCGCCGACGCGCTTCGAAGCGAGCGCGCCTCCGTCGTGCTCGGCACCACGATGGGCGAGGCCGACGTGCTCTCTCGCCTCGACGAGTCATGGATCCGCAAGGGCCGCGACGCCGTCGACCCCCTCGACGTCGCGCGCAACTCGCCGTCGTTCCTTCCGCTCCACGTGGCGCGCGCGCTCGGGTGCAGGGGCTCGGTGCTCACGCTCCCCGCCGCGTGCGCCGCGGGCAACTACGCCATCGGCTACGCGTGCGACCTGCTCCGCTCGGGGCGCGCCGACGTGGTCATCACGGGCGCCGCCGAGATGCTCGAAGGGCTCCAGTACTGCGGCTTTCTCCGCCTCGGCGCGCTCGCCCCCGAGCGCTGCCAGCCCTTCGACCTCAACCGCCAGGGGCTCGTCGTCGGTGAGGGCGCGGGCGTGCTCGTGCTCGAGTCCGAAGCCCACGCCGTACGCCGCGGCGCCACCGCGCTCGCCGAGGTCGGCGGCTGCGGAATCGCCTGCGACGCGTATCACATCACCCGTCCCCACCCCGAGGCCACGGGGAGCACCCGCGCCATGCGCGAAGCGATCTCTCGCTCGGGTCTCAACCCCGACGAGGTCGACTTCGTGAACGCGCACGGCACCGGGACGCGCGCCAACGACGCCGTCGAGACCCGCGCGATGAAAGATGTGTTTGGGGGTCGCCGCGTCCCCATCTCGAGCGTCAAGAGCATGATCGGTCACTGCATGGGCGCGGCGAGCGCCATCGAGGCCGTGAGCTGCGTCGAGACCGTGCTCACGGGGATCTATCCGCCCACCATCGGCTACGAGACCCCCGACCCCGAGTGCGACCTCGACGTCGTCGCGAACGCGCCCCGCGAAGGGCGCGGCGACGTGGTGCTCAACAACTCGCTGGCCTTCGGCGGCTACGACGCCGTGGTGTGCTTCGCGCGCGTCGGACGCCTCCCGCCTCCGTCGGATCGCGAGGGCGCGCGATGAAGCCCATGGCGATCACGGGCCTCGGCGTGGTGTCTCCCCACGGCCTCGGGTGGAGCGACTTCGTCGCGGGCTACGCGTCGAGCGCCGACGTGCGTGCGAGCGACTGCGGCCTCTTCGACCTCGCGCCCTACGAGGGCGCGCGCGTCGCGGAGGTGAAGGGCTTCGACCCCGCGAAGCACATCGGCGACAAGGGCCTGCGCAACAACGACCGGCTCACGAAGCTCTACCTCGTCGCCGCGCGCCTCGGCCTCGACCACGCGGGCGTCAAGTCAAAGGGAGCCTGGACCGCCTACGGCCCCGACGACCTCGGCGTCTCCGCGGCCAACGCGTACGGGAGCCTCGAAGCGATCCACGAGCTCAACCTCGTCGCGAAGCTCGAAGACCCGCGGTACATCAACCCGGCGCGCTTTCCGAACACGGTCATCAACAGCTCGCTCGGCTACGTGAGCATCTGGGAAGACCTCCGCGCCTTCAACGCCACCGTCGTCAACGGCCCCACCGGCGCCGTCGACTCCATCGGCTGCGCGGAGATGTACCTCGCCTCGGGGCGCGCGAAGGCCGCCCTCGTCGGCGGCGCCGAGGCCCTCAGCGAGTCGCTCATGCTCGCGCTGCACCGCACGGGGATGTCTCCCTCGACGGCCGTGGGCGAAGGCGCCGTGCTCGCCGTGATGGAGCCCCTCGCCGCCGCGAACGCGCGCAACGCGAAGGTGCACGCGGTGGTGACAGGGTATGGCACGACCTTCGAGCCCCCCGACGACGACGACAGGCTCTTCGCGCCCTCGCAGCGCGCGCTCGAACGCGCCATCGCGATGGCCCTCGACGACGCGTCGCTCGCGACCTCCGACGTCGACATGATCGCCTCGGGCCTCTCGGGCTGGGACCCGATGGACCGCGTCGAGCGCGCGGCCCTCGCGACGCGCTTCGGCGCGAAGAAGACGCACGACGTGAAGCTGCGCACGGGCGAGACGCTCGGCGCGGCGGGCGCCTTCGCGCTGGCCGCCGCGGTCGCCGCGATGGCCGCGGACGACGCCGTGAAGACGGCACTTATCCCCTCGCTTGGATTCTACGGCAACGCGTCGGCCCTCGTGGTGCGACGCAGCGGAGCGGTGACATGAGCTGGATCGACGACAAGGCGCACACGGAGCTGGCGCGCGTGCGCGAAGCCCGTGAGATGGGCGTGTACCCGTTCTTTCGTCCCTTCGAATCGGGGGGATTGCGGACGACGGTGAACGGCCACGCGTTCGTGAACTTCAGCTCCAACGACTACCTGGGGCTCACCACGCACCCGCGCGTGATCGAGGCGGCGCACCGCGCGGTCGATCGCTACGCGTGCGGCCTCTCGTCGAGCCGCGTGCAGGCCACCACCGTGGCCCACGTCGAGCTCGAGCAGCGCCTCGCGAAGTACTTCGGCTTCGAGAAGGCCCTCGTCACCACGACGGGCTACCAGGCGATGGTGGGCACCATCATGGCGCTCGCCGACGAGAAGACCACGCTGGTGCTCGACCAGCTCTCGCACGCGTGCATCCTCGACGGGACCTTCCTCGCGGCGGGGACGCCGAAGAAGGCCCCCGAGGTGAGGTTCTTCAACCACAACTCGGCGCGCTCGCTGGAGCGCATTCTCAAGAGCCGCGAGCGCGAGAACGCGATGGTGCTCGTCGAGGGCATCTACTCGCTCGACGGCGACAAGGGGACGCTCCGCGAGATCAACGAGGTGTGCGAGCGCTACGGCGCCGTGCTCGTCGTCGACGACGCCCACGGCTCGGGCACGCTCGGCACGCACGGCCGCGGGATCCTCGAGGACCTCTCGCTCGAAGGACACGTCCCCGTCGTGGTGAGCACCTTCTCGAAGGTCTTCGGCGGCATCGGCGGCATCATCCTCGGCAAGACCGACGTGGTGGAGCTCATCCAGCACACGGCCCGCAGCTTCGTGTTCAGCGCGACGCTGCCGGTGCCCATCGTGGCCGCGGCCGCCGAGGTGCTCACGATGCTCGAAGAGAACGGCCCCGCCCTCGTCGCGGAGCTCCACGCCAACGCGGCCTACATGCGCTCGGAGCTCGTGCGCCGGGGCTTCGACCTCGGCGCGTCGAACACCCACATCATGCCGGTGATGGTGCGCGACGAGCGCAAGGCCCTCGTGATGCACCACATGCTCTACGACAAGGGCGTTCACATGGTGCCCATCACGTACCCCGGCGTGAAGATCGGCGAGGAGCGCCTGCGCGTGAACGTCACCCGCGGCCACACCCGCGCGGAGATGAACCTCGCCCTCGACGCCCTCGATGAGCTCGGCGCGATGTGCGAGATCCGCGTGCAGGACCGCGTCGCCCCCGAGACCGAGTCGTCGCCTCCCTGACGCGGGCGACAGAACGCGCCGCGCGCACCATCGCGGGCGGTGATCTGGTGTTCTCGCGCGGTCTCTGCTTAGGATTCGCGCGTCGCGCCCTGTGTCGCGCGGCACCTTCCCCGACGCGATGACCCCCACCCGACTGCGCGTACCCTGGAGCGAACTCTCAGCCATCGCCGCCGCGTGCGTCGCGATGGCGACGTGGGGCGCCTCGGGCCGCGGGGTCTCGCTCGAAGGCGCCGCGGTCGCGCTGCTCGCGATCGGCGTCGCGCTCGCACCGCGCAGGGCCCTCGAAGCCGAAGCGCCCGCGGCGTCTGAAGCCGCGGCCGTGGCTGGCGCGTTGGCGGCCATCGCGATCGCGACGCTCGCGTCGGGCCGTGTTCCACCGTCGACGCTGCTTCGGGTCACGTACGCCGTGACGGCGGGCGAGGTGCTCGCGCTCTCGACGGTGCTCGCGACGGCGCTCCCGCTGCGCTCCGACACGCTTCGAAGGGCGCTGCTCCCCGGCGTGCTCGTGGGCGCCGCGGCGGGCATCGGGCTGTGGTCTCCGCTCGGTTGGGTGTCGTGGCTGCCCGACCTCCGCGCGCTCGGCCCCGTGGCCGCGGTGGTGACCGTGCTGTTCTACGTCCACGCGGTGCGGAGGCCCCTCGCGCCCATCGACCGCGCGCGGCTCATCGCGCCGGGCCTCGGCGCCTTCGCGCTCATGTCGGCCATCGTGGTCGACGTGGTGCTCGGACGGAGAACGTCACCGCTGGTGATGTCCGCGGGCCTCGTCGCGCAGGTCGTGGGAATGACCCTCGGCACCGGCGCCATCGGCCTCGAACACGCGTCGCGCCTCGCGCGTCGCTGCGCCGCGGGCGCCGTGGGCATCGCCGTCGGATCGCTCGTCGCGCTCGGTCTCCCCGAGTTCGCGGCGGCGGGTGCGCCCATCGGGACGATCGCGATGATCCTCGCGTGGCCCGCGGCGGAGCGCCGACTACGCCCCGACGGGGGACGCCTCCTCGACGCGTGCGACGAGATCGAAGCGGGGCTGCGCACGGTCTCGACGCTCACGGACCTCGCCTCCGCGGTGCTCGATCCGTTGCGTGTGGCGTCGCGCAATCTCAGGGCGCCCGCAGCGCTCTGGGTGCTCGATCGGAGGGAGACCTTTCGCGTCGACGTGACGGGCTCCGCGGCCGCGGCGAACCTCTCCATCGAGTCCGAGCGCGCGATCCTCTCGTGGCTGAGGGCGCGTCCGACGGTGGTCTTCGCCGACACGCTGCGCCCGTATCAGGTGCGTCGCGCGGAGCTTCGTCCGCTCATCGCGGGCCTCGACGCGCACGGCGCCCTCGGCGCGGCGCCGCTGCTCGACGGCGACGGAGAGCTCATGGGCGTGGTGCTCCTCCCCCGCGGCGGACGCGTCGAGGCGCCGACCTACGAAGAGGAGGTGCGGCTCACGGCGGTCACCCGCTCGATGGCGGGCTCGCTCTCGCTCATCAGCGCGATGGAGCGCTCGCGCGAGCGCGAGGCGAAGGCCATGCAACGCGCCGACGAGTCCGACGCGCGACGCGAGGCCGCCGAGTCGGAGCACCGTCACCTCCTCGAACGGGAGCGCGGCGTGCGGGCGTTCCGCTCGCTCGGATCGCTCGACGAGGCGTGGGTGGGCTACTCGGCCACGATGCGCGCCCTCGCAGAGCGCATCGCGGCCGTGAGCGCCGGAGACGCGCCGCTGTGCCTCCTCGCGGAGCCCGGCGCGGGCGTGGCCGCGGTGGCGCGCGCGATCCACGCGAAGAGCGCGTGCTGTGATGGCCCGCTGGTGATCCTCGACGCGGCGTCGATGCGCGACGGAGACGCCCTCGCGTCGCTCGTCGGAGACCAGCGCGGGGCGCGTCCTCGTCCGGGCTGGTTCGAACACGCGATGGGCGGAACGCTCGTCATCGAAGACGTGGCCGCGCTCGGACACGACGCGCACGTGGCGCTCCTCGACGCGGTGCGTGACGCGCGCGCGCGGCGCATCGGCGCCGTCGATCCGTACGCGTGCAAGGTGCGGCTGGTGCTCGTGGCGCGGCGCGCGGTGAGCGAGCTCGACCTGCCGTCGGAGCTTGTTTCCAGGGTGTCTGCGACGTTGCAGATCCCGCCGCTGCGGGCGCGCGCCGACGACGTCGAGTCGCTCTCGCTGCTCGCCGTCGACCGCGCGTGTCGGCTCCACGCGAAGCCCGCGGTGGGGCTCTCCTCCGAGGCGCTCGCGGCGCTGCGGGCGTATCCGTGGCCGGGCAACGTGCGCGAGCTCTTCGACGCGATCGACTACGCCGTCGCGCGCACCCGCGGGCGACGCATCGCCGTCGACGCGCTGCCGCCGCAGGTGAGGGCCTCGGTGAGCTTCACGGCGGCGCTTCGCACGCGCGATCTCGACGACGACGAAGACGACGACGAGCGCGCGCTCGACGACGCGTAGGCGCACCGGGTTCCGGCGGACACCGAAGCTGGCTGACAATGCCGCTTGAATCCCGGGGTTCCGGAGGACACCGAAGCTGGCTGACAATACCGCTTGAGTCCCGGGGTTCCGGCGGACACCGAAGCTGGCTGACAATACCGCTTGAGACACCGCCCGTTCGCGACCGAATCGGAGCGCTGCACCCGCCCGGCGCTCGCGTCAGCGGGCGGAGCGCGAGCGGTCAGAGCTTCGAGATCTCTCGGCGCCGCGACCGGTTCACGTTCGACGCCTTCGCCACGCCACCCCATGAGCGCCGGGCAATGAAGCTGGCTGAAAATGCGCTTGAGTCCCGGGGTTCCGGAGGACCGTCACCCCGGGGAGCGCCGCACCGGGCATTGCCCGGCGCTCGCGTCAGCGGGCGGAGCGCGAGCGGTCAGAGCATCGAGATCTCTCGGCGCCGCGACCGGTTCACGTTCGACGCCTTCGCCACGCCACCCCAGGAGCGCCGGGCAATGCCCGGTGCGGCGCGCACCCCACGGCGCCGGGTCGGCGCGTCAGCCAGCTTCAATGCCCGGTGCGGCGCTCGGCGAATTTGCCCGGGGTGACGGTCCTCCGGAACCCCGGATTCAAGCGGCATTGTCAGCCAGCTTCACCCTCCGGTGGGGTGAACCGCCGGCGGACCGACGACGCGTAGCGCGTCACTCCTTCGGGCCGCGCGAGAACGCGAGGCCGAGGAGAAAGAGCCCCGCGAGCGCGCCGAAGCCGATGCGGTGAGACAGCGGCATCGCGGGGCGATCCGTGGCGCTCGCCTGCGGCCGCGCTTCGGGCGCGACCACCACGGGCGCCGCGGGCGCAACGGGCGTCGAGGGCGTCGGCGCGTTCACGCGAGGACCCGTGGTCAGCGGAACGCCGTGCCCCACGACGGCGCTGCCGAAGCGCTCCGCGTTGGCGAGCCACGCGGCGGCGTTCTTCACGTAGCGCGCGGTGCCCGCGGTGTCCCAGTGGAGGTAGAGGCGCGTGAAGCCCCCATCGAGGATCGCGCGGCGACCGCCGTGGTCGTAGAAGGCCGCGACGAGGTTGCCCGCGGAGCCGTAGAGCAGCGGAGAGAGCGCGTCGTTCGGCTGGATCGTCGCGATGGTGATGCCCTCGTAGAGCCGCTCGATCCCCGTCGAGAGGAGGTGGTCCGCGAGGATGCCCGGACCGCGCGACCCCTGACGCAGCGACACGACCTGATCGCCGGGGAGGTTGCCCTCCATGCTCCCGCGGAAGAGCCGCTCGGCCACGGCGTTCGCGTCGGCGTAGTACGGGGCGTTGTCGCCCCAGATGTAGACCCCGTGGCCCGCTTCGAAGAACTCGCGAATGGCTTCGAGGTGCGCGTCGCTCAGCGTCCGCGCGCTGCTCGAGATCACCCAGAGCTGGTTGGCGCGCGCGAGGCCCGCGCGGAACTCGTCGATGCGCGGCGCCGCGTTCGACCAGCGGTACACCGAGAAGCCCTTCTCTCGCAGCGCCGCGCGCGGGAGCGAGAAGTCGAAGCCCTCGCTCGTGTAGAGGTGCAGCACGGCCACGGTCTGGCCCTCGAATGCGCCGTCGATGGCGAGGTCGTACTGGTTCCCGTCGGCGTTGCCGTAGCGGTCGGCGGCGGGCGCGCGGTACTCGTCGTGCCACGTGACCGCGCCGTTGGCCTCGCGCACCGGCACGGAGACGCGCGCCCTCGGGCGGCTCGCGGCGGCGGAGGGGTTGTACTGCGCGAGGGCGCTGGTGCTGAGGGCAGACGTCAGGAGGGTGGCCGAGAGGGCCGTGATGTGAGAGCGCATGGCTCCCTCCTACGGACGAGCTTCGCGATCGATCTCGACCGACGCGTCAGGCGTCGATCGCAGCGCGCACCTTGCGGGTGAGGGCGTCGACGCTGAAGGGCTTGCCGATGAAGCGGGTCTCGCCGCCCACGATGCCGCAGCGAGCGATGGTGTCGTCGGTGTAGCCCGACATGAAGAGCACGCGCATGTTCGGCCAGCGCGGCGCGAGGTGCTCGGCGAGGTCGCGGCCGTTCTCGCCGCGGAGCACCACGTCGGTGAGGAGCAGCGCGACGTCGAGGTCGGGGTCGGCGCAGTGGCGGAGGGCCTCCTCGGAGCTGCCCGCCACGAGCACGCGATAGCCCGAGGCCGAGAGGATGCGCTGCGCGAGGTTTCGCACGCCCTCCTCGTCTTCGACCACGAGGATGGTCTCGGTGCCCATGACCCGGTCGCTCACGCGCGGTCGGCTCTCCTCGCGCACGAGCGTGGTCTCTCTCGGGAGGTAGATCGAGAAGGTGCTCCCGAGGCCCGGCGCCGAGTCGACCTCGATGCTCCCGCCGCTCTGCTTGACGATCCCGTAGACCATCGCGAGGCCGAGGCCCGTGCCCTTGCCCGGCCCCTTCGTGGTGAAGAACGGTTCGAAGATCCTGGCGCGCGTGGCGTCGTCCATCCCGCAGCCCGTGTCGCTCACGGTGAGCCGCACGTGCGGACCCGGCCTCGCGTCGACGTGCCGCGCGGCGTAGGCCTCGTCGAGCTCGACGTTCGCGGTGGTGACCGTGAGCCTCCCGCCGCCGGGCATGGCGTCGCGCGCGTTGACCGCGAGGTTCATCAGTACCTGCTCGATCTGCCCCGGGTCGACGCGCGTCGCCCAGAGCCACTGGCCCTTCGCGACCACCACGTCGATGTCCTCGCCGATGAGCCGCCGGAGCATGCGCTCGGTCGACGTCACCAGGGTGTTGAGGTCGACCACCACGGGCTGCAGGATCTGCCTCCGGCTGAAGGCCAGGAGCTGTCGCGTGA
The DNA here is from genome assembly GCA_046351535.1 of Polyangiales bacterium. GTDB lineage: Bacteria > Myxococcota_A > Polyangia > Polyangiales > CAISKJ01. The sequence continues at coordinate 30,651 of JAXLYG010000016.1, forward strand.
GGGCCTCGGCGCGCCGCGTCGCCTCGCGCACCTCGCGGAGGTCCGCGAGGAGCTCGGTGTCGCGCACGGTGTCGAGCGCGAAGTCGGTGTACGACCCGATGATCGTGAGGAGGTTGTTGAAGTCGTGCGCGACGCCGCCCGCGAGGCGCCCGACGGCCTCCATCTTCTGCGCCGCGCGGAGCTGCTCCTCGGTCTCACGGAGCGCGGCCTCGGCGGCCTTTCGCTCGGTGATGTCCATCACGAAGCCGTGCCAGATGAGCGCCCCCGAGGGCTCGCGGCGCGGCAGCGATCGCCCTTCGATCCAGCGCAAGCCCCGGGAGGGATGCTCGTAGCGAAACACGCCGTGCCAGAGGCGCATCGTCTCGGCGGAGCGGGCGATGTCGGCCTCGACGCGGCGGCGGTCCTCCGCGACGATGCGGTCGAAGAGGGGCGCCGCATCGCGCGCCAGCGTCGCGGCCGAGATGCCGTAGAGCTCGGCCATGGAGGGCGTCGCGTGGGGCATGCAGATCGTCCCGTCGGGGCGACGGCGGAACGAGCACACGACGCCGGGCGCGCTCACCGCGAGGGCGGCGAACTGATCCTGGAGCAGGTCGCGCTCCGCGGCCCGGTGCGCGGTCACGTCGAGGGACATCACCAGGATCCCCTCGGGCACGGGCCTGACGCGGAGTTCGAACCACGCTCGGCTCCCGTCGGGGTACTCGAACTCGTTGAGCATCTCCTCGGGCTCGCGCGCGCTCATGCAGCGCGAGAGCATCGCGAACATGGGCGTCGAGTCGACGCCGGGGTAGAGCTCGAGGAGCGACGCGCCGAGGAGCTCGTCGCGCGTCCGCAGCGCGTGCTTCGCGGCCGTCTCGTTGACGTAGACGTAGCGCCACGCCGGATCGAGGATCTGGCACCCCTCGATCAGTCCATCGAGCATCCTGCTGAAGGCAGTTGCGGGCTCTGTCATGACCGACATGGAATAGGTATTTACCTGTATGCCAGAATGCCCGGCCTGGTCTACACCGCGCCTTCTCCCGACTTTGTACGATCGTGACCTTTGTCAGCCGCCGCACCTCGCGCTCCCCCACGCGCATCCCAATTCGAGATGCCCGGTCCTGACCGCACGCGCTGGCTGATCGCGTCGGTCGGAGCGCACCTCGCCCTCTTCGGGCTGCTCCTCGCGTTGCCGAAGCGGCCATCGCGGAGCGCCTTCGTTCAGCGCGTCCTCGCGTCGGAGTTCTCCATCGAGCAGACGTCGGCTCCCGAGGTCGTGACCGAACGACGGGTGCTCCCTCCGACACCCGCGGCGTCCGCGCCTCCGAGAATCACACCGAGGAGCGCGCCGCCCTCGCGCACGATCGCGCCGCCCGCGCAGCGACCCGCGCCCGCGGCGCCGCCCGTCGAGGCGCCGCCCGCGCCCGAAGTGCCGCCCGCGCCTCCGCCCGTTGAGGCGCCGAGGTTGCGCGCGACCGACCTGCTCCGCGCGAGCCCTTCGTCGATGAGCTTTCCGTTGGACGTGACGCAGTCAGGGGATGCGCCCGCGCGCCGCGCGCTCTTCGCGGGGAGCGCCGGGAGCGAGCTCGATCGCGCTCGCGCGGCCTCGCAGGGCTACGTGCGTGAGGTGCTCGCGGAGTCGACCGTCCGCGAGGCGCCGGGCGTTCGCGCGTACCTCTGGAACGTCCGTCGGAGGGTCTCCGAGGTGTGGCGTCCGGGCGTGGTGCGCGTGCCCAACCTCGGCGAGACCCTGCTCTCGGGGCTGCTCGCGCCAGAGCGCGCGATGCGCATCCTCGGCGAGCGCGTGATGCGACGACAGCGGCAGATTCTCGAGGCGCCGAGAGAGCGGCTCGGCGGCGCCGTCGACGCGATCGAAGCCATCGGCGGCGTGGCGGGGAACGGTCCCACCGCGCGCATGGGACTCCCCACCGACACCGGCGAAGAGTCGTGGCGAAGGAACTCCCGCACGACGCGCGTCGAGGTGCAGGTCGATCAGGATCCCAACGGTCGCGTGCTCGACGTACGCATCGTCCGCTCGTCGGGGATGGCGGCCTTCGATCGCGCTGCGCTCGCGGCGGTGCGCGAGGGCGTCGACGCGCAGGACCCCGTGGCGCTCCCCGGCGGACGCTCGTCGCGATGGAGCTTCACGGTGGTGGCCACGCGGAGACTCTTCGCGCCCACGATCGGCGGGAGCTTCGACGAGAGCCGCGGGTGGTTCCAGGTTCAGCTCCCCGGGCAGGTGAGCATTCGATCGCGGGTGCAGATGGAGTCGAGCGCGCCGCTCGAAAACGCTCCGCGGACGTGACCGCTCAGCCCGGGACCCAGCACGCGAAGTCTTGCGGGCCGACGGTGTTGTTCGCGTCGCGGCACTCGTGAAGCGTCGAGACGGGCATCTCGCGCGCGTCGTTGATCACCACGAAGACCGTCACGGGCATGAGCCGCTGCGCCATCGGAACATCATAGGGGACCGACAGCGTCTCGCTCTCACCCGGGAGGAGCCGACGCGTGGTGACGACGCGGCCGAGGCGCGTGCGCGTCCCGGCGGGTGACCCCGTGAAGAACACCACGGGAACGCCCGCGGGAGCGCCCGCGCGTCCGCGGTTGAGGATGCGTACGCGGAAGGCCATGCGCGCGGGGCACGCGGTGAGGTCTGCGTCGAGGTCGACGGCCACGAGGTCGGGCGCGTCGAAGAGCCCGTCGGGCTGCACGTTCTGACGAAAGTTGTTGAGCCCGCGCACGCTCCAGTTGGCGGTCTCGCGGCGAGGGACGCGGCCGTCGTCGTCGATGTTCGTGACGTGGTAGGTGTGCTGGTTCCAGATGGCGCGCGTGCGGACCCACTCGCGCGTCGGGTCGCTGTAGACGCGCACGCCCGTGAAGGGCCGCGAGCCGTCGGCGCACATGAGCCGCGCAGAGCCGTAGTTGTTGCCCATCACCACGATGTCTGCGCTGTCGTCGCGGTCGACGTCGACGACGAGGGGATACTCCCAGAGCGTCCCCGAGGTGTTGCACTGGCTCCAGAGCACGTTGCCGTCGGTGCCGCGGTACACGCGCAGGAGGAGCTCGTCGTTGTAGACGACCTCGGCGCGTCCATCGCCTTCGAAGTCGAACACGCTCGACCCCGTCACCCGCGACGAGGTGTCTTGCGAGGCCGTGTGCCAGAGCTCGGTGCCGTTGCGGCCGTCGAGCACGAGGTAGTTGTATCCGCCCGCGGTCGCGACGTCGGCGTGCGAGTCGCCGTTGAAGTCCGCGATGGTCGGCGGGCCTCCGCCCGTGGGCCCCGACGGCGTCGGAAACTGGTTGATCTCGATGGGGCCCCAGAGGGTCTCGCCGGTGCTTCCGCGAAGGGCGATCACGCTGTGCGTCGTGGGCTGCACGACGGCCACGTCGGGGTGTCCGTCGCCGTTGAGGTCGGCGATCGCGGGAGAGCCGTTGGCGAGGTCCATCCGTCGCCAGAGCACCGTCCCGTCGACGCGCGTGGCGCTGTTGCCCTGGACGATCTCGAGCGTGCCGTTCTCGTCGAGGTCTGCGAGCGCGACGAAGTCCGTCGCGTCGGTGCCCGCGGTCACGCGCGTCGCCGACGCGAAGCCCGGGAGCACGGTGCCGTCGGGGTGAAAGGCCACGTTTCGCACGGCGATTTCGGCGGTCCCGTCGTTGTCCATGTCGCCGATCGCGGGCGCCGAGAAGCCGCAGGGGACGTCCATCACGCGTCGCAGGAGGCGTCCGTCGGCGCGGAGGATCATCGCGTGACCGGCGACGCGCGCGGCGCTGTTGCTCGGCGAGCACGTGATGAGCTCGGGACCGGGTGAGGTCGGGTCGATGTCGGCGATGGCGACGGACGATCCCGGCGTGGTGCGGTACTCGGGGGCCTCGACGGGCCAGAGGCGGTGACCGTCGGCGCCCGAGACCGCGCGCAGAATGCCTTCGCTCCAGTAGTTTCCAGCGGCGAAGGTGCTGAACACGACGTCGGGGATGTCGTCGCGGTCGATGCGTCCGTCGCGGTTGTCGTCGTTGAGGTTGGCGACGACGGGCTGCATCATCACCTGGTCGTGCGTGGGGAGCACGTCGGGATCGCCGCTCCACGCCCACTTGAGCGTCGGCGCGAAGGCGCCCGCGGTGGGTCGGTGCTCGCAGACCTCGGTGCTCGTGGGCCTCGGGAGGCACCGCGAGAGCGTGGTCTCGCAGTACTGTCCGTCGGGGCAGCGCATGAGGTCCGAGCACATCGCGCCGGGCGTCGCGCACGCGCCGAGGTAGCAGACCTGCGCGGCGGCGCAGCACACGGCCATCGCGCCCGACCCGCAGCGGGGACGCGCGCCGCAGTCGAGGGCGCAGGTGCCTCCCTCGCAGCGTCGTCCGGGGCCGCAGCACGCGCCGCCGCAGCGCTCGCTCTCGGCGCAGCAGAAGCCGCCCGCGCAGCTCGTCCCGCTGGCGCAGCAGACGCCGTTGCACGCGAGGCGTCCATCCGAGCACGACACGCGTCCGTCCGTGGGCGCGTCGCGCGGAACGTCGGTCGCGACGTCGATCGCAGAGTCGAGGGTCGCGTCGCGTGGCGCGTCGGTCGTGGCGTCGGTGCGAGGTCGATCCGTCGCGGCGTCTGCGACGGGCGTGATGACTGCGGGGTCGCTCGCGCACGACGCGGAGACGACGACGAGGCCGAGGAGCGTAAGCGCGCGTTGCCCATCCATCGCGCGCATCCTATCGCGCGCGGTGTCGGAATACCTCACCGTCGTCGAGGGACGTTCGCTCGCCCGAGCAGCCCCGCGCCGTGTGACGACGAACCGGAGCCCGAGTCGGGCGCATGGATGTCGTACCAGGCGCGCAGGATCGCGCCGCCCACGACGCCGTCGGGCAGCGTCGGACTCGGATCTCCCGACGTGGTCGGCGTCTGCGCCGCGCCGACGAATCCTTCGAACGAGAAGCCGAATCCGCGGTTCTCGCCCGTCGGCGCGTAGAGCGATCCGCCGAGGTGGATCGTCTCGCTGACCTGCGCGCGATAGTCATCGATCCAGAGCAGGTCGAGGGAGGCGCCGAGGAGCCACCCCGCGCGGAATCCGGGGCCGCGCCACCCGAGGGGCTGGCCCTGATAGCTCCCGCGGAGCGACGCGCGCAGCGAGCGGCCGGGCGTGTCGAGGCGCTGCCCGATGGCGCCTTCGAGCGCACCCTCGGCGCGACCGAAATCACCGCGCCGGAGGGGTACTCCCACCGAGACGGCCTCTTCGACCATGCGCGGTCCGGCGGAGTGCGCGAGGATCGCCCCCGACGCGCCGACGAAGCATCCCGACACCGACATCGCGAAGACCGCGACCCACCCAGCGCCTCGTTGAAACACGGCATCGCCTCCGCTGCGCCCCGGCGCCGCGCGCACGTCGGCGGGACGTTGCCCGTCGGTGGCCCCGACACCGCGCGTCGTCAAGAGCCGTCAGACAAAAACACCGCGCAGAGAGCGCCGCGCGGAACGCGTGGTCGCGTGATGCCATCGCGTGGTCTCCCGCCGCGCGGCGGTGTTACCCTCCGCGCCCGATGAGCGTCGAAGCATTCTGGGACGAGCGCTTCTCCGGCCCGCAGCTCGCGTACGGCGAGGCGCCCAATGACTTTCTCGTCGAGGTGACCGCGCGGCTCCCGCGCGGCAGGGCGCTCTCGCTCGGTGAGGGCGAGGGGCGCAACGCGATGCACCTCGCGCGACAGGGCTACGCGGTCACGGCGCTCGACGCCTCGTCCGCGGGGCTCGCGAGGGCGCGCGCGCGGGCCGAGGCCGCGGGGCTGCGCATCGAGACCGTGCACGCCGACCTCTCGACCTACGCGCTCGAACCCGCGTCGTGGGACGTGATCGTGTCGGTGTTCTGCCACCTCCCGATGCCGCTTCGGCGCGCCGTGCATCGCGCGGCGGCGAAGGGGCTGCGACCGGGCGGAGCCTTCGTGCTCGAAGCGTATACCCCCGCGCAGCTCGCCCACGGAACGGGCGGCCCCAAAGATGTCTCGCTGCTCTACACGCTCGACGATCTGCGAGAGGACCTCGCGGGGCTCTCCTTCGAGATCGCCGTCGAGAAGGAGCGCGAGATCCACGAGGGCGTGCTCCACAACGGGATGAGCGCGGTGGTCCAGGTGCTCGCCTTCGCGCGCTGAAGAGCTCAAGGGCTTTCGTCGCCCCCAACGCCGTGAGAGGCTCGCGGGTTCAGCGGGAGACAACACCCATGAAACCTCGACCCTCACCGCGTCCCGCGCCGCGCACCCTCTCCGCGACGCCCCCCGAACCCACGCGCACCCCGCAATCGACGCAGTATCGGGGACGCTTCCCCGCGCTCGCCGTCGCCCTCGCGAGCGGCGCGCTCGTGCCCGCGTGCGAGTCTCCCCAGTGCGGCGACTCTCGCGCCGATGAGCTCGAGCGCCACGGCGCGCAGGGCCTTCAAAACGCGGGCAACGGGAGGGTCGCCGAGGGCCTCCGCGAGCTCGGCGTCGCCCTCGGCCTCGTGTCCCACGGGAGCACCCGCGACATCGGCCGCACCGCGGGCGCCGTCGCGCCCGTGAACGTCGTCCCGCCTCCGCCGCAGAACACCACGGGCGGCGTTCAGGCGCCCGTGACCCCGCAGCCGCCGCAGCTCGTTCCGCAGGCGGATCCGCAGCAGCCCACCGCTCCCCCCGAGACGCCGACCGTTCCGCCGCCCACCACCACGCAGCCTCGCGGCGGAGGCGCCGTTCGCGCGGTGACGCCCACGCAGCCGCAGCCGCGGCCGCAGCCTCCGCACCCGATTCGAACCGCGGGCGTTCCGCGGCGCACGACGCCTGATCCGTCGAGGCCCACCCTCGATCTCTGACGGCCTCTCGCGCGCCTCGTGTGCGTTCGACCGTGCACCCGACGCGCGCCGCGGCCCTCTGTCGCAAGCGCCCGCTCGACGCTGTTGACCCGACGCATCGCTCGGCGCTCTCATCGCGGCCGCCATGCGCCAAAGCCCCTTGCGACTCTTCGCGCCGTGCGTGCTCGCGCTGTCGCTCACATGCGCCGACGAGACCGTCGGGTGTCTCGGCTCCGGCGATCCCGCATGCGTGCCTCCGCCGCCCTGCAGCGGGCTCGTGTACACGTGCCAGAACTCGCGCGTCGAGGTGTACCGCGTCACGAGCGCAGACCAGCGTCCGCCGGGGCTCGACGCCGAGGCCGCCGTCGGTGACCTCGTGCTCGAGAACGACTACGTGCGCGTGGTCATCGACGCCATCGATCACCCGCACCACCTCGCCACGAGCGGCGGAAACATCCTCGACATCGCGCCGCGCGGCGCGGGCGATCACCTCAACCTCATCTACACCATCACCGGCATTCTCCCGCGCGACGGCGTGAAGTACACGTCGCTCGAGCTGCTCACGAAGACCGACCTCGTCGCGGTCATCGCGCGCGGCGCCCTCGACGGAGACTCGCGCGCGACGGTCACCACCCGCTACGAGCTGCGCCCCTGCGACCGCGGCGTGCGCGTTCGAACGGAGGTGTTCAACGGCGGACGCACGCTCGCGACGTGGTTCCTCGGCGACGCGTGGTGGTGGGGCGACCGCAGCCTGACGCCCTTCATTCCGACGCAGGGCAACGGCTTCGTGCACCCGCCGCTCGACCTCCTCGAGATCGACAACTCGTGGCGCCTCACGCCGTGGATGGCCGCGCAATCTCACGCCGCGCCCGCCGTGTCATACGCCACGCTCTCGTGCACGCGCGCCTCGCTCGAAGGCGTGCAGGACAGCACCATCTCGGCCGTGGGGCTCCCTCGCACGATCGTGCGACCGGGCGACGGGCAGGTCTTCGAACGGATGATCTTCGCCGCGGCGGGCGGCGGCATCGCGGGCGCCGGAGCCCTCGCGCTCGAAGCGCACGCGAAGCTCTTCGGCGGCGCGGTGACCACCCTCACGGGCCGCGTGACCACGACGGCGGGCGTCCCCATCGGCGGCGACGAGCGCCTCGCGTCGGTGATCGCGTACGAGCCCTCGGCGAACGCGCCCGATGATCCCAACGCGGGCACGGTGTGGTCGCAAGCGGTGCCCTCGGAGAACGGTCGCTTCTCGCTCTCGGTGCCTTCGGGCAAGACCCTTCGCGTGCAGCTCCACCGCTTCGGGCGCGCGACCACGACGGCGATGAACACGCGCGCCACGGGCGCCAACGTCGACCTCGGAGACCTGCGCGTCGCGCCCGCGGGCCAGGTCGAGATCCAGGTGCGCGAAGACCTCACCGACGCGCCCCTCGCCGCCGAGCTGGTGCTCGTGCCCATCGAGGGAGAGACGTCGGTCTCGTCGGTGTCGGGCTCGCTCCACGGCGCGCTCTCGGAGCCGAGCTGCGCGCCCTTCCTCGGTCCGCCGCACGGGTCGTCGCCCGCGTGCAACCGCGTGCTGGCCTTCGACGGCGGCGCGGCCTTCGCGGCGCCCGCGGGCACCTACTGGGTCTACGGAACAGCCGGTCCGAGCACGACGCTCGCGCGACAGCGCATCACCGTACGCGAGGGAGAGACCGCGCAGGCCGAGCTCCGACTCCGACGCATCGACGGGCTCTACCCCGCGGACTCGGTCTCCGCCGACATGCACGTGCACGGCGGGCGGAGCTTCGACACGGCCTTTCCCGACACCGACCGCGTGCAGAGCTTCGTGACCGCGGGCGTCGACGTCATCATCGCCACCGACCACGACGTCGTGACCTCGTACCAGTCCGCGGCGGCAGACCTCGGCGTGGCCGATCGCGTGGTGATCGTTCCGGGCGTCGAGGCGACGCCGCTGGTGCCGTGGCTCGTTCCGCCGGGCGACACCTTTCCGCGCGTGATCGGTCACTGGATGTTCTGGCCGATGCGCTACGACACCACGCTCCCGAGCAACGGGATGCCCTGGGACGAGCGCGTCGAGCCCGGTCAGCTCTTCGAACGGATGCGCGCGCGCATGAGCGCCGAGGGCGTGATGCAGCTCAACCACCCCACGGCGCACTCCAAGGCCGGACGCGACGAGGGCTACTTCCGCATGCTCGGGTTCAACCCCACGCGACCGCTCCCGCTCGGCGACGACGGCACCGCGATGGGCATGCTCTGGCGCCGCCCCGGCGGCCCCTCCGCGCCGCGCAACATCGACTGGAACGTGCAGGAGGCCATGAACGGCTCCGAGGTCGTGCTCAACCTCACGTACCGCGCGAGCTGGTTCGCGATGCTCAACCGCGGACTCATCCGCGGCGGCACGGCCAACAGCGACAGCCACTCGCTCACGACCGAGCAGCTCGGGTATCCGCGCAACATCGTGCGGGCGGGCTTCGACCGCGCGCGCTTCAACGCCGACGGCTTCAACCGCGCCGTGCGACAGGGCCGCATCGTCGGAACCAACGGCCCCTACATCGAAGCGCGCACCACCGACGCGCAGGGGAACGCGGTGACCCCGAGCGTCGATTCGTTCAGGCCCGCGGCGGGCGCGATGCTCGACGTCGAGGTGCGCGCCGCGCCGTGGATCCCCGTCACGGAGGTGCGCTTCGTGGTCAACGGACGCGTCGTGAGGACCGTCTCGGGCGCGGAGGTCACCACCCCCGCAAACCCCTTCGGCAACGAGGGAATCGTGCGATGGCGCGGCCGCGTCGCGCTCTCGGATCTGCTCGGCGGGAGCGACGGGTGGATCGTCGTCGAGGCGGGGCTCCCGCTCCCGCGCGCGGTCGACGACGAAGACGCCGACGGACTCGTCGATCACATCGACGGAGACGGAGACGGCGCGCTCGACGACATCAACCTCGCGCGACCGCGAGAATCCGATCCGCGCTTTCACGTCGACGTGATCTCTCCGGGGACGCTCCCCTACGCGTTCACCAACCCCTTCGTGGTCGACGTCGACGGCAACGGCTGGAGGGCACCGCAATGAGCACCACGACGCGCGCGCTCTTCGTCTCGGCGACCCTCGCGCTCTCGCTCCTCCCCGCGATCTCGTCGGCGCAGCGATGCTCGCGCGGCCGCGCGGGTGTTCCGCTGCCCATCGCGCTCACGATGGGCCCCGCAGACTTCGGCACCACGCCCGCGCCCTGCTCCGACGCGCGTGTGGGACTCGACCTCCGCGGCGCGGCCCTCATCGACGAGCCTGATTTCTACGGCGCGCTCGGGGCCGAGGCGGTCCTCTCGGGCACCGTCCCCCTCACGCGTCGCGTGTGGCTCACGGGCGCGCTCACGGCCTTGCGCTACCGCTACGTGCAGAACGCCACGCTCCTCGCGACCGACATCGGCCTCGGCCCCTCCGACGTGGGCCTCCACGTCGGGCTCATCGCGCAGGACAACCTCCGCGTGTCGACCTACGTGCGCGTGCTCCTGCCCACCGAGACGCCCACGCAGTACGCGCTGCGCACGGGCATCGAGGCGGGCGTCGCGGCCATGTGGACGCCGCACCGTCGCATCAACCTCCTCGGCGGTCTGTCGGTGCCGATCGAGATGTCGTTCCTCGGCGGGCACGGCCTCGCGTACGGGAGCGTGCGCGCCTCGCTCGACGCGGCGGCGCTCATCGCGGCGTGGTTCGAGCCCGTGCTCGGCGTCGAGGTGCGCATCGGCAACGACCCGAGCGGCCCCCTCGAGTACATCGCGCCGCGCCTCTCGCTGCGCGCGCACCTCGGCCGCGGCGTCGCGCTGCACCTCACGGGGATGCTTCCCCTCGGCGGCATCGAGCGCACCCTCGCGCGCTTCTCGCTCGGCCTCCAGGTGGGCTTCTGAAGCTCAGCGCGCGTTGCGCTTCGGCGCTTCGAAGCCCGCGAGGCCCGATGCCTCGGGCGCGCCCTCGTAGTCGGTGCCACGCGAGACCGACTCGTTCGCGCTGAGCTCCGCTTGCACCCACGCGACCCGCGCGCGGGCCCGCGTGAGCGCGTCGTTGCCGAGCACGAGCCGCGTCGGGGGGTCGCGCATGTCGACGAGCTTGAGCACCGCCGCGGCGAGCTTGTGGGGGTCGCCGGGCTGCGTCCCGTCGAGGTTCGCGAGGCGCGCGCGCTGCGAGGCCGCGCCCGCCGTGTACTCGTCGATGACGCGCGCGGCGAGGTGCGCGGAGCCGCCCGCGAAGGACGTTCGAAACGCACCGGGCTCGACCAGGGTGACCGCCACGCCGAAGGGCGCCATCTCGTACGCGAGCGACTCGGAGAGACCTTCGAGCGCGAACTTCGAAGCGCAGTAGGCGCCCGCGCCGCCGCTCGCGGCGAGGCCCGCCACCGACGACATCTGGATCACGTGACCGCTGCGGCGGACGCGCAGGTGCGGGAGCACCGCGCGCAGCACGTTCCAGACGCCGAAGACGTTGACGTCGAACTGGGCGCGGAGCTCGGCGTCGGAGAGCTCCTCCGCGGCGCCGAAGAGGCCGTAGCCCGCGTTGTTCACCACGAGCTCGACGCGGCCCATCGTGGCGATCGACTGCTCGACCGCGGCGTGCACCGCGGACTCGTGCGTGACGTCGGCCACGTAGCCGAACGATCGCCCCGGGGCGAGCGAGGTGAACCACTCGGCGTCGGCGGCGCGACGGAGCGTGCCCGAGACGAGGTCACCGCGCGCCAGGGCCGCCTGCGCGAGCGCGCGCCCGATGCCCCCGCTCACGCCCGTGATGAACCACGCCCTTGGAAACGCCGAGATGCTCATGTCGCCCCGATTTCTAGGCACACGCCGCGCCGACGACCAGCGCGAACGCTCACAGGAAGCAACATCCCTCGCCGCGGTACGTGGGCGCGGCCTCGACCACACGCCCGTCGCGCACGAGGAGATACATCGCGAAGCGCTCCGCGAGCTCGCCCGCCTTCGCGTGACGGAACACCACGGGGTCCCCCGGATCGAGCTTGATTTCAGGCGGAAGGCGCAACGGCGTCTGCACCTCGCCCGCGCCCTCCCACGCGAGCAGCGACAGGCCCGCGGGGAGCTCGGGCCGCGGGAGTCGGTCCCATGACGGTGGCCCCGAGGCGACGTATCCGCCGCCCAGACAGGTCACCACGTCGACCGCGGGCCTGCGCGTCACCTGCAGCGCGAAGAAGAGCGCGGGCTCCGGCGCGAAGGCGTCGAGGCCGTCGAAGAGCGTCCCTCCGAGAAAGCCCGATCCCACGGCGATCTCCGTGAGCGAAGGGTCGCCCGACGACCACGTGAGGCTGCCCGTACCGCCTCCGTTGAACACCTCGACGGACATTCCCGCGCGCTCGACGGCCGCGCGCACCTCGGCCCGACGTGCGCGGACCTGCGTGCGTGAGAGGCCTTTCACCACGGCGTTTCCAGCGATCCGTCCGCCGCGCGCGTCGCGGTCTGGGAGGCCCGCGATCTGCGCCTCGTAGCCCATGAGCCCGGCGAAGCGCAGCCCCCTGGCGCGCGTCACGGAGCGCGCGAGCGACACCACCTCGTCGGCTGTACGCAGCGGCGAGCGCCGCACGCCGAGGGCCACGCGCGCGCCGAGGGCGGGAGGTCTCCACGCCATGTCGACGTCGAGCATCACGGGGATCACGGCGCCCCTCGCGACGGCGGCCGCGGAGAGCGTCGCGAGCTGCGCCTCGTCGTCGACCATCGCGGCCACGAAGGCTCCGTCGGCGTTGAGCGCGGCGAAGCGCTTCGCGTCGTTCGAGAGCGCCGTGGGGTAGGCCACCACCACGTCACGAAAGCCCTTTGAAACAAGGAACTCCGCCTCTGCCGCGGTGAAGGCCAGCACGCCCCTCGCGCGGTCTCCGAGCGCCTCGGCGATGCGTCGCAAGATGGCCACGCAGCGCACCGACTTGCTCCCGATGCGCAGCGTCACGCGCTGCCCCGTGAGGAGCTCTCGCACGCGGGCGACGTTGCGGTCGAAGGCGTCGAGGTCGACGAACGCCGCCGGGAGGTCGAGGCCCGCGAGCGCGCTGCGGTATGTGCTGTATCGTCGGTCGGGCGTCATCATGCGTACCTCTGCGACTCTACTCGCTTCGATGGTCTTCGCGGTCGCGTCGTGCGGCGGTTCCGAGGCGCCCCCGACGCCCGTCGTCGCGCCCACCGTGTCGATGGACTTTCGCGCCGACGCGGGCTTCTTCGCGGCGCCCTTTCCGAGCGAGCACCGGCGACGCGCGGGCGGAGGCTGGCGCCTCGACGACCTGCCCGACCCGAGGAACTCGGACTACCTCCAGGGCATCGCCGCGCTCGCGCAGGACGCCGACGGCTTCGGCGCCACGGCGGGCGTCTTCGTCACCACCACGAGGCCCGTCGATCCGAGCTCGCTGCCCGACCTCGCGGCGAGCGTGAGGCCCGACGCGTCGGTGTTCATCACCACCGCGAGCGGCGCCGACGCAGGACGCACGCGCTACCCCGTACGCGTGCGCGTTCGCACCAACGACTCACCCACGGGCGCCGCGAACATGCTCGCCGCGGTGCCGCTCCAGGGCGCTCCCCTCGCCCCCGCGACGCTTCACGCGATGGTCATCACGCGCGGCGTGAGAGACGCGACGGGCGCTGCGCTCACGGTGTCTCCCGCGATCACGGCGCTGCGCAACGGCGCGACGCCCGCGGGCATGGACCCCGCCGTCGCCACGCTCTACCGCGACGCGCTCGCGGCGATCGGACGCGGCGGCGTCGACCTCGATCGTGTCGCAGGGATCGCGGTGTTTCGCACGGGTGATCCCACGCGGTCGTTCCGTACGGTGCTCGCGCACGCCATCGCGAACGCGCCGATGCGCGTGACCACGGCGCCGATGATGCGCGAGGTCTTCGACGGCTACTGCGTCTACGAAGCGGCGCTCTCGGTCACGTCGTGGCAGCAGGGCGCGGCGCCCTATCTCACCGACGGCGGACGGTGGAACGTCTCGTCCGACGGGGTTCCGCAGAACGGCCACGAGGAGCCCTCGCGGCTCGTGGTGACGGTGCCGCGACGCGTGATGCCCGAGGGGGGCTTTCCCGTCGTGGTGTTCGTTCGCACGGGCGGCGGCGGCGATCGTCCGCTCGTCGAGCGCGGCGCGCAGGCGATGAACGGAGGCCCCGCGATCACGCCGGGCAGCGGCCCCGCGATGGAGTTCGCGCGAGAGGGCTTCGCGGGCGCGAGCTGGGACGGTCCCCACGGCGGCGCGCGCAACGTGTCGCACGGCGACGAGCAGTTCCTGATGTTCAACGTGTCGAACCTCGGGGCGCTGCGAGACAACGTGCGGCAGAGCGCCGTCGAGGCCGCGCAGCTCACGCACCTGCTCGACACGCTGCGCATCGACGTGTCCGCGTGTCCCGGCGTGATCGCGCCGGGCAACGTCGCGCGCATCGACGCGACGCTGATGGCGCTCATGGGTCACTCGATGGGCGCCTCCATCGCGCCGCTCGCCGTCGCGTTCGAACCGCGATACCGCGCGCTCATCCTCTCGGGCGCCGGCGGGAGCTGGATCGAGAACGTGCTCCACAAGCAGCACCCCGTCGCCGTGCGCCCCTTCGCAGAAGCGCTTCTGCGATACAACGGCTCGGGCTTCTCGCTGGCCGAAGACGACCCTTCGCTGTCGCTCCTCCAGTGGTCGCTCGAGGCCGCCGACGTGCCCGTCTTCGCGTCGCGCGTCACCGCGCAGCCCGCCGAGGGATCACCGCGCCACGTGCTCATGCTCCAGGGGATCGTCGATCACTACATCCTCCCGCCGATCGCCAACGCGGCGAGCCTCTCGCTCGGGCTCGACCTCGCGGGTCCTCCCCTCGACGCATCGACCGCGAGCCTCGCGATGTACGACCCCATCGAGCGCGTGCTCCCGCTCCGCGGACTCACGTCGCGCACGGGCGCCGTGACGGGGAACCGCGAGGTGATGGGCGCGCGCTTCACCCAGGTCGTGCGACAGTACCGCGAAGACGGCCTCGAAGACGGCCACGAGGTGGCCTTTCAGACCGCGGCGCCGAAGCGCGATTACCGCTGCTTTCTACGGGGTCTCGCGCGAGGCGCGCCGTCAATCCCCGCGGCAGACGCGACGGACTGCGCGCCGTAGTCTCAGCGACGCCTCGCGCGCACGCGGCGGAGCGCGACGAGCGCGCCCGCGAGCATGAGCGACGAGAGCCACGCGCCCGAGTCACCGAGGGTGCTCACGGAGCAGCCCGCCGTCCCTTCGCCGCCGGTGGCGCGGTA
Source organism: Polyangiales bacterium (assembly GCA_046351535.1). GTDB lineage: Bacteria > Myxococcota_A > Polyangia > Polyangiales > CAISKJ01. The sequence continues at coordinate 45,657 of JAXLYG010000016.1, forward strand.
GGTCTCCCAGAAGTCGGTGTACGCCTGCGCGCTCGAGCAGCTCGCGGCGCGCGCGATGGCGCTGCGGTTGCCCGCGAGGTCCTCGGCGACGACGGCGAAGCGGTACGTGCGACCGAGCGAGAGGCGCACGAGCGACGCGGTGGTGGCCGTGCTCGCGACGCCGCCGTCGGCCTCGCCGCACTGCGAGGCGTAGCGGAGGAGGCTCGCGTCGTCGTTCACGTCGAGCCCGTCGAAGCCGCCGCTCGAACACGCCGACGCGTCGAGTCCGCCGCTCGCGACGGGATCGCAGAGCACCCAGAAGCGCCGGACGCTCTCGTAGCCCGGCGTCGCGGGCACATCGGCCGAAGGCGTGTCGGTGACCACGTCGGTCGTCGCGTCGGTCGTCGCGTCGAGCGCGTCGCTGGTGGCATCGGTCGCGTCGACGACGTCGTCGCCCGCGTCGGTGGAGGCCGCGGCGATGGGGTACGACCACGAGAGGCGCACCTCGGACTCGGAGCCGAACTCCGCCGAGACCGCGGTGGGCGGCGCCGGCGCGAGGGTGTCCCATCGGATGCGCGGAGAGGCCACGCCCACACCATCGACCCACGCGAAGACGCGGGTGTAGCCGCCCGCGACGGAGGGGCAGCTCCCCGTGTCGAGGTCGACGAGCCAGCGGTCTGAGATGGTGAACTCCCAGCACGTCGCGCCCGCGCAGTTGTCGGTCACGCGCGTCGGCGACACCGACACGGGGACGCAGCTCGCGTCGCCGCTCGGCCCCGAGCACGCGTCGCCGCGCGCGAGGAGCACCGACGGCGCGGCGGTGTGGGTCCCCGCGACGACGAGTCGAAAGGTCCACCGCTCGCGCTGACAGTCGGCGAGCGAGATGGGCCCGGCGACGGTCGACGAGCCGCCCGCGCGCGACACGAAGTCGATGCGCGACTGCGCCGACGCGAGCGAAGGGAGCGCCGTGAGCGCGAGCGCGAAGAGGAGGCGAGAGCGGGGCAGACGCATGGAGCCGCGGGGAGAAGACATCGCTGCGACGGACAACGCAATACCTCGCTCGGGCAATTCCCGTCGGGGCGCGAGACGCGGCGGTTGGAGAGGGAGCGCGAGGGGCAGCGGGGGATCAGCGCGCGGGCATGCAGACGTCGTTGGAGGCGCTGCCGTCGGGGCGCGAGACGTTGCGCGCGAGGGTGAGCGCGCCGCGGTAGCGGGCGCAGGTGTTGTTGTACACGCCCGTCGCGGTGACCACGCAGATGCCGCGCGACGCCGTGGTCGACGCGGGGTCACGCACGCAGAACGTGGTGGCCTCGCCCGCGCGGTCGGGGCATCCGCCGGTGCACGCCTGGGTGCAGAAGCCCTTCGTGGCGCCCGTCGCGATGCGGCAGATGCCGCCCGTGTAGTTGCAGTCGGCGTTGGCGGCGCACTCGGCGCCGATCCAGCGCTGCGCGAGGTCGACGGCGCGTCCGTCGGAGAGGCGCTCGACGGCCTGCTGGACCTTCACGGGCGTGCGGGGATGACGGTGGATGCGGCCGTAGACCTCGACGATGTCCGCGGCGCTCATGCGCATGCAGCCGTGCGAGACGTAGCCCCGACGGAGCGATCCGCCGTTGGCCGCGGTGAAGCCGTCGATGGGGCCGTGGATGCCGTAGCCCGCCGACGGGGGACCCGAGAGACGGATGAACGGAAGCCCTGCGAAGACGGGGGTCCGCGCGCCGCGGTCCTCGTGCCAGATGCGGCAGGGGTAGTAGTACCCCCACTGGGAGTCCGGCACCTCGGTGGTGTTCGAGCCCGTGTAGAAGTTGCCCGTCGGGGTCATGTCGCTCGTGGGCGTGAGCGAGCGGCCGTTCTCGAGCGCGCCGGGGCCGATGGGGAACACGCGGTCGTACGTGCCCCCGCGGTCGCGGAGGTGCAGCGTGAGGCCGTCGAGCGAGACGACGATTTCAGGGTTCGCCAGCGGTTCGACCGCGGGGATCTCCTTGCAGCGGAGCGCGTTCGACCAGGTGCGGGGATCGAGCGCGCCCGCCTCGCCGACGATCTCTCCGGTCGAGAGATCCGCCGTGCCGCCAGACTCGGAGTAGTCCTCGTCGTCGGCCGCGCAGCCCGCGACCATCGAGAGGAACACGCCCACACACGCGACCCGAAGCGCCCTGTGCAACATGGCGGCGCTGGTAGCACATGTAGGTGTAGAAGTCCAGCGGGCTCTGGGGCTCTTCGTCGCGGCGGGTGGGCGCAGGCGCTCAGCCGCCGTCGCGGGCGCAGAGGGTGACGGCGGGGGTGGTGATGCAGTCGTAGTCGACGGAGGCGCTGGAGCAGTCGATGAATCCGTCGCAGTCGTTGTCGGCGCCGTCGGAGCACGCGGCGTTGGTGTTCTCGGCGCCGCGGCACACGCATCCGGCCCTGAACGCGGCGCAGGTGCCGATGCACGAGCAGTCGCGGTCCATGCAGTCGACGTAGCCGTCGCAGTCTTCGTCGACGCCGTCGGAGCAGCTCGCCACGGTGTTCTCACGGCCGCTCGCGACGCAGCCCGTGTCGGTGGGGAGTCCGCCGTCGCGGGGGCACACGGTGACGGTGGCGGTGCGGGTGCAGTCGAAGTCTTCGGGGGTCGTGGCGCTCCCGCAGTCGATGTAGCCGTCGCAGTCGTTGTCGCGTCCGTCGGAGCACGCGGCGTTGGTGTTCTCGGTCCCCGTGGCGACGCAGGCCGTGTCGGTGGGGAGTCCGCCGTCGCGGGGGCACACGGTGACGGTGGTGGTGCGGGTGCAGTCGAAGTCGGGCGAGGTGCCCGAGGCGCCGCAGTCGATGAAGCCGTCGCAGTCGTTGTCGCGCCCGTCGGAGCACGCGGCGTTGGTGTTCTCGGTCCCCGTGGCGACGCAGGCGTCGCGTCCGGCGTCGACGGTTCCGCCGCAGAAGGCGACGCAGTTCGCGTCGTCGCAGTCGGTGAGCATGTCGCAGTCGTTGTCGCGTCCGTCGTGGCACGCGGCGGCGCTCGACTCGGCCCCCGAGGCGCACGCGTCGGTCACGACGGGGCGATCGACGGAGACAGGGACATCGGGCGTGACCGGCACGTCGGGAGAGACCGGCACGTCGGGAGAGACCGGCACGTCGAACGTGGGCACCGGCGAGTCGTCGACGGTGGCGTTGTCGTCCGTGGTCTGCGCGTCGGCGGGGAGCGGCTCTCCGCCGCCTCCGCCGGAGCGAGCCGTTCCGCAGCCGAGCGAGAGCGAGAGGGCGAAGAAGAAGACGGAGCGAAGTCGCATCGAAGAACCCGGTGATCGAAGTTGAGGGTGTTCTGAAGCCGCGCCGCGGTCATACAACGATCGCCGTGAGACGTCGAAGGCGCGACATCGCCGACGCGCGCCGCGGCGTCGAGGGGGCCCCTGTGGTTCCCGCGGGCCGCACGTTGACGTCGCCGCGCGCGTCTGCGCATCGTCGCCGCCACGCAGCGTGACCGACTCACCCGCAGATCGCCTCGGCGGACGAGACCTGCGCGGCTGGCGTCAGGTGCGATGCGGCGCGTGCGGGCTCCCGCCGCGGCTCTGCGTGTGCGCGACGCTCCCGGTGATCGAGACGCGCGCCCGCGTGATGATCGTGATGCACGTCATCGAGGCCGTGCGGAGCACCAACACGGGACGCCTCGTCGCGCGGATGCTCCCTCGCGCCTCGCTGCACCTCCGCGGCGCGCGCGACGGCGTGCGAGAGCCCGTCCCCGAAGGGCGTCGACTGGTGCTCTTCCCCTCGGAGGGCGCGCGGCCGCTACGACCCGACGACGCGGGCGATGACCTCATCCTCGTCGTGCCCGATGGAACGTGGGCGCAGGCGCGGCGCGTCCACCGCCGCGACCCCCTCGCGATCGGCGCAGAGGCCGTGACCCTCCCGTCGATCGGCGCGAGCTCATACGGTTTGCGACGAAGCGTGCGCGAAGGTGGACTCTGCACGCTCGAAGCGGTCGCGGCGGCGCTCGGAGTGCTCGAAGACGCACGCGCCGAATCTTCGTTGTGCGAGGCGTTCGCGCGATGGCGGGCGCGCGCCGAGGCCGTGCGCGCCGGAGGCTGAGACGCTCGGAACGTGCGTGCGAACGCGCACGGACGAAGCGTCGCGGAGGCCGTGACTACAGCCGAGCTTGGCGTGTGACGACGCTCCGAATTGTCGCCTTCGGGGTCTAGCTTCGGCGTCGTCCCACACTGTAGAAGAGAGGAATAGAGGGCGAGCAGATCGCTCAGGGAGCTCTGAGTTTATGTCGACGCGACGGACCAGTGAGCGAAGGCGCGAGCGCGGCGAGGTGCCGACGATCGCCGCGCGGTGGTGCTCCGCAATGCTGGCAGCCTTCACGGCCGCGCACGTGAGCGGCTGCGCTGACGGTGGGCCCGAGCTCACCGCGAGCGCGACGCAGCAGGCCACGGTGCGCACGATCATCCCGGTGATCAACGCGACGCTGAAGGCGCGGCTCCGCACGATCTACCTCAACGGTCAGACCCTCGGGAACCGCGGCGCGGTGTTCTCGAAGGTCGGCGACTCGTTCACGGCGAGCGGCGCGTTTCTCACCGACATCGGGTGCAGCGCGGAGAACCTCGGGACGCACACCGAGCTCGCGCCGACGATCTCGTACTTCCGCGGCACGACCATCGCGGGGCGCTCGTCGGCGTGGTGCGGCGTGTCGAACTCGTTCTCGTTGAACTCCATCGCCGCGGGCACCTCGTGGACGACCGCGTCGGCCCTCGCGGCGATCACGCGGACGGGCTGCGCGTCGCCCTACAACACCAGGCTCAAGTGCGAGCTGCGGCTCACCAAGCCGTCGATCGCGCTCGTGATGCTCGGCACGACGGACCTCCAGAGCACCGCGTCGACGACGACCTACACGACCAACCTCACGCGCATCGTCACCGACTCCATCGGGATGGGCGTGATCCCCGTGCTCAGCACGATCCCGCCGCGCACCGACAACGCCACGTACGGCGCGCGCGTCGCGGCCTACAACACCGCCGTGCTCGCCGTCGCCGCCGCGCAGCAGGTCCCCGTGTGGGACTACTGGCTCGCGATGACCTCGCCGGGGATGGTCACGCAGGGCCTCTCGACCAACGGCCTCGACCCGAGCCAGTACCAGAACGCGTACCCCGTCACCTTCACCGACCCCGCGCTCGCGTACGGCTACAACCAGCGCAACTACACCGCGCTGCAGGTGCTCGCGCACATCAAGGCCGTCGTGATCGACAACGGCCCCGCGGACCTCGACCCCGGCACCGACGCGGGCGTCGACGCCGCGATCGACTCGACGGCCGACGTCGCGATCGACGCGGCGTCCGACATCGCGGCCGACAGCGCCGACGTCCCGCGCGACACCACCGACGCGGCCGTCGACGCGACCCTCGACGCAGCCGCGGACACGGCGACCGACACGACCCTCGACGCGGCCGCAGACACGGCGACCGACACGGCCCTCGACGCGGCCGCAGACACGGCCATCGACGCCACCGTCGATGCCACCGTCGACGCCACCATCGACTCGACCGCGGACGTCGCGGCCGACACGACCGACGGCGGGACGACGCGGCCGATCATTCCGCTCATCGGCTCGTCGATGAAGGCGCGGCTCCGGACGATCTACACGTCGGGCCTCACGCTCGGAAACCGCGCCGCGGTGTTCTCGAAGGTGGGCGACGGGCTCACGGCGACGCAGTCGTTCCTCAGCGAGATCGGGTGCAGCGCGGAGAACCTCGGGACGCACACCGAGCTCGCGCCGACGATCTCGTACTTCCGCGGCACGACCATCCCCGGCCGCACCTCGTCGTGGTGCGGCGTCTCGAACTCGTTCTCGCTCGACAGCGTCGCCGCCTCGGGAGGCTGGACCACGGGCTCGGTGCTCGCGGGCGTGACCCGCTCCGACTGCCCCGCCCCCTACGACACGATGCTCAAGTGCGAGTATCACATCACGCACCCGTCGGTCTCGCTGGTGCTCATCGGCACCAACGACCTCGAGCTCATCAACAACGTCACCGACTTCACCACCAACCTCACGCGCATCGTGACCGACTCGGTGAACTCGGGCGTCATCCCCGTGCTGAGCACGCTGCCGCCGCGCACCGACAACGCCACGCTGACCGCACGCATCCCCGCGTACAACGACGCGATCTACGCCGTCGGCGCCGCGCAGCAGGTCCCCGTGTGGAACTACTGGCAGGCCATGACCGCGCCGACGATGGTCAACCAGGGCCTCGACGGCGACGGCCTCCACCCCAACGTGTACCTCGGCACCGCGCCCGCGAACTTCACCGACCCGGGCCTCACGTACGGCTACAACCAGCGCAACTACACCGCGCTGCAGGTGCTCGCGAAGATCAAGGCCATCGTCATCGACGACGGCGCGCCCGACTATCAAGACCCCGACGCGGGCACCGACGCGGGCACCGACGTGGTGACCGACACCGTCGTCGACGCCACCATCGACGCCACCATCGACGCCACCGTCGACGCGAGCGCCGACACGGGCATCGACAGCACCATCGACGCCACCGTCGACGCGGTGAGCGACACGGTCGGCGACACGGCGACCGACACGATCACCGACACGGGGACTGACACGGGCGCCGACGCGGCCGCCGACGTCGTCCCCGACGCGGCGTGGGACGCGGGCGTCGGGTGCAACGTGCCGCTCATCCCCGCGGCCACCGAGGCGACCTACGCGGCGCAGCGGCAGTCGTGCACGTTCGCCGCGGGGGCGCGCGTGGCCGACACGCTCGGCGTCACGGCGACGGTGCGCTCGCACATCCCCATCGATCACGTCGTGATCCTCATGCAGGAGAATCACTCCTTCGATCAGTACCTCGGGACGATGCCCGGAGACGTCGACCGGATCCCCGCGGGGTACACCAACCCGAACCTCGCGAACGTGAACGTGAGCCCCACGCGCCTCACGCAGATCTGCACCGCCGACCCACCGCACCAGTGGGACGCCGTCCACGCCGGGTGGAACAACGGGCTCATGAACGGCTTCGCGCGCACGGGCGAGGAGGCGGGCATCCCGGCGAGCGTGATGCTCGGGTACTACACCGAGGCCGAGATCCCGTTCTACCGCTGGCTCTACGGCAACTTCGCGATGAGCGACCGCTACTTCGCGAGCGTGCTGAGCGGCACCTGGGCCACGCGCGACTTCGCGTACATGGCCTCGTCGTACGGCGTGCGGAACACCAACGACCTCACCATCACCAACAGGACCACGATCTTCGACCTGCTCGACGCGGCGGGCGTCTCGTGGGGCGTCTACACCGACGGCGGCGTGCGCCAGAACTGCCTCGGGTGGACCAACTCGCACCGCAACGTCTACGGCGTGAGCACGTTCTACTCGCAGCTCGCCGCGGGCACGCTCCCCTCGGTCGTCTACCTCGACGCGATCGACGACGCGACCGACGAGCACCCGCCGACGAACATCCACCTCGGCGAGACCTTCGTCCGCAACGCCGTGGTCGGGCTCATGGCCTCGCCCCTCTGGATGCGCTCCGCGCTCTTCGTCACCTACGACGAGGCGGGCGGCTTCTTCGACCACGTCCCGCCGCCGTCGGCGTGCTACCCCCACGCGCCCGCCAGCGCGGGCTACGACACCACCGACCTCAACCGCCAGGGCATGCGCGTGCCCTTCGTGGCCGTGTCTCCGTGGGCCCGCTCGCACTTCGTCTCGCACGTCGTCCACGACCACACCTCGATGCTCCGCTTCATCGAGGCGATCTTCGACCTCCCGGCCCTCACCGGACGCGACGCCAACGCGGCGGCCCTGCTCGACCTGTTCGACTTCTCGTGCTCGCAGTCGGCCACCGTCTCGGGGACCATCCCCGCCGCCGGCACGACCACCACGAACTGCCCCTGATCTCCCCCTCATCCGCGCCGCCCGCGCGTCGGTGACCCTCGTCGCCGACGCGGGGCACCCGCCCGCCCGCGATGCTCTAGAGTGCCGCGCATGCGCGACACACCTCCGACCGCCTCGTGGCGCTCGCCGCTGACCCTGCTCCTCCTCGCCTCGATCGCCGTGTCCGCGGTCGTCGCGCGCCCCCTCGCGTTCGAACTCGGCGCGGGGCTCGTGTTCGGGTACGTCACCGAGCGCCCCGTCAACTGGGTGCTCCGCAAGATGCGCCGCGCGGAGAGCGCGCGGTGGCGCTGGGTCGTCGCGTCGACGGTGGCCATCGTCACGGTGCTCCTGCTCCTCGTCCCCTCGGTGCTCGCGCTGTGGGTCGCCGTCGACGAGTTCGCGCAGCTCGTCGCGTCGCTCCGCCTGCACACCGCGACGCTCACGCCGACGCTCGTCACGACCTGGCTCGACGCGCACCTCGGGTCGATGTCGCGCGCGATCCCGATGGCGGAGCTCACCGAGCGCGGACGACGCGGCGCCGAGGCCGTCGGCGCGTGGGCCGCTCGCACGACGGGGCGGGGCCTCGCCGCGGCGCCCGACATGATCTTCTCGGCCATCGTGGTGATGACCGCGTGGGTGACCTTCGCCGTACGCGGCCCCGCGCTGCGCGCGGCGATCCTCCCGCGGCTCATCCCCTGGCCGAGGGAGCGCGAGGTCGTGCGCCGCACCGCCGCGGAGGTGATCGAGGGCGTCGTGCTGGCCAACGTCGGCGTCTCCGTGGTGCAGGCGGCGATCATCTCGATCTCCACGGTGGCGCTGCGCATCCCGCACGCGATCGTGTGGGGCGTCGCGAGCTTCGTGCTGTCGTTCATCCCGCTGGTCGGCACGGCCCTCGTGACGCTCTCGGCGGCGCTCTACCTCTTCGTCGCGGGGCGCCACGGGGCCACCGTCGCGATGCTCGTCGTGGCCGTGGTCGCGGGCAGCGTCGACAACGTGCTCCGCCCCATGCTCGCGCGCGGCTCGTCGGAGCTGCCCTTCGTGTGGATGATGGTGGCCTTCGTGGGCGGCGTCACGGTCTTCGGGCCTCGAAGGCGTGGTGCTCGGCGCCCTCGTCATGGCCCTCGCCGTCGCGCTCTGGGAGCGCCGCGAAGACCTCCGCGCCCCCGCGCCGACGGAGCCCGACGCCGCGCGCACGACCACGTGACCGCAGGCGCGGCGCTTGCTCGCCTCCGAGCCATGCGCGGACTCGCCCGGCTCCTCGTTCTGGTCGTCGCGCCGCTCGACTGCGGGCTCTCCGCGGGCACCTGCTCGCCCGCGTGCGCCGAGGGCTACGTGTGCTCGTTCGACGCGTGCGTCCCGGTCCACGTCACCACCTGCGTCACCGTCCCCGACGACGCGTTCTGTCAGGCGTTCTGCGACCGGGTCTCGTCAGCGTGCGTCGCGTCGGGGGCCGCGCCCTGCGGCGTCGCGAGCTGCCTCACGGTGTCGCTCTGTCGCGATGGGTGCCTCCGCGCCGACGCCGCGCGCGCGACGCTCTTCGGGTGCGTCGTCGCGAACGGAACGTGCGCCGCGGCCAACGCGTGCGTGCGCGAGTGCGACCTCCTGCGCGACGCGGGGGTCGCCGACGTGACGCCCCTCTGCGGCGCCGTGGGGCTCCCGTGCTGCGCGAGCGAGGGCTGTGTGATGGGGGCCGTGTGCAGCCTCAATCGCTGCTACGCGTGCGGCGCCAACGGTCAGGTGTGCTGCGCGGGCGGCGCCTGCGACGTCGGCCACGTGTGCCTCGGGACGACCTGCACGCCCGCGCTGTAGGCCCGAGACGGCCTCAGGCGGCGCCCGAGAGGCCGCGACGGGCGAACTCCTCGCACCACCCGAGGAGGATGCGCACCACGCGGTCGCAGTCGTCGAGGTGCGCGCAGTGGCCGAGGCCGTGGTGCACCTCGAGGCGACCGTGCGCGGGCAGGTGCGCTTCGAAGAACGTCCGCGACGACGGGGGGAACACGCGCTCCTCCGCGCCCCAGAGGACGCGCGCGGGGACCTTCAAGGCGCGCAGGTCGTCGGGCGAGAGCGCGTCGTCGGGCGAGAGCGCGTCGAGGAGGATGCGCACCGCGGGGCGCGCGAAGCCCGCGCGGATTCCCGCGGCGTAGAGGCGGCGCATGGCGCCGGGGCGCACCATCACGCGGTCGACGAAGCGCAGCGCGTCGCGGTCGCTCTCGACGGAGAAGAGCCCGCGCAGGTCGTCGATCTCCGCGGCGTTGAGGGGCGCGCCGCCGGGCGCGAGCAGCGCGAGGCCGAGCACACGGTCCGGTCGCGCGAGCGCGTACCGCAGCGCCATCGCGCCGCCGAGGGAGTTGCCCACGAGCACGGCGGGCTCGCCTAGGACGCGGTCGAGAGACTCGCGCAGCCCCGTGAAGAGGGCGTCGAGGTCGACCCGCGCAGGGGTCTCGGAGAAGCCGTGCGCGGGGAGGTCGGGCACGATCACGCGGCGGACGAAGGGGCGCAGGCGGACGAGCAGCGCGCCGTAGTGGCTCCCCGCCGACGAGAGGCCGTGGAGGAACACCACGGGGGGCAGCGTCCCGCGGCCGCGGACGTCGAGCAGGTGCACGCGGCCCACGGAGGTGTCGACGTGGCGCCGACGCCATCCCCGGAGCCGCAGCCCGAGGAGCGAGAGGTGTTCGGTGATGCCAGCCATCGCGTCGCGACGAGGATGGAGGGGATCGTCGCGGACCGCCACTTCGTGCGATCTTCGCCCTCGTGGTCGCGAAGGGCAGCCTGCTCCGGTGGCTCTACGGCTCCGCGCCGCACGCGTGGGGCGCCGAGCCGAACGACTTCGATCCGGCGCGCGTCGCGGCGACCATCGAGGCCGTGACGGGGCCCCTCTTCGGCCCTCGCGGGTGGTTCCGCGTCGAGGCGAAGGGCTTCGAGAACATCCCGCCGGCGCCCGTGATGATCGTCGCGAACCACTCGGGCGGCACGACGATCCCCGACGTGTGGGGCTTCGTCTGGCTCTGGTATCGCGCGTTCGGTACGCGCCGTCCGCTGCACCCGAGCGCCCACGAGATGGTGCTCTCCGTCGCGGCCGTCGCGCGGTGGTTCGCGCAGCGCGGCGTGGTGCGAGCGGACCCCGCCCTGGCGGCGCGGATCCTCTCCGAGTGGCGCCACGACCTCATGGTGATGCCCGGCGGCGAGGTCGACACCTGGCGCCCGTGGCGCCGGCGCTACGAGGTCGAGTTCGCCGGTCGAACGGGCTACGCGAGGGCGGCGCTGCGCGCGCGGGTGCCCATCGTCCCCGTGGCCCACGCGGGGGCGCACGACACCCTCATGGTGCTCACCGACGGGCGTCGCTTCGCGGAGCTCATCGGGCTCAAGCGCATCGCGCGCTCGGCCGTGTGGCCCGTGCACCTCTCGCTCCCGTGGGGGCTCGCGCTCGGCCCCTGGCCGCACCTCCCGGTGCCCGCGACGCTGCGGTACCGCGTGGGCGCCCCGATCGCGCCGCCGGCCTCGCTCGGCCCCGGAGACGAGCCCGACGAGTCGATGGTGCGCGCGCACGACGAGAGGGTCCGGGCCGCCGTGCAGTCGCTCCTCGACGCGCTCCGGGATGAGCGCCGCTGAGGGGCCCTCCTCGCGTCGCGCCCGCGCGACGCGTCGGTGCAACGGAGGTCCCAACACCGACTCCGGCACCGAACGCTGGCGCTCGCGACGGATGTTGGGTAGGTGCGTGCTTCACGCCCCGCGCGGTGGACTTCATCGCGCACCGACCCATTGTCCCCCGAGCAAAAGGCAGGCACCCCCTCGATGACCCCCGCCCGATTCACGCTCGCTCTCGCGGTTCTCGCCCTCGGCTGCAACTCGCAGCCCGCGGCTCAAGCCTCCCAGGCGGCGCAGCCCGCGAACATCCCGTCGCGTCCTCCGTCGTCGCCCGAGGAGCGGCTCAACGCATGGATCCCCAACCACGGCGCTGCGCAGGGCGGCGCTCCGCAAGGCGCGTCGCCTCACGGCGGGTCTCCGCACGGCGACCAGGCGCCGCCCAGCGCCCCTCTCGGCGAGTTCGGCGGCACCGTGCGCGAGACCATGAACGCCGCGGGCTACACGTACATGCGCATCGACGTGTCGGGCACCGACCGCTGGGTGGCGACGACGCAGATGCCCGTGGCCGTGAACGACCGCGTCGTCGTCGCGGGCGGCAACGTGATGGGCAACTTCCACAGCCGCACGCTCGACCGCACGTTCCCCGAGATCGTCTTCGCCTCGACGGTGCGCGTGAACGGCGCGCAGGCCGCCGCGCCGACGCCCGCGCCCGCGGTCGCGCCGACGCCCGCGCCCGCGGTCGCGCCTTCGCCCGCGGTGCCCTCGACGCCGCCCCCCGGCGCGCGCCACGGGATCGTGCGAGAGACCATGAACTCGGGCAACTACACGTACCTCCGCGTCGAGGGCGTGGGGTCGAACACGTGGGTCGCCGTCCCGCAGACGACGCTCGCGGTGGGCGACGAGGTCGACGTGGCGCCCGGCAGCGAGATGCCCGGCTTCCACAGCAACACGCTCAACCGGACCTTCGAACAGATCACGTTCTCGAGCGGGGTCACCGTCGTCCGCAGCGCCGGACGTCCGGCCGCGCCCGTCCACGCCCCGCCTCCGCCGAACCACCCCTGAGCGGGGGCTTCTCCACCCGTCCGCGCCCGCCGCGCCCGAGGCACTCACCGACCGCAGCGCCATCGCACCGCACGGACTCGCCGTCGCGGGCGAGGACGCCTCGCGAGGCCTCCGTCGCCGTCTGTTCTTCGTTGTTTCGTCTGCGGTGCCGAGAGCGGGGGTCGAACCCGCACGGAGCTCTTCACTCCCAGGGGTTTTAAGCCCCCTGCGTCTGCCATTCCGCCATCCCGGCGATGTGATTCATCCGTGCGACAGCATGCGCCGAGCGCGCTCCTCCCGCGTCCCGCCGTGCTGCTGGAAATTGGATCACATCCACGGCCTCTGGCAATGGGAAAGCCATGCAGTCTCCCAACTCCCGCGACCACGTGCTCGACGAACTCCGTCGGATGCTCCACGACCTCTTCGTGGCCACCGAACAGGGCGTCGCCCAGCCGCGCCTCGCGCGCGCTCATGGGTACGCTGACGGGTATATGAAAGCCATGCTCCAGGCGGGGATCGTGAACCAGCGCGAGCTGCTCTCGATCGTCGCCGAGGAGCGAGGCCGCGTCGCAGGACCCGCGACGCGCCTCGTCCCCCTCGACGAGATCCCTCGCGGATCAGCGTAGCGGGAACACCCGCACGCCGTACCTCGGCATCCCAGCCATCGAGAGGTCTCGCCACCACGTCGCGACGTTGCCGCCCGCGGTCGTCGCCCAGTAGCCCGTGTGGTTCATCGAATCGAGCACGGAGCGCGTCCACCCCATCGTGCCCCTCGTCGCGAGGCGCAGCGTCCCCACGGTCGCGTCCTGGTAGGCCACGCGCACGGTGCCGTCCGACGCCACCGAGAGCGACGCGCTGTCGCCCACGATGTGCCTTCCGTCGTCGAAGGTCATCGCCCCGGTGCCGCCGCCGTCGTCGACCTCTTCGGGCATGCCCATCACGGTGTTGTTCATCGCGCGGAGGTAGAGCAGCCGCTCCTCCCACCCGTCGACGTAGGCCACGTGGAGCACGCCGTCCTGCGCGAAGGCCGCCGACGCGTAGACCCCGCGGTCGCCCGTGTCCGCGCGCATCGCGCCCTCGCCGTCGAGCACGACGGGGTCCATGAAGCGCCCCATCGCGTCGCCGTTCGCGAGCATGAGGTTGCCGCGGTCGCGGTGGTACCACACCACGGCGAGCCTTCCGCCGGGGCCCGCGACGAGGTTCACGTAGTGCGCGCCGGGCGGGAGGGCCTCGACGGTCCCCGCCGCGTACACGTCGCCCGCGCTCATGGGCATGGGCCCGCACTGGCCCGTGCGCAGGCACACGGTCCCCGTGGCGCAGTCACCCGGGCGGCACGCGCTCGCCAGCGACGACACGTCGGAGATGGTCCAGTCCGTCGACGCGCCGGGGTTCGCGCTGTTGGCCCGCGCGAAGCGCACGATCGCGTTGAAGCCGCCCATCGCCTGCGCCGCGGCGCGATACGCGATCGCGGGCACGCCGCCGTCGAGCAGCACGAGCGACGCGTAGCGGCCGTTGGAGCCGTTGGTGTCGACGACGTGCGAGGTGCACGTCGAGCCCATGCACACCGCGTATTTGAGCTTGTTGTGCGTCGCGTCCCAGTAGGCGACGCGGGGGTTTCCGTCGGCGCCCACCACGATGGAGTTGAACTGCCCGACGTCGTCGCCCGCGTCGCCGATGCCGCCGCGCCAGCCGCGCACCGAGCCCGTGATGCTCCCGCCCGAAGGCACGCCGTCGGCGTGCACCCAGTCGACGGACATGGTCTCCGAGCGCCACCGGCCCACCACGAGGTCGCCGTAGCGCGTGCCCGCGGGGTCACCCGGCGAGTAGGCCGAGAGCCACAGGGCGCCGCCCGTCCCCGCGGCCATGTGGAGGTGTGATCCCACGGCGCCGGGCGTGAGCGGCGGCATCTCGACGCACGAGCACGCGCTCTGGTCGTAGGTGCACGTCATGCTGTTGAGCGTCGGGGTCCCCATGCGGGCGAAGCCCGGCATGCAGGTGTTCTGGCAGGTCTGCGTCTCGACGCAGCGGTTGCCGCCGGTGCAGAGGGTCTGCGAGCTGGTGCAGGTGGGCGGGGTGAGCGTGCCGGTCACCTCGTCGCCGCAGCCCTGCGCGCCCACGGCGAGCGCCGCGGTGGCCACGGCGACGACGCGGTTGCGCGCCCTGCGGCGACGCGCGGAGAACACCATCGCGCCGAGCGCGAGGAGCCCCGCGAGCCCCTTGTGAGAGCCCACCGGTCCGCCGGGGACGCGGCAGCCGCAGCCGCCGCCGGAGTTCGTCGAGGGGCCGCCGCGGATGAGGCGCAGGCCCGTGGTGAGGTCGACCTGCGAGGTGTTGCCCTCGCCGTCGCGCGCGAAGACGTGAACCACGCGGGCCTCTTCGGGGAGGGCGATGCGCGAGGCCGTGGCCCACGCCGTGCGCGGGCTGTCGTCGAACTGGAAGGCGTACTCGATCGAGGGAGAGACCTCGTCGCTCGCCTCGGCCACCACCTCGGCGCCCTCGATGCGCGCGCTGAGCGTCGGGGCCACGGTGTCGATGTTGAACTCGATGCGGGCGGGCTCGCCGTCGGCCGTGCGGGGCTCGTCGAGCACGCGCGCGCGCACCTCGATGGCGTGCGGTCCCTGACCGACGAAGGCCCAGTCCTGGAGCGTGTAGCGGGTCTCCGTCGAGAAGATCGACCAGGTGCCGCGGTCGATGCGGTAGCTGTACTCGGCGCGGTGACCGAAGTCGTTGGGGGTGCCCACGGTGAAGGTCACGCGCGGGCGGTTCTCGGCGCGCAGGCCCTCGCTCGTCCAGAAGGCGCGGTCGACCTCGACGCGGTCGAGGGTGGCCGTGGTGTCGAGCTCGATCGTGTCGGGGCGCATCCCCGCGGGCACGTACGAGAGGTTCGCGAAGATGCCGAGGAAGCGGGACATCCCCTCGGTCACGCCCTGCACGCCGCGCGGGGGCACGGTGATGCGCACGTCGCCGAGCGACATGCCGCCGGAGCCCGGCAGCGGGATCGACGGGAGCGCGATGGGGTTGATCGCGCCGCCCACCATCGAGAGCGCGGGGCCGAGGATGCTCTGCACGATGGGCCCGATGAGGGCGGGGTCGTTCGAGATGAGCTGCGTGTTGACCGACGGCTCGATCATCTCGACGCGGGCCTCGCCGAGCGCGGGCTGGAGGCCCATCGCGTCGGGCTGGAGGTTCACCGGCAACGAGATGTCGGTGGTGAGGGTCATGAAGCGCACGTAGCGCTCCTCGCTCCAGGTGTAGAAGTCGAGGGCGACGCGCGGGAGGGTGATGGTGAGCAGCGGGTCGGTCATCACGTTGGTGCCGCCGGCGATGCGCGCGCGCGGCGGCAGCTGCGGACGCAGCACGATCGCGAGGGGCGCGTTCGAACCGGGGTAGATGACCGTGCGCAGGGAGTTGAGCGGCGGGAGGGCCGCGAAGGTCCCCGCGGCGAGCTGCTGCGAGAGGTTGGTGCCCGCGGAGAGGCAGAAGAGGCCCGCGTCCCAGACCTGGTAGAGCGCGTAGTTGAGGTACTCCTCCGAGACGCCGATGCCGAGGTCGATGGCCGTCGTGGTGCCGGGGACGGTGTTCATCCGGAGCGCGTTCCACTCGGGGATCGAGGGCATCGCGGGGGCGGACACGCGGGGCACGCAGGCGTTGTGGCGCACCGACTGGATGGCGCCGAACATGTTGATGGTCATGCCGCCGTTGGTGACCTGGCCGTCGCGCGTGGGGTCACCCGCGGCGAGCGCGAGGCTCACGGGCGCGTTGAGGCCCGGCGAGAAGCCCGCGAGGAGCGCGCCGAGGTTGCCGCGCCCTTCGGTGCCGAGGAGCGTCGGCACGAGCGAGCGGTCGTCGGGGTAGCGGCAGCGCGCGCCGTCGGCCGTGGTGCCCGTGGGGCACCCCGGGGGGTTGGGCATCGACGTGGCCGCGAGCGCGTCTTGAATGGGCCCGAGCGCCTGCGCGAACTGCCCGCGGAACTGACCGATGACGAGGCCGATGAAGGGGTTGAGGAGTCCAGAGATCCAGCTATCGGTGAAGCGGAGGTCGTCGTTCTCGATGCCCTCGCCGGTGGTCTCCTGGATCGCGTCGCCCATGCCCGTGGGCGAGACGATGTCGGCGCGGTGGTAGTTGCGCCGCGGCGCGTGCTGGTCGCGCGCGATGTTGATCTTCGTGCTGAGCCCGAGGTACGGGTGCGTCCCTCGCTCGGTGCGCACCTGGATGGTCGGTCGCGCGATGGTGAGGCACAGCGCGCCTCCGCAGGAGTCGCTGCAGCCGATGCCGCAGCACGCCTGGAGCCCGATATCACCGCTCGCTTGGACACGAGCCCTCGCGAGGATTCCGCTGGGCTCAGCGAAAGAGAGGCGCAGCGCGTCGGAGGGGGGAAGGCTGACGTTGATGTTGCACATCCCGCCCGGACAGATGATGGCCTTGCACGCGCTGTAGCCCGCGATGTTCACCGGCGCCACGGTGCGGGGAACGGGGATCCCGCTGCCCACGAGACCGCCGAGGAGCGAGGGCGCGATGGCCTCGACGCGCCGCAGGCCGTTCTCCGTGAGCCGGATCTGCGCGGAGTGGGGAATGCGCGTGTCAGGCGTGAGGGGGTATCCGCCGGGGATGGGCTGGATCGCGCCGCCTGCGCAGCCCGAGCACCCGCCGCCGGAACAGCCCGACACGAGCACCACCAGGAAGATCCAGTAGAGCCTTCGGAGAAGCGACCACATAGGGGAATCCACCGGTCCTTTCGGGCAAAGCAATGGCGTGAGAGAGACGATGCGCGGCGGCGCCGACGCCGTGACGCCGACGCGGGAACCTCTCGCGGTCGTGAGCCTACGGTGCCTTGCACGGGCGCGTAAAGCGGGGGCGTCGCTACGCGGCGCGTCGGGCGCCGGGGTAGTCAGGCCCCGTGGGCGCAGCGGGGGTCTCTCCGGGCGCCGCGGCGTCGCTCGGAGCGCCCGCGTCGCCAGGCGCGCCGCCGTCTCCGGGCGCGCCGCCGTCTCGCCCGGGGGCGGCGCGCTCGGGGCCCGTATTCGCAGGGCTCCGAGGGGTCTCCGCGGGGGTCTCTCCGGGCGGCGCCCGACGCAGGATGAAGGGCCTCGCGTCGTTGCAGAAGTTCACGGAACGACGGAAGTGCCAGAGCACATAGACCCTCGCGTCGGGCGAGCGGATCACCGCGGGCGTCTCGGGGAAGGGCGCCGCGGCGCGCACCGCGTTGATCGCCCCCACGTCGAAGGGCAGCCACCCGCTCGGCTGCGTGATGCGAATGTGATGCACCGCGCCGTCGGGATCGATCGCCAGCTCGAGCACCGTGTGGAGGTCGGGGTTCTGGATCGGCGACCCGTCGGGCATGCCGTTCACCCGTGAAATAAAGCCCTCCGCGAAGGTCTCGTGGATGCGGTCGTGCATCTGGACCATGTACGCCGCGAAGGGCGACGCGCGGGTTCGAAGCGCCGTGGTCTCGCCGGGCCTCACGTTGCCCACGGGGGTCTCGATGGCCGCGAGGGTCTCGCGCCAGTTCGACGCGTAGTCTCCGCGGGCTTCGGCGCGCCGCCGCTCGTCGTCGCGCCGCCAGCGCTCCAGCGTGGCGCTGCCGTAGACCGATCCGAGCGTGGCGATCGTGGGCGAGAGGGCCGCGAGCGCGCGCGTGGCGCCGAGGCCCTCGATGCCGAGCTGACGCGCGATGTAGCCGTCGCCGCTGCCGGTGTTGCGCTGCGGGCTCTGTCCGTTCTGGCCGTTCTGTCCGTTCTGTCCGCGGTCGCCGCCGGTCCCCTGCTGGCCGTTCTGTCCGCCGCCGCCGTTCGCGCGGCCCGCGCCCGTGAGCCCGTTCTCGCCCGCCCCCGCCGCGTGAAGGACGCTCTCGCCCGTGACGGCGCCGGCGGCCGCGAGGGGCCCCGCGGCGCCCTGCGTCCCCGCGGCGCGCGCGTCGCCGGGAGCGCCCGATGCGCCGCGATTTCCGCGCGCGGCACCCCCTCGCGCGGCGGGCTGTGAAGCGGCGGCCGCTGCGGTGTTCGCGGTCGCCGTCGACGGGTTCGGCGGCCTCGCCCCGAGCGCGACGCGCGTCTCGCCGCGCGCCCTCGCGGGGGCCTCGCGAGGCGGCAGCGGCGTGGGCGTCCGCGAGGGCTCCTCACGGCGAACCCCCGGAGAAGAGAGCGCCTCGCGGCCCTGGATGTTGCGCTCCGGCGGGCGCTCCTGCGAGCGGTGGACGGTCTCCTGCGCGACGTCGTTGTTCACCTGCGCGAGCATTCCCTCGGAGGGGGTCTGATCGTTTCCTTGCGCCTGGTTGGCCCACTGCATCTGGCGCTCGGGCGGCGAAGGCCGCATCGCGGGCGGCGTGATCACCCTCGGCGCGGGCGGCGGAGGCGGCGGAGGCGGTGGTGGAGGTGGCGGAGGCGGCGGCTGGTGCTCGACGGCGCGATCGGGCGCGCGCAAAGGCCGATCGGGCGTGCGCCGCGCGGGAGTGTCGTCGCGTGGCGTCGTCGAAGGATCGTGCTGCGTCGGGGTGACCGAGGGATCGCGCGGGCCGTTCGAATCGCGCGGGGTCGGAGCGGCGTTGTCGACGGGATCGAACTCCATCTCGACGACCGCGGGGCCCGCCGCGGGAGGCCCCGTGGGGCGCGCGCGGAGGATGCGGCTCGCCACCGCGTTCACGCTGCCCATCGTGCCGGAGTGCAGCAGGAGCGACACGCCGACCCACGCGAGCAGATGGACGGGGCGTCGGTCGCGCGACATCGTCGGCTGCTCTAACACCCGCTGCCGACCGTCGCAATGCGACGACACGGAGCCCGCGGCGGCGACGAAACGTCACGCGGTTGGACGAGGAGCCGCGAGGCTTGCGCACAGCGTGAGGCGGCCTCCCCAAGACGAGGATGAGGTTGGCGCAGCGTGTCGAGTCGCGGGTCGTTGTGGAGGGACGTCCAACGCGAGAGGTCGCCGGGATCCCTCACCCAAACGCGGGGCAATGCCTCCAGGTCCAGCTCCCCGGGGCCCGGCAGCAACGCGCGTCGCAGCGCGTCGCAGCTCCCCACGACGGGCGGCTGCGCAGGCGCACCCGCGCAGCCATCCCACCACGTTGAACGCCAGCAACCGAAGCCAGCTCAGCGGCTGCGGCGGATGGCGATCAGGGGGCCGCCGCGGCGTTGCTCTGCCGTCCCGTCCTCCTGCCACACCGCGTCCAGCGTCAGTTGCAGTCGTTCTCGATGCCCCAGTGGCCCCGCACCACCCACAGGATCTGGGACCCCGACAGCAGACCCCACGGCATGTTCGTCACGAACCACCGTTCCATCGTCACCTGCTCACGGCCGCGACGTCGTCCAGCGTCACCGTCTGCACCAGCCAGCCCTGGCGCACGTGCGCCCAGCCCTCCCCAGCCCGCGATCGCGTCGGTGCGCAACAGCCGCCGCTGCACGCTCCGGCCGTCGCGGCGCTCCCAGTTCGAGACCGCGTCGGGCTGACCGACCCGCGGGCGCAACGTCCGCTCAGTTCCGCCCGTAGGGTGAGCTGCAGGCGTTGACGCGCATCATAGCCGTAGCCGTCCCCGTCGATCAGGGCTGCATTGGCCTGCGAGGTGTAGCCCGCGTCGAGCGTCACGGCGCTGAACAGCTCCGTGTGCTTCCATACCTGAACCAGCGCCCGCCAGAAGGTGGGGAAGTGCCCCATCTCGTTGGTCTGCGGGGGGATGAAGTCCTGGTCGATGCAGGGCCGCGATGCGGCGCTTCAGTGACACCGCGCGCATCGCCCGCAGGTTCCAGACCCCGTCCTGGAGTTGGCACCGCGAGTCGCCGCGGTGGTCGCCCGTCCAGACCGTCTTGCCGTCGACGGCGAGCACGCCCAGAGGCAGGCCCACGGGCCGCAGGGTCTTGCTGCGGAGCATGGCGCGCACCTGCGCGCGCAGGGCCGAGCGTGCGGGTCGCGGGTCGATGCGCTCGAAGGTGTAGGCCAGGGTGCTGTCGGGCACCTTGATCGCCATCTGCTCGCTGGCCCGCTCGACTCCTTCATGGAAGGTGTCCTGGAGGATGGCGGCGGTGAGGAAGACGTCGAGGAGGTAGGCGAAGCCCCACCGCTTTCCTTGCGTCGTCGAGGGTCGTGCAGCAGCGCGGTGAGCTGATCGAGGAGCTGCACCCGTTGCAGAAAGCGCTTGATTCGTCTGGGGATCCGCGGCGATGTCATCCTTCGGTTGGCGGCCGTGGGGATCGGTCGGGCGTGGCTGCGAACTTCGACCGTCCGATCTCCCGGCCGTCGGCCTCCGCCCGCAGATCTACGCGAGCCGAAGCCGCTGCGTGGGCGCGAATTTGCGCCCGGAGCTCCGATCGCCATGCCAACCGCTGCGCACAGGCACGCGGTAAGGGTCTACCTACCGTTCATTGGGAGGCCCTGCACGGAGCCCGCGGCGGCGTCACGTCGGGAGGCGCACCGTGCGGGTCGGGTACGCGAGCCGCGCGCCCTTCGCCTCCACGAGCTCTAGGAGCGACATCAGCACCTCGCTCCGCAGCGCGAGAAAGTCTTCGTAGCCGTCGGCGACGAACCACGCCGACACCTCCACGTCGAGGGACGACTCTCCGATGCGCTTGAGGCACACCCACGGGGCGTCGGGGTGGGCCTTGGGGTGCGCGGCCAGCGTCTCTCGCACGGCCTCGATCAGCGCGCGCAGCGTCGCAGAGGGCGTCCCGTGCTCGAGCCCGAGCGTCGCGTGGACGCGGTACCGATCGCGGGCCGAGACGGTCTCGGTGCGCATGTCCGCGAGCTTGCCGTTGGGGATCGAGACCACCGTGCGATCGAGCGTTCGGATGCGCGTGGAGCGCAGCCCCACGGCCTCGACGGTGCCCTCCTGGTCGTCGACCTTGACCCAGTCGCCGACGCGAAAGGGCTGATCGAAGCCGATGGCGACGGTGCCGAAGAGGTGCTCTCCGGTCTTCTGCGCGGCGAGGGCGAGCGCGAGGCCGCCGAGCCCGAGGCCCGCGAGGAGCGAGGCCACGGGGTATCCCAGAGACGACAGCGCGGCGACGATGGCGACGGCGGCGCCGATGACCCGCGCGACCTTCACCCCGAGGGGGACGAGCGTCACGCTGGCCGGGTGCTCCCTCGCCCACGAGGTCGCGTCGGCGGCGCGGCCGAAGAGCTCCGCGGCGCGCCAGAAGGCCCAGAAGAGCGCCACGGAGGCGACGGCCCGCTGCGCCCCGAGCACGAAGTCCTCGGCGTCGCGCGAGAGGAACAGCATCTCGATCCCCGGCGCCGCGAGGAGCGCCGCGGTGAGCGCCGTCACGGGCCCCACGGAGCGCTGCCCGACGCTCTCGCCGTTCACCACCGCGCCGCGGCCCACGACGCGATCGAACACGCGCCGGAGCACCGCCGCCAGCACCCTGCCGACCGCGAGCGAGACCAGCGCGACGAGCGGGAGCGCGCCCCACTGCCACCAGCGCAGGTCCCTCGGCCCGCGGGCGTTGAGCGAGGGCGGGAGGTGCTCCCTCGCCCAGCGCCCTTCGAGCCGGTCGTACCAGTCGTCGACGCGGAGCACCGTGGCGCGCGTGAAGACCCAGCGCGTCCCCTCGGAGAGCTCTCGGCGCTGCACGCGCACGGCGCCGTACGCGCCGCGGCCCATGGGCACCTCGCCCACCTCGTCGACGCGCGGCGGGAGCCCGTCGTCGACGTCACCCGCGGACTCCCCCGACACGCCGTCGAGGTCCCACCCGAAGTGATAGTCGATCACCTCGGAGAGCTCCCTCGCGAGCGCGGGCGCCTCCGCGGCCTGCGCCACGGGCACGTCGAGGTAGCGCGCGGCCTCCTGCCAGCGCCCCTTGCGCGCGAGTTCGTGAAAGCGCAGCACGCTCGCGCGCGGCGAGTCGGGCGCCGCCCGCACCGCGGGGCTCGCCGCCTGCGGCGCGCTCTCACGCGGCACCGAAGCGATCGAGGGCTGCGCAAACGCCATCACAGGGGCCAGGTTCGTGCACAACGCGAGCGCGAACCCGGTGCAGAAGCGCGGTCTCATCGCGCGGCGATATCCACCCTCGAAGCCCTCGGACGCAAGGCCCTGCCCCGCCCCGTGGCGCGCCACCCGCCACCCGCCGACCTCGCGCAAGGGCCTTGTAACAATGCACTTTTCATCAGATTGTTGGGGAGCCGTGCCTACGATCGTCGACGACGCTGATGACCTCACGTTCGAGGACAGCCCCACCCCGCGCGGTGGAGGCTCCTCGGGCGCGACAGCGCAATTGTCGAAGGGCACCTTCGTGGGCCTCGCGCCAACGGCGCCGGAGTCGGGTGCGACCCACCCCCCGTTGCAGAACAAGAAGACGATTTTGGGGGTGGGCACCACGACGCCGCCGCCCGCGCCGCCGCCGTCGGGGTCGCTCAAGGCCACGCTCCTCGGCGCGATGCCGAGCATGGCGATGGTGCCGCAGAAGCCCGCCGCGACGCCCGCCGCGACGCCCGCGGAGGCGTCGTCACCGCCCGCGCAGGGGTCGCTCAAGGCCACGCTCCTCGGCGCGATGCCGAGCATGGCGATGGTGCCGCAGAAGGCGCTCCCGACGGCGCCGCGCGCGGAACCCGGCTCGCTCAAGGCGACGCTCGCGGGCCCGTCGCTCTTCGGCGCAGACCACGGCGAGCTCGCGCCCGACGCGGTGTTCGCCACGGCGTTCAAGATCGTGCGGACGATCTTGAAGGGCCGCGCGAGCGTGCTCTACGAGGCCACGCTCCAGGGCGTCGGGCGGCGCCACGCGCTCAAGGTGTTCCGCCGCTCGCCGGGGATCGACGAGCAGGCGCTGCAGCGCTTCGTTCACGACGCGCGGGTGGGCTCTCGCGTCGAGAGCGAGCACCTCATCGAGGTGTCGCGCGCGGGCTACGACGGCGCGAGCGGCTGCGCGTGGGTGGCCTCGGAGCTCTTGGAGGGAGAGTCCCTCGCCGCGCGCCTCGCGGGCCTCGCCGAGGGCGCGACGCTCCCCGTCGACGACGCGTGGCGCGTGCTGTCGGGCGTGTGCCGCGGGCTCGCAAAGGCACACCAGCAGGGCGTCGTGCACGGCGAGCTCCGCCCGTCGAACGTGCTGCTCGCGAAGGGGGCCGCGGAGCCCTTCGAAGTGAAGCTCCTCGATTTCGGCGTGGTGCATCTGGTGCCCGCGTGGGCCGACGCGACGGCCGACAACGCGTGGCGCGCGCCGGAGCTCCCGTCGGTCGAGATCACGCCCGCGGCCGACGTGTGGTCCGTGGGGCTGCTCGCGTTCCTGCTCTTCACGGGGCGCGATTACTGGCAGGGCACGAAGCGCGACGAGCGCGTCGAGCACCGCATCGTCCCCGCGTCGGCGCGCGCCGAGGCGCTCGGCTGCGGGCAGCGCCTCCCGCGCGGCTTCGACGCCTGGTTCGCGCAGTGCGTGTCGCGGCTCCCCGCGTCGCGGTTCAAGTCCGCGCGCGAGCTCGTGCCCGCGCTCGAGGCGCTCCAATCCGCGGGCCGCAACGTGCCCGTGATCGACTACACGCCGTCGCGCGGCGCGAACGCGACGGCCTCGGCGCAGCAACAACAACAGCAACAGCAGCGCAAGGTGACCACGCGCCCATCGGCGCCGCCGCCCTCGATGGGCGCGCACGACGAGAGGCCCTCGCGCCCGTCGTTCTCGCCGCCGTCGAGCGTCCCGCCGAGGCGCGCGCCGCGGTCGCCCATCCACGCGCCCGTGCTGCCCGAAGAGGGCGCGTCGCGCGCGCTGCCCGCCACGACGACGACGCAGAACGTGACGATCCCGCAGGGCCCGCTCAGGGCCGCGGCGCTCCAGAACGCGACGCCGCTGCACGGAACTCCGCGAGGCTCGTGGCCTCCGTCGCCGACCGCGGGACGCGTGGGGATGCGCGCCTCGCCGCCGCATCCCATGTCGCCGCCGCAGGGCGTCGCGGTGCCGTACGTGGTGACGCGCGCGTCGCGTCCGCCGTCGCCGCCGCAGGGGATCAACACGAACGCGAGCGCCTCGGGCGCGCAGAAGGCGCTCTCGAACTCCGGCGCGCAGAAGGCGCTCTCGAACTCGGGCGCGCAGAGCGCGCTCTCCAGCTCGGGCGCGCAGCAGGCGCTCACGAGCTCCGGCGCCAACCACGCGCTCTCGACGACGGGCGCGCAGCGGGCGCTCGCCGACGCGGCCGCGCAGCAGGCGCTCGCATCTCCCCAGGGTCGCGCGGAGCAGCGCACGCCCTCGGGTCGCCCCGAGCAGCGCACGCCCTCGGGTCGCCCCGAGCAGCGCACGCCTCCGTCGCACGGCTCGGCGATCGTGTCGGCGCGCCCGCCGCCGAGGAGCGTCCCTTCGTTGCCACCGCCGCCGACGCCGAGGGTCGAGGCGACGTCGAAGCTCGCGCAGCCGTCGCGTCGCACGGTGCTCCTGCTCGCGGCGGCGTCGGGGGTGGTCTCGTTTGCGCTGGTGGGCCTGTTCGTCAGCCGCATGCAGCGCGCGGACACGCCCACGGTCGAGAGCACGCCCGCGCTCCAGGCGCCGCCGACGGAGCCCGTGATCGCGCCCACCCCCACGCCGCCTCGCGCGGCGCATCGGTGGAACGGCACGTTCACGACGGCCGACAGCCGCTGGTCCTTCGTGCTCTCGCTGCGCATCACGGGGAACGCCGCGTCGGGCTGGTTCTCATGGACGGCCGCGGAGGTGCCCGGCGCGCGCGTGGGCGAGCAGGTGCGCGAGAACCTCGAAGGGACCTTCGACGCGGCGACGAACTCGTTCGACGTGCACGGCACGGGCTCGACGAATCAGGCGCTGCTCCCGGTGAACGCGTTTCGGCTGCGCGTGATGCCCGACGGATCGCTCTCGGGTTCGACGCTCGACGAGTCGGAGCGCATCGTGGGAACGCCCGCGCGCTGAAGGCGCTACGACGCGGTCAGCGCGTCTTCCACCCCTCGGGCAGCGTCACCCGAAGCTCCGCGCGCAGCCCTTCGAGCGCCGCGTCGAGCACCGCGCGTCGCTCCTTCGGCGCAGTGCGCTCTCTCAAGCCCGCGAGGTGCGCCGTGAAGGCCGCGAAGTCTTCTCCCAGACCCGCCGTGATCGCGTCGCGCAGCCGCGCGATGAGGCCCGGCGCGCTCCCGCCCGACGAGATCCCCACCGTGACCGCGCCCGACTCCGCGATCGCGACGTGCGCGTAGTTCGAAAAAACAGGCTGATCCACGCAGCAGAGCAGCACGCCCTCGCGCGTCGCCAGTTCGAAGAGCCAGCGCGACAGCGCCTCATCGCGCGGCGTCGACACCGCCACGAAGGGACGCCCCGCGAGATCCCCCTCCACGGGCGCGCGCGGCTCCCACGGAACGCCCTCCGCGCGGAGCCACTCGCCGAGCGCGTCGGTCACCGTCGGCCACACCACGGTCACCCGCGCGCCGCATGCACGCAGCCGTTGCGCCCGTCGGAGGGCCTCGGCGTCTCCTCCCACCACGAGGCACGACCGCCCCGACACCGAAAGCGACACGAGGAACGACGACATCGCGCGAAGATACCTCCCGCGTCGATGACGGCGCCCTCAAACCTGAATTAGATACGCGCCCATGATCCCCGACGAACCGCTCCCCGACGCGACCCGAGAGATGCTCAGGCGGTTTCACTTCGAGCGCGTGCCCTTCGCGGCGCTGCGCGATCGAACGAAGCCCGGCGCAGACCTCGAAGCGGCGCATCGCATCACGCGTCCGCTCGCGCCTCCGCCCGTGGGATGCGGCGCCGTCGCGCCCGACGAGGGGACCGACGCGTGGCGCGCGCTGCGTGACGACGGCGAGGCCGCCATCGCCCGGGGAGAGCTCGCCGCCGTGGTGCTCTCGGGCGGCATGGCCACGCGCTTCGGCTCCGTGGTCAAGGCCCTCGCGCGGCTCTACGAAGAGCGCCCCACGCGCTTTCTCGACGTGAAGCTCGCGGACCTCGCGCGCTATCCCACCGTCGACGCGACGCTCATGACCAGCTTCGCCACCGACGCCGCGATCCGCGAGACCCTCGCGCGCGAAGGGCACGCGCACATGAACGTCGCCGCGCAGTTCATCTCGCTGCGGCTCACGCCCGACGGCGGACTCTTTCGCGACAACGCGGGCAACCCCTCGGCCTATGCGCCCGGTCACGGCGACCTCCCCGACGCGCTCGCCACCGCAGGGTCCCTCGCCCGCATGCGCGCGAAGGGCGTTCGCACGGTGCTCGTTTCGAACGTCGACAACGTGGGAGCCACCGTCGACCCCGTGCTCTTCGCGATGCACCGCGCTTCGAAGAAGCAGGTCTCCGTCGAGCTCGTCGAGAAGGAGCCCGGCGACCGCGGAGGGCTCCCCGTGAGCTGCGACGGGAGGCTCGTGCTCGCGGAGGCGTTCCGTCTGCCGAAGGACTTTCCTGCGGACGAGTTTCCGCTCTTCAACACGAACACCCTGTGGATCGACCTCGACGCGCTCGAAGGCGAGCACCCGTGGACGTGGTGCGTCGCGCGCAAGAAGGTCGACGGCCGCGACGCGATCCAGTGGGAGCGCCTCATCGGAGAGCTCACCTGGTGGCACTCGACCCACTGGCTCCACGTCCCGCGCGTGGGGGCCGCGTCGCGCTTCATCCCCGTGAAAGACCTCAGCGACCTCAACACCCGCCGCGCCGCCATCGAGACCGTGCTCTCGGCGCGCTTCGGGCTCTGACCTCCGCCTCCGTCGCCTCGTGCACGCGCGCAAACCCATTGACGAGACCCCGCGCCTCGTAGAGTGAGATCGACCCATGTACCTCCCGCTCTTCTTCGACCCGACCCTCGACCTCGAGCGCCTCCGCACGACCCTCGACACCTGCGGCGTCTGGGCGCGACGCAACGCCGTCCGCGGACTCGGCAAGGCGCAGATGGCCGCCCTCTTCGAAGCGTGCGCGGGCGCGGATCCGTTGACCCTCGACGACATCGTCCCCACGACCGATCCGCTCGTCGAGGTGATCCACACGGGCAAGAACAGCCTCCCGATGTTCAACCACTTCGAGAAGCGCTTCTGCCGCCCCGACGGCGACGATCCGCCCGCCGAGCTCTGGGGCTACAACCACCAGTCGATGAGCGCCTTCACGGGCCCCGGCTACTTCGTCGCCACCGCCGACGACAAGGGCGAGATCGTCATCGACTACACCCGCCAGCCGCCGCGCAAGGTGGCTTCATGGCCCGAGATCATCCCCAACAGCGACCGCCTCGGGCGCTTCGTCTGGGGGGGCATGGTCGACCGCCTCCGCCGCGTCACGCCGCAGATCACCATCGGCCGCGCGTACCGCAACGGCAAGGCCACCGACGACTACTTCGCGCTCTACCGCGAAGACCCGCCCGCCGTCTGAGCGCCCCGGCGCAAACTACGTCGCGATCTGCACCGTGAGCCCCACGTCTCGAAGACGCGCGGCGAGCGAGTCCATCCACGCCGCCGTCGCGGGCGCGAGCGACCTCGCCTCGGGCTGATGCGACGGACGCGCGAGCGAGTACATCCGCACGCCCCGCAGGGGGACGCCCTCGCGCACCGCCGCGGCGAGCGCGTCGACGTACGCGTCGACCTCTCGGGGCTCGTGGACGCCGTCGCGTTCGAGCACGCAGGTCTGCACCCACGTCGGCACGATCGACGCGCAGGTCGCGAGGCGCGCGAGGTGACGCCGCGCCGTCGTCGTGACGCTGTTCATGCGGCGGATCCCCTCGTCGGTGGCGGCGTCGAGCTTGAACCACGCCTCGCCGTGGATCGCCGCGAGGTCCGCGAGCGCGCCTCGCACCGCGCGCCGGTCGACCATCGAGCCGTTGGTGATGAGCACCACGGGGAGCCCCGGCTTGCGCCGCGCGAGCACGCGGCCGACGACCTCGACGGCGTCGCGAAAGCTCGGCGACGTGGTCGACTCTCCGTCGCCCGAGAAGGCCACGTCGCGCAGCACGCGCGCGCCCTCGGCGACGCTCTCGGCCATGAAGTCTCCGTCGATCACGGCGCCGAGCATCGCGTCGAGCTCGCCCTCGAGGCGCGCGAGGTCGACGGCGGGACCCGCGCCGCGCGAGAGCCCCTCGACCTGACAGTAGACGCAGCGCCAGTTGCACGCGTGGTTGGGGTTGAGGTTCACCCCCACCGAGACGCCCCCCGCCCTGCGCGACACGACGGCGTAGACGAAGCGCATCGAGACGACGTCGCCGCCGTGGTCGGTCACCGAGAGCCTTCGCGACGCGCGCATTCGTCATGGGCCGCTCGCCACGGGCCGCGGCGCGGCCGTGGAGACCGGCGGCCTCCACGCTGGCACCGAACGCAACGGTTCGCGACGCCCTCGCGACCGCCCAGACGCTCGAACCTGCGCGCGCGTCGCGTCGACATTGCGCATCCATTGCGCGCGGCAGATCCGCGATTCGCCTGCTTTCGTGCGGTATTCGCTTTGCTACGGCGCCCTGCCCGTGAGCAGCGTCTTCTCCGGCGACCTTGCAGCAGCACTATGACCTCGGGCCTTGCGGGCCGAAGAGGGATGATCGTGGCGCTCGACCGCGACGATCGCATCTCGTGGGTCAACGACGCGCGGCCAGCTTCGCGAGCGAGGAACGGCGGCGACGGCGCCTGCGCGGCACGGCAGCACGGCACGCGCTACATCGACGGGATCTGGTGGCCCGCTCGCGGACTACTTCGCGAAGGGCCTTCGCGACGGTGCGCGGCAGCGGCGAGCCGGGTGTTCGAGTACGAGTGCTCGTCCGCGATGACCTTTCGGCTCCACCGGATGCGGGTGCTCCCGATCGGTGAGGCCGGGCTCCTGGTGGAGCACAGCGCGGTCGACACGCGCCCGCACGACCGCGTGGCCGAGGCGCCCGAGGCCTCGGAGTACCGCGACGCGGCGGGGCTGCTCGTGCAGTGCAGCAACTGCCGCAAGGTGCGGCGCGTGGGCGACGGGTGGCGGTGGATCCCCGCGTGGGTGTCGTCGCCGCCCGCGCCCCCGGTGAGCCACGGCCTCTGCGCGCCGTGCGAGGGGCTCTTCATCGAGAGCGCGAGGAAGCAGCGCATGGCGCGGCGAGGAGGTGCGAAGTGAGCGACGGGATGGCAGGGGGCGCGCGGCGCCTCGCGGTGGTCGACGACGACGCGATGACGCGACGCGCGCTCAAGCCCCTGCTCGAAGAGGAGGGGTGGCAGGTCGACGTCTTCGCGAGCGCAGAGGACGCGCTGCCCGCGCTCGCGCGCGAGGGCTTCACGGCGCTCGTGACCGACAACGTGCTGCCCGGCATCCACGGCCTCGAGCTCGCGCGGCGCGTGCGAGCGACGCACGCCTCGATGCGCTGCGTGGTCATCAGCGGCTACGATCAGCCCTCCGACGTCGAGGTCCCGTGGCTCCGCAAGCCCATCGATTTCGACGCGCTCCTCTCGACCCTCGACGCCCCGCGCTGAGTCGAGGCGCGCGCTCGCGCGCATCGGGTATAGGCTCCGCGCGATGACGCCCGCTCGCCCTCCGACGTCGCATCGCGTGTCTCCCTTCGCGTCCTTCGCGTTCGCGTCGCTGCTCGTCGCCTGCGCGCCCACCACGCCGCGCCGCGCCTCGCGTGACGCGGGTGCGCCGCGCGCCCCGACGCCCGCCGCGCCGCACATCCGCTTCGAACACGCCGGCGAGGGCGCGCCCGCACCGCTCGTCCGCGCCTTCGTCGACCGCGCCCACGCAGAGGGACGCATCGCGCTCGTCTACGTCGGCGCGACGTGGTGTGAGCCGTGCCGATACTTTCACGCCGCCGCGGAGCGAGGCGAGCTCGACGCCGTGCTTCCTTCGCTCGCGCTCCTCGAGTTCGACCTCGACCGCGACGGCGCGCGCCTCGCGGAGGCGGGCTATCGCTCGCAGATGATCCCGCTCTTCGCGGTGCCCTCGCCCGACGGACGCGCGAGCGGTCGGCAGATCGAGGGATCCATTCACGGCCCCGGCAGCCCCGCCCAGATCACACCCCGGCTGCGCGCGATCCTCGACCCCGGCGCGACCTCGACGCAGGCGCCGTAGCACTACTGTCCCGGACGAGCGCTGCCCCCGCGCCGCGTGTTGAAACACGCGGCATGGAAGTCATTTCGTGAGCATCCTGCGAAAAGTCCCGCTTCGCAGGACTCCCAATCGGAGCCCGTGCGCGAGCTCCGCGGAGCGGGACTTCATTCAGATCGATCTCGAACTGCCTCCCCTGCCGCGTGTTTCAACACGCGGCGCGAAGGGGCAGCGCTCGTCCGGGACAGTAGTGGTAGCCACACGCCCGCGCGCCGCGACAACCGACACGGAGCGCATCCCAGCGCCCTTCACCGGGTGCGTCATGGGAGTGACCTGGCCGCGCGGTCACCTGCGACAAGATTCGTGGGCGTAAGCGGATTCGCATCTTGACGCATCGCGTTAGCGTACTATGTTTCATCGCACATCAGACCGCGTTCGAGGGCGCGCGCCCGGAGGGTATCGGCGCGTGGGCGTCCTCGTGCGCAGCTCGGCGCGCGCCTGCGCGCACGCCTGCAACACAGGAGCATCGAAGATGAATGTCGAGACCGTGACGGGACCGATCAGCAAGCTGCGCGAGCAGGTGCTCCGCCTCGGCGAGCGGGTCGTGACGCAGAGTCGCCACGCAGGAGAGGTCGCGCTTCGCGGCGGAGCGAGCGCGCTGACGCGCACGGCGCAGCGGCTCGACACGCTGGCCGATCGCATCGCCGACGGCGAGACGACCGCGAAGGACGCCGCGGAGGCGCCTCCGAACGCGGACGCTCCCAGGGTCGACGCCATGCCGCCGGCGGTCGAAGACGCGAAGCCCGCGACGCCCGCCGTCGAAGACGCGAAGCCCGCGACGCCGGAGGTCTCCGCGAGCGCAGAGACCGGGGGCGCGGAGGTCGAAGCCGCCGAGGCCGAAGGCGCCGAGGTCGCGCCCGCAGACGCCGCAAACGCCGAGCCCGCGGCGCACGGCGCGTCGACGCCCGAAGCGCGCCCGCAGGGCGGATCGAAGAAGAAGCACCGCCACAATCACCGTCCGCGCTGATCGCGCCATCACCGCGCCGACCGGGCGCGACGCGTCGCGCGCGAGCACCGGCGCTACGCGTCGCGCGCGAGCGTCAGCACCGCGTCGAGGTCCCACACGGCCACCGCTCCGTCGAGCGCGGCGGGGTGGTCCTGGGGATACCCGAGCGCGAGCGTCTTCGCGTCGCCCGAGATCGCGAGGGGACGCTCGCCGTACACGTCGCACTGGATCCACACGGCGCGCGATCCGACCACGAGGCCCGTGGCGCCGGGGTAGCCTCCGCCGAACAACGTGAGCACCACCTCGCCGCCGCGCACGCTGAGCTCGTCGAGCGTGAACGAGCGAAGGTCGGGGTCGTGGTTGCGATTGGCCGCCAGCTCCGCGCGCTCGCTGAGCACGGTCACACCGGGCGCGCACGCGAGGAGCGCCTTCCACGACAGCGCCGTCGAGGGCTTCGCACCGTCGAGGGGCGCGCGCATCACGTCGCCGCCCTCGACGAAGAGCACGCCCTCTCCCGTCGCGTCGAAGCACGCGGGCGGCGTCGCGGCTTCGAGCGAGAGCACGCGCTCCGCGGTCGCGCACGAGAACACCTCGAGCGACGCGTGGGCGACGAGCGCGAGCGCGCCGTCGGGTGAGAGTCTGACGCGCGTCGCGGCGTCGTTGTGCGCGGCTTCGAGCGTGCCGAGCTGCGTCCAGGTGGCGACGTCCCAGAGGTACACGAGGCGCTGCGGCTTCTTCTTCGTACCGCCGAGGCCCGCGATGGCGAGGCGCGATCCGTCGGCGGAGAAGGCCGCGTCGTCGAGGCGCGAGAGCTTGAAGGCCAGCGCGGGGAGCTCCTTCGCGGTGACGGCGTCCCAGAGGCGCGCCTTCTTCGCGCACGAGAGCAGCACGCGGCCCTTCGGGTCGAGGCGCACGAGCGCGCTCTTCGCGGGGATCGTGGCCTTGTTGCGTCGCCTCCCGCTCGGGCGCTCGACGAGCATCGCGGCGCCGCTCGACGTGACCATCGCGACGAGGCTCGCGTCATCGCTCAGGTCCAGCCGCGACACGCGCGGGTCGTAGCGATCGGTCGGCGCGAGGAGGCGCCCGTCGAGGCGGTGTGACTCGCCGTGCACGATCGCCTCGGGGTGCGCGCGCATCAGCGGGACCACCGAGCGCCCCGTGACGTGAACGCAGCCGTGCACGGTGAGGTCCTCCCAGCGCGGGCGGCGCGACCACGCGTCGACCAGCGCGTCGTCGAGCGCGCTCACCCCCTGGACGTTGAGCTCCACCAGCTAGGGGAACTCCGTGACGCGCGCGAGGCCCTTCGCCGTGACCTTGTTGCAGTAGACCATCTCGAGGCTCGCGAGGCGCGGGAGCTTCGCGAGGTGCGCGAGCGTCGCGTCGTCGATGCTCGTGAAGCCCGCGTCGAGCGCCTCGAGCTGCGACCAGCGCGCGGTGTCTTCGAAGGCCGCGCCGCGCACGCCCGTCGACGCGACGCCGAGGGCGCGCAGCGTGAGCCGCTCGCCGAGCCCGCGGAGCAGCGCGTCGGTGAGCGCGTGACACGAGCCGAGCGACAGGTGCGTGAGCTTCGCGAGGTCGCCGAGGGCCTCGATCTCGACGGCGCGAAGCGTCGCGCTCATCAGGTCGAGCGCCTCCAGCGATTGCAGCGGGAGGAGCGCCGCGATGTCGGGGTGCTTGCAGATCGCGAGGTCGAGGCACCGCAGCGCGCGCAGGCTCGCGAAGCGCGCGAAGGACTCGCGCCGCAGGTCGCACGACACGAGCCGCAGCGCGCGGAGGTTCTGGATGCCCGCGAGCGCGTCGAGCGTCGCGCCCCGCACGCCCTCGCAGCCGTGGAGCCTCAGCTCTTCGAGGCCCGCGAGCGAGGCGAAGCGCGGCACGGTCTCGTCGGTCACCTGCTTCGCGTAGAAGACGCAGAGCGAGCGAAGGCGCGGCAGCGCGGCGAACGCGTCGTAGATCCCCTCGTCGACCTCCGCCGCGAGGTCGAGCGAGAGCGTCTCGAGCGACGCGCAGCGCGGCAGGAGCGACGACGCGACGAGGCCGTGATTCACGGGGCGATCGAGCGAGAGCGTGCGCAGCGGGAGCGACGCGAGCGCGTCGTCGAGGCCCGGCGCCGTGACCTTGCAGCGCCAGAGCGACAGCTCACCGAGCGACGGGAGCGAGCGCAGCGCGGCGAGCGCACGCGGACCGATGACGCAGGTCGAGAGGCGCAGCGCGCGGAGGTCTCGAAAGCGCGTGAGCGAGGCCAGCGCGTCGTCGTCGAGCCCGTCGAGCGAGATCGCGGTCTCCGTGTCGGGGTGCGTCAGGAGCGCGCGGCGGCTGAGGGGTCGCATGCGCGTCGTCGGCGCCTCGTAGGGGTCTCGAATCATCGCTCGCCTCTCCTTCGGTGCGCTCCGCGTAGGACGTTCTCGCGCGGAGCGCAACGGGACCGCGCTCCGCGCCGTGCGGCGCCGTCGCCGTGGTGGCGGTGACCTTCAGCCTCGCACGCGCTTCTTCGGCGTGCAGCGGGCGCGGAGCGCGGCGACGTCCCACGCGAGCGCGGTCGCGTCGCAGCCCGTCGAGCGGAGCGCGTACGACGCGTGGTCGAGGTCGAGGCTCAGCACCTCGCCGCGGTGCGCGGGTCCGAGCGGCGTCACGCGGCGCGCGCCGAAGTCGACGCCGTAGAGGTCTCCCGCGGAGTCTCCGGCGAACGCGAGGAGCCCGTCGTGCGAGAGCGCGAAGCAGGTCACGCGACGCCCCGTCGCCGCCGTGGGAAGCACGCGATACACCTTCGCGCGCGGCGCGCCGGTGAGGGCGTCCCACGCGCGCAGACCGTCGGCGCCGAGGGTCACGACCGTCGCGCCGTCACGCGTGAAGGCCGCCTCGGAGAAGCCTCCGGGGTGCTTGAACGCGCAGACCTCCGCGCCGTCGTCGAGGCGCCGCACCCGCGCGCGCGCGCCGTTCGTGAGCACGAGCGCGCCGTCGTGCGACACCGCCGCGGGGGCCTCCGCGCGCTGCGCCCACACCACGGTCTCGCGCCCGTCCGCGGGGCTCGCGAGCGTGACGGTCCCCTCGCGCGTCACGAGGAGCCGACCGTCGGAGAGAAAGCGCGCGTCGGTGACGGTCTCCGCCGCGCCCACGTCAACGACGCGCCCGTCGCCTTCGAGCGATGCGATGCGCAGCGCCCCGTCGCCGTCGACGAGCGCGATGCGCGCGCCGTCGTGCGAGAGGTCGACGGGGGCGCCCGCGCACGCGACGTCGATGCGCTCGGGGGCCGAGGCGTCGTCGCGCCAGCGCAGCACCTCCGCGGGCGCAGAGGCGCTGAAGGTCACGAGCGATCCGTCGCGGCGTCGGCGTGCGCCCTTGATGAAGCGCGCGTGGCCGTCGTCGCGCGCGCGCTCACCGGTCGCGGCGTCGTAGCGCCAGATCGACGCCTCGCCGCCCACGGCCACGGTGCGATCGTCGGGCGAGAGCGCGGCAGAAGCGTTCCAGGGGACGCCCGTCACCCGCCAGCGAAGGGCGGGCTCGTCGGGGTGCGCACGCGCGAGCGAGCCTCCGCCGCAGAGCACCCACGAGCCGTCAGCCGCGCTCGCGATCGACGTGTGCCCCGCGATCGCATCGTCGGGACACAGCGCCGGGCGCTCCTCCCACGAGCTCGCGTCGAAGCGCCGCGCGCCGCCCGTGTTGGTCGTCGCGGCGAGCGTGCGTCCGTCGCGCGAGAAGGCCACCTCGCGCCACCCCGCGTTGCCAGACACGAGCCCCCGATCGAGCACGCCGGTCTGCGCGTCGAAGCGAAGGATCGCCCCGGTGTGGTAGCTCGCCGTGACGATCCATCGGCCGTCGGGGGTGAACGCGAGGCGCGTCCACACTTCGAGCGGCGAGCCCGTGAGGGCGCCGAGCGCGCGCCCGTCGCGGAGGTCGTAGCGCTGCGCGACGTACGAGTCTTCGAGGCCCACGAGCATGCGCCCGTCGGGCGAGACCGCGACGTCACCCGTGACGCGCTCGAAGGCGCGGAGGAGCGTGCCGGTTCCGACGTTCCACCACGAGGCGCCTCCGCTGCTCGCGACGACGGCGGTGCCGTCGCGGAGAAAGAGCACCGCGCTCACGAGCGCGGCGACGCCGCTGCGCGCGCGCACGTCGAGAGCGCGTACGAGCGCGCCGCTGCGCGGGTCCCAGAGGTGTACGCCGCCGAGGTGCCACGTCGCGAGGAGGGCCCCGTCGGGGCTCCACCCCACGCCGACGCCCGCGCAGCCGTGTCGAAAGCGCGTGGTGCCGTAGCGCGCGATCGCGTCTCGGGGGAGGTCGTCACCGAATCGATCGAGTCGCGGGGCGTACACGCGGCGACGGTAACAGCAGAGCCTCCCCGCGGAGCAAGGGCGCGGCCCGCGGATCTCGCATCGCGTCTCCGATGAAAACGCTCTATCGTGCCTCGCCGCGTGCGAGCTCGTAGGACCGTTGCTGGGGTGTGCAGCCTCGCGCTCTCGGCGTTGACCGACGCGGCGCGCGCCGACGACGTGCAGGCCACCCTGTCGTGGGTGCGCGGGGTGGGCGCCGAGTCGTGCGGCGACGCGGCGGCGCTGCGCGCGGTCATCGCGAGGCACATGGGCCGTGACGTGTTCGTCGCGACGGCGCCGCTCTCGGTCGAGGCCGCCATCGCGCGAAATGGTGAGGGATGGTCCGCCGAGCTCTTCGTGCGCCGCGCCGACGGAACAGCCCTCGGAGAGCGGCATTTGAGCTCCTCGGAGCCGCGCTGCGAGGCGCTGCGTGACGCGCTCGCGTTCTCGATCGTCGTGGCGCTCGACGGAGACGCCGCCTTTCGCGCGCCCCCGCGATCGCCGCCGTCGTCGCAACCGTCACCGACCGCGTCGCAACCGTCACCGACCGCGTCGCAACCGTCACCGACCGCGTCGCAGGAGGCTGCGAGTACGACCGCGCAACGAGCGATCGAGACTCCACCCGCAGCGCAGTGTCCGCGGTGTCAGGTCTGCGAGACGTGCGCGCCGCCGCCCGCGCCGCGCCCCGCGCCACGCGCTCGCTGGGAGGGCTCCATCGGCGCGCGCGGCGCGCTCTCGCTCGGCGCGCTCCCTGGGGTTCCGCTCGGTGTGCTGGTGCAGGGCGAGCTGCGGCCCGGAGGCTGGCCGAGGCTCACCGCGTCGCTCGGGTTCTGGCCCGAGCAGTCCGCCGAGGTCTCCGTGGGACGCGCGTCGATCACGCAGGCCAGCGCCTCGCTCGGAGCCTGTCCCGTGACCCTCCGCCGCGGGAGCTTCGAAGGGTCTCCCTGCGCCGCGGTGACGCTCCTCGCGCTGACCGCGACGGGCTACGGCTACTCCGAGAGCCACGCGGCGAAGGGCTTCGGGCTCACCCTCGACCTCGGCGCGCGCGTCCGCTGGGCGCCCTCGTTCGCGTACGTCGAGCTCGGCCTCGACGCCTCCGTCGCGCTGGTGCGCACGCCGCTCTCCGTCGAGCGGATCGGCGAGGTCTTCGACCCTCCGTGGATCTCGGTCCGCGCGTTTCTCGGAGGAGGCGTGCATTTCGAGTGACGACGGCGGAGCGTCGCGCCCACACACGAGCGCGATGCCCGCCCCGGCCACGACCGCGCATCTGACCTTGAAGGAGGTCTACGACGCCCATTGGGCGTTCGTCTGGCGCGCGCTCCGAGCCAACGGGGTGCGAGAGGCCGACCTCGAAGACCAGACGCACGAGGTCTTTCTCGTGGTGCAGCGCAAGCTCCACGAGTTCGAGGGGCGCTCGAAGCTCACGAGCTGGCTCTTCGCGATCGCGGCGCGCGTCGCGAGCGACTGGCGGCGCAGGGCGCACGTGCGCCGGGAGCGCTTCTCGTCGGAGCCGCACGACGAGGTGCCCTCCATCGACGAGAGCGGCGAGGACGCCGTCGCGAGGCGTCAGGCGCGCGACGCGCTGGAGTGGATCCTCGACGAGATGCCCGCGGAGCAGCGCGTGGTCTTCTCGCTCTTCGAACTCGACGGGATGAGCGCGGACGACATCGCCACGCTCGTCGACGCGCCTCCGAACACGGTGTATTCGCGGCTTCGCCTTGCGAGGCGGCATTTCGAACGGAGCCTCGCGAGGCTCCGCGCGCGAGGTGAGTGGTGACGCGCCCCCGACGCTGGCTTGACACCCCCGATGAGGCGCCTCGCGGCGCACGCGCGCTCCTCGACGCAGCGGGCGCTCCCGACCGCGCGACGAGAGATCGCGTGTGGGCCGCGCTCCAGGGCGGCGCCGCGCCTCCTGCCGATGGCGCCCCGCCTCCACCTCCCACCGACGCGGGGCCCGGCGCGGCCGTGGGCGCCGCGGGCGCTGCGAGCGCCGCGCTCGCGGGCGGAGCGGGCGTGAAGAAGCTCGCCGCCGTCGCCGTGTTGCTCGCGGTCGGCGTCGCCGCGCGCGAAGAGCTTCCCGCGCTTCCGAAGGCCCGCCGCGGCGCCGACATCCGCCGCCGTCTCTGTCGCCTCGACGTCGCGCGTCGCGGCGCCCGCGCGCGCCGTCACGCCCGTCGCCGAGCACGTCGCCGCGCATGCCGTGACACCCGCTCCGTCGCCGGGCGCGCTCGCGCCGAGGCCCGCGCAACGCCCTGTCGCGATCGCGAATGCCGTCGAGCGAAGCGCGCACGCTGCGGCCCCGATCGAGCGCGTCGCGGTCACGGAGGAGCCCGCCGCCCCGCAGCCCGTCGCGGCTCCTCCAGCGCACCTCGACGACGGCGGTCTCGACGCGGAGCGGGAGCTCCTTCGCGCGGCGTATGAGCGCCTCGACGCGGATCCGTCCGACGCGCTCGCGCGGGTGAGCGAGCACGAGCGACGCTTTCCGCAGGGACACCTCGGTCACGAGCGCGAGGTGGTGCGCGTCGAGGCGCTCCACAGGCTCGGCCGTGACGACGAGGCGCGCGCGCGGATCGACGCGTTCCTCCGCGCGTGGTCGTCGAGCACGCAGGCGCCTCGGATGCGCGCGCTGCGAGAACGACTCGCACCGGAGA
Source organism: Polyangiales bacterium (assembly GCA_046351535.1). GTDB lineage: Bacteria > Myxococcota_A > Polyangia > Polyangiales > CAISKJ01. The sequence continues at coordinate 83,948 of JAXLYG010000016.1, forward strand.
CGATTCGATGACGACGCGATCGTCGAGCCCCCACGAACGCCGTGACGAGAGGGCGAAGGGCGCCACGCTCGTTCGAGGGAGGTACGCCATGACGGCGCGTGCTCGGTGGATGGGTCTGTTCGTCGTGTGGGGCTCTGGATGCGCCGAGCCGCTCGTCATCGGCGCGATGCGCGACGACGCGAGCGCGGATACGTCCGCGGTCGTCGATGCCCCGGTCGAGGACGCGTCTCCGTCCGATGCGTCGACGGACGTCGCGCCTCCGCCCGACATCGCGTCGCCGATGGACACGGCGTCCGCGCTCGACGCGCCGCTCGCCGTAGACGTCGCGATGGACACGTCGGAGGTCGTTGCGCCGCTCGACGCGCCCGACGTCGCCGCCATGGACGCATCCGACGTCGCAACGGTCGCAGACGCATCGGACGTCGCAGACGCCGCAGACGTCGCGGACACCCCGGACACCGGACGCGGCGCCGACGCGCCCGACGTCGGACGCGGCGCCGACGCATCGGACGTCGCAGACGTCGGGGACGGACCGGCTGGAACGCCGCTCCCCGCGGGCTGGTGTTCGGTGGGCGACCGCTGCTACGTCGACCCGAACGTGTTTCAGCTCTCGAGCTCCGACACGTGGGTCGACGCGTGCGCGGCGCCGGGCGCGCAGCGGATTCTGGTGGGCGCAGACGACGAAACGGCGACGATCTCGCTGCCATTCGAATTCCTCTACGCGGGGCGTCGCTACACGCAGGCGGGCGTCAGTTCGAACGGGGCCATCGGGTTTCCGACGGTGCTCCCGCTCGCGGCGAATCAAGACCTCCCGTATCGACCGATGGGCGACGCGCTGTTTCCCCTGTGGACGGATCTGCAGCTCCCGATGGGGGCTATGCGGCGACCGTCGGCGACGCGCCCTCGTCGCGTCGTCATCGGCGGCCGCCGACGCGCGTCGACCGGGGCCGCGGACTTCTCCGCGACCTCTGAAGTGAACCTCCACGAGGCGGGCAACGGCGCCGTCTCGTACGGCGTGCAGCGATCGACAGGGCGCCGGGCCTCCCGACCGTCGGCCACCAGGAGCTCGGCGGGTCTTCTTCGCCATCACCGGCTTGCCTCGGGGCCGCTCCTGGGTCACGTTCCGCTCTGAATTCAGAACGCGGATCACCGACGGCGTCGGCGTCTGCCACGCGGGCACCATCGCGTGCGGATCCACTGGAAACGCCGTCTGCGCGGGGATGCTCGCCCCCGCCGGGGGAGGTCTGCACCAGGCTCGATGACGACTGCGACGGCGTCGTCGACAACTGCGCCACGTGCGGCGCGTTGCGCGTGTGCAGCGCAGGGCGGCCAGGTGTCCGCCGCCTCGCGTGCGACGGCGTGCCGATCGCGGGCGTCACCACGGGGGTCTTGAACTCCTGCGCGTGGCGCGTCGACGGCACCGTCGCGTGCTGGGGGACGTACGCGATCGGTGACGGATGCAACGTCCCTCGCCCCTCGCCCACGGCGGTCCCCGGGTTGCGCGACGTGGTCGAGGTCTCCATCGGGATCACCCACACCTGCGCGCGGCGACGCGACGGCACGGTGGCCTGCTGGGGCGGCAACCAGAACGGCCAGATCGGCGACGGCACGACCCTCAACCGACTGAGCCCCGTCGACGTGCCCGGGATCACCGACGCGAGCTCGATCCTCGCGGCCAGCGACACGACCTGCGCGCTCTCTCCGAGCGGCGCCACGCGCTGTTGGGGCAGCAACCTCACCGCGCAGGTCGGCGACGGCAGCACCTCGAACCGGCTGTCTCCCGTGCTCGTCACGGGCCTGACCGACGCCGTCGCGCTGCACGGCTCCGTCGCGCACACCTGCGCGCTGCGCGCCACGGGAGGCATCGCGTGCTGGGGCTTCAACGGCTACGGCCAGGTCGGCGACGGCACCGACACGATCTATCGCCTCACGCCCACGCCCGTCGTCGGAATGTCGGAGCGCGTCACGCACTTCGGCGTCGGCGGCAGCGCCTCGTTCGCGCGCCGCGACGACGGCCGCCTCTTCGTGTGGGGACTCAACTCGGGCCCCTTCCTCCCGTCGATGCCGGGCGTCATCTCGATTCTCACGCCCGTGGAGCTCACCGAGTTCGGACGCGTCGCGGGCTTCAACATCGTCGGCGGATCGATCTTCGCGTGGCGCGACGACGGCTCGATGCTCGTCGCCGCACGCAACATGTACGGCGAGTTCGGCGACGGCACCGCGTCGCCGCGCCTCACCCCCACGGCCGCGCCGCACCTCGCGGGGATGCGCATCGGACGCGGCACCGGCGCGCACGTCTGCGCGCTCCGCGACGACGGCTCCGTCTGGTGCTGGGGCAACAACATCCACGGACAGATCGGCGACGGCACCACGGCCTCGCGGCTCTCCCCCGTGCGCATCTCGCTCTGACCGCCGCCCTCGCGAGCGCCATCACTCCCCGAGCCAGCGCTCGACGATCGCGGCGATGGAGCCGTCTTGACGCAGCGAGAGCAGCGCGACGTCGATGGGCACGCGCAGCGGGCTCCCGAGGTGCATCGAGAAGCCGTAGCCCTGCGGCTCATACGACGCGTCCGAGAGCTGCAACGGCAGCTCCGGTCGCTCGTGGAGAAAGTGCTGGAGCACGGGCCGATCGAAGACCACCGCGACGACCTCGCGCCGCACGAGGGCGCGCGACGCCTCGTTGAGCGACGCGAAGGGAACGACGACGCCTCCGCGGCGCGTGACGAAGCGAACGGAGGTGGTCCCTCGCACGGCGCCCACGCGCTGACCGCGGAGCTCGTCGGCGCGGACGATCGACGCGGGGTCGAGCTGCGAGAGCGTGAGGGTGGTCGTGAGCGACGCCGTGAGCGACGAGGTGATCACGAGGGCGGCGATCATCCAGAGGCCCGCGATGAAGCGTCCGAGCGGCGTCACCGGCGCGCGGTCGCCGTAGCCCACGGTGGTCATCGTGACGAGCGCGAGCCACACGCCGTTGCCGATGCCAGGCAGCGTCGCCCTCGGAAACTGCGCCACGTTTCGCCGCCGCTCCGCGAGCCAGAGGAGCGAGCCGACGCCGAGCAGCGCGAGCAGCAGCGACACGCCGCCCACGCCGAAGGCCCGCGAGAGGAGCGGCTTGAGCTTGTCGGTGTAGCGCCGCTCGACGGGCGCGAGGATCGCGAGGCTCGCGTCTTGATAGGGCTGGCTGAAGGCGACGCGCAGCGCGCGCTCGGCGGTGATGCTCGTCGGGCCGACGCCCACGTCGAGCTCGCCCGAGGCCACCATCGCGAGGAGGTGCTCCGTGGTGTCGACGCTGCGGTACTCGTACGCCCAGCGGTTGCGCTCGGCGACGCGGCGCCACACGTCGATGCTGAGCCCCGTGGGGTCGTGGCTCCCTGCTTCGGGAGGCACCACGAAGGGCGCGGCGCCCGCGACGCCGACGCGCAGCACGCGGGTGAGCGCGACGTCGCCGGGCGCGGCGGCGTCCTGCGCGAGCGCGAGGTCTGGCGCGAAGACGGCGAAGGTCACGGCGCACGCGAGCGCGAGGCGCACGAGGTTGCGAACGAGCGGGTGGGACTTCATCGCGAAGGGCACTGAGTTGTGTCGTTCGCGCGACCGGTGTCAACGAGTCATCACCCGACGGCGAGGCCGCGCGTCAGAGCGTGCGGACGAACCAGTCGGCGGTGACCTCGATCGCGCGCTCGGCGTGACCGCTCGACGGGTCGAAGGCGCCGAAGACGTGGTCCATGCCGCCGAGGATGACCGACTCGCGGGGCGTGCCGCGGGCGCACTCGAGAAAGGCCATTTCGTCGCCCACGCACTCGTCGGCCGAGCCGCGCACCGAGAGGAACGCGCCGGGGTATTCCCCGAGCAGTCGGCTCACGTCGACGCCGCGAAAGCTCTCGTAGAAGGCCCGCTTCGTGGTGATGGTCTTCCACCCGACGAGCTCCTCGGTGGCCTCGCCGTCGCGGAGGGCGCGCTGTGCGGTCTCGCTCGACGTCATCGCGGTCCACTGGTCGCCGATGGGTGACCCCCACGCCGCCATCGAGCGGAACCACCGCGGGTGACGCGCGGCCGTCGCGATGGCCGTCGTGGCGCCGAGGCACCAGCCCGCCACGCCGACGCGCGCGACGTCGACGCCCGCCCGGGCCGCCATGAACGCGTACGCGGCCTCGGTGTCTTCGACGCGCGTGTCGAGCGTCGAGTCGAGGTCGCGGCGCATGCGGTCGCCCTCGCCGCGAAAGTTGATCCGCAGGCTCGCCACGCCGCGCGCGCCGAGCGCGCGGGCCAGGCGGAGCGTGAGCTCGCCCACGGCGTTCATGTCGTCGGTGTGGCCGTGGAGAAAGAGCACGGCGCGCCCGTCCCAGTCGCCCGCGGGGTCGATCCACGCGCCGTGGAGGCTGGGGTTGATCTCGACGGGGCGATCGCTCACTTCGCGCTGCATCGTGTGGTCTCGTGCGGGTGTCGTCGTTGGGGCCGTGGCGGCGTCGCTCACTCGAACCAGCGGTCGCCGTCGGGGATGAAGGGCACCACGCGCGCGCGCAGCGCCTCGGGGAGCCGCGCCGCGAGCGCCTCGCGCGTCGCGGCGGGCGAGAGGGCCTGGCTGAAGTGCATGAGCACCACCGCGTCGCTCTCGAAGCGGTCGGCCATCGCGGCGAGCTCGTCGACGTGGATGTGGGCCTTGCGGCGCGCCTCGTCGACGGTGCGCGCCGCGTCGACGAAGGTGCACTCGAGCACGAGCACGCGGCTCTTGAGGAGCTCCGGCGAGGCGTCGAGCGCGCGCGAGAGCGTGTCGGTCACGTAGGCGAGCTCGAGCTGGTCGCGGCGCTCGAAGAGGTCCGTCGCGCCGGCCTTGCGGAGCCGCGCGATCTCGTCGGCGGGCTTGTCGCGGTGCTCGGCGCGGAGCTTCTGGACCTTGCGAAAGAACTGATACGCGAGCGACGCGACGGGGTGGTACGTGCGCAGCGCGCGGACGAAGAGGCCGCGGCCGAGGTCGCGCTCGTCGCCGTGCTCCATGGGCACGAGCGTGACGTCGAGCGCGGTGCGAGACAGGGCCGCGTGCGCGTCGAGGAGCGCGCGGATCTGCGCCTCGATGGCCGCGGGGATGAAGACCGTCGCGGGCGCCAGCCCGAGGAGGCTCCGCGCGTTGAGCAGGCCCGCGAGGCCCCCGACGTGGTCGAGGTGGCCGTGGCTGATGAAGTAGCGCCCCACGACCGCCGACGCGCGCTGCGTGACGCCGACGTCGAGCACCGCGTCGAGCTCCGCGACGTGGATCGACGTGTACACGCCGCCCACGGAGACGCCCCGCAGCGAGAAGGGACCGGCGCGCACCTGGGTGATCATCACGGGCGACCGTAGCCCACGGCGCGGGGCCGAAAAAATACCCAATCGCGCCGTTGATATCGCCGTGATGTCGGGGCGCGATCGCCGTGTCATCAACGCGTCGTCAGGCCGTCATCGGCGCCGCGCGCGCGATCGGGTAGTGACCTCTCACTGTGTGTGTGAGCAATCGCATGGGGATTCACTTCGCGCCCGAGGCGCGCGCGGCCTTCGAGGCCGTCGACGAGGCGACGCGCGCCGACGCCGCGCCCGCGCTGACGCTGTTGTCGTCGTGCTTCGAGATCGCGTGGTTCCGCGCGGCGGGGCCGCGGCTATGGACGGCCGCGGTGAGGCCCGGCGCCGCCCTCGAGGAGCGCTTCGGCCTTCGCAGCGCGCTCTTCGTCGTGGGGCACGGGCTCGCGCGTGACTTTCACGAGTCCGCGCTGCTCCAGAGCCCGCCCGCGGACTGCGACGTCGCCATCGACCCCCGCGTGCGGCTGGTGGTCTCCGAGATCGCGCTCGCGAGCGCGGCCTGCGCGGCGTGGGCGGCGCGGCACCGCATCGGCGTCGTGGCCCTCGCGCCGGGCGCGCACCGCGGCGACGCGAGCGCCGAGGATCACCTCTACAAGGTCCTCGGCGCCTCGCTGCACCGCCGCGACCTCTACGCCGAGCTCGACCCCGTGCGCCGACCGTCGGAGTTCTTCGGGCGCGAGTCCGAGGTCAACGAGGTGCTCGCGCACGTCGTCGCGGGGCGCTCGGTGGGCGTGTTCGGGCTGCGGCGCATCGGCAAGAGCTCGCTCCTCGGGCGCGTCGAAGACCTGCTCGAAGGCGACCCCGCATCGGTGTGCGCGACGGCGGTGCTCGTGGGCAACGCGACGCGCCTCAGCGCCGGGCGTTGGTGGCTCGCGGCGTCGGACATGCTCGCGGCGTGGCAGCGCAAGCTCGTGGCGCGCGCGGTGGCCGAGGGCTCGCGCGTGCGGCCCAAGGTCGAGGCGCTGGCCCTCGCCATCAAGGGCAGCGTGGTCGACACGCGTCGCCTCGCGGCGGCCTTCGAACGCGACGTGCGCGGCCTCGTGCGCGCGGCGGAGGCCCTCGCGCGTGAGGGAGAGCGCCCCACGGTGCGCCTCGTGGTCATCCTCGACGAGTGCGACCACCTCTACCCCGACCGGCCGCACGCGGGGTACTGGCGCGAGGATTTCTTCGCGCTCTGGCAGACGCTCCAGCACGTGCGGTGCGCGCTCGATCAGCCCGAGCGGCTGGTGTTCGTGATCGGCGGCGTCGACCCCGCGGGCGTCGAGCACGGGACGTGGCTCGGTCAGCCCAACCCCCTCTTCGAGACGCGCCCGGTGTTCCTCCGGCCGATGCCTTACGAAGACGCCGCGGAGCTCCTCGCCAGCATCGGGCGGCGCATGGGCCTCGCGTTCGGGCGCGACGCCACGTCGATGGCCTACGCGCTCGTGGGGGGCTTTCCGCTGCTGCTCCGCAAGCTCGGGACGAGCGTCCACCGCGAGGCCACGGGGCGCGGCGCGACCGTCGAGGTCACGGCCGACCACGTGCTCTCGGCGTACCGCAAGGCCAAGCGGTCGTTCCTCTCGCAGATCGAGTGGACGCTCGTGCACCTCCGCGCCATCGCGCCCGAGGAGGAGCGGCTCCTGCGTGACATCGCGAGCGGCGGCCCCGGCGCGTGGCGCGACCTGTGGGGCCAGGTCGAGTTCCGCGACACGTACGCGCACCACCTCGAGCGCTTCGGCCTCGTCGAGTTCGACGACGACCGCCCGTCGGTGTCGGTGCCCGTGATCGCGGAGGCCATCCGACGCCCCGCGCCGAGCGAGTTCGAAGAGCAGTTCCGACTGTTGAAAGAGCTCGTCGACTCCGTCGAAGACGCGATGCGACGGCGCCTCGCCGCGGACCTCGCGGTGACCGTCCCCCAGGCCCAGGCCGAGCACGGCGGCAGCGTCGCGGGCGCCACGGCCGAAGACGCCATCCACGCCGTGCTCTCGTCGATCCCCGCGGAGGCGAAGAACCGCGCCCTCTCGCGCCAGCAGCTCATGGACATCGGCGCGTCGTCGGGCCTCGGCGCCGTCCTCGAGTCCCTCGGGTGGAACGACTACGAGCTCCTCCTCGCGAAGTTCTACGACCGCATCGCGTGGTTCGGCCCCGCCATGGAGCGCGCCGAGCGCCTCAAGGCCATTCAAGAGCGCGCCAACGAGTGCCACCTCGTGCGCCACAACAACCGCATCGAGCTGAAGTCCGTCATCGCCCGCGACGGCTTCGCCGAGCTCTACCGCCGCATCGCCGAGGTGCGCGAGATGTGCTCGGGCTGACACCCCCCCTCCGCGGCCCCCAAAGAAAGCCGATCCCCGACGTGCTCTGGATCTTCTACAGCGTCGCGAGCTCCGCGGTGTACGCCGGCGTCAACCACCTCGACGCGCACATCGTCAGCCACCGCGTGAAGGGCCCCGCCTCGATGCCGCTCTACACCGCCGTCGTGGTGCTCGCGATGGCGATCGTGGCCTTCTTCGCCTCGGGGATGCCTCGCCTCGGCCTCGCGGGCGTGCAGCTCATGGGCTCGGGCTTCCTCGTGACGATGGCCGTGGTCTTCTACTTTCGCGCCATCGCGCACGGCGACGCGGCGCTTGTCTCGGCGCTGTTTCAGGTCAACGCGGTCTTCGCCCTGGCGCTCTCGCGGATCTTTCTCGGCGAGGTCTTGAGCGCGTCGCGCATCGCGGGCTTCGCGCTCATCCTCGGCGCCGCGACGGTCCTCTCGCTCGAGAAGGTCGAAGGGAGGCTCCAGTTCGGCAAGGCCTTCTGGCCGATCATGGTGTCTGACTTCTTCTGGGCCGCGTCGGCGGTGCTCGTGAAGCGCGGGTTCATGACGCAGTCGTTTCTGCCCATCGTGGCCTACGAGGGCTTCGGCGTGGCGATCGGCGGCGCGGTGCTCGCCCTCTCGACGCCTGTGCGCGAGGCCTTTCGCATGAGCCTCCGCGAGTCGGGCGCGACGGTGATCGCGCTCGTGTGCGCGAGCGAGGCGCTCGGGTTCTTCGCCAAGGCGCTCATGTTCCTCGGCGTGTCGCTCGGCCCCGTGGCCCTCGTGACGGCGCTCGGAGGGACGCAGCCCTTCTTCTCCATCGCGTGGGCCTACGCGCTCGCGTCCGCCGCGCCCCGGGTGTTTCCGCGGCCGCGCGGCGGTGCGCACCTCGCGCAAAAGCTCTCACTCTCGGCCGTGCTCCTCCTCGGGATCTGGCTCTGCCGCTGAGGGGCGTGACGCAACGCGAGCGCTTCCAATCTCGCGCGTGGGTGCGATAGATATCTCTCCTGAGTGCGCAAGGCAGTCGACGGATTCGGGCTCGCACACGGCGTCGTCGAGGGGCGCCGCCCCCTCGCGCGCGGGGCGTCGGCGCCATGAGCGTGCTGAGACCGAAGCACTACGGCATCGAGAGCGACGGCGGTCGCGTGCGCATCGGCCCCGCGAGCGTGCTCCTGGGGCGCGGCCCCGAGTGCGACATCGTGATGCCCGACGCGCGCGTGAGCCGTCACCACGCCCTCTTTCGCCTCGTCGAAGACGGCGTCGAGGTGATCCCCTTCGGCCGCCAGCCGATCACGGTGAACGACGTCGCGTGCACGACGCCCACGGCGCTGCGCCCGGGGGACCGCGTCGCCTGCTTCGAGCACACCTTCGTCATCGTCGAGACCGCGGCTGCGCAGGCCGTCGACGCCGACGTGCTCTGGTGCGTGGAGCGCAGCCCCGGCGCCCTCTTCCGCGTGACCGAGAACCCCTTTCGCGTCGGCGGCGGCGACGACGATCACCTCATCGTCGTGGGCTGGCCCGCGACCACGCTGCTCCTGCACCGCGTGGGCAACTCGCTCGTGCTCGAGGCGACGCGCGAGGGCGTCCGCTGCGGCGGGGAGCTCGCGCCCGGCGAGTGCGTGCGCCTCGGAGGCGGCGCGAAGGTCAGCCACGCGGGCCTGTCGCTTCGCGTGGTGGCGCTGCCCGTCGACCCGACGCGCGTCACGGCGGGGACCATGACGGACGACGCCCCATCCGTCGCGGAGCTCCGCTTTCTCCCGCGCGGCGGACGGCTCACGCTCCGCTGCGGCGCGCGGGAGTCGTCGGTGTACCTCGCCGACCGTCGATGCGACCTCATGGCGGCGCTGCTACAGCCTCCGCCTCCCTTTGCGGCGGGCGAACTCGTGCCCGACGACGCGCTCCTGGGCCGCGTGTGGTCCACGAAGACGCAGGGGCGCTCCGAGCTCAACACGCTGGTCTTTCGCACGCGCAAGGACCTCATCAAGGCCGACATCGACGGCGCCTCGCTCCTCGTTCGAGAGGCGGGCGGCGTGCGCTTCTGCCTCGCGCCGAGCGCGCAGGTGCGCGTCATCGGCGTGTGACGGGGCGGCGCGTCAGCCCTCGACGGAGGGGAGCGCGCTCGACGCGTAGGTGCGACCGACCTCGAGGCCCGTGACGCGCGAGGCCGGCAGCGCGACGGTGAAGCGCATGGTCGTGTGCGCCTCGTTCTCGGTCTCGTAGGTGAACTCCGCGAAGGGCGACCACCAGATCCTGCACTTCGGCGGATAGGCGCACTGGAGCAGCGCCCGCGGCGCGGGAAAGCTCGACGCCACGTCGACGCCGGGGATCGTATCGAGCACCCGCACGAGCGTCGCCTCTTCGAGGATCACGGGGGTCACGCCGGGCGCGTGACGGAGCCGCAGCGAGAGGCGCGCGAGGGGCCCTGCGCCGATGAGAAAGCGCGCGTCGAAGAGCGCGCGCGTGGGCTTCTTGTGCCCCGTGGCGCGCATCGCGGCGAGGGCGGCCTTGTCGTCGACGGGGCGCGTGCACGCGACGTCGACGGCGGCGATCTTCTCGTCGCGCGAGGCTTCTTTGCAGGCCTTCGCGAGCCCGAAGGCGCGCACCAGCTTGTCGACCGCGTCGTCTTCGCGGAGCGCCGCGATCATCGCGCGGCGGGCGGCGCTCTCGGAGCGCTCCTCCTTCGAGAGGACCTCGAGCGCGTAGGTCTCGCGCGCGGGCGCGGGCGTCGCGAGGCGCGCGCGGATCGCGGCAGCCACGGGATGGTTGTCGTACGCCCAGGTGTGGGCGAAGCCGTTGGCGATGAGCCGCTCGATGACCGCGGTGAAGGTGTCGGGCATCGCGTGGAGGTCGCCGTCGTTGCTCCATCGCGTGAAGCACGCGTCGTCGCCCGCGCCGAGCATGAGCACGCCCCACGCGGAAGCGTCGCCGAGGAAGAACAGCACATCCTCGTCGGGCCTGAGCGCGTCGTCTTGAAAGAAGTACTTCGGGAACCTCGACGCGACCTGTCGTGGGAGGCCGAAGCTCCGAGACTTCGGGTCGATGACCTTCTTGCCGTCCTCGTCGAGCGCGAGGAGCGAGAAGCCGTGCCAGTCATCGGGCGCGTCGGTGAACGCGTAGTGGAAGACGAAGCCGTTGAGGCGGTCGTAGAACGCGAGCATGTCCGCGGGGAGGGTGTCCTTCCAGCGGCCGACGCGTCCGCCCCAGGAGCCGGTGTTGACGTGCACGACCACGTCGCCGCGGCGTGAGATTTCCGCGACGCGCGCGAGGAGCTTCTCGGCCAGGGTCAGGTCTCTCATGCACCGCGTCGTCGCGCGCCTCGCGACGCCCGTCAATCACTCTTCGACGAGACAACGCGCGGAGTCTCCGCTCGGTCCGCGTCGTCTCCCGTGCGCACCAGCTCGATGCGCGCCCGACGAGACACGGCGCCCTCGCGCAGGCGACGCGCCTCGTCGCGCGAGAAGGCCCCCCGCACCGACATCGCGCGCAGCGAGGGAACGCCGCCGCCCTCCAGAAACGCCGACGGAAACGTGTACTGCGGGACCTCGTCGTCGAAGAGTCCGTCGAGGCGCAGCGACGCGTCGGTGAGCGCGGGCGCGTCGCTCGCGAGCAGTCGGTGGAGCGTCTCGTTCGAGAGCGGGCCGCGGTTGCTCTCCTGATCGGCGACGACGACGTCGAGGCGCCGCAGCGCGGGGAGCGAGACGGCCTCGCTCAGTTCGAAGCGTCCGTAGAGGCGGAGCTCTTCGACGTGCGCGAGGGCGCGGAGCACGGGCGTGAGGTCGCCGAGGCTCCCGACGAGGTCGAGGTCGGCGTTGTGATGTCGCTCGTGGGCGCCGAGCTCCAGTCGCTTCAGGGACGGGAGCTTCGCGCCCGCGAGGAGGGCGATCACCGCGTCGAAATCGTGCGTGTGGTAGGCGTCGTCGTCGCCGTGGAGCTCCTCGTCGGTGACGTGGCTGGTCGTGCCGACCACGAGCCGCTCGACGGCGCTCGCATACCGCGACGCGAGAAAGGCTTCGAGGAGCGCCGCCTGCCGCTTCACGTCGTCGAAGAAGATGCGCGTGGCGCGCGCGGGCATCGCCGTCAACGGACGGTAGCCGTTGAAGAGACGCCCCGCGTAGTCGAGCCCCGCAGGCACGCCGAAGTGACAATGCGCGGCCCCCTCGCAGCCCGTCGGAAGGAGGAACGAGCGCGGCGCCGTCGACGCGCGCAGCGCGCGATCGAAGGGGTCATCGCGGTCTTCGCCGTCGAGCGCGCGCGCCGCGTCGGCCATGCGCGCGAGGAGCCCGCTCGCCTCGTCGCGCGCGCGCGGCGCATCGAGCGCCAGCCCGCCACGGAGCGAGGCGTCGAGCGGTTTGACCACCCACGTGCGCCAGCACCGCGCGGGCGTCGACGCGCGCGCCCGGAGCACCACCGCGACGCCCTCGAAGCGCGGGATGTCACGCGGACGATCATCGCCCCACAGCCGGTGTTCGAGGCGCTCCGCGGTGAAGCCCGCGCCGTCTCGCGCGAGCGCGCGCCAGGTGAAATACGCGTACCGCGCGCGCAGCAGGTCGTCTTCGAGCGCGGGGTCGGGGCCTTCGAGCGCGGTCATCAGTTCGAAGTTGCTTCGAAGCGCGCGGGCGCGATGCCGCGTGACCTCGCCCGACGGCAGGTCGACGACGAGCACGGCCTCGTCCTCGAGCATCTCGACGACCTCGCGCAGCGCGTACACCCGTCGCACCGCGGGGCCTCCGAACGACCGCTCGTGCGGCACGTCGTCGTAGCGCGGATCGCGTCGTCGCAGGTGCGCGTCGAGCGTTCGAAGGGCGTCCACGAGCCGACCGTGCGCGCGCGCCATTCGACGAATCTCCGCGTCGCGCACGAGCCACGGCATCACGCCCTCGACCTGCTGCGGGAGCGCCTCCAGACAGCGCGTCTGCGCGTCGTCGAGGGGCGCGGGCGGCGTCTCGTCACGCGCGCCGTCGACGTCGGGCCCGAGCTCGAAGGTCACGGCGAAGGCCGCGCCTGCGAGCACCTGGAGCCCTTCGGCGAGCGCGTCGAGCCGCGCGGACGCCTCTCGGAGGAGCGCGTCTCGATCGTCGAGCGGGTCTCGCGTCATGGCGGCCGCGCGATCGTACACGACGGGCGTCGCGACGGTCCCCCGATGCGTCGACCGACGCGGGAGGCGCCCGCGCGTCAGGTCTGGTGTAATCGCGCCATGAAGATCGCGCTCCGCCCACGCGAGCCCGCCGACGACGCGTTGCACTTCGCGTGGCAGTCCGACCCCGCGCAGGTGGCGACGACCGTTCCCGCGCGCTCGCGCCCCGAGTTCGACGCGTGGATCGCGCGCATCGCCGCGGACCCGACGGTGACGTTGCGCACGATCACCGCGGACGGCGAAATGGTCGGCACGATCAACACCTTCGAGATGGGCGGCGCGCGCTTCATCGGCTACCGCGTCGCGAACGAGCACTGGGGAAAGGGAATCGCCACCGAGGCCGTGCGGCTGATGGTGGCGCTCGACGCGTCGCGGCCGATCTTCGCCACGGTGCTCGCCAGCAACGTCGCGTCGGAGAAGGCGCTGCGCCGCAACGGCTTCGTGCACGCGCGAACACAGGACTCCGACGACGGCCCCGAGGTGGTGCTTCGGCTCGGCTGAGTCGCGCCGCTGGTCGCGCGAGGTACGCGTTGCAGGATCGCGGCGTGGTTGTCGGTGCAGGCGGTCCCCGTCGATCGCGGCGGAGCTTTCGCCCGCGAGAGGCGCTTGAAGCGGGCTGTGGCTTCGCGCAAGCTCCGCCGCCGTTGGAGGGCCGCGCGCGCTCGCTCCGTGCCGCGATGGCGCTGTTGAACGCTCATGAAGAAGACTGTTTCTCTCGACGGTCTGACGGTTCGTGCGATCGCAGGGACGCACACCGTGATCCTGGGCTTCGATCTCAGCGACGAGGCGCGCGCGGGGTGTCTCGGGTTCTCGATCCAGCGCACCGAGAACGGAGCCCGGGGGGCCAGCGTGTGGTTGGAGAACCGCCTCCGTTTCGCCGAGAGCGACGCCGAGGCCGCCGTCGCGAACCCCATGGAACCCGTGGACTTCCTTGTCCACGAGCCGCCTGCTCCGATGCTCGAGAGGCCCGTCGCGCGGCGCGTGAAGCCAGCCTCGAAGCGCGCGGCGCGCGCCCCGAAGCGAGAGGCGCATGCCCCGAAGCCCGAGGCGCATGCCCCGAAGCGAGAGGCGCCCTCCCCGAAGCCCGAAGCGCCCTCCCCGAAGCCCGAGACGATTGAAGCGACCCGCGGGGCGGCGACGACGGAGGAGCATCCGTGGCAGTCCTTCCGCTACGTCGACTCGAAGGTGGAGCCGGGGCGTACCTATCGGTATCGGGTGATCGCGCGCCGCGGGCCGTGGAACAACCTCACGTCGGGCGCGACCGTCGACGTGACGGTGACGACCGAAGACCCGCGCGCGCAGGCGACCGCGGTGTTCTTCAACCGCGCGGCGGCGTCGAGCCAGACCTACCGAGAGCGCTTCGAGGGCCTCGACCCCGACGACCTCCCGCCGCCCCGACGCGCCGAGGCGCGCGCGTGGCTCTCGCGCGGTCTCGAGGAGGGCCTCCTTGATTTTCTCGCGCTCGCGCGCGATCGAAGCTTCGCGCTGCACGTCGCGATCTACGAGTTTCAGAAGCCCGAGCTGGTGGGGGCGCTCGCGGCCGCCCGGGCGCGCGGGGTCGACGTTCGGGTCGTCTACCACGGGCGCACCGCCGACGAGCGCGACAAGACGAGGTCACGCAACGCCGAGGCCGCCCGCGCGGCGGGCGTCAGCGAGCTCTGCCGACCGCGCAGCGCGCCGCCGACCGGCGCCATCAGCCACAACAAGTTCGTCGTGCTGCTGAGAAACGGGGTCGCGGAGGCGGCGTGGACGGGCTCCACCAACTGGACCGACGGGGCGCTCTACGGGCAGCTCAACCTCGGCCACGCGGTGTACGAGCCCGCGGTGGCGGCGAAGTTCGAACGGTATTTCTCGCTCCTGCACGACGACTGCCGACAAGACGACCTGAAGCGTGCGCTCGACGCGCTGACCGACGTGAGCGCCGTGCAGAAGGCCCTCGACGCAGGACCGGGCATCTGGCCCATCTTCTCGCCGCAGCGCGGCGTCGCCGCGCTCGATCTCTACGCGCGCATCTGCGCTGGGGCGACGTGCCTGATGGTCTGCGCGCCCTTCGTCCTGCACGAGTCGATTCGCGCCGTGCTCCGTGCGCCGCCCCCCGCGGGCACGTTGCGCTTCATCCTGCTCGATCGCAGCGGGAACCTCGGCGCCGACCAGGACGTGCAGGTCATCGACGGGCGCGAGGGAAACGAGGTCAGCGTAGCCGTCACGCAGTCGGAGCCGCTGCACGATTTTCAGGGCCGGCTGCTCGCGGGCAAGGAGTCGTTTCATCACGCGGGCGTTCACCTTCACGCCAAGGTGATCCTCGCCGACCCCTTCGGCCCCGACCCGATCGTCGTCACGGGCTCCGCCAACTACTCGAAGAGTTCCACCGTCGACAACGACGAGAACTGCCTCGTGATCCGCGGCGACACGGCCATCGCGGACATCTACGCGACGGAGTTCGTCCGCGTGTTCGACGCCTACCACTTCCGGGGGAAGAACGCGCAGGCCGAGCTCGCGGGCAAGGCGCTCTGCCTCGCGCGCGACGCCTCGTGGAGCGAGCGCTACTACGCGCCTCCCGGCGTCGGCGACGACCACGCCGCGGAGCGACGGCTGTTCTCCGGGCAGCCCCCGCTCGCGACGGCGTGACGCGCACGCGGGGGGGTACCGCTCAGGCGCACGGCAACGCGACGATGGGACCGCCAAACGCGAGCTCCGTGGGGCACGGCGATGGCGACGAAGCGCACGTCGAGGCAGCCGCCCGTCCCGTCGGCAGGGCGCGTCACGACGCACACCCGGTGAGCGCGTTGCGATAGCGTCCGCCTCCCCGATGCGCACCCGCCCCCTCTCGATCCTCTGCGTCGCCCTGGCGACGGCCTGCGCGACGCCCCGGCGCGCGACGCTCCCCTCGCCCGCGCCCGCAGGGCTCTCGCGCCTCCGCGTGAACCAGCTCGCGATGCGCCTCGACCTCCCGCTCTTCTGGGTCCGCGACGCGAACGGCAACGGCGCGCCCGACCCCGACGAGGTCCGCACGCTGCGCTTCTACCCCACCGCCGACGCGTGGACGCGCGACGGGCATTTCACCCCCGCCTTCGACGCCGCGCTCGCGCGCATCCGCGCCGAAGCCGACGCGCCCGCCGCCCCCACAGCCCGGCAGCGCCTCGTGCGCACCGAGCTCGACCACGCCGCGCCCACGCTCGTCGAGTCCGACCTCCGCGCGCTCCCCGAGGCGCACCGCGCCTTCGCGTCACGGATGCTCACCGTCGCCGCGCACATCGACGCCCTCTACGCGCAGCAGTCGGGCATGGCCGCCCTCGCCGACCGCGCGCGCGCCGCCGACGTCGAGAGCCGCGCGCTCTTTCGCCGAAACTGGGGGCCGCGCTGCCTCGGGTCGCTCACCGAGCGCGAGGCCGCGTGCTCGTCGCTCGACGGCGCGCCGCCGCAGATCGTCGACGTGTACCCCGCGGCGACGCAGGCTGAGGGCTTCTGCCGCGCGCTCGAGGCGCGCCCCGACGCGAGCGCGCTCATGAGCCCCTTCACCGTCGTGCGCGGCGAAGGGAGCGCCCTCTCGGCCGTGCCCTACACCGTGGCCTACGCCGCGCCGATGCGCGCCGTCGCGACGGAGCTCCGCGCCGCGGCCGACGCGATGACCGACCCCGACGAGGCGGCCCTCGTGGCGTACCTCCGCGCCGCGGCGACGTCGTTCGAGACCAACGACTGGACGCCCGCCGACGAGGCGTGGTCACGCATGAACACCCGCAACTCGCGGTGGTACGTGCGCGTCGCGCCGGACGAGACCTACTGGGAGCCGTGCAGTCAGAAGGCGGGCTTTCACCTCACGCTCGCGCGCATCAACCGCGCGTCGCTCGCGTGGCAAGACCGGCTCACGCCCGTGCAGTCGGACATGGAGCGCGCCCTCGCGGCGCTCGTGCCCGGCGAGTACACCGCGCGCGCGGTGTCGTTTCACCTGCCCGACTTCATCGACGTCGTGGTGAACGCGGGCGACGACCGCGACGCCTTCGGGGCGACCATCGGGCAGAGCCTCCCGAACTGGGGCCCCGTGTCGGCCGGGGGCCGCGGGCGCACCGTCGCGATGAGCAACCTCTACACCGACCCCGACAGCGCGGCGCGCCGACGGGCGCAGGCCTCGTCGCTGCTCACCGCCGCCGCGATGGAGAGCTTCACCGACGACTCCACGCCGGGCCTCGTCTCGACGATTCTCCACGAGGCCACCCACAACCTCGGCCCCGCCCACGAGTACCGCTACGAGGGACGCACCGCCGACGAGGCCTTCGGCGGCTCCCTCGCCTCGATGCTCGAGGAGCTCAAGGCCCAATCGGGCGCGCTCTACTTCACCGACTGGCTGCGCGCGCGCGGCGTCGTCGACGAGCCCACGGCACGGCGCATCTACGTCGACTCGATCGTCTGGGCCCTCAGCCACATCGCCGCGGGGATGTACACCCCGAGCGGTCAGCGCAAGGCCTACAGCCAGCTCGCGGCCGTGCAGATCGGCGCCCTCCTCGACGACGGCGCGCTCACCTGGAGCGCCGACGCCGTCGCCGCCGACGGGACCCACCGCGGCGCGTTCTCCATCGACTTCGCGCGGCTCCCCGCGGCGTGCGAGCGGCTCATGGCGCGCGTGCTTCACGTCAAGGCCCGCAACGACCGCGAGGCCGCCGAGGCGATGGCCCGCCGCTTCGTCGACGGCGATCGACTCCCGCAGGCGATCATCGCGGAGCGCTACCACGCCTTTCCGCAGGTGAGCTTCGTGTACGCCGTCGACACGGGCGCCTGAGCCGTCGGCGCCGCCGAGGCGGGTGGGCGCGCAGCGCCCCGGCACCGGAGGTGACCTCCGACCGATCACCACGAGCGGGGCAGGATCCCGAGGCCGAGGACGTAGTCCGCGGGGAGCGCGCGCGCCGGGGAGCCTTCTACCTGACGCACGCACAGCAGGTAGTCGTCGGCGGCGAGGTCGCGGAGCGCGCGGATCGATGCCGGGTCGAGCCTCGCGCTGCCCCCGAGGGGGCCTCCCCAGCTCACGGGCGTGAGCGTCCAACGGCCGACCTCGACGCCCGACGCGCGGAAGAGGCGAGCGACCACGGGCATCGTGCTCTCGACGTACAGCGCCGAACCGGCGGGCATTCGCAGGGCGTGACAGTCTTCGACGTCGCCGACCGCGAACGACGACTGGAGGAGCACCGATCGCTCGAGCGGCGTGCCCCGCACGACGCCGCGCTCGTTCGGCTCCGTCTCGGGTGTCGGGGTGGCGCAGGTCGACGAGGCCGTCCCCTGGGCGGTGACCGTCGTCGGCAGACAGCGCGTGGTCGAAGGGCAACGCGTCGCGATCGCGCCGAGATCGCAGGGATCGCCGGCCCTCGCGAGGCCCCTGCAGGTCCGGCGGTAGCGGGAGAAATCCGAGCACTGGAGGTCGCCGTCGCAAGGGGTCCCCGACGTACGGCAGTCGGCGCCGGGCGCCGTGCCGGCCGCGACGCAGCGCCCGAGGTCGGCGCGGTGCTCCGTGGTGCAGGTGTCGCCGTCGACGCAGACGGTG
This sequence comes from Polyangiales bacterium, assembly GCA_046351535.1. Lineage (GTDB taxonomy): Bacteria > Myxococcota_A > Polyangia > Polyangiales > CAISKJ01. Next base: position 102,215 of record JAXLYG010000016.1, read on the forward strand.
GCGCCTCCGGAGGGTTCGCAGATCATCCCGCGGGTGACCCTGCGGACGCAGCGCCAGCCCGAGCCATCGCACTCAGCCCCCTCATCGCATCGGGGCGACTCGGGACGGCACCGACCGCCGACCACACCCTCAAGGACGCCGACACAGCGCATCGCCCCTGCGCTCACGCCACACGTCAACCCGGCGCCGCAGGGCTCGCCCATCGGGGTGCAAAGCTCCCCGAGCGGGAGCCCGGCCACGCAGTGATAGCCGGTGTTGCAGCCGCCGGTTGAGGCTCCGTGGCAGGTCAGCCCCGCATCGCAGCGATGATCGCGCCAGCAGAAGCCGCCCGCCGCGCCGTCGGCCACGCACCGGGCGGTGCCGTCGGTGTCGATGCACGAAGCGCCTTCGTTGCAGAAGTCGGTGTCGCCGCCGCACAGCGCTCCCGGCGAGAGCCCCGGCCTGCAGTGGTAGCCGCGGTCGCAGCCGAGGCCCGGTGCGCACAGCGCCGTGCACGCGCTGCTGTTCTGACATCGCCCGTTCAACGCGCCGATCTGCACGCAACGGTCGACGCCGTCGACGGGCTCGCAGGTCGCGCTCGGGGGGCAGTAGATGGGGTTGTCGGCGCTGTCGCGGCAGGGCTCCCCGAGCGCGGCCGTGCGAACGCAGCGAAGCTGCGACAGGCCCACGCAGCGGTACCCGGTCGGGCAGAAGTAGCTCGGCGGTCCGCAGGCGGGCTCGTCGGCGTCTGTTGCGGGCGCATCGGGGGTTGCGAGCGCATCGGGGGTCACCGCCGCGTCGGGTGTCGAGACCTCGATCGTCGAGGCGTCGGCCACGCGAACATCCACGATGGGAACATCTTCCACGGAGGCGTCGGCCGTGGACGCATCGCCCGAGGTCGACGGGGAGTTCAGGGGAGATCCTTCGGGCAGCTCGCCGCACCCCACCAGGAAGAGGGCGAGGAGACCCGAGGTCCAGGCGACGAACGAGCGAGCGAGGGCGGGGCGGACGCGTGTCGCATGCATTGGCTTCCCGCGGAGTGGCCGGGGGCCGACCGGTCCGTCACAGAATTCGTCGAGACGGGTGCTGGAGTCCGGTCGAAGCGCGTCACGCCTCGATGCCTCCCGTCTGCGCGCGGCGAGCGCACCCCGAGGCGCGGCCCGGCCGCGGAGCAGCAGGCAACCGCATCACCGCGAGCGCGAACGAGGTCGCCACGGACTCGCTCCCCGAGCGCGCCCTCGACAGGCCGCGCATCGACGCGGGCCTCGCGGCTCCGCGGCGCGGGCCTCGCGGCTCCGCGGCGCGGGCCTCGCGGCTCCGCGGCGCGGGCCTCGCGGCTCCGCGGCGCGGGCCTCGCCGCGACGTGACGGTCGCGCCGAGAGGCCGTCGCCCTTCGTTTCATGCTGCGTCGCGCCGTATGCGCGGGATAGCGTGCGTGTCGCCATGTCACCCAACGCGCGCCTCGCCTCGCTCGCAGCCCTCGCGGCTCTCCTCGGGGCGTGCTCCGGCAACGCCGTCGTCGGCGGACAGGCCTCCGATGCCGGCGTGGACCAGACGCTCGTCGACGCCGGGGACGTGGTCGACGCGACCCTCGACACGCCCCCCGATGCGACCCTCGACGCGCCCTCCGATGGGACCCCCGACGTGGCTCCCGACGCGGTCCCCGACCTCCCCGTCGACGAGGGTCCCGACGTCGTCGACGCGCCCTTCCGCTGCGCCGACGACGCCGCGTGCATCGGCCACCCCGGCGGCCCCGTGTGCGAGGTCGCCACCGGGCGCTGCGTGGTCTGCCTCCCCTCGCGCGACGTGTGCCCCGCGGCGCAGCACTGCGACGCCGCTTCGAACACCTGCGTCGCGGGCTGCCGGTCGGACGAGGGCTGCGCGCCTGCGGGCGACGCGGGCGCCGCGCGAGGCCGCTGCGACACGGCCTCGCACGCCTGCGTCGAGTGCGTCTCCAACGACCACTGCGCCGCAGGAACGCTCTGCGTCGGGAGCGTGTGCGTGCCCGGCTGCACGGCGGGCTCGCCGTGCCCGACGGGGCAGACCTGCTGCGGCAGCGCCTGCGTCGACACGCAGCGCAACACCGCCCACTGCGGCATGTGCAACAGCGGGTGCTCGGTGCCCAACGCGTCGCCCACGTGCATGAACGGCACCTGCGCCGTCGCCATGTGCACCGCGCCCTTCGCCGACTGCGACGGCGTGACGAGCAACGGCTGCGAGGCGCAGACCCTCACCGACGTCGCCCACTGCGGCGGCTGCGGGATGCGCTGCGCCGCGCGACCCCACAGCGCCGCGAGCTGCGCCGCGGGGCGCTGCGCCTACGCCTGCGAGCCGGGCTTCGCCGACTGCGACGGCGACGCCTCCAACGGCTGTGAGGTCGACACGCGCACCTCGACGGCGAGCTGCGGCGCGTGCGATCGCGCCTGCGCGCCGCCCCGCGCGACGGGCGTCTGCGTCGCCGGGAGCTGCGGGGTCGGCGCCTGCGCGACGGGCTTCGGCGACTGCGACATGAGCGCCTCGAACGGCTGCGAGGTCGACCTCGCCGCGACGACCGCGCACTGCGGCGCGTGCGGGCGAGCGTGCGCGTCGCGCCCCAACGGCCTGCCCGGCTGCGTGGCGGGGGCCTGCGTGCTCGCGTGCCTCGCGGGCTTCTCCGACTGCGACGGAGACATCGTCACGGGCTGCGAGGTCGACACGCGAACGAGCGCCGCGCACTGCGGCGGCTGCGGGCGCGCCTGCGCGCCGCCCCACGCGACGGGCGCGTGCGCGGCGGGCGTGTGCGCCGTCGCGTCGTGCGAGGCGGGGTGGGGCGACTGCGACGGCGCGGCCGCCAACGGCTGCGAGGTCGACCTCGGCGCGAGCGTCGCGCACTGCGGACGCTGCGGCAACGCGTGCCCCGGCGGCGGCACCGGCGCGTCGTCGTGCGTGGCGGGGCGCTGCGCGACGGGCGCGGTGCTGGCCACCGACCGCAACCTCTCGACCGACTCGCTCACGCCCGGACGCACCTGCGCCGAGTCTCCCGCGTACTCCGTGCTGAGCCTCGCGGCGTCGACGGTGACGCTCCAGACCGAGGTGCCCGCGGGGTGCCTCGCGCCCGGCGACCTGGTGATGCTCATGAACCAGCAGGGCGCCCCCGGCGCGACGGTGAACGTGGGCAACTACGAGGTGCTCACCGTCGCCTCGGTGACGGGCCCCGCGGTGACCCTGCGCGCGCCCAAGACGCGGTTCTACGGCAGCGGCGCGGCCGACGACGCGAACATCGGCGGCGGGGTCGGGCAGCAGCGCGTGGTGCTCCAGCGGGTGCCGGTGTTCGGCGAGCTCACGGTGAGCGCGGGCACGGCGCTCACGGTCAACCCCTGGGACGGACAGCGCGGCGGCGTGATGGCCCTGCGCGCGTCGCGGGTCACCGTCGAGGGCGCGATCAACCTCGTGGCGCGCGGCTTTCACAACGGAGGTTACAGCGTCGACGACGGGAGCTGCTCGGAGAGCCTCGCGACGCCGCGCGGCGAGTCGATCGAGGGGCCTCCCCTGGTGACCCTCTCGGCGAGCGCGGGCGCGTCGGGCGGCCTCGGCGCGGCGAGCGGGATCTCGTTCAATGGAGAGACCCCGCTGCAGCCCTCGGCGGGCCACGCGGCGGCGGGCGAGCCCGGGCAGTACCCCAACGGGCGCACGCTCGGCGACCCCGGCGCCGCCTACGGCGTCGGCGACGGGACGCGCGTCACCCTGGGCTCCGGCGCGGGCGGGAACGTCACGTGCCGCGGGGGGAGCTTCGCGCCCTTCCTCGACGTCGCGGGGACGTACGCGGGCGGCGCGGTGGTGATCTGGTCCGACGCGCTCGCGGTGGGCGCCGCGGGGCGCATCGACGCCAGCGGCCTCGACGGCACGCGCACGGCCCCGTCGGGCGGCTACGTGCTCCTCCGCGGCGGGACGCTCTCGCTCGGCGCCGCGCGGGTGCTGGCGCGCGGCGGCGCGGGCGTCGCCGAAAACCGCAGCGGGCAGCGCACCAACCGCGGCGGTGACGGCTACGTGGTGGTGCAATACCGCGACGCGCTCACGGGCGTCTCGACCCCCGCGGCGAGGGCCACGCGCGTCGCCGACCCGCTGGCGGGCCTCTGACGAGCGCGGAGCGCTCAGCGATCGGCGAACACGTCGGCGGTACGCGCTGCGGTGACCGCCCGCGTGAGCCACATCTGGAGCACCTCGGGGCGGCGCTCGGCGTCGAGCTGTGCCCGTTCGCGCCGTACGGGAGCGCGCTGAAGCAACGCCGTGATAGGGTCGCCCGCGATGGCGGCAGACTCGGCGCCCGCGATGGATTCTGAGTTCCCGAACCTCCGCGCCGACGTGGTGGCCGCGTACCGCGCTGCGCCTGCAAACGTGGTCGCAGAGATCGTCGACGGCGAGCTGTTCACGATGCCGCGCCCCGCGGTGCCGCACGCCAGCGCTGCGGTCGACCTCGTGATCGAGCTCGGTCCGCCCTTCACGCGTGGCCGGGGAGGCCCTGGCGGCTGGGTCATTCTCCCCGAGCCCGAGCTCCAACTGGGTGCGAAGCCCGACCTCGTCGACCCCGACCTCGCGGGGTGGCGTCGCGCGCGCATGCCGGTCATCCCCGACACGGCCTCGATCACGCTCGCGCCCGACTGGATCTGCGAGGTGCTCTCCGAACGTACGGAGGCCCACGACCGCGGTCGCAAGATGCGGGTCTACCGACGCGAGGGCGTCGCGCACTACTGGTTGGTCGACCCGCGCGTCCGCATGCTGGAGGTCTACCGCCTCGAGAACGGTCGCTACACCCTCGTGGACACGTGGGAGGGCGACGAGAAGGTGCGCGCCGAGCCCTTCGACGCGATCGAGCTCGACCTCGCGTCGCGCTGGGCGAGGTAGGAGACGGGTGCTCGCGCAGCGTTGGTGCGACCTCGCCGCGGTGCGTGAACTCCTGGCGATCAACCCATGAGCGCCGCGGACCTTCGCTGGACCGCCTCCGAAGCGCGCGAGCTCCCCCTCGACGCGGTGCGCGGCGCGGCCCTCTTCGGCGTGCGGATGGTCCACCTCGTCACGGACTTTCGCGCGCCGCTCCCGCGCGACATCGCGCACACACACACCAGCGCGCGCGAAATCACCGCCGCGCGCAGCGTCACGGACGATCCGCGCGCTGGGACGCTGGGATCCGACTTCGCCCGACGCGCGCCGTGTTAGCGTGCGTCGGGATGAAGCAACATCACCTGGGGTTTGCCTTCGGTCTCCTCCTCGTGACGGGCCTCGCGTGCAGCCCCTCCGCGGGCGGCGGGGGCTCCAGCGGCACCTCCTGCGCGTCGATCTGCGCGCACCTCGCGACGGCGATGTGCACGATGTCGAACGCGCAGTGCGAGGCGCAGTGCATCTCGCAGTACGCGTCGGTCCCCTCGACGTGCAACGACGTGCTCTCGGCGTTGAAGTCGTGCCGCGCGACGGCCACCGTGACCTGCGACGCGACGGGCGCGCCCGTCACTGCGAGCTGCGCCACGCGTCAGACCGAGCTCGAAGCGTGCGTGAGAAACCCGCCCGTCGCGCCGCCGGTGCAACAGCCCCCGAGCGCCGCGACCTGCGAGGGCGTCTGCGCCCGCGGCAACGCCACCTGCTCGCGCGTCGACTCCGCGTGCGTCATGCAGTGCAACGCCTTCCTCTCCACGCCTTCGTGTGCGACGGCGATGCGCGCGGTGCTGTCCTGCGCGTCGACGGCGACCATCACCTGCTCGTCGTCGGGCTCCGCGAGGGTCACCGGCTGCGACGCGCAGAGCATGGCGCTCTCGGCCTGCCTCAACCCCTGAGCGCCTGACCGCGGATCACGCGTGACGCGGCCGGGCGCATCTGCGCGGCGCTCGGCGCAGCAGCGCGGTCATCGCGAGACCTGTAGCGCGCGGCAGTGAGGCTGAAGCGTCGAGACGCGGAGCACGGGCGCTGGCGCGGCCGTGATCCAGGTGGTCTCGAGGGTGAGACCCGCGACGACCGATCCGATCGGGCAGCGCGACTCAGCGCCCAGCGTCGCGGCGGCGTTTCCGCCGTCGGACCAGGTGGGCGCGAGGCTCCCGTCTGGCGCCCCGCACAGCACGCCCACGCGCAGCGGAATCGCGCCGTCGAGCGTCGAGCGGGCCCTCACGCCGACCGCGACGCGCCCACCCTCGCAACGCGCTTGCAGCGGGTGATCCGCGTCGGTCGGAGCCGTGCCCAGCGCGGGCAGAACGCGCTCCTCCGGGGCATCGCGCAGCGCGGCACCTGTCGTCGTCGCCGCTGGAGTCCGACACCGGGCGCCGAGCCGCACGATGCCGTTTCCCCGCTCCGCGAGCGCGCCGAAGAGGCCCACGACGGCGCCGTCGCGATCGCAACGCCACGTCCTCGACGTCACCGGCGGGTGCGCCCGAGCCCCGATCCGCACCCCCTCGCTCCACGTCACGACCCGTCGCGCGCGGTCGAGACGCTCGCACCACACCGTGAGCCGTCGGAGGCCCTGCGTGCTCGTCGCCTCGAGCCCGCGCACCGCGGAGCCCGGCGGACACCGACGCTCCACGGCGCCAGGCCCCGTCGCGCGCGGCACCGCGGTGAGCCCCGCGTCTGTCGATGACATCAGCGAGGCCAGCGGGAGGCACAACGCCTGACGGACCACGACGCCGCGCTCCGTCTCGCTCGCGCGCGCTCCGACGAGCACGTCTCGACCGCAGCCGAGCGTCTGCGCGGTCACGGCGTCGAGCACCGGGAGCACCACATCTGACGTCTCGCCGCGACACGAGAGCGTGAGCGCGCGCGTCGCGCCCGCCGCGTCGGCGACCGCGACACCCGACGCGGTCGTTCCGGCCGGGCACCAGCGCGCGTCGTCGCGCTCGAGGGTCTCGGAGAGAATGCCCACCGGCGCGAGGGCCACGTCGCCCGCCCCATCGAGCGCGGGCAGCGGCGAGACGCAAGCCTCGAAGCGCACGGGAACGCTCCACCCGTACTCTCCGAGGGCGTCGCCCGACGCGCCGTAGTGCGCGTATCCGAGCGTGTGCGAGAGCTCGTGGGCGAGCGTCTCGACGAGCGGACGACGCGCCTTGCCGCCCGCGAGGTAGCCATGATCCACGCGGATGAGCGCCCCGTCGTCGGCGCCCGAGGCCTCGGCGTCGCGGCCCGGCGCCAGATCCGCGCAGCGCACGGTGGTCCAGCCGGGGCGCCGCAGCGCGCTCGTGATCGTCTCGATGTCGGCGCGTTCGACCGGCGAGAACGTGCCCCGCGAGAGGCACGACACGAAGTCGGGCGGCGCGGCGCACACCTTCGCGCTCACCTCACGCCACGCCGTGGTCAGCAGCTCGCGCTCGTGCCGGTGACACCCCGAGTCGTCGGGCAGAAACAGCGTGCAGCCCGGCGGGAGCGCGTCGCTCCCCGCGCAGCTCGCCGCGAGCGACGCGATGACCAGCGCCGCGCACGGAGCAGACGGCGCGACAGTGAGCTTCAAGGTGCGCATGGGCGTCGACGCTCCGATCGGCGTTCGGGGAGTGGCGTGGGGGTGCGGCTCTTTTGCGACGGCGCGGCGTGAAGCCGGGCGACGAGAGAGCGCACGGCGCGCCGCGATACACACGGCGCGCCGCGCTCGCTCACGAGACGGTCAGGAGCCGACGAACGCGCGGCAGACGGGCGCGAGCCGATCGACCACGCGGCCCACGGGGATGGGCAGGCCGTACTCCGCGCTCGACGCGCGCAGCCCCACGAGGCGCTGTCCCGGCGGGCAGACGCGAGACTGGACGCCGGTGCTCGACCACGCCCCCGCGACGAGCACGGGCGTCAGCGGCGCGTTCGGTGACATGGTCCCGCAGAGGAGCCTGAGCCCGCCGACGCCGCGCCCCGTGGGCGCCGGGCGCGCTTCGAAGCCGCGCGCGACCTGCCCCGCGCCGCAGCGGGCCTCGAAGGTGTCCGACGTCGGTCCGTCGCCGCCCGTCGAGAGCAGGTGCTCACCGAGGAGCGTGTAACCGCCCTGGGCCGTGCGCTGGAGCCCGCGGCAGTACGCGCCCATGCGAACGACGGCGCCGCCGCGCGTCGAGCCGAAGAGCCCGTTGATCGCGCCGTTCTCCGCGCAGCGCTCCTCGTGGCTGCGACGCGACGACGAGGCCCCGGGGTCGAAGGTGACGTTGTCGATCGTGGTGTTCCACGCGCCGCCCGCTCCGAACGAGGGGCGACCGCACCACACGCGGAGCTGCTCCATCGAGCCGTCGAGCGAGCCGGCGAGCGCGGTGATGTACATCCCGCGCGGACAGGTGCGGCGCAGCGTGTTGTCGTTGAAGCTCAGCGGCGCGGGCAGCGGCGCGTTGGGCGGCAGCGGAAGGTCCGCGAGCGCCGGCTCGGCCCCGGCCAGCACGTCGGACCACCGTCGACAGGAGAACCCCACCGAACGCACCAGCTGATCGGTCGCGCGCGCCCTCACCCCCACGGCGACGTAGCCCGCGGCGCACATCGACTGGACGCCGAGGCTGTTGTCGGGCCCGACGCCGACGGGCGTCGGCGGGTCGTTGGTCGTGGGCTGCCTGCACCACAGCCGCACGCCCGCCACGGCGACGGCGTTGAGCCCGATCTGCTGACCCGCGAGCACCGTGCCCGCGGGGCACTGCGAGAAGAAGCGCGCCCCGTCGCTGTCGCCGGGATCGCCGAAGGGCTGGAGCTCGGTCTCCTGCGCGATGTTGCGCTCGCGAGAGGCGCCGTGGGGCACGGGCGTCGCGCCGTCCGCGACGCGGCGCGAGCAGATCTCGACCTGCTCGTTGACCGAGTGGTCGTACTCCTCGCCGGTCTCGCGGTAGTGCACGTAGCCCTTGTTGTGCGCCACCTCGTGGAGGAGCACCGACGCGACGCGGGCGGGCGTGTTCATCTGGACCCCCGGGGTGTTCGTGTCGGTGTCGGCCTTGAGAAACTCGTGGTCGAACGTGAGGCTCTCGGTGCTCACCCCGACCGGCGCCTGCGCGTTGCGGCCGGGCGGGAGCGACTTGCAGTGGATCGTCGTCGGGAGGTTGGCCCGGAGTCGACGGATGATCTCCTCGGCGTAGGCCTCGCGCGACGGCGAGAGACGCGCCTCGCGCACGCAGCGAGCGAGCGCCGCGCTCGGCCCCGCCTCGCACATCTGCGGCCGGATCACGGTCGTCCACGCCAGGCGGATGCGCGACTGCTCCACGGCGTCGCAGTGGTCGTCGGGGTCGCCCGGGTCGTCGGCGAACACGGGCGAGACGCCCGCTGCGCCGCAGGAGATGGGCGGGTTGGAGTCGTCGCCCTCGGCGACCTCGGAGTCGACCGGCGCGCCGTAGCAGCCGGTCATGGCGGAAATGAGCACGAGAGACGAGAGCAGACGCGTGGAACGTGAACGCATGGTGTCACCTGTCTGGTTGCGGCGATCGCGATCCCCTCGCGCCGCCGAGACGTCGCTAGAGCAGCGGCCGTACCAACACGCGAAGGGCCCGTAACTCCGCGGTCGCGACGTGCGACGGCGCCGACGCGAGGTGACAGATCAATCGGCGCGCGAGCAGGTTGCGCGGAACTGGCGCAACGCACCCGTCGACGGCTTCGTGTATGCTGGGCCGCGCATGCGACGCGAACCCGACGTCCACGACGCCGAGACCGCCGAGCGCGCGGGGAGGTCCGACGCTGCGCCCGGGACGCTGCAGCTCGTCGTCATCGCCGCTGGCGCCGTCAGCGCGCGCCCGCTGCCCGCGCGCGGGAGCCTCACCATCGGCCGCGCCCGCGAGGCGGACGTCTCCATCGAGGCCGCGTCGGTGTCGCGCCGCCACGCCGTGCTGACCCTCTCGCCGCGGGGCGCGACCATCACCGACCTCTCCAGCGCGAACGGGACCAGCCTCCGCGGCCGACGCCTCACCGACGGCGAGCGCTGCGCGGTGCGCCCCGGCGACGCGATCGAGGTCGGCGACGCGGTGCTCGTGCTTCAACCGCGCGACGCGGCGGTCACCGCGAGCGCGCCGACGAAGCCGTCGCCGGGGATGCGCGCCGACGTCGTCGTCGAAGACGACGCGACGCGCGGGGTCCACGGGCTCATCGCGCGCGTGGCGCCGGGGATGATCAACGTGCTCCTCCTCGGTGAGACCGGCGTGGGCAAGGAGGTCCTCGCGGAGCGGGTCCACCGGCTCTCGCCGCGCGCCGCGGGTCCGTTCGTGCGGCTCCACTGCGCGGCCCTCTCCGAGAACCTCCTGGAGAGCGAGCTCTTCGGGCACGAGAAGGGAGCGTTCACCGGCGCGAACGAGCGGCGCGTCGGGCACCTCGAAGCCGCCAACGGCGGGACGGTCTTCTTCGACGAGGTGGGCGAGCTCCCGCCGAGCGTTCAGGTGAAGCTCCTGCGCGTGCTGGAGGAGCGCCGGGTGACGCGCGTGGGCGGCACCGAGCCCGTCGACATCGACGTGCGCGTCGTCGCCGCGACGCACCGTGACCTGACCGACGATGTCGCCCGAGGCCGCTTCCGCCAGGACCTCTGGTACCGCTTCAACGGGATCTCCGTGACCGTCCCTCCCCTCCGCGAGCGACGCGCGGAGATCGCTCCGCTCGCGCGGCTGTTCCTCTCCGAAGCGGCCGCGCGCTCGGGCCTCGGCGCGCCACCGCCCATCACCGCGGAGGCCGTGCGCGCGCTCGAAGCGCACCCCTGGCCGGGCAACCTCCGCGAGCTGCGCAACCTCATGGAGCGCGCCGCGCTCCTCTGCGACGGCGCCGTACGACCCGAGCACCTGGCCTTCGACGCGCCCGCGCAGCGAAGCCCGGAGACCTCTCCGCATACCGCGCGCGCGCTCCGCGAGCAGCTCGACGCGATCGAGCGCGACCGCATCCTCGACGCGCTCCGCCGCTGCGGCGGCAACCAGAGCCGCGCCGCGAAGCTCCTCGAAATGCCGCGCCGCACGCTCCTCGCGCGCCTCGACGCGTACGGCGTCCCGCGACCGCGCAAGGGGCCCGACGGCCCGGAGGACGCGTGAGCGCTGGCGACCTCGAGACGCTCCCTGCGGCCGACGCGCCCATCGCGTCTGCCAGCGCCGCAGCGTCTGCCGAGCCTGTCGCGCCTTCGCCGGGCCTCGTGCTCGCGAACCGCTACCGCCTCGTGCGCCCGCTCGGCCGCGGAGGCATGGGCGAGGTGTGGGAGGCCACGCACGTCGCCCTCGGACACTCGATCGCGGTGAAGACCCTGCGCGCGTCCGCAGGCCTCGACGACGGCGCCCGCGCGGCGCGCTTTCTCCAGGAGGCGAAGGTCGCGGCGGGCCTGCGTCACCCGGGCGTCGTGCGGGTCACCGATTTCGGCAACGAGCGCGGCGTGCTCTGGTTCGCGATGGAGCTCGTCGGCGGCGAGACCCTCGAAGCGCTCCTCGAACGCGAGGCGCCGCTCTCCCCGGCGCGCGCGCTCGCGCTCATGGGCCCGCTCTTCGAAGCCGTCGAGTGGCTCCACGCGCAGGGCGTCGTTCACCGGGACATCAAGCCGGCCAACGTCATCCTGGAGCGCGTCGCGGGGCGCACCGAGCCGTCGCCGAAGCTCCTCGACTTCGGCATCGCCCGCAGCGTCGAGCTCGTCAGCGACCTCACCGCCACGGGCGACCTCCTCGGAACGCCTCGCTACATGGCCCCCGAGCAGGCCCGCGGCGACCGCGACGTCGGCCCCGGCGCAGACCAGTACGCCCTCGCCCTCCTCCTCTACGAGGCCGTCTCGGGCGCCGCGCCGCACGAGGGAGAGGGCCTCGCGCTCCTCCACGCCCGCGCGCAACAGCCCGCAGCCGACGTCGCCTCACGACGGCCCGAGCTCCGCGGCCCCTTCTCCGACGCGCTGATGAAGGCGCTCGCGCCCGCTCCCCGCGATCGCCACGGCTCCGTCGACGCCCTCTCTCTCGCGCTCTCCGCGAGCCTCACGCCGACGCCCGCCGCGCGCCCCGCGCGCCGCCGTTGGACCGCCGCGGTCGCCGCCGCCGCGCTCCTCGCGGCCCTCGCCGCAGCGATGTGGCCCGCGCCAACGTCGACGCGCGACGCGAGCTCCGTCCGCACGCGCGCAGACGCCCTCATCGCGCGCCCCGCGACCCTCGACGGCCCCTCCGCCGCGCCTCCGACGCGCGCCGCACCCGCGCTCGACGCGTCGACCAACGCGACGGCGCCCGCTCCCCCGGCCCCCGTCGAGCCCCCGCGTCCCGCGACTCCGATCGCGACACCGCGAAGGCCCGCGCGGGCGCTCCCCATCGACCGCGTGTACCGCGAGACGCGATCGCAGGAGGCGCGACGCGAATGAAGCCGCGCGCGCGGGCGCTGCTCGCATTCGCCCTCGTCGGGCTCACGGCGTCGCGAGCAGACGCGCAGCCTGTTTCGACGCGCGCGCGGGCGCACTTCGCACGAGGCGTGACCGCCGCCGACGAGGGGCGCGCAGAGGCCGCGATGGTCGAGTTCTCGCGCGTGTGGGAGCTCACGCACGACCCCTTCGTGCTGTTCAACATCGCGGTGACGCACGAGGCCCTCGGCCACGACGGCGACGCCCTCGATGCGATGGAGCGCTACGAGCGCGAGTCACCCCCGCTGCCCCCCGCGCGCCGCGCCGCCGTCGACGCCGCGCTGCGGAGGCTCCGCGCGCGCGTCGCGACCCTGGCGCTGCGGCTGCCGGTCGACAGCGCGCGGGTTCACGTCGGAGGCGCGATCGTCACGGCCTCCGCGGCGCGCGCGGGCGTGCGGCTGCCTTCGGGCGTGCACCGGGTCGAGATCAGCGCGCCGGGGTTTCGCCCCTACGAGACCACGATCGAGCTCGCGGGCGGCGACAGGGTCGTGCTCGACGCGCGCCTCGAGCCTGTGCGCGCGCCGCTCGCGGTGGAGTGCGACGTCCCGGGCGCCGAGGTCCTCGTCGACGGCGAGCGCGTGGGCGACACGCCGATGGTGAGCGCCGCCCTCGTGCCCGAGGGGCTGCACCGCGTCGAGGTGCGCCGCGCGGGGTACGCCACCTTCACCGCCGCGGTGGAGGTGCAGGCCGCGGGCAGCGGGTGCGCGCCGAGCCCCGTGGGCGACGCGCGACGCGGTGAACAGCGGACGGCTCGTGGTCCGCACGTCGCCCGCCGACGCGGTGCTCCTGCTCGATGGGCGCGTGCTCGACGCGGCCGACGGGGTCTTCGTTCCGCCGGGGCCTCACCGGCTCCGCGCCGAGCGCGCGTCGTACGTCCCCGAGGAGCGCGACGTGACCCTCACGACGGGAGAGACGCTGCGCCTTCAGCTCGCGCTCGCGCCCACGGCGGCGCTGCGTGAGTCGTGGGTCGAGGCGCGCGCGACGCGGCGGACGCGAGGCGCGGCGCTCACGGCGACGGGTGCGACGCTCACGGTCCTCGGCGCGGCGGTGGTGGTGTTCACCGCGGTGAACCTCCACGACGTGGGGACGCGCCTGAGCGACTACAACGACTGCTCGACGCGAGAGCGGCTCCTCACGTGCGAGCTGCGCGCGGGCGCGGGTCGCGAGGCGATGATCGCGGACTTCATCGACCTGCGCACCGGGCTCATCGCGGCGAGCGTGGCGACGGGCCTCGCGGTCGGCGTGCTCTCGCTCGGTCTCCAGCAGTGGCTCGGCGCGCGCGCCCCCGTCGTCGCGTGGTCGGGCGCGGTGCCCCAGAGCGTGATCGCGCGGTGGTGACCGAACGCGCGCGTCAGAACGTGACCGGGCACGGAGGGTTGTACGTCACGCCGGGAAAGTACCCTCCCCCGAGCGTCCCTCTGCCCCAGCAGAACACGTCGCGCCCGTCGGCGGCGAGCGCGCAGGCGAAGCCGTTGCCGACGGCGAGAACATCGCGGCCCCAGGGCTCATTGGAGACGTGAAGGGGTCCCACGCCGCCGAGCTCGACGCGCGTCGCGTAGCGGTCGGGATCCCCGGGGCTGCTGGTGGTCCCCGTGCAACTGCTCGCGCCGCGCGGAAAGAAGCGATCTCCCCAGCAGTACACGACCCCCTGCGCGTTCTCTTCGACGCGGGCGCAGGTGCTGGAGCCGAAGGCGCGAACCTCGCGAACGCCCGTGAGCGGAGCCCCCGCGGCGCGAAGAACGGGCGCGGGCAGATCACAGCGGGCCAGATCCCCGAGCGCGCCGCGACCGAGCCGCGCGCGGTCGCTCGCGCCCCAGCACCAGACCTCCCCGGAGTCGAGGACCGCGCAGGCGTGCTCGCCCCCCACGGAGAGGTTGCGCGGCGTCGAGGGCAGCGCGATCACGCGCGCGCCGGGGAGGACACACCTCGAACGCGCGGGCAACGAGGCGCCCCAGCACAGCACCACGCGCTGGCCGCAGACCACCGCGAGCGCACACGCGAAGTCTCGGCCCATCCCGATCGACTCGACGGCCTCGACCGCGGACGTGCCCCCACCGAAACGGCACGACACGTCGGGCTCGACCGCCACCTCGCGCGTCGCGTCGAGCCACGACGCGTGACAGCGAATCTGACGCTGCTCCGAGCTCCACACGCAGGCGTCCATTCGAGCGGCGCCGCTGCGCGCGCACGCGAGCACGGCGCTACCCCGGAGCGCATTCACGACGCGCCAGCGCAGGACGGCCCCACCGTCGACGGCGTCCTCCTGGGGTAACGGCTGACCGGCACAGCGGACCACGCCGTCACGCACCACGCAGAGGGTCCCTTGAACGGGCTGCGTCCCGACGTTCGGGTAGAGCGCGCAGAGCGCCACCTCGCGTGTCGAGTGCGCGTCGAAGTCCCGCGACGTGATCACGGGCGTCGAGGCCACGGGCGGAATCCCTCCATCGACGGTCGCAGCGACCGGAAAGGGGATCGAGCGCACCCCGTAGTCGAACACGGGCTTCCCCCAGCCACGCCACTGCTGAACGAGCCCCACGGCGGTCCAGGGCAGCACGAGCGCGGTCTCGTTCGTGGCGAGGATCCCCCGCGCGACGGAGCACTCGCCGCCCTCACAGGTGAGGCACGACGTCGGCTCGCAGCGACCGCAGCGATGCCGATCGGTGAGGACGTCGACGCGCACGTTGCCGCAGAGCGTCTTGGGATCGACGGTGTTCCGCTCGCAGCGCCCGTCGGAGAGTCGGCAGGAGTACCCGGGGTCGCAGCCGTGCGAGTCGCACTCGCGCGCCGGCGCTTCGGGGAGGCACCCCGCGAGCGCGATCGACGCGACGAGCGCGTGATGGACGCGCCTCAGGGCCTGCATGCTCCGGCGCTGCAACGACCGACCACGCAGAGATTGTTGCGACAGCACGGTTGGCCGAGGCGTCCGCAGCGGTTCCCCTCGCAGGTCCCGCCCGACGAGCAGTCGAACGGAAAGGCGCAGGTGGAGTTCCGGCAGCACGGCCCACCACGCAGGCCGCACGCGACGCACACACCCTCGCGATTGCGAACGAGCCCCGGCCCGCACGGCGCAGGGCCCGTCGAGGTCCCCGCGTCCGTACGCGGCCGGATCACCGGGCACATCCCCGCGTCCGCCGGGCATCGGAGACAGCGGTATTGCCCCTCGTCTTGATAACAGCCCACGGGCGGAAACTGCCCGTCGCGGCAATCCTCGCTGTTGGAGCGGCTGCAGCAGAGCTGGTTCTCGCTCCCGCACGACTCGCAGAGATTCGCGTCGTTCGGCTGCGCCCACTCGTCACACGACGGCTCCGTGGCGCAGCGCAACGCCCCCACCGCGCCGCATGAAACGCAGCTTCCCCCGACGCAGGTCGTTCGACCGTTGCATTGATCGCCCTCGCAGCAGGGGAGACCGAGCTCTCCGCAGGGGCCGCTCTGGCGCGTGATTTCGGGCTCCGTGGAGGCGTCAGAAGCGGACGGCGGCGGTATGAACACGCCCGGCTGAGGGGTATTGCAGACGAAGCCTCCGGCCACGAGGAACGTGAGCGCCGCCCCTGAAAGACGCACCAGACGAGGTCCCATGCGTGGGTGCGTAACACGGATCACACACCGCGCGTCAACAACGCGCGCAACCGTCGATCAACTCTTCGGTCGCGCGGGCGTGACGCTCGGAATCACCGCCGCGTGCAGCGCAGCGTCACGAACTTCTCCGCGCCCGCGCAGGGCTCGCGCATCGTCCCCGCGACGCTGACGAAGAGCGTCGTTCCGACGAGCAGCGCCGCGCCCGCGGAGACATCGAGCGGGGCCACGCTCGTCGCCGCGGGCGTCGAGATGGGCACGTCGCACACGGCGGAGAAGCCCGTCGCGCTCGCCGCCCGCGCGGTGGCGTTCGACGTCAGCGCGAAGTCCGCCGCGGACGTGACCGAGCGATCGCCCGCGTACGTCAGCGACAGCGTCTCGCCGCGCTGCGTGACCGTGAGCGCGCCCATCGCGCCGTCGGCCGCGTACTGGTTCGTGCCTCCCGCGAGCACATGGGTCGCCATCTGCGTCTGACACGCGAAGGTCCCCGTCGAGAACGCCGCCGCGCTCGCGCCCGCCACGGCGGGTGGCGTCGCGCGGTCCCGATGCGTGCAGGCGATCCACACGCTCTGTTGATCCGATTGCACGCCGCATCGGCCGGCGGAGACGTCTGTCGCGGTGCCCTGCGCGATGAGAAAGGCGCCGTCGCGATCGACGACGAGCGCGCCCTCCTCCGCGATGAGCGCGGTGGGCGAGCGCGCCACGCTGCCGACGCCGAGCACGCACGCGTGCGGCGCTCCATCCTGCGCGACGCCGTTGGGAACGAGCGTCGCGGCGCTCCCCGTCGTCTGCGCGAAGTCGTACTCGCGGACGGCGGCGTTCTGATCGACGTAGCGCGCGTGCAGCGTGGCGCCGCGCTGTGTCACCGAGAGCGCCGCGCCGCGGTCGACGCCCATGATCCCGCCCGACGGCGAGAAGATCCCCTGCGCGCACCCGGTGTACTCGCCCACCGGAAAGGCCACCGCGCGCACGCCCCCGTCTCCCGCAGCGGGAACGCCGTCCGCGGGTGTCTCGAGGCCCGTCCTCGCGCCGCACGCGGCGAGCAGCGACGCCGTGATCCACGCGACTTCGAACGCGAGCCATGCGCCACATCGGGCGTGAGGGTAGAGCAACGCGCGCGGTGCGACGAGGCCCCGACGACGCGCCCCAGCGTGACCCACGCTCGGGCGCGTCGCCCCACCACCCCTCGCATCACCCGCCGCGCGTCGTCGCGGTGCGCGCGACGAGCTGCGCCTCGAGCTCCGCGATGCGCGCGTCGCGCGCGGCGATGGCGCGCGCCAGGTCGTCGGCCTCGAGGCGCAACGGGATGTGCTGCGGGCAGTTGACGTCCCACGCGGTCACGCGGATCACGATGGCCCGCTCGGGCCGCGCGTCGTAGCCCTCGGGCATGAGCCGCGCGAGCAGCGCAGGATCGTCTTCGACCACGCGCGCCTCGCCCCACACCTTCACCCTCCGCTGCTGCGCGTAGTCGATGAGAAAGAGGTGCACCCTGGGGTTGTCGACGAGGTTGCCGACGGAGATGTACTGCCGGTTTCCACGGTAGTCCGCGAAGGCGAGCGTGTGCGCGTCGAGCGCGCGCAGAAAGCCCGGCGGACCGCCGCGGTGCTGGATGTACGGCTGCCCCTCGGCGTTGGCCGTCGCCATGAAGAAGCTCCGCTGCGTGGCGATGAAGTCCACGAGCTCGTCGGTGACCTCGGTCTCCCAGCCGTCGCCCGCCTCCATGCGCGCGTAGGCGCCGCGCGACCCCTTCGCCCGCTGGATCTCCTTCACGCGCTCCGTGAACGCTACGTCGCTCGCGTACTTCATCGTCCGCTCTCCTCCGAAGGACCCGCCGCCCGTCACCCGTCACCGCCGGGTGCCTCCGCGCCGCCGGACGAACATGCGTCTGCGCCGATCTCGCAACAATCCGTGCGATTGACAGTTCACCGTTGCGCGTCGTGCAATGGTCCCGTGGATCGCTTCGAAGAGATGCGCGCGTTCGTGAGCGTCGCCGAGCTCCGCGGCTTCGCGTCGGCGGCGCGGCGGCTCGGGCTGTCACCGTCGGCGGTGACGCGCATGGTGGCGTCGCACGAGGCGCACCTGGGCGCGCAGCTCCTGCTTCGGACGACGCGCTCGGTGACGCTCACCGACGCGGGCGCGCGGTACCTCGAACGCGCGCGGCGCATCCTCGCCGACGTGGCCGAGGCCGAAGCCGCGGCGCAGCGCGAGCGAACGGCGCCGACGGGTCGGCTCACGATGACGGCCCCGCAGCTCTTTGGTCGGCTCCACGTAGCTCCGGTGATGAGCGCGTACCTCGCGAAGCACCCGAAGGTGAGCGCGGAGCTCACGCTGACCGACCGCGTGGTGAACCTCGTCGAAGACGGCGTCGACCTCGCGGTGCGCATCGGCGCGCTCGGAGACAGCTCCCACGTGGCGCGGGTCGTGGGCGCGACGCGACGGGTGGTGGTGGCGTCACCGAAGTACCTCGCGCGCCGATCGCGCATCACGACGCCCGACGACCTCGCGGCGCATCGGGTGGTGCAGTTCACGGGCGTCACGCCGACGTCGTCGTGGCGCTTCGTACGCGACGGCGCGGCGCTGCGCGTGCCTGTCACGCCGGGCTTCGTCACCAACAGCGCCGACGCCGCGCTGAGCCACGCCGAGCGCGACGGAGGCGTGACCATGGTGCTCGCCTACCAGGCCGCGGAGTCCGTCCGCGCGGAGCGCCTCGCCGTGGTGCTCGCGGACTTCGAGCGACCGCCGCTTCCGATTCAGTGCGTGTACCCGAGCACGCGGCTCTTGTCGGCGAAGGTGCGCGCGTTCGTCGACCTCGTGACGGCGACCTGCGACTGGCGCTTCGTCGAGCTGTAGGGAGACGGCGTTGAGCACGGTGGCGAGCGAGAAGTCGCGCGCCGCGATCAGCCCGTGACGGGCTTCGCGGGCGCGGGCGTGGCGACGGCCGTCTTCGCGCGTCGCGGCGGACGGAACCCGGGGTAGTCGCCCTTGCGCGCGGCGACGCCGTCGATGAGGTAGCGCCCCGCGTTGAGCACGTCGGCGAGCGACTCCGTGGCGAGCAAGAAGGCGCGCTCCGCGAGGTCGAGCGGCATCCCCTGCGCGTCGACCGTCGACACGGGGAGCTCCGCCCGGCGCTTGCGCTCCGCTTCGAGCGCGCGGAGGTCATCGAGCGCGGCGCCCTCCCCCTTGGGCAGCGCGCGTAGCCACCTCACCAGCTCGGCGTCGCGAAAGATCGCGAGCAGCACGCGGTTGTGCTCCGCGTGGCGGGCGTGGCGTCGATCCTTGCGGATCCTCAGCACGTCGGCCATCGCGCTCGACCCCGCGGGCAGGTTGCGCTTGAGCGCGTCGCAGAGCGTCACACGGCACGCGCTCATCCTCGTCCGCAGCGTAGTGTCGCTCAGTTGCTCGACGGATGCGTCACCCTTCGCCTCCGCGGCGGCCTCGGCGCTCGCCTCGCGCACGGCGTCGTGCACGCGGTTGACGATGGCGGCGTCGAAGACCTCGCGCGCGAACTCGACGCGGTAGCCCATCTCGTCGATCTGTTCGACGGTGACGACCTTGCCGCAGAGCACGAGCCCGGCGATGCGATCGCAGTCGCCCCACGCAGTCTTCTGGATCTCCGCCACCCAGTCGAGACGCTCGCTGGCGTAGGTCGGCAGCGCCACCACGTCACTCGGGCCCATCGCGATGGCCCGCGCGAGGAGTCGTTTGCGGATCGCCGTGGTGAGCACGTAGCGCGGTTTGTCGGCGCTCACGTCGTGCGTCGTCGCCGCGCCGTCGTTGGCGGGCGCCGCGGAGTGCGTAGAGCCCTGCGCGACCGTGTTCGCGCGCGCATCGAGAACCGCCGAGGCGTTGCCCGTTCGAGCCATGTCGTGTCTCCCGTGGGGTGGTGCGTCCGAAACATTCGGGCACTCGTTCCAGAGGAGCGGCGGAACAGGTCGCGGGCTTGAGGCCGTGCGGACGATTGTCGAGAGGAATTCGTTGAAGGCCGGGGGAGGGGCCACGGAGCGCCCAAGATGGGTAACTGCGGCCCCGCTGGGTCACACACACCCAGCACGGAGGAAAGAGGCCGTCCTCGCGACGAGAGAGCGCACACCAGAAGGTCGAGTTCCGTCGAGCTTCATGCGCTCGCGTTCTTCCCCAAGCCCCTGTACGGCTGGGATACCCTCTGGCGACCGCCCCCCCGAAGTCCCCAGCGCACAGCCACCTGAGGGAAAAGCGAGGAAATTCTCATTGTATCGCGCAACACTCCGTGTTAGCCACGGACCTTCTCGGCACGTCTTCCAAGCAGGGGGTGTTCGTGGCAGGGGCAAACAACGAATCGACCTCACGGACTCGTTGGCCGACCTATCTCACTGCGGCGGGGGCGCTCGTTGTACTCCTGATCGCGGTGTCGATCTTCGCGCGCTCAAGGCCGAACATCGAGTTAGCGGCGGACGCAGGGAGGATCATCGTCGTTCCCATCGTGGACGCGACACCACCGCCAGCACGGGTCGATGTGCCCCACCCCACACCGCCTGTGGAATCCCCGGAGTGTGGTCCGGGGGAACTTCCGGCGGGGTGCGAACGCGCTCAATGTAGGATCGTATCTGACGAACTGGACGCGCGTTGCCAGCACGGCGAACGGATTGCCTGGGAGTGCACCGACTGTGGGAACTCACAACCTGAACCCGCACCGGAACCTGATCCCACCACCCCACGCCCGCCTCACCAACCGCGTCCGCCACACCAGCCGAGCGAACCGACGGAACCGCGGCCGGCCAACCGCCCCTACCCTCAAGCGGCCGAGATCAACGACAATCTGCACGAACGAGCAAACCCGGCGATTCTCCTGCAACGCGCCCCTCCGGGTTCCAACGCGACCTTGCAGGGAGCCGTCGTGCTAGCGATTCGTTCGCTGAGATCCTCCTTCGTTGACCTCGCGCGAGCGTCACAGGGCTGCCGAGACGCAGAGTGTGATGCATACCGCGCGGTCGCGGGCCGTGCGATCCGCAATCTCGCCGCATTCCGACGCAACCAGCTTTTTCGTTGCTCTCGCCCTGACACCACGGCCTACGCCGCCACGACGTGTGACGATCGCGCGCTCGCGGGGATCTTCCAGAACCTTCAGGCCGTTCGCGAGTTTGCAGGTGTGAATAGCGCCCCAGAAACCTTCACCTGTGCATGTGGGTCGTTTCAATGAACGCGCGTAACCGGATTCACGCTCTCATCCTCGTGTCGACAATGCTTGGCTGCACGAGCACGCCAACTCCCCGCACCCCGCAATGCACGAATGACCGGCAATGCGGCGCGCGCCGATACTGCGACAGTGGGCGGTGTGCCCCCCAGCCGGTCGCCCGCTGTCAGCTCAATCAGAACTGCCCGCGGGCGCACTACTGTAGCGCCGGAGCCTGCACCAACTCGACGATCTGTACGACCGACCAGGCGTGCGGCGTCGGTGGATTCTGCGCAGACCCGGGAGTATGCGTGCCCGTTGGGGACGACCCGGGCGACGACCAGATCAAGTTCGTGGTGCGAGTCAACGGGCCAGCTGGAGGCACTCCGCACATCCTTCACAATCCCGTGGAGTATTCGATTCAGTTTTCGTGTGCCGTGCCGGAGGTTCGCGAGATCCGCTACCCCGAGGAAGGGCGGTTCGAGGTTGCTCCGTATGGAGTCTTCATGGTGCCCTGGCCTGCTGGATGCTCCTCTGCGACCGCCGACATCGGCGCGACGGTGATTCCGTCCGATACCGAGTGTCGGGCAGAAATCAACAACTACACTGTTCAGCGAACCAGGTCTGGGCAACGCACCGTCCAGATCACCGTGAACTGCGCCGACCCGAGCCTCTGATCTCTCGCGGAGAGACACATGCGAAGCGCGTACACCACCGTGCTCGAGGGGCTCGCTCGAATCAACGTCATCCGACGTTTTTCGGCGAGGTCACAAAGCGATCACGGCAAGATCGAGACGTACCTCCAACGTGAGATCGCCAAACTTCGCGAATCACTTCGGGAACTCCCAGATCGGACCCAGCAGGTCGGCGAGATCGCCCTCGACCGAACGCTGTATCCGATCGTGGCGCTCGCCGATGTGTACGCGGGGAAGGTAATGGTTGTCGAACCGGAACCACCTCCGGCGCCTCCGACTGCGAAACGTGCCCCACCCCCTCCAACCAGGCCAAACATACCCGCACCAACGGTCGGGCAACCTCCGCCGATTCCCGGTTCGAAGCCCCTCGACGGCCCCCCCGCCGTACACGTCGGGGCAACGGCACACCAGCCAGCTTCTGCCCCCATCATCGCGGAGCAGAAGAGGGGAGCTTTCGACTGGGCGAGCGAGCTCGAACGCAAGTTCTATGGATCGAGCATCGCAGGTGAACGTGTGCTCGAAAATGCTCGACTCATTCTCAATAACGAGCGTCCCACGCTCGGTCGGGTCGTGAGGGGTGAGCTCATCGACGAACCTGCGCGACCGATCAACGAGCGAGAGGCCCAGGTAGAGTGGTTTACGTATTGGCTGGTATTCCGCATGGGATTCATGAGCGGTGAGAAGGCCGATCAGCTTTCACGCAACCTGCGCCGACATTTTGTCTTTCAATCACTCCCGTCCCATAGCGACCCACCGCCGCCCCCCCCATCACTCCACCACGACAAGCACACGACGATTCGCAAGGCCATCACGACCCTCGTGTTCGCCTTGATCTGCCTTCTGGGAATGTTTCTTCTTCACGTGGAGAGCAACCGCGCGAGGCAGGATCTCCTCGACGCCGTGGCACATGTGGGGCGACCGTGAGAGAGGGACTTCTTCGTCATCGCAAAGCCTCCGTGGCGGCCGTCGTACTCGTCGTGTTTCTGATCGGGTTCTTCGCGAACGTGCATCCGGCAGGCATGTCGTTGATCGCACTGGTGGCGGCGGCTCTGGTCGCGATGGGCCTCGACATCTGGGCTGGCGATCTGCGCTGGCCCTGGGCCTCTCAGAGACGACGCGGCCCCAAGGCGACCGGCGATACAAGGAACTCCGTCTCTGAGATATGGCAGACGATCCTGGATCACCCGAAGCACGCTCGGCCTCTGCCGCTGGTGCTCGTCATCGGTCGTCATGAGGTCGGCAAGACCGCGGCGATTCGACACCTCGCCGGTGAGCGCGAGCCTCGGGACCATTGGCACCTGGAGTCGAGCTGCACGCTGTGGTTGATCTCTGACCTGTGCTGGGTGCTCGAGGCGCAGCATGTGCTGGACGTGCAGCATCCCAGCGGACGCATCACGCGAGAACTCCTCGCCGGCAGTCCGTCGTGCGAGAGGCGTGGCAGGATCGCGGGCGTCATCCTCGTGGAAAACGTCGCGGACTTGAGGGACAAGGCCCAGCAGATCACTGCGGACTTGCGTCAGCTGGTTATCTCGGAGACGGACGCCGAAGATGACGATGTTCCTATCAGCATCTTCTTGACCCGCTGTGACATGCTGCTCGGAGGCGACGAGACCTTTCGCGCCCTCGAACCGATTTCCCGCTCCAACACGATCGAACAGCGGCAGCTCGGTTTCTGGATGCAGGACGACGAGACAATCCAGAGTGCGCTCGATCGTTTTCGGGAAGAGGTCGGCGCGACGATTACGGAGTTTCTCGAGTCTCCCACGACAGAGATCGGCGATCGACAGGAGGCGCTCGAGTTTACGGTACAACTCTTTCAAGTTGCGAGCACCCTCAACGGGTGGATCAGTCGGCTGACGTCCGGCGTTCATCCTTCTGATCCGAAGGTAAAACTGTCGGGTGTATTTTTCGGCTGCGGACGTTTTACGAGCGACGAGGGGAGGAGCAGTCCTTTCGGCCGCGAGTCGAAGACTGGAGCGACCAGGGTCGATCTCGTGGAGTCTCCCGTCAGCCTCGGTCACGACCTCGAAGTCGAGTGGCAGCCGTTTGGTGCAGGGTTCGGATTCGGCAGGCCGTTTCGCAAGTTCCTCGAGATCACGAGCAGTCGACGACCGCCGGATTGGTTTTCCGAGGTCGTCGATCGCCACTCCTGGGCACCGATCTTCGTCGGGCTCGTGGCCTTCGCGCTCTCCCTCGGTGTGGGAGGGCCAGCGAGCCTTGCTCGACGAGTTGCGCGATGCGCGGAACCAGGCCTCAGCTCGCCGTCGCCAGCCGGACCGAGCTCCCCGTCGTCAACCGATCCGGCGTCCTCGACCTGCCGCAGCGCGGTGGCTCATGCGCTCGAGCACTATCAAGGGCAGCGCTCGGGCTTGCGTGTGATCTACCACGAACCGCGGGCAGCCTTCGAGATTGCCCACCAGATGTACGTCACCACGTTTCGCAGTGCCGTGGGTGACCGCCTCGCGGAGCACGCGGCGGAGACGTTGCGTAGCTGCGATCCTCGGGCTCGACTGTGTGAACGCCTCAATCTCTACATGCTGCTGACCCGGAGCAGACCTCGAAGGACAGCGTCAAGTCAACAACGACCGGGCGGGTAGCGTTCACCTCCTCACCGAAGCCTGATCGCACAGTTGGCCCGGGACGGCTTCCGACCCGAACCGAGACTGAGAGTGTGCTCTGCCAACGCGCGACGTTGCTGCTCGAGTTGCTCGCCGTTTCCTTTGCTACTGGTGGGTTTGCCGCCGCAAGATGCTAGTTCGATTCGCACCGTTCCTCGTCGATGAATCACTCGGCGAGCGGCCGCGATGCGGTGGTGATCAGTAGCGCGATCGAGATCGTGCGCGTCGGCGGGGAGACTCCTCACGTGCATCGAGCCTCTTGATTCGCTGAGCATGGTGCGTGTCGACGCGCGCCGCCGCCGGAGTTCAGCACCGCGCGTGGCGAGGCGGCACCGGGGATGCGCTCGCCGACGCGATGGGACGCATGGACGCCGTTCGGCAGCAGAATGGCGTCGCCGGTTGGAGGAGCTTCGCGGAGCGGTGTCAGCGCGTTGCGACGGAGTACGGTCGCCAACACGTCGAAGCCTGGGTGGCGTTTTTGTCCGCGGTGGAGATCGATCTCCTACATACGCTCGCGGAGCTTCGATTCGACTTCTCAGCGTTCTTGGCGGACTCACCGGACCACCCTGCCCCGTTTCGTCGCCTTCGTCTTACGGCGAGAAACGGTGATCCTTCGACCTCCCCGAGGTCCCGTCCGACGCGTGGTACAACCCGGCTGCCTGGTGGTCGCGTGCGGAATCCAGCCCCGCTCGCGTGGATGCAGCGGAGGATTTCATTCACCAGCAGTTTTCGCCGATCCATCGGCTCTCAGCGTCCCGGATGGTTCGAGCGGAGATCGACTGGCGCAATATCACCGCGACTTGGAGTCGCTCCAGGAGACGCTCCGAAACGAGGCGAGTCGGCCGGGCGCCGAGCAACAGGTGCTCGAATCGCCTTCTCACGCGCTGAGAGCCATCTCAGCAGCTATCTCGGCGATGTCGAGGGCGACTGCGCTCGGAACGTCTATCGTCTGCTCGAGTCTCCGCTGGTTCTTGTGCGGCAGCAGTCGACCGCTGCGTTTCAAGAGGATCTCGAACGCCTGTGGTGTCAGAAGGGTCGCCATTCAGCCGGAGCGCGGAGCTGGCGAATGCTGATCCTGCGTCTTCGGCCCCCCCTCACTGCGAATGTACCAGTTGCTGGTCCTGGTGGCGTGCCTGGGCTTTTGTCCAGCATCGACTCGTTGGGTACGTCGAACAAGGGGCCACGGCCATCGCATCGCGCATGCTCCCTGCCGCCAGTCAGACCATCGCCCCAGCTCTCCAAGCGTATCTATGCTGCGCGTCGAACCGCTACGACAGGCCTTCCTGAGGCCGGTGGGGGCGACTTCGCGTCGTGATGTCGCCTCGAACTTGCAGAGGCGAGCGAAGACCGCGAGTTGGAGGTCGACGGGCAGGTCGACCGCTTCGCTCGTCGGCAACCACGTGGCCGGGTCCCGGTGCGCTCCCCGGTGCCACCATCCGAAACCTCGCCGATGCGGCCAGAACCACCGAGGCCGAGCGAGCTGGGGAGTGGGGGCTGGATCCAGTTGCTGCTGGCCGGCCACCCACCGGAAGTCCTCTTCTTCGCCGTCCGGCAGCGCGCGTTCACGTTTCGATGTGGTCTGGTCGGTCGCGGGTTCGGATGTGCCTGTCCAACTGCATGTCAACATTACGGAGGGCGCAGAGGCCTTCGGCCTGGTACGTCACCGGGGCTCCCCGGCCTACGCCTGCCCCTGATCCCACGCGCCATCACCCGAACGGGTCGGGGATGCTCCATCGCGACGCGCCTAGTTGAGGAGGTTCGCGAGGTCTCGGCGTGAGTATCGTGTTCGCGGCGTGACCGCGCCCCGGTCCTGTTGGTCGGGCTTCTGTTCGTCGACGGTGTGGGCGAAGCGCAGCCCCGACATCGCCGGAGGTCCGGTAACGCTCTGCCGCAGCCGTCTGCGGCAGTCCAGCGCAGCGAGATGGACGGGCTCTGTGAGGATTGGCGGAGCGGACGACGCGCGAACTCGATCAGTTCGTGGGCGAGTCGCAAGCAGCGACCGCGGCGTGCACTCGGTGCAACACTCGAAAACCGAAGTCAACGTTCGCGATCCCCGATACTGCTCCCTGGCGATGTTTCGTTCGATCTGCTCACGCTCACGAACCAGGTGAGGGAGGTCAGAGACGCCCTCACAGCGGAAGAGATTTCATGTACGCCGGCGTCGGTCTGGGAGCTCCAGCATCAGGCGGTGCAATTGCATCGACGGGTCAGCGAGGCTCTTCACTCGGCCCAGGTGTGCTCTTTCGGCTGGTACCAGGAGCCGCCTCCCGCTCCGGATCTCAGCGAGGAGGAGGACGCGGGAGAGGCGCAGCCCTCGGATGCGACGCGAGATGCCGCCGAGGTCGAGCAGATGGAGCGGGAAGACACCTGGATTCGCGCCAGTGTTCTCGGGCTAATCCCCAGTTTCGACAACGTCCACAACGGCGTCCTCGCGCTCGATGTTTCGCTGATGGCCGCGCTGTCTGGAGCTGTGCCGCTACGAGCCGACCTCGCTTCGATCTCGGCGCGCTGAGTGAGTTCGGTTGGGTGGCTGACTGCTTCCGTCACCCCGCGGGGGAATTCTGCGGCGCCTTCAGATGGCTGTTTGGCCTGAATATGCGCTTCGTGCCCGGCTCACGAGTTGATGGTTTTGCCATCACGGGGAACGGGCTACGCGGCAGTGATCCTGTTCAGCGCTTTCTCAGACGTCACGTCTTCCCACGGCCTCTGGCTGCGCGGAGGGGCGGAATATCGGTTCCAGCGGTGGGGATTCTCCGCGAATCTGGATCTGACCGTTGGATCGTCGATTTTCGGGGATAGTACGTATTGGCACGGAGGGGTGGTACTTGGGGTGTTTGTGTTAAATCCTTTGTAAATCAAATCAACGTACGGCACACGTTTGATGAGTTCAGAGAAATTGCTAGAGAATTCTGCGAATCTGATTCTCCGTGCAGTTTAATCGTCAGAATCAGTTGTGCGATTTTTCGCAGGTAAGTATCACACAGATAAATTGAGACTCTGGAGCAGCAACCAATCGGTACGGTCCCCCATTCGGGTCGGAATCGTACGCATAGAAGCCGCGTTCTGCCATCAACCACCACGCATTTTGCAGTTGAGATGTCATCAGGGGAGCGAATTTCCGCTTTAGTAATTGCTGAGATGCAAGTATCGTATCGATAGCAACATCGTAAGACTCCGTTGTATCGCGTAAAAAACGCCGCGAAGGAGCAAACTTCGCCTCCAGCGGTGCTAAGCATCGCCACATTGCCTGCCTCATCACAGGCAAGCCAGTCAAATCTGAAACCAAGAATATCATCAGGCAACTTGTTCATCATCTTCACGGTGGTGTTGTGTCGGAGCGAAATTGCGTCACAGGATCGGGAAAGGCATTGCGACCAAAAGTGGACTCGCAATTCACGCAAACGTCAACAGGTTTTAACGTCCTTGGCCTGATTGCTTGGGTGAATTGAATGTCTGTTGGATTCCCGAGTGTCTCGGAACAAACTGTCTCTGCATAACCGAGTCCCCGTCCGCGACTCGCAGCGGCGGTGACCCCACCAGTGGACGGAGAGTAAGCACTAACGACCGTCGCTGGAGGATGGCGCGACTGCGAGTTCCGATGCCAGAGTATCGCGCGCAACAGTTGCCTGTTCGTAGAGACTTGGTCTGGATTGTGCCGGTTGGTGGTGCTCGATGCTGCGCGATGCGAAGACGCCCCGCCATCCACGATCGAGAGACGAACCTATACTCCTCCCAGAATTCCACCTAAAATAGCACCACCAACAGCCTCACTTACCCCACCTCGATCCAAGTTTGCCACCGAGTCGCGAGCCGACATATCCCCGAACAACGAAAGAGCGATGCGCGTCAGTGTCCATCCAGCTGCGCGCAGGGTAGCCCCAGGCCAAGAAATCCAAGAGCGAGTACAAGCCACGAGAGCCACCTCGAACTTCACTAGATACGTTCTGCGCATCGAACAGTTCCTCCGCCAATCCAAACGTCGTTCGATCCGCTCCCAATCGAACTTCCACATGTGTTTGCATCGTCCTGCGGGCCGCAGGCAATTGTGCAATAAAGACATTTCCGCTTCCATCAGTGATGACTGGAGCGTTGCTGTGCTGATGACAATGCACCAGACTCAGTCACCGTGCGGCCGTGCAAGATGATTAATCCACACGGTCGGGGCACCGAGAGCAATAGTGCCCTCCATGGTGCTCATGGTCGAACCAGCCAATTGCCCTGGGTAATCCTGCCCGATTGAAGCTCCGGTCGCGACTGCTCCCACAATCGCCAATATAGGCGCCACGGCGAGCTCCCCGCTAAGAACGTGGTGGCGATAGCGCTGGCAACAAACAACGCCCCCGTACTAACGCACTGAGCAACAACCTCTCACCAGTCCGGTGAGGGCGCGAGTGTGTGTTATGTAGTCGCTGACCCGTGCTGCTGGAGGACCCATTGGTAGTTACCTGTTCGATTACACCTCGCGAAACACGATCGAATCGAGAAATGTCTGCCAAGTTGCTGCGTAGCGATCGAACGTCTGGACGTACGCTGAGCGTAAAAGCCAAACACAAACCTTGAAGGCTGACCATCACTTGACGTTGAAGCACGGTTTGTCGATCGGGAGTCTTCCACGTGTAGGCGAACTCGACTCCCCGTTCCCCCCCCACCTCAGACACTCTCCGTTCGATGAGCCGGTACGATTGTAACTGCTGTGCTGCCTCTACGAGTTTGTGATCGGCAAATGCGTCCAAATTACCGTCAAGAAGGCTTTCCCTCGAAACAGTAATCGTCGCAGTCCCTCTCCCATCCCGAGATGGAAAAGAGAAAATATTGATACTCTGGTCCTGGCACTCTTCAGGAATCTCGAGATTCGCCTCGTGAATGTAATACGTCATCTCATTCCTCACGTGCAGTTCAGATAGAGACCCGCGAGACCATCGATCGAGATGTGGTTCTTGGCCATGACAGTGATGTCGTCATTGGCAGCAACGTGAATTGTACCCCCCGTGAGAATCACTGAAGACAGCGGGGAATTATCTCCTCCGATCTCAACTTTGATCGTGCCATCCCACACAGTGATTGAACTCTTGCCGACCACCAGTTTGATCTCCTGTCCCGCGTCGATGAGCACGTTCTTCGCAACTCTCAAAGTATCACTTGACGGTGCAGGATGTTCACCTCCGCGCGAGCCGACGTCCGTCGTTCGGTTACCCGTGATCGTATTGACTTGCGTGCCACCAACGCTGGCAGTCTCGTTATTCAGAACGACCGAATCCATGTTGTGCTGCGCGCGAAGGTACAGCCGCTCCCTGCCTGCCTCGTCTTCGAACGTCAGCTCGTTGTGGCCACCGTTTCCGCTCGCACGGGGCGTGCTCTCGGAGCGGAAGGTCGTGTGAGCCTTTCGGGCCGGAAGGTCGAGGTGCGACCTCGCCGTGCCATTGTAGACGCAGCCTGTGACGAGCGGTCGATCGGGATCGCCTTCGAGGAAGCTGACGACGACTTCCATTCCAACGCGAGGGAGCGTGAACGCGCCCATCCCGCCGCCCGCCCATGCCTGGGCGACACGCACCCAGCACGAAGAACGCTCCCGGCGTTGAGACTCGGTTCGCAGCTCGTCCTGGTCCCAGTGGAACCGCACGAGCACCCGACCGTGATGGTCGACGTGAATCTCCTCGTTGGAGTCTCGCTCGGCCGAGACGATCGCGGTCTGTGAACCGTGGATGACGGGGCGGGGCGTCACCCGTTGCGGTCGGAACACCGTGCTGGTCGGGATACACTCCGCAATGTTCTGATATCGCTCTTCATCCGTTGCTGGACGTCGTTCGACCTCATGGGCGACCGCCTGAGGATTCAGCGCCCGGTGCACGACGGATGTGATCAGATAGGTCTGGTCGAGCGAGGGGTCGGCGTGGCCGTCGAGATGAAACCTCAATCCAGGGCGCATCCCAGGCGCATTGGTGCTGACGGTCGCTCTGGCGCCGTCGACCTGCTCGCTTTGCAGCCGAATGTCCGCGAGACGAGAGCCGTTGCTGTTCGTGTAGCCGCGTTGACCATCGTGGTAGCCGTGAAGCACATGGCGGCCGGGATATTCGTGAAGTCGACGCCTGGAGCTCGACGAACCCGCCGATTTTCTGTGGGTCATGCCCTGCTCCAGCAGTTGCGGGCGCGTCGCATCCCAGTCTCGGCTCTGGTACGACGTCGGACGAAGCTCCTCGGCCCAGTCGACGTTGGTTGCATGCTCGGTGTTCGACGTCGCCGCGCCGTGAGTTCCGACCTGCAACGTGGAACCGCCGACGATCTGAGCTTCCTCGTAGCTGGTAGCTTCAATCCCGTCGAAGATGACGAGGGTCTCTTCGTCTTCAGCGTGTTCGAAGAAGAAGGTCAGGCCCTCGTCCTCCAGCAGCCGCATCACGAACGCGAGGTCGGTCTCGTTGTACTGGACGCAACAATCCCGCAGCGGGTGCAACGACTCGTTGGCGCGCACATCGAGCCGCTCGCCGGGATACATGTTCTCCGCGTCTCGTAGGACTTCGCGCAAGATCCCGATGACGTTGAGGTTCTGAAAGGTCCGGCAATGCGTGCGCTGGGTGAGGTCCCACAGTTCAGGGACGACCTTCACACGAACCCGCACCTGGTTGTTCAGCGCGGAGAGCCTCTGAATCGATCGAACGACGCCCGTCGTGAAATGGGGAGTTCCCCCTTCGCGGGAGAGCGTAAGCGTCGCGCGCTCCCCGAGCAGGCTTCTTGGTTGTGGGAACTCCTCGGTGGAGAGGAGATCGAGCGTGCCTTCGTAGAGCCCCGACATGCGCTCTTCGATCTCGACGCGATGGACGCTCCAGCCAGACAGACTGAACGCGAAGTCGACCTCTGGAATCGGCGCCCCCGCCTCGGCCAGCGCCGCGGCCGCTTGCGGTGGAACGTTCAGACCAGGTCGATTTTGGAGAAGGGCACGGGCCGACGATCCGGCTGAGATCGCGGTATCCAACAGTTCAGCCGCTTGCTGAGCCTGAGGGGGAAGCACGCCCGTCGCGGCGATCGTCGTCGAAGCGATGTTCGCCACCGAGGACGCGGAGATACCTTGGGTGGCTACCCGGCTCATCCCGGAGATTGCGGCTTCAGCACCGCCGATGGTCGCAGCGATGGTGGGCGCCCCGACCGCTGTCGCCACAGTTTGGAGCGTGGGACCCTGGAGAAGGCTAGAAGCGGAATCTGCGACCAGACCGCCGATGGGAGGCACACCCGCCGCGGCTGCTTCCGCTGCGATGTCGGGGTGCTGTTCCGGCCCGGTCACCAGATCACCCGGACGGACAGGAGGTCGGCCGTCAGTGTTCCCCATCGAGTCGTGTTCCCCGGCGAAAGGTTGGCAGGGGGAGGTGTTGACCGCCCCGCACGTCGGTGATCGGCACGCAGTGTCCGAATCCCGAGTTCCGGTGTCAAGCGGAATTGAATATCGAGCTATCTTCTCGCACGGCTCCGCCTCTCGGGTGCGCACCGTCGACCATCCCAGGTCGTTAACGGTGGCTCTGAGTGCCGCAGAGAATCGCTGCGATGTCGCCGCTCGTCGCGACGAGCGGGACGCATCCAAGCTGCTCGCCGCCGTGCAGCACCCGGCGCTCGGCACTGCGCGGGCAGCCATCCAAGCGTTCTCTCACTGCCCGCGCCACATCCCGCACTGTCCTCCGCGCATCTCCCTCTGTCCCTCTGCAATCCTCATTTGACCGCACGCAATCTCCATCTGTCTCGCTTCCTACCGCCACTGAATCGCCTCGCTTCCCGCGCTGTTCGCGCGCTTTCCCCTCGCGCGCTGCTCTCTGCTGGCGCCGCGCGGTGCGTTTCGCGTAGCGTGCGGACGCCGTGAGCACCGACGCCAACAACGACTCGCAGGACCTCCACCCCGGCGACGAGTTACCCGGCGCACACCGCGTCGACGAGGAGCTCGCCAACGGCCGCCTCGGCGCGGCCTACGTCGTCGTCAACAGCGACGGCGAGCGACGCGTCGGGAGCGTCCTTCACCGCGAGCACGTGGCCGATCTGGGTGAGTGGTTCCTCGCGGCGGCCGTGCTGCGACAGGGGATCGTGCACCCGCACATGCCCCGCACCTTCGCCACCGGAACGCTCCCCGATGGACGTCCCGTCGAGATCACGGAGCTCCTCGAAGGCGAGAGTCTTCGCGAGGCGGTCATCAACCGCACGGTGCCGCTCCCGCTCGCCGTCGTGGCGCGGGTGATCCGCGAGGTGGCCGACGCGCTCGACGATCTGCACAAGCGCACGCCGCCCATCGTTCACCGCGCGCTCACGCCCGACAACGTGCTGCTGACCGCGCCCGACGGGCTCGTGAAGCTCCTCGGCGTGGGCGAAGCCGACAGGCCGAGAATCGACGCGGTTCGCTCGGCCTACCAGTCACCCGAAGCGCTCGCGGACATCGCGTCGCTCACGCCGCGCGCCGACGTGTTCGTGCTCGCGTCGCTCGCGTTCGAAGCGCTCACCGGACGCCACGCCTTCTCGGGGACCGCCGACGAGGTGCTCGGATCGCTGCACTCCGGCGCGCGTCCGAGCGTGCGCGCGCTGCGCGACGAGGTCCCCGCGGCGGCCGACGAGGTGCTCCATCGGTGCTGGGAGCTCTCGCCCGAGAAGCGCCCCGCGACGGCTGGAGAGGCCGCGAAGGCGCTCAGCGCGGCGCTCGGCGTGATCGACACGGGCGAGGTCTCGATCCCCGACGAGCCCACGGGGAGCGTCGCGGCCCCCTTGCGCGTCGTGCGTCGTCGCAACGCGCTCCTCGGGCCCACGGTCGAGACCACGCGGCCCGACGTGAAAGACCCGCGGAGCTTCCTCGAGAACGTCGAGCGCACGGAGGTCTCGACGCCCGCCGTTCCCGCGCCTGCGCCGGTGATTCCGCGCGCCGACGCCGCGCCGCGCGTCGAGAACGTCCCGAAGACCGAGGCGTCACCGAAGACCGAAGCGTCACCGAAGACCGAGAGCGCACCCCGCCCCGAGCCCGCGTCTCGCGCCGAACCCGTGTCTCGCGCGGAGGCAGCCCCGCGCGCCGAGCCCGTGGCGAAGACCACGTCGGAGCGTCCTCCGCCGAAGGGTGCGGTGCCTCGCTCGGGGGCCGTGCTCCGCGCGTCGAAGGGAGCCGTGAGCGCCGCGCACCCGAGCGCCGCGGAGACCTCGTCGGAGCCCACCGATCGCAACGTCGACACCTTGACGGCGAAGCCCGCGGCGACGCTCGTGACGCCTCCGCGCGACGAGGCGAAGGGCCCGCGCAGAGAGTCCGCGCGAACGCTCCACGACACGCTCGACACCTCGGCGCCCGTCGATGCGCCCGCGCCCGTGGCGTCGCCCGCGTCGCCCTTCTCCGACGATCCGCGCGCGACGCTCCAAACCACGCTCGAAGGCGTCGGAGCCATCCCCGCACCCGCGCCCGAGGAGCCCGCGCCGAAGCCCGTTCAAGCCGCGCAATCGCCCTTCAGCGCGCCGACCATCCCGACGATGCAGGGCCTCGCGGCGCCGCCGCAGAGCGATGCCGACGAGCGCCCCACGCCGGGCTCCTCGACGCTCAAGGGAGTCCCCGCGGCGCAGCCTCCCGCGGAGGCTCCGTCACCCGTCGCGCCCGCGGCCTCCCACGCGCAGCCGCAGCGCGCCGAGAGCCCCGCGACGCTGCCGCTGCCGCACTCGCCCGACACGCTCCGCTCCCCGCGCAGGGCTACGCGCAGGGCGCACCGTTCGCGAGCGCGCCGCAGCCCGCGCAGCACCCGTCGCCCTCACCGAGGCCCGCGCCGTATCCGCTCCCGCAGAGCGCGCGCTTCGCAGAGCGCACAGGCGCAGTACGCGCCGCAGCCGCAGGCCGCACACGCGCAGCCGCAACAGCCGCAGAGCGCACACGCGCAGCCGCAGGTCGCGCAGCCCGCACACGCGCAGCCGCAGGTCGCGCAACCGCAGGTCGCGCAGCCGCAGGTCGCGCAGCCCGCACACGCGAGCGCCGCCTACGCCCAGGCAGCGCTCGCGCAGCCGCAACACGCGCAGGCGTCGCTCCTCCAGAGCACGCCCGCGCCGGGAGGCATCCCCGAGGCGAGGCCCATCACGCGGCGCGTCGCGCACGCGGTGAGGGCGCCGGACGAGGTGGCCTTTCCCGACGAGCCCACGGGGGCCTACGACCTCGAGTCGGCGAAGCCCTCGCCGTGGCGCTCTCCGTGGGTCATCGCGTCGATCTTTCTCGCCAACGCGATCGTGATCGTGGGCGTCGCGCACGCCATCGCGCTCGCCGCGTCGCGCGAGCCGATGATCCGCGTGGTGCAGGGCCCCGCGCCCGTGTGCGCCCCGTGTGCCGCGTGTCCCATCGAGCGCGCCGTCGCGCCGACGCCTCCGCCCGCGCCGCAGCAGCAGGTGCTCACGCAGCGCGTGGAGGCGCCGTCACGGCCGACGTCCTCGGCGCCGCGACGCGCCGGCGGGATCATCCGTGAGGTGCCCGCGTTTGGCGCGCCGCGACGTCGGTGAAGCGCTTCGAGCTCAGTCCCTGACCTGCTGCGCGAGGTAGTGCGCGACGCCGAGCTGCTCGATGAGGGTGAGCTGCGACTCGATCCAGTCGGCGTGCTCCTCTTCGGCCACGAGGATGTGTCGCAGGAGGTCTTCGGTGCCGTTGTCGCCGAGGTCGCGGCAGAGCTTCATGCCGTCGTTGAGCCGCGCGACGGCCTCGCGCTCGACCTCGAGGTCGAGCTTGAGCTGCTCGGGCACGGTCTCGCCCACGTTGACCTTGTTGAGCCGTTGGAGGTTCGGCACGCCGTCGAGGTAGAGGATCCGCTCGATGAGCGAATCGGCGTGCTTCATCTCGTCGATCGACTCCTTCTTGATGTAGTTCGCGAGCCGCGCGTAGCCCCAGTTGCGGCACATCTTCGCGTGCACGAAGTACTGGTTCACGGCGGTGAGCTCCGCGGTGAGCACCTGGTTCAAGACGTCGATGATGGCCTGCTGACCCTTCATGGCGATACGACTCCTCTCCCGATGTTTCGGAGGCGGAACGTAGTACCCGAAGGCGCCGATCGGCAGTAGCGATTTCGACGGGAGAGAGACGCGATCGCTAGGCGGCGGAGCGAGAGACCGAGAGGTGCGTGCGGCCGCGCGCGTCGACGTGCGTCGCCTCGGCCTCGAGGTGCTCCTCGATCATGTCTTCGATCATGCCCCGGCAGGAGCCGCAGTCGGTCCCGGCGCCGCAGGCCACGCCCACGTCGTCGACCGTCATCGCGCCGCCTCCGATCGCGGCCCGAACCGAGGAACACCGTACGCCCTGGCAACTGCACACGATCATCGAACGCGCTTTCCTTCGAGGCGCTCGACTCGCCGCAGCGCGACCGTCGCCTCTGGGTGAAAGCTATAGTGAGACTGGTTCTCGATTTCAAGTACCCCCCCTCCCCGCGAGGCGTCCCTTTGTCGCGTTCGCGGAATCGATCGGGTAACGTCGCGGCCCGAGCGCCTGTGTTTTCGGGCGCTCAAGAAGAGAGGATCGCGAGCCGATGTCCGGCGCCCCGAAGGCCCCCGAAGCCCGCAACCGGTATGAGGGCGACGTGCTGCTCGGCACCGTGCTCAACGGCAAGTTCGCGGTCCGCGCGGTGCTCGCCAACGGCGGGATGGGGCGCATCTACCGCGGCGAGCAGATCCCCCTCGGGCGCCCCGTGGCGATCAAGGTGCTGCACTCGAAGTACACGTCGAGCCAGGAGGATCCCGCGTTTCAGAAGCGGTTCTTCCTCGAGGCGTCGATCCTCTCGAAGCTCCAGCACACGAACATCGTGACGGTGTTCGACTACGGCCGCATCGAGAACACCGAGGACGAGTCGTACTTCATCGCGATGGAGTTCCTCCACGGGGAGACGCTCCACCGCAGGCTCCGCGCGCTCGGGGCGCTGCCGCCCGTCGAGGCCATCGGCATCGTGCGACAGATCGCGCGAGGGCTGAGAGAGGCCCATCGGCAGGGCGTCGTGCACCGCGACCTCAAGCCCTCGAACATCATGCTCGTGCCCGAAGACGACGGCCACGAGATCATCAAGATCATCGACTTCGGCCTCGTGAAGGTGCTCGCCGACGACAGCGAGGAGCTCACCAAGGAGGGCTCCTTCCTCGGCTCGCCGCGGTACATGTCCCCCGAGCAGATCGCGCACGGCAGGGTCGATCACCGCACGGACATCTACTCCCTCGGGGTGATCCTCTATCAGTGCCTCTGCGGCAGGACGCCCTTCGAGAACGAGAACTCCGTCCACACGCTCATGGCGCACCTCCAGCTCCCGGTGCCCGCGATGCGGGAGCGCAACCCCGCCATCGACGTGCCCGAGGTGCTCGAGACCTTCGCCCGCCGCTGCCTCGAGAAAGACCCCATCAACCGCCCCTCCACCATGGAGGACTTTCTCCGCGGCCTGCGCGAGTGCGAGGTCACCCTCGGCCTGTCGAGCGCGAGCCTCTCGACGGGCTCGGGGCAGTACGGCTCCGGCGCGAGTCATCCCCTCCCCGTCGCCGCGCACAACTACTCCGACGCGTCGCTCACCTCGAACCCGAGCGGCTCGCTCACCTCGAATCCGAGCGCGTCGCTCACTTCAAATCCGAGCGCGTCGCTCACTTCGAACCCGCTCCCCGCGATCACGCACGGCTCCGCGGCCCACGCCGCGGCCCCCTACGCGCCCGTCCCCTCGGCGCCCTTCGCCGCGGCGCCCGCGCTCGCGTCGGCCACCCCCATCGCCGCGCAGCCTCCCCCGCCCGCGAATCGCGCGCTCCCCATCGCGCTCGCGCTCGTGGCCGTGATCGCGTGCGCCCTCGTCGCGCTGCTCGTGCTCGGACGCTCGTCGACCACCGCGCCGCCGCCCGTCACCAACGCGCCCGCCGTCGACGCGAGCGCCGCGCCGCGACCGTCCGAGGGGCTGCGCGAGTACCGCCTCGTGATCGCGTGCGACACCACGGGCGCGCAGGTCTTCGAGGGAGACTCGCTCCTCGGCGCCACGCCGCTCACCCTCGTGGTCGACAACAACGCCGTGCGCACTGCGCCGCGGCGCTTCGAGGTGCGACACGACGGCTACGACTCGTTCCCCGTCGAGGCCACCGTGTCGGAGAACCCCTCGGTGCGCGTGCTCGCGTCGCTCACGCCGAGCGCCGCAGCGCCGCCCCCGCAGACGCAGCCCGGCGCGCAGACGGCCGCGAGGCCGACCGTCGGGAGGCCCACCGCGCGACCGCCGCGACCGCCGACTCCGCCCCACGCTCCCGATCCCAACGACGACATCCGCAGCCACCGATGAAGACCACGCTCACGCGCCTCGGCGCACTCACGCTCGCGGTGGCCCTCGCGGGAACCGCGCAGGCCGACGACCTCGCCGACGAGGCCGACCTCCAGTTCGAACTCGGCGCCGACGCCTATCGCGCGCGAGATTTCCGCACGGCCCTCGAGCACTTTCTCACCTCGAACCGCCTCGTGCCGAACCGCAACGTCGTCTACAACATCGCGCGCGCCTACGAGCAGCTCGCGCGCTACGCCGACGCGCACCGCGCCTACACCACGGCGCTCGAAGGCGAGACCGACGCCTCCGCGCAGTCGAGCATCCGCGCCGCCCTCGCGCGCATCGCCCCCTACGTCGCGGTGATGCGCGTCACCACGGAGCCGCCCGGCGCGACGATCTACATCGACCGACGCGACCTCGGCCCCCGCGGGTCTGCGCCGCGCGCGATGGCCTTCCAGCCCGGTCGCTACCGCGTGATCGCCGAGCTCGAAGGCTACGAGCCCGCCACGTCGGAGCCCGTCGAGCTGCGCGTCGGTCAGGAGGCGCCCGTCACCCTGCGCCTCACGCGCATCCTCGGCACCGTGCGCGTCGAGGGCGACGTCCACGCCGCCGTGCGCGTCGACGACGAAGCGGGGCCCGTCGTGGGGACGGTCCCGTGCTCCATCGAGCTCCCGCCGGGGCGACACCGCCTGCACCTCACGGCGGAGGGATACCAGCCCTTCACCGACACCGTCGACGTGGTCGCGCGCAGCACCGTCACCACGCGCCCCACGGTGGCCCAGGTGACCGGCGCAGTGCTCGTGAGCGCCGACGAGCGCGACGCCCTCGTCGAGGTCGACGGACGCGCCGTGGGCTTCACGCCCGCGGTGATCAACGTCCAGGTCGGGCAGCGCCGCGTGCGCGTCTCGATGCCGGGCTTTCGCCCCATCGAGCGCCAGATCACCGTGCGACAGAGCGCGCAGGAGCGCGTCGACGTCTCGCTCACCCGCTACGAGGAGGTCTCCGCCGCGTCGCGCGCCGCAGAGAGCGTCGAGGACGCGCCGAGCTCCGTCTCGATCGTGTCGTCGCAAGAGCTCCGCGCGATGGCCTACCCCACCATCGCCGAGGCCCTGCGCGGCATCCGCGGCGTGTACCTCAGCGACGACCGCTCCTACGAGTCGCTCGGCTTCCGCGGCTTCGGACGGCCCGGCGACTACGGCAACCGCGTGCTCGTGCTCCTCGACGGGCACCCCACCAACGACGACTGGGTGAACTCGTCGTACGTGGGCTACGACGCGCGCGTCGACCTCGACGACGTCGAGCGCATCGAGGTCGTGCGAGGCCCCGGCTCGCTCCTCTACGGCACGGGCGCCTTCTCGGGCGTCATCAACATCGTCACCCGCGGACGCGACGCGCCCAACGGCGGCGAGGTCGGCCTCTCGACCAACCAGTACGGCGTCGCGAGGGCCCGCGCGGGCCTGCGTCTCCGCAGCGGCGCCTTCGGAATGTGGGCCTCCGCCGCGGCCGCGTACGGCTCGGGGCGCGACCTCTTCATCCCCGAGTACCAGCAGCCCGCGATGGGGATGACACCCGCGAGCGACGGCTACTCGCGCAACGCCGACGGCTTCGTCGCGGCCACGCTCTCGGGGCGGCTCTGGTACCGCGACCTCACGCTCCAGTGGATGTTCAACACGCGTGACAAGACGATCCCCACGGGCGTCTACGACACGCTGCCGGGCAACCCTCGCACCGACTTCGTCGACGCGCGCGGCCTCGCGGAGCTGCGCTACGAGCCCCGCTTCGGCGACACCTTTCAGCTCCTGACGCGCGCCTATCTCAACTACTACCGCTTCGTCGAGCGCCTCGCCTACGACGCCAACACCCCCAACGACGACGGCTACGACACGTACCGCGGCGTGTGGACCGGCGCCGAGGTCCGCGGCGTGTGGACCCCGGGACGAGCCCTGCGGCTCACCGTCGGCGGCGAGGGCGTGGCGCACGTCGTGGTGCACCAGACCGCGGGCACGGTGGCGGCGCCCGAGTCCGACGACGCGAGCGATCACCCGTACCAGACCGCGGCGGCGTACCTCTCGGCCGACGGCTCTCCCGTCGACTGGCTGCGCTACTCGGCCGGCGCGCGCCTCGACTGGTACAGCACCTTCGGCGCCACGGTGAACCCTCGCGTCGCGCTGATCTTCAGGCCCTACGCCGCGGGCAACCTCAAGGTCATGGCGGGCCGCGCGTTCCGCGCGCCGAGCATCTACGAGATCTTCTATACGACGGCCACGTCGCGGCCCAACGGGTCGCTGCAACCCGAGACCATCCTCTCGGGCGAGGTCGAGTACTCGCACCGCATCACCAACACCTGGACCGCGCTGGCGTCGGTCTACGCGAACTACATCCAGAACCTCATCGCGCTCCGCACCACGCGCATCGGGATGTCGGACTTCGATCAGTACCAGAACACGTCGTCGCCGGTGCTCACGCTCGGCGCCGAGGCCGAGCTCCGACGCGAGTGGCGCCAGGGCTGGATGCTCTCGGCCTCGTACGCCTTTCAGCGCTCGCGCTACGTGGGCACGACGGACGGGCTCCGCGAGGTGCCCAACGCGCCCGAGCACCTGTTCTCGGTGCGCGGTGCCGCGCCCGTGGTGCCGCAGCTCTTCATCGCCTCGACGCGCCTCTCCGTCGAGGGCCCGCGGTGGGACCGCAACGACCGCGAGTTCGCGGGCGCTCCCGCGCAGACGCGCACGGACCCGGCGGTGGTGTGGGACGTGGTGCTCTCGGGCGCCGCGGAGCGCTGGGGATTGCGCTACGCCGTGGGCGTCTACAACGTCACCGACTGGCGCTACTCGGTGCCCGTGAGCACCGAGTTCGTGCGCGAGGGGATGCGCCCGAGCATCACCAACATCGTGCAGAACGGGCGCACCTTTCTGGCGAACGCGTCGGTCACGTTCTGACCGCGGGCGTCACGCGGGGAGCGTGGTCTTCGTGCGCTCCTCGCTGATCTTCCAGAGCTTCTTGCGCAGGTCGGCGTCGTTCACCGCGGGGTTGGGCTTCGCCTCCTTGCACGCGTCGTAGTAGCGCCCCGTGACGCCTTCGAGGTCCGGCGAGGCGGCCACGTAGGCGCTCGTGTGCGCGCCCTTCTCGGGCGTGATGAAGAAGGTCTTCGCGAACCACCGCTGGATCGCGCCCATGTCGCGCGCGAGCGAGGTCGAGACCACGCCGGGGTGGAGGTAGTTCACCGTGATCCCCTTGGACTTCACGCGCTCCGCGAGCTCGACGGCGAAGAGCGCGTTGGCGAGCTTCGAATCCGCGTAGGGGCCCGACATCATCCCCGAGGCGAAGCCCTTCTCGTAGTTGATGTCGTCGAGGTTGATCTTGCCGTTGAGGTGCAGCTTCGACGACACCACCACCACGCGCGACCTGCCCGCCGCCGCGAGCAGCGGCACGAGCTGGAGCGCCAGCGCGAAGTGTCCGAAGTGGTTCACGCCCATGGTCTTCTCGAGGCCGTCGGCGGTGGTCTCGCGCGCGGTCGTCCACACGCCCGCGTTGAGCACGAGCACGTCGACCTTCGGGTGACGCTCGGCGAGGGCCTTCGAGAAGGCGCGCACGGAGTCGAGGCTGGCGAGGTCCATGGGCATGACCTCGACGTTCTGGTTGCCCGTCGAGCGCACGATGTCGTCGCGCACGGCGCCGGCCTTCGCGACGTTGCGCACGGGCATCACCACGGTGGCGCCGAGGTCGGCGAGAAAGCGCGCGGTCTCGACGCCGATGCCGTCAGACGCTCCGGTGACGACGACGACCTTGTTGTCGAGGCGAGAGAGCTGCTTCGGGTGCTTCATCATGGCCGCGCGTGATGCCACCGAAGGCCGCGCGTGCGCAAGAGGGGGCGTCGTTGCGGGAGCTTGCAGCTCCTTCGCGCCGTCGTCAGCGGTCGCGGCCCGCAGGAGGCACATCTGCGCGCGACCCGAGGCCGTCGCGAGCGCGTTGACCGCGTGCCAGCGCACCGCCACGCACCGTTGGCCGCCGCCGTACGGGTTCTTTCAACACGCTCTGTGACCCATCGCTGGCGCATTTTGCGGTACACGAACCACGATGATTCGCACGCGCCTATGCCTCGTGATCTCCGCGCTCGCCCTCGCGGCGTGCAGCGACACCGAGACGGCCACGCCGACCGACGCAGCTTCCAAGAGCGACGCCTGCGTCGGCGCCTCGTGCCCCGACGCGACCGGCGACGTGACGCCCTCCGACGGGAGCCCCACCGACACGTCGATCGACGCGCCCGCCGATGCGCCCACGGACGCGCCCTCCCTCGACGCCGCGCTCGACGTCGCCGCAGACAGCGCGCTCGACGTCGCGGCCGATGTCGCGCCTCCGCCGTGTCCCATCTACCAGACGCGCTGCGCGGGGGCGTGCATCCCCACGCACGTCGACCCGGCCAACTGCGGCGGGTGCGGCGTGCGATGCGCCGCGGGGCAGGTGTGCTCCGGCGGCGTCTGCGGCTCGACCTGCCTCACGGGGCTGAGCGCGTGCGGCGGTCGATGCGTCGACGTCCAGAGCGACAACGCCAACTGCGGCGCGTGCGGAACCGCCTGTCCCACAGGCCAGGGATGCATCGCGGGGATGTGCCGACGGCTCATGATCCTCGACCCCGCGGGCGTGACGTGCGGCGCCGACGGCGTCGGTCCGCTCGTCGACCTCGGCGGCGGACGCTGCGCGGGCGGCGTCGCCGAGACGACGTTCCGCTGGGCGCTGTGCTCGTGTCAGAACGTGTCGCTGAGCGCGCGCTTCACCACCGACGGCTTCGACAGCACGCGCGGCCCCTACGCCCCCGGCGACACCGGCGCGGGCGTCGGCGCCAACGGGACCTTTCAGAGTTCGAACATCACCGAGGTCGGCGGCGCCCTCTGGATCGGCGCCGCGGCGCCGTGGGGCACCGCGAGCCCGCACACGATCAGCCAGGTGCTCCGCGTCAACGGGAGCTACAGCGGTTCGAACACCCTCACCGCGCGCGACGAGGCGTACTTCAACGGCCCCGTGCGCACGTCGTCGACGGTGGCCATCACGGGCGCGCTGCACCTCCCCGAAGGCGCCGCGATCGAGGGAGACGTCACCTACCGCCGCGCCGCGCGCGAGGCCGTCACCGTCACACCGCCGTGTGACTGCTCGGCGTCGGCGCGCGTCCCCGTGGCGGCGTTCATCGCCGAGGCCCGCACGCGCAACGACAACGCGCGCCTCGGCCTCGACGCCGCCTCGCTCACGGGGATCAACACCGCGGCGCGCATCGACCTCCCCTGCGGTCGGTACTACCTCCGCGGCATCACCTCGTCGGCGCCCGTCACCATCGTCGCCCACGGTCACACGGCCCTCTTCATCGACGGCGACATCTCGATGAGCCAGCCGCTCACGATCACCCTCGACCCCACCGCGGAGCTCGACGTCGTGCTCGGCGGACGCTTCGGGATCAGCGCCGCCCTCACCCTCGGAAACCCCGCGTACCCCGCCCTCACGCGGCTCTACGTGGGCTCGACCGACGGCCTCTCGCTCACGAACAACACCGTCCTCGGCGCGAACCTCTACCTCCCCGACGGACGCCTCGGAACCTCGGGCCCCCTCGAGGTCTTCGGCTCGGTCTTCGTCGGCGACTTCTCGTCGAGCAACGAGATCAGGGTCCACTACGACCGCGCCGTGCTCCGCGTCGGTGATGCGTGTCACCCCACGACTCCCACGACGCCCGCCGACGCTGGGACCCCCGCGGACACGGGGACGCCCGCCGATGCGTCGAGGCCCGACGGCGGCGCCACGCCCATGTGCGCGAGCTGCCGCGACTGCGCCAACCAGGCCTGCAACGGCGGGACGTGCGGCCCGTGCCGCGTCGACAGCGACTGCTGCGCGCCGCTCCAGTGCTGGATGGGTCGCTGCGTGGTGATCCCGGGCTGAGCCCTCTCCCCCGCCCCCGGGCCAGACGCGCTCGACCCGCGCGGTCTTCCTCGAAGCAGCCCTCGCCTCCGGGCAACCACCATCCGAAGCGCGAGAAGTCCCTGATTCCATGCGGGTTCGTCGCAAGGGGTCAGGGCCTACCCCGCCCTGAAAGAGGCTGATTTACCGCTGTCGCTTCTTGCTGATTTCGCAACATCGGGTGATGAGGTCTTTCGCACTTCTGCGCGTCACACGGGTCGCGCGCGGAACCGGATCACCTCCATTTCGTGAGCCTTCGAGCGCGCTCCGCCCATGTCAACGAAGCTCAAACTTGCGTCTTCCTCGGTGGGATATCTCCTCGTGTGCTGGCACTGCCTGCGCTTCCACGGAGACGCCGCGCCGCCGAGGCCGGAGCTCCGTCACACCGCCGCCGCGCTGATCGCCGCGCCGCGCGCGGACGCGCCTCCAACGCCACCACCCGCGCCACCACCCGCGCGGTTGCCAGCCTCGCCAGACGTCTCTGTTGAAGCCTCCCCGACACCCGCCCCGAGACGCCCTTCGCCCGCCCCGATCGAAACACCCGCCGCGCTCCAGACCGCGCTCGACGACGCCATCGCGGGGCGCACGGTCGACTTCGTCACCGGACGCGACGCGCTCACGGCGCAGAGCCTCGCGCTGCTCGACGACGTGGCCGCCGTGCTCAACGCGACGCCCCGGTGGCGCATCGAGGTGCAGGGCCACACCGACGACGCAGGCACCGCCCTCGCGTGCCGCGAGCGAGGCGCCCGCCGCGCGGCCCTCGTCGCGCAGCTCCTCTCCGACCGCGGCGTGCCCCTCCGTCGGCTCATCGTGCTCGGCGTCGGCGCGGCGCACCCCATCGCCGACAACGAGACCGAAGAGGGCCGACGGCGCAACCGACGGATTCGCTTCTTCGTGCGAGCGAGGCCGTGATGCTCTTCTCGCACAGCCTCGCGTGCGCGGCGCTCACCGGGCTCTTCGCGGGCCTCATGGGCTGGTTCGCGCGGCAGCTCCTCGCCGAGCGCGCGGCCCGAGCGGCCGACGCGCTGCGCGCGAAGCTCGACGCCGCGGCGCGCGCGCACGAGGCCA
The DNA here is from genome assembly GCA_046351535.1 of Polyangiales bacterium. Taxonomy (GTDB): domain Bacteria; phylum Myxococcota_A; class Polyangia; order Polyangiales; genus CAISKJ01. Next base: position 146,746 of record JAXLYG010000016.1, read on the forward strand.
TGACCGCGCGCTACGAGTCGGCTTCGAAGAGCCTCGCCGCGCTCACGAAGCGCTACGACGACGTGCACGCGGCGGGGATCCGCTCCGCGGCGCACGCGAAGTCGCTCGAGGCCGAGCTCGAACGCCACGAGGGCCACATCGTCGAGCTCGCGCAGGTCATCGCCGAGCGAGACCGCGTGGTGCAGCGCCTCGAAGAAGCGCTCGCCGCCGTCGCGCGGCGGCAGCTCGATCGCCCCGACGCCGACGAGATCGCGCTCGACTACGAGTCGAACCGCGAGACGCCGCGGCCGCCGCGCGATTCGAAGCGCCCCGAGGCGCCGCGGTCTCCGCGCCCGTCGCCGCCGCCGTCGGCCACGCGGTCGCCCGTGCCCGCGACGCGCTCGCCGTCGCCCGCGCCGTCGCCGCTGCCGCCGGGGACGCGGACGCCCATCTCACGAGGCTGACGGCGAGACGATCGGCGACGCGCGCGTCAGCGCTTCGAAGAGTGCTCGACCACGACGCGGACGAGTTCGAAGACGGGCAGCGGGACGTACGCGTCGGGCGAGAGGTTGCCCGCGACGGCGTCCTTCTCGACGAGCGCGTCTTCGCACGCGAGCAGGAGCACCGAGCCGTCGTCGCCCTGCACGAGCCCGAGCGCGGCCACGGTGACGCCCGCGGCGCTCACGGCGTAGTTCACGGCCTTCACGGTCGCGTCGAGGGTCACCACGCGGCCGCCGAAGCGCACCTCGCCGGGGGCGACTTCGAGCGTCGCGCCGCCCTGCGTGGGCTGCGAGATCCACGGCGTGCCCATGTCGAGGCTCGGCGCGAGGTGCGCGAGCAGCGCGTCGAGGGCGTGGCCCTCGGCGAGCGCGACGACGTTGGGCGACGCGGGCGAGAGCGCGAGGCTCTCGAGGTCGAGCGTCAGGGTCCGCGCGCGCCATGCCTCGGGGAGCTCACCCGCCGCGGCGCCGAGCTCGAGGAGCACCACGGGGTCGCCGTGCTGGCTCAGCACGAGCATCCGTCGGCCGGGCTTCGCGTCGACGAGGAGCACCGCGGAGTACGGCGCCACGAGGTCGAGCACGTCGAGGCGCTGCGAGGGGTCGAGCACGTCGAGGCGCCGCTCGCTCGCTTCGAGCTTCACCGTCGCGCCGCGGCGACGCGCGCGCGCCGCCATCACGCTCCCGAGAAAGACCCCCGCCGTCACGCCGGGGAGGATCCCGAGCGCGGGCGAGAAGCTCGTGCGCGAGAAGGCCGCCATGAAGACCCCGATCGAGAGCGTGGCCAGGCCGAGCACCGCGGCCGTGAGCCACGGCGGATCGCTCCGCAGCGGAAGGGTCAACGACACGGCGCCCGGGACATCTCGCATCACCGTCATGGTCGCGACAGTACCACCGCCGCGCGGAGGTGGCGCTGCCACGCGCGTTACGCACCCGCATCGCGCGCGATCCGCGCGTTTGAGGCGATAGAGCGCGCGGGTGATTTCTGCTACGCGTGGCGCCGAGGAGCGTCACTCGTGAGCACCAGCCGATACCTGCGCTACAAGGCCGACCGTCGCACGCTGAGCATCATCGGCGGGTGGTTCGCGCTCGTCGCGTTCCAGTGGATCGTGGCGCCGCGGAACCCGTGGATCGCCGCGCCGCTCATCGCGCTCACCTGCGCGGGGGCCTTTCTCGGCGCCGTCGCGACGCACAACGCCGTGCACTGCCCGGTCTTCCATCAGCGGTGGATGAACAACGTGTGGCAGGTGCTTCTCACGCTCACGTACGGCCACCCCGTGAGCTCGTACCTGCCGGGGCACAACCTCAGCCACCACCGCCACGCCGAGACCGTGCGCGACGTGATGCGCACCGACAAGGCGCGCTTCCGCGTGAACCTCTTCAACCTCCTGTTCTTCACCGCGTCGATCGGTCCGTCGATCATGGGCGCGGAGATCAAGTACGCGCGCTTCGCCGCGAAGCGCAGGCCGCGCTTCACGCGGCAGCTCATCGTCGAGACCGTGTGCATGGTGGTCTTCTTCGGCGCGCTCCTCGCGCTCGACTGGAAGAAGGCCCTGCTCTACGTGCTCCTCCCGTGGCAGTACGCGGCCTGGGGGATCGTCACGATGAACCTCCTCCAGCACGACGGCACCGACGCCACGAGCCCGTGGAACCACTCGCGCAACTTCATCGGCTCGGTGATCAACTGGTTCGCCTTCAACAACGGCTACCACACGATCCACCACCTCAAGCCCACGCTGCACTGGAGCCTCGCGCCCGAGGAGCACGCGCGCGTCGTCCGCCCCTCGATGGACCCGCGCCTCGAAGAGCCCTCGATGATCGCCTACCTCGCGCGGACGTACTTCGTCCCCGGCGGTCGCAAGAACTTCGACGGCACCCCGCGGCTCATCCGTGACCCCGGCCGCGACGAGTCGTGGTTCACCGACGACGGCCCGCTCCCCGCCACGGCCATCGCCCTCACGGCGGACGTGCTCCCACGACGTAGGGTCGGACGTCGATAACGCCCTCGCCCGGCGCGTTCAGCGCGTCTCGCAACCCCAGAAGTTCCTGCGCCGCGGGCGCCCGTTCGAGGCCCCGCCGCACCGACCCCGCCGCCTCGGTCCTCGCCCCGCGCCCCGCGAAGAACACCGCGTCGTTGTAGTTGCGCCACAGCACGAACTCCGACGACTTCGCGTCGCGTCCGCCGCCGGGCTCCTCGGACATCGCCGCCGTGAGCCCGTCGATCGCCGCGAAGTGCGCCGCCGCGCTCGCGCGCACCGAGGCCAGCGTCGTGGGCTCTCCGCGCGCCTCCGCGAGGAGCCCTCGCGGCACGATGTACGGCGTCATCGCGAGCACGTTCATGGGGTCGATCTCGAGGCGCACGGGGCGCAGGCTCGCGAGGGCCGAGACCTCCTCGACGCGCCCCTCGCCGTGCGCGAGGTAGTCACGCACGAGCGGCAGGAGGTCGGCGTCGCGCGCGAGCAGCGTGTTGTTCATCCCGGGGTACGGGAGAAAGGCCACGGGCATCACCGTCACGTCGGGCCGCTCGCCCTCGACGCGCTGCGCGTAGCGCGCGCGAAACGCCGTCTCGGGCGCGTAGGCGAGCACCACCGTGCGAGGCGGCAGCGACGCGAAGAGCGACTCCGCCGCGGCCTCGGGCACGCACGCGCGGTCGGGCTCCGTCGCGCGCAACCCCTCGCGCGCGAGGTAGAGCGGGATCGCCAGGGGCAGCGCGACGAGCACCGCGACGAGGGCCGCGCGCGCCGCGGGGGTCGGTCCTTCGGGCGCCGCGGGGGCCGTGCGAATGGCCCTCCAGGCCACGGTGACGAAGCCCGTCGAGAGGCACGCGACGGCGGCGATCGCGGGCATGAGGTAGCCCGCCGCGTCGGGGTTGCCCGCCACGAAGCCGAGGAGCGCGCGCGCGAGGCACACCGCCGTCGCGAGGCCGAAGAGCCGAAGCACGTCCGCGCGGATCGCCTCGGATTTCGCCGTACGCAGGAGGAGAAAGGTCCCCGCGAAGGCGGCCACGACGCCGAAGGGCGTGAGCGTCGCGCCGATCCAGTCGAGCACGTCGAGGAGGTGCTCGCCGAAGGTGCCCGGCACGCCGCCGCCGGAGTTCTTCTGAAACGCTCGGGCGGAGACGGTCCAGAAGAAGTCTCCCGCGGTGCGGACGCGCACGAGGCTCGCCGACGTGCCCGCGCGCAGCACCAGCAGCGCGTAGGGGAGCAGCCCGAAGAACCCGAGCGGCGCCCACGCGAGGAGCGCGCGACGCTTCGAAGCCACGTCGCCGTTTCGAAGCCGCTCGATGAGCGTGGCGATGGCGACGGGCGCGCCCGTGAGCGCGATGAAGTGGTGGTTCGCGCCGCCGAGGGCCACGAGCAGCACCGAGAGCCGCGCGCGCGCCGCGGGGGGGAGCGTCCTCGCGCACGCGAGCCCGAGCGCGCCCACGGCGAGCGAGCCCGCGAGGGCGTAGACCTCGACGCGCGTGGCCTGGCGCAGCACCGCGGGGCCCCCCGTGGCAGACACGGCCACCGCGAGCGAGGCGATGGGACCGAGCGCGCGGTCGTACTTCGAAGTGAGCCGCTCGTCGTCGAGGGCCGACGCGGCGAGGTTGCGCGCGACGCCGTAGACCACCCTGCCCACGACGGCGAGGCACAGCCCCGAGAGCAGCGCCACGCGATACGGCAGCGTCGCCACGGGGAGCATCGACGCGAGCGACGCGAGCACCACCCAGAGCGGATGACCGGGCGGGTGCGTGACGCCGATCCCCTGCGCGGCCGCGGCGAGCTCGGGGGCGTCGTAGAAGCCCATCGAGGCCCCGGCGCCCCACGCCGACACCGCGAGCGGGAGCGCGAACGAGAGCGTCGCGGCGAGGCGCTCGATGCGCGCGGTCTTGTCGGGCGGGCGGGCGGCCACCGGCGTTGACCGAACGGGTACCACGCGAACCCGCCGCGACGGTGCATTTTCGTGCTCCCCGCGGGGCGCGCGTTTCTCTATGCTCGCGCCCGTCGCAAAGGAGTCTCAGCGTCATGATCCGCTCGACCGCGCTCGCGCTCGTCGCCTTCGCCGCGTTTGGATGCAGCTCATCGGGCCGCGTCCGTACGAACTACGCGTACAACACCGACGCCGACCCCGCGTCGAACCGCCCGGTTCACATCACGCAGGGCCCCATGCCCGACGGAGAGAGCTTCTCGGGGAGCTACCACTCGCAGCAGGTCGGTGACCTCTACCTCGAGCAGATGGGCGACATCGCCACGGGGCAGTACGAGTACGACCGCGCCGCGTGCCACGCGACGGGGCGCATCGAGGGCCGCGTCACGGGCAACCTCCTGCGCTTCACGTGGACCGAGAGCCAGGCCGCGTGCGGGCGCCTCCAGCCCCTCACGGGCCACGGCTACTTTCTCTTCTGGAAGGAGACCACCGACGACGGCGCCGTGAACGAGCGCCTCAACGGCGAGGTGGGCATGGGCGACGAAGACTCGGGCAGCCCGTGGTCGGCCTTCCGCGACCGCGTGCGCCGTCAGCCCCCGTCGCAGTCGTCGAACTCGTCGGGCGGCAGCGTCTTCGAAGACGCCAACGGGTCTCCGTCGAGCGGCTCGACCTCGGGGACGCCCCGCACGCCCTGAGGCGTCACTCCTTCGGCGCGCGCGAGTCCGCGAGGTGCTGCCTCGCGAGGGCGCTCCACGGCCCGCGCGGGTCGAGCTCCAGATACCGCCGCCAGTGCGCGCGGGCGCGCTCCCGCTGATCGAGCTCCGAGAGCGCCATCGCGAGGTTGAAGTGCGCCTCCGAGAAATCGGGGCGCAGCGCGATGGCCTTCTCGAAGAGCTTCACGGCGGCCTCGCGGTCGCCCTTCTCCACGAGCAGATACGCGAGGTTGTAGGGCGCCTCGGCCTGCGTCGCGTCGGCGGCCATCGCGCGGCGGTAGAGGGCCTCGGCCTCCTCGCGATCGCCCGCCACGAGCCGCAGGTTGCCGAGGTTGGTCACCGCCGTGGCGAGGCCCGGGTCGAGCTCGATCGCGCGTCGGTAGGCCTCTTCGGCGCGGGCGCGCGTGGTCTCGTCCTCGTCGAGCCGCAGGCCTTCGAGGTAGAGCTCGTAGGCCTCCTGCTGGCGGCGCGTGACCTTGGGGCGCAGCACGCGCACGACGTCGTCGCGCAGCGCCTTGACGTCGAAGTCGAAGACGAGCTGGCCCGTGATGGGGTCGAAGCGCGCCCCCTCGGCGCGGGCCACGAGCTTGTGCCCGTCAGGCGCGACGCGGCCGTCGGTGAGCGGCTGCGCGAGCTCGGGCATCCGTAGCCGCAGGCCCTCGATGGCCTTGCGGATCTGCGCCGTGGGAAAGCCCGCCTCGACGAGCCCCCGCGCGGTGCGCACGGCGACGAGGTCGGCGAAGGTGTAGACGGGGTTGTTCTCCTCGCGGCCGCTCGGGACGACGATGCCCGCGCGCTCCCACGAGCGGAGGCGGCGGGCGTCGACGTGAAAGAGCTCGGCCACCTCGGCGCGCGAGAGCGTGCGGGTGACCGTGTCGCGCTCGGGCGAGCGGTCGCCGGGCGGCGTGCGCAACACGGCTTCTTCGGCGCGGCGGCGCGCGTTGAAGTCGACGTGGATCACGTGGCCGCGGTCGTCGCCGGGCGTTGCGTCGCGCTCGCTCAAGAGGGAACGGAGCGTACCGCGACGAGGCCGCGGGGCGCGAATTTCGGGGCTTCCCGCCGGGGGGCGTGGCCGCTACCATGCGACGCTTCAACAGGGAGGGTCTCGCGTCATGCCAGTGGAGTTCATCATCCGTGTGACGGCGCCGTCGGGCGCCGTCGATGTTCCTGCAACGCTCGTCGCCGCGGGCGTCGAGGCCGTGAAGGCCTTTCGCGAGTCCGCGAGCGCCGCGGGAGAGACCCGCGTGCTCCTCGCGGGCGACCGGGATTTCTTCGCCACCGTGGCGGCCACCGTGGCGCCCTCCGCCCTCGACGCGCTCTCCGCCGCCGAGGGGAAGTACGTCCGCGCGGTCTTCGATCGCCGCTCGCCCGTGCGCCGCATTCTCCGCGCCGTCGCGCGCCCCGAGGCGCCCGCGCCGCGCACGCCCGTCACCGCGCCCGCCGCGCCCGCGGCCAACGACGTCGACCTCACGGGCGGCGTGTCGGGCATGGCCCCCCTGTGGCTCCTCGCCGACGGGACCTTCTCGACGAAGGCCGCCACCGCGCAGCGCGGCATCGCCGCGAGGGAGGCCCTCGTCGCCGCGGCCCGGTGGATCTCGTCGCGCCGCACGACGACCTTCGAACGGCTCTTTCCCCCGAGCGCGTTTCACCCCGACGTGGCGCCGCGGAACGAGCGCGTGAGCGAACCGCAGGCCCGCGCGATGCTCGACCAGGTGCGCGGCGCGCTGCGTGAGTCGTCCGTGAGCTCCGCCGACGCGCTGCGCGACCGCGACGCGGCGGCGCAGGTGCGATCGGCCTGCGCGACGGTGCTCTCGCACATCACCGCGACGGTGCTCCACGACCCGACGTGGCGCGCGGTCTCCAACGCCGCCGCGGGGGAGCTCTTCGCCCTCATCGACGCCGAGCGCGGCCCGGCCTCGAAGGACTCGCTCCGGGCCCACGCGATCCTGCTGCTCCAGCTCAGGGCGCCCGCGCTCGGGGCGGGCGACCGGGCGAAGGCCCTCGCGCTCGTGAAGACCCTCACCCGCGAGGCGCCGCCCTACGACACGCTCTCGGGCCCGTGGAACTTCGCCATGTGCTCCGGGTGGGACTTTCACGAGGGCGAGTGCGAGGTGCTCACGCGCGTCCACGGGTTCCGCGAGGTGGCGCTGCCCTCCGACGCGCCCGCGTCGGGCGGGGCCGACTACAAGTGCTTCGAAGCGCCCTTCCGCACGCCCGCGGGCGACGCGGTGCGCGTGCTCGCGAGGCCCGCGACGCCCGGCGACGAGAGCGCCGAGATGGCCTCGCCGTGGTTCATCGGGATGCTCATCAACCGCCACGCGCAGCTCGGGTCGTTCGACATGCGCGCCACGCGCGCGGCGGTCACGCAGCGCAACTACAAGCTCATGATGAACTCGCAGTGCGCGGGCCTCACCACGCGCTTCGCGCTCTCGCGGATGTTCCCCGACGCGGACCTCTACTCGTCGTGGGACTCGACGTATTTCCGCACGGGCGCGGGCGGCAAGGTCAGCGCCTCCGAGGGCCTCGACTGCTTCGTGGCGGTGCTCTCGGGGATGGCCAAGCGCGAGAGCCACGCGGCCCTCGACGCGCGCATCCGATCGGCGCAGTGGCACCACCCCCAGGCCGAGGTCGACCCGCGCTTCGTGCAGTTCGTGGGGCCCGCGCACCCGCTCGTGCTCGCGCGCTTCAACGACGTCAACCACGACGCGCGCGGCGACTTCTACGACGGCTTCCTCGACTTCAACGTCCGCGCGCTCGCCACCGAGATGGCCGACGCGATCACCCCGAAGGACCCCGGCGTGCGCTGCTCGCAGGTCGGCGGCGACGCCGCGCGCAGCCTCGGCTGGGCCGTCGGGAGCATGAACCGCGTGACGCAGTACTCCGACCTCTGGGCCGCCCTCCCCGGCCGCTCCGAGCTGTTCTACGCGTTCGAATCCGCGGGCTACTTCAGCCACCTCGAAGCCCCCGTCGACGTGCCCACGGGGCCCTTCCGCGAAGACCTCTCGAGGCTCCCCGCGGTGTGCCGCTACACGCTCGACCGCAACGTCGTCGGCGGGCTCCGCGTCGAGGTGATGTTCCACGCGTGGCTATCGCACGCGCCCGAGGAGCTCAAGCGCCTCCTCGTCTCCGCCGAGGCCATGAACCGCGCGTTCGACCTCGGTCACCTCCCCTCCGAAGGGACCCTCGGCACCCCGCAGGCCCGTCGCGGCGCGCTGCTCCTCACGATGGCGGGCCTCCTCGAGTTCCCGTCCGACCAGAACCGCCTCGACGGGCTGTGGGCCACGGCGCTCCGCATGCTCAACCTCCCGCCCATCTCTCGCAGCGTCGTGCGCGCGTGCATCACCGAGGCCGACCACGACGCTTCGAACTACTACGGCTCCCTCCGCGGCCTCCGTCAGCTCGTGGGCTCAGGCTCCGATCACGGAACCCTCGGCACCGCCGACGACCTCGCCTGGTCGCGCCTCGCCTCCGCCGATCCCACCATCGGCCGCGCCGTTCCGCTCGCCGTCGGCTGAGCCCGCGTCACCTCGACGCCTCGCACCACCCCCGCCCGCCCGAGCGTCACGCGAAGCGCCGCGACGTCGTCGTCGCATCGCGTCGCGCCATCACCGTCGGCGTACTCCGCGCGCGCGCACCACGCGCCCCGCCACGGCGTCGGAACGGTCACCTCGACGCGCACTTCACCGTCGCGCACCACATCGAGCGCGCCGTCTCCGCGAGGGCGCACATGGCCCCGCGATTGGCTCGTCGGAGGCCACAGGCTCGCGCCGCGGAACCACCACCGATCGGTCGGCACGTCAGGGCTCCACGCGACGAGCTCCCCGACGCCTCGCGTGACGCGCAGGCGCCACGAGGGAGGCCTCCCGAGGCGCGCGTAGAGCAGCCCGTCGAACGCGTCACCGCGATACCGCGCCACGACGACACCGCTGCGCACGTCGGCGTCGGGTCGGTGGAGGATCGCGAAGGCGTGATCGTCGTCGACGAAGACGAGCCCGCGCGAGATCCCCGCGCGATCGAGCGCGTGCGCGCCGTGATCGGGGAGCGAGCGCACCGCGAGGTGACCGCGCGATCCCCAGAGCGCGCCGCACGCCACCGAGGCGACCACGAAGGCCGCCGCGGGACGCCGCCCGAAGCGCGCGAGCACCACGCCGAGCATCGCGTGCTCCACGGGGAGCGCGTCGACGAACATGCGCGCGCCGCCGCCCTCGATGTTCCCGTCGAAGTAGAACGGCGCGTACGCGGCGATCTGCGCGAGCACCGCGGCCACGCCGTAGCGCAGCGCCCGCTCGCGACGCGCCGTCACGAGCACGGCGAGGAGCGCGAGCGAGAGCGCTTCGAAGTTCGCCACGTCGCGCACGTGCGCCCGCAGCCGACGGAGCGTCACCCACAGCGCCTCGCGCGCCCCGTAGCCGCGCGGGAGGTGGCGCGCGACGAAATCCCCGTGCTCGACGCGGCACCCCACGGACGCGCCGAAGCCATAGCGGAAGCACCCGCGCGGCCCGTCGCTCAGCGCGTAGTACATCGTCTGCGTCGACGCGCCCCAGGTCCCCGTCACGGCGCGCTGCGCGAGCGCGTGAAGCGCCACGCCGGGCAGCGCGCCCGCGACGCACCACGCGAGCGCGCGCCACCGCCCCGAGCGCCACGCGAGCGCCGCCCACACGACCGAGACCGCGAGCGCCGACACCGGACGGATGGTGACCAGCGCGCCCGCCGCGAGCCCGCACGCGGCCCACCCCCGCGGCCCCGTCGCGCGGAGGCCCGCGAGCAGCGCGCACGAGAACGCGAGCGCCGCAGCGCCGTGCGACATCGTCTCGGCCGTGTGAAAGCGCAGCGTCGCGCACACGACCGAGAGCCACGTCGCCGTCACAAGCGCGAGAGAGGAGCGTCGCGTGTCGGGCTCCATCGCGGCGGCGAGCGAGCCCGTGACCCACGCGAGCGCCGCGGCGAGCGCGCAGCCCGTGAGCCACGGCGCGCCCAGCGCCATCCCCACCGCGAGCAGCGCGGGGGCGCCTTGAGGAAAGATCCCGCCCACGCGGCCGTGCGCGCCCACGAGGAGAAAGCGCCCCGCGAAGCTCCCCATCGCGCCCGGCGGAGACCACGTGAGATGCCCCTCCGCGAGCGCGCGCGCCTGGAGCCAGTACGTCGTCGCGTCGATGACCTTCGGCGCCCCGCCGAGCACCACGCGCCACCACCCGTACGAGAGCGCCGCAGCGAGGAGAGAGAGCAGCGCGCGCGTCACGGATTCACCCTCGCACGCATTGCACATCGCGCGCCCGTTGCACCGCGGAGGGCGCGCTTCACGCCTCGCGGAAGGGCCCTTCGAGGGCTTCTCTCGAAGGGGTCTGCGCGGTCGGATGTCAAGCACACACTTCGCGCGCGCCGTCTGGTTCGTGGATTGCTGCACACACGGTCGATGGTTCTCCGGGGCACGCGTTGCGCGGAGAGCGTCGCATTCAAACCAGACAAGACGCTGTAGCAGGTGCCGTCATGATCACTCGCACGATCCGTTCGCTGATGCTCTTCGGGGCGCTCGCGCTGGCCGTGCCCGCAGAGGCTGTTCCGCGCGTCCCCGTGACCGCTGCGCCGGTGCGCAGGGCGCCTCCGCGGAGGCCCGTTCGTCACGTCCCGCCGCCCCCCGCGGCCCCCGTCGCGCCGCCGGAGCCCGAGGTGGTGCCCACGAGCGCGGCGGACCTCCAGAACACGCTGCGTCGCCTTCGGATCTACGTGATGGCCGCGCCCGACGGCGCGCGCGCGTTCGGCAACCTCGGCGCGGGGACGCAGCTCTGGATCCTCCTCCCGAGCTGCCGCCCGCAGGACCCCAACGATCCTCGTGACGCGTGCCCGATCGACCGCCTCGAGGTGACCTCGGTCCGCGGCGGCGGCGTGCGCGCGGGCGTCATGACCACCGTGATGGCGGGCGAGACGCCGCGTCGCGTGCAGGCCTTCGTCGTCGAAGACGGAACCCCGATGGTCCGCATCCGCCTCATCACCCCGCAGGGCGCGATCAACTACGAGGGCGTGATCGAGTCGAGTCAGATCCGTTATCTCCCTGCGCCGGTGGGCGTCGATCGCGACGACCGCTTCGTGTTCGACTTCACGGGCTACCCCGCGCGTTGACCGTCGCACTCGGATGTCCACCCGCGGCGCCTGTGTGATACACGGGTTGTCGGAGAGTATCGCCCCATGACCCGCGGACACGCTCGCTCCCTCATGACCACCCCCGTCACCTCGGTCTCGGCGGAGGCAACCCTCACCGAGATCGCGGACCTCTTCGCCACGCAGAGCATCAGCGGCGTGCCCGTCATCGACGGCGAGCAGCACGTCGTGGGCTTCGTGAGCGACACCGACATCATCAACGCGATGCTCGACTCGCGCGGCGCGCAGACGTCGGCCTTCGACCTCATGTCGGCCCCCGTGGTCACCGTCGACGAGTTCGACACGGCCGAAGACGTCATGCGCGTGATGCGCGAGAACAACATCCACCACGTCCCCGTGGTGCGAAACCGCAAGCTCGTGGGCATCGTCACGCCGACCGACGTGATCCGCTACCTCGTCACCGTGCTCCCGCCGCCGTCGCAGGTGAGCTGAGCGCCCCCTCCCCGTCCCTCCCCCGCGAAGCGGGGGAGGGTGCCCGTTGGTAGCTGCCATGCCCTCACCCCGCCCTCTCCCACCAGAGGTGGGAGAGGGAGTCCGCGAGCGACGCGCGTAGGTCCGCGAGCGACGCGCGTAGGTCCGCGACGTTGCGAGGGTGGTTGGTGGCGCCGATCGGGCCATCGCATCGCGGCGGGGATCGCCTGGGGTTCGGCCCGCGGCGTTGCGAGGATGATTGGTGGCGCCGATAGCGCCATCGCATCGCGGTTGCAGTCGCGCCCTCACCCCAGGCTACAACTTGAGTGACCCCGCCTTCGAGTCTGACCGCCATTCGGGGGTTGACGGCGCCAGACGCTTCCCGTCGCGCCTGGGGTTCGGCCCGCGTGAGAGGGACGCGCGTGACGCGCCCAGGGCTCGCCCCCCGAGGGATGTACGCGATCGGGGGGCTCGGCCTGGGCTTCATCAAGGCACGGATCACCGGTCTTCGACCGGTTCAGAAGGCATGGCGAGGCTCTCTCTGCTGAACCCTCGAAGAGGGTGATCCGTGCCTCGTCATAGCCCAGGCTGAGCCCCCGATCGTGTACATCCCTTGGGGGGCGAACCCTGGGCGCGTCACGCGCGTATCTCCCTGGGCGCGTCACGCGCGTATCTCCCTGCGCGTCGCGCGCGTCACGCGCGTATCTCCCTGGGCGCGTCACGCGCGTCCCTCTCACGCGGGCCGAACCCCAGGCGCGACGGGAAGCGTCTGGCGCCGTCAACTCCCCAATGGCGGTCAGACGCCTTCGCGGGGTCGCATCCCATTGTTGATCGCACGTCACGCGCGATGACGTGACGATGCGCCCACCTCAGGAGTCACCGCGATTTTCGCGATCGTGCGACAGCGCGCGACGTCGGATCGATCGAAGACTACGACCCCACGAAGGTGGGGTCACGCCAGTGTAGCCTGGGGTGAGGGCGCGACTGCAACCGTTGCGCAATGGCCCGATCGGCGCCACAACCATCCTCGCAACGCCGCCCGAACTGCTGCGATCCTGCCGCGATCGATGGCGTCGGCGAGCACCTCGCGCGCGCTCGCGGACCCGCGACGTCCCACCTACGCGCGTCGCTCGCGGACCTACGCGCGGCTCGCGGACCCATGCGCGTCGCTCGCGGACCTACGCGCGTCGCTCGCGGACCCGCGCGTCGCTCGCGGGCGCGTCGCTCGTAGGGTGGGAGAGGGCGGGGTGAGGGCATGGCAGTCGAAGGGCACCCTCCGCCGCTTCGCGGGGGAGGGACGGGGAGGGGGTCACCGACACGTCCGCCCGCGCAGGTGCGCGTCCCGCGGTCGCACGCGTCGCTGCGGCACTCGACGTCGCTCGCGCACGCGTCGCCGTCGGCCTTGCGCGCCGCGCAGCGCCCCGTCGCGCAGTAGAGCCCCGCGTTGCACTGAAAGCCCGCCGGGACGGTCATGTTCCCGCAGGTCGATCCCATCGTCCCGTCGCCGATGGAGGCGCACATCCCCGAGCGGCACACGAGGCGCGCGTAGGGATCACACAGGGTCATCGTCGCGGTGTTGCACGCCTCGCCCGCGGCGCGTCGCACGGTGATGGCCGTGCAGCGCATCGTCGTGGTGGCCGTGCACGCGGAGCCCTGCGCGCAGACCGTCGTCGCGCCGCACATCTCGCCCGCCGCCGTGGGGCGCTGACAGGTGCCCGCGAGCGAGCCTTCGGCGACCACGCACCCGAGCCCCGCGGCGCACTGGATGTCCTGCGCATACGCCGCGCCGATGATGTGCCCGCAGGGTCGTCCCTCGGCGCCCGCCTCGCCCGTCGCCACGCGCACGCACCGCGACGCGCCGCTCGAATCGGGGAAGCACTCCGCGCGCTGCCCCACGCTCTGCGGCGCGCACTCGTCGTTCACGCTGCACGCCTCGCCGATGCGCTTGCGGGCGCGGCACATGCCGGGGCACGCGCTCATCCCCGTGGCCTGTCCGCGGTCGCACCAGCCGCCGCCCGCGCACTCCTCGTGGCGCATGCACGCAGCGCCCGCAGCGACGGCTCCCGCGAACACGTCGGGGCACAGCGAGCCGAGGTCGTGCTGCACGTCGCAGGTCGCGTTGATGCGCGCGATGCAGCGGTACGCCGCGGCGCCGTCGTAGCGCACCTTCGACTGACGGTTCGCGGCGAGGAGGTCGTCGAGCGATCCCCACCCGAGGAGCGAAGCGCCCACGCGCAGCGTCGTGCAGCGCGAGGCTTCGCCGAGGTACGCCCGCTGCGAGGCCACATCGGCGACGGTCACGGGACAGCGAAACAGCGCCGCGCACGCGGCCTGATGGGCCTGCGAGGCGAAGTCCTCGGGCGTGTCGATGGAGGGGGCGTCGTCACCCGAGCAGGCGACGACCATCGAGGCGAGCACAAACACCACGCGGCGCATGGCGACGGAGTGTACGGGAACGCCCCACAGATCCGCGATCACATTGGAGGCCACTTTCGCTCCCTCGGAGAACGGCCACACGCGCCGACACGCGCTCCCTCGCCAGCGCGGGATGCCATGTCACCCGGTGACACGACCTCCCCCGCCGCCTGGGGATGCCATGTCACCCGGTGACACGACCTCCCCCGCCGCCTGGGGATGCCGTGTCGTGCGCTGCGAGGCGCTCCCCCGGGGGCCCCGGGTGCCGTGAACGCGCGCTGCGACGAGCTCCCCTGCGCGTCGGGCGCCGCTACCGCCGCTGACAGATGGGCGCCGTCGGACACGACGCGCAGATCCCCTCGTCGAGGGACCAGGTCTCGTGGCAGATGCGCAGCCCCGCGGGCGTGTCTCGCATCCGCAGCAGGTAGCGCCCTTCGAGGCGCGGGCAGCCGATGTCGGCGTTGCGGTCGTTGCGCAGCTCCACCGCCCACGCGCGGACCTTCAGCACGTCGCCCGTCGCGCCCGCTACGGCGCGGCACGCGCTCGGGACCGCGTCGGCCCCCGGCTCTTCGTGGCCCCAGTCGCTGCGGGCGCGGTCGATCGAGAAGCTCCCGCCCTCGGCGGCGATGCGCGCGAAGTCGCGGGTCATCGCGGCGAAGTCGGGCGTGCGCGAGGTGCCGTGATACTTCAGCGTCGTCGCGTAGAGCCGGTCGAGCGGATCAGCCCCGGATTCGGCGCGACGCGCGCGCTCCCACCGCGAGACGAAGGCCGAGAGGTCGGCGTTCTGCGTGAGCGACTGCGTGGCGACGGGTCGGGGCGGCGTCGAGGGGCGCGACGGTCGCGCCGTCGACGCGCTGGTCGCGCCCGCCGAGGCCTCGCGCTTGCGGCCGTCGATGCCCACGAGCGCGGCGACGATCGCGAGGGCGGCGACGATGGCCCCCACCACGACCACGATCGCGAGCTTCGCCCACGGGGGATCGTCGTGCTCGCGCGCGGCGTCGACGCCCGACGGAGCCCCCTCCTGCGCGGGCTTCGCGGAGAGCGCCGAGAGCCAGTTGAAGGTCGATCGCGGGAGCGGCGGAGCCTCCCTGGGGTCGGGCGTGAGCACCGGGGTCGGCGCGCGCGCCGGCGGCGTCGAGGTCGTGGGCGGCGTCGAGGTGCTCCACGCGACCGGCGGAGGGTTCGAGGCGTTGAAGACCCCCGCGGCGGCCTGACGAACCGCGAAGCGCAGCGCACCCGCGTCGGCGAAGCGCTCCGAGCCCTGCGCGCGGAAGCACCGCGCGACGACGTCCCAGAGGCCCGAGGGGACGTCCGAGCGGCGCCCGTCGAGGGAGGCCCTGAGCGTCGCGGGACGCTGCAGCGCGACGCCCCACCAGGGCTCATCGGCGGTGGCCTGCGCGCTCGTCGTGAGCATCTCGACGAGGAGCACGCCGAGGGCGAACACGTCGGTCCACGGGCCGATGGCCGCGACCTGCCCCATGGCCTGCTCGGGGGCCATGTAGAGCGGCGTGCCCATGAGGGCGCCGGTCTGCGTGCCCTTGCGTCGACCGAGCTGCGCGATGCCGAAATCGAGCACCTTCACGGTGACCTCGCCGCCCGGCAGCACGCGGAGGATCACGTTGTCGGGCTTGAGGTCGCGGTGAACGATGGGCCCCGGCGTGCGCACCGCGTGGGCGGCCTCGATGCCCGCGCAGAGCTGGTCGAAGATCGCGAGCGTCTCGGAGATGCCAGGGAGCTTGTCGTCGTCGGCGTACTGGTGGATCCACGACGTGAGGGAGCGGCCCTCGACGAACTCCATGACGATGTAGCGCTGCTGCGTGAGCGCGCCGCGGTCGATGACGCCGACGATGTTGGGGTGCGACACCTGCGCGAGCGCGTCGGCCTCGGCGTCGAAGCGCGCGATGGCCCCCGCGTGCTCCACGAACTCGGCCTTGAGGAACTTCACGGCCACGGGGCGCCCCGCGAGGCGCGTGTCCTTCGCGCGCCACACGCCGCCGAAGGTCCCCTCGCCGAGCATCGAGACGAGCTGGTATCGCCCGTCGACGAGGGAGCCCACCGCGGGCGATGTCGAGGCCGTCGAACTCATTGGGCGCGCGGAGGGTATCACCACACGCGCGCGATCGGCACCACCGCGCTCGCGCGAACAACGAGCCCCGACGCGCGGTGCCCCTCGAAGGCCGCGCGGAGCGCTACCGCCAGCCGTCGACGCCGGTGCCGAAGGCGCCCGCGGTCTCGCCCGCGGAGTACGGCGTGATGAGCGGATCGACGACGCCCGCGGCGCGTCCGCGGTAGAGCACCACGGAGCCTCGAACGGCGCTCGACCCCGAGGCGCCCACGACGACGTCTTCGAAGCCGTCGCCGTTGAGGTCTCCGACGCCGCCGACGCTGATCCCGAAGTGCGTCGCCGAGGTCGACGGGATGCACTGCGTGGGCACCACGGCGGGGCCCGTGGCCGAGCCCGCGTACACGCACATGGCCTCCGTCGAGGTCGCGCCGCCGCTCCCGGCGATGAGGTCGTCGATGCCGTCGCCGTTGAAATCACCCGCCCCCGCGACGGCGGAGCCGAAGCTCGCGGGCCTCGGAGACGGCGCGTTGAGCAGCGTCGCCGAGAGCGTCCGCGTCGCGGGCGGAACGAGGGGGAACACCACGGGCAGCGAGGCCGTGCCGAGGATCACCGTGGCCGAGGCGATCACGTCCGCGACGCCGTCGCCGTTGACGTCGCCCGCGAGCGAGGGGTTGTTGAAGAGATACCCCGCGGGCGCGTCGAGGGTGTACGTCGCCGCCGCGTCGAAGCCCGCGAGGTTGCCGAGAAAGACCCCCAGCCTCGTCGTCGCGGTCTGCACGGCGATGTCGTCGTAGCCGTCGCTGTTGATGTCACCGACGGCGACGGCGCTCGTGCCGCCGACCGTTCGCACGGGCGCGCTCGCGGTGCCCCCGGCGCCGCCGAGGATGAGCCCGACGCGAGCCCCGTCCCACACGAGCACGTCGCCGTAGCCGTCGTGGTTGACGTCGCCCGCGCCCGTCGCCGAGCGCCACACGTCGTACGCGCGCGACGGCGCGGTCGAAGGCCCCGAGGCGCCGCCGTGGTGGATCCCGACGCTCGTCGCGGCGTCGACGGCCACGTCGCAGTAGCCGTCGCCGTTCACGTCGCCGAGGGGCGTCACATCGCGGCCGTAGGAGCCCGTGCCGACCGAGGTCACGAACGGGGTCGCCGAGGGCGCCGCGTTGAAGCGGTCGGTGGTCCCGGTGAAGAGGTACACGGCGCCCGTGCGGCCTCCCGTCGCCACCGTGGCGGGCGCGCCGACGAGCAGGTCCGCGCGCCCGTCGCCGTTGACGTCGGGCATCGCTCCCCACTGCCTCGGGAGCGGCGTGGTGAAGCCCGCCCTGCGCGGCGGGACATAGAACTCCCACGTCGCCGAAGACGCGGTTCCGGTGGCGCGTCCGCGGCGCCCGCGCGCGCGCCAGAAGTGATACCCCGGCGCGATGTCGACGCTGGTCGTGAGCGTGTCTCCCGTCACCGTGAAGGTGTTGTCGAGGACCGTGCACGCGCGGTCGCGGCACACGTCGATCTCCGCGCCGTCCGCCGTCGGCGCGTTGGCCCAGCCGAAGCGCACGCGACGCAGCACGCGCATCACCGACAGCGGCTCGATGAGCCTCGGCGCCTCGATCGTCGGATCGACCAGGTCGACGTCGGCGCCCGCGTCGGCGGCGACATCGACGTTCACGTCGGCGCGCGCATCGGCGGCGACATCGGCGCTCACGTCGGCGCGCGCGTCCGCGACGATGTCGGCGCGCGCGTCGCTCGCGGCGTCGAAGACGTCATCGCTCGCGTCGATGCCCGCGTCGGTGACGTCGGAGGCCGCGTCGTCACGGACGTCCTCCGCGACATCGACGGCGGCTTCGGCGGGCGCGTCGAAGGCGACATCGGGCGCGACGTCGGAGCCCACGTCGAGCGCGGCCTCGGGGGCGGCGTCGGCGGGCGCGTCGAGGGTCGCGTCGCTCACGTCGGCGCGATCGCCCGCGACGTCGCGGACGACGTCGGAGCGGTCGGAGGTCGCGTCACGCGAGGCGTCGGGGGGATCGGGGTGAAGGTCGCCGAAGCAGCCAGAGAGGCAGACGGCGAGCGAGGCCGCGCGTGCGATGCGTGTCATTGCGGGGGTGTGTTCTCCGTACGGTCCGTCGCGAGCGTAGACTGATCGCGCGACGGCGGGAACCACTCACCCGCTGCGCAGGGTTCAGCGCACCGGGCAGCGTTCGGACCAGCGGCCGAGGAAGACGCCGCGTCCGTCGGCGCGCTCGATGCCGTCGCCGTAGCGTCCGTGGAGCTCGCCGCGCGAGCCGTCGCGCAGGCCCCACGCGCCGGTGAAGTGCCCCGCGTCGTAGGTGCCGCCGAGGAGGCCGTTGAAGGTCCCGGCGTTCGAGATGTGCTTGCCGAAGAAGGCGTGCGCGCCGGCGCGGGTGGTTCCCCAGATGCCGCGCACGGCGCCGCGGGGCGCGCCGACGCTGTCGATCACGTGGCCGCGGAACATGCCGAGGTTCGCCCGCAGGCGGCCCCAGTGACCGAAGACGAAGCCCTGGCCGCAGTCGGGGCGCTCCTCGTAGGCCGCGTAGTAGACGCCGTTGCGGCCGTCGCCGAGGCGCCGCACGTCGCCGTCGGCGTCGGGGAGCGGGAGGTCGAAGTTCCCCGCGGCGGTGTTGAGGTGCAGCACGGGCGTGGCCGTCGGGGCGCGGACGACGAGCGAGAGGCCGTCGACGAAGGGCTGCGTGTGCGACACGAAGCTCACGCTCGCGGGGTCGGTGCGCGCCGCGACGCTGTCGCCCGATTCGAAGCCGATGGAGCGACGCACCGAGATGCGCCCCGCGTCGACGGAGGCGCTGCCGGTCCAGTCGATGCGCGTCGCGGGAGGCGTCGGCGCAGCGGGCGCAGACGCATCCGCGGGCCGCGGGAGGTGCCCCCAGAGGATCATCACGCGGAACACATGGCGCTGCGCGGCGGGCGCCGCGTCGCCCGGGTACGTCCCGTCATCGGCGAGGAGCGTGTCGGCGCCCGTCGCCGCGAAGGTGGGGAGCGCGACGAAGTTGTTGTCCGCGAAGTCGGGCATCTCGTCGGTGGTCGAGAGGCCGCCGTTGGGCTGCTCGAGCATCGCCGCGGCGGTGTCCGCGGAGGGATCGGAGAGCGCATCATCGCCGCCGCCACAGGCGACGAGCGAGAGCGACGCGAGGGCGACGAATGCGACGGAACCTGCGAAACGAAGGGTGTTCATGGTGGAGCCTCCTCAGCGGGCTGACGCTGCCCGCGCTGTGGAGATCCCCTTCTTCAAGCCCCGCGCCACACGCGGAACGCCCTGTTTTCACGGACTTTACGGTGATCCGAGGGCGCGGCGCTGTCGACTCGATGCGACAGGTGTCGAGGGGCGTCTCTACGCGCCCGCGCGGAGCTTGCCGACGACGGCGGCGAGGTCTTCGGGGAGCGGAGAGGTGACGCGCGTCTCGGCGCCCGTGACGGGGTGCGAGAACACCACCTCGCTCGCGTGGAGGAAGTGCCGATCGAGCTTCACGCCGAGGTCTTCGCCGAGGCGCGGACCGCGGTAGAGCACGTCGCCCACGAGGGGGTGACCGATCGTCGCGAGGTGCACGCGCACCTGATGGCGAAAGGCCGACTCGAGCTCGACCTCGATGAGGGTGTAGTCGCCGAGGGGCCGCACGGGGCGGTAGTGCGTGACCGCGGGGTGCGTCTTCGTCCCTGCGCGAAGGCGGACGTGCTCGGTCACGGCCTCGACGCGCTTGGGGTCTTTGCGGTGCGGGACGAGCGGGATCTCGACGATGCCCTCGGCCGCGATGCGCCCCTCGACGAGCGCGAGGTAGCGCTTGCTGGTCTTGCCCGCGCGCATCGACTCGCGGAGCGCGTCGAAGGCCGCGACGTTGCGCGCCACGATGACGAGGCCGCTGGTGTCCGTGTCGAGGCGGTGAAGAATCCCCGGCTCGCGCTTGCGGTAACCCACCTCGCGCGTCTCGGGGAAGCGCGCCACGAGGCCGTTCGCGAGGGTGCCCATCTCGTCGGGGCGGAGCGGGTGCGTGGGGACGCCCGCGGGCTTGTCGACCACCACCACGGCGGCGTCCTCGTAGCGCACTTCGAAGCGCACCGACGGGTCCGCGAGGGGCGAGAAATCCTGCGGGGGGAGGGCTCCCTGGATGACCACCGCGTCACCCGCGGCGACGACGTCTCCCTTGCGCATGCGTCGGCCGTTCACGCGCACCTGGCCCTCGTCGAGGAGGGCGCGGGCGCGGGCGCGAGAGAGCTCGGGCAGCGCGTCGACGAGAAAGCGGTCGAGTCGCTTGCCGACGTGCGCGTCGGAAACCGTGAGCGTGATGGGAGCGTTCTCTTCGGTAGTCATCGGAAGGGGCGCGTTGATAGCACGGTTGCCGCGCCCCGCGGTACTCAGCCCACGATCCAGCGCCCCACGTCGAGGCCCGCCACGTTGCGCACGCGCACGAACTCCCACGCGTCGGGCTCGACCCACGCGCCCGGCGCGGCCTGCGAGAGCGCCCACGCGACGAGCGCCGGGAGCGCCTCCGACACGCCCGAGTGGACCTTCACCGCGAGCGACATCCGCCGCGCCGGGAGCGCGATGCAGAAGAGCCCCATCGCGCCGATCTTCACGGCCATGGGCTCCTTCGCGGCGCGCACCACGTCGAGGTCGAGGCGCCCGGTGCCCGAGGTGAGCTCGGGGTGCTGCGCCATGGCCCAGCCCACGCGCCCGAGGCGCTCCTCCCACGCGTCGCCCGGGGCGCGCGTCGAGACGTTGTCCATCGCGACGGCGACGCGCTCCCACGCGCGGGCCACGACCGAGAGGGGTTGCGCGAAGGTGGGCACGCCGCACCCGTCGGTCGCCAGCGACGGCGTGTGCTGCATCCACGCCGAGAGGCGCTCATAGATGCGCTGCTGGAGCGGGTGCGAGGGCGCGCGGTAGTCGGTCTCCCAGCCGTTCTTCATGGCCGCCGAGAGCATGAAGGCGTGCTTGCCCGAGCAGTTGTTGTGGAGGTCGGTGTACCGCCCGCCCGCGCGGATCACGGCCTCGGCGCTCGGCACGTGGACGGGCGCGTGGGCGCCGCAGCGGAGGTCCGCGGCGGCGGCGCCGAAGCGGGCGAGCACCGACTCGACGAGGGCGACGTGCACGGGCTCGGCGCTGTGCGAGGCCGCGCCGACGGCCATCTGCTCGACGGTGACGTCGGGGTCGCCGAGGGCCTCGAGCGAGCACGAGAGCTGAAAGGGCTTCGACGCCGAGCGGAACGTGGTCTCGAGGTCGAAGCCCGCGCGCCACGCGACGGCGCCGTCTCGCAGCGCGACGGCGGAGACGGGGTGCTCCGACTCGACGCAGGCGCCGCGGTATTGCAGGACGACGGGCACCTCAGCGCCCCTTCGGCTTGAAGCGTTGACCGGCCTTGGCGAAGCGCGATTTCGGGTCGAGCTTCTTCTCGGGCTTCTTCGCGTTGCCCTTCGCCACGGCCTCGGGAAAGAGCGATCGGTTCACGGAGGTCTGCGTGGCGACGTTGGCGCTCCCGCCGCCGCCCTCGATCACGCGGATCTTGTCTCGGAGCATGGCCGCGCGTTCGAAGTCGAGGTTCTCGGCGGCCTCGATCATCTCGGCGCGGAGCTCGTCGAGGAGGGCGTTCTTCTCGTCGTCGGAGGTGGGCGCCTTGGGCTCCGCGTCGCCGCGCTTTCGCGTCGAGACGGTGACGTAGTCGCTCGTGCCCGCGGCGGGGTTGAGGTCCGTGATGGCGCGCTTGACCGACGCGGGCGTGATGTTGTTCGCGATGTTGTAGGCGTGCTGGATCGTCCGTCGGCGGTTGGTCTCGTCGATGGCGTTCTGCATCGAGTTGGTGATCGTGTCGCCGTACATGATCACCTTGCCGTCGAGGTTTCGCGCGGCGCGGCCGATGGTCTGGATGAGCGAGCGCGGCGAGCGCAGAAAGCCCTCCTTGTCGGCGTCGAGGATGGCGACGAGCGACACCTCGGGGAGGTCGAGGCCCTCGCGCAGGAGGTTGATGCCCACGAGCACGTCGAACTCGCCGCGGCGCAGGTCCTTCAAGATCTCGACGCGCTCGAGCGTGTCGATGTCCGAGTGGAGGTAGCGCACGCGCACGCCGAGCTCCTGGTAGTACTCGGTGAGGTCCTCGGCCATGCGCTTCGTGAGGGTGGTCACGAGCACGCGCTGATCCTTCTCGACGCGCAGGCGGATCTCGCCGAGGAGGTCGTCGACCTGCGAGGTCACGGGCCGCACGATGATCTCGGGGTCGATGAGCCCCGTCGGACGGATGATCTGCTCGACGAACTCTCCGCCCGACTGGGCGAGCTCGTAGTCGCCCGGCGTGGCCGAGACGTAGATCACCTGGTTCATCCGCGCTTCGAACTCGTCGAACTTGAGCGGCCTGTTGTCGAGGGCGCTCGGGAGGCGGAAGCCGAACTCGACGAGGGTCTCCTTGCGCGCGCGGTCGCCGCGGTACATCGCGCCGACCTGCGAGACCATCTGGTGGCTCTCGTCGATGATGGTGATGAAGTCGTGGGGAAAGTAGTCGATGAGCGTCGGCGGGGCCTCCCCCGGCGCGCGCCCCGAGAGGTGCCGCGAGTAGTTCTCGATGCCGTAGCAGAAGCCCACCTGCTCGAGCATCTCGAGGTCGTAGAGGGTGCGCTGCGCGATGCGCTCCTTCTCGATGAACTTGCCGATGGCCTCGAGCTCCTTGATGCGGAGGCGGAGCTCGTCGCGGATGGTGTTCACGGCGCGCGCGAGGAGCTGCTTCGGGGTGACGTAGTGCGAGTTCGGATACACCGTCACGCGCGGGAGCTTCTTGAGCACCTTGCCGCGCAGCGGGTCGATCTCGGCGATGTCGTCGATGGTGTCGCCGAAGTACGCGACCCTGAGCGCCACGGCCTCTTCGTACGCGGGAAAGATCTCGACGACGTCGCCGCGCACGCGGAACGTGCCGCGGTGAAAGTCCACGTCGTTGCGCTCGTACTGCATCTCGACGAGGCGGCGCAGGAGGTGGTCGCGGGGGTAGTCCTCGTTGACCACGAGCTCGGCGACCATGCCCATGTACGCGTCGCGGTCGCCGATGCCGTAGATGCACGACACCGAGGCCACGATGATGACGTCCCTGCGCGAGAGGAGCGAGCGCGTGGCCGAGTGGCGCATGCGGTCGATGGCCTCGTTGATGAGCGCGTCCTTCTCGATGAAGGTGTCGCTCGCGGGGATGTACGCCTCGGGCTGGTAGTAGTCGTAGTAGGAGACGAAGTACTCGACGGCGTTCTTCGGAAAGAGCTCGCGCATCTCGCTGTAGAGCTGGGCGGCGAGGGTCTTGTTCGGGGCGAGGATGAGCGTCGGGCGGTTGAGCGCGGCGATGACCTTGGCGGCCGTGAAGGTCTTGCCCGAGCCCGTGACCCCGAGGAGCACCTGGTGCTTCTTCTTCTCGCCGAGGCCCTTCACGAGGGCCTCGATGGCCCGCGGCTGATCACCGCGCGGCGCGAACTCGCTCACAAGCTCGAAGGGCTGCGACATGGGGGACCGTCACCGTTCGCGCGGATCGCCCCCGCCGTCAATGGGGAGCGAGGGCGCGCGCGACGACTCCGCGCGCCTTACGGGAAACGCCGCATGCGCTCGGACCTTGACG
This sequence comes from Polyangiales bacterium, assembly GCA_046351535.1. GTDB lineage: Bacteria > Myxococcota_A > Polyangia > Polyangiales > CAISKJ01. Next base: position 170,492 of record JAXLYG010000016.1, read on the forward strand.
CCGCGCGCGCCGCGGTGCCCTCATCGCGCCCCCCGACGACGCAATGACAGAGCCCGCATCGAGCTACGAAGCGCACCTCGCGACGATCGGCGTCGACCCGAAATCCCTCTCCGTCGATGAGAGCGGGACGCTCGCCGCCCCGGCGAACCCCGACGCGCCGTCGACGAGGGCCCGGCGCCTGCGGCTCCCGCTCCTGCGCACCGAAGACGCCGTCGGCGCGCCCGCCGACGTGCGCGTTTCAAAGCTCCTCGGCGAAGGCGGAATGGGCCGCGTCGTGGCCGCCGAGCAGGTCGCCCTCGGCCGCGAGGTGGCCGTGAAGGTGCTGCGCGGAGACCCCGACGACCGCGCCACCGACGCCCTCCTCCGCGAGGCCCTCATCGCGGGGCGTCTCGAGCACCCCAACGTCGTGCCCGTGTACCTCCTCGGCCGCACCGACGAGGGCGCGCCGCTCTTCGTGATGCGCCGCATCGAGGGCGTCCCCTGGTCCGACGTGCTCCGCGATCCCGGCGTCGCGCCGGGGATGTTCGCGGGCGTCAAAGACCCGCTGGAGTTTCACCTCGAGGTCTTCCTCGAAGTGTGCGGCGCCGTTCAGTTCGCGCACTCGCGCGGGATCCTCCACCGCGACCTCAAGCCCGACAACGTGATGCTCGGGGCCTTTCGCGAGGTCTACGTCGTCGACTGGGGCCTCGCCGTGAGCCTCGGCGACGACCCGCAACTCCCGCGCGCCGCCGAGGCCCGCGGCGTCGTCGGGACGCCCGCGTACATGGCCCCCGAGATGGCCGCGGCCGACGCCTCGGCGCTCTCGCCCCGCACCGACGTGTACCTCCTCGGCGCGGTGCTCCATCAGATCATCACGGGCACACCCCCGCACGCCGTGGGGACGCTCTTTCAGTGCCTCGGGCACGCCTACCTCGCGCCGCCGCTCTCGTACCCGCCGGACCTCCCCGCGGACCTCATCGAGGTGTGCCGCCGCGCGATGCACAGGGTCCCCGCGGAGCGCTACGCCTCGGCCGACGAGCTGCGCCGCGCCGTGCAGGACTGCATGCGCCACCGCGGCTCGTGGGCGCTCTCGGAAGAAGCGGACCGCCGCGCGACGGCCCTCGCGCTCGCGCGCGACGAGGCCCGCGGCGCGCGCGAGAGCGTCCCCGCGGCGCACGTTCAAGAGCTCTTCTCCGAGTGTCGCTTCGGCTACCGCCAGGCCCTCGCCGCGTGGGACGGCAACGCCGCCGCCGTCGACGGGCTCCAGTCCGTGCTCGAAGCGATGGTGTCGTTCGAGCTCTCGCGCGACGACCCCCGCGCGGCGAGCGAGCTCCTCGCGCAGATGCCGCGCCCCTCGGCGGCGCTCTCGGCGCGCGTCGCAGCGGCGAAGGCCGAGCACGACGCCCGCGCGGCGCGCGTGGCCGACCTCGAGCGCTTCCACAAGGAGTCTGACGTCACCCTCGGCGCGACGACGCGCAACCGCGTGGGCACGCTCGTGGGCGGCGTGTGGGGCGTGGCGAGCTTCGTCGTGGGGCACCTCAACCGCGTCGGACTCGTGCGCTTCGGGATCCGCGAGGGCGTGCTCGCCTCGGTGCTCTTCGCGATGATGTGCACGGGTCTCGTCGCGTGGCTGCGCCGTCACACGCCGATGAACGACGTCCAGTCGCGCTTCATGACCGTGATCCTCTTGTGCGCGTGGGGCTTCGTGAACCACTGGCTGCTCTGCTGGGCGCTCGGGGTCTCGATGCACGCGGCGCTCTCGCTCTACCTCCTCTGGGTCTCGGGGGGATGGGGCATGGCGGCGCTCCTCTACGACCGCAAGTTCTTCGGCGGGACCCTCGCGCTCGGCACGGGCGCAGCGGCCGCGGCGCTCTATCCGAACGCGATCTACGAGGTGCTCGGCGTCTCGGTGTTCGCGACCTACGCCGTGGTGCTCTACCCCCCGCGCTGGCTCGTCGCGAGGGCGTGAGGCCGCCGCGCTTCGGGTGCGGCACGCGCATCCATCTGGCGCTCCCGTGCGGTTCGCGCTACCAGTCGCCCCCCCTCCGATGGCCCCACCTCCCGAGAAGCCCTCCGCGCACCGCCCGCTCCTCACGCGGAAGTTCGCGAAGCGCGCGCTCGTGAACGTCGGCGGCGCCGTCGAGACCGAGGGCGATGAAACGCTCTCGCAGCGCATCTCCGAAGCGCTCACGGTGAGCCCCGGCGAGCGCGACGCGACGCTCACCCATCCCTTTCACGCGTACCCCGCGCGGCTGCACCCCGCCGTCGCGCGCGCGCTCGTCGAGGCCCTCGCGCCGCCCGGATCGACGGTGCTCGACCCCTTCTGCGGCTCGGGCACGGTGCTCATCGAGGCGCTCGTCGCGGGGCACCGCGCGATCGGCCGCGACCTCTCTCCCCTCGCGGTGGAGCTCGCGACGCTCAAGACCCGCGTGACCACTTCGAACGCGCGCAAGGCCACGGTCAACGCGGCGGGCGCCATCGCGGCGCGCGCGGGCGCGGTGGCGCGATCGAGGACGGAGCTCTTCGTCCCGCCCGGCGAAGAACGGTGGTTCTGGCCTCACACGCTGCGCGAGGTGGCCGCCCTCGCCCGCGAGATCGGCCGCGCGGAGCCGTGGGTGCGCCCGGCCCTTCGGATGCTCCTCTCGTCGGTGCTCGTGAAGGTCTCGCTGCAAGCGTCGGACAGCGACGCGCGCGTCGTTCAGAAGGACATCGCCCCCGGCGCCGCGCTGCGGCTCTTCGCGTACAAAGCGCGCGAGCTCGGCCCCTGCCTCGCGGCCCTCGCCGCCGCGGTGCCGAAGGGAGCAGCCCCCGCCGACGTGGCCGTCGACGACGCTTCGAAGCTCGCGACGGTGGGCGACGCGACGGTGAACGCGATCGTGACGTCGCCGCCCTACGCGAACACGTACGACTACCTGCACCACCACGCGCGGCGCTACGCGTGGCTCGGCATCGACGACGCCGCGATGGCCGCGGGAGAGATCGGCGCGGCGCGCTGGTTCGGCGTCCCCGGTGACGGCGCGGAGCGCTTTCGGCGCGAGCTCGCGGCGATGTGCGGGGCCTTCGCGCGGGTGATGGCGCCCGGCGCGCGCGCCGCCGTGGTGATCGCCGACGGCGCCGCGGGCGACGCGCCGCTCTACGCCGACGAGATGCTCCGCGAGGCCGCGGCGAGCGCGGGTCTGCGCGTCGTCGCGCGCGCCTCTCAAGAGCGCAGGACCTTCGACCGCGAGAGCGCGCTGGCCTTCACGAAGCGCCCCAAGCGCGAGCACGTCATCGCGCTCGGCAGAGACCCCTGAGACAGCGAATCATTTCTTGCGCGCCCCGGCGCGCGTCGACCACAGAGACACTGGAGAGCAGCACCGATGCGTCAGAAGGAAATCGTCGATCTCGCCATGCAGACCATGGGCGTTCCCCGCGACCAGGCCACCCGGGCCCTCGAAGGGGTCTTCGCCACGCTCGCCCGCGCCGTGAAAGAGGGCGACGGAAAGGTGCCCGTCGAGGGCGTCGGGACGTTCCGCATCAAGATCACCAAGGCCCGCAAGGCCCGCAATCCGCAGACCGGCGCCGAGATCGACATCCCGTCGCGCAAGAAGGTCACCTTCAAGGCCTCGACCGACATGATGACGTCGCTCAACGGCTCGCCCGACGACGACGAAGAGGAAGAAGAGAAGTAGTCGCTCCCCCTCCACTCCTCCCCGCCGCTCAGCGCGCGGTCGATCGACGACGGATCTCGTCGGCCACCGCGCGGTGCCCCTCCGCTTCGAGCACACCACCGAGCGCCTCGTCCGTCGCCACCGGCGTCGCGGGACACGACCGCCGCATCCGGGTCACGCGCGCGGCCGCGTCGCGCAGCCGCTCCGCGAAGCGCGCGTCACCGCGGGCCTTCGCGACGAGGGCCTCGCGCGCGCGCTCCTGCGAGTCGGGGTCGGTGCAGATGAGCAGCCCGTCACAGCCCGCGTCGATGGCGCGCACGGCGGAGTCTTCGACGCCGTAGCGATCGGCGACGGCCTTCATGTGCAGGTCGTCGGAGAAGATCACCGCGTCGCTCCCCGCGGCCACGTCGTCGCGCAGGAGCCCCGTCATCACGGCGCGCGAGAGCGTCGCGGGGGTCTCCGCGTCGAGGGCGTCGAAGAGCACGTGCGCGCTCATGATCGACGCCACGCCCGCGGTCACCGCCGCGCGGAACGGCGGGAGCTCGACGGCGTCGAGCCGCGCCCGATCGTGACGGATGCGCGGAAGCTCGAGGTGGCTGTCGGTCTCCGTGTCTCCGTGCCCGGGAAAGTGCTTCGCGCAGCCCATCACGCGGGCCTCGCGCATGCCCTCGATCCACGCGGTGACGTGGCGGCTCACGGTGTCCGCGTCGCGACCGAAGGCGCGGTCGCCGATGATGGGGTTCGCGGGGTTGCTGTCGACGTCGCACACGGGCGCGAAGTCGAGGTTCACGCCGAGCGCGCTGAGCTCCGTCGCGACGACGCGGGCCGCGCGGCGCGTGAGGTCGACGTCGTCGATGGCGCCGAGCACGCGCATCGCGGGCATGCACGTCACGCCCTCGCGCAGCCGCGCGACGCGGCCTCCCTCCTGATCGATCGAGATGATCGGAGAGAGCGCCGACGCGCCTACGAGGGATGCGCACAGGGCGCGCACCTGCCGCACGTCCGTGATGTTTCTTCGAAAGAGCGTGACCCCCGCGAGGTGGCCCTTCGCGAGCCTCTCCGCGATGGCCGCCGGGAGCTCCACGCCGTCGAACCCGCCGACGATCACGGAGCCTGCGATCACGTCGAGCGATTCACCGTCTTCTCGTGCCTCAAAGGTCATGGCACGGAATGACTAACCCGCCTCGCGCGCTCTTGAAACGTTCCGACACGATCGACGGGCACGTTGCGCTCCGCCGCGGAGGGTCTCTATACTCCCCGCTCAACACGGAGCGTTCTGTGCGGCCATTGGCGTTGACGATTCTCGGAGTGATGACGGCGGCGGCGTGCACCGGCTCGGGCTACGAGCCGCAGGCCGAGGGCGACGCTCCTGCGCGCGCCACGGGCATGCTCTTCGTCGAGCGCGTCGAGGGCGGAGGCTCACCGGGCGTGCAGGTCGGCGCGCGCTTCCTGCGGATGGTGGGCGTCTCCGACGAGGCCCTCCCCGACCTCGTGGGCACGCCCGTGGTTCCCCCCGCGGGGCGCTGCGTCGAGCGCGGCACCGCGGGTGACGCCGCGCCCGATCCGCTCCGCGCCGAAGTGCGCCTCCTCGACGTGGGCACCATCCGCGTCCAGGCCGAAGGCGCGCAGCTCTCGATGGCCCCGCGCCGCTTCCCCGACCTCTGGAACGTCGTCTCGGGCGTGCTCTACGGCGCCGAGGCCGACCTCCCCCTCGGCACCTGGCGCTTCACCGCGCAGGGCGCGCAGGGCCTCGGCATCGGCGCCTTCGACATCTCCGCGCAGGCCCCCGAGACGCTCGCGCAGGTCCGCGTGGGCGAGGCCTCGCTTCCCACGACGAGCAACCTCGCGCTCACCCTCGGCCGCCGCGGCGTGCTCCCGATCCGCTGGCTCCGCGCGGCCTCCGACGACCGCATCTCGGTGGTCTTCGAAGGCAACGGGATGATGGCCTGCGGCGCGCGCGACGAGGGCTCCCTCGACCTCGACGGCGCGATGGCCGAGCGCGCGCGAGAGATCATCGGCACGGGCGGCACGATCTCGGTTCACCGCATGCGCTCGCGTCCCTTCACGACGCAGGGCCTCGACGCCGCCACGCTCGTGTTCGACCTCTCGGTGCGCGCCCGCGCCCGCGTCGAATAACCCGCTCGCCCTACGCCCCACGCACCGCGAAGCGCGCGCGCAGCGCAGCGCGCCACGGCGGATCGTCGCCGAACACATCGCCCGCGAGCACGGCCGCGAGCGGCTGCCGCGCGGACCGCGTGCGGCCTTCGAAGATCGCCTCGGTGAGATCGCCCGCGTGGAGCGCCTGCGTGAGCCCCTGGTAGAGATCCATCGCGAGGCCCATGCGCGTCGCGTAGCGGTCGAAGTAGAGGGGCTCCTCGTCGGGGTGCGCGAGGGCCTGCATGAGCGTCGCTGCGGCCTCCGAGGCGCCCGCGATGGCGAGGTGCGTCCCCGCGCAGAAGAGCGGATCGAAGAAGCCCGCGGCGTCGCCCACGAGGAGCCATCCCGGCCCCGTGCGCTTCGAAGATCGCTGCGCGAAGTCGGCCACCGCGCGCACCGGCGTGAGCCGCGTGGCGGGCGAGAGCATCGCGCGCGCGACGGGCGCGTCGTCGAGGGTGCGCGCGAAGAACGCGTCGAGCGATTCGCCGCGCGCGCGGGCGCGCATCCACGTGGCGCTGCACACGGCGCCCACGGAGTTCACCTCGCCGAGGAAGGGGATGTTCCACACCCAGCCGTGGGGAAAGAGCACCGCGTCGAGGTCGCCCTCGGTGTCGTCGGTGTTGCGCGTGACGTGCTGGTAGTGGGCGACGAGCGCCGTGCGATCGAGGCCCTGCACCCTCTCGCGGTGCCCGAGGCGCGTCGCGAGGATGCCCTCGTGGCCCGTCGCGTCGACGATGATGCTCCCCGTGAAGCCCTGCGCGTCGCCGTCGTCGCGTCGCACACGGACGCCTGTCGCGCGGCCGTTTTCGAAGAGCACGTCCTCGACGGTGTGCCCCTCCCGCGCGTCGGCGCCGAGCTCTCTTGCGCGCGCGAGGAGCCTCGCGTCGAAGTCCGCGCGCGGCGCCTGCCACGCGTAGAGGCCGTCGCCCGCGGCGGCGTCGGTGTAGTCGTAGCGCTGCTGGCGACCGGTGCGGCAGTCGACGAAGCGCACGCCGTACTTGCGCACGTAGCGCTCGTCGAGGTCGTCGCGGAGGCCGAGCGAGTCGAGCACCGGCAGCGACATCGGCGCGAGCGACTCGCCGATGTGGTACCGCGGGAAGCGCTGTTTTTCGAGCAGCACCACGTCGGCGCCCGCGCGCGCGAGGAGCGCCGCCGTGACGGCCCCCGCGGGTCCTCCGCCGAGGATCACGACGTCGTGCGTGGTCACCTCCACGCGGTCTCTCCGGGGGGCGTCTCCGAGGCGATTCCCCCGACGCCCGCGACGGCGAGGCGATGCCCGGGGAGCCATCCGAGCACGGGCCTCGCGAGGGTGATCCCCGCTTCGTTCGAGGGCAGCGAGAGCACGGTATCGAAGCGCGCGCCGCGGTCGTTCGAGAGCTCGACGGAGGTGTCTCGCACGGCGACGAAGCGCGTGAGGTCGACGCGCATCACGGCCTCGGCGGGAGGCCCCGGGGGGCGGCGCCCCTCGACGCGCGTGAAGGGGCCGCTCGCCGACTCGGAGTACACGATGAGCCGGTGACCGTCGGGGTCATCGCGCCACGCGACGATGCCCGCGGCGGTGCGCGTGAGCCCGTCGAAGCGATCGGATTGCCCTGCGATCACGGCCCCCGCGACGGTGTTCACGCGGTCGACGAAGACGAGGTGATCGCCCTCGGCGAGCGTGAGGAACGAGTCGCTCGCGTCGAGCACCGCCGCGTGCGTCGAGGCATCGAGGCCCGTGATCGCGTACCAGCCCGTGTCGCCCGCGACGGCGCGAGAGAGCATGAGCGTGGGCTCCACCGCGCCGCTGCGGTGGCTCACGAACGACCATCCGCCGGCCGCGCGGCGAGACCACGGCGCGCCCTTCACGTCGGAGCAGAGCGGCGTCACCGAGAAGCCCGCGCGCTCCGTCGGACGCACGTAGAAGCGGCCGTCGGCCACGAGGTACGCGGCGCCGTCGCGCGCGAACTCCATCGACCAGAAGCCCCGCGCCACGCAGGGGATCTCGTCGGGCAGCGTGGTGGTCACCGCGTGCGTCTCGTCGGTGAGGCGCGCGCCGCGGACCGACCACACCGCGCCGTGCGTGTCGATCGCGCGCACGTCGGCGCGGTCCATCGCGCGCCAGCTCCAGGGCGCAGCGGGCGCGGGCGGAGGCGTCGGTTCCGCGACGCGCGCGTCTCCCGCGGCGGGGTGATCCGCGGCGGGAGAGGCGTTCGAAGCGTCGGTGGCGGGGGTGTTGGTTCGCCGTGAGCGGCAGGCCGCGAGGGCGAGCGCGAGGGCGAGGATCGTCGACGCGCGAGCCACGCGCGAGATCAGCCGCGGGTCGAGAGGTTGAGCTTGCGGAGCTTGTCCGCGAGGCTCACGCCGACGCTCGTCGCGTTGGCCTGCTGCTGGTAGGCGCGATAGGCCTGACGCTCCTCGTCCTGCACGGCGGCGCGGATCGAGAGCTTGAGGCGACCGCGCTCCATCTCGACGATCTTGACCTTCACGTCGGTGCCCACGGGGAGCGACTTCTTGAGGTCGGCGCCGCGGGGCAGGCCGCTGTCGGGCGGGGCGATGAAGCCGCGGCCGACCTTGCCGAAGGTGCCCTCGATCTGGGCGTAGACGCCGAAGTTGTCGTGGTCGGCGATCTTGGCCATGACGATCATCCCGAGCTTCGGGTTGACCGACTTCTTGAGCTGCTCCTCGGTGACGCCCTCGGGGAGCATGGCGAGGGCGATGCGGCGCTGACCCTTGTCGACGCGCGCCACGCGGACGGTGACCTCCTGCGCCTCCTTGAGCACCTCGTTGGGGTGCTGCACGCGGCGACCGTCGAGGTCGATCTCGCTGACGTGAAGGAGCCCGTCGACGCCCTTCTCGAGCTCGATGAAGGCCCCGAAGGGCTGCATGCGCGCGACGCGGCCCTTGTGAACGCTGCCCGGGGGATAGCGCTTGTGCACGTCGGCCCAGGGGTCGACCTCGATGGCCCTGCGCGACAGCTCGACGCGGGGCGTTCCTTCGGGCAGACGCGAGAAGCGCTGGGGCTTCTTCTTGTCGCCCTTGTGCTTGTCGCCCTTGTCGCCCTCGGCGTGCGCGCCCTCGGCGGAAGCTCCCTCGGCGGGCGCTCCCTCGGCGTGCTCGGTGACCTCGGCGTGCGCTTCGGCGGCGGGCGCCTCGGCAGCGTGCGCCTCGGCGTCGGCCTTCGGGGCCTCGCCCTGCGCGGGCGCCGGGTGCGCCTGCGGAACGTCGATGCGGAGCACCAGCGCTTCGATCTCCTCGCCCACCCTGGCCACGTCCTGAGGACGCGTCCCGCGGTCGTGCGAGATCTCCGAGAGCTGGATGCGCCCCTCGACGCCGCCGAGGTCGACGAAGATGCCGTGATCGCGCACGGCCACCACGCGGCCCTTCACGCGCTCGCCGACCTTGATCGCCGCGACGGCCTGCTCGGCGCGCTCGCGAATGTCGGTCTCACGGAGCGCGCGGCGCGACACCACGGCCTCGCGGTCGCTCAGCGACGTGACCTTGAAGATCTCGCGGCGGAGCACCATCGCGGCGAGTTCCTGCTGCGAGGGCACGCGCACGTCGATCTGCGAGCTCGGGCAGAAGCCGCGGACGCCGCCGATGTCGACCTCGAGGCCGCCGCGGTTGAGGCCCGTGATGAGCCCCTCGATGGCGTCGCCGGCGTTGAACGCCTGCACGACCATCTCGCGGTTGCGCTCGGCGCGGTTGGGATCGCGCGTCACGACGAGGTTGCCGCCGCCGCGCGTGCCGTCCTGAAGAACGATCACGTCGACGGAGTCGCCCACCTGCGGCGCGGCGCCTTCGGGCGTCGCGAGCTCGCGGAGGTCGAGGACGCCCTTCTCCTTGCCCCAGAGGTCGCAGAGCGCGCCGCCAGGACCGAGCTGGAGCACCTTCGCGCGCACCTTGTCGCCGACCTTGAAGGCCCTGTGCTGCTCGGCGGCCTTGTTGGGGTTCGGGCCCCTGCGCTCGCCGCCGCCGCCACCGGGCTGCCCTTCGGGGCGCTGCCCTTCGGGGCCGCGGGGCTTCTTGCTGCGGTCGCCGCGATCGCGGTCGCGACGCGGGCGATCGGGGCGCGCCTCAGCGACGACCGCGGGCCTGTTGGCGCCGATCGTGTTGCCGATGTTGTCCCCGGGCTCCTCGGGCACGGCCTCTTCGTCGCTGTGCGCCGCGGGCGCTGCCGCAGCGGGGGCGATGAGGTTGCCGATGTTGTCCTCGGGGTCATCAACGGGATGCTGGGCGGCCGTCTCCGCCGCCGCGGGCGCCTGGTTGCCCGTGATCGGGGCGCCCGTGCCCTGCGTGGGAGTCGTGCTCTCGCCGTTGCTCTCGCCGTTGCTCATTGCGTGATCTCCGTACGTGTCGCGAAGTGGTCGTCCGAAAGGGAGGCGCGCTTATGCCACAAGTCACTTTGAAAAGCGACGCCTCGGGTTGCGTCGTCACACGCAGCGTGCTGAGCGCGCTCGCGGCCCTCGCACGGCGCCGCTTCTTCGACGCGCGGCACGCGAGGTTCGAGGCGCGCAGAGACGAAGCGTCGAGGGGCGATCACGAAAGTGTTGACAGACGGATCTCGCTGAGTAGGATCCGCGTCCCATTCCGACTTAGCTCAGTCGGTAGAGCAGGCGGCTGTTAACCGCCGGGTCGCTGGTTCGAGTCCAGCAGTCGGAGCAAGGAATCCTAGAAGGGTCGCGATCGAGAGGTCGCGGCCCTTCTGGGTTTTTGGGTTTTCGATCGGGGCGCGACGGGGGTGTGCGTCGCCTCCCCGGCGACCTCAATCCGTCCGCTCGACACATCGAGCAACGCGAGCGCAGGGGGAGACCCCGGCACGCCGCAGACGCCGATCGAGCCGAAGCAGGCCGAGCGGCCCAGAGAGCCTCCTCGCCGGCTCCCTGTCTGGTGCCATGAATTGCGCGCTAGAAAGGCGTTTCGAGTAGCGAAGGCTACGGTGAAGTTGAAGGCGCCGCAGGGGGCGGTGCGGTGGGCCGCGGCAGTCTCTCCTTGTCGGCTCAGGACCGCGCGTCGGCAGTCTTCTGGCCGATGCGGAACACGAAGGCCGTCGTGCTCGTGCTCACCCCCTCGATCGACTTCGACCGGAAGCTCGTCTCTTCGACATACACACCAGGCGCGAGAGATTCGGGCATGAGCCCCTCCTTCTCGTGGGGGTCACCAGGGGCCGAACACCGGCGAAGGCTTCGCGCGCACCCATCGCCCACGCGGGCTGGAGGGCCTCGTCTTGCGCGTTGCGGCCCCACGGAAACTCCCGGCCGAGGCGCGCAATCAGCGCTGCCGACAGCATGAATCGCTCGAACATCGGCCACAGGCCACCCGGGTGAGCCCTGTTGGTTTCGACGCCCTGATGTCAAGGCTGATCGCGACGGCGCGCGTGGCGCGAGCAGCGAACGCGCAGCGCGCGGCCCATTGACCTGTGCAACCCGATCACCGGAGAGTTGCACCGAATGGAAGCCACCGACCTCGGGCTCCTGGTCTCGCTCGACGCGCTCCTCCAAGAGGGCAGCGTCACGGGCGCGGCGCGCCGCGTAGGACTCTCGACCCCGGCGATGAGCCACGCGCTCGCGCGCATCCGAGAGCGCCTGGGAGATCCCATCCTCGTCCGCTCGGGGCGCGGCATGCTCCTGACGCCGCGCGCGACGGCCCTCAAGCCGCGGGTGCACGAAGCCGTCAGCGCCGCGAGGCGCGCGCTCGAGCCCGAGCGCCCCTTCGTCGCGCGCGAGCTCTCGCAGACCTTCGTCGTCCACGCGACCGACTACGTCCTCACGATCCTCGGCGGCGCCGTCGACCGCATCCTCCGCGAGGAGGCGCCGCTCGTGAGCCTGCGCTTCGTCCCCAACACGCTCGACGACGCCGCGGCGCTGCGCGACCAGGGGTCTGACCTGGCCGTGGGGATCTACGGCGACCTCCCGCAGGAGATGCGCAACCGTCAGCTCCTCACGGACCGCTTCGTCTGCGTGGTGCGCCAGGGTCACCCCGCCGCCGCGTCGAAGCGCTTCACCCTGGAGCAGTTCGTGAGCCTCGCGCACGTCCAGGTGGCGCCGCGAGGCCGCCCCGGCGGCTACCTCGACGACGTGCTCCGCGCGCGGGGGCTCTCGCGCCGCGTCGCGCGCGCCGTGCCCTACTTCGTCACGGCGCTCCAGCTCGTCGCCGAGACCGACTACGTGCTCACCATCTCCGAGCGCATCGCCCTGCGCTTCGCGAGCGCCCTCCCGCTCCACGTGATGGAGGTCCCCGTGAAGCTGCGCCCCTACGCGCTCAGCCTCGTGTGGCACCCGCGGCTCGACGGCGACGCGGGGCACCGCTTTCTGCGCGAGGTGTTCCTGCGCGCGTCGCGCGAGGCGGCGGCCGAGCGCCACGAGGCCCCGCGCACGCGCCTCGACACCAGCGACCCCACCTCAGGCCAGTCGCGGCGGCGCCCCCGGCGGAAAGCTTAGTTGCACGTCATGCAACATTGACTTCGCTTCTGTTGCGTTGCCTGCATGACTCCCCGCTTCGATAGTTGCTCCCGAGAGGACCCGACGTCCTCGACGAGGAGCGAACGACATGAGCCTCAGAGACGCGAACCCGACGAACAAGAACAACCCCCGACGCGTCGCGATCGTCATCGCGAACCCCGCGACGTCGAGCACCACCGGCTGGCCCGTGGGCTTCTGGTGGTCCGAGCTGACGCATCCCTACTACGCCTTTCACGAAGCGGGCTACGGGGTCGAGGTCTTCAGCCCCGCGGGCGGCCGGTGCGAGGCCGACGGCATGAGCGACCCGCGCGACGCGAGCGGCTACTCCGCGTCGGATCTCATCAGCATGGGGTTCATCCACACCCCGAGCCTCGCGGCGCTCGTCGAGAAGACCCGTCCCGTCTCGGAGATCAGCCTCGCGCGCTTCGACGCGATCGTCGTCGCGGGCGGCCAGGCACCGATGTTCAGCTTCGAGGGCGCGACGGACCTGCACAAGAAGTTCGTGGAGTTCTACGAGGCGGGCAAGGTCGCCGCCGCGCTCTGCCACGGCGTCGCGCTGCTCCGGTACGCGCGGCTGTCGAACGGAGAGATTCTCGCGAAGGGCAAGACCGTGACGGGCTTCGCCAACGTCGAGGAGGACTTCGCCGACAACGCGGTCTGGGGCATGGGCGCGCTGCCGAGGGACAAGCACCTCATGCCCTGGCGCATCGAAGACGAGCTCAAGCGCCTCGGCGCCAACTTCGTGCAGGGGGGCATGTGGCGCGGCTTCGCGGTGCGCGACGGCAACCTCATCACGGGCCAGCAGAACTTCTCCGGCGCCGAGACGGCGGCGCTGGTCATCGAAGCCCTCGGGCGCTGACGAGGGGACTCGACCCATGCGCACGACGACACCGACGGGCGAGGCGCTCCACGGCGCCTGCCACTGCGGCAGCGTGAAGGTGACGATGCCCGGCGACAGCGTCGGCGTCGTCGCGTGCCACTGCGCCGACTGCCTGAAGCTGCACGGGAACTTCTTCGCCCTCCTCGCGGCGGAGCGCGCCGCGGTGCGCTGGGAGGGCGAGGAGCACATCACCTGGTATCGCTCGTCGCCCGCGAACGAGCGGAGTTTCTGCGCGCGCTGCGGCAGTCGACTCGCGAAGCGCCCCGTCGAGGGGACGCGGATCATGGTGTCCGCGGGGCTCTTCGACCGCGCGCTCCCGCGTGAGATCGTGAAGAACCTCTGGGTCGAGCAGAAGCCCGACTGGTACGAGGCTCCGCGCGTGGGCCCCATGACCCCCGAAGACTTCGTGGCGCTCGCGCTCGCCGCGCCGATCGAGTCGCAGACCGCGCAGTACGGCTACTCGCTCCGCGCGGCGTCGGGCAACCCGCGTCCGCCGGGGGTCATCGCGCTCACGTGGATCACGGCCAGCGACGCGAGCGAGCGCGCGCGCATCCGCGCGCACTCGCGCGACAACGTGAAGGACTTTCTCGCCGAGCCGGGCTTCATCTCGATCGTGACGGGCTTCACCGGCCTTCGGGGCTTCACGGTCACCGCGTGGGACGACGAGGCCGCGATGAAGCGCGCGCTCTCGAAGCACCACGCCGTCGCGATGAAGGAGCTCTTCAGCGAGCGCTTCGTCGCGTCGGTGTGGACCAGCGTGTGGACGCCCACGCGCGTCAACCGCATCTGGGTCCGCTGCCCGTCGTGCGGCTCCCTCGAGGACGTCAATGACGACCACAGGGCCTGCGGCAAGTGCCACGCGCCGCTCCCCGAGCGCCCGGCCTTCTGGTGACCCATGTCGAGCGCGCCCACGTCCGGTCCTGACAAAGAGCCCGTCACGGTCGTCGTCACGCGGCGCGTGCGCGCCGGCTCGGAGGCCGCCTACGAGGCCTGGCTCGCGCGCCTGACCGAGGGCGCAAAGGGGTTGCCGGGGTATCTCGGCGCCAGGGTGCAGCGCCCGGGTGCGGGAGAGCCTCCCGTCTACACGAGCATCTTCCGCTTCGACAGCGTGGAGCGCCTGCGGGACTTCGAGGTCAGCGAGCTGCGCCGGCGGGCGCTCGCGGAGGTGGCCGACCTCGTCGAGGCAGACGCCGTGTGGAGCCGCCTCACGGGCCTCGAGCTGTGGTTCACGCCGCCGGCAGGGACCGTCGTCCCGCAGCCGTCGCGGCTGCGCATGGCGCTCGTGATGATCGCCGTGGTCTACGGGCTCGTGCTGTCGCTCGGGCAGCTCGTCGGGCTGGTGTTGGCCGGGGCACCGGCTCCGCTTCGGCTGCTCGTCACCATCATCATCGAGGTGTTCTTGATGACCTACGTGCTCATGCCTCGGCTCACGCGGTGGCTGGCCCGCTGGATCTACCCGAGGAACGAGGTCACATGAAGCCCGCGTTCGTCGGCGCCGGCCTCGCGCGCGCCTGGCGCCTCGGCACGCGGCGCATCGCCTTCAACATCGTGCGGAGGTAACGCGTGCCTGCAACCGTCGCCCAGATCGAGCGAGATGTGATGCTGCGCGGAGGGGTTCGCCTTCCGCGGATCGGCCTCGGGGTGTTTCGCGCTCCGCGAGGCGAGGCGACGCGCAGCGCCGTCGCAGAGGCCCTTCGGCTCGGCTACCGCCACGTCGACACCGCGCGGGTGTACGGGAACGAGCACGACGTCGGAGCCGCGATTCGGGAGAGCGACGTCCCTCGCGATGAGGTCTTCGTCACGACCAAGCTCTGGAACGACGACCAGGGCTACGACGCGGCGCTGAGGGCGTTCGACGGCGCGCTCGCGCGGCTCGGGCTCACCCACGTCGATCTCTTCCTCTTGCATTGGCCGGTTCCCGGGAAGCGCCTCGACGCATGGCGCGCCCTCGAGCGGATCCGCGGCGAAGGACGCGCGCGCGCCATCGGCGTCAGCAACTTCATGGTTCATCACCTCGAGGAGCTCCTCGCGCACGCGCACGAGCCCCCGAGCGTCAACCAGATCGAGGTGAGCCCGTTCCTGCAGCAGGAGGACGTGCGTTCGCACTGCGCGCGTCACGGCATCGTGGTCGAAGCGTACAGCCCGCTCACCAAGGGGACCCGGCTCTCGCACCCCGTCGTGGCGCGCATCGCGGCGTCTACGGGCCACACGCCTGCGCAGGTTCTGCTTCGCTGGGGGCTCCAGCGCGACCTGGTCGTGCTCCCGAAGTCGACGAATCCGGCGCGCCTCGCGGAGAACCTCGCGGCGCTGGACCTCGCGCTCGATGCTGCAGACATGGCCGCGCTCGACGGACTCGAAGAAGGGCTCGTGACGGGCTGGAACCCGCGCGTCGCGCCCTGAGGGGCTCAGCGCTGCGGGTGGGCGCGGGTGCGGGGAGAGCCGCAAAGCGCGGCAGGGGAGGGCCGCGGCGCAACCCTGTTGGCCCTCGGAGCGGACCTCAGCGCCGGAGCGCACCGAAGCGCGCGACCGCGTTGGCGACGCCGTCCTCCGCGCGCACCTTCTCGCCGAGCGCGCGCGCCCTCGCGGCCATCGCGTCGTCCGTCACCGTGCTTCGAAGCGCCGCTGCGAGGTCTGACGGCGCGACCGCGCGGACCTCGTGCCCCGCGGCCTTCAGACCGAGCGAGAGCGCGACGTAGGGCTGAATCCCTCCGCGCGTGTCCATCGCGACCACGGTGATCTTCATCTCAGCGCCTCCGCAACGCCCGAGGGCTCCGCGTGCCTTCCCGATCGACTACCAGACCACCTCGTCGCCGTCGCGGGCCACGCGGAACGCGCCCTCGTAGCCGCTCGCGCGCGCGTCGTCGCACATCGCCTCGGCGCCGTCGTGGCCGCTGTAGTGCGTGAGCCAGAGCGCCCGCGCGCCCGCCTCCCGCGCGACCGCGCCCGCCTGCTTCGGGTTGCAGTGCCCGTAGCGCGCCGTGAGGTCGACGCCCACGCGCGACGCGGCCTCGCACACGAACACGTCGGCCCCCGTCGCAGCCCGCACGAGGCCGTCACACGGCGCGGCGTCGCCCGAATACGCGAAGACCTTCCCGTGCGCCTCGACGCGAAAGGCCACCGCGGGAGAGCGCCCGTGCGCGACCTTCCACGCGCGCAGCACCACGCCGGGGAGCACCTCGCGCGACCACCCGTCGTGCGTCGCCGCGACGCGCAAGCCCACGCGTGAGGAGGGAGCGCCGCCGTCCTCGGGCTGATGCCACGACCAGAGCGACGACAGCGTCGCGGCCGGGAGCGGCGGGAGGTACACCGTCAACGACTTCGCGCGGGGCCCCTCACCGAAGATGGCTTCGCACGCGCGCGACTGCACGAACTGAGGGAGCGCGGCGTGGTCGGGGTGCGGGTGCGACACGGCGACGTGGGCGATCGCGTGGGGGTCGATGCCCTTGTCCGAGAGCCTCCATCGCGCGCCCTCGCTGCATTCGAAGAGCAGCCACGCGGGGGCGTCACCCGAAGGCCCCACGTCGAGCGCGAAGAGCGGCGGCATGCGCGCGCGCTGACCGGGAGGCGCGTTGAGGCACGTCCCCGTTCCGAGCGCGACGAGCTTCACAGGTCGTCACCCGCGGGGTCCGCGAGACCCAGAGAGATCGCGCGTACGCGCTCCGCGGCGCGCTCCCACGAGAAGCTCCGCGCCCACGCGCGGCCCTGCGCGCCGAGGGTCTTTCGCCGCTCGGGGTCGCGCAGGAGCGAGTCGATGGCGCCGGTCACGTCGTCGACCGAGGTCCCGTCGACGAGCAGCCCGCTCACGCCCTCGGAGACCGCGTCGGGCACGCCGCCGGAGCGTCCGCCGATGACCGCCACGCCCGCCGCGCTCGCTTCGAGAAAGACCATCCCGAAGCCCTCGACGTCGTCGTCGTCGAGCGTGCGGTTGGGCATCACGAAGAGGTCCGCGCAGGCGTAGTAGGGCCCGAGCTCGTCGCGCCGCACGGGCCCCACCCAGCGCACCACGTCGTCGAGTCCGAACGCGGAGCACTGCTCCTTGAGGTCGGTCTCGATCTCGCCGTCGGAGAGCACGAGCCACGCGACGTCGCCGAGCGCGCCCTTCTCGCGCAAGCGGGCCAGCGCGCGGAGCACCATGTCGTGACCCTTGCGACGCGTGAGGCGCCCCACCGTGAGGAGCACCGTGCGGCCCTGGAGGTTCCACCGCTCGACGAGCGCGCGCGTGTCGAAGGGGCCCGCGAAGGCGTCGGCGTCGACGGCGGGGTTGACCACGTAGGTGTGCTCCACGGGCGCGCCCGCGATGGTCGCGCGGCCGAGCGTGAACGACGAGTTCGCGAAGACCGCGCGCGCGCCGTTGAACACCCTCGGCATGAGGCGCTTCTTCACCGCGTAGCGCATGTAGATCGACACCTCCTCGCCGTGGACCCACACGGTGTACGGGGTGCCGAGCGCGCGGTGCACGGCCATCGCCACGAGGCCCTCGGGGATCACCCGCGCGCAGTGCAGCACCTCGATGCGCTCCCTCGCGCAGACGTGGAGCGTGTGCGCGAGCATGCTGGCGTACTCGACCGCGGACTCGGGCTTGAGCCACGCGTAGCGGTTCGCGTTGAAGCGCGTGACGGGCCGCGGATACGCGGCGTCGAGGGCGCGCTGACCGGGCCCGCTCCCCGCGATGACGTGCAGGTGATCGCCCGCCGGGAGGTGCCGCGCGTAGAGCGCGTCGAAGAGCTGAATCGAGCCGCCGATGCCCGGGAACCACTGCTCCGTGAGAAGTGCGTGGCGCATGAGCGCGGGTTATACAGCACCGCCCCGATGAGAACCGAAGTGATCCGCGTCGACCCCCTGCGCCCCGCGCCGAGCGCGATCGCGCGCGCCGCCGAGGTGCTCGCCCGCGGAGGGCTCGTCGTGTTCCCCACCGAGACGGTCTACGGCCTCGGCGCGCTCGCCGACGACGCCACCGCCGCCGCGCGGATCTTCGAGGCCAAGGGGCGCCCCGCGTACAACCCCCTCATCGTCCACGTCGCCGACGTCGACGGCGCCCGCGCGCTCGCGTCGTCGTGGCCCGAGTCGGCCGGGCGACTCACGCGCCGCTGCTGGCCGGGTCCGCTCACCGTCGTCGTCCCGCGCGACCGCGCGAAGGTCCCCGACGTCATCACCGCGGGAGGCCCCACCGTCGCGATCAGGATGCCCGCGCACCCCGTCGCGCTCGCCATCCTCCGCGCCCTCAAGAGACCCGTCGCGGCGCCGAGCGCGAACCGCTTTCAACAGCTCTCGCCCACCACCGCGGCGCACGCGCTCAAGGGCCTCGACGGGCGCGTCGACCTCGTGCTCGACGCGGGCCCCTGCGACCACGGCATCGAGTCGACCGTCGTCGATTGCTCGGGCGACGCGCCCACGGTGCTCCGCCACGGCGCGCTGCCGCTCGCGGTCCTGCGCGAGGTCGCGCCCGACCTGCGCGTCCGCGACGAGCGCGCCGACGAGCCCGCCGAGGCCCTCCCCTCGCCGGGGATGATCCGCAAGCACTACGCCCCGCGCGCGAGGCTCGTCGTGGCGCGCCCCGACGCCGTCGACGACGCGCTGCGAGAGCTCGGCGACCGCGTCGGCCTCGTCACCGCGCGCCCCCGCGCGCACAGCCCCGAACCGGCAGCGGTGTGCGCGCTCCCCGACGACGCCGCGGGCTACGGGGCAGGGCTCTACGCGGCGCTCCACCACCTCGACGACGCGGGCTGCGCGGCCATCGTGGTCGAGGCGGTGCCCGACGACGAGGCGTGGTCCGCGGTGCGCGATCGGCTCTCTCGCGCGGAGGCCTGACCGCACCGGCACAGCGCGTGCGACGGTCGCCCCGATGCCTCTCTGGCGACAGGTTCTGGGATTCACGGCCTTCGCGATGCTCGCGCTCGCCGCGAGCCTCACGCTGTCGCTCAAGTACTTCGCGCTCCAGGCCTTCGACGCGTCGGAGCGCGCGCAGGCGGAGGAGAGCGTCGCGTCCGTCGAGCGGGCCCTCGCGACGATGGTCGAAGACGTCGACGAGCGCGTGATCGACTGGTCTGACTGGGACGACGCCGTGACCTACGCGGCCGACGGCAACGCGGAGTTCGAAGCGTCGAACCTCATCATCCCGTCGATGCGCGCGACGCACTGGCACCTCTTCGCGCTCTGGACCCCCGCCGCGGGCTTTCGCGCCGTGCGCTACGCCGACGAGGGATTCACCGCGTTCGGACCGCTCCCCGAGGCGTGGAACCGCTGGCTCGCGCCCGACGGCCCGTTGCTTTCTGGGACGGCCTCGCACGCCCCGTCCCGATTCGGGATGGCCGTGCTCGAAGGCCAGGTCTGGATCGTGAGCTCACGCCCCGTGCGCCACTCCGACATGCGCCTCGCGAGCACGCCCGCGCGCGTCGTCGTGGGCCGACGCCTCGACGCCCACTGCCTCGACCGCCTGCGTCGCCTCACGCGCCTCGACGTGACCGTGTTGCCCCTCGGCGCGGCCCCGCGCGACCGCCAGGAGGCCGCGGCGCTCGCGCGCGTCCCGCGGGGACAGCGTCGCGCGATCGAAGAGACCTCCGAGGCCGCGCTCGTGGGCTTCAGCACGCTCGACGACCTCCGCGGACACCCCGCCGTGCGGATACGCGTCACGCTCCCCCGGGCGACGCGCGCGCAGACCCACGAGGCCCTCTCGGTAATGCTCGCCGCCGCGGGCGCGATGGTGCTCCTCGCGGCCCTCCTCGCGGCGCGCGGGATCCACCGCTCCGTGGTGACACCCCTCGACCGCCTCACCGACACCGTGAAGAACCTCGGTCACGGCGAGCACGCGCGCGCCGAGGTCGACGGCGCCTCGGAGTTCCGCGAGCTCGCGCGCTCGTTCAACGCGATGGCCGAGGAGATCGCCGCCCGCGAGGCGCAGCTCCGCGCGACCAACGACGCCCTCCGCGCGGCGCGCGACACGGCGCAGAACGCCCTCGCCGCGAGGTCGGCCTTCCTCGCCACGATGAGCCACGAGATCCGCACGCCCATGAACGGGGTGCTGGGCATGGCCGCGCTCCTCGAAGACGAGGTCGCCGACGAGACCCAGCGCGAGCGCGTCCGGATGCTCCGCAGCGCGGGCGAGGCGCTCCTCACGATCCTCAACGACGTGCTCGACCTCTCGAAGATCGAGGCCGGGCGCCTCGAGGTCGAGGCCATCCCCTTCGACCTCCGCGCGCTCTGCCGCGACGTCGCGCGGCTCTTCACGGCGCCCGCGCAGCAGCGCGGCATCGGGCTCACCCTCGCGCTCTCGCCGCGCCTCGCGAGCACCGTGCTCGGCGACCCCACGCGCGTGCGCCAGGTGCTCGTGAACCTCGTGGGCAACGCGCTGAAGTTCACCGAGCGCGGCGAGGTGAAGATCACCGTCACCCGCGACGGCGACCGCGTGAAGATCTCCGTGCGAGACACGGGCATCGGCATCGCACCCGAGGCCGTCGCGCGGCTCTTCGCGCCCTTCTCCCAGGCCGACAGCACCTTCGCGCGGCGCTACGGCGGCACGGGCCTCGGCCTCGCGATCTCGCACCGCCTCGCGGAGCTCATGCGCGGCGCGCTCAGCGTCACGAGCGAGGAGGGCGTCGGGAGCGAGTTCACCCTCGACGTCCCGCTGCCCGCCGTGGCCGAGGGGCCGCGGAGGCCCCACACGATCACCGCGCCGCGCGCCCGCACCGCGAGCGCCGAGCGCGCCCGACGCGGGCTCGTGCTCGCGGCCGAGGACAACGACGTGAACCGCAAGCTCCTCGGCGCCCTCCTCGCGCGCATGGGCTACGAGTCGGTGCTCGTGAACGACGGCGCCGCGGTGATCGAAGCCGCGCGCGCGCGACGCTTCGACGCCGTGCTCATGGACTGCCAGATGCCCGTCGTCGACGGCTTCGACGCGACGCGCGCGATCCGCGCCGGGGAGCCCGCGGGCCAGCGCATCCCCATCATCGCGCTGACGGCGAACGCGATGGCGGGCGACCGCGAGCGATGCCTCCAGGCCGGCATGGACGACTACCTCACCAAGCCCATCAAGCCCCGCGACCTCGAAGAGACCCTCGCGCGCTGGGTCCGCCACCCCGCGCGCGAGGCCGTGGCCTGACCGCGGGAGCGTTCACGGGGCCGCGCAACCGTGCTACGTCTCGGCGCGAGATGCGCTCGCTCGCCGTCGTGGTGCTGCTGTTGGCCTCGTCGTTCGGGTGCGCCGCGTCGCGCCCGCAGCTCTCGCCCGCGGGGCCGCCCGTGTCGACCGAGGCGCCCGTGATCGTGTACGGCGCCCGCTGGTGCCAGCACACGCGCGCGGCGCTCGACTACCTGCGCGGGCGCAGCATCCCGGTGCGCTTCCGCGACGTCGAGCAGGACCCCGACGCGTGGGACGAGATGATGAGCCGCGCGCGCGCCGCGCACGTCGAAGCGCGCGGGATTCCGGTCCTCTCGGTGCGCGACCGCGTGCTCGTCGGGTATCACCAGGACGAGGTCGATCGCGCCCTTCAGGACTGAGCGCGGGGCCCGGCGCGACCGCTCAGGACGAGCAGTTGGTGAAGACGAACTCCCCGAGGTCGGGGTTCGAAGCCGCGACGCCGCCGCGGATGATGCGGACGCGCGGGGGCGTGCTGTCGTCGTTGACCATGGGGCACGCGATGGTGCCGCTGAAGCCGCCCGACGCGATGCGCGTGATGACGACGTGGCACTGACCCGTGGCGCCGAGGGTGGCGCGCGAGACGCTCCACCCGAGGCCGCGGATGCTGGCGTACGCGTCGGAGCCGTTGGAGCGAAGCTCCTGGCCGATGGCGGGGAGCCACCCGGCGACGGAGAGGCCCTCGCTCGACTCGTCGAAGTTGCCGCCGGGCGAGATCGTCGCGATGCGGAAGAAGATGTTGTACCCGCCGCTGGCCCCCGAGATCGAGCAGTCGACGTCGACGACGGGCGAGCCCGCGGCGCCGCGGGGAGAGTGAACGCCGGGCGAGCCGCAGGGCTGCGCGGGCGGACACGTGTCGCCCCACGAGGCCTGCCCCGTGAGCGGCAGCGGGTCGTCGCCGCAGCCCACCGCGCACACCGTGAAGACAGCCAACCAACGCATCGAACCGCGCATGCTCATCACCTTTGAGTCGAAGGATTTCAACGCGAAGCCTCGAAGGCCTGATCGAGGTCGCCGAGGAGGTCGTCGACGGACTCGATGCCGACGGAGATTCGAATGAGCCCGTCGTCGATGCCGAGGGCGGCGCGCGCCTCGGCGGGCACCGACGCGTGGGTCATCACCGCGGGGAGCTCGATGAGCGACTCCACGCCGCCGAGGCTCTCGGCGCAGGTGAAGAGCTTCACGGCCTTGAGGAAGCGCATCGAGCGGTCGGCGACGGAGCCCTCGGCGCCCGCGCGGATCACGAACGAGATCATCCCGCCGGGGAGGGACATCTGCTTGCGCGCGATGGCGTACTGGGGGTGGCTCTCGAGGCCCGGGTAGTACACCCGCGCGACGTCGCCGCGGCCCTGGAGCCAGCGGGCGATCTTGAGGGCGTTCTGCGCGTGGCGCTCGACGCGCACGGGCAGGGTCTTGAGCCCGCGCAGCACGAGGAAGCAGTCGAAGGGCGACGGCACCGCGCCGATGGCGTTCTGCAGGAAGCGCAGGCGCTCGGCGAGGGCGTCGTAGCTGGTCATCACGAAGCCGCCGACCACGTCGGAGTGGCCGTTGAGGTACTTCGTGCTCGAGTGGACGACGGCCGTGGCGCCGAGCTCCAGCGGGCGCTGGGCGACGGGCGTGGCGAAGGTGTTGTCGACGATGGAGACGGCGTTGCGCTTCGTGGCGAGGTCGCACACGGCCTCGATGTCGAAGACCTTGAGCATGGGGTTGCTCGGGGTCTCGAGCCACACGAGCTTCGTCTCGGGCCGAAACGCGGCGGCGGTGCGCGCGAGGTCGGTCATGTCGACGAAGGTGGCGGTGATGCCCATGGGCTTCATCACCTTGTCGAGGATGCGAAACGTACCGCCGTAGACGTCGTCGCCGCAGACGATGTGGTCGCCGGGCTTGAGCGTGTGGAGGACGGTGGTGGTCGCCGCGCAGCCCGAGGCGAAGGCGAGGCCGTGACGCGCGCCTTCGAGGGCGGCGCCGCACGCTTCGAGGGTGTTGCGCGTGGGGTTGCCCGAGCGGCTGTAGTCGTAGCCCTTGTGATGCCCGGGGCCCTCCTGCGCGAAGGTGGACGAGAGCACGATGGGGGTCATCACAGCGCCCGACGTGGGGTCGGGGTGCTGGCCCGCGTGGATCGCGAGGGTCTCGAGCTTCACGGCGGGGTTTATCTACGATGGCCCCGAGAAACACAAGACCGCGCGGGGCGCAGCGGGGGCGGCGCGCCCTCGCGGCCGCAGCGAATCAGAAGCGCTCCCCGCGAGGGCTTGGAACTGGTAGTGTCCCGCGCGCGTTTCAGAGCGCGGAGCCACCGGATGCGTACAGTCGACGACGTAGAGAAATACCTCCAGGAAGCGGGGATCCCCTACCAGGACCTCGGCGACGGGATGTTCATCGTGACCGACAACGACTCGGGCGTGAGCAGCCTGGCGATCAAGGTCGACAGCCCCGTGGTGATCTTCCGCATGCGGGTGGGAGACGCGCCGGAGAAGGGCGCCGACGGGCGCGAGGCGCTCTTCGAAGAGCTTCTGAGACTCAACGGCGGAGGGCTCCTCCACTCGGCGTTCTCGCTGCAGGACGACGGGATCTACCTGTCGGCGGCGCTGCCCCTCGACAACCTCGACATGAACGAGCTCCAGGCGGTGGTCGAGGACATGGGCCTCGCCGCTTCGCAGCACCTCCCGCGACTCCACCTCCACCTTTCCCACTGATACGGGAGCACAGACGCGCCAATGGGAATCTTCGGCCGCCTCGCCTCGCTCATCAAGAGCAACCTCAACGACCTCATCTCCAAGAGCGAAGACCCTGAGAAGATGCTCAACCAGGTCATCCTGGAGATGAACACGCAGCTCATGGACGCCAAGAAGCAGGTCGCCCTCGCGATCGCTGACGAGAAGCGTCTGGGCAAGCAGTTCGACACCGAGAAGGCCACCGCCGAGGAGTGGGAGCGCAAGGCCATGATGGCCGTCCGCGCCGGCGAGGACGAGCTCGCCAAGGAGGCCCTCCTCCGCCAGAAGGAGCACGAGGCCCTCTCGGCCGAGCTCGAGCGCCAGTGGCAGAAGCAGAAGACCGCCGTCGAGCAGCTCAAGAACGCGCTGCGGGTGCTCAACAACAAGATCGAAGAGGCCAAGCGCAAGAAGAACGTCCTCATCGCGCGGAAGAAGCGCGCCGAGGCGCAGAAGGCCATCCACGAGACCATGTCGGGCCTCTCGAACGACAGCGCGTTCGAGACCTTCAACCGCATGGAGGAGAAGATCGTCCAGATGGAGGCCGAGGCCGACGCGCAGAGCGAGGTCTCGGAGCAGTACTCGGGCGACTCGCTCCAGCAGAAGTTCCGCGACCTCGAGACCGCCCGCGGCGCCGACATGGCCCTCGACGAGCTCAAGCGCAAGATGGGCCTCGCCGCGGGCGCCGCCGCCCCCGCCGCGCCCAACGTCCGCGTGAGCGCCGAAGAGTCGACCGCGCCCGCCGTCGCCGCCGCCGCCGAAGAGACCACCGAGGCCGCCGAGCTCGAAGCCGTGCTCGCCCAGGCCAAGGCCCGCCGCGCCGGGGGCTGATCGCCGCCCGTTCGCGCGATCATTCCCCGCAGCCATCACCGAAGATCATTCACGCCGGGGCGTTGACTCGACGCTTCGCGCGGGTTACCCGTCCGCACATGCCGACCTATTCGTACCGCTGCTCCGCGTGCAACCACACGTTCGACAAGGTGCAGCGCATCACCGAAGACGCCATCAAGGTCTGCGAGGCGTGCGGCGCCGAGACGGCCACGCGGCTCATCACCTCGGCCAACTTCGTGCTCAAGGGCTCGGGGTGGTACGGCGACCTCTACTCGGGCTCGTCGAACAAGAAGAACGCCGCGCCGAGCGAGGCTCCCGCGTCGTGCGCCAAGCCCTCGGGCTGCGACGGCGCCTGCGCCGCGCCCGCCGCGACGACCTCCTCGACCTCGTCGAGCAGCTCGTCGGGCAGCTCCGTGAACTGACCCGCCCCCTCTCCTTCGACCGCTCTACAAGGCTCTCGCGCGCGTCTTCGGCGGACGCGGATCTTCGGGTCCGTCGAGCGCGGGGTCTTGCATCGAGCCCGCGCGCACGACGCGAGCCCCCGTCGCGCGCCACGCGTCGAGCGATCCCGTCGCGCCGACGCAGGTGAGGTGCGCCAGCGCGCGGCCCATGACCGAGCACGCCTCCGCGACGCTCGACACGGGGCACACGAGCACGCTTCGAAGGCCCGGAGAGGCCATGAACGAAGGCGTTTCGAGCGCCCCGACGAAGTGCGCCCTGCCGCGCCGCGACCACGCGCAACGCGCCGCCGCCGCGCCCTGCCACTGCATCACCGACGCGGCCTCTCCGACCTCGACGACGCCGCGCGGGAGCGACGCTTCGAGCGCCGTGAAGGCCTCGTGGAGCGCGCGCGCGAAGGCCACCGCGTCACCCCGCACGAACGCGATCCGCGGCGAGAGGCACCCGCGCTGATCGTGGAGCGCGACGTCGAGCGCGACGGCCCGGGCCGCGTCGAAGCCGCTGTCTTCAAGGTCGACCCATGCGACGCCGAAGCCGTGCCCGTAGCCCTCGAAGCGCGCGGAGGGCGTGGCGCGATCGATCTCCGCGACCGTCTCGTCGCTCCCGTAGGCGACGACGGCGTCGACCTCGGACGTGATCGTTCCGACGCGCGTGATCTCGCGCACGCCGAACGCGCGAACGACGGCGTCGACGAGCGCCGACTGCCGCGATGATCCGCGCACATCGACGCGCGCAGCGCCCGCGAGCCACGGGAGCGCGACGGCCCGCAGCGGCGCGACGGCGACGGTCGCAGCGAGCACGACGGCCACGCGCTCACGCTCTCTCGCAGCGGAGGTGAGGGCGTCCACGGACTCGCGCGTGTAGCGGGCGCACGCGAGCGCGAAGACGTGATCGGCCATCGCGGGAGACAGCGCGCACTCCCGCACGGCCGCCTCGCGTGCAGCGCGACCTTCTTCGCGCGAGGGGTCCGCGAGCGCGCGAGCGGCGCGCAGCACGTCGTCGACGCGGCTCACGGGGAGTCGCCCGAGAGCGCGGCGTCGAGGGCGCGCGAGCATCCCCGCGGCGTCGCACCGGGCGCGCGCCCGAGCACTTCGAAGCCGCGCGCGGTGACGCGACCGAGATCGCTGGTCTGGATGGCGACCGAGCTCCCGACGTTGGCGAGATCGACGACGCGGATCAGCCCGACCTCGCCGTCTGCGACGCGCTCCAGCGAGACCGGATCGACCGCGGTCACGCGCATCCACGGGGGCGCGCGGAACTCGCCTGGCGCGCACCCCTCCGCGTGGGCTTCGTAGGCCTGCGAGCTGAGCTCGGTCATCCCGTACTCGCCGACGATCTGCGCGCGCGACACGCCGAAGCGCGCCTGGAGCATCGCGTGAAACGCATCGGGCGCGACCTCGCGCGAGCGTCCCTTGAAGCCCCCCGTCGGCATCACCACGCTGCCCTCGGGAAGGCTCACCGCGCGCGCCCCCATCGCGTCGACGAGGTGCACGAACCCATACGCCGCCCCGAGGAGCGCCACGGGAGCGCCGCCGCTCCGCGCCTCGTCGATCGCCCGCGTGGCCCCGTCGGCGTCGAGCGTTCCGCGCGCGATGAAGAACGCGTCGCGCCCATCGCCCCAGCGCTCGGCGAAGCGCGCGAGCATGAAGCTCAGCGACGAGTCGGGCGCCTCGCCCTCATCCGACGCGAGCAGCACGAAGCGATACGCAGACCTCGGGAGGAGCCAGCGCCTCGCCGCGCTCTCCGCCGCGGACTCGTAGAGCGAGAGGTCTTCGAAGTGGTGCTCGCCTCGGACCTCCTGCGTGGTCCCGCTGGTACGAAAGGTCCTCACGGCGCGCTCCGACGCGAAGCACGCGACGCGCGCGTGCTTGAACACGTCGGTCGGCACCGCGGGAATCTCATCGATCTCGCGCACCTCACGCCCGTCGAGGGCCGCGTCCGCGACGCGCGCGAGCACCGCGTTTCTCGCGTGCTGCCAGTGAAACAGACGAACCGCGAGGCGCTCGACCGCCGCGGACTCGATGCGCGCGTGGGGCGTCGCGAGCAGCGCGGCGATCTCGTCTCGCAGCGCGCCCTCCATCACGGACGCACTCCGCGGAGCGTCTCGGCGAGCGCGCGCGTGAAGCCCGCGAGCTGCGCGTCGGTGAGGCACGCGGGCGGTGTGAGCGTGAGCACGTCACCCGCGACGCCGCCGGGCAGCACGATGTACCCGCGCTCTAGCATCGCGCGCATCACCGAGAGCGCGCGCGAGACGCCTCCCTCGACGGTGACGCCCGCGAGGAGCCCGCATCGGGAGACCCTTTGAATCCCGAGCGATCGGTCGTCCGCGAGGGTCCCGAGCGACGACGAGAGACGCTCGCCCGCGACGCGGAGCGTGTCGCGCGTCGACGGGTCTTCGAGCAGATCGAGCGAGGCGAGCGCCGCCGCGCACGCGAGCGGATTGCCGAGAAAGGTCGACGTATGGATGGCCTCTCCCACGGAGTCACCCCAGGCGCGCGCGACCTCCTCTCGGAGCAGACACGCGCTGACGGGGACGCCTCCGCCGAGCGCTTTTCCGAGGCAGATCACGTCGGGGTCCGCATCCTCGGTGACGGCGCGAAAGCGCGGGCCCGTGCGGTAGAGGCCCGTGTAGATCTCGTCGGCGATCAGCACCGCGCCGCGATCCCTCGTCCGCGCGCGAAGCCCCGCGAGAAAGCCGTCGGGAGGAATCACCACGCCCCCTCGCCCCTGCACCGGCTCGACGATCACGGCGCCGATCTCGCCCGTCGCGAGGAGCGCATCGACCGCGTCGAGCGAGCGCTCCGCCGACCCGGGCACGGACTCGTCTGCGAAGGGCGCGAAGCGCACCGCGGCGTTGAGCTGGCCTTCGAACGGCGCTCGAAACGCGCGCTTGTACCCGCACACCGAGACCGCGCCGTACGAGAGCCCGTGGTACGCGCCCTCGAACGCGATCACCCCGGCGCGCCGCGTGTGGAGCATCGCGGATTTGAGCGCGGCCTCGACGGCGTCGGCGCCCGAGAGCCCGAGGATCACCCGCGCGGCCCACGGCGCCATCGCGGAGAGCCTTGTTTCAAGGGCGATCTTGCCCGCCGACGGGTACACGTCGCCGAGCGCGTGGAGCATCACCGCCGACTGCCGCTGCACGGCCTCGACGACGCGCGGATGCGTGTGCCCGAGGAGCGCGGCGCCGAAGCCCGCGGTCATGTCGACGTAGAGGTTCCCGTCGGCGTCGAGCACGTTGGCGCCGCGCGCGGCGGCCCACACGATGGGGTCGTGCGAGGCCCCCGTGAGCTCCTCGCGGCGCTTGCGGCGCGCGGTGAGACCGGGGCACTCGACGCGCGCGAGCTGCTCGACGAGGCCGCTCGCGACGGGCCCGGGCAGCGCGCTTCGCAGCCGCGGGAGCTCGTCGCCAGAGAGAGGATGCTCGGAGGGGTTCACGTCGTCTCCGCGGACATGACAACGCCCCTCCCTCGCCGTGAAGCGTGAGAGGGGCGCTGCGGGGAAGCGCTTCGTGCTGCGGGGTATCAGCCCGCGGACGAGGGCTCGCTCGACGCCGGGGCCTCGGCGGCCTCGCCCTCGACCTTGCGGCTGCGGGGCTCGGCGCTGCGCACGGCCTGAACGGTCGCGTCACCGGTGGCCTTGCCCA
Organism: Polyangiales bacterium; assembly: GCA_046351535.1. Lineage (GTDB taxonomy): Bacteria > Myxococcota_A > Polyangia > Polyangiales > CAISKJ01. Next base: position 199,373 of record JAXLYG010000016.1, read on the forward strand.
CGCTGGTGTTGCGATCGACGAGCTCGATGATGGCCATCTCGGCGTTGTCGCCGCGACGGTTGCGCGTCTTGAGGATGCGCGTGTAGCCGCCCTGGCGGTTGACGTAGCGGGGCGCGATCTCGCGGAAGAGGTGCTCGACCACGTCGATGCGCTCGGGCTCGCCGTTGACGAGGCGCTCGCCCCACTGCGGCAGCACCGAGGCGATGGAGCGCTTGGTGGCGAGACGCTTCGCGACGACGGCGGGCGACGCGTCGGCGTTGTTGGCGTCGGCGCCGAAGCGCGCGGCGCGGGTGATCAGGCGCTCCGCGATGCGGCGGAGCTCCTTGGCCTTGGGCACGGTGGTCTCGATGCGCTCGTTGGCGAAGAGGTTCGCGACGAGGTTCTTGAACATCGCGGCACGGCTCGACCCGTCGCGATCGAACTTACGGCCGGCGTTGGCGTGGCGCATGACTGCTGGTTCCTGCTTCTCGGTTGTATTTGCTTACGGAGTAATCGCGCTCAGACCTGGCCGTGCTCGGCGCGCCAGCGCTCGAGCAGCGAGGGCCAGTTCTCGATGTGCATGCCCAGGGTGAGACCGAGCTCGGCGAGCTTGTCCTTGATCTCCTTCAGGGACTTGCGGCCGAAGTTCTTGGTCTTGAGGAGGTCGGCTTCGGTCTTCTGAACGAGCTCGCCGATGTACGAGATGTTCGCGTTCTGGAGGCAGTTCGCGCTGCGCACCGAGAGTTCGAACTCCTCGACGGACTTGAACAGGTTCTCGTTGAGGGGCGGCGCCTCGCTCGAACGCGGAGCGGAGGTGACCTCGTCCTGCTCCTGGAAGTTGATGAAGATCTGGAGCTGCTCCTTGAGGATCTTGGCCGCGTACGCGACGGCGTCACGAGGACGCACCGCGCCGTTGGTCCACACCTCGAGGGTGAGCTTGTCGTAGTCGGTCATCTGGCCGACGCGGGCGTTGGTGACCGTGTAGTTCACCTTGCGGACCGGCGAGAACAGGCTGTCGATCGGGATCCAACCGATGGCCATGTTCGGGTCCTTGTTGCGCTCGGCGGGCACGTACCCGCGGCCCATGCCCACGACGAGCTCCATCGAGAGCTTGCCGCCGCGCGAGACCGTCGCCACGTGCTGCTTGGGGTTGAGCACGCGGATCCCCGCGGCCGCGTCGGTGCGGATGTCCTCCGCGAGCACGGCGCCGGGGCCTTCCTTCTCGAGCTTCAGGGTGTAGCGCTTGGCCTCTCCGGCCTGGAACACCACCTCCTTGAGGTTGAGAATGATGTCGGTCACGTCCTCCTTCACGTCGTCGATCGTCGTGAACTCGTGGAGGGCGCCGTCGAGACGAACCGCCGTGATGGCCGCGCCCTGAAGCGACGACAGGAGCACCCGGCGGAGAGAGTTGCCGATCGTGATACCGAAGCCCCGCTCCAGGGGCTCGCATACGAACTTCCCGTAGAAATCCGTGTGGGCGTCCCGATCCTCCTCGATGAGGGCCTTCGGGCGGATCAGGTCGCGCCAGTTGCGTGCCTGCGTGGACGTGGACTGCGTCGTCATGGAAGTATCGTGCCCTTTCATGCCACGAGCCGCGCACCGAGGGGCAGCGTTGCTCCCCTGCGGTCGCGGCGTCGTGTTGTGGGGTTTTAGCGGCTGTAGAACTCGACGATGAGCTGTTCCTTGATCGCGACCGCGTTGTTCTCCTCGCGAACGGGGAGAGACTTCACGGTGCCCGTGAACGAGGCCTTGTCGAGCTCGAGCCAGGTGCTCTGGCCGCGGCGCTCGGCGCCCTCGACGGACTCCTTGATGCGCGGGATCTCGCGCGACTTCTCGCGGATCGAGACCTTGTCGCCCACCTTCACGACGTAGCTCGGCACGTTCACCCGCTTGCCATTCACGAGGACGTGGCAGTGGAGAACGAGCTGACGGCCCTCGGCGCGCGTCGCCGCGAAGCCCAGGCGGTACACCACGCCGTCGAGCCTGCGCTCGAGCAGCGAGAGGAGGTTCTCGCCGGTCACACCCTTGGTGCGGTCGGCCTCGGCGAAGTACTTGCGGAACTGGCGCTCGAGAACGCCATACACGCGGCGGACCTTCTGCTTCTCGCGGAGGCGGAGACCGTACTCGCTGAACTTCACGCGGCTGTTGGGGCCGTGCTGTCCGGGCGGGTGGTTCCTGCGCTCGTACGAGCACTTCTCGGTGTAGCAGCGATCGCCCTTGAGAAAGAGCTTCGTCTGTTCGCGGCGGCAGAGCTTGCAGACGGGACCGATATAACGAGCCATGACCGTGTTCTCTCCGAATATCCCTGTGTGCGACTCAGACGCGGCGGCGCTTGGGCGGCCGGCACCCGTTGTGGGGGATCGGCGTCACGTCGCGGATCAGCGTGATGCGGAACCCCGCCGTGGTGAGCGCGCGCAGGGCGCTCTCGCGGCCCGCGCCAGGACCGCGGATGAACACCGCGATCTCGCGCATCCCATGCTCCGCGGCCTTGCGCGCCGCGTCTTCGGCAGCGACCTGCGCCGCGAAGGGAGTGCTCTTGCGCGAGCCCTTGAACCCGCGAGAGCCCGCCGACGACCACGCCACGGTGTTGCCGTAGATATCCGCGATCGTGACGATGGTGTTGTTGAACGTCGCCTGGATGTGGCACACACCCTTCGGCACGTTCTTCTTGGTCTTCTTCTTGACCTTCGCGCCGGCCTTCGCCGACGAGGTCGCCTGAGTCTGGGCCTTCGCCATCGGTTCCTCTGCTCGTCCTGTGCGCTACGTGGGGATCACTTCTTGGTCGCGGGCGCCGCGCGCGCCACGGCCAGGCCCTTGCGGGGGCCCTTGCGCGTGCGAGCGTTGGTGTGCGTCCGCTGACCGTTCACGGGGAGGCCCTTGCGGTGCCGAAGCCCGCGGTAGCACCCGAGGTCCATCAGGCGCTTGATGTTGAGCTGCACCTCGCGGCGCAGGTCGCCCTCGACCTTGAACTCCCCCGAGTCGATGACTTCGCGGATCTTGCGAATGTCACCCTCGGAGAGGTCCTGGGCCTTCTTGTCGAGCGGGATCTGCGCCTTCTCACAGATCTCCACGGCGCGCGTCGGGCCGACGCCGTAGAGGTAACGGAGCGCGATCGAGATGTGCTTGCGACCGGGGAGGTCAACTCCAGCGATACGTGCCATGACTCATCAACCCTGACGCTGCTTGTGACGGGGGTTCTCACAGATGATCCGCACCACATTCTTGCGGCGGACCACCTTGCACTTGTCGCAGATCTTCTTCACCGAGGGACGGACCTTCATCGTTCTCACTCACCGCATGCGCCATCACGGCGCGGTGTGCATTCTCACTTGTGCCGGTACGTGATCCGACCCTTCGACGGGTCGTAGGGCGATACTTCGACGGTGACGCGATCGCCGGGGAGGATGCGGATGTAGTACTGCCGCATGCGCCCCGAGATCGTCGCGAGCACGTCGAGGCCGTTGTCGCACTTCACACGAAACATCGCATTGGGCAGCGCCTCGAGCACCGCCCCTTCAAACTCGAGCTTGTCGCCCTTGGGCTCTCTCGGCCCTGATGCCTCTGAACGCTTGCGAGCCATAAACCTCAGTTCGCTCCGATCGCCCGAAAGAGCGCCGCGGTGACGTCGTCGAGCGCGCCCACGCCGTCTACGCGGCGAAGAAGACCCTTGTTCGCGTACCAGGCGACGAGGGGCGCGGTCAGCGCGGCGTACTCCGCCAGGCGCTTGCGAACGACGTCTTCGCGGTCATCTGCCCGCTGAAGCAGCCGTTCGCCGCCCTCCCCCCGGTCGGGAGAGGGGGGCGGATCATACTTGAGATGAAAGATTCGTCCAGAGGTCTCGCCCACCCTTCGACCGGTGATCCGCTCGACGATGAGTTCGTCGGGCACCTCGAGGAGCACCACGTCGTCGATGCGCTTGCCGACCTTCGAGAGCATCCGCTCGAGGCTCTCGGCCTGCGCGACCGTGCGGGGGAAGCCGTCGAGCACGAAGCCCGCGGCCGCGTCGCTCTGGGCGATGCGATCCTGCACGAGGCCGATCACGACCTCGTCGGGGACGAGGAGGCCCTTGGCCATGAACTCGTCGGCCTTGCGACCGAGCTCGGTGCCGGCCTTGCGGGCGGCTCGGAGCATGTCGCCGGTCGAGATCTGCGGCACGCCGAGCTTCGTGCAGAGGCGCTGCGCCTGGGTGCCCTTGCCGGCCCCCGGCGGGCCGATGAAGATGAGGTTCTTCACGCCGCCCTCCGTCCCTGGATGCGCGGGCCACCGGGGCCAGCGAAGCCCTCGTAGTGGCGCGAGATCAGGTACGACTCGATCTGGTTGGCCGTGTCGAGCGCGACGCCCACGACGATCATGATCGACGTGCCGCCGAACTGGAACGGGATCTTCAGGTACTGCCGCAGGAAGTCGGGCACGATGCAGATGATGGCGACGTAGAGCGCGCCGCCGAAGGTGATGCGGGTGAGCACCTTCTCGATGTAGTCGGCCGTGGGCTTGCCCGGACGGATGTTCGGGATGAAAGCCCCCTGCTTCTTGAGGTTGTCGGCCACGTCGACGGGCGGAAAGGTGACCGCCGTGTAGAAGTAGCAGAAGAACACCGTGAGCAGGACGAAGATGGTGCTGTACATCCAGTCGCCGCGGCCGAGGTGGTCGCGCATCCAGTCCATGCCCGGGACGTGGAGGCCCGCGAGCGTCGCGGGGAGCGCGAGCATCGTCGAGGCGAAGATCGGGGGGATGACGCCCGAGGAGTTCACGCGGAGCGGCAGGTGCGTTCGCTGACCACCGTACATCTTGCGGCCGATGATGCGGCGCGAGTACTCGATGGGGATGCGGCGCTGACCGCGCTCGAAGAACACGATCGCCATCACCGACGCGATGACGAGCACCGTCGCGATGAGGAGCGACGTGGGCTGGATCTGCCCCGTGCTGGTGAACTGCCAGGTCTGACCGAGGTTCGACGGGAAGTCGGCGACGATCCCCGCGAAGATGATCATCGAGATGCCGTTGCCGATGCCGCGCTCGGTGATCTGCTCGCCGAGCCACATGATGAAGGCCGTGCCCGTCGCGAGCGTGAGCATCGCGAGCGCGCGGAAGGCCCACCCCTTGTCGACGACGACCTGCACGCCGTCGGCGGTCTGGCGGTTCTCGAGGTAGAGCGAGATCGAGAAGCCCTGCACCAGCGCGAGCGCCACGGTGGCGTAGCGGGTGTACTGGTTGATCTTCCGCTGGCCCATCTCGCCCTCCTTGCGGAGCTCTTCGAGGGGCTTGAAGACCGACGTGAGGAGCTGGAGGATGATCGACGCGGAGACGTACGGCATCACGCCGAGCGCGAAGATCGACACCTGTTCGAGCGCGCCACCAGAGAAGAGGTTCAGGAGGTTCAGGAGCGAGCCCGAGCTGTCCTGACCGATGAACTCCTGCATGGCCTTGCGGTCGGCGCCGGGGACGGTCACGAAGACGCCCACGCGGTAGACCGCGAGCATGCCCAGGGTGAAGAGCACCCTTCGGCGGAGCTCAGGGATCCTGGTGATGTTGGCGAGCGCGCTGGTAGCCATCCGGTGTGATTCCTACTGGTGAAGTCGCGCGGGGCGTCTAACACAGACCCGCGCCGAGGGGAATAGAGGGGGCACCACTCCAGCGTCTCTCTCGAACGATTCGAGAGAGAGCCGCGCGGAGGGGTGCCCCGACTCAACCCCTCGGGGGCGCTACTTCGTTCCCCCGTCGGTGGCCTTCGCGTCTTCGATGATCTCGACCGAGCCGCCAGCGGCTTCGACCTTGGCCCGGGCGCCCGCGGAGATCGCGTGCACCTTGAGGGTGAGCTTGCGCTCGAGGTCGCCGTCGCCGAGGATCTTCACGCGGCCGTAGCCGTCGTCGACGAGCCCGACGTTCTTGAGGGCGTCGAGGTCGACCACGGAGCCGTCGGTGAAGCGACGACCGAGCGACGAGACGTTGACCTCGGCGATCTCGGCCGGGAACGGGTTGCGGAACCCGCGCTTCGGCAGACGACGCTGGATCGGGGTCTGGCCGCCCTGGAAGTGCAGCTTCCCGAAATTGCCAGGGTGACGGGCCTTCTGGCCCTTCTGACCCTTGCCAGCGGTCTTGCCGAGGCCGGAGCCGACGCCGCGGCCCTTGCGGGTGCGGTTGCGGTTCGCGCCGACAGGCGCCCGCAGGTTGCTGAGTACGTTAGCCATCGATCTCCTCCACGGAGACGAGGTGGATGACCTTCTTGATCATCCCCCGAAACGACGGGGTGTTGTCGACCACGACCTCGGAGTGCGGCCCGCGCAGGCCCAGACCCGCGATGGTCTTCTCGAAGTGGTGGCGCTCCCCGATCGTGGACTTCTGCTGAACCACGCGGAGCTTGGTCTTGTGCGACATGACGGAACGTTCCTCTCCCTTACGCGCTCGTCTCGGTGAGGTCTTCGGGGCGGCGGTTCCGCTTGGCCGCCGTCGCGGCGATGTCGCGCAGCTGCTTGAGCGCCGACACCACGGCCTTCACGGAGTTGTGAGGGTTGCGGCTCCCGAGGCTCTTCGTGAGAATGTCGCGGATGCCCGCGCTCTCGACGACGGCCCGGACCGCACCGCCCGCGATGACGCCCGTACCGGGCGACGCGGGGCGCAGCATGACCTTGCCCGAGCCGTAGTGGCCGAGCACCTCGTGGGGGATGGTCCCGCCGACGAGGGGCACGCTGAACATGTTCTTCTTGGCCTGGTCGTGGCCCTTGCGGATCGCCTCGGGGACCTCGTTGGCCTTGCCGAGCCCGACGCCCACGCGACCGTTCTCGTCACCCACGACCACGAGGGCCGAGAACGAGAACCGCCGACCGCCCTTGACCACCTTGGCCACGCGGTTGATGTGGACGACCCTCTCCTTGTCCTCGGCCGACTTCGCTTCGTTGTCCATCGACATCGATGTGTCTCCCGTTGTCCCTGATCAGAAGCTGAGGCCGGCCTTGCGGGCCGCGTCTGCGAGAACGCCGATGCGGTTCTGCGCCTGGTACACGTACCCGTTGCGGTCGAAGACCACCTGGGTGACGCCCGCCGCGACGCACGCCTTCGCGATGGCCTCGCCGACCTTCTTCGCGGCGTCGACCTTGCGGTCTTCCTTCACCGCGTCGCGGACGTCCTTCGAGAGCGTGCTCGCGAAGGCCACCGTGGTGCCCGCGTCGTCGTTCACGACCTGGGCGTAGATGTGCTTCGACGACCGGAACACCGTGAGGCGCGGACGCTCCGCGGTTCCGTGGATCTTCGCGCGGATCCGGTACTTCCGACGCAGTCTGGTGTCGTTCTTGTTGCTCATCGTCATTCCTCGCTCGCGTACGACCCATGCGGTGCGCCGGGTCGGCTACGAGATCACTTACTTCTTGCCGCCCTTGCCGGCCTTGCCCGCCTTCTGGACGATCTTCACGAGCTCGGGCTGCGCGGTCTTGGCCTTCTCGTTCATGACCACGAGGCGCACGCCCTTGCCCTTGTAGGGCTCCGGGGGACGGAACGACTGCATCTGCGCGACGACCTGACCGAGGAGGTCCTTGTCAGCCGTCTCGAAGAACACGACCGTCTGCTTGCTGTCGGGCGTCACGACCACCGAGACGGCCTTGGGCACGTCGTAGATGACCTTGTGCGACAGGCCCAGGGTCATCGTGAGCTTGTTGTTCTTCAGCTCCTCGACCTTGTAGCCGGTGCCCTCGAGCTTGAGCGCCTGGGAGTACCCCTTCTCGACGCCGGCCACGGCGTTCGCGAGGTGCGAGCGCACGGTGCCGGTGACGCGCGAGACCGACGCGACGTCGAGCTCGGGCTTCGCAGAGATGGTCGCCGTCGTGCCCGCGACGGTGATGGCGACGTCGGCCGGGATGGCGCGACGCACGGACCCCTTGGGGCCCTTGACCTCGAAAAAGTCGGCCCCTGCGGTGATGGACACACCCTTGGGGAGCTCGACGGGACGCTTGCCGATTCGAGACATGGTCAGCTCCTCACCAGACTTCGCAGAGCAGCTCGCCGCCGACGCCCTGCTTGCGCGCTTCACGGTCGCTCATGACGCCGCGGGAGGTGCTGAGCACCGAGATCCCGAGGCCCGAGCGCACCTTCGCGATGTCATCACACGCCACGTAGACCCGGCGGCCCGGGCGAGACACCCGGCGGATGCCCTCGATCACGGGAGCGCGATCGCGGCCATACTTCAGCACCAGGGTCAGGGACTCGCGGCCGTCGTCGCCAGACTCGGTCTGGACCGACGAGACGTAACCTTCAGAGGCCAGGATCTCAGCCACCGCGCGCTTGAGGCGCGACGCGGGAACGCTCACGCGCTCGTGCCGCGCCATGGTGGCGTTACGGATCCTGGTCAGCATGTCAGAGATGGGGTCGGTCAGCATGTTCGCCTCTCACCAGCTCGCCTTGATCACGCCCGGGATCTCACCGCGCAGCGCGTACACCCGAAGGCAGACGCGGCACAGCTCGAACTTGCGGTAGTAGCCGCGCGCGCGGCCGCAGACCTTGCAGCGGTTCCGGTGACGCACCGAGAACTTCGGTGCGGATTGAAGCTTCGCGAATGCGCAGGCACGTGCCACGTTGGTCTCTCCACTAAAGCCAGAATCAGGTCCGGAACGGCATCCCGAGGTGCTGGAGGAGCGCGCGGCCCTCCTCGTCGTTCCTCGCGGTCGTCGTGATCGAGATGTTGAGCCCCTTCACCTTCTCCACGAGGTCGTAGTTGATCTCGGGGAAGATGATCTGCTCCTTGACGCCGAGGGTGTAGTTACCCTTGCCGTCGAAGGCCTTGGGGCTCACGCCCTTGAAATCCCTCACGCGCGGCAGCGCGAAGGTGATGAGACGATCGAGGAACTCCCACATACGCTCCTTGCGGAGCGTGACCATCACGCCGATCGCGAGGCCCGTGCGGAGCTTGAAGGTCGCGATCGACTTGCGGGCCCTGGTGATCATGGGCTTCTGCCCCGTGATCGCCTGGACCTGGTCGACGCCCACCTCGATGATCTTCGCGTTCGAGACCGCCTCGCCGAGGCCCATGTTCACAGTCACCTTGAGCACACGCGGAACCTGCATGGGGTTCGTGTACTTGAACTGCTTCATGAGCGCCGGGACGGCCTCACCGTGGTACTTGTCACGGAGCCGCGGCGGGAAGCGCTCCTCGGGCTTGCGCTCACCCGCCTCGACGGGGGCCGCAGCCGCGGGCTTCTTCGCGCCAGGCTTCGCGCCGGGCTTCGCGGGGGTGCCCTTGCCAGCAGGGGCTCCCTTGGCCGCGGGCTTTCCGCCGCCCTTGTCAGCGCCCTTGGCCTTGTCGCCGGCGCCCTTGTTCTTCTTATCGTCCGCCATCGTCGTTCCTCTGCGTCACGTTTCCACGCGTCTCGTCTGCGCGTGGGTCTCGCGCGCTCACACGGTCTCGTGCTTGATCTCCTTGCCGCTCTTGGCAAGTCGGACCTTCGACCCGTCCGCTTCGACGCGGACCTTCACCCGCGTGGCCTTGCCCGTCTCAGGATCGACGGGCATGACCTTCGAGATGTGGATCGGGTGCTCGCGCTCGAAGATCCCACCCTCACGATTGCGCATCGTGGCCTTGGTGTGACGCTTCTGAACGTTGATGCCCTCGACGACCACCCGCTCGTGCTCGGGCGACACGGACAGCACCTTGCCGGTCTTGCCCTTGTCCTTGCCCGAGATCACGAACACCGTGTCGCCCTTGTGGATCCTCGCGAGGCTCATCAGATCACCTCCGGCGCCAGCGAGATGATCTTCATGAAGTTCTTGCCGCGCAGCTCGCGGGCGACCGGTCCGAAGATGCGCGTCCCGATGGGCGCGCCCTCCTTGTCGATCAGCACCGCCGAGTTCGCGTCGAACTTCACGTACGACCCGTCCGGGCGCGCGTACTCACGCGTCGTGCGAACCACGACCGCGCGGGCGGTCTGGCCCTTCTTCACCTTCATGTTGGGGAGCGCTTCCTTCACGCTCACCACGATGACGTCGCCGAGGCCCGCGTACTTGCGGCGCGAGCCGCCGAGCACCTTGATGCACTGCACCAGGCGGGCGCCCGAGTTGTCGGCCACGTCGAGAATCGTGCGCATCTGGATCATGTCACGTCTCCTCGGGGCGGCTGACCAGCTTCACCACGGCCCAGCGCTTCTCGCGCGAGAGGGGGCGGTGCTCCTGGATCTCGACCACGTCGCCGGCCTTGTACTGCCCGTTCTCGTCGTGGGCCTTGTACTTCTCACGACGGCGCACGTACTTGCCGTAGATCGGGTGGCGCACCGAGCGGACGACCTCGACCACCACGGTCTTGGTCATCTTCGCGCTGGTGACCTTGCCCACGAGCGTGCGCTTGCGCCCGTGCTTGTCGGCGCCCTGGGGGGCGGTCGCCGTGTTGGTGTCCGTCATCGCGGTCTCCTCACGCCTTCACTGCGGCCTTGGCGGCGCGCTGGGTCTTCTCGGAGAGGGCGCGCGCGAGGTCGCGGCGCAGCTTCCCGATGCGGCTCGTGTCGGCGAGCTGGTTGGTGTAGTTCTGAAAGCGGACCTCCACGAGGTCCTTCGTCGTCGACGTGATGAACGTCGCGAGCTCCTCGTCGGACTTGGACCGCAGGTCGGCCATGTTGAGCGTCTTCGCCATGGTGTCCTCTACTCACCCCACCGCGCGGGTGAGGAGCTTCACTGCCACGGGGAGCTTGTGACCCGCGAGCCGGAAGGCCTCGCGCGCCATGTCCTCGGGGATGCCGCCGAGCTCGTAGAGCACGCGGCCGGGGGTCACCACGGCGACCCACTCCTCGACGTTGCCCTTGCCGTGACCCATGCGGGTCTCGAGGGGCTTCTTCGTGATGGGCTTGTCCGGAAAGACCCGGATCCAGAGCTTGCCCGCGCGCTTGACGTGACGGGTGATCGCCATACGAGCGGCCTCGATCTGGCGGGCGGTCACCTTGCCAGACTCGGTCACCTGGAGACCGAAGTCACCGAAGGACACATCGGAGCCACGGTGAGCCGTGCCCTTCAGGTTGCCCTTCTGCTGCTTGCGGTGCTTGACCTTCTTGGGAGAGAGCATCGTCGTCCTCTACGCCTGCGCGATCAACGCGCCCTCGGGGCGCGCTTCTTCTGCTGAAGAACTTCGCCCTTGAACAGCCACACCTTCACGCCGATGGAACCGTAGGTCGTGTGCGCCTCGCCCTGGCCGAACTCGATGTCGGCGCGGAGCGTGTGCAGCGGCACGCGGCCTTCGCGGTAGCTCTCGACGCGCGCCATCTCAGAACCGCCGAGGCGACCCGCGCAGCGGATGCGGATGCCCTTGGCGCCGAGCTTCATCGCCTGCGTCACGGCCTTCTTCATCGCGCGGCGGAACGACACGCGGCGCTCGAGCTGCGTCGCGACCGCTTCGGCCACGAGCTGCGCGTTCGTCTCGGGCTTGCGCACCTCCTGGACGTCGATGACGATGTCGTCGGCGCCAGCGTTGGTGAACTTCATGAGCCCGGGGAACGGCGGGGTCGCGCTCTTCTGTCCGGGCTGGCGGGCCTCGCCGGCCTTGCCCTTCTTGAGCTCCTCGACGCCCTTGCCGCCCTTGCCGATCACGATGCCCGGACGCGCCGTGAACACGATGACCTTGACCTTAGAGGCCGCGCGCTCGATCTCGACGCCCGCGATGGACGCGTTGGCGAGATGCTCACGCACCAGGCGCTTCAGGGTGATGTCCTCGTGGAGCCACGCCGCGTAGTTGCGCTCCTCGAACCACTTCGAGTTCCAGGTCTTGATGACCCCCAGGCGGAACCCGTACGGATGAACCTTCTGTCCCATCTGATTCTCTCACCCGGCCTTCAGGCCGAGGTCTCCGTGGTCGAGGTGGTCGTGGTCGAGGGCGACGCGGCCTTGGCGGCCTTCTTCGCCGCGTGGGCCTCGGCGCGCTCCTGCTTCTTCGCCACGCGCTGCGGGAGCACGTCGCTCAGCGTGATCGCGATGTGGCTCACGCCCTTCGTGACCTGCGTGGCGCGACCCATGGCGCGGGGACGCCAGCGACGCACGTGCTTGTTCGGACCCTTGTCGACCGCCGCGACGCTCACGTAGAGGTCGTCGATGTTGACGTTGGGGTCCGAGTTCTTCGCGTTGGCGAGGGCTGACTCGATGACCTTACGCACCACAGGCGCAGCGGCCTTGCGGGTAAACATCAGCACGTCGATCGCCTCGGCCACCTTGCGGCCCCGGACGAGGTTCACGATCGTGCGCGCCTTTCGCGGCGCGACCCGCGCGAACCGCGCAATCGCCTTGCTCTCCATAGGTCTGATCCGCTCTTCGTTTCCTCGGTGCCGCCGTCCGCGGCCCCGGAGGGCTCCCGCCAGTGCGTTCGCCCGGTAATGGGCGCAGCCACCGACATAGATGTGTTTCTCTCTCGGCGTACCAACCGCCTGTCGCGGGGCACATCCGAGGGAGGGCGCGGCTTGTAACACCCTGATTTTTGAAGGTCAAGCGAAGCTCTCTACTCGCCTCGTCATTTTTCTTCGCGCGCCCGGAATCAAGCCCTTTGCGAGAAAGCTCCGACCCGTGTAGATCATTGCTCCGCGTCGCGCACCCACACGCCGGGGTGGCGGAACTGGCACACGCAGCGGATTCAAAATCCGCCGCCCGCAAGGGCTTACGGGTTCGAGTCCCGTCCCCGGTACCGAAATCGTCCGCGTCACTCCGATCGCGTCAGCGCGATCAGCTCGTCGGCGATCACGCCCGCCGCGTCGGGCCGGGCGGTCTCCCACGCGCGCGCGCCCATCGCGCGCAGCGCCTCGGGGTCGCCGAGCACCTTCGCGACCTCGTCGGCGAGGCGCTCGGGCGTGAGCTCCGACTGCGCGATCCACGACGACGCGCCCTTCGCGGTCATCGCCTCGGCGTTCTTGCGCTGGTGATCGTCGGCCGCCGTGGGCAGCGGGATGTAGATCGCCGGGCGCCCGATCACACCGAGCTCCGCGACGGTCATCGCGCCGGCGCGGCACACGAGCAGCGACGCGCGCTCCATCGCGGCGGCCACGTCGTCGATGAAGGCCACCACGTCGGCCTCGACGCCGACGCGCGCGTACTCCGCGAGCACCTCGTCGCGCGAGGCGGCGCCGGTCTGGTGCGTGAGCGTGAGCTTCAGGCCCCTCGCGCGCAGGAGCTTCAGCGCCTCGGGCACGACCTTGTTGATCGCGCGCGCCCCCTGGCTCCCGCCGATCACCAGCACCTCGGGCACCTCGGGGCGTCGGACCTCGGAGGCCATGCGCTGAAGAAACGCCCTCCGCACGGGCGAGCCCGTCACCACGGGAACCCCTTCAGGAAAGGCCCCGAGGGCCTCCTCGTGCGTGAGGAACGCGCGCTTGACCACGCGCGCCAGGATGCGGTTGGTGAGCCCCGGGACGGCGTTCGGCTCGAGCACCGCCGTCGGGATTCGAAGCGCCGCGGCGAGCGCCACGATGGGTCCGCCCGCGTAGCCGCCGACGCCGAGCACCACCTGCGGTCGGTTCGTTCGGAGCAGCGAGAGCGCCTTCAGGCCCGCCGTGGGGAGCTTCGCGAGGGCCTTCGCGAGCGCGACGCCGCGCACGCCGTTGAGGGCCGAGACCTCCATCGGTTCGAAGCGCCAGGGCGTCGTGGGGAGCACCTTCGCCTCGATGCCGCGCATCGTGCCCACCCAGCACACGTCGAGGTCTCGCGTGCGTCGCGCGAGCGCGTCGGCCACCGCGATGCCCGGAAAAACATGGCCTCCGGTGCCTCCGCCCGCGATCATCACGCGCAGCGGCGTCGCCATGTCAGCGCCCCGGCTCGCTTGCGCCGCGAGAGACCGAGAGCAGCACGCCCACGGCCGCGAGGTCGACGACGAGCGAGCTCCCGCCGAAGGAGATGAAGGGCAGCGTGAGGCCCTTGGTGGGGAGCACGCCCATCGCGACGCCGAGGTTGATGAGCGCCTGCAATCCGAAGAGCGACGTGAGCCCGAACGCGAGGTAGGTGCCGTGGTCGTCGGCGGCGCGCGAGGCGATGCGAACCCCTCGCCAGATGATGAATCCGTAGGCCGCGATGAGCCCGCACATGCCGAGGAAGCCGAGCTCCTCGCCCACGATCGCGCCGATGAAGTCGGTGTGCGCCTCGGGGAGGAACAGGAGCTTCTGACGCGAGTCTCCGAGACCCACTCCGCCGAAGCCTCCGTTGCCGAAGGACATCAGCGACTCGACGAGCTGGTAGGAGCTCCCGTGCCTGTGGCGCCACGGGTCGATGAAGGCCTCCCAGCGGCGGCGGCGGTAGTCGGTGCCCATGATGAGGTACCAGGCCACGGGGAGCGCCGTGAGCACCGCGCCGAGGATGTACCCCGTGCGAGCGCCCGCCACGAAGAGCAGGATGAACGTGAGGAGCAGCAGCACCACGGCGCTCCCCATGTCGGGCTGCTTGAGGCAGAGCAGCATCAAGATGCCCGCCATCAGCAGGTGCGGCAGAAACCCGATGGAGAACGTGCGGATCTTCTCGTTCTTCTTCGAGAGCGAGTGCGCGAGCCACACGACGATCGTCACCTTGGCGATCTCCGCGGGCTGCACGCGGATGGGCCCGAGGCGGATCCATCGCGCGGCGCCGTTGGTCGCGTGGCCGAGTCCCGCCACCACCACCACGAGCAGAAAGACCGTCACGCCGAGGAGCGGGTACGTGAAGCGACGGAGCTTGCGGTAGTCCCACGACGCGGCGGCGGTGAGGCCGCCGAAGCCCACGAGCGCGTAGAGGCTCTGGCGCACGAGGTAGTACTGCGAGTCGTGGTGCATGTGCCCCGCGTAGACCGCGCTGGCCGAGTAGACCATCACGATCCCGAAGGCCACGAGCAGCATCGTCCCCGCGAGGAGCGCGTAGTCGATGGGGCCGTCGTAGCGCGCGGCCTTGCGCGTGCGGGGCGCCGTCGCGGTCTCGGTCGTGGGGACGACGCCGGGGCGCGCGTCGAGCGAGCGACGGCGCACGTTGGCGGTCGGTTCGACGGCCATCGTCACGCGTCACCTCCGCGGCCCGGATCGGACGTGCGCGGCGACACCGCGAACTCGCGCACCGCGGCGGCGAAGACCCTCCCGCGGTGGGCGTAGTTGTCGAACATGTCGAGGGAGCTGCACGCCGGCGCGAGGAGCACGCAGTCGCCCGGCTCGGCCAGAAGACGCGCCATGCGCACGGCCTCGCGCATCGAGTCGGCCTCGCGGTGGGGCACCGACGTCCCGATGGCGGCGCGGAGGTTGGGCGCGGCCTCGCCGAGCAGCACGACGGCGCGGGCCTTCGTCTTGAGGAGCTGCACGAGGGGATCGTAGGAGCCGCCCTTGTCGCGTCCTCCGGCGATGAGCACCACGCGGCGGTCGGTGCCTTCGAGCGCGCGGATCGCGGCGCCCACGTTGGTGGCCTTCGAGTCGTCGTAGTACACGACGCCTTCGTCTTCGAGGACGAACTGCATCCGGTGGGCGAGGCCCTCGAAGGACTCGAGCGCTTCGAGCGTGGCGTCGCGCGAGGCGCCCGCGAGCTCCGCCGCGAGGATCGACGCCATCGCGTTCGAGACGTTGTGGGCGCCGCGGATCTTGAGCAGCGAGAGGGGGTAGCGCGCGCCCGTGCGCGTCACGATCACGCCGTCGACGACGCGGGTCTCGCCCTTGTCTCCGCCGAACGTGTGGACCTTCGCCACGCCGCCGCGCGCGAAGGCCACCACCACGGGGTCGTCGCCGGGCACCACGGCGTGATCGCTCGCGCGCTGGTAGAGGAAGATCCTCGCCTTCGCGGCGCCGTAGGCGGCCAGCGAGGGGTAGCGGTCGAGGTGGTCGGCCGTGAGGTTGAGGTGCACGGCGACGTGGGGCGAGAAGCTCGCGGTCTTCTCGAGCTGGTACGAGCTCACCTCGACGACGAGGCGCCCGTTCGACTCCGCGGCGGGCGTGTCGACGGCCTCGGAGAGCGGCGTGCCGAGGTTGCCGCCCACGAAGGTGGCATAGCCCGCGGCCTTGAAGATCTCGCCGATGAGCGTGGTGACCGTGCTCTTGCCGTTGGTCCCCGTGATCGCGACGATGGGCGCGCGCGTGTACCAGCTCGCGAGCTCGAGCTCGCTCACCACCGGGACGCCGCGCGCCTCGGCGGCCTCGATCACGCGCAGCGGCGGGACCCCCGGCGACACCACGATCAGGTCGGCCTTCGCGAAGGTCTCGGGCCGGTGCGCCCCGAGGTCGAAGGTCACCCCCGCGTGCGCGAGCGCCATGAGCTTCTCGTCGTCGAGGTCGGCCGCGTCGCGCTTGTCGTTGAGCACCACCGAGGCAGCGCCCTTGCGCAGCGCGAGCCGCGCCGCCGACTCGCCCGAAGCGCCCATTCCGACGACCACGACCCGCTTGCAGTTGACCGTGCGTTCCACGCGCCGGGGGATACATCAACGGCCCCGAGAACGCGAAATCGTTGACCGAACCGGCGCCGCGGGGGCCCTTGACAGAAACGTGAATGTCGTTCACTTTACGAACGTGATTCACGGAGAGGCCGACGGGGTGGACGAGGGCGGAGGGCGCCGGGCGCGCTCTCGCGCGAGGCGCGTCGACGAGATCGTGACGACGGCGCTCGAGATCGTGCGCGACGAGGGCATCGAGGCGCTCACCACGCACGCCATCGCGAAGCGCATCGACGTCGCGGTGGGGGGGCTCTACCGGTATTTTCCGTCGAAGTCGGCCCTGCTCGCGGAGCTCGAGCGGCGGGCCCTCGGCGACCTCGGCGCGCACCTCAAGCGCAGCCTCGACGAGGCCGACGGGGCCTTTCGCGCGAAGGGCGCCGCGCTCGCGAGGATCGTGCTCGCGGGCCGCGCCTACGGGCGCTTCGCGAAGGAGCGCCCCACGGAGACGGGCTTCGTCAACCAGATGCTCGCGGACCCCCGGACGCTCGTTCCGGGCGACGAGGGCCTCGCGCTGGTCAACACCACGATGGAGCTGCTCGGCGTGGTGGCCGCGCTCTTCACCGCCGCCGCGGAGGAGGCCGCGCTCTCGCAGGGCCCGGCGCTCGAGCGCGCGGTGCTCTACTGGTCGGGGCTGCGCGCCGTGCTGGAGCTTTCGAAGCTCAAGTCGCACGCGCCGGGCTTCGACGCGACGCCGCTCGCCGACGCGATGACGCGGGCGCTGCTGGTGGGATTCGGCGCCGAGCCCGACGCGGTCACGCGCGCCTTCTCGGCTGTGAAACGCTACACGGACAAGGATCGAACGAAGGAGTCGGGAGCATGATCGCAGGAGCGGTTCTGGCAGGCGCGGCGGGCTGGTCGTTGAGCGAGTACGCCCTCCATCGCTGGGTGGGGCACGACCCGAAGAGCGAGACCGATTTCGCCGAGGAGCACCGGCGCCACCACGCCGAGCGCTTCTACTTCGCGCCCACTTCGAAGAAGGTCACGCACGTGGGGCCCATCGTGGCGAGCGCTGCGCTCGTCGCGCGCGCCGTCGCGGGTCGCAAGGGCCTCGCCTTCGTGGCCAGCTACGCGGCGGCCTACGTGGGCTACGAGATGTTTCACCGTCGGCTCCACACGCACCCACCGACGGGGCCCGTGGGGCGCTACCTGCGCAGGCACCACTTCGCGCACCACTTCAACGGCCCGCAGACCAACCACGGCGTCACGTCGCCCGTGTGGGACGTGGTCTTCGGCACGCTGCGCGACCCCGGCGTGATCCGCGTGCCCGAGAAGCTCGCGATGACCTGGCTGGTCGACCCCGCGACGGGCGAGGCGAAGGCCGAGTACGCGGCGGACTACGTGATCCGTCGCCCCGTCAAGCGGAGGGACGAGGCGGCGCCCGCGGCGGTGGCGTAACTTCGGACGCCCGCGGCTGTACATGCGACCGCCGACGCGCCGAGAGACCTCACGGATTTCGACGGGCGCGGCAGAGGTGATGCGACGATGGAGTTCCTCAAGCGTGCGCTCTGGTTCCTCTTCGTGGGCTGGTGGCTCGCGCTGCTCTGGGGGCTGACGGCGTGGCTCTTCTGCGCGTCGTTCGTGCTGCTGCCCCTCGGCGCGACGATGTTCAACCGCGTGCCCCAGGTGCTGACGCTCAAGCCCGTCGAGCACGACCCGTGGACGGGTCAGCCCGTGCGCGAGCTGTCGTGGATCCTGCGCGTGGTGTGGTTCGTCTTCGTGGGCTGGTGGCTGGGTCTGCTGGCCTTCAAGGTCGGCTACCTGCTCTGCCTCACGATCGTGGGGATGCCGCTCGGGATCTGGCTCCTGCACCGCGTCCCGATGGCGATGACCCTCAAGCAGTCGGCCTGACCGACCGACTCCCTCTCCCGCTACCTCAGCTTCAGGCTCGAGAGCGCGATCAGCGCCAGCGCGATGGAGATGATCCAGAAGCGCACGATCACCTTCGGCTCGGCCCACCCCTGCTTCTCGAAGTGATGGTGGATCGGCGCCATGAGGAAGATGCGCTTGCCCTGTCCGTAGCGCCGCTTCGTGTACTGGAAGTAGGTCGTCTGGATGATGACCGACACGGTCTCGACCACGAAGACCCCGCCCAGGAGCGCTGAGAGCAGCTCGTTCTTGGTGACCAGCGCGAGCATCCCGAGGGCGCCGCCGAGGGCCAGCGCGCCGACGTCTCCCATGAACACCGACGCGGGGTACGTGTTGTACCAGAGGAACCCGACGCCGCTGCCCATCATGGCGCCGCAGAGGACGGTGAGCTCTCCCGTCGAGCGGATCGGCGGGATGTCGAGGTAGCGCGCGATGTCGAAGCTGCCGAGCGTGAGGCCCGTGACGTACGCGAAGATGAGGTACGTCATCGCGTTGATGATCACCGGGCCGATGGCGAGGCCGTCGAGTCCGTCGGTGAGGTTCACCGCGTTCGAAGTGCCCACGACGAGAAACACCCCGAACGCGATGTAGACCCCCACGGGCAGGATGATCGCGTGGCGGTACGCCCTGAAGGGCAGCGCGAGGTGGTCCCGGTGTTCGATCCAGTCGGCGGGCAGAAACGCGCCCTTACCGAGGAAGAGGTAGCCCACCACGAGGCTCGCCACGAGCACCTGGCCGACGAGCTTGTAGCGCCCCGCGAGGCCGCCGGAGTTCTTCTTCTTGATCTTCAGGTAGTCGTCGAGAAAGCCCACGATCCCGTAGCAGACCGTGACGATCAGCGTGAGCCACACGAAGCTGTTGTGGGGGTCGGCCCACAGCACCGTCGGCACCACGAGCGTGAAGAGGATCAGCGAGCCTCCCATCGTGGGCGTGCCGCGCTTCGAGAGGTGCGACTGCGGTCCGTCGTCGCGGACGACCTGCCCGATCTGCTTCTCCTGCAGGCGCCGGATGAACCACGGGCCCAGCGCGAACGACATCACCATCGCGGTGAGCGTCGCCATGATCGTGCGGAACGGGATGTACCGCAGCACGTTGAGCCACGACAGCCACGACGCCGCGCCGCGGAGCGGATAGAGCAGGAGGTAGATCACCGCGTCACCTCGGCGAGCGCCTCGACGCAGCGCTCCATGCGCATCCCGCGCGAGCCCTTGACCAGCACCACGTCGCGCGGCTTGACCGCCGCGCAGAGCTTCTCGGCGCCCTGAATGGAGTTCATCGCGAGGTGCACGTCGAGGCCCCGGAGCTGCGCGTGCGAGGCCGCGAGGGTCATCTCCGCGCCCACCGCGACGAGCACCGTCGCGCCGGCGTCACACACGCGATCGACCGCGAGGAGGTGCTCCTCTTCGCTGAGGGAGCCGAGCTCGAGCATGTCTCCGAGCGCCACCACGAGGCGTGACCCGTGGACCTCGGCGATCTCCGAGGCCGCTTCGAGCGCGGCGCGAACGGCCCTGGGGCTCGCGTTGTAGGTGTCGTCGATGACGCGCGTCCCTGAGGGGAGCTCGCGGAGCACGAGCCTCCCGGGCACGGCCTTCACCGACTCGATGGCCTTCGCCGCGGCGCGCAACCCCTCGGCGTCGACGCCCGTCGCAGCCGTGGCGCAGAGGGCCGCCGCGATGTTGCACGCCACCGCGGCGCCGAGCAGCGGGCTCTCGACCTCGATCTCGCCGACGTCGGGGCACAGCTCGGGCGAGACCGCGAAGCGAAGCCTCGCGCGGCAGTCGTCGAGGAGCGTGCGAGAGACCAGCCGGACGTGCGACTCCGCGGCGACGCCGAAGAGCCACCGCGCGCACCCCGCGGGCGCCCGATCGGTGCGCGCTCGGGAGCGGGGCTCGTCGGCGTTGGCGACGACGGCGCGCGAGGCGAACGCGAAGATCGATCCCTCCTCGTCGGCGACGGCGTCGATGGAGCCGAGGCCCTCGGTGTGCGCGGCGTCGGCGTTCATGCACATCGACACGTCGGGGCGGGTCATCTCTCCGATGCGGGCGATCTCGCCGTGGCCGTTGGAGCCGCACTCGACCACCATCGCGGTGTCGTCGGTCGAGAGGCCGAGGAGGGTGAAGGGGGCGCCGACGAGGTTGTTGAGGTTGCCCACCGTCGCGTGGCAGCGGCCCTTCGTGGCGGCGGCGAGGGCCGCGGCGGTGAGCTCCTTCGTGGTGGTCTTGCCGACGGCGCCGCTGATGGCGACGACGGGGATCCCCGCGGGGCGCGCGGCCTTCGCGGCGCGGCGGACGGAGAGGGCGTGCTCGCGCGCGATGCGTCCGAGGGCCGCGAGCGTGTCGGGCACGAAGACGCAGGGGGCGCCCTCGGGCACGGCGGCGCCCGCTCGGACGAGGAGCGCCGCGGCGCCGCTGCGCATGGCCGCGTCGAGGTGGTCGTGGGCGTCGAAGCGCTCGCCGCGGAGGGCCACGAAGAGCGCGCCGGGGTGCAGCGCCCGGGTGTCGGTGCCGAGGCCCACGAGGCGCAGCGAGGGGTCACCGCGGAGCGTCCCGCCGGTCTGGCGCGCGACCTCTTCGAGGGTGAGCGGAACGTCAATGCGTGGGAGCGCGGTGGCCATGCGTCCGGTCGATACCAGAGGTCACGGCGAGAAGCGAAATTGGCGCAGTCAGAGGTTCTCTGCGCGGGTCATCGGCCGCTCAGAACGCGACGGTGACGGCCATGATCGCGCCGCCCTGTCCGGTGGGCGCGATCGCGGGCGCCCAGCGCGGCGCGCGGTCTTCGAGGGAGCTCGCGAGCGAGGGGGCGCGCCTCGGGTGGGCCGTGCGCGCGCCGGGCTCGCACTCGGTCGTGTGGCTGAGCTCGTACCCGATGACGTGCCCCACGACGGGGAGCAGCAAGCCCCCCACGAGCGCCGCCCAGATCTTGCCGTTGCCTCCGAAGTTGCGCCCGACGCCGTGCACCGCGAGGGGCGGCAGGAGCAGGTACGACGCGACGCCCACGGTGAACGTGAGGAGGGCCGTCCCCCAGTTGTTCGACGAGTTGACCATGAACGCCGTGATCATCACGGTGCCCGCCACGCCCGCCGTCGCCGAGAGCGTCTCGGCGGCGATGCGCCCGAGGAACTGCGTGTCTTCGCAGCGCTGCTCGGAGCTGACGAATTCGTCGGGGTTTCGCGGCACCACGGAGGTGTCGACGGGGGGCGCCGCGCGCGCTCTCGGGCCCCTCCACGTCGCGCCGGGGGCGAGCGGCGGCGGCGTCCACCAGAGCCCCTGCGCGGCGGTCGGCGTGACGCTCTGCGCCGGGGGCGAGAGCGCGAGCGACGGTTGCCCCGCCGTGGTCTCCGCGGTCGTCGATTGCGCGTGCGCGAGGTCACCCCAGAGGAGCACGACCCCGCCCGCGATACACGTTAGCCAGCGCGACGCTCTCATCACGGGGCGACGGTATTCCGCGACGCGCGCCGAAGGCAACGGCGGCGTTGAGGGAGCGCGCGATCCGCGGCCGCGCGGGCCTTCGCGGGGGGCTGTGGCGGGGCCTCAGGGGAGCCCGGCGGGCTCGTCTTCGCCGTCGCGCTCCTCGCCGTCCGCGTCTTCGAAGGCGTCTTCGAAGGCGCTTTCGAAGTCGACGCCGGGCCCGAGGAGGGCGGCGAGGTCGGTGACGTAGTCGAAGTTGCCGGCGCCGCGGGCGCGGTTGAGCTGCGCCATGACGCCGACGACGTCGTCGCGCGGTCCCGCGATGTAGCGCGGCTTCTCGAGCTTCGCGAAGGGCGTGTCGAGCAGCGCTTCGGGGCGGGCCCCGAGAAACTCCAGCGGGAAGTCGGGGTCGTGCGAGAAGCCGAGGGCGCGCGCGTAGTCGACGGCGTGAAAGGCCACCGACTGCAGCGTGAGCAGGTCGACGGCGACGACGCCGCCGTGGAGGTCGCGGATCTGATCGAGCACGCCCGCGAGGGTCTCTCGGGTGACGCGCCGCACGCTGCCCGACTTGATGCCGAGGCACGTGCGATCGACCAGAAAGATGCCCGCGACGAGGTCTCCTGCGGCGCCCCGCCTGACGAGCACGGCGCTCACCAGGGCGGGGTCTTCGGTGCCGTCCCAGTCGGCGCTCAGCCACGCGCCGTCGACGCTCCACGACGACGCGATGCGGGCGAGCTTCTCGTGCCCGCTCGCCTCGGATCCGCGCTGGATCGCCGTGGTGCGCCGCTTCGCGTCGGCGCGCTTCTTCTTGTGCTTCGCGAGCTTCTTCTGTCGCGCCCGTTCGTTGCCCATGGCCGTTGGTTGTCTCCGGGCGCGGAGACTACGCGCGTTGGAGGCCGCGCGGGAGCGGCGATCACCCCTCGTAGTAGACCTTCATCGTCTCGACGATGGCCGTGATGAGCGCCCTGACGCGCGCCGTGCTCGGGTCGCGGATCACCACGTAGCCGTCGCCCTCGTAGCTCTCGTTCTTCATCGCGCCGATCGTCGGGAGCTTCGCCTCGATGAACGCGTCGCCGAGCGCGTCGTGCGTCTCTCGCACGCCTCGCACGGCCGTCACGCGACCGCGGCCCACGCCTCGGATGAACGCGCAGCCCGCGGCGTAGCGGCGCTCCCACGGCGCGTCGAGCGCGCCGTCGACGGTGGCCCTCGCCCACGCGCGGTAGATGTCGACGCCGTTCACGAGGCCCGTCATCTGACAGAGCTGGGGCCCCGGCGGCCGCGCCGCGATCTCGCCGATCGCGAGGGAGCCGTCGGCGCGTTCGAACCACTCCATGTGGGTCATGCCGTCTTCGAGGCCGAGCGCGCGCACGGCCGCGACGCCCATCTCTCTCGCCCGCGCGTGGAGCTCGCTCTCGACCTCGCGCGGGAGCACGCAGGCCCATTGGATCCATGGGTTTTCGAGCACCTCGAGGCAGCCCGGGAGGTAGGTCGAGAACGACGTCACCCGGGGTACGCCGCCGAGCGTAATCGTTTCGAAGCTGTGCTCCCTGCCCACGAGCATCTCTTCGGCGAGCACGGGATGGTCTGGTGACACCCTCGCGCGGGTGATCGCCTCGCGCAGCTCGTCGAGGGTGCGGACGCGGTAGGTCGCCCTCGCCCCGACGCCCGCGGGCGGCTTCACGATCATCGGAAAGCCCACGCTCGAAGCGAATTCGCGCGCGTCGTCGGCGCTCGTGATGAGCCTGTGCCGCGCGACGGGGAGGCCCGCGGCGCGGAGCGCGTCCTTCATGCGCGCCTTCTCGCGGAAGAGCGTCGCCGTGTGGACGCCGGTTCCCTTCACGCCGAAGTGCTCGCGCGCGACGGCGAGGGGGACCATGAGCTCTTCGAGCACGCCGACGATGCGGTGGGGCTCGCCGTATCGCGCGCGCAGCGTCTCGATGGCGGCGATGACGTCGCCCGCGTCGGTGGGGTCTTCGAGGCGCGCGGCGTCGTGAAAGAGCGACGCGTGCTCGCCGAAGGGCGCGCGCACCACGCCGAGGAGGCGCACGTCGTCGAGCTTCGAGAGCGCGCGGGCGAAGCGCAGCGTGGCCTCGGTGGGCGACGGCGCGACGAAGACCACGTTGCGGGGCATCGGGCGAGGGTCGTGCGGATGCGTCCGCGGCGTCAAGCCGTGGCTGCGTCGCAAGACCTGTTTTGCGGGGAGAATGCGAGGGAAGGCGAGGCGGCGGGAACGACCCTCAGGTCACTGGTTCATCGACTCGAGGAACTCGCGGTTCGTCTCGGTGCGCGTGACCTTGTCGAGGAGGAACTCCATCGAGTCGATGACGTTGAGGGGGTGCAGGAGCTGACGGAGCAGCCACACGCGCTGGAGCGTGAACTCGGGGAGCAGCAGCTCCTCCTTGCGCGTCGCCGACTTGTTGATGTCGAGGCAGGGGAAGATCCGCTTCTCCATGAGCTTGCGGTCGAGGTGGATCTCGCTGTTGCCCGTGCCCTTGAACTCTTCGAAGATCACTTCGTCCATGCGCGACCCGGTGTCGACCAGGGCCGTGGCGATGATCGTGAGCGAGCCGCCCTCCTCGAGGTTGCGCGCCGCGCCGAAGAAGCGCTTCGGCTTGTGGAGCGCGTTGGAGTCGACGCCGCCCGAGAGGATCTTGCCCGACGGCGGGACCACCGTGTTGTAGGCGCGCGCGAGGCGCGTGATGCTGTCGAGGAGGATGATCACGTCGCGCTTGTGCTCGACCATGCGCTTGGCCTTCTCGATCACCATCTCGGCGACCTGGACGTGGCGCGTGGCGGGCTCGTCGAAGGTGGACGAGATCACTTCGCCCTTCACCGAGCGCTGCATGTCGGTGACCTCCTCGGGGCGCTCGTCGATGAGGAGCACCATGAGGTCGGCGTTGGGGTGGTTCGTGCTGATCGCGTTGGCGATGTTCTGGAGGAGCACGGTCTTGCCCGCGCGCGGGGGCGAGACGATGAGGCAGCGCTGGCCCATCCCGATGGGCACCAGGAGGTCGATGATGCGCGTGGAGTTGTTCTTGCGCTCGAACTCGAGGTTGAACTTGCGGTTGGGATAGAGCGGCGTGAGGTTGTCGAAGAGGATCTTGTCGCGCGCGACCTCGGGGGCCTCGTAGTTGATCTTGTCGACCTTGAGGAGCGCGAAGTACCGCTCGTTGTCGCGCGGCGGGCGCACGGTGCCCTGCACCATGTCGCCGGTGCGGAGGCTGAAGCGGCGGATCTGAGAGGGGGAGACGTAGATGTCGTCGGGGCCGGGGAGGTAGTTGTAATCCGTCGCCCGGAGGAAGCCGAAGCCGTCAGGGAGGCACTCGAGAACACCCTCGGCGGCGACCTCGCCCTTCTTGGCCGAGTGCGCCTGCAGGAGCGCGAAGATCAGCTCCTGCTTGCGGAGCCCCGCGGCGTTCTCGATGTTGAGGTCCTTCGCCATCTGCACCAGTTCGGGCATCGGCTTCTGCTTGAGGTCTCGGAGGTTGATCGCTTCCATCTGGTCTCTCGGTCAGTCGTCGGCGCGTTGCGCTCCGACGGGTTGGTGGGAGTGCGCCCCGCGACGCCGTGAACCGCGACCAGCGCCCACGGCCCGACGCGACGCTCTCCGCGGGAGAGACCGTGCATCGTCCGTGGCATCGCGATGGTTCATCACGCGGTTCGGTCCTATGGCTTTCGGGGCTTTACGAGTGCTGGTGCGCGGAGCGCGCCTGGGATGTCGATGCGGTGAGTGGCGCCGTCGCGGAGGAATGTGTCTCGCGGGCGTGTGCTGTGCGGGCGGACGCGGGTTGTTCTGGGGGAAAGCTCTCGACCCCTGGAGGTCGGGCGGCGACGTTCGCCGCAGGCCGCGGAACCTAGAAGGCCGCAACCCTCCGTGTCAAGCCTCAGCGCGGCGTCACATCGCCACGAACACAGGCGCCCCGGTCACCGTCACCCCCCCGGCGCCGACGGTCACCGCGTCGCCCCGCGCGTCGGTCACCGTCGACCCCGCGGGCGGCGTCCATCGCCACGGCCCGGCGTCGTCTTCCGCGCGCCACACGGCGAGCGCGCGACGCCCGTCGGGGTCTCTCAACGCGAGCGCGTACACGTCCGAGGGAGCCCCCGCGAGGGCCTCGCGCCCCGTCACCCGGTGGCGTCCGAAGCGCGTGAAGAGCACCCGCAGCGCCGTGGCCGAGGGCTTCTCCTCGGGGTCGATCGCGTCGCCCGTGTTGGCGTCGTAGCGAAAGATCCCGAAGCGATCTTCGGGCACGAGGTCGTTGGCCGACGGACCATCTCCGAGCTGATAGATCCACACGCCGTCGACGCCCGCGAGCGCCGAGAGGAGCACCGCGCGCACGAGCCACGCGGCCTGCAGCGCCTCGGTCACGGTGGCGGTGACGGGCCAGCCCATCTCGGAGATCCAGATCGGGCGATCGAGCGAGAAGCCCTCGGCGTCGAGCATCGCGGCCATCTGCGCGACCTTGCGCGTGTGCGCGACCTCGGGCCACGCGTCGCGCTCGGGCGAGACGCGCGGCGGATAGAGCGTGTAGGCGTGCATCGCGAAGGCCGTGAGCGCGCGAGAGAGTCCGCGGTTCGCTTCGAACGATTCGCGCGCGAACTCGACGCCGCCCGTGAGCACCTGCGGGAGAAACACGGTGCCGCCGTAGGCGACGCGCGCCGCGGGGTCTTCGACCGCGATGGCCGTACGCGCGGCGTCGACGAGCGCGCCGAAGGCCGCAGGATCGCCGCGGAGGTTGGGGCGCCAGAAGCGAAAGCCCGCGTTGGGCTCGTTCCAGATCTCCCAGTCGTGGACGCGGTCGCGGTAGCGGCGCACGGTCGCGGCGGCGAAGCGCGCGAAGGTCGCGGGGTCGTCGGGCGGAAAGTACGCGTCAGCGCCGGGGGCCGAGCTGGCCCAGGGGTTTCCGTATGCGAGCACGCCGAGGAGCTCGATCTGCGCGTCGGCGCACTCCTGCACGATCGCGTCGTAGGCGTCGAAGCGAAAGCTCCCCTGCGTGGGCTCGATGTCGGTCCAGAAGATCTCTCTTCGAATGCGACGGAGGCCCATCGCGCGAACGGTTCGAAGCGCCCACCGCCGACGCGCCACGGACGCTGCGTCGGAGGCCGGCGGGAGATCGCGATAGGGCAGCGAGAAGCCCGCGAGGTCGGCGAGCGCCTTCGGTGACGGCGGGAGTTCGCGCTCCGCGGGCGCGACGTCGACCTCGACGCGATCGACGGCGGCGTCGGGCGTGCGCGCAGGGGTCGGCGCGTCACACGCCGCGAAGAGGAGCGAGGCCACGAGGAGCGCGCGGAGCGGGGTCACGACGCGCGATGGGGCCTCGCAGAGTGGCACGGCGTCAAGCGAGAGAACGGCGTTGACGGGGCGCTTGCGTTGGGGCGAGCGTTGCGAGGCGATGACAAAGCGCGCTCCCACGACGTCGACGAAGAAGACCGCGAAGCCAGCGAAGAAGGTCGCGAAGACCGCCGCGAAGACCGCCGCGGCGGATCCTGATCTGGCGAAGCTCCCGCCCGCGTTGAAGAAGCGCGCCGAGGCCGCCGAGCGTGTCGCGCACGACCGCATCTTGCGCGACGCCCGCGCCGCCTTCGACGAGGCCCGCGCCGCGATGGAGCAGGCCGCGCGCGGGTACTACGCCCTCGGTCGCGCGCTCCTGTCGCTCAAGCGGCCGGGATATGCCGAGGCGCTCGGCTACGAGGGCGGCCACCGCGCGCTCTGCGAAGAGGGTCTTGGGCTCTCGAAGAGCACCGTCGATCGCCTCACGACCGCGGTGGAGCACCTCACGGCGGCGCAGTACGCGACGCTGCGTCCGGCGCGCGTCGAGGCGCTGCTCGGCCTGGCCGCGGCGACGCCCGCCGACGACACGCGCGAGATCCTCGAAGGCAAGGTCGTCACGCTCTGGGAGGGAGGTCCGACGCTCGACGTTGCGAAGGCGTCGACGGTCGCGCTGCGCGATGCGGCGGCCGAAGTGCGCGACCACGTCGCGCGCGAGAGCGGCAAGCGCAAGCGCGGCAAGACGGCCAGCGTCGAGGAGCGCGCCCTCGCGAAGGAAGCGGCCGAGAAGATCCGCGCCGCGGGCTCTCGCGCCACGGCGAAGACGCGCGCGACGTCACCGGGCAAGGCTTCGGTCTACGACCTCCTGGGCCTCGACGCGGAGGAGTTCCGCGCCGCCGTCGCGGCGATTCACAAGCGCCGCGAGACGAAGAACGGGTGACCGGCGCGTTCATCACGGGTGATGTCGGCGTTCATCACGGGTGATGTCGGCGCGGTCAGCGCGCCAGTGGCAGGGCGAGCGCGCTGAAGTGCACGTCGGCAGGGATCGACTCGCTCAGCGCCAGCATGCTCGACACCGACGGATCGGACGAGGAAGAGGTGCGGCTCTTTCGCGGGGGTGCGGTGGTGACCCCGTACCCCCGCGAAAGAGCCGCATCCCGGACAGAGGAACAGCGCCCCGTACGGCCGCGGCCCCGGCGAGCGCCAGGGGGTGATTCCGTCGAGCGAGCGCGGTGCCGGCGGTGAATCGCGAAGCGCGAACCCCGGCACCGCGCCACGGCGATCACGCAGTCGTGCCGCCGGATGCGCGCCCGCGTTCATCACCCGTGATGTTGGCGTTCATCACCCGTGATGTCGGCGCGGTCAGCGCGCCATGCGCGGGGCGAGCTCGCGGATCGCGTTGCCGAGGCCGAGTCGCGTCTCGAAGCTCGACGGGTCCCACGGGAGCGTGCGCTCCTCGGAGACCTCGCCGCTCGCGCCGATCAGCGTGACGCGGACCTGCGTGGTCTTCGCGCCCGCGCCGAGCGGCTCGACCACGAGGTAGGGGCCGGGCTGCCCTTCGGGGGGCGCGCTGAAGTGCACGTCGGCAGGATCGACTCGCTGAGCGCCAGCATGTTCGACACCGACGGATCGGACGACGGACAGAGGAACAGCGCCCCGTACGCCCGCGGTCCCGGCGAGCGCCAGGGGGTGATTCCGTCGAGGTCGGTCCAGCGGTGCGAGCTCACGGCTTCGGAGGGTACCACAGGGGGGTTGCTCTCCGCGGGCGCCGCGGCGATGGCGGCATCGACGAGCGAGCGCACCCGCGCCATCACGGGCTTGTGCAATGCCTCGGGGAGCATTTCGGCGACGATCTGACGGAGCCCCGAGGCGCGTCCCTCCTGGGGTTCGTCGACCCGGAGCGTGGGGTCGAAGTACGTCGTCGCGAGCCGCAGGAGGAGCGTACGCAGCGCGTCAGCGCCGAAGGCTTCGCGGCGGTTGATGGGCGTCGCCGTGGCGAGCAGCGTGATCGCGAGCGCTTCGAGTCGGGCGCCCGCTGATCGCGCCGATCGTGTCGGCCACGGCGCGCGCGCCGCCGAGAGAGGGGTGTCGCCGAAGCGTCCGATGAGCCTCGCCAGCACGTCGTGAGCGACGTGGGGAAACTCGTCGTCGAGGCGCCCTGCCATGTCGGCGCCTCGCGCGCGGAGCAACTTCGTAGCGTCCGCGCGTCCAGAGGTGACCGCCGCGGGCAGGTGCGGGCGGGCCTCGATGCCCTCGGGGAACATCCGCCTCACCGCGTCGAGCCCGAGGCGGCACGGCACGGCGACTGAACACGCTACGCAAGAGCGGGTCGGTGTGCGTCACCTCGTCGAGCCACTGCTCCTCGGCGGCGCGTCCACCGATCACGATGGCCGACACGCCGCTCGTCGAGAAGAGGATCTTGAGCTGACGGATCACCGCCGCCGTCGTCGCGAGCGCCGCGCTCGACGCCTTCGGTCGACGCAGCACGGCGCTGCCCTGCGTGGGCCTCCCCGCGTCAGGCCCCGAGTACACCGCGGGATTGCCGTGCATGAGCGAGAACGAGAGCTCGTTGGTCTCGGGCGTGGCGGGCGTTCCGTCGTCGAGCTTGTCGAGCTCGTCGAAGACGAAGACGAGGTGCACCTGTCGCCCGACGTCTCCCGTGAAGAGCTGACGGAGGCGCAGGTAGCCCTGGTTCCGCGCGTCGGTGATGGCGCCCATGACGCGGCGCCCGAGGCTGTCGACGGCGCCGTGCACGCCGTCGGAGAGCTCGGCTCCGAGGTCGATGAGCTCGTCCTCCATCTCCTCGATGGAGAGGTCGTCGGCGACGAGCTTGAGGGTCTCGGCGAACTCCATCTCCTGCTGCGCGGTGACCTCGAGCTTCGAGAGCCCTTCGAGGTT
The DNA here is from genome assembly GCA_046351535.1 of Polyangiales bacterium. Lineage (GTDB taxonomy): Bacteria > Myxococcota_A > Polyangia > Polyangiales > CAISKJ01. Next base: position 229,158 of record JAXLYG010000016.1, read on the forward strand.
GGCGCCGACGGCGCTCGTGAGCTTCTCGTTGACCTTCGTCGCGGCGCTCGCTTCGAGCTTGCCGAGCGTTCGGATGTACGCGAGCCGCGCGCGGCGCATGAGGTCGGGCCGCAGCGCTCCGATCTGGTAGCGGCTGAGCGCGAAGTACGTCCGACGGAGCACGCGCTCCATGAGGTCTTTGCGCTCGATGGCGTTGGCGACGTCGATGTGCACGGGCACATAGAGCCTCGGCACGAGCGAGCGCCCCGGGGGCTTGCCGCGCTCGGCGGACTCGACGGCCTTCGCGAGTCTCGCGCGGTCGAAGGGTCCCCAGTCGGCCTCGTCGGCGAAGGGCATCGCGTAGAGGCCCGCGAGCGACGTGTCGAAGAGCACCTTGTGAACGAGGGTGCTCTTGCCGACGCCGCGAAACCCCGTGACGAGGGCCGCGCCGCCGAGCGGCCTGCGCGCGTGGTCGTAGTGGTCGCGTCCGCCGAGGAGCCACTCGCGTAGCACGCGCGCCTCGTCGGCGCGTCCGGCGATGTGGGCGAAGGGGTAGTTGCGCGACTCGGCGACGTCACCCGACGAGACGAGCACGGCGCGCGCGTTGGAGGTGGCGAGGGTCAAGGCCGCGAGGCTCTCGCGGAGTTCGTCAGGCGAAACGGGTGGAGATGGGGGCATCGCGGTGTGTGTTTCCGGTGAGAGGGTGAGGAGCGAGGTCAGACGAGTCCGAGGAGCTTCGCGTACGGGAGGATCACCGCGCGCACCTCGGAGAAGCGCGCGGTGTCTTCGGTGTGTTGGAGGAGGGCGAGGTAGTCATGGCCGACCGCGACGATGCCTTGGGCATGCCCAAGCTTCTGAACGAGCGAGAAGGCATTCTCGATGTGGGGGAGCGCGTCGGTGTGTCGGTTCTCGCGAACGAGGATCTGACCGAGCTTCCAGTGCGTGAAGATGATGCCTTCGGGGTTGTTGAGTCGCTGCCAGATTGGGAGCACCTCGCGCTCCAGAAGATCGCGTGCAGCCTCGAGGTTGCCACGCGAAATCTCGACATCGACGATCCGCCCAAAAACAACTCCGCGCTCACGCACATCGCCGAGGCGATCGTAGACGGGAAGCTCCTCCTCCCGTCGGATGCGCAGCGCCTCGTCGAGCTGACCGCGCGCCTGGAGGATGTCGGCGATCTTGCCCATCGTGACCGCGCGCGAACGCACATCGCC
>JAXLYG010000017.1:0-221039 GCA_046351535.1 Polyangiales bacterium
GCGGAGGAAGGCCTGACCGGGCACGCCCGCGCCCGTCGAGAGCGCGCAGAGCTCGTGGTCATCGAGCGTGGGCGTGAACACCGGCGCGAGCGCGCACGACGCGGGGAGCACCGAGATTCGAATGCGTCCGATGCCGCCGTGTCCGCCCGGTCCGCCGCCGCCGACGGCGAAGCCGCCGCCGCCGGGGTCGGCGCCGATCACGCTGCCCATCGCGGTCGTGATGGCGCGACCGTAGAGGTAGATGATCCCGCCCGATCCGCCGCCGCCGCCGCCGCCGCCGCAGTTGCCCTGCGCGCCGTTTCCGCCGCGCGCGAGGAGCTGGGCCATCGACCCGATGGTGATCGACACGGGCGACGCGACGCGGATCGCGCCGCCGCCGCCGCCGCCGCCGCCGCCCGACGGACCGCCGCCGCCGCCGCCCGCAGAGCCCGGACGGAACGTATCGCGGTCGATGGGGAGGTCCGCCGCGGCCTCGGCGCCGATGGAGCCGCCGCCGCCGCCCGCGCCGTAGCTCCCGACCATGCTGCAGAGCCCTCCGGGCGCGCCGGGGTTGCCGTTGTAGGTCGTGCCGATGACGCCCGTTCCGCCGGCGCCGCCGAGGCCCTGCGTGCCCGCGAGCGAGCCTCCCGCAGCGCCGCCGATGCCGCCGCCCGCGCCGCCTGCGCCGCCGTTGCCCACCGCCGCGGTGCATCCGCGACCTGCGCCAGCGCCGCCGCCGCCGCCCGCGAATCCGCCGCCGCCGCCGCCGCCGCCCGCGCCCGAGGTCGCGCCGGAGCTGAGGTATCCGCCGCCGCCTCCTCCGCCGCGGTTGCCGCCGCCGCCGCCGACGGTGAGCGCGCCCGCGAGGCCCGCCGTGCCGAGTCCGCCGCCGCCGCCCGCGCCGCCGCACACGGGGAATCCGCCCGCGCAGGCCGCGTTCGTAGCGCCCGCGATGCCGCCCGTGGTGCCGCCGCTCGAGCCGCTGCTGTTGCACGCGACGATGCGTCCGCCGTCGCCGCCCGACACGTCGATCACGCCGTTGATCACCACGGCGCCCGTGGCGCGCAGGTCGAGGGGGCCGTTGCCGTCAGAGCGCACGGTCACGCCCGCGGGCACGTTGATCGTCGTGAAGTTGTGCAGACCCGGCGGGAGCACCGTGTCGCGCGTCGGGTTGAAGGGCCCCTCGCTCCCGTTGCTCGGGAAGCGGTTGCAGTACCCGCCGTTGCACTGCGCGCCGCCGGCGCACGCGCGTCCGCACGCGCCGCAGTTGGCGTTGTCGGTCTGGAGGTTGGCCTCGCAGCCGTTGGCCGCCGCGCGGTCGCAGTCGGCGTAGTCGGTGTCGCACGCCATGATCGCGCAGGCGCCCGCCGCGCAGGTGGGCGTCGCGTGCGGGAGCATGCAGCGGTTGCCGCACGCGCCGCAGTTGGTGACGTCGCTGCGCGTGTCGATCTCGCAGCCGTCGGGGATGAGCGTGTTGCAGTTGGCGAAGCCCGCCTCGCAGGTGAGCCCGCAGGCGCTCATCGCGCAGGTGGGCGTGCTGTGAGCGCCCGAGGTGCAGGCGCGGCCGCACATGCCGCAGCTCGCGACGGTGCTGCGGAGGTCGACCTCGCAGCCGTCCATCGCCATCATGTTGCAGTCGGCGAAGCCCGGCTCGCACACGATGCCGCAGACGCCCATCGCGCACGAGGGCGTGCTGTGAGGCCTGGTGGGGCAGACGTTTCCGCACGCGCCGCAGGCCATGGGCGAGCTGCGCGTGTCGGTCTCGCAGTCGCGGGCGCTCGACATGTCGCAGTCGGCGAAGCCCGTGTCACACACGGGGACGCACGCGCCGTTCATGCACGCGGCCATCGCGTGGGCGCCCGAGGCGCAGCGGTTCATGCACGCGCCGCAGTTGTTGATGTCGCTGCCCGTGGCGGTCTCGCAGCCGTTGGCCGCGTTGCCGTCGCAGTCGGCCCATCCGAGCTCGCAGGGCCCCGCGACGCACATGCCCCGCATGCACGACACCGAGCGGTGCGGCGCGTTCATGCACGTGCGACCGCAGGAGCCGCAGTTCATGATGTCGTCGCCGGTGTTGACGCACACGCGTCCGCAGGCCGTGAAGGGCGTCGGGCACGTGGTCTGACACACGCCGGCCTCGCAGTGCTCGCCCGCGGCGCAGGGGCGTCCGCAGCCGCCGCAGTTGAGCGCGTCGGTGTACGTGTCGACCTCGCAGCCGTTGGTGTCGCTCGCGTCGCAGTCGGCGAAGGGCGCGCGGCAGCGTCGGCCGCACATAGGCGGCGTGCCTCCGCAGGTGGGCGTCGCGTTGGGGAGCGCGGGGCACGCGGCGCCGCAGCGCGCGCACGACGCGAGGTTGCTCGTCGCGTCGACGCATCCGCCCGAGCAGCAGAGCCGACCCGCCGCGCAGTCGCTCGCGGTCGTGCACGGCGGCACGCAGACGTTGCCGAGGCACACGTTGCCGCCGCTGCAGTGCGCGTTGGTGATGCACTGGACGCAGCGGGTCTGCTCGACGAGGCAGTGCGACGCGTCGGGCGAGGGGCAGCCGCTGTCGTCGTGGCAGCCGGGGAGGCAGACCTTCGAGACGGGGTGACAGTGACGGTCCGAGCGGCACGTGTCGTCGGGCGTGGTGAGGCACTCGACGCAGCGCCCCGTGGCCGTGTTGCAGAGCGGCGTCGCGGGCGTGCCCGCGCAGTCGGCGTTGGTGCGGCAGACGAAGGGCCCGTCGGGGACGTCGACGACGTCGATCGTCACGTCGGTCGCGTCGGTCACGTCGGTCACGTCGGGGTTGACCGTCGACTCGCCGCCGACGATGGAGAGGCCCACGTCGCCGCAGGCCGAGAGCGCCGCGCAGAGGGCGACGAGGTGTGCGAAGCGTCGGGTCATCGAAGGGCTCCTCGCGGGGGTGAGGTCACGGGCGCTCATGACGAAGCTCCCGCGGGCGACACGCGGCACGGCGTGGTGGGCGGCGCAGGGTCGGGCGTCGGCACGATGGGGTGCGGCTCCACGGGGCGCAGCGGCCGCGGGGGCTCACCGCCGCGCGTCTCGACGATGTGGAACTCCACGCGACGGTTGGCGAGGCGACCCGCGGGCGTGGTGTTCGGCTCGAGGGGCGTGCCCTGGCCGTAGCCGCGCGAGGTGAGCCTGTCGGACGCGATGCCGTGCTCGACGAGGTACGCGCGGATCGCCTGCGAGCGCCGCTCGGAGAGGGCGAGGTTGTAGACGCGCGGGCCGCCGGGGCAGGCCGTGCAGCGGTCGTCGGTGTGGCCCTGCACCTCGAGGCGGAGGATCACGTCGTGGAAGCGCAGCACCGAGACGACCTGGTCGAGGATGGTCTGGTTCTCACGGGTCGTCGCGGGGTTGAGCGAGACGATGTTCGAACTGTTCGTGTCGAAGTGGACCTGCTGCGTGATGCGGATCTGGCTGCTGTCGAGCGTCGCGATGGGGTGCGGGTCGGGGCAGCCGGCGCGCGCGGGGTCGGGCGTCGGACCCTGCGGCTGGAGCGGGCAGAGGTCGGCCTCGTTGGGCACGCCGTCGTGGTCGTTGTCGGTGTCGGGGCAGCCCGTGCGGACGTGATCGGGGAAGTCTCCCGCGGCCACGGTGGGGCACTGGTCTTCGTTGCCGTAGACGCCGTCGTGGTCGTCGTCGGGGAGCGGGCACCCGAGGCGCGACGCGTCGGGGTGGTTGCCGCGCGGCACCGTGGGGCACACGTCGTCGCGGTCGATGATCCCGTCGCAGTCGGTGTCGAGCGCCGCGGGCGGCGGAGGCGGCGGTGGCGGCGCGGGCGGCGGCGCGCGCAGCGTGATCGAGACGCCCGCGGACCAGTACGTCGCGTCGGAGTCGTAGGTGGTGACGTTGGGGCTCGACACCGACCCGGGCTGCACCACGTCGTGGATGCGCACCACGGGGCCGAGCGCGACGGACTGCGTGATGTCGAACTCGAAGCCCACGCCCGCGTTGAGCGCGGCGCGCGCGTAGGGGCCCGTGAGCCCGTAGCCCACGTTGCCGTCGAGGAAGAGCCGCCCCACGCGGCCGATGCGCGGCTCGAGGCGAAGGCCCGCTTCGAAGGCCATGAGCCGCCCCGTGCCGTCGCGGGTGCTCGTGGGGAAGAACCCGTTGGCGAAGGAGACCTGCACGGCGAGGGCGTCGACGAGGTTGAACGCGAGGCGCAGCGTCGCCTGGATGTTGAGGCTGTCGTAGCCCAGCGTGTTGCCGCCGTAGGCCTGCGGCGACGTGTTGCGCTGGTAGTCCGTGAGCATCGTGCCGACGCCCAGCTCGCCGCGGAGCGCGAAGCGTTGGAGGGTCTGCGCGTGCGCGTCCGTCGGCGACGCGAGCAGGCACGCCAGCGCGCCCGTGAGCGCCAGGGCCGCGCGTGGCGGAGCTCCACCGCGCGGCGGAGCTCCTCCGCGCGGCGTCAGTCTGAGGGGTGGTCGTGAGCGATGCGCCATCGTCTGCACCTGTGAATCGGTGGTTTCAGATCCAGGGAATCCCCGTCGTACACGGGCGGCGAGCGCGTCTCGCACGCGTCCCCGGACGCGGGTATGAATCCCTTGCATCGTATCGAGGTGCGCGCGAGGGGACCAAGCAACCTGCATCGAATTCCGCTGTGCAAAGCCCTTCACCGAGGCGTTCTGCACCAGTCTCTGGCGAGAAGTGCGAAGCCCCACGCGGAGGTGTTCTAGAGTGGACCCCGAGGCGCATGGCATCTGAACCCAAGCTTCGATCTCCGCTGGCAGAAGGCGATTCCGTGTGCGGCGAGTACGTGCTCGGCCCGGTGTTGCGCCTCGGCGCGTGGGTCTCGGTCTTCCTCGCGCGGCGCGCGGACGAGCGCGACTACGCGTACGAGGCCCGCGTCGTTCACGTGGAGCCCTCCGACGACCCCGTCGCCGCGGCGGCCCTCCAGCGCGAGGCCGCGCTGCTCCTGGAGCTCCGTCACCCGTCGATCCCGCGCGTGGTGGCCGTGGGCGTCGAGGCCTCGGAGCCCATGGTGATCTCCGAGCGTCCGCCGGGGCGCACGCTGCGTGAGCTGGCCGCCGAAGGGCGCGCCGACCTGGCCCTCTCGCTGCGCGTGGTCTCGGGCGTGGTGGGGGCCCTCGACGCGCTCCACGGTCGCGACCCGCCGGTGGTGCACCGCCGCATCTCGCCCGAGGTGATCGTGGTGAGCGACGAGCACGTCTGGCTCGAAGAGTGCGGCCTCACGCACGTGCTCACCCGCGCGGGCTGGCTCCCCGAGGAGGTCTCCACCGTCGCGCCCGAGTACCTCACGCCCGAGGAGCTCCAACGCCACGCCTCGCCGCGCTCCGACGTGTTCGCGCTCGCCACCGTGATCTTCGAAGCGCTCACGGGGACGGCCCCCTTCGCGGGGGACACCGACGCGGCGCTCTCGCTCGCGATCATGGAGGCGCCGAGGCTCTCGGCGAGCGAGGTGATGCCCAACGTGGTGCCCGAGCTCGACGCCGTGTTTCACCGCGCCTGGGCCCGCGACGCGCGCGAGGGCTTCTCGGCCTCGGACTTCGCCGCGGCCTTCGAGAACGCGCTCGAGTCCGCCGCGCAGCGCATCGCCCGCGAGCGCGCCGCCGGGCGCGAGCCGGTCGCGACGCTCACGCCGCTCGGCGGTCATCCCTCGGCCCCGCCGCCCGCGCCGACGCCGACCACGTCGTCGCGTCCGCCCGTGGCCGCCACGCGTCCGCCGCCGCTGCCGCGCGCCACCACGCGACCGCACGGCACCGAGTCGCACGCCGACGCGGCGGCGAGCACGCCCGTGCGACGCACCACCGGGAGCAACGCCTCGGCGCGTCCGCGACCGCCCGTGAGCGCCGAGCTCGAGAAGCCCGTCGAGATGCCCTCCGCCGTGCGCACGCTTCAGCCCTCGCCCGCGGCCGCCGACGACCCCGACGTCACGCAGCGCCGCGTGGCCGCCGTCGAGCGCAGGGAGAGCCTCGCCGCGCCGATGCCCGCGGCGACGGGCTCCGCGACCTCGACGAGACCGCCGGACCGCTCCGAGTCCGACCGCCCGACGCTGCCTCCGCGCCCGCGGTCCGTGGCGCCGCAGAGCGACGCGCCCCTGACCTCGCCCGTCGCCGTGAAGACCGCGTCGGCGATCAGCCCGCAGGCCGCGCGGACGCTCGGCGTCGCGATCGTGCTCGCGGCGCTCATCGTCTCGTTCTCGCAGGTGTACATCGCGCGCTCGACGGCCCCGTCGCCCGACGTGACGCGCCACGCGCTGAGCCCGACCGCGGAGCCGCAGCCGGGACCCGTCGCGGTGACGCCGGTCCAGGTGCCCGCGCCGCCGCAGCCCGTCGTCGAGGCGCATCCGTCGCAGCCCGTCGTGACGCCGCCGCCCGCGCCACCGCCGCCTGCGCCCCCGCCGCCGATGGTCGCGCAGCTCGACGCCTCGGCGCCCTCGATCGACGCGTCGCTGCGCCCGATCGACGCCGCGGTGGCGCGGCCCGCGCTGAACCTCCCCGCGCGTCCGACGCTCGCCGAGCTGGCACGCGTTCGCACCGAGGTGCACGCGGCGATTCAGCGCTGCGTGATCGGGCAGGGGGTCGGCCCCTTCGTGCAGGTCGTCGCGATGTACGCGGGGCCTTCGGGGCGCGCGTTCCGCGTCGACATCGCGGGGCGCGCGAACCAGGAGCCCATGGGCGCGTGCATCGAGTCTTCGGTGATGCGCTGGCCGCTCGCGCGCTTCGCCGCGCCGGTGTGGCGCGTCGAGTACGGCGTGCCCATCGCGGCGCGGTAGCCACGCGCCGACCGGCGCACGTCCGACCGATTCCACGCCCCTCGCTTCGGGGCACCTGCCGACGTCGCACGACGAAGGCGCGGCGCGTCAACCGCCCGCGCTGCTGACCGACGCGGAGACCTCGGGTCCTCCGTGTGAGATCGATGTGTGATCGTCGCGGCGTGCCTTGCGCTGGTAGAGGTCTCCCCGGTGCAGACGGGGTGAGCCGCACGCGTTTCGTCGAGGGATCGACGGTGCGATCGGACGACACGGGTCGCTTGTCGACCTCGGGAGAGACCATGAACGAGTCAGCATCACTGTGTTACGATCGATGGCGCGCGCAGCCTGCATGGACGGGGTGCTGCGATCGGTGCCTGACGCCGCGTCGGAGAGGCTCTTCGCGCCGTCTCCCAACGCGACGCCGAGCCCGTCGGCGTCCACGCCCGTCGGTCGACCGCTCAGCACGAGGGCCGCTCGTGAAGGAGCCTCTTCGGCTCCGCGGTGTACCTGCTCGATGAGGACTCTCGAACCGCCTCGTCCGGCGGCTGGTGACGCCTGAAATGTTCGAGCGGTACGGCTGGACTACCGCCGCGTGCCGCGGCGGAACATCGCCCACATCTCAGGGACCGATCATCTCCGACCCCGGCCCCCACGAGCTCTCCGACATCGAAGCGCGGCATCAGCGAGAACTACCCCGACGTGGCGAGGGTCTTCGGCCGCGCGCGGACGGCGCGCGCAATACCACGAGATCTACGGTCGCCGTGATCTGGGGCCGTCGAAGTTCGACGGGACGATCCGCAGGGGGATGGCGCGCCAGACGCTCGACGGCCGCACGGGGCTCGCGTTCGTCGGCGCGCGACAGACGTACGTCGAGCTCCCTCCGGACGTCTGGTTCGACGGCGACTTCACGATCGAGGGGTGGGTCTACCTTCGGAACCGCAACCACTGGTGCCGCGTCCTCGACTTCAGCAACGGGGAGGGCAAGGACAACGTCGTCCTGGCCTTCAAAGAGGGCACCGGACGCCTCGCCCTCTATGTCCATCCGACGGAGCTCCTCTCGGCGACGGAGGTCCCGCTCAACCGCTGGACGCACGTCGCCGCGACGCTGCGCGGGAACACCGCCGTGCTCTACATCAACGGCGCCGAGGTGGCGCGGCGCGCCGACATGCCGCGACCCGGCGCCGTCGTGCGCCGACAGAACTACCTCGGGCGCAGCGCGTGGAAGAGCGACGGCTACCTCAACGGTCTCCTCGCCGAAGTGCGCATCTGGAGCGCCTCCCGCGCCGCGGACGAGGTCAGGGCGTCGATGTTCGCGCGCGCGCAGGGGAGCGAGTCGAAGCTCCTCGCGTGCTGGCCGCTCGACGCGATGCCCGGCAGGATGCTGAAGAACCTCGGCTCCTCGCGGGCCGACGGCGTGTTCAACGGGGTGTCGCCCCTGCAGATCGAGTCAACCTCCCCGGAGGACGAGCGGACGAACCTGATCTTCGGCGGCCACGACGGATACGTCGAGGTGCCCGCGGACACGTGGTTTCAGGGCGACTTCACCGTCGAGGCCTGGGTGTGTCAGGTCACGCGCAGCCACTGGTGTCGCGTCCTCGACTTCAGCAACGGGGAGAACAGGGACAACGTCGTCCTGGCCTTCAAGGAGGGCACCGGACGCCTCGCCCTCTTCATCCATCCGACGGAGCTCGTCTCGGCGACGGAGATCCCGCTCAACCGCTGGACCCACGTCGCCGCGACGCTGCGCGGGAACACCGCGGTGCTCTACATCAACGGCGTCGAGGTGGCGCGGCGCGCCGACATGCCGCGACCCGGCGCCGTCGTGCGCCGACAGAACTACCTCGGGCGCAGCGCGTGGAGCAGCGACGGCTACTTCCGCGGACTCCTCGCCGAGGTGCGCATCTGGGATGTGGCTCGCGCCGACCAGGAGATCCAGGCTTCGCTCTGTCGCCGCCTGACGGGGAAGGAGGCCGGCCTCAGGGCGTGTTACCCGCTCAAGAGCAAGCTCGATGTCGTCCGTGATCTGGGGCCGTCGAAGTTCGACGGGACGATCCGCAGGGGGATGGCGCGCCAGACGCTCGACGGCCGCACGGGGCTCGCGTTCGTCGGCGCGCGACAGACGTACGTCGAGCTCCCTCCGGACGTCTGGTTCGACGGCGACTTCACGATCGAGGGGTGGGTCTACCTTCGGAACCGCAACCACTGGTGCCGCGTCCTCGACTTCAGCAACGGGGAGGGCAAGGACAACGTCGTCCTGGCCTTCAAAGAGGGCACCGGACGCCTCGCCCTCTATGTCCATCCGACGGAGCTCCTCTCGGCGACGGAGGTCCCGCTCAACCGCTGGACGCACGTCGCCGCGACGCTGCGCGGGAACACCGCCGTGCTCTACATCAACGGCGCCGAGGTGGCGCGGCGAGCCGACATGCCGCGACCTGCCGCCGTCGTGCGCGGACGGAACTACCTCGGGCGCAGCGCGTGGAGCAGCGACGGCTACCTCGACGGACTCCTCGCCGACGTGAGCGTGTGGTCCGCGGCACGCAGCGACGCGGAGATCGCCGCCGATGTCGCTTCGAATCGCTCGCTGCGCTCAGGGAGGGAGCCCTACCTCCGCGGCGCGTGGCCGCTCGATGACGAGCGCCAGAACGACATCGGCGCTCGAGGGCTCCACGCCGTCGTCGCGGGGGGCGTCGACGAGTTCGAGTCTCTCATCGAGACCCGATACCTCTATGTCGATCCCGTGTCTGGGGTCCGCGAAGACGCTGCGCTCAACTTCGACGGTGTCGATGACGCCGTGGTGGTGCCGAAGGGAGGCAAGCTCACCGGCAACGCGTTCACGCTCGAAGCCAGGGTTCGACCGCGCGGGGGAGGCGGTCGCGCCGACAACGCGGGGATCGTCACCAGGGGGCGGCAGACCTCGCCCTACGCGCTGCTGCTCGGACAGGACGGCGCGGTGCGCGTCGCGCTCAACGGCAACGCCAGCGTGTGCGGCTCGTCGCAGCGCCTGACCGACGACCGCTGGTACCACGTGGCCGCCACGTTCGACGGCGCCGCGGTGCGCATCTACATCGACGGCAGGCTCGACGCGACCTGCGCCACCGGCGCGCTGGCTCTCGTCACGAGCGAGGAGCCGCTGTACATCGGCGTGAGCCACGGGGCGTCTCCCGCGTATTTCAAGGGCGCCATTCGCGACGTGCGCGTGTGGGGCCACGCGCGGACCGCCGACGAGGTCGCCGCGACGGCGCACGTTCGAACGCTCGGCGGAGCGTCCGGGCTGCTGGGGGCCTGGGCGCTCGATGATGGCCGCGGCGCAGACGCGCTCGGGGTCGAGCTGGCCGCGCCGGCGAACACGCTCTTCCACGACAACGGCAGGATCTTTTTGTGGTTGGACGGGGCCTTGCGCCGCGTGCCGAACGTCGAGGTGTGGAGCGCGCTCTTTCCGGGCGGCATCAACACGTCGACGATGACCCCGCGCTCCGCGGCGCCCCACCTCGAGGAGGGGCGGCCGTTGAGCCAGAGCGCGGCGCTCGTCCGACGTCCGGGCCTCCCCGCGGTCTACCTCGTCGACGAGGTGGGGACGAACCTGGTCGCGCGCCACATGGTGAGCGCCGAGGTCTTCACGGCGCTGCACTTCGACTGGGGCAAGATCAGGCTCAAGGCGGACATCGACCTCTTCGGGCCGCCGGTGTCGATCCGCGCGAGGGCGGACGGGCGCGTCGACGGCGCGACCTGGATCCGCGCGGATCAGCCCGTGAGCGCCGAGGCGAGAGCCCACGCCATCGCGCGGGCTCAGGTCGCGGGCGCCGCGGTGCTCAACGCGCCCTCGCGCTGGATGGACGCCAACTGGGATCGACTGAAGCACAAGCGGCTCCTCGATCTGTGCCTGCCGGGCACGCACGACGCGGGGACCTTCGAGCTGTCGTTGATCGCGGCGCCCGACGCAGACTCCACCCCGAAGATGATCCTCGAGAGCGACCTGCTCCGCGTGAGCCTCGGGGAGTTCGTGAAGGGCCTCGCGGTCACGCAGAACGCGCGGATGAACTTCGGCGGGCAACTCCGCGGGGGCATCCGGTACTTCGACCTCCGCGTCTGCGAGATGGGCGGAACGCTCTACACCTGCCACTCGCTGCGCGGGATCGAGATCGCGACGCTGCTCGGACAGATCAAGACCTTCCTCGACGAGAATCCGAGGGAGGTCGTGCTCGTGAAGGTGGGCATCAAGGGCGAGGTGGGGGAGACGACGGTTCGACTGCAGATCGAGCGGGCGATGGGGGCGCTCTACGAGTGGATCGGCCGCCCGGCCGACGACGCCGCGCCCTGGGTCACGTCGACGTCGCTCGGCAAGACGCTCGCGGCGGTCGTCGCGAGCGGGAGGCGCTGCATCTTCATCCACAGCGACTGCATGTTCGACACGTACTCGGAGAATACCGTCACGAACGACGGCGTGTTCGAGAAGCTCAAGGGCCTCGCCGGTCCGATCAGCCTCACGGGTGACCCCCTCAGCGAGCGCATCGCGGAGGCGCAGCTCATCAGGCCGCTGCCGAATCCGATGGGCTTCATCGACGCGGCGGTCCTCACGCTCGGGCCTCGCGCGGCAGCGCTCCTCGCGGGGGTCGCGAGCCTCATCCCCTTCGTCGGGGTCGCGCTGGGCGTCGTGCTGGGGGTGGGCGTCGTGGCGTACGACGTCTCGCTCCGCCTCCGCTCGAGTCGACCGCCGAAGGACCTCCGCGAGAACGCGCACAACTCCCGCTCCATCGCGCGACGGTACTTCGAATGGCTTCACGACGAGGGACGCGTCGCGCCCAGCGTGATGATCTGCGACTTCTTCGACGAGGTCCCCTACGTCGAGGTGGCGATCTGCCGGAGCGTCGGGTGCGACGCGCGCGCGCTGCTCCCGCTCTTCGTCGAGGATCCGCTGGCGCCCTCGGCGGCCACGCTCTCGGACATCGCGACCGGGATCGCGCAGGCCGGGCCGCTGGCCGTCGCGACGGGACTGAAGTCGGCGGGGGTCGGGTGCAGCGCCGCAGGGACGTGGATCGATGACAACCTCCCCGGCCTGCCCGGCGACGTGATCGGCGGAGCGCTCTCTCAGGCCGGGTTCACCATGGGCGAGGTGGGGACCTTCACGGAGACCATGGTGACCGATGCGCCCGGCGTCGTCGGACGCGGGGTCGAGACGGCAGCCGTGGCCATCAAGGACGGCGTCGTGGTCGCGTCGACCACCGTCGCGGAGGGGATCACCTCGGCCGCGAAGGTGGTGGGGGGCGCGCTCGAGTCCTTCGGAAAGTCCGTGGTGGGCCTCTTCGGCGGATGACCCGAGCGGGGAGCGAGGGGCGTTGGTCCCCTGCGCTCCCCGCGCGTCGCCGCGCGCTCGCGCTACTCGAACAGGCTGATGCTGTCGCCGTAGATCGGGAACTGCCGCGCGACGTCGCTCGTGTCGACGCCGGCGAGGTGGCGCAGCGCCATGTGGATGGACTTGGGGTTGAGCTTCCTCGGCGCGGTGTCGCTGGGGGTGAGCGAGGCGAAGTCGAGGCCGCGCGCGCGGAAGCGGTCGTCGGTGGCGCCCACCACGCGGCCGCCGCGGATGCCCGCGCCCATCATCATCATCGACGTGACCGACCAGTGGTCCTTGCCCATCTGGGCGTTGTACTGGGGGGTGCGGCCGAAGTCCGAGCCCACCATCACGACGACCTGATCGCGGAGGCTCAGCGAGTCGATGTAGTCCATGAGCAGGTCGACGCCCGAGAGGAGCCGACCGATCGCCGTGCCCTGCGACGCGTCGTGGTTGCCGTGCGTGTCGAAGCCGCCGACGGAGAGGTTCGCCGCCGCCGAGATGCCCGCGCGGTACGCGGCGAGCGCGACCATGCCCTGCTTCAAGATCGGGTTCGTCGCGCGGTTGAGCACGTCGTTCGACGGCAGGAACATCATCATGCGTTCGAAGAGGTTCGACCCGCCGCGCGTCTCGAGGAGCTGACGCATCGAGAGCTGATACGCGGGGAGCGTCTGCGCCGCGGCCATCGCGCCGAGGCGCTGCGCCTGCGCGCGGTGGATGCGCTCCGCCGTGGTGGCGCTGAAGTACGAGACGCCCGGGTTGTTGGGGTCGGGGAGGTTGGGCCGCGCGATGCGCGCGATCGTGTCGATGCTGTTGAGCCGCGTGAGGGGCGCGACGCCCACGGTGTTCTCGTAGCCGCCGTTGCTGAGGAACGCGAGGGGACGGCCCGGCGCGAGCGCGGCGGCGATGATGGCCGCGAGGGGGGGATAGCCGTCTTCGAGGTGCCCCGACCACGTGTAGCGCGTGCCCGTGTCGTGGTTGTTCGTCTGCATGTCGATGCCGTTGAGCACCAGCAGGCGGTCGCGGAACTTGTCGAAGAACTCGCGGTTCGAGAGGCTCCGCGCGCCGTCCATGAAGCTGATCGGCGCGTACTGAAAGGGCCCCGACGACGCGATGGCCGAGGGCATGAACTGGTGGTTGATGTCTCCGCCCTTGGGGTCGCAGACCATCGTCGGGTCCCAGCCGCCGCCCGCGTTCACGAAGATGAAGAAGCGCCCCGCGTAGGGCTCGGTGGCCGTGTTGCGGGGCATCGGCTGCGCGTCGACGAGCCGCCGGGCCGTGGGGCTGACGCCCGCGACGAGCCCTGCGAGCATCCCGAGGCCGAGGAATTTACGTCGTTCCATGGTCGGTTCGTCTCCTGCGCTCACTGGTAGAGGAAGCGGTAATCCGAGAAGAGGTACGTGAGCACGGCCATCCACGCGCGGATGGTGCCGCGCGGGTCGGACGTGATCCCCGCGCCCGCGGGCACGATGGGCTCGTTGGTGTAGGGGCTGCGCGTGGCCCTGCACGCCTCGGGGATGGCGCTCCCGATGGTGGAGGTCTCGCGCCAGGTTTCGAAGAAGAGCGCGTAGGTGCGCGCGACCTCGGGCGAGTCGATCGAGAGGCGCTCGCCGAGGATGAGCTCGTGCAGGTCGACGATGTTCTGCTTGATCTGCGCGACGCTGCCGGGCACGGCCTGCCCCGCGCTCTCGGGCACGGTCTCGACGATGACGCGGCGGAAGAAGCGCCGCTCGCCCTGCGGCCGCGTGAAGTCGTACGCGGTGGCCCTGCACGCGACCTCGGTGGCCATGCGGTCGGCGACGCCGACGATGACGCCGCTCGGGTCCGTGGCGCGCTTCACGATCGTGTCGGAGTTGATGCCGCCGTACGAGAAGTAGAAGTCGTTGGTGAGCCAGCCGTCGTTGTGGGTGAGCTGCTCGCGCGCGTTGTCGCGCACCCAGCCGAAGCCCGCGATGGCGCGGATGCGCCGGTCGAGCATCTCGGGCGTGAGGAGCATCGCGGTGCCGAGGCCCGCGTGGGCGGCCATGCGCGCGGCGTCGCCGTTCACCACCGCGGCGGTGGCGCGGTAGAGCGGAGACTTCACCATCTCGGTGACGACGGTCTTGAAGTTCATGCGCGTCGCGACGAAGCGGCGCGCGATGGCGCGGAAGATCCGGTCCTGCTCGTTCCACGCGGCGGAGCGCGAGGCGTAGAGGGGGTCGGCGGTCTCGGTGGGGTGCACGAGCGCGTCGCGGCCCGTGAGGGTCTTGTAGACGAAGCGCACGACCGAGGTGGCGAAGCGGGGGTCTTCGACGATGCGCGGCGCGAGCCAGCGGAGGCCCGCGCGGTAGCTCGATCCGGGCATGTCCTCGCCCGCGAACCCCGGCGGAAACATGTCGGTGTACCACGCGTCGCGCGGGTCGTAGCGCCACGCCGTCCCCGTGGGAAAGAAGCCTCGGAACGCGCCCGCGATGGGGTCGTTGAGGTGGTGGCACGTGACGCACGGACCGTAGTTGAGCGTCGGCGCCTGAACGAGCGCCTCGCTCGCCGTCGGGTCGATGGGGCGCTCGCCGACCTTCAAGATGTCCGTGGCGAGAAAGTACGACTGGACGATGCGCGCGCGGTGCCGGTTGCGGTTGGTCTCCGTGGTCGGATACCGCGCGAGGAAGGCGGGCATCGTGAGCACGCCGGCGTGGGGAAAGTCCGCGGTCTCCGAGCGCCCCTGGCCGTACTGGCGCGTGTAGCGGATGCGCGCGGGCTGGAGCTCGTCGGAGGCGCTGTACGAGCTGAAGCTCACCTGGTCGCTCACGCCGTAGACGTGCGCCGACTGCGGGTTCACGAGGGTGTAGTCCGCCGTGAGGATCTCGGAGAACGGGCGGTTGTTGCGGACGATGTGGTCGAAGAGGTTGATGGGCTCGCGCGCGATGGCGTTGTTGGCCTTGAGGAGCGAGTCGCGCACGTCGGCGCAGATGGGCATCGCGCGGTCGCGCCCGCAGCAGTCGAGGCCGTCGGCGCCCGCGCCGCCGCCGTAGGTCCCGCGGTTGGGGAAGTCGTCGCCCGAGATGAGGTTGAGCGCGCGCTGATCGCACCCGTCGGCGCTCACGTAGCGGTCCGTGAGCATGAGGTCGTTCCACGCGGTGCGCATGCGCGTGTAGAACGCGGGGCTCTCGATCATGGCGGCGAGCGTCGCGTCGAAGCCCGTCTCGTTGATGCCGCCGCGCGCGTACTCCTCGTCCGTGGGCACGCGCCCGAGGAGGTCGAGCGAGGCCTTTCGCAGCGTCGCTCTCCAGTCGAGCATCACGACGCCCGAGGGCGCCGCGAGGGAGCCGTAGTCGACGCACGACTCGGCGTTGCTCGCGCCCGAGGTGACCCTGTCCACGAGGCCCGAGAGCGCCTCGTACTCGGGCGACCCCTCGCGGATCACCGCGCCGCCGCCGTGATGCACGAGCCCGAGGGGCTTGGCGAGCAGCGTGCTCACGTTGCTGCCGTCGACGTTGTAGCTCTGGTTCGCCATCGCGAGCGCCGCGGCGAGGTTCGCGTCGGCGAAGTCGGGGTAGCTCGCGGGCAGGAGCTGAAAGCGCGCGCCGCCCTCCTGCGCGGTGCCTCCCGGGGCGTGACACCCGACGCATCGCTGCGCCATCACGGGGCCCCACACGTTCGAGACGAAGTACGCGCGCGTCGACTGGCAGCTCGACCCGGGCTCGCCGATGTCGCCTTCGAAGCAGCCCGACAGCGACGCCGAGGCCGCTGCCGTCACGAAGACCAGACCCTTCAGGCGCGAACGCCAAGAGGAACGGTTCATTGTTGGGTCCTGCTGGTGGTGTTGGTGCGTTGCGCGGTCGACGCGACGTCAAGCGTCGCCGCGCGGACAGCGTCTCCAACGGTTTCGCACGGTGTGCAGTGTCCGGTCAACGGCGCGTGCAGCGCTTCTGTTCGGGGCGGCGAGCGCCTCGGGGCTTCTGCCTCGGGGGCCGCGGTCTCGGAGGAGGTCCCGTCGAAGGTCTGCCGCGGGGCGGCGGTGTTTCGCGTCGCGGCCCTTGCGTTGCGGGCGCCGGGTGGTCGACGCTCGCGGCGTGAAGCGCAGCACCGCGGTCGCCCTCTCGCTCCTCGCGCTCGTCGGATGCTCCGGGGAGATCTCGGAGGTCAACGACCCCGCGAACCCCGACTACTACGATCCCCCGGTGTCGGGCGACGCCGAGATTCCCGAAGACGCAGACGTTCCGATCCTCCCCGAGAACGACGGCGAAGACGCCGCGACAGAGACCGACGCCTCGCGCGAAGACGCCTCCGACGACGCGCCCGACGCGTCGCCCGAAGACGTTCGCCTCGACGCGCCCGCGATGACCGACGCCGCGACGCCGCGCGCGGACGTCGTCACCGCGAGCGATGTGGCGACGCGCCCTGTCGACGCGACGCCCGTGACGCCGCGGTGCACGGGCTCGTCGTCGGGGCAGTCGAGCATCTGGACCTGCACCTCGACGCTGCGGGCCCGGCAGCGCTGCGTGAGCGGCGCGGTGCAGACCGAGAGCTGCGCGTACGGGTGCGTCGCGTATCCGTCGGGCACGAACGACGTCTGCGCGCCGATGCCCACGACGCTCCCCGCGTGCGCGCACCAGTCGCTGCTCGCGTGGGGCCTGCACCCCGACGCGTCGGACCACCTCCGCTGCGCGGGCGTCACCGCGGCGCGCATCACGCAGACGATCGGCAACGCCGCGGCCTCGGCGGGCACGCACGCGCGTGACGGCTACGTGGGCAGCGCGCCGTACTCCGCGGCGACGGACATCAGCGTGCGGGGGCTCTCTGCGACGGACATCCGCGGTCTGCTCTCGCGCATGGCGAACCAGGGCTTCGCGGCGTGGTATCGCTGGCCGGGGCACGACGGGTGGCCGTCGAGCGAGGCGCCGCACATCCACGCGATCTACGTGGGCGCGCGGATGAAGAGCTCGCTGCAATCACAGGTGCGCGACTGGCTCGTGGGGCGCAACGGCCTCGTGAGCCACACGACCTACACGTTCTACACGTGGACCGCCGCGCAGCGATCGACGATCCGCGCGGTGTTCGACCGCTACAACTGAGCGTCGGTCAGCGGGCGCGACGCGCGCTCCACGAGGTGATAGCCGTCGCTCGACGAGGGGAGCGTGAGCCCGCGATCGGCGCGATCACCACGACGAAGCGCCACATGCCACGAAGGGTCGATCCCGTGTCGCTCGTGTCGTGAGGGCGATCGGCCCACACCTCGATGACGTCGTCGACGCGCAGCGGCGAGGGGTGGCGGGCCGCCACCTGCGCGGCGTCACGTCGTGGCGGCGATCCAGGCGCGCGCGAGCGACTGCACGGCGGGCGTCTTCTCGGCGACATCGGCGGCGTCGCGGAACACCACCTGTCCGCGGTCGGGCGCGGCCCACTTCACGAGCCCCGTCGCGTCGTCGAAGCGAAAGTCGTCGGCGCGCTTCTTCGCCCCGCGGTGAAAGATCAGCTCCACGCGGTCGCCGGGCTGGAGGCGGAAGGTGATGCGGTCGTCGCCCGCGGCGCAGAAGCTCGGGGCGTTCCACTTCACCCGCTCGGTGAGCGTGGGGACCGCGGCGCGGATCGCGGCGCGCACGGCCCGCACCTCGGCGATGCGAGCGTGCGTCAGCGTGGTGAGGAAGGCGTCGACATCCATCGTCTCTCCTGTTGTTCCGCGACGCTCGGATGCAGCGTGCTGCCGACCCTCGCGTCGGCGCTGCGACGTTGCGCCGCGATGACGCTTCGCCGCCGCGCGTCGGTCCGCGGGGGGAGCGTTGCCCTCGGCGTCGCGATGACGTTGAATCACGCGTCACGCCTTCGGATCAAGGCAACGTCTCCACGGAGCACCCACCGCATGCCTCTTCGTGACGTCGACCCGAACGCGTCCGAGACCCCGTCGCTGCGTCGCGCGAGCGGCGCGTGGCTCGCGCTCCTGTTGAGCGCGTCGGCGCTCTCGGCAGGCTGCGTCTACGGGCCCGTCGACGAAGAGACCGGCACGGCCTATCAGGCGCTCAACGGCAACTCGCGCGCGGTCTTCGACTACTTCATCGGCAAGGGGCTCACGGCCGTGCAGGCCGCGGGCATCGTCGGCAACCTCATGCAGGAGTCGAACTGCGACCCCACGGCGGTGCAGCCGGGCGGGCCCGGACGCGGCATCGCGCAGTGGTCCGTCGGCGGTCGCTGGGATCACGACGCGGGCGACAACGCGGTGGCCTACGCCGCGTCGCGGCGCGCGTCGGTGTGGTCGCTCACGCTGCAGCTCGACTTCATCTGGTACGAGCTCACGACGCGGTCGGGCTACGGGCTCGCGCAGCTCCGCGCGGCCACCACGGTGACGGCCGCGACGGTGGCCTTTCAGCAGCGCTTCGAAGGCTGCGGAACCTGCGTGCAGTCGCAGCGCATCAGCTACGCCAACCAGGCGCTCGCCGCGTACGGCCCCGACGCGTCGAGCGCGTGGGGCGCGCAGTTCGTGTCGCAGTCGTTCCCCTATGCGAGCGCGGGCGCCGTCACGATCGTCGCGGGTCGCACGGCGACGATCTCGATCACGATGCGCAACACCGGCACCCGCGCGTGGGACGCGCGCACCTGCATCGGCACCACCGTGGCGCGCGATCGTCGGAGCCCCTTCGCGGGCTCCGAGTGGCCGGGCGCGAACCGTCCGTCGTGCGTTCCTGCGGGCACCACCGTGGCGCACGGCGCGACGCACACGTTCGCCTGGGTGATGCACGCGCCCGCGACCGCAGGCCGTTACGACGAGCGCTGGGGAATGCTCGAAGAAGGCACCGCGTGGTTCAGCGACGCGGGGCAGGGAGGGCCTCCCGACAACGACCTCGAAGGGATCTTCACGGTCACCGCCGCGCCGCCTCCTCCTCCGCCGCCACCGCCGCCTCCTCCGCCGCGCGACGCGGGCGTGTCCGATACAGGCGCGCCGGATGTGATGACTGACGTAGCGCCGACGAACGATGTGATCTCGACCGACGACGCGCCTTCGGACGACGCGTCCACTGACGACGCGATGGTCGACGACGCGGTGATCGCAGACGACGCGATGACCTCCGACGCGACGCTCACCCTCGAGGATCGCTCTGCCTTGACCGGAGGCTGCGGGTGCAGAGCGTCGGGCGCGCGTCCGCCCGCGCGCAATGCGGCCGTCGGGATGCTCGCGGTCGTGCTCGCGAGCGCGCGGTCTCGCCGTCGACGACGCGGCTGAACCGACGCCGTCGCTCGCCGTCGCGCGCGACTGTCGACGCGCTCGATGCGCGACGAATGCGCCGTTCTTACTGCGGTGTCGACTCGCCGAGCCCGCGCGGTTCGAGCACGCCGACGATCAGCTGCGCCCGCGCGAACTGAAGCGCCTCGGCGCGTACTGCGGCGGGGTCTTCGTGGGTGCGCGCTGCGAAGGCTGCGGCGCCCTCTCCGACCGTGGGCGCGCCCGAGACGAACGAGAGGAGCGCGAACTCACGCTCCTCGAACGCGCCTTCGCCGCCGAAGGTCCCTTCGCCGAAGCGGTACGCGCGCCGCGGACGCACGCGCGGATCGAGCCCCGGCCGCTCGTCGACGAAGCACGCCGCGGGGCACGTCTGGAGCGCCGAGGCCGCGAGCGTCTCATCGTCGGCCGCCGCGAGGGCGATGCACGCGAGCGCGACGTCGAGCGTCTCGGCGTTCGCGCTGAGCGTCGAGCGCGCGGGGACGCGCACCACCCTGCGGTCTCCCGCAGCGCCTTCTGCGCGCCGCTGGAGCACGACGAGGAGGGTCTCGAAGCGCTCGACGCCGAGCCGCGTGAGGTGCGTGTGGTAGCGCTGAACGGCTTTCGCAAAGGGCGCTCCCATCTCGGGCGCCTCGATGCTCGCGTACGAGATCTTGCACTGATTCACCGAGGGGCCGGGCTCCGTCACGACGAGCGCGTCGACGCCCTCCGCATCGCCGAGCGCCGCGGCCACGAGCTCGACGGGGTCGCGACCCGACCGCGCCGCCGAGTCAAATGAGAGGAGCGCCCTTCCGCCTGGCGCGAGCGCCGTCGGTGCATCGGTGACGAAGCGCAGCGCGAGCTCGTCGCCGAGCTGTCCGCCGTGCATGTACGTCACGGCCTGCGAGTCGTCGGGTCGCACGACGTACGGAGGCTGTGACACCACGAGGTCGAAGCGCATCCCCGCGACGGGCTCGCACAGGCTGCCCAGGCGAAACTCCGCGTCGAGTCCGTTGAGCCGCGCGTTGAAGCGCGCCATCGCGACGGCGCGCTCGGAGACGTCGGTGCCCACCGAGGGATGCGCCCCACGCTTCGCCGCGACGAGCGCGAACGCGCCGGGACCGCAGCCCAGGTCGAGCGCAGCGCCCGCGATGCGCGCGGGCATCATGGCGAGGAGCCGCCCGGTGGTTCCGCTCGGCTGCATGACCATGTCCGCGCCGCCCGCGAAGTGGTCGGAGAGGAGCCACAAGCCCGCGATGGGCGTGACGCGATACGCGGCGCGCACGCCGTCGCCCGAGGGCGCGAGCACGCCGACCTCGCAGAGCGCGTCGTAGAGCGCCGGGGTGAGCGCGTCACGGGCGTCGTCGACCGGGAGCGTTCCCGCGAAGGTGAGGAGCAGCGCGACGCGCGACGCGGGGTCGCTGCGATGCGCGAGCGTGGCGTGCACGAGCGGAAGGCGGATGGCCTCGCGCGCGAGCTCCTCGATGTCCGAGGCGACGGCGTGCACGGAGTCGTCGAAGCCCACGGCGGCGAAGCGCGCGCGCAGGGCAGCGCAGAGGCCGTCGGTCAGGCGCACCAGCGGAGCGACATCGGGCAGCGTCATCGTGGGTGAGGAGGCTACCAGAGGGCGCGTCGGTCTCGCGGGGGATGGAATGGGATCGTCGGCGGCGAAATGGGGCCAACACCCCTTCTGGAAGGGCGCTTCGCGCCGCGGGCTGAAAGCCCGCGGCAGGGAGAGAGCCTTACGGACCCGCCTCAAGTCCGCTGCGCGGACTCCCGATCGAGAGTCCGCGAAGCGGGCTTCAAGGGCATACCAGCGTTGCCCTGGTGCCGCGGGCTTTCAGCCCGCGGCGCGAAGCAAACAGAAGGGGTTTCGGCCCCATTTCGCCGCCTATGCCGGATGGGATGGGGAGACTTCTTGCGCGCTTCGCCCTCAGCCGACGGGCGGCGCGGGCGGCGTGGGCGGCGTGTCACCGTCGTCGTTCTGCGCGCTCGCGCTCTGCACGCGGCTGTTGAGCCGGGGCACCATCGCGTCGACGCCGTCTTCGCCGAAGAGCTCGATGCCCGCCTTGCGGAGCTCGGCGTGGCGGCGCTTGAGCAGCGTCCACACGCGGTCGCGCAGCGCGGGAGACACGCCCGCCGTCACGCGCTGCTTCGGTCGCGCGCCCTCCGACGTGACGTTCTCCGAGACCCATGCGCCGAGGCGCTCCATCTCGGTGAGGTGCGTCGGCGTGAAGGGGTGCAGGCCCGCGATGTCGGCCTCGTGGCGGCGGAAGAGCGACGCGAGCGAGACGCCGTCCTGCCCGTGGTCGTAGTACCCCTTGCCCGCCTCGATGTTCGCCACCTCGTCGGCGGAGAACTTCGCGAAGAGCTCGCACGAGAGCCCTCGCGCGAAGTGCAGCGCGGGCTCCCGGTAGCGCTGTAGCGCGGCGTACTTCGCGTCGAGCTCGGCGCGCGACACGGTGGGCACCGTCACACTGTTGGCCGCGGCGTACTCGACCGCGTGTCCGAGGTTGATGAGCGTGGTGATCCACGACACCTCGGTGAGCGGACGCGCCGTGAGGAGCCGCGCCATCTCGGGGAGCACCGAAGCGACTCCGATGCGCACGTTCGACATCATGACCGAGGGGTCGCAGTTGAAGCCCTCGACATGATCTTCCGCGAGGGCCTCGGCCTCTGCACGGAACGCTGCGAGCGCCGCGGCTCCAAGGAGCTGCGGGGCAAGGACGAAGCGCGTCGCCGCCTTCGCCTTCTGGGATGTTGCTGACATCACCGATCTCTAACGGCACGCCCCTCCGAAACCATGAGCGACGACCGGCGACGGATGCCGCGCGAGGGCACCGCGAGTGCCTCCCGTCGCCAACGGATGCCGCGCGAGGGCACCGTGAGTGCCTCCCGTCGCCAACGGATGCCGCGCGAGGGCTGTCAGGGTGCCTCCCGGTGGCAACGGATGCCGCGCGAGGGCTGTCAGGGTGCCTCCCGGTGGCATCAGATTCCACAAACAGGCAGCGGGCGTCCGTTCTGGCGCGAACTCGCGCGCTCAGAAGCTCACGCCCATGCGCGCCGACCACGGCCCGTCAGACCTTTGCGCGCACACGTTCCTCGAGCGTCGCGACGAGGATCGGCACGGTGAGCCGATCCTTTGGTCGGCCTGCGTTCGTCTTCAACTCGATGAGCGTTGGCAGGTCGACGACGCGTACGGGCGTGTCACCGAGCGGCATCACCTCGGAGTGTCCGAGCAGCCAGTCGTAGTCCTGCCCTGCGTCGAGCTCGCACAGCACGTCGAGCTGTCCCGCCGAGGTGTCGAGCAGGATGTGTCCTCTGCCCGACAGCCACGACTCGTCGGGGCGCAGGCGTCGCGAATCCGCCCGTTTGACCGCGTCGATGTCGCGCAGAACCCCGAGGAGCCTTGCGATGTTCTCGGGGGTGCGTCGGTGCACGATGTCGAGGTCCTTCGTCGCGATCGGGGCCCCGTGGAGCACCCCGGCCATCCCGCCGATCACGACGAACTCCACGCCCTCCGCGACGAGCGTGAGGATCAGCCCCTCGATGGATCGTGCTTGCATCGCGCCCACCGATCGAGAAGGAGCGCCGTCTCGACGCTCGTCCGCACGCGCTCCATCAGGTCGCGATGCAGCTCCGAGACGATGAGCGTGCGGTCGACGTCATCGACCGCTGCCAGCACGTCGGGGTCACGCTCCGCGAGCATCGCGCGGATCCTGGCGACGGTCGGATCTCGGCGCACCGGATCGTCGGAGGTGTTGATCACGCCGCCGACGGTATCACGATCCCTCGGGGATGCTCTTGCGCCCTCGCGCGCTCAGAAGCTCACGCCCATGCGCGCCGACGCGAGCGCCTGCGTGCCCATGCACGCGCCCGTCGCGTCATCGAACGCGTGGCCCGGGAACATCACCGCGCCCTGCACGCCGCCCGTGAGCACCGCGCCGCCGGGGAGCGGAAAGCGTCCGTTGATGCCGAGGTCGAGCTCGACGCCGAGGTCGCGGTGCGACGTGTCGCCGCCGCGGTAGTTGCGCGACGTCCCGTAGAGCTGCACCGACACGGGATCGACCACGTCCGTCGTCGCCACGCCGATCACCGCGCCCGCGCGCAGGTCGAGGTTGCGACCCACGTTCACGAGCGCCGTGGGGTAGAGGTACGCCGCGCCCGCGACGCCTCCCTGCGACGGCAACAGGAACGCGCCGTTCGACGGACGCGCGCCGAGCGCAGGGTCGCTCGCGATGGCCGCGCTGCGCGCCGTCTGCCACGCCAGCACCTCGGGGAACATCAAGAGCCCCACGCGGTGGCTCGGGTTGAAGGTGAACCTCCGCTGGTCTCCGTCGACGGGGTTGCGGTCGCCCGACGCGTAGCCCGCTTCGAGCGAGATGCGGTAGCGCCCCTCGCGCTCGAGTCCGAACTCCGCCGCGCCGCCGAACTGGATCACGCGGTGGTCGCTGTAATACTGCGTGCGCGCGACGTCGGTGGCGCCGTACACGAAGGCCAGCTCGACGCCTGCGAAGACGCGTCCGACGTGGTCGGGCTGCGGCCAGGACCAGCGCGCGAAGGCGTCGCCCGCCACGGCCCACAGCGTCGCGCCGTTGTTGAACGACACGTCGCGGTACGTCGCCACGAGGCCCACGCGCTTGCGCTCGCAGTCGGTCTGACACGCGTGGTCCTGCCAGAAGAACGACGCGACGCCCTGCAGCGCGATGTCGCCGTCGGTGAGCTTCACGAGGCGGTCGCGGAACACGAGGTCTCCCGCGAGCGCGAGCACGTAGTCGCTCGTGGAGCCTCCGGGGCGCGTCGCGATGGAGACGCGCTCGACGAGGTCGCCGTAGCGGTAGTCGCCGAAGGTAGGCGCGCGGTCGCCGTCGTTCGCCACGATGCCGAGCGCCAGGTTGAACGCCTGCTGCCCCGCGCGGATCACACCGATGGGCGACCTCCATTCGAGGAAGGCCGTGCGGAGGTCGACGACGCCGTAGGGAAAGAGCTCGGTACGCGGTTCACGCGCGAGTCCGACGCCCTGCGCCGCGGCGTCGGGCACCACGAGGCGCGCCACGTCGAGCTGCACGCCGAGCCGCAGGCGATCGCCGTAGGTGACCGACGGACGCAGACGGATCCAGTGCTCGAAGTACTGGTTCTGACCGAGGTTCGGAGGCTGCACCGTCGCAGGAACTCCGGGCGTCGTCGCGAGCGGAAAGGTCGTGAAGGCCGTGTACCGGAGCTGAAGCTCGCCAGGGATCGACACGCGAAGGAGCGGCCCCTGCGCCTCGGCCGGAGGCGTCGTCGCGCGGGGACGCTGCGCAGCGAGCGTCGGAGGCTGCGCAGCGAGCGTCGGAGGCTGCACTGCGGGCGTCGGAGGCTGCGCGGCGGGAGGTTCCGCGGGCGAGGTCTGGGCGAGGGAGGTCGCAGGCGCGAGGGCCGCGACGACGACGAACCACGATGCGTGGGGGGCGCGGCGCATGAAGCGCGGCGACGGTACTCCCCGCGTCACGGGGAAAACAAGGCGCGAGCGATCAGCGCGTCGAGCGCCCTTCGACGACGGTGTGCATCCACCCGTGAGGGTCGACGGCGTGGCCGTGCTGGATGTCGAGCAGGGCCTTGCGGAGCTTCGCCGCCACGGGTCCGGTCTCGCCGTTGTTCACCGCGAACTCGCCGTGGCGAGACTTCACGCGGCCGATGGGGGTGATCACCGCCGCGGTCCCGCACGCGAAGGCTTCGGTCATGCGGCCCGAGCGGATGTCGGCCTCCCAGTCGTCGACGGAGATCTTGCGCTCGATGGTGTCCCACCCGAAGTCGCGCCCGAGCTGGAGGAGCGACTCGCGCGTGACGCCGGGGAGGAGCGTGCCCGTGAGCTCGGGGGTCACGAGCTGCGTGCGGCCGTTCTCCTGGTAGGCGAACATGATGTTCATGCCGCCCATCTCTTCGATGTACTTGCGGTGCACGGCGTCGATCCAGACGACCTGGTCGCAGCCCTCGGCGCGCGCGTTGGCCTGCGCCAGGAGGCTCGCCGCGTAGTTGCCCGCGAACTTGGCCGCGCCCGTCCCGCCGGGGGCCGCGCGGACGAACTCCTCGGAGATCCACACGGTGACGGGCTTCACGCCCGAGGGAAAGTAGTTGCCCGACGGCGACGCGATGAGCACGTAGAGGTACTTGCGCGAGGGCTTCACGCCGAGCTGCGCGTCGGTGCCGATCATGAACGGACGCATGTAGAGGCTCTCGCCCGCGTGCGAGGGGACCCAGTTGCGGTCCTGCCGGATGAGCGCGTCGGACGAGGCGAGGAAGAGCTCCGTCGGGAGCTCCGCCATCGCGAGGCGCTTCGAAGAGGCCTGAAAGCGCTCGGCGTTGCGCTCGGCGCGGAAGGTCTTGATGCCCCCGTCGGGCTGACGGTAGGCCTTGAAGCCCTCGAAGATCGCCTGCCCGTAGTGCAGCACCGACGTGGCCGGGTCGAGCGACAGCGGGCCGTACGGCTGAAGGACGCCGCGGCCCCACCCGCTGCCCTCCTCGTAGGGGATGACCACCATGTGCTCGGTGAAGGTCTGGCCGAAGCCGAGCGACTGGAGCCGCGCCTCGCGGTCCGCGGCGGAGAGGGGGGTCTCGGTCGGGTGCAGGTCGATCGTGGGCGTCATGACGGTGCGCTCTCTACCAGTTGATCGGTCGGATCGCGAGTCTCGGATTGAACAGACCGCGGGTCGTGGGAGCGCCCCTCACGGACGGCAAGTCCCTCGCGCGGTCGAATCACCGCGGCGACGCCTGCGCGCGCTGTTGACGCCGCGCCCCGCGGGGTGTTTTCACTCATCACCCACACCCCTCTGCTGCGGAGACCTACGAGGCAATGACTACTTCACGGCGCGCGCTCCCCTTCGCGCTCATCACCTCGGGCGCGCTGCTCTCCGCCTGCGGAGACAGCACGTCGACCCCGACCCCCGACGCCATGGTCGCCCCCGACGTGGTGACCCCCGACGTCACCCCCGCCGACCTCGGTCCGCCCGATCGTCCGCAGCCTCCGCCGCTGCCCGCGTGCCCCTCCGAGGCCGACCTCTCGGGGATGTCTCCCGGCTCCGACGGCGCGATCCACGTGACGGGCAACAACACCAGCGACAGCGTCGAGCGCTTCGGGACGTACCCCACCGCGTGCTTCTCGGGCGGCGCCGTGGGGCGCTTCGTGATCTACGCGTACACCATGCGCGCCGACGGAGGGCTGCGGGTCAGCACCGTCAACGCGGGCACCACGAGCGCGACCTTCGACACCTTCGTGGCCGTCACCGGGTCGTGCATCCCCGCGGCGCACTCGATCGCCTGCAACGACAACGCGGCGGGCGCCGCCACCGCGCACGCGCGCCACTCGACGGCCATCTCCGGCGCGCTCGCGCGCGGCCAGCGCGTCTACATCGCCGTCGGCGGCCGGGGAAACTCCGCCGCCACCGCGAGCGCAGGCGCCTTCGAGCTCACCGTGCAGGAGCTCCCCCTCGGCGCGGAGAACGGCCCCTGTCGGCTCACGGGCGACGCGTGCGACACGGGCCTCCAGTGCTCGGTGCTGTCTCCCTCGGTCGACGCGCAGGGGACCTGCCGCCGCCCCGTCGCCGTCGGCGCCGCGTGCGTGGGCGGAGACCTCTGCATGCGCGGCTCCACCTGCGTCGCGAGCGCCACCGACAACACCCGCGGCACCTGCGTGATGGACGCCTCCAACGGCGGCGTATGCCTCGTGGGTCGCGCGCCCTGCGGCGCCGGGCTCTCGTGCACGAACGCCTTCCCCGCGCCCGACTCGACGGGCCTCTGCCGTCCGACGCTCATGGCCGGCGCCGAGTGTGACCCCGCGCTCGTCACGGGCGTCTGCGCCGCGGGGACCTCGTGCCGTCAGGCCCCGACGGCGACCTCGCCGGGCCGCTACCTCTGCTTCGCCGCGGGCGCGCAGGGCGGCCTCTGCCGCGCGGGCGCCTCGCGCTGCGACGCGGGGCTCGAGTGCTCCACCGCGACGACGCCGACGTGCCGCGGGGCCGTGCGCGCGGGCGACACCTGCGACCTCACCAACAACGCGACGGTGTGCGCGATGGGGTCGAGCTGCGCCCCCGACGCGATGTTCGCGGGCGGCACCTGCGTCGCCAACGGCACCGCCGCGGGCGCCGAGTGTCGCGCGGCGTCGCCCCTGTGCGACACGGGCCTCGAGTGCGCGGCCTTCGGCGGGCGCAACGTCTGCCGCAGCACCGCGGGCGCGACCGACGCGTGCGACTGGCGCTACGGCAGCGTGACCTGCGGCTCGATGGCGACGTGCCTCCCCGGCGGCATCACCCGCGGCGTGTGCGCGGCCCCACGATGGAGACCGAGCCCAACAGCACCCCCACCACGGCGCAGGGCCCGGTGACCGTGAGCTCGATCTTCCGCGGGGCGATCACGGCGGGCGACATCGACTGCTACCGCGTGCGGGTTCCCACGGGCGGCGCGTCGCTCTACGTCGAGACCCACGACAACGCGGGCGGATGCCCCGCGGGCGGCGCCGACACCGTCGCGACGGTCTACACCGCCACGGGCGTGCGCCTCGCCGAGAACGACGACATCGCGTCGAACAACCTCTGCTCGCGGCTCAACGGCCTCGTGTCGGGCGCGCTCCACAACCTCGCGGCGGGCGAGTACCCGGTCTGCGTGCGCTCCTACAACGCTACCTCCGCCATCGCGACGTACTACGTCACCGTCGCCGTCGTCCCCACGATGTGATCGTCGTGCGCCCGGGTCTCCGCTGCGCCAATTCGTAGCGCCCGCGGCGTGCGACCGATATGGTACGCGCCGATGCGTCCCGCGGTGCGTCGCCCACTCTCGATCACAGCGCTCGGCCTCTCGCTCACCGCGATCGCGTCGCCCTCGCTCGCGCAGGACCTCTCGGGCGCCTGGCGCGTCACGAGCGACCGCGTCGACGTGACGGTGACCGAGTGGGGCGGCGCGTGCGGTCCGCGGCCCGAGTCGCACCGCAACGCCACGGGGCGCGAGGTCACCATCCGCGCCGAGGGCGACGAGCTGGTGATCTCGGGCGGCCGCACCTACCGCACCAACCGCTGCTGGAGCGACAACCGCGACGTCGCCCTCACGAGCGCGTCGCACCCGTCGCCGACGCAGTGGGTGATCTCGTGCGGGACGCCCGCGGGCTTCGGCCTCGGCGAGCAGGGCACCTATCGCCTCACGGCGCGCGACGCGAACCACCTCACGTTCCGCGACGAGACCCGCTACGAGTGGGTGATCCAGGGATCGAACTGCCGCGCGTCGTCGGTGCTCGTGCGGGAGTACGAGCGATCCGCGCCCGTCGACGCGAGCGCGCCTCCGCCGCCCCCACCGCCGCCTCCGCCCCCGCCGCCGCCTCCGCCTCCGCCGCGCTGCGCGACGCCGGGCGCCGCCGTCGCGCTGCAGCTCGCGCCGGGACGCCGGAGCACGACGGCCGGTGAGCGCGCGTGCTTCCGCGCGAGGCTGGTGGATTCGAACCGCTGCGAGACGAGCGGCGCGGAGGTCGTCTGGTCGCTGCGTCGCACCGCGGGCGAGATCGACGCGACGCTCGATCACAACTGCCTCGTGATCCCCGCGGGCGCGGGCACGGGAGAGTTCGAAGTGACGGCCACGGCGGGGGCCTTCAGCGCGCACGCCGTCGCGACGGTGGTCACCGCGGATCGCTACCGCGACCTCGTGGCGACGCAGCTCGAAGCCTCCGACGCGGCGGTCGAGACGCCCGTGATCGAGAACGGTCCTCGCGTCGGCGCGGTGGCCGTGACGACGCCCGCGCCGTCTCCGTCGACGCCGCCGCTCGTGTGGGCGCTCGTGGGACTCTCGGCGCTCCTCGGCGTGGCGGGCGCGGCGCTCCTGATGCGTCGCCGAAAGCGCGCCCCGAAGCCCGCGAGCTTCGACACCTTCGACGCGCAGAAGCCCTTGTCAGAAGGGCCTTCGCGGCAAGGCCCCGCGGAGGTTCCCCCCGTCGCGCAGCCGCCCGTCGCGCAGCCCGTCGCGGTGCAGCAGCCCGTCGTGCAGCCGCCCGTCGCGGTGCAGCAGCCCGTCACGGAGGCTGCGCCCGAGGTGCAGCGGCCGGTGGTGATTCCCAACGCGCTCGCGTGCCCGAAGTGCGCGACGAGGCACCCTTCGGACCTCGCGTTCTGTCCAAACGACGGGACGCGGCTCGTGCCCGCGGGGGAGGTCTCTCGCGTGGCACCGCCTGCGCCGGCGCCTGTCGCGGAGGTCGCTGCGCCCGATGGGGTGTGTCCCCGCTGCGGGCGGAGGTACCCCCCGCCCACGGAGTTCTGCGGAGAAGACGGCGCCGTGCTGGTCCGCGCGAAATCGTGAGCGGTGGATACCCAAGGGTCGGGTGCTCCCCCGATCGAAGTTTTCAAGCGCGCTGATCCGACGCTTGACCCTCGAAACTGCAAATCTCTAGAATGGCCGCAGCCTCGCGGAGATCGCTCCCGACAGCAACGGCCTGCGCGCGACTCTGCGATGCGCCCCCAACAAGCGCACGCAACCTACTGACGCCCTCGGAAGAAGGGCATCACGCTCCTCGCAACGGGTGATCCGACCATGAAGATCGTTTGCCAGAGCTGCTCCGCGACCTACAAGATCGCGGACGACAAGATTCAGGGGAAGAAGGTCTTCAAGATCAAGTGCAAGAAGTGTGGTGAGGACATCCTCGTCCGCGGCACCGATGCACCCGCCGAGCAGCCTGAAGCACCCGTGGAGCGTCCCGCAGAGGACGAGGCCACGCGCGTCGTCTCGACCGAGGGCGGCGAGGCCGTGTGGCACGCGGTGCTCAACGGCGATCAGCAGGGCCCCTACACGATGGAGCAGCTCCGCGATCTGCTGAACCAGGGCGCGATCGACACCGAGACCTACGTGTGGCGCGACGGCTTCGAGAACTGGCTCCCGATGCGCGACGTGCCCGACCTCGCGATGCTCACGGTGTCGGTGCCCGAGTCGGCCACGGTGATGTCCGCGCCGCCGCCCGGTGGCGGTGACCTCTTCGGCGGCGTGGCCTCTGCGCCCGCGCCCGCCCCGGCGCCCGCCGCTGCGGCTTCGAACGACCTCCGCGCCTCTCGCACCGGCGAGCCCGCCAAGGCCCGCACCGCGCAGAAGGGCGGCGACCTCTTCGCCCCCGAGGCGCGCGAGCAGGAGGCCGCCAAGCCCCTCTTCGCCGCCGAGGAGCCCAAGGCTCCGCCGCCCGGTGAGCACCTCACGGGGCAGCGCAACGAGAACTCCGTGCTCTTCTCGCTCGCGACGCTCCAGCAGCTCTCGGGCAAGGAGACCGCGAAGCCCGCGGCCGGTCCGAACCCCGACGCGAGCGGTCTCATCGACATCAACAAGCTCGCCGGCGCGCTGAACACCACGGGCGCGAAGAAGTCGAGCGTCGACGACATCATGTCGGTGGGCGCCTCGACGGGCCTCGCGTCGCCGCTCTCGGCGCCGGTGCTCGCGCCCGTGGCCGTTCCCGTGGCGCCCGCGCCCGTGGCCGCCGAGCCCGCGAAGCCCCAGGGCGTCAACAAGACCATCGTGGTCACCGGCATCGCGGTGGCGACCATCCTCGTCGGCGGCCTCGTGACGAGCATGTACGTCATCAACCGGAACAACCGCACCGACGAGACCCCTGCGGCCGTCGCGTCGAACACGCCCACGCCGAACATGCCCTCGACGCCCGCGACGGCCTCGCCCGAAGCCGCGCCTCCCGCCGCTGCGCCCGCGGCGCCCACCACAGCGCCCACGGCCGCCCCCGCGGCTCCCGCGGCCGCGCCGCCTCCCGCGGCTGGCGGTGGAGAGTCTCACGCGTCGCGCTCCGACCGTGAGCCTCGCCGCGATCGTCCGAGCACCGGCGGCTCGAACTCCGCCGCGGCTGCACCCGCCGCGCCCGCTGCGCCTGCGGCGGCCGCGCGTCCTGCCGCTGCGCGCACCGCGCCGAGCGGCCCCGCGAGCATCGACGACCTCATGGCCCGCGTCGGACAGCGCCCCGCCGCTGCGGCCGCGGCGCCTGCGAACACCGGCGGTGGCGGCGGCGGTGGCGGCGACCTGCCCGAGACGCCCGATCGCGGCGCCGTTCGCACCGCGCTCTCGGGCGCGTCGGGCTCGGTCCGCGCGTGCGGAACGGGCTCTGGCGGCACGGCGATGGTGACGATCGTGTTCGCCTCGAGCGGACGCGTGACGACGGCCAACGTGGGCGGCATTCCCCCGGGGCCCGTGGTGGGCTGCATCGTCAGCGCGGTGCGCCGCGTGACGCTGCCTCCCTTCAGCCGCGCCACCTTCTCGGTGACGTACCCCTACCCGATCAACTGATTCGCCCGATGGCCCTCGCCGAGCTCGCGCGACAGGCCCTCTTCCTCACGCTCACGCTCTCTATCCCCGTGCTCGCCGCGAGCCTCGCGGCGGGCGCGGTCGTGGGCCTCGTCGCGACCTCGCTGCGCCTCCACGACCCTGCACTCTCGCTGCTCCCGCGCCAGCTCGCGGTCGGCGCGCTGCTGCTCGTCTCGGGCAGCGCGGGCGCCGCCGCGGTCGTGCGCTTCGCGAGCGCGCTGTGGTCTTCGATCCCCGCGCTGGTGCGCTGAGGTCCTCGCGTGTCTCCCTGGATCGCGTGGAGCGTCGCGACGTTGCGCGTGCTCCCTGCGCTGATGCTCATTCCCGTGGCGGGCGTCGGTCGGTGGTCGTGGCCGCTGCGCGTCGTGGTCGCGCTCGTGCTCGCCGCGGGCGCGCTCGCGGCGCCGTCTCCCGTCGCCGCGCCGTGGCCGCTGCTCGTCGCGCGAGAGCTCACCGCGGGCGTGGGGCTCGCGCTCGTGCTCGCGCTGCCCTTCATGGCGCTCGATCACGCGGCCTCGCTCATCGCCGCAGGCGGTGAGCACGGCGAGGCGCTCGGCACGCTCGCGCGGTGGACGGGCGCCGCGGCCTTTCTCGCCGCGCGCGGTCATCACGGCGCGCTGCGCGTGCTCGCGTCGTCGTGGGATGTGCTTCCGCCGGGAGCTCCTGCGCGGAGCGGCGTGTGGGTCGAGGTCGTGGCGCGCGCGACGGGCGACGCGCTCGCGGGGGCGCTGGTCATCGCGTCGTCGGGCGTGGTGGCGCTCGCAGCGCTGGAGCTCTCGCTCGCGCTCGTCGCGCGGCTCTCTTCGAGCGCGGGCTCGGTCGCGTCGCAGGTGCGGGGCGTCGCGGTGATGGCCGCGGTCGCGGTGGCGATCCGGGTGAGCGTCGAGGTCGCGCTGACGCTCAGCGCGAGGGCCTTCGAACTCGCGCGCGCCGTGGGCGCGTGAGGGGTCAGCGCTTGCGCGCCTCCTGCTTGCGGCGGACCTCGTCGCGCACGGCGCGAGCGCCCATCATGTAGCCGATGAACACCCCGATGAGCAGCACGCCCGGGATGAACACGACGTGTTCGAAGGTCGGCGTCACGCCTTGTCTCCGTCGGGCGCGCGACGCGCGAGGTCGTCTTCGAGGCGGCGCAGGTCGTCTTCGAGCTTCGCGGCCTTGCGCGCGATGAAGACCACGTAGCCGCCGAGGAGGAGGAGCACCGTGCCGTACGCGGTGATCACGAGGCGACCGCCGGGGATGCGCTCCCTCGCGGCGTCGCCGAGGCCGGGCTGAAAGGCCATCGAGCGGTCGCCGGGGGCGGGCGGCGGCGGGTTCTGCGCGGAGGCCGCGAGGGGGCTGAGAGCGAGCGCGAGCGAGAGCGCGAGCGCGCGGAGCGGGTGTCGGGTGGTCATGCGTCGTGGTCCTCGTCGAGCAGGCCGAGCGAGACGGCCTCGGTGCGGAGCTCCGCGAGGCGGGCCTCGCCGAGCGCGATGCGAGCGCGGAGATAGAGAAGCGCGGCGGCCAGCAGGGTGAACGCGACGAAGCTCACGCCGAGGGTCTGGCCCATCTCGGGCGCGAGGCCGCCGCCGCGCGAGGTGATCACCGTCGGGTGCTGTCCGCGCCAGAGCTGAACGCTGAAGTGGATGACGGGCATCACGCACGCGCCCATCACCGCGAGCGCGGAGGCGAACTTCTTCTCGGCCTCGCCCGTCGCCGTGGAGTGCAGCACGAGGTACGCGACGAAGATCAGCGTGCCGAGGAGCGTGGTGGTGAGGCGCGGGTCCCAGGCCCAGTAGACGCCCCAGGCCTTGCGGGCCCAGAGGGGGCCGGTGATGAGCACCACCGCGGCGAAGACCACCGAGAGCTCGGCGCCGGCCTGCGCGAGCGCGTCCCAGCCCGGCGTGCGCTGGAGGAGGTACCCGATGGAGCCCATGACGCACGCGCCGACGCCGACGTACATCACGTAGGCGCTCGGGACGTGGAAGTAGAAGATCTTCTGCGTGAGGCCTCCTGCGGCCTCCTGTGCGACGGGCGCCCAATCGAGCGCCATGAAGAGTGCGGCGGCCATCAGGGCGAAGGCCACTCCCGCGATCACTGAGATCCAGCGCATGATGGCGGCGGACCCTAGCACCCTACTCGAAGGACATCCATGCCCCTCGTTCGCAACGAAACCCTTGAAAAAGCGTGGGAGGAGATCCTCGCGACCGCGCTCGGTCGACGCGTGGAGGCCCGCGCCCTGGCGCTCATGGTCTCGCGGCAGTCGGCGCGCTACCGCGGCGAGGCCGTGAACCTCGCGCACGGCGACGGCCTCGCGGCGAGGACGCTGTTCTGGTTCCCCCGCGACGTTCACAAGAGCGCGCTGCCGGTGCAGGAGCTCCTGGCCGCGGGCGCGATCGCGGACCGTCCGCTGCGCGTGCTCGACCTCGGCGCGGGCCTCGGCGCGACCTCCTTCGGCGCGGTGCGGGCGCTGCGAGGGCGCCGCGTCGTGGCGCACATCACCGCCGTCGACCAGGACCCGCAGGCGCTCGCGATCCTCCGTCGCGTGGCCGCGGGCGCGGTGAAGGCGGGTGTTCTCCCCGCGATCGAGGAGCTCGTCACCGAGACGCGCGACCTCGCCACGCACGGCTGGGATCGCGGCCTCGGCGAGTACGACCTGGTGCTCGCGGGCCTCTCGTTCGTGGAGCTCTCCCGCGCGCTCGGAGACGAGCGCGTGCGCGCGCAGGCCCTCGCGTCGCACTTCGAAACGGCGCTCACGCACGTGGCCGAAGGCGGATCGCTCGTGGTGATCGAGCCCGCGACGCGCGAGGAGGCGAGGGCGCTCCAGCAGGCGAGGGAGGTGCTGCTCGCGCGCGGCGTGACGGTGTTCGCGCCGTGCCCGCACACGCGGCCGTGTCCGATGCTCGCCGACGAGCGCGACTGGTGCCACGAGGACCTCGCCGACGTGTCGCTGCCGCCGTGGCTCATCCCCATCGCGCGCGAGGCGGGGCTGCGATGGGAGGGCCTGACCTTCTCGTACCTCACGCTCCGCCGTGACGGCGCGACGCTCGCGGAGGCCCTGCGAAAAGGGCAATCGCGCGTGTCGCTGCGCCTCCTCTCGGCGCCCATCGTGAGCAAGGGCAAGGTCGAGGTGATCGCGTGCGGTGACGTTCCCGGCGAGCGCGCCTCGACGCGGCTCATGGAGCTCGCGCGCGACGCGAAGCGCGCCACGGGGACGACGCTCGCAGACACCACGCGAGGCGACGTCATCACCGTGCAACCCGACACGGTGAGCGCCGAAGGCAAGACCGCGCGCCTCACGCCCGGAACGTGGGAGCGCGCCAACACGTGATCGTCACCGCGTCCACACGCTCCACGCGCCGCAGCGCGCGGTGATCGCGTAGCCCGACTGGCGAAGCGATGCGCGCGTC
Source organism: Polyangiales bacterium (assembly GCA_046351535.1). Taxonomy (GTDB): domain Bacteria; phylum Myxococcota_A; class Polyangia; order Polyangiales; genus CAISKJ01. Next base: position 34,881 of record JAXLYG010000017.1, read on the forward strand.
GCCTCGGAGCTCGCCGCGGCCACCTGCGCTCCGCTGCGCGCGACCGGGCGTGACGGGTCTGCGCTCGGCGCGCCGAAGGCTCGATCGGGGAACGCGCGCTCGGGCGCTCCGCTGCGCGCCTCGACCCAGAGCGCGTCTTGACGTGCGAACTCGACGAACCACGGACCGCTTCGCGTGGCCCTCGCGCGCCTCACCGCGTCGCCTGCGCAGACCGCGTCGCGCGAGACGCCGTCGTGGAGTTCTCGCGGGCGCGGCGCGCCGAGGAGGAGCGAGAGCGCGACGGCGACGAGCGTCCACGCGCGCGACGTGATCGACGAGAACCCCAGCGCAGCGAGCGGCGTGAGCGTCCACGCGAGGAGCGTCAGCGCGCGCGCGGGGTGGTGCGTCGCGCCGCCTCCGCGGAGGTCACCGAGCGTGACCAGCGCGAGCGTTGCGAGGGCGGCGAACGCGAGCCGACGCGTGCGCGTGACATCGCGATCGGGCGCGGGCGCGCCGACGAGTCCGCGTGATGCCGCGAGCACGAGCAGCGGGAGCTGCGTCACGAGCAGCAGCGGCTCGCGGAGCGCGCGAGAGAGCCACGGCGGGAGCGGCCCCTCGGCCCTTCGAAACGCCTCGACGCGGTGCACGAAATCGAGCGCGTCGCCCGCGCGCGCGTGGTTGATCGCGAGCCACGCGAGGGGCATCACCGAGGCGGTGAGCGCGAAGCGCCACGCGCCAGGACGCCTTGAGACAAGCTCATACGCGACGAGCGCGGCGCCGCCGAACCAGGCCTCGTAGCGGTGGCCGCAGGCGAGCGAGAGGCACGCGCCCGCGAGCGCAGGACGACCCCGTTGAAGCAGCACGATCGCCCCGAGGAACCACGCCGCGCACGGCATCTCGGGCACGGCGCCCGAGGCCGCGGGGAGGAGCGTCCAGCGCCACGAGACGGCGAGCGCGAGGGCCGCGAGCGTGGCGACGCGCTGCGCGCCGAGGTCACGCGCGAGCCGCGCCGCGAGCACGACGCACGCGATCGCAGCGACGAGCGAGAGCGCGCGCGGCGCCGCGTCGGGGTCGCGCCAGACCGTGAGAATCGCGCCGATCGTGTAGGTGTGTACGGGGAGCCAGCTCGACCTCGTGGGGTCGAGCGAAGGAGCGCGCGAGAAGTCCCACGCGATGAGAGTGCGTGACGCGTCGTCGTTCGAGATGCCTGTGAAACCCCACGCGCGCAGCGAGAAGACCGCGACGACGAGGAGCGCGCAGAGCGCGACGACCCCGTCGATCCTCCGCCAGCGCGGAGGCTCAGCGCGCGGGCGCGGCGTCACCCGCAGCGGCGGGAGCGGCAGGCGCAGCGGGCTCCGCAGGCGCAGCAGGAGCGGCAGGCGCCGCGGGGGCCGCGGGGGCAGCGGGCTCGGCGCGGGCGGCGTCGGCAGCGGGCGCGCCGGCGTCGCGCGTGGAGGCGGGCGTCGCGGGCGTCGTGGTGCTCGACCCGTTGGCACGCGCGAGGGAGTCGCGGCCCGACGTGCTCGTGTATGCGAGCGAGGCTGAGGTGAGCATGAAGAGCGTCGCGCAGACGGCCGTGGCCGTCGCGAGGAAGCCTCCCGCGCCGCGGCCGCCGAAGACGGTCTGCGAGGCCGCGCCCGAGAGCACGCCCATGCCGCCAGCGCGGCCCGACTGGAGCAGCACCACGCCGACCAGGAAGATGCAGACGAAGACGTGAACGATCGTGAGGAACGTGGTCATTGGATGCTCTCGAAGGGGCGAACGACTACCCGGCTGCCTGGATGATGCGCGCGAAGCCTGCTGCGTCGAGGGAGGCTCCACCCACGAGCACGCCGTCGACGTCGGGCTGCGCGAGGAGCTCGGCGGCGTTGTCAGGCTTCACGCTGCCGCCGTAAAGGATTCGAACGGTGTCCGCCACCTCGCCGAAGCGATCGCGGACGCGGTCACGCAGAAACGCGTGGGCGCTCTGCGCGTCGGACGACTTCGCGGTGCGCCCCGTACCGATGGCCCACACGGGCTCGTACGCGAGGATCAAACCCGTGAGGAGGCGCGTCGCTTCCGCGGCGTCGAGGCCCGCGGTCATTCCGTCGAGCTGACGGCGGAGGACGTCGTAGGTGATGCCGCCCTCGCGCTCGGCCAGGGTCTCGCCGAGGCACGCGATGGGCGCGAGGTTGTGCTTGCGCAGCGCGAGGAGCTTCTTCTGCACCGTGGCGTCGGTCTCGCCGAAGAGCTGCCGCCGCTCGGAGTGACCCACGAGCGAGTACGCGCAGCCCACGTCGACGAGCATCGCGGGCGAGATCTCACCCGTGAAAGCTCCCTGCTCCTCCCAGTAGACGTTCTGCGCAGACACCGCGACGCGCGTGCCTTCGAGGGCCTTCGCGACGGCGGCGAGCGCGGTGAACACCGGCGCCACCACCACCTCGGTGCGCGCCCCGATGCGGCTCGTGTCGGCCACCGCGCGCGCGAGCGCCACGGACTCCGACACGGTGCGGTGCATCTTCCAGTTGCCAGCGATGAGAGCCTTGCGAGACGGGTTCATGCTCGGAGCGCCTCCACGCCAGGGAGCTTGCGGCCTTCGATGAGCTCGAGGCTCGCGCCTCCGCCCGTAGAAACGTGTGAGAAGCGGCCCGCGAGGTTCGCCTGCTGCACGGCCGCGACGGAGTCTCCGCCGCCCACGACGGAGAACGCCGCGGCCTCGGCGATGGCCCGCGCGACGCCGAGCGTCCCCGCGGCGAAGGGCGCCTTCTCGAAGAGCCCCATGGGGCCGTTCCAGAAGATCGATCGCGCGCCGAGGAGCTTGTCGCGAAACGCCGCCACCGTCGCGGGTCCGACGTCGAGCGCCATCATCCCGGGCGCCACGGAGTCAACCCCCACCACCGCGCCGCCGGGCGCCTCGGGCGAGGCCGCCACGACGAGGTCCGTCGGCAGCACGAGCTGGACCTTCTTCGCGCGGGCCTTCTCGACGAGGGCACGCGCGAGCGAGAGCTTGTCGGGCTCGATGACCGAGCGGCCCATGTCGCGGCCGAGCGCGGCGAGAAAGGTGTTCGCCATCGCGCCGCCCACGAGCAGCATGTCGACGCGCGTGAGCAGCGACTCGATCACGGCGATCTTGTCGCTCACCTTGGCGCCGCCGAGCACCGCGGCGTAGGGCCGCTTCGCGTCGGTCATCAGCGAGCCGAGGGCCTTGAGCTCCTTCATCAGAAGGAGCCCCGCGCCGCGGTCGTGCACGAGGCGAGGCAGCGCGTCGACGGAGGCGTGCGCGCGATGCACGGCGCCGAAGGCGTCGTCGACGTAGACGTCGCAGAGCTGCGCGAGCTCGGCCGCGAAGGCCGGGTCGTTGCTCTCCTCGCCGGGGTGAAAGCGGAGGTTCTCGAGGATCGCCACGCGCCCGTCACGGAGGTCGTGGATCACCTTGCGCGCGCCGTCGCCCACGCACTCGTCCGTGAGCACCACGTCCATCGAGAGGAACTCCGCGAGGCGCTCCCCCGCGGGCGCGAGGGTGAAGCGCATGTCGCGGCCCTTCTTCGGGCGGCCGAGGTGCGACGCGACGATCACGCGCGCGCCCTGCTCCACGAGGTATTTGATCGTGGGCATCGCCTCGCGGACGCGCGTGTCGTCGCTCACGCGCCCGTCGGGCGTCAGCGGGACGTTGAAGTCCACGCGCACGAGCACCCGTCGCGACGCGACCTTGAGCTGGTCGAGGGGGGTGATCTTGTCGAGAATCGCCGTCATTTCAGCCTTCGCGCGAGGCCATGTGCTTCATCACGTCGAGCATGCGGACGGAGAAGCCCCACTCGTTGTCGTACCAGGCGCTCACCGTCGCGAAGTCTCCGCCCGTCACCTGCGTGAGCGGGAGGTCGACGGTGCACGACGCCGCGCTGCCGATGTAGTCGCACGACACGAGGGGCTCCGTCGTGGCCGCGAGCACGCCCTTCATCGGGCCCTCGGCGGCGGCGCGGAGGGCGGCGTTGAGCTCGTCCTTAGTGGTCGCCCGCGCGAGCTGCGCGTTGAGCACCACCATCGACACGTCGGGCGTGGGCACGCGGATCGAGAACCCGTCGAGCTTGCCCTTGAGCATCGGGAGCACGAGGCCCACCGCGCGGGCGGCGCCGGTGCTCGTGGGGATCATGCTCATGGCCGCCGAGCGGGCGCGGCGCAGGTCCTTGTGCGGCAGGTCGAGGATCACCTGGTCGTTGGTGTAGCTGTGCACCGTGGTCATCGAGCCCTTCACGATGCCGAAGGACTCGTGGATGACCTTCGCCATCGGGGCGAGGCAGTTGGTGGTGCACGAGGCGTTCGACACGATGCGGTGCTTCGCCGGGTCGTAGTCGTTGTGGTTCACGCCGTAGACGAGCGTGAGGATGTCGGTGTCGTTCTCGCCCTTCGTGGGGGCGCTGAGGAGCACGCGCTTCGCGCCCGCTTCGAGGTGCTTTCCGCAGCCCGCGGCGTCGGTGAACTTGCCCGTGCACTCGAGCACGACGTCGACCTCGAGGTCCTTCCACGGGAGCTTCGTGGGGTCCTTCTCGGCGAAGATGCGAATGTCGTCGCCGTTGACCGAGATGCCGCCCTCGATGAGCTTCACGTCGGCGTCGAAGCGCCCGTGCACGGAGTCGTGCTTGAGGAGGTGGGCGAGGGTCTTCGCGTCGGTGAGGTCGTTGATGGCGACGATGTCGAGGTCCTTCGAACCGCTCTTCACGAGCGCGCGAAGCACGCAGCGGCCGATGCGTCCGAACCCGTTGATTGCGATCTTGCGAGCCATCAAAACACCTCCTCGGTCCTTCGCGACGCCGAGACGCCAGCGCGTTTCGGGGGGCGGACGCTACGTCTACACGCGCGTAAAGGCAACGGGGTGGCGGAACCCCGCCGCGGGAATGGCCGCGCTCAGGGCCCGCTGGCGATCGCGACGCTGGCGAGGCCCGTCCCGCCGATGGCGGCCGGGGTCGACCACGCGCCCGAGACCAGCCGCGCGTGCATCACGCGCCCGGCCCCATCGAGAAAGGCCAGCTCCGCCGTCGCGCCGGGCACACCCCTCGCCACCGAGGGAACGCCCGTGATCGCCGTGGTGACCCGCGCGGGCACCGTCCAGCCGCTCGTCGCGTAGGTCGCGGTGTAGAGGTTCCCGTCGGTGCCGCGGAAGGCCAGCAGGGCCTGCGTGTCGGTGAGCCTCGCGATCGAGACGCGCGAGGTCGAGAGGGCCGACGCGATGTTGGCCCCCGCCGACCACGTCCCGCCCGTGCGCACGGCGCTGCGGAGCTGTCCGCCAGGGGCGTTCCACACGGCGAGCACGGTGGTCGAGGTGAGGTTCACGGCCGCGGGCGAGACGTTGAAGTCGAAGGTCGCCGCCGCGTCGATGCGCTGGTCGCCGCCCCAGGTGGTGCCCGCCCGCGAGCGCGCGTAGAGCTCGTTTCCGAGGCCGTTCGAGAAGACGAGCATGGGGTTCACGCCGTCGCGCGCGAGGGCGCCAGCGTGCGCGCCGGAGGCGCCCGTGGCCTCGGCGGGCGGCGTCCACGTGGTGCCGTTCCACGCGGCGAAATAGTGGTTGTAGTCGAAGCCGTGAAAGACGATCTGAACCCCCGCGCTCGACGGCGTCACGGCGGGCTGCCCCTGCGTGGTCACCGTCGGGCCGATGTCCGCGAAGGGCGCCCACGTCCCCGCGTGAAAGACCGTGTAGCGCAGGCGATTGTCCATCGTGTCGCCGAGGCGCGTGTAGCGGATGAGGCCCACCGCGTCGCCCGTCGGCGTGACCGCGACGGAGACGCCCTCGACGGTCGGAGACACCAGCGACACGGGGCTCCAGAGGCGCGCGGTGCTGTCGTAGGCGCCCGCGAGCACGCCCGCCGAGCCGCCCGCGACGACGACGAGCACGGGGCACAGCGGACACGACCCGCCGCAGTCGACGCCGGTCTCGGTCCCGTTGCGAATGCCGTCGGTGCACGACGCGGCCTGGCAGCGTCCGCCGACGCAGACGCCCGTGGCGCAGTCGCTCCCGCGGAGGCAGTCGACGCACGCGCCCATGCCGTCGCAGAGCATCCCCGTGGTGCCGCATCCGCGACCGGCCATCGTGGGCGGATTGCTCGCGACGCCGCTCGTGCAGACGTCATCGGTGCAGGCGTTTCCGTCGACGGGGGGGTCGAGGTCGTCGTTGCGCTGCGTGACGCCGCCCATGCCGTCGCAGTACGCGCGACGGCAATCGCGCGGGGTCTGCGCCATGAGCTCGGTGGTCGACGGCGACGAGACCGAGCCGCAGACGCCCGCCACGCAGGTCCGACGGCGGCACTCGGTGTCCATCCCCGGGCACACCGTTCCGCAGCCGCCGCAGTTGCTCACGTCTGACGAGACGGGGCGCTCGCAGCCGTTGGTCATGTCGCCGTCGCAGTCGGCGAAGCCTGCGTTGCAGGTGTATCGGCACGCGGTCCCGTCGCACGACGCGGCGGCGTTGGCGCGCGCGGCGCAGGGAGAGCACGCGGCCCCGCAGGTGGCGACGGCGGCGTTGCTCACGCACACGCCCGAGCAGTTGTGAAAGCCCGTCGAGCAGGCGAATCCGCAGCGTCCCGCGGCGCAGGTCGCGGAGGCGTTCGAGGGGGCGGGGCACGACATGCCGCAGAGCCCGCAGTTGCGAACGTCAGACTGCGTGTCGACGCAGACGCCCGCGCAGAGGGCGCGCGTTCCGCAGCCGTTGTCGGGGGCCACGTCGACGACATCGACGGTGTCACGCGGAACGTCGACGGCGACATCGACGGGTGTGTCGATCGTCACGTCTGCGGGCACATCGACCACGGTGTCGCGCGGAACGTCGACGGTGACATCGGGTGCGACGTCGGGGGCGACATCGACCACGGTGTCGCGCGGAACGTCGACGGTGACATCGGGCGCGACGTCGGGGGCGACATCCATCGCGGTGTCACGCGGAACATCGACGACCACATCGGGCGCGGTATCGCTGGTGGTGTCGCGCGAAACGTCGCTGACGACGTCGCTCGCGGTGTCCATCGCGGTGTCCATCGCGGTGTCGCGCGGCGTGTCGCTCGCGGCGTCGCGCACGTCGGAGGCATCGCGGACGTCGGCGGCGTCGGGGACGTCGACGACATCGGGGGTGACGACGGTGTCGGGCTTCTCGCCGACGTCGTCGGTTCCGCTGTCGAGGAGGTCGTTGTTGTCAGCCGAGCATGCCGCGAGCGAGAGCGCTGCGATCGCGGCGACGCGAGTGATCCACGGGGTGCGCATACGTGGCGGCGGAGGCTAGTCCACAGGGGCCTCCGCAGACAACGCCCACGGTCGATCACGCGCGTTCTGCGCGCCATCGCGTCGGCCCGGGCGGGTGATAGTCTCCGCAACCCTCCGATGACCGACGACCTCACGATCCGCAGCGCCGAGGCGCGCGATCTCCCCGCGATGGGCGCGCTCGCCGCGCGACTCGTGCGCTATCACCACGAGCTCGACCCGCGACGCTTCATCCTCCCCGACGACATCGAGCGCGGATACACGTGGTGGCTCGGAAAAGAGCTGGCCGAGGCCGACGCGATCCTCCTCGTGGCGGCGCGCGCGGACGGAACGCTCGACGGCTACCTCTACGGCCGCATCGAGGGGCGCGACTGGAACCTCCTCCTCGACGATCACGCGGCGCTCCACGACGTGCTCGTGCGCGACGACGCGCGCGGACACGGTGTCGGACGCAAGCTCGTCGACGCCTTCGTCGCCCTCGCGCGCGAACGCGGGACGCCCCGCGTGGTTCTCCACACCGCCGTCTCGAACGAGCGCGCGCAGAGGCTCTTTCGCGCGGTCGGGTTTCGCCCCACCATGATCGAGATGACCCTCGATCTCGACACACCCGCGGACCCGAAGGCCGAATGAGCGGCGACGCGCCGACGCTGAGACCCTACCAGCGCGACGCCGTCGAGGCCGTGCTCTCCGCGCGTCGCGAGGGCGTCCGCCGCATGCTCGTGTGCCTCCCCACGGGCGCGGGAAAGACCGTCGTCTTCGCCCACCTCGCGCGCCTCGCGCGTCGCCCCGTGCTCGTCATCGCCCACCGCGAGGAGCTCCTCGAACAGGCGCGCGCCAAGCTCGTGAAGGCCCTCGGTGACGAGTCCGTCGTGGCCGTCGAGCAGGGCGCCCGCCGCGCCGACGTGAGCGCGCGCGTGGTCGTGTGCTCCGTGCGCTCGCTCCGCACCGAGCGCCTCGCGCGGCTCATCGCGGGACGCGACGCGGGCCTCGTCATCTACGACGAGTGCCACCACGCCGCGGCCGACGACAACCTCCGCGTGCTGCGCGAGCTCGGCTGCTTCGACGCCGCGTGGGAGGGCACGCTCGTGGGCTTCACGGCCACCACCTCGCGCGGCGACGGGCGCGGCCTCGACGACGTCTTCGAACGCATCGTGTACGCCCGCACGCTGCCCGAGATGATCGCCGACGAGTACCTCGTCCCCCTGCGCGGATACCGCATTTCAACGGGCGCGGACCTCTCGCGCCTCTCGGGCCGCGGCGCCGACTTCGTCGTCGAGGAGCTCGCCGAGGCCGTCGACATCGAGGAGCGCAACGCCCTCGTCGCGCGGTCCATTCAGGAGCTCGCGCGCGACCGTCGCACCATCGCGTTCTGCGTGACCGTGGCCCACGCGCAGCACCTCAAGCGCTCGCTCCAGGCCCTCGGCGTGCGCGCCGCGACGGTGTGGGGCGACATGGAGTCGGACCTCCGCGCGAAGACCCTGCGAGACTTCGCCGCGGGCAAGGTGCAGGTGCTCACCAACGTGGCCGTGCTCACCGAGGGCTTCGACGATCCGGGCGTCGCCTGCGTCGCGATGGCGCGTCCGACGCGCTCCGAGGGCCTCTACGCGCAGTGTGTGGGCCGCGGGACGCGCCTCCACCCCGACAAGCGCGACTGCCTCGTGCTCGATTTCGTCGACGCGTCGGCGCTCAGCCTCACGACGCTCCCGTCGCTCTACGGGATGCCGCGCGACCTCGACCTCGAAGGCCGCGAGGCGGGCGAGGCGAAGCGCATCTTCGACGCGATCGTGTTCGATCGACCGGGCTTCGAAGTCGAAGCGGGAGCCATCACGCTCGGCGAGATTCAGTCGCGCGCGGAGGCGTTTGATCCGCTCACGCAGGAGGTCGACGTCGAGGTCACGGCCATCTCGCGCAACGCGTGGGCCTCGCTCGGACGCCACGGCCTCGCGCTGCACTTCGAACGCGCCGCGGGACACATCTCCGAGGCCCTGGTGCTCTCTCGCGCCCCGCGTGGAAAGCGCTGGGAGGTGACCCTCGACGGCGCCGTGATGGCGCGCTTCTCGAAGCTCGAAGAGGCTGTGGAAGCCGTGGATTACGAGCTCTCCCGCCGCGGTCGCGCGGTGGAGTCTTCGGCGCGAAGCACCGCCCCGTGGCGTCGCGCGCCCGTCGATCGCGCGCGGGCGGAGCGTCTCGCGAAGGTGCGTTCGGGGGTGGGGGCGCCGGGCAACGAGGGCGAGGCGATGACGCTGGAGGCGTGGGCGCTGGTGGTGTCGCCCTCACCCCGTCCCTCTCCCGCGAAGCGGGCATAGCGCTGGACACATCTCACGGCGGGCCTTTGCCATAATTGATTTGCGCGCATACCAGGGGAGAGCTCTACCTTGGGGATGACGGACCTCGCCCCCCACCTGCTCTCGAGCCTCACGCTCCCTTTCGCTTCGACGGACTTCTGCGACGCGCGCCTCTACGACCGCGCCCAGATCAGCGCGCGGGTGCTCGCCCGCTCCTGGCCGGATGGCACGCCACCGCAGCGTGCGGAGCGCAGGGGGCTCCTGCGCTGGATCAACAACCCGCGCATCGACGCATCCCGCATCCTCGCACGCAGCCACGACCTCGACGCCCTCGACGACTTCCACGGCGAGGTCGTTCTCATCCCCGAGGACACCTGCCTCGTTCGGGCGGGAGGAAGACAGACGCCCCGCGACGCGGGGCCGCTCCGCTCCGCGCGCGACCGCGGCTACGTCATGCACGCCGCCATCGCCACCGACCCGAGCACCGGGTGGCCGCTCGCATGGCTGGGCGCCGACGTCTGGACGCGCTCGGGGCCCTTGCGCTGCCAGGACCACAAGTCGCGGCCGCCCTCGCGTAAGGAGAGCCGCAAGTGGGCGAGGCTGCGACGCAAGGTCGTCGAGCTGCTGCGCGACCGCATGAACTCGCCCCGGCTCCTGGTCCACGTGACCGATCGCGAGGGCGACTGTTGGGCCTCGTTGCTGGCGGCGTGGCGCGAGGGGACCGCGCTGATCACGCGAGTGGCCCAGCACAACCGCCTGATCGCCGAGCATCGCGGAGGACTGCGGGCCTACTTGCGAGCGCAGCCCGTGGCCCGGTCGCAAACGGTCACCGTGCGACAGACCGTGCGCGGCGTCGTGGTCGAACGGGACGCGGAGCTGCTGGTGCGATACGCGTCGGTGACGCTGCGGCCTCCGCGTCAGGCTCGGGCGCGTGCGAGGCGCGAGCTGCCTCTGTTCGCGGTGTGGCTGCACGAGCGCTCGGGGAGCGGCGCGACATCGCCGGTGGATGTGATGCTGCTGACGACGCTGGCGGTGACGACGGCGTCGGCCGCGGCGCGTGTGGCTCGCTGGTACGCGTCGCGCTGGTCGGCGGAGATCGTGTTCGACTTGATCAAGAACGCCTGCCAGCTCGAAGCTCAGGTGGTGACGGATGTTGCGAGCTTCAAGCGACTGGTGGCGCTGGCGGGCCCGGTGGCAGTGAAGGTGTCATCGTGGATCCAGATGGCGCGTTCGAGTCGGCCGCCTCCGGCCTCGTCGATCTGGGGCGAGGCGACGCTGAAAACACTGCGAGTGGTGTGCAAGCACTACCGTGTTCCGACGCCGCCGCGTTGGAGCGCGCGATCGGTCGTGGTGGCGCTGGGCCGCCTCGGCGGCTGGGAGCCGCGCCGCGACCGCGAGCCCGGCTGGCGCGTCGTCCATCGAGGCTGGCAACGGTTGGAGGAGATGCGAGCCTTCGCGGAGTTCCTCCGCAACGACGTGGAGGAAAGCGAACTGCCTCCACCCCGCAAAAGATCGAGGAAACGAGGCCCGCCGTGAGATGTGTCCAGCGCTATGCCCGCTTCGCGGGAGAGGGACGGGGTGAGGGTCACGACGCGCAGGCCGCGCGCACCTGGCGGTAGTCGGTGTGCCCGTCGAGCACCTTCTCGATGCCGTCTTGAAGCATCGAGCGGACGCCCTCCTGCGCGGCGGCGGCGCGGATCTCGTCGAGGTGCGCGCGCGTCCGGATCTGCTGCTTGATGCGCTCGGTGCCGGGGAGGATCTCGTGGATCGCGATGCGCCCGCGGTAGCCCGTGCCGCGGCACTGGGGGCAGCCGACGGCGCGGTGCGGCGCCGGGGCGTGCTCGCGCGCGTTGATCATCGCGGCGTAGGCGTCGTCGCCGTAGGCGTCTCCGATGCGCTGCCACTCCTCGGGCGTCGGCGAGTAGGGCACCTTGCACGCGTCGCAGAGCTTGCGCACGAGGCGCTGCGCGAGCACGCCGCGGAGGGCGTCGGCGAGGCTGAGGGGGTCGACGTCCATGCCGAAGAGGCGCGTGAGGGTCTCGGGCGCGCTGTTCGACTGGAGCGTCGAGAGCACGAGGTGGCCCGTGAGCGAGGCCTCGATGCCGACGGCGGCGGTGATCCGGTCGCGCATCTCGCCCACCATGATCACGTCGGGGTCGTTGCGCAGAAAGGCCCTGAGCGCCTCGGGAAATCCGAGCCCGATGCGCGTGTTGACCTGCACCTGACGGAGCCCCGGCTGCACGATCTCGACGGGGTCTTCGACGGTGAGGATCTTCATGTCGGGCGTGTTGAGCGCCCCGAGCGCCGCGTGGAGCGTCGTGGTCTTGCCCGAGCCCGTGGGGCCCACCACCAGCACGATCCCGTAGGGCTGCGCGATGAGGTCACGGAAGGTCACGAGGTTCTTCGCGCTGAACGAGAGGTCTTCGAGGGGCATCGGGCGCCACGCCGAGAGGAGGCGCAGCACCACGTCCTCGTTCTCGCCCACCGTGGGCAGCGAGCTCATGCGCACCTCGACGGTGCTCGACGGGCCGCGCACGCGGATGCGTCCGTCTTGCGGACGGCGGCGCTCGGCGATGTCGACGTCGGCGAGCACCTTGATGCGCTGCACGAGCGCCTGGCGGTGGATCGCGGGCACGGTCACGTAGTCGACGCAGTCGCCGTCGATGCGGAGGCGGATGCGGCACGGGCCGAAGTCGCCGTTGGGCTCGACGTGGATGTCCGAGGCTCCCTTCGCGGCGGCGTCGAGCACCATGTGGCGCACGAGGCGGGCGATGACGGCGTCGGGCTCCTGGGTGTTGTCCGCGGCGAGGTCCTCGTCGAGCGTGTCGGGCACCGTCGAGGCCCGCTCGTCGAGCGCGTCGACGAGGCGGAACACCTGATCGCCGTCGTTGGCGGCGCGCTGCGCGGGCTGCGAGGTCGCGGGCGCCGAGGCCCCCTCGGGCGTGACCGCGAGGAGCGGCGGCTGGATGAGCACCCCCGAGGGCGCGGGGTTCTGCGCGCTCGCCTCGACGTACGAGAGGATGTCGCGGCGCAGGCCCACCACGAACTCGATGCGAGGCGCGAGGCGGCGCTGACGGATGGCGTCGAGGAGCTCCAGCGAGTCGGGGTTCTCCACGGCGAAGAGGAGCGTCCCGTCGGGCTGCAGGGCGAGGGGGGCGCAGACCTGCGCGCGCATGAAGCCCGGGGTCATGCGGTCGAGCAGGGCGCGCGGCATGCGGTAGCGCCCGTCCCACGCGAAGAAGCGCAGGTGGTGCCAGTCGGCGAGGCTCTGGCCCACGGCGTCGCGGGGGATCTTGTACTGCTCGATGAGCATCGAGCACACGTCGGTGTCGGCCTTCTTGGCGCGCGCCGCGGCCTCCTCGAGCTGCGCGTCGGTGACGAGGCCCCGCGCGATGAGCAGGCCGAAGCGGGCGCTCTCGGGGCGCATCGAGCTCGCGGTGCCGAGCTGCGCTTCGAGGTGAGGGCCGAGCATGCGGCCGACCTCCTCGGCGAGGCGCACGTCGTCGGGGCGAAAGTCCATCCCGTCGACGGAGTTCACGAACTCGATGACGCCCGCCACGCCGCGCTCGCCGACGATGGGCGCGGCGAGCACCTGACGCGTGCGGCTGGGCATCCCGACGTCGCGCGCCGGGTCGTGGCGGAGCTCGGGGTGCAGCGCGCGGAGCTCCGCGGCGTCGTAGGCGTTTCGGACGATGGCCGTGCGGCGCGTGATGGCCACGAAGCCCGGGATCGACGCGTAGGTGCGAGGGAGGCGCAGCGGGGCCTCGCCGCCGGAGCGCGCGACGGTCCAGAGGAGCGTGTTGCGAGAGTCCGTCGCGAAGAGGTTCACGCGCTCGGCGTCGAGGAGCGAGTGCAGGAGGTCGCGCGCGTTGAGGAGCAGGTCCTTGAGCGAGCGGGCCGACTCGACGACCTCGCGGAGCGCGATGAGCAGCGTGCGGTACCGCGGGCGCGATTCGAAGATGTCGCGCTGATCGGCCGCGGGCGGCGCCGACGCGGTCACGGGCGGACGGAGCGACGCGCTGCCCGCGTTGGGGGCGCCCACGAGCGGCGGCGGTCGCTGCGACGGCGGGGGAGGACGCTGCGACGGAGGAGGCGGGCGCTGTGAGGGGGGCATCGAGGGCGGAGAGTCTACCGGCGGACCGACGGCCGACGGAAGGTGACGCGTGCGCCGTCGCGTACGGCCCGCTTCAGTCGTCGTAGAAGAGCGGCTCGCGCCTCGCGATGAAGCGCTCGATGGCGGTGCGATCGGCGTCCTTGAGGTCGATGAAGCGCACGCCGATGCCGGGGTTGACGCCGCGCTCCCAGTCCGGCGAGCGGATCCAGCGGACCTCGGCGCGCGCCTCGATGGGGTGATCGATCCCGGGCAGCGAGAAGCGCACCGTGATCACTTCGCCGCAACGGCGCGCCACGAAGGTGATGAGGAACAGCCCGCCCTCGGAGATGTTCTCCGAGAAGCCCTGGTAGAAGTTCTCCTCGCTCGAGAAGTTGACCTCGGCCTCGACGTCGATCCGGGTGCACTCGCGGAGCTCGTGCGGGATGCGAGAGGAGGTCCTGCGTCCGACGGTACGGTCTGGGATCATTTCGTTGGGTCTCCAACGATCAGAAACGGCAAGGTCGCCGAAAACCTTGAGCGCGGTGCGTCCGCGGCGCCGCCTCAGGGTGCCGCGGCGCGAGGCGGCGATGATCCCGTCAGCACGGTGACCACGCTCGGCGCGCTTCGAACGCCCGCCCGCACGGCCACCACGCGGTGCGTCCCCGCGACGGCGGTCCAACGATCGGTCGCGAGGGGAACCTCATCGACCTCCCACCGCACGTCTCGCACCGTCGCGCCGCGGAGGCTCGCGCGGAGCCTCACCTCGGGCGCGGCGCGCGTCGGATCGAGGAGCCACCGCGCGCCGTCGCGAGGCTCGCTCACGGTCACCGACTCCGCCGCCGTCGACGTCGACGGTCGCTCCTCTCCGAGCGTCACGCCCGCGGGGTGCTGCCGCGCGAACCACGCCGCGTAGCGGGGCGCGAGCAGGTCACGGCCGCTCGCGTCGTGCGCCTCGCAGGTCTCCTCGGGCACGCCGTCGCGCGGAAACCGCTCGCGGATCACGTGGCTGCACCGCGGCCCCGCGCGGAGCCCCGTCCACGCGCAGACCGCGCCCTCGACGAGCCTGGGCTCCGTCACGTTCGCGGGGTCGATGCGCCCTTCGAGGCGCTCGGCCTCCGCGAGAATCCTCGCCGCGATGGGCGCGGAGGTTTCCAGGCCGACACCGAGCGCATCCCCGCGCCCGACGGATCGCCGAGCCACCGACCACGGTCACCCGCCGCGTCGCGACGGCGGCCCACGTCGCCGGTTCGAAGAGGTCCCGGTCTTGGAGCGCGAAGGGCTGGTCACCGCGAGCTCGCGGAGGTCTGCGCCGAACGCGTCGGCGCGCGCCACGGGGTCGCTGAGCACGTCCCACGCGAGGGCCGCCGCGTCGGCGCGCATCACGGTCACCGGGTGCAGCTCTGCGCCCGGCGCGAACTGGAGCGGCAGCGAGACGCCACCGCGTGCGAGCGTCGCGTAGGCGCGGGCGAGCTCCAGCGCGGTCACGTCGGCGCCGCCGAGCACCACCGCGGCGCCGTAGTGCGCGGCGTCTTCGGGGACGCGCACGCCGAGGGCGCGCAGCCTCGACACGACGCGCTCGGAGCCCACGCGCCCCGTCGCGTCGAGGGCCGCGAGGTTGAGCGACGACGCGAGCGCCACGCGCGCCCTCACGGGACCGCGCTCGCGTCCGTCGTAGTCGCGCGCTTCGAAGGTCGCGCCGTGCGCGCCGCGGAGGGGCACGGCCACGTCGTCGAGCACCGTCGCGGGGCTCCCTCCGCGTTCGAAGAGGAGCTCGTAGACGAAGGGCTTGAGCGTCGAGCCGGGCTGACGCCGCGCGCGCAGGAGGTCGAGGGCGCCGCCTGCGTCCGTGGCGCCGTCGCGGGCCGCGCCGACGTACGCGAGCACCTCGCCGGTCGCGTTCGAGACGACCACCGCGGCGCCGTTGCGCGCGCCTCGCCCGACGAAGCGCGCGACGCCCGCGCGGAGCAGCGACTCCGCGTGCGTCTGGAGCGGGAGGTCGATGGAGGTGCGCAGCGTCGCGCCGTCGCGGGTGAGCTCGCCGCGACGGAGGAGTCCGAGCGCGTGATCGACGGCGCGGGGAGCCTCCCAGGGGCGCGGCCCTTCGGCCACGATCGAGGGCGACTCTCGCCGCGCGACCTGCCACGACGCGCGGTCGATGAAGCCTCGCGAGAGCATGCGGTCGAGCACGTAGCCGCGGCGCGAGAGGGCGCGGCCGAGGTGCCTCCGCGGTTCGGTCGCCGTCGGCGCCTGCGGAACGCCCGCGAGGAGCGCGGCCTCGGCCACGGTCATCACCGACGCGCTGTGCCCGAAGTACGACTCGCTCGCGCGCTCGACGCCCTCGATGCCGTCACCGAAGGGGAGGCGGTTCAGGTACTGCTCCAGGATCTCGTCCTTCGAGAGCGCGCGCTCGAGGGTCATCGCGCGCAGGGCCTCGACGGGCTTCGACCAGATGCTCCTGCGGCCGTAGACCCGCTTGACGAGCTGCTGCGTGATGGTCGAAGCCCCCGACCAGCGCGTGCCGGGCACCAGGTTTCGCGCCATCGAGCGCGCGAGCGCGCGCCAGTCGACGCCGTGGTGGCCGTGAAAATCACCGTCCTCCGTGGCGATCACGGCGGCGATGAGGTTGGGCGAGACCTCCGAGAGCCGCACCCAGCGGCGGTCGGCGCCGTCGACGCGCGCGAGGCGCAGGGTGCGCCCCGCGCGGTCCGTGACGATCACCGAGTCGTCGGGGTGGGCGAAGCGCGCGCGGTCGATGAGCGCGCCCGACGCGATCAGCGCCCGACACACGGCGACGAGCGCCAGCACCGCGATCGCCACGGAGACCGCCCCCCGCTTCAGCGCGCGCCGAAGACCCGGACGAGAGGACGTGAGGGCGATGGCACCCTCCCCGCGATCCGCAGGGAGGGACGGGGAGGGGCCGCGCATGAGCATGGTCAGGGGTCGACGGTGAGGGTCATCGCAGCGCTGCGGGCGAGCTGCGACGGGTGGTAGATCGCTTCGAGCTGCGCGGGGGCGACGGTGAAGGTCCCGACGCTCGTGGCGCGCACCGCGTAGGTGTATTCGCGAAGGCCCGACGCGCCCGTGTTGAACGCGAAGGTGGTCACGCCCCGCTGGAAGGCGCGGTGCGAGATCTGATCGATGGAGCGCATCGCGTAGAAGCCGCGGGGGTCGATCGCGCCGTCGTCGGGGCCGCCGCCGAGGAGCGCGTTGAGCGACGACTGCGGCGTGGTGGCGAAGCCCTGGTCGACGGCTTCGAAGCCTCCGCCCACGGGGTCGCGGATCACGACGAAGGGCGCGGTGTTGCCCTCGGAGTAGACGAAGAGGCGCACGCGCACGAGGTCGCCGAGGTGCACGTGTCCGTCGGGCGCGATGGGCGCGCCAGACTCGGTTTCGAAGACGCGGTGAAGGGCCACCTCACGTCCGCGCGCGACGGATTCGGCGGGCCCGATGGGCGTCGACCAGCGTCCGTCGATCGAATAGAAGGTCATGCCCTCGGAGCGCACCTCGACGCGGTGCGAGGCCGTTCCGAGCGTTCGCACGGGGAGCACGTAGCGGGCGCCCTGGCTCGTTCGAACCGAGGGCAGCACGACGCGACCGTCGACGCGGAGCTCGGCCTCGAGCGTGCGTCCCTCCTGGAAGCGCTTCGCGTACGCGGCGAGGCCCGCGAGGGCGCAGGCCGACTCGTGCGACGAGCCCCACGAGGCGCCGTCGTGTCCGAGGCGGAGGTTGAGCAGCGTGGTGGCGAGGGGGCGGCCTCCCTGGAGGTCACCCGTGCCCGTCGAGAGCGCTTCGAGGATCGCTCCGATGGTGCGCGTGCTGCTCGCGTACCAGCGGAGCCCCGTGGCGTCGCGGAAGGTCGACGACCCCACCACGCCCACGCGCCGCAGTGCCGCCGAGAGGAGCGTGTCACGCCGCGTGTCGCCGGGCTCCATCGCCATCGCGAGCTGCGCGAGGCCGAAGGGCGTGAGCGAGTCGCGGGCGTCGTAGAGCGCGGTCACGCGCTGCCCGTTGGCCCGGTGCGCCTCTTCGAGCACGCGCAGGGCGAAGGCGAGCTCGTCGTTCCAGCCCGCGGAGCCGTCGTTGAACGCGCCGTAGTTCACGGCCATCGAGAGGTACGCGACGGCCCTGTCCTTCGCGCCCGCCGGCAGCGTGAAGCCCGCGCGCTCGGCCGCCACGAGGGCGTGGAGCGACCAGGCCGAGAGGTAGGGGTGCGTCTCGTCAGAGGCCGTCCACGCGCCGAATCCGCCGCTGGCGTTCTGGTACGAGACCAGCGTGTCGAGGGCCATCTCGGCGCGTCGACGCACCTCACGGCTCGACCAGCGCGCGGGGCGCAGACCCACGTCGAGGCGCGCGAGCGAGGCCCACCCGAGCACGCTCGAAGCCTGCGATTCCACGCCGCCCCACGGCGTTTCGAGGAGGTCTTCCATCGCGCCGTCGAGGCCCACGAAGGGGTGCGTCGCGAGGTTGACGGTGACCTCTCCGCGCTGTCCGTCGATGTCGTCGGGCAGGTCGATCGTGAGGTCGCGGTTGCGCTGCACGGCGCCCACGGAGCCCGCGCGGCTCCATCGCACGCGGGGCGTCACGGGGATGCGCGCCGAGGCGTGATCCGACGCGCCGCCCGCGGTCACTTCGAAGGTCACGTCGACGACGTCTCCCTCGGCGGTGAGGGGCTCGGCGATGCGCACCTCGGCGGCGGGCTCGAGGTGCACGGTGCGAGTCGCGAGGCGGTGTCCGTTGACCACGGGGGTGACCGTGGCCTCGACCGCCGTGCGCTCGGCGTTGTGGAGGAACGAAGCCGCTTCGAAGCGGTCGCCCGCGGTGAGCGCCCGCGGGAACGCAGGACGCATCACCACGGGGCGGCTCGCCGTGACGTTCGCCGAGGCGCCGCCCGAGCGCATCCCCGCGTCGACGGCCACGGCCATCACGCGGTACTGCGTGTTGCGCGACGGAACGTGGAGCACCGCGTGGGCGTGGCCGTGCGCGTCGGTGGTGACGTGCGGGAGCCACAGGGGCGTCGGGTCGAAGACCTCGCGCTCGTCGCGGAGCCCTCGCTCCGAGTCTTCGCCGCCGTCGCCGCTCGCGCCGGGGAGCGCCGGGAAGTCGACGCGCGACACGAGCCCCCTGCGGAGGTCTTCGAGCGAGAACTGCGCGGCCTGACGCGGGAGCAGGCCGCTCGTCGGGTCGGGCGTCGTGTAGCTCGTGAGGCGGAGCGTCCCCTCGTCGACGGCGTAGATCGCCACCTCGGAAGACACGGGCTGACCGCTGCCGTCGCGCACGTCGACGTCGACGGAGACGTCGGTGTCGGGCCTCACCTGCGTGGCGCCGAGCGCGAGCTGCACCGCGAGGGGCGCGGCCTGCGGACGCACCGAGAGCTCCGTGGCGCCCCAGCGGAGGTCGGGCGACTGGAGGTCGAACTCGCCCGTCGGGTGCTGCGGACCCGTTCGGGGCCGAACGAGCGACACCGTCACGAACGCGTTGGGCACCATCTCGCGCGTCACCGGGAGCTCGATGGTCACGCCGCCGGCCTGCACGCGACGGCGTTCCGTGTGGATCACGCCCTCGCGCACCACGCTCACGAGCGCGTCGGCCTCGGGCCACGGACACTCGAACGCGATGCGAGATCGTTCGCCTACGAACCAGTTGGTCCGCGAGGGCGTCACCTGAATGGGCGCGCCGGGCGGATCGCGGTCGGGATGCTCCCCGGGCCCTGCCACGTAGAGCCGTCGAGAGGCGACGCTGCGGCGTCCCCGCTCGTCCGTGGTGACCGCTTCGAGCACGTAGGTGCCGGGTCGATCGGGGGTCCACGAGCAGCGCGCGGGCTCGTTGGCTGACGTGAGCGCGCACGCGTGCATCACCTGCCGGTTGCGGTCACGCCGCGCCTGCCACGCGCCGCTCTCGCCGTTGCCCTCGCCGTCATCGGTTCCTTCGGAGCGCCACTCCCAGTACGAGTGCCAGCCCTCGCGGAGGATCCTCGCCTGCACGGGCCTCCCTGCGACGGGGGTCCCGCCGTGATCGATGACCACGGCGTCGAGGTCGAGGGCCACGCCGCGCTCGACCCAGTCGGGGCCCTTGCGAACGCCGACCTCGTAGTTCGCGGGGTATACCGTGATCGACCGCCACGCGCTGGTCTCCTGACCCGAGGCGTCGCGCACGACCACCTCGACGGTGGCCTTCTCGCGCTGCGACGCGCTCAGCGAGACGTGCGACGTGAGCGTGCCCGCGCCCTCGGCGTCGAGCGTGATCTCGCCCGAGTCGGCGGTGCCCTCGCGCGACACCGAGTCGACGGAGGTGAAGGTGTACGGATCCCACCGCACGGGCCACGTCGCGGCGCCGTCGCGGAGGAGCGTCCAGCGCGCGGTGGTGTTCGCCGTGGGCGCGCCGAAGAGGTACTGACCGTGCACCGACGCCGTGAGCGCGTCGCCCTGCGCGAGGGGCGCCGACGGCAGGTCGAGGTCGACGCGCACCGTGGGCTGACGGAACTCTCCGACGCGCAGCGAGGTCGAGCCGATCATCACCGGGGCCTGCGCCGGTACGCGCTGCGCGCCTCTCGGGTGCGCGCGCCGCGGCGGCGGGTCGGACCACACGGCGACCGTGTACTCGCCGAGCATCGCCGTGGCGGGGACTTCGAAGTCCGCGTCGACGGTGCCGAAGGCGTTGAGGGGCACGCGCTTCGAAGAGAGGTCTCCGTCGGGGCCCGAGAGCACCACGCGCACGTTGCCGCGACGCACGGCCTCGGCGCTGTCGCCGTGCACCGTGCGAACGACGGCCTTGGCGTGCATCGACTCGCCGGGGCGGTAGGCGCCGCGGTCGGTCCACACGCTCGCCACGGGGGCGTCGGGCGTGCGGGGCGCGGTGTTCTCGCTGATGCCGAGGCTGCC
Organism: Polyangiales bacterium; assembly: GCA_046351535.1. Classification (GTDB taxonomy): domain Bacteria; phylum Myxococcota_A; class Polyangia; order Polyangiales; genus CAISKJ01. The sequence goes on from JAXLYG010000017.1 coordinate 55,337, forward strand.
GGGGTTGACGCCCGCGTTGGGGTCGAGCACGAGCACGGCGCGGTCGTCTCCGTGGGCGACCTTCACGGCGTGGCGGGCGCCGAGCATCCCTTCGGCGACGGCGATCCACGCGACGCCGCGCGCGTCGGTGCGGCCCGTGGCGACGGTGCGCGCGTCGTGGTCTGCGACGGTGACCTCGGCGTCGGCGATGGGCTCCGCGGTGCGCAGCGACGTGGCCCACACGAGCACGCCCGTGGTGAACGAGGTCGCGTGGATGCCCACGTCGGTCGACTGGACGAAGGTGGGCGCCGGGGCGGCGGACTCGTCCTGCGCGTTGGGGTCGAAGGAGAGCAGGGCCATCGTGGCGCCGCGCTGCTGTGAGGCGTCGAGCCAGGCGTAGCGGCCGCGGCCCCAGTGGTTGGCGCGAGACGCGGGGGCGAGGGGCTGAATGGGCGAGCTCGACCACGCGATCTCACGCGACGCGGAGCTCACCTCGTTGGTGAGGAGCGCCGCGCGGAGCTCGTTGCCCGGCGCGACGGCGCTGTACCAGATCTGACCGCGGTCGACGTGCATCGCCGCGAAGGGGAGATCGACGCGCTCGGCGCGTTCGAAGGTGAGGCGACCGGTGGCGGTCTGCACTTCGGGGGCGCGTCCCTGGCTGCGCACGGCGAGGGGGCCGGGGACGCCGAGCACGTGGCCGAGGCGATCGGAGATCTCGCCGAGGCGGACCTCGTAGACCTGTCCGGGCTCCCACTCGGCGGAGACTGAGAGCTCGTTGTCGTGCGTGGACACGCGGAAGGCGTTGACCGCCGGGGTCACCGTCACGGCGCTCGACGAGAGCGGCGTCGCGATGGGGTTGGTGGCCCAGAAGCGCAGCGTCTCTTCGACGTCGATGATGTGACCGGGAGACTCCTGGTACTCACAGCCCGCGGCTTCGGTGGCGCCCTCGGAGCAGTCGATGCCCTCGATGCGCGGGCGCGGCGTGAACTCGAAGGTCACGACGCCGGGGGCCTCGTTGCCCTCCCAGGTCGAGTAGATCGCGGGCTGAAGTGCAACAGCGACGCGCGAGCCCGGGTCGAGCGCGCGGGCGAGCGCGACGTTGACCAGGGTGCGTCCGCGCTCGTCGCGAGGGCCCTGCGAGAGCGTGAAGGCCACCGAGCGCTGACCGCCGCCGATCTCGTAGATCATCATCTGCGAGGCGATGGCGGCGAGGTCGACGGGGCCGCGGAAGAAGAGCTTCAGCGCTTCACCAGGGAGCACGCGGCGGCTGTCGCCGCTCAGCTCGACCTGCGTGCCGCCTGCGAAGACGAAGGTGCGCGGCGTGGGCTCCTCGACGGACTCGCCCGCGAGCGAGCGCAGCCCCTCGTCGAGGGAGAGGGTCGTCTCGACGGGGGCGTTCCACGTCGAGGCGTCGGGCTCGAACTGGAGCGAGCTCCGCGTGACCCAGCGGGCCGTGCCACGGATCGAGGGGGTGAAGTGAACGGGGCTGCGCGCGACGGGGCGCCCCACGTCGACGGCGCGCACCATGGGGCGGTTGAAGCGCACATACACCGATCCGCCGCGGGTGATCCGGTGCGCGCCCTCGGAGGGCTCGATCATCGCGAGGTTGTCGGGCTCGTCGGCCGCGAGGAGCGGCGCGAGCGGCGTGGCGGGGCCGAGGTCGGCCTGCGCGCCGGGGAAGGTCGACGGCGTTCGCAAGAGCGACATCGGGACGTCGTCGAGCGTGGGCTTCGGCTTCGGAAAGAAGCGCGGGATCAGCATCGCGCCCGCCGCGAGCGCGAGGACGGCCGCGATGGCGCCGCGAGGGATGCGTCGAGGCCGTGCCGCTGCGACGCTGGGATCTTCGGGGCGAGGCCGGTAGGGCGTCGTCTCGGGGCTCGAGGGAGGGGTCGGTTGTTGTTCGCTCATCGGGCACCGCTTCGAGCAAGGGGGAGGCCGCCCGGAAGTGCTGCGATCACAGCACCACAGGCGGACACAGGAGACGCCGTGACACGGGAGGTGTGGCCCCACACACACGGCATCAGGGTGACGAGGATGCCCCACCCGCGGGGTGTTTGGGTAGAGCTCTGACGGCGCGAGGGCGAGAGGGATGCGCTCAAGATTCCGCGCGTCTGCGCACGCCTTCGGGTCGCGCGGGCGGCGGAGACCGGGATAGAGTCTCGCTCCGAGAGAGCGCGCGATCTCACTCCCGCGCTTCACTCCACCACCCGCGCATGACGACCTCACAAAAGGCCGATCGTCGACGTCGGCGGAACCGCCCGAGCGCGTCTCCGTCGACGCCGCCTGCCGACACGACGGAACCCCGCGCCGCGGTCCCACGCACCGTCGCAGAGCCCGCGCGCAGCGGGTTTTCGGGCTTCTGGGTCGCGATGGCGCTCACGGTGATGGGGGTGATCGCGTGGCGTGCGCTCCGTCGCAGCGATCCGCTCGACGCGCCGACGGTGATCGACGCCGAGGTGCCGAGCCCGCCCCTGGTCGAGTCGGGGCCGTCGCGTCCCGGTGAGATCGAAGGCGGCTACGTCGAGGTGCGCCTCCCCGGGGCGTACGTGAACCCCGTCGAGTGCGTGCAGGCGCAGGAGCCCTGGGTCTTCCGCGGGCGGTCCATCGATCAGGTCGTGGCCCTCGCGCGCAGCTCCGGCGTCGACGCGGCGCAGTCGGAGCGGCTGCGCTCGCTCTCTCGCTGCGACGTGAGCGGGTGCATCGTCACGCCCGACGCGCCGCTCATCGAGTCGATGACCCGCGAGGCGCGCACGGCCCTCTACAGCGAGCTCGCGAAGGCCCGAGAGAACCGCCTCCACTCGCTCGCCACGATGCGACCCATGGAGGTCGGTCCCTGGTCCGAGATGCAGGGCATCACTCCGCGCATCCGAGCGCTCATCGGCCGCGCGACGTGGATCGCCGACGGCGCCTACGCCTTCTCGGACCTCCCCTGGATGTGCTCGCAGCTCGCGACCGACGCGGAGCGCGTCGAGGCCGTCACGGCCCTCTACGCGCGCTACACGCTCGACGCGCGGCTCACGGTTCCGACCGAGGGCGACCTCGAGCCGATGGTGCGCTGGTGGAGCGTCGGCAACGTCGCCTCCGAGGTGCGCGCCACCCTCGAGCGCGCCCGCGCCGAGCGCCGCACCGTGCCCGTCGTCTCGCTCCTGCCGCCCATGGCGCGCGTGCGCGTGGGGCACCTCCCCGAGCGCACGGACCCCGAGTGGGACTGCTACTGGTCGTCGACGCGCTTCTTCGGCGGCGCGACGCCCAACGACGACATCCCCGACGTCAGCCGCGCCGAGTCGTACCTCCAGAGCGCGTACTACGAGGTCCACGACGAGGGCGACCGGCGCCTCGGCGACCTCTACGTGTTCCGGAGTTCCAACGGCAACCTCGTGCACATGGCGAACCTCGTCGCGGGCGACGTGCTCTTCACCAAGAACGGCCGCTCTCGCACGCGACCCTGGTCGCTCATGCGCATGCGCGAGGTGAAGAACGTCTTCCCCTTCACGACGATCCGGGTGTACCGGCGGCGTTGACCGTCGCCCTCGAACGCGGCGCTACCCGAGCTTCACGGCGCGGCCCCACCGCAGGTGCGGACCGACGGTGCCGTTGCCCGCGACCACCCAGAGCAGCTTGCACGGCGGGCGGATCGTCGGCGCCGGCGCGACGCCGTCGGTGAGGTACACGCAGCCGTCCCACACGCCCGCCCTGCGGTTGTCGTTGAGGTACTTGAACGCCGGGTCGAAGCTCGTGCCGCCGCGTCCGCCGACCTTGTCGGGGAGCCGTCCGCGGTAGTCGAAGACGTGCTGCACGGCGGCGTCGCACTCGATCACGCGCACCTCGGCGCCCTGGCGCCACATGCCGTGAATCTCCGCGAAGAACTCCGCGAGGTCGCCGTCGGAGATGCTCCCCGACGTGTCGACGATCACGGCCATGCGCTGAAAGCGCTTCACCTTGATGCCCGGGATGGTGTGGTACCGACGGCTCTGTCGCTGCCACGTCCCCATGAGCCGCGTGCGTCGCGCGCTCGCGGAGAAGAGCCGCAGAGCGCGCTTCCAATCGAGCTTCGGCGCGCGGCGTTCGATGGCCGCCGTGATGAGCTCTCGCAGCGCGTTGGGGAGCGCGCCCCACCCCCGCTGACCGGCGCGGTCGCGGGCCTGCACCACGAGGCGGTCGAGGTCGGTGCCGGCCACCTTCTGCTCGCTGTCGTCTCCGGCGCCCCAGCGGTCGTGGTCGCTGTGCCAGCGCGGCGATCCGAGGATGCGCTTGAGGGCCTCGGCGCTCTTGGGGGCGCTCGCGACGAGGCCGTCGTCGCGCGCCGTTCCGCCGCAGTGACCGAGCTCCCGCGCGAGGGCGCGGAGGCGCTCGTAGTACCACTCGACGGGCTTGTCCTTCTCGAGCTTGAGGTCGGGGAAGGTCGCCAGGGTGACGGCGTCGTCGGGGAGCTTCCACGGCGACGCGATGAACTGGTTCACCACGATGTCGGCGGCGAGGTTGAACACCAGCGGGTCGTGCTTCGCGCGGTCGACCCTGAAGAGGTGTCGAAACAGAAGGTGCAGCGCCTCGTGCTTGAGCACCGCCACGCGCTCGGGGCCCTTGCGCAGGGTCTTGAGGTAGAAGTCGGGGTTGACCGTGAGGGTCACGCGGGCGCCCGAGAGCGACACCGAGGCCGTGGGCGTCGACTCGTCGACCGCGCGCACCACCGCGCCGAGGAGGTGACCGAAGAAGGGCTCCCGCAAGAGGAGCTGGATCACGCTGCGCGCGAGTTCGTCGTGTGCCTTCTGGCTCATCGTGGCGTCTACATCCCTGCGGTGATGAGCTCCGCGAGGCGCTTGTCGCGCAGCATCGCCCGCACGGTCTCGGTCCCGTCGGAGAGCAGGTCCTTGTGCAGCGCCACGCGCAGGTCGTTGGGCAGCACCTTGAGCAGGAGGAAGCTCACGAGGTTCTCGGCGTGGCGCGCGCCGGGCGCGTAGCCCGTGCGGGTGACGGCGAGCGCGAGGCGGGTGCACACCGTCGAGAGGCGGTCGACGCGCTTGCCGCCGCCCTTGGTCTCGGCGAGGCGCTCCACGCGCTTCGCGATGGGCTTGAAGTCCTCGGCGTCGAGGATCTCTTCGGGGTCGATGAGCTCCGAGAGGTTGTCGGCCACGAAGCTCATGAAGGTCGCCGCGGTCACGTCGTCGAGGGAGCTCATCGCCAGCGTGTGCACGAGCTCGGCCTCGGCCTTGAGGTCGGGGATCTCACGGATCTGTTCGAAGAACTGCGTGAGCGAGCGCGCCGTGGTGCGACGGCCCGTCACCGACTCGGGGTACGTGAGCACGAAGGAGATCCCGCGCGCGTCGACGCCCGCCCGCGTCGCCCACGCGGCCCACGCCTTGGGGTCGAAGGTGAGCGTCATGTGGAGCATGCGGGTGAGCATGGCGTCGTCCATGGGGGTGACCGAGTAGTCGCCGCCCTCGGGGTTCGCCGTCGCCACGATCTGCCAGCGCTTCGGGAGGCTCCACGAGAACATCTCGAAGTTCTGCAGGAGCTGCATGAGACCCCTGAGAATACGGTCGTCCGCGCGGTTGAGGTCGTCGAGCAGGAGGATCCCGGGGCCCTCCTCCTTGGGCACCCACGCGGGCGGCGCGAAGACCGTGTACTCGTCGCCCTGCTTCGTGGGGTCGGGGTCGACGAGCGTGGGCAGGCCGTGGAGGTCTCCCATCTCTTCGAACTGCGCGGGGGCGCAGTAGGCGAAGCGCCAGTTCATCTCGCGGGCGTAGTCCTGGACCACCATCGTCTTGCCGAGTCCGTGGGTGCCCCAGAGGCACACGGGCGTGCCCGGTCGGCCGAGCTCCTGCGCGCGGAGGTTCGACTGAAAGACGTGGTGGAGGACCTTCTTGAGCCGCGCGGCGTCGAGCTTCGCGCCGTAGCAGAGGAGTTCGGTGCTCACGACAGTGCGTTCCCTTCAGTGGGTGATTGCGAGCGCGCGACGCTACTTGACGAAGCGCTGGAGCGCGAGGGGCACGGTCTCGGGCTTGATGGGGCTCCCGCGGGTCTGGAGCCCCGTCAGCGGCAGCCCTTCGAGCCCGGAGATGTCCGTGAGCTTCGGGCACCACTGGAGCGCGAGGGTGTTGAGCTGCTTGAGCGCCGCGAGGCCTCCCACGTCGCGGAGCTCCCTCGACGCGTTGAGCGACAGCCACCGCAGGTGCGGGAACGCCGCGAGCGGCGCGCAGGTCTCCAGGGCCCCGCCGCTCAGGTCGAGGTTGAAGAGCTTCGTGAGCCCGTCGAGCGGCGCGCGCGGGATCCACGCCGTGCCCGAGTGCGGCGTCGACACGAGCGTGAGCGCGGTGGCCGTCTCGATGCCGCGAATCTCCGAGAGCCTGGCGGTCGACGTGGCCATGATCCGTGAGAGCGCCGTGCAGCCCGTCACGTCGAGGGCCTCGACCCCCTGCGCCCACGAGAGCTGGATCTCCTCGAGCGCCGCGCAGCGCTTGAGCGAGATGCGCTGAACGCCCTGCGCAGACGAGCACACGAAGCGCCGGAGCGTCGGGTGATCGTCGAGGGTGATCGGCGCGTCGCCTCGCACGTTCGAGAGCGTGAGCTGCGTCAGGCCCTTCGCCTCGCGGAGCTCGTTGACCCGCTCGACCTGCACGTCGTGGAGCACCACCTCGTGCAGCCCGTCGAGCGCCCCATAGTCGATGGCCTCGATCGGACCGCCGGAGCGGAACGCGAGGACCTTGAGCGACCGCATGCGGCCGAGGGCGCTCGCGTGGGTGATCGTCGGCGCGCGGGCGACGTCGAGGCGCTCGAGCCCGCGGAAGGCCGTGAGCGGCGCGGCGTCGAAGGGGCACGGGTGCTTCGGGTCGGCGCCGCCGTTGAACGACAGCATCTTGAGCGACGCGCGGAGGCTCTTGGCGGCCTCGCAGCGGTCGGGCGCCGCGGCCGCGAGGGCGAGGATCGCGCGCACGCGGAAGGGCGTCGCGGGCTCCGTGTCTTCAGAACCACGTCCCCCTGGTGACGATCGTGCCGCACGGGTGCCTGCGGTCGGGCGGGCTCCAGGTGACCCCGAGACTCTCGTCGAAGATCGACGCGTCGTCGAGGGCGCGCACCAGCTCGACGCCCTGGTCGATGGTGTCGGCGTCGCGCGTGAGGAGCAGCTTCTTGATCTGCGTCCACGCCTTGCGATGCTCGGCGCTCACGGCCACGGGGACGGTCGGCGCGCGGGGCTCGGGCGGCGGCTTCGCGGCGAGCTTCTCGAGGTCGGCGTCCTGCGCGAAGGAGGTGAAGTGACGGAGGTTCGCGGGCACCGTGGCGCGGTCGATGGCGGTGCCCGTGAGGATCAACGCCTTGAGCTTCGGCAGCGCCGTGAGCGCGCGGATGTCGCTCACCTTCGAACAGTCGCGGAGGCTCAGCCGCTCGAGCGACGTGAGCTTCGAAAGCGCGCTGATGTCAGAGAACGCGCCGCCTTCGAGGATGCAGAGCGAGAGCTCGGTCAAGCGTTCGATGCCGTCGAGCGAGGTCAGCGACGTGCAGCGCGGGAGGCCGAGCGACTTGAGCTTCGTGGCGTTCTGGAGGCCCGCGAGGCTCTTGAGATTCGTCGCGCCGCGGAGCGAGACGTTCTCGAGGTCGACGCAGCGCTCGAGGCCCTCGAACGACGCGACGGCGTCCGAGGCGAGGTGCAGCGCGCGGACCGACGACGTGGCGCGGAGCCCCTTCAGGCTCCTGAGGCGCGTCGCGCCGCTGAGGTCGACGTGTTCGAGCGGGCAGTCGGCGAGGCAGTCGACGTCTTCGAGGTGGCTCCAGCGCGTGGTGAAGTGGCGCAGCGTGGTGATGCCGTCGAGGCCCAGCGTCGCGAGCTTTCCGCACGACTCGACGGAGAGCGATCGGAGCTTCGGGAGCGCGCGGAGCGGCGCGAACGTGGTGATCGACCCGCAGCGGTTGATGCTCACCTGCTCGAGCTCCGTCAGCGACGCGAGGGGCTCGATCGAGGCGACGGCGATGTTGCCGTTCTCGATGGTGAGGGCCTTGAGCGAGCGCATCCCGCGCAGCGGCGAGAGGTCGCCCGAGGAGAGGGCGTGGAGCGCGACGTCGAGCCGCTCGACGCCGTCGAGCTCCCTCAGAAAATCGATGGAGCCGATCGTGTAGCTCGATCGGAGGTCGAGCTCCTTCAGCGCGGCCATGTCGCGCAGCGGGCCGGAGTTCGCGAGCTCGTTGGAGCTCACCGTGAGCCGCGCGATGGAGCGCGACCCCGAGAGCCCCGAGAGGTCACGGAGAGGCCCTTCGAGCTGCACCTCGCGGAGCTTCGGCAGCGCGGCGAGCGCGTCGAGGTTCGACGTCGGCCCCGTCGCGCGGACCCACAGCCGCTCCAGGTTCACGAAGGCGCGCAGCGGCGCGAGGTCGATCTCGTGCGTCGATCGGTACTCGTAGCCCCGCTCGACGGTGAGGCTCGTGGCCTCCGCGATGATCTTCGACGCGACGGCGCTCTCTGGCGGAGCGGCCGCGAGGAGCGAGAGCGCCACCACGAGGTCCCATCGCCCCCGCGTCCCGGCGTTGGCGCACGGACCGCCGATCTTCAGCACCCCGTATGCGGGCGGTCTTCCGTCGGTGGGCGGTGTGAAGCTCCACGCGACGCCCGCGAGCAGGTCGTCGAAGAGCTTCGCGTCGTCGAGCGCGCGGAGCAGCTCGACGCCCTGCGCGACCGACGCCGCGTCGCGCGAGAAGAGCAGCTTCTTGATCTGCGCCAGGGTCTTTCGCGGGTCCGTCATGACGGGCGCGAGGGTACACGATGGCGCGCGTCGAGAAGAGCCGCGGAGGCCCCCCGTGTGTCACATCGACGCGCAGGCGATCCGCGTGACGAGCTCGTGGCGCCCCGCGGAGAGCGTCGACGACTGTCGGATCACGGGGTGCGTCCCCATGACCGAGAAGGTGTCCCAGTCGGTCGCGGTCTCGCGCGAGAGGGGGAGGCTCTCACCGGTCTGCGTGGCGACGCAGCGACGGGTGCCCGAGGTCCACGTCCAGCTCGCGGGGTCGAGGCTTCCGCGCAGGTGCCAGTGCCACGCCACGGCGCGCGCCGCGGGGAGCTCGACGCGGTCTCTCACGACCAGCGCGCCGCCCTCGAACGCGAGGGAACGCGTGACGGTGACACCCGCGGACGCAAAGCTCCCAACGGTTCCTGCGCCCTCGGCCGAGAGGGTCGCATCGGGGCCCGAGGTGCCCGCGCCGAGGTCGCGAGGGAGCGCCCCTTCGACGGTGATTTCGCTGTTGGAATCCGCGCGTGCGAGGGGCGCGCGGGAGTCGTAGTCACGGTATCCCGACGCGCCGAGCATGAGGGTCCCGTCGACGACGACGGTGAGGGCGAGGGTGTCGGGGCGCTCGTGTCCGCTGCCTCCGTTCGCGACGCCGTGCTCCGCGATGAAGAGGGCCTCGATGGGCGCGCCCGAGGGTGTCACGGCGTCGAGGCGCGCGGTGCCCGCCGCGGGCCAGCGGTCGACGATCGGCTCGCGCGTCGTGAGCTCGGGGAGCGCGAGCGCGAGCGCGACGAGGGGGCCGACGTTCACCTGTCCGCCGAGGCTCCCGGTGGCCCCGTCGACGGACCAGTGCGAGAACTCGCGCGCCCCCGCGAGCCGTTCGAGGAGCGGCGCAGGGACGCCCGTCAGTCGGCTGTCATCGATGGGATGGAGCCATCCAGAAGCCGTTTCGAGCGAGGCGCTCCATCGGACGAGGTCGCGCACGCGCGGGTCGCGCGAGGGCCTCACGATCGTCGTGGGACGCGTGGCGCAGGTCGCGAGGAGGTGCCCGGCACACGACACGCAGCGCGTGTCTGCGCCGGTCCACGCGCGGTCGATGGCGACGAGGGCAGGGGCGGCGACCTCGAACGCATACTCGAAGTAGGTCGACCCTTCGGACCACCCGTGAACGCCCCCGGTCTGCCGCTCGATGGAGGCGCTCATGTGCGCGAGCGCATAGGCGAGCACCTCGTCGCTGACGGAGCCCGCGGGCGCGATCATCGCAGCGGTCGCGAGCCCTGCGCCGAGTCGCATCCCGTGGTTGTCCTCGTGGAACGCGACGATGAGCAGGCCGCCGCTCTGGAGCCACGCCTCGGTGCTCGCGGCGGCGCGTCCGACGTGTGATTTCGCGGCGTCGATCTCGGCGGCGGTGAGGGGCGACGCGGTGAGGAGGTCGGCGGCCGCGGCGAGGTTCACGAGCGACGCGCCCACGAGGATGGGGACGTCGGTGGCGGTCGCGAACCACGACGGCGCGACGGCGGCGTTCGCGAGCGCGCTGAGGGCTGTGTGGGCCGCGGTGGCATCGCGGTCGTGCCACGCGACGAGCGCTGCCGCGAGGGCGAGCGACGAGAGCGTCTGGTAGCTCGCGGAGTCTCCCGCCGTGAGTGTGGGCACCGTGCGCCGCGCGGTGGTGCGTGCGCGCGTGAGGAGGGTCATCGCATCGGGCGTCGCGTCGAAGCGCGCGCGGAGGTCTTCGAAACGCGCGCCGGGCGCTGCGATGGCGCTCACGCCCGCGGGGCGAGCCGCGCGGAGGTCACGGAGCAGATCGGCGACGTTGGCGGTCGTGCAAACGGGCGGAGCGGACGTGTCGCTCGCGGTGTCGGCGAGGGCGTCGGTGACGTCTGCACGCGCATCGAGCGCCGCGGAGTCCGTGGTGGCGGTGTCGACGGCGGGGAGATCGAGCGAGACGGAGTCTGTGGTGGCGGTGTCGACGGCGCTGTCGGCGATGTCCGTGACGGCTGCGTCGGGTGTGCTCGCGTCGAGGGGAGAGACGTCGGACGTGAGCGCGTCGGTGGTGATGTCGGCGGCGAGGTCGATCGCGGTGTCGGTCGCGGCGTCGGTCGCGGCGTCGGTCGCGGTGTCGGTCGCGGCGTCGGTCGCGGGCGTTGCCTGCGAGCAGCCGAGGATCAACAGCGCGAAGAGCGCGACGCGGAGCTTCATCGCGGCGACGCTAACATCGCGCGAAAGGGGAGCTTCGAAGCATCCGTGCAACGACCGAGAGAGACGGCGCTACAGAGCGTCGGATCGAAAGGTCGCACGGCAGGTTCAGAGGTTCAGACCAGACCCGTCACCACCGCTGCCCCACACTGAACAACACCCTCCCCGATACTGTTCAACACTCTCCCGGATAGTCTGTGACACTATCTTTCATAGTGTCACACTCCTTCTCGGAGGATCTGCAACACGCTCCCGGTGACACTACAACTCTCTCCGAGAGGGTGTGCCACTCCCTCCGCGAGCGTGTTCAACACCCTCCGCGAGCGTGTTCAACGTCCTCCGTGAGGATGTCGCGCGCTATCCGCGTCGCGTGACCCGCGCTTCGAAGCGCGTCCACGCCTCGGGCGATGGAAACAGCGTCACGAGCGCGGTCATGAAGTGCAGTCCGAGCCAGCCCACCCCGAGCGTCACCTCGATGCCCAGGTGAAACATCAGCCCCGCTGCGATCACATAGCGCCGCACGCGCGGAACGAACAACAGCCACGGGCCCACGAGCTCGAACACGATCGTCGCCACCGAGAGCGCGCGCCACGTCGCGTGCGGCATCACGCGCACGGCCCACATCCCCGTGGGGTCGGCCCAGCGCGACGACATCGTGCGGTAGAGCACCTCGCCGTCGAGCCACCCCGGCGCGCGGAGCTTCACCACGCCCGCGAAGAAATAGACCTGCGCGAGCTCCAACTGGAGGAGCCGCAGCGGCGTCACCCACGCCTTCGCCCTCGCGCCTTCGCGACGCGCGTCGAGGGAGTACACCGCGCCCGCGTCGGAGATCGCCAGCGCGGCCAGCACGACGAGCGACATCGAGTGCAGGGCCTTCTCGCTCACCTGATCGATCGCGTAGAGCCACGAGAGCGAGAGGAGGGTCACCAGCGTCGAGAGGCGCGTCCTCCAGCCGAGTGACATCGCCGCCGACGCGAGCGCCGACACCGCCACCAGCGCGTACGCCCCCGTCGGCGACGGAACCGGCACCGCGAAGCGCGTGCGATGAAACCCCTCGCTGGAGAAGAGCTCGACGGCGTAGGGGAGGCGCTGCACCGCCTCGCAGCAGAGCAGCGCGCCGAAGACCGCGCGATAGCGGGCGAGGACCTTCGAATCGACCTCTCCGAGCAGCGCGTCGGAGACCGCGCGGAGGTTCATCGCACACCGCCTGCGCAGGGCTCCTCGAACACGATCGAGACCTCCGCACGCGCGCCGTAGGGGACCTCCGCGAAGGGGACGCGAAGCCCCTCGGTCTGCGCCCACGAGGTGTCGCTGATCGAGAGCGCGCGCCAGCGATCGTTCGGCGAGGCGTCGCGGTTGTGCTTCGCGCAGGCCCACCGCGCGAGGTCGCGCATCGTCGAGAGGTCGCGCGAGAGCTCGTCGTAGCGCAGCGTCGCGCGCGAGGGCCTGAAGGTGAACCACGCGTCGAGGCTCACCTCGTCGCGGCGTCCGTCGTCGAAGAGCGCGATGAAGCGCAGGTGCTGAAAGCGTCCGCTCTCGCGGTGGAACATCCACCAGTTGCGGTTGAAGGGCCAGATGGCGTTGCCGCCGTAGCCGAGCGGACCCGCGAAGGCGCTCACCCCGACGGCGACGGCGTAGGCGGTGAGGATCGCCGCTCCGAGCGCGCGTCGTAGCGGTCCGTCGTTCACTTCTTGGGCTTCTTCTTCTTCTTGCCTCGGAGGAGCTGCGTGAAGATCAGCGTGAGGCGGAAGAACGAGAGGTACAGGTCGACCGCGTGCGTCGTCGCGACGCGCTGCACGTCGGCCTCGGCGACCACGCGCGACTCGTCGGCGAGCGTCTGCGAGTCGTCACCGATGATCACCAGCGCCGCGGCGAGTCCAAGGATCACGAGGCCCGTCTCGACCCATCCGAGCTCGGGGCCGAGCGTGACGCCCGCGAGGGTGAGCTCCGCGACCTGACGCACGATCTCGAGCGCCTGCCGCGGCTTGCGGAGGTTGAAGGGCGACAGGAGCCCCACCACCACCATCGCCCCGAGCGAGAACGACGAGAGCGCCAGGATCGTGAGGAAGGGGACCAGCTTCAGCGCGAACACGAGGAGCGCGCCGAAGAGGCCGAACACCGTGGCCACGGCGGCGAGGTACATGCGCGCGGTGCGCTCGGTGACCATGCGACGCACGCCCGACCAGAGGAGCATGAGGCCCACGGCGGCGAAGACCACATAGCGCGCGTGTCCCGAGAAGAGCAGCCAGCGGAGGGCGCGCTCGGTGTTGAGCACCACGAGGGCGGTGACCGTGGTCCAGCCGAGGGCGAGGGCGGCCCAGGTCCAGGTCCACTGCATGAGCCGGTGGTTGCGCGGGGGGATCTCTTGGGTCGCTTGGGTCATCGGTGGGTCGCGAAGATACTCCCCGTGGCGGCTGCGGTGCGAGGGGCTCCGCGGGTGAATCTCCGACGGCGCGTCGCCGTCGCGGCGAGGGGCGAACCCTGAGATACTCTCCGAAGCCATGAAGAACTTCGTCGGACGGGTGTGCTTCCTCTCGGTGGTGGTGGCGGCGAACGCGTGCAGCGACATCGCGGCCGAGGTCTCGGGCTCGTGCACGGGCACCGAGACGGTCGCCACGGTGCGCGTCAACGTGTGCTCCGAGAGCCCGACGCTCACCATCAGCAACCAGGCGACGCTGAACTCCATCTGCCGCAGCGGTCAGCTCGGCGCCGCCGCCAACACCTGGAACCAGGGCGTCGCGTGCACCGCCGCGGGACGCGTCGGCGGCTGTCGTCGCACCGTCAACGGCATCGACGTCATCACCTGGATCTACTCCACGTCGCCCGCCGTCAACGCCGCCACGATCCGCGCCTTCTGCGCGCAGATCATGGCGACGTATCAGTCGCCCTGACCCTCACCCCGTCCCTCTCCCGCGAAGCGGGAGAGGGTGCCTGTTGGTGGCTGGAATGCCCTCACCCCGGCCCTCTCCCGGCAGAGCCGGGAGAGGGAGTTGAGAGACGCGAGGGCATTCGAAGACGCGCGGGCATTCGAAGACGCGCGGGCATTCGAAGACGCGAGGGGGGGTCGAAGGTGCTGGTGTTCGAACTCCCTCTCCCGGCTCTGCCGGGAGAGGGCCGGGGTGAGGGCATTCCAGCCACCAACGGGCACCCTCTCCCGCTTCGCGGGAGAGGGACGGGGTGAGGGCTCTCCCAGCATCGCGAAGGTCTGCTGGTTCAGCGCCACCAGCGTGTCGCCCGACCACAGATCGCGGAACTCCACCGAGAAGCCCTCCCACGCGGCGACGGCGCGCGCGCGGTAGCGCAGAGGTTCGCGCGCGTCGAGGGCGGCCGGGTCCGCGAGGATCTGCGCCGTGAAGCTGGTCGTCACCGCCGCGCGCGGTCCGTCACACGACGTGAACACTGCGGGCCACCACGCGTCGATGAGACCCACGAGCGCGGGCGCGTCGAGGCTGTCGGGCTTCACGCGCTCGCAGACGAAGCCGTCGGTCACGGCCCGAGGATGCGACGAGAAGGGCATCGGCCCCACGTTGCGAAACTCGAAGTGCTGCGTGAACACCGGCGCGAAGGGCGGCGCGATCGGAACCGCTTCGATGGACCTCCAGTCACAGGCCGGGGGTGGCGCGTCGGGCGTCGCTTCGAGGTGCAGCGAGCGGGCCTCGCTCAACACCGCGCTGGCCCGCGCGAGCACCTCGCCGTCACGCACCATGCGGGCGTCGAGGTTGGTGAGCGTGCGCCCGCGTCGGAGCACCGTGACCTCGACCTCGACAGGACCCGGGAGCACCGGCGCGCACACGTCGCCCGAGACCGAGCGGACGGCCCTGCGCGCGTCGGGTTCGGCGCCCATCATCGCGCGGAGAAGCACCGAGAGCACGAGGCCGCCAAACGCCCCGCGGCCCTGCTGCCATCCGTCGGGAATCACCGCGACGTAGCGCAAGGGATCGATCGCGGTCACACGGGAGTGGATCTCGAAGGGAGAGCTCATCGCGCGGGATCGTCGTCACACGACGGCCGCCGCGCAAGCCCTCAGGGCGCCCGCTCTGCGAGCAGCCGCGTCACCAGCGCCTCGAGAGGCCCCGGCCCCTCGAAGCCCACGGTCACCTCCCGCACGATCCCGCGGCGATCGATCGCCACGAGCGTCGGGAGGCTCGACACGTTGTACCGGGCCACGCCCGCGGGGCTCGTCACGAGGGTGTAGCGGATCCCCATGCGCATCCCCACGGCGCGCGCGATGGTGGCCGACTCATCGGTGACACCCAGCACCGTGAGGCCCTGGGCGCCGAAGCGCTGAGAGAGGCGGTTGAGCACCGGCATCATCATCCGGCACGGGCCGCACCAGCTCGCCCAGAAGTCGACGAGCACCACGCGGCCCCGCAGCGCCGCGAGGTCGATGGGCCCGGCGCCCATGACCAGCGTCGCCGTGAGCGGCGGAGGCGGCGAGCCCGTATGGAGCCCCTGCGCGCGAGACGCTCCGAGCGTCGCGTCGATGCGCACGCGACGTCCGCCGCGGAGCACCACGAGCGCGTAGCGAGCCCCCGCGCCCGCCGCGCGAACGGAGCCCGTGAAGGCCGCGACGCTGCCGGGGGCCATGCCCTGTGACTGCACGATGAGGTCGCCCGTGCGAAGACCCGCGCGCGCCGCGGGGCTGTCGGCCACGACCTCGCCGACGTGGAGTCCGCCCGTGGCCTCGCTCACCTCGACGCCGAGATAGCCGCCCGCGCCGCCGCCTCCGCCCTGCGGATCGGCGTAGGCGACGGAGGCCAGGAGCGGCAGCGCCAGGGCTGCGCGGCGCGAGAAGCGGAGGGCCGACGACATGGCATCGACCGTAGTACGTCGAAGCCGAAGTTTCGAGGCGCTTTCGCTCGACCCACCGCGTCGCCTCCGTGACCTGCGAGAGAGCGGAGCGATCGTTGCGCCCATGCGGTAGGCTCGCGCGCGTGCGCCGACCGTCGCTCGCGTTCGTGATCGTGTCACTCCTGGCGCTGCCGGGCTTCGACTGGCCGGGCGGGTCTGCGCGCTTGAACGCCGCGCTCCGCGATCCGTCGCCCGAGCGTCGACGCGAGGCCGTGCGAGAGGCCGCCGTCTCGCCCGACGCGGAGGCGCGTCGCGTGGTGCTCTCGGCCCTCGATGACGCCGACGAGCAGGTGCGCCTCGACGCCGCCGCGGCCGTCACCCGGATGCGCTTCACCGACGCCGCGCCTGCGCTCTCTCGCTGGCTCGACGCGCCCTCCGCGGCCCTGCGGCTCGCGGCGACGCGCGGCCTCGGGACGCTCCGCGCGTCGGCCTCGCTCGCCTCGCTCACGCGCATGCTCGCAGACGCCGACGTGGGCGTGCGCAGCGAGGCCGTGCGCGCCGTGTCGTCCGTGGGCGGCGTCGATGGGACGGTGGCGCTCCTCGACCGGCTCTCGGATCCCGAGGCGGCGGTGCGCGTCGAGACCGCGAGGGCGCTCGGAGAGCTCGGCGATCGACGCGCGGTCTTCACGCTCCTCGGGGCGCTTCAAGACCCGGCGGTTGAAGTCCGCGCGGCCTCGGCCGAGGCCCTCGGGAGGCTGCGTGACCCTCGCGCGTTGAGGGGCCTGGTGAGCGCGCTGCATGACACGGCGATCGAGGCGCGTTCGGCTGCGGTCGTCGCGCTCGGGGCGCTCGGACGTGACGTCCCCGATGCGGTCGCCGACCTCGCGGTGGTGGCGCTGCGTGAGGGCCGTGAGTGGGAGCCCGCCGCGCAGTCGCGACTCGCCGTCGAGGCCGTGAACGCCCTCGGTCGAATCGGCACGGCCCCCGCGTGTGACGTGCTCGTCGAGGTCATCCGGCGCGGCGGAGAGCAGATCGACCGCACCCCTGTGTACGTGGCGTTTCGAGCGCTCTCGGGGCAGCGAGAGCTGGCGCGAACGAGGCTGCCGACGCTCGTCGCGGTGACCGCGCCCGAGTTCGTCGACATGCTCATGGAACTCCTCGGCGTCGTGGGGGGCGACGACGCCGCGCGCGTGCTCCTGCGGTATCTGGAGCGGACGGATCTCGCGGCGTCGACGAGGTCTCGCGCGATCCACGCGCTCGGGCGATCGGGCTCATCGCTCGCGCTCCTTCCGCTCGTGGCGGAGGCCGATCATCTGGCGCCGGGAGCCCGCCCCGTCTCGGGGATGCGCGACTGCGCGAGGCTGCGTCTCAACCCCCTGCCGCTCATCGGACTCGCGTCGCTCTCGACCGCGGCGGGCACGCTCGGACCCGATTCGCTCGACCTCCTCGGCGCGCTCCTCGACCGCGTCGGAGACGCCTGCGCCACGCAGTCTGCGCAGGTGGTCGTCCTCCTCGGACGCACCGGAAATTCGCGGGCTCCGGCGCGCATCCGTCCGCTGCTCTCGTCGCCCTCTCAGATCGTGCGGAGGGCCGCCGTGCACGCCCTCGTCGAAGCGGGCGTCGAGGGGGCCGAGCGTGACCTCGCGGCGCTCCTCGGAGACCCGTCGCCTGCGGTGCGGCTCGCGGCCTCCGACGCGCTTGCGCGTCACGGCGGAGGCGCCGCCGTCGCCGCCCTCCTCGATCGCTGGCAGGGCGACGAACCCATCGATCGCACGGCGGCCGCGCGGGCCCTCGGTCGCGCGCTCCGTGGCGCGCCCGCAGAGGTCTCTTCGCGTGCTGTCGAGACGCTCGCACGCTGCGTCCGCGAGTCTCCCTTCACCGTGGCGGCGGCCTGTGTCGACGCGCTCTCCGACGCGGCGTCGAGCGCGCCGGGTGACACGCCCGCGCTCGCGGCGATCGTCTCGTGGCTCGAGACGCGCGAAGAGTCGCGCGTGCTCCCTGCGCTCGAAGCGCTGGCGAACGCGGCCTCTACCGCGGGCGACCCGAGGCTCGCGACGCACCTCCGACACCGCGTCGAGGGCGCGCTCTCTGACGCCACGCTCGGGCATCGCGCGAAGGTCGCGCTCCGATGGCTCTCGTCGACGGAGGATGAAGCGCTCGACGCGCTCTCGACCGGCGCACCCGACCTCGCGGCCAACGCGATCGCCTCGCTTCGTCACGCCGACGACGCGCCCTCTCCGCGACTCGCGGAGGCGCTCTGGGAAGCCCTCCGCACGCGTCACCACGAGGCCGTGCTCGTGAACGCCGCGCTGCTCCTCGCGCGGCATCCGAGCGGCGCGATTGACCTCGACACGCTCACCGACCTCCTCGCGCATCACCCCTCGGATCGCGTGAGAGCGGCCGTCGCGACGCTCGCACGCGCGCTGCCCGAGTCTTCGCTCGACGGCCCCGCGCGCGGACGCCTCGCCGCCGCCCTCGACCGCTGCGCCACGGGGACCGGTTCCTCCGCGCTGAGGGCGCTCTGTGACACGCGAAACGCTCGCCCGACCGCGCCGACGCGCGCCGCGATCGACGCGCGGGTGATCGACGCGAACGGCGCGGCGCGAGCCTCCGTCGACTACGCGCTGGTGCTCCCCGAGGGATGGATCCGCTTGGGGACCACCGGGCCCGACGGGTGGATCCACGAGCGCGCCGCGACCGAGGGGAACTTCAGCGTGATCGATCCCTCGGAGCTCGCAGACGCGCCCTGAACGACCTCGAAACCGCTCAGTTCAAGGGCATCGGCACGCACTGATACGCGGTGCCCGGACAGGTCGTACACGCGGTCCCGTCGCAGGCACGCGCGGTGAAGCCGGGGCGGCAGTAGCAGGTCCGCGTGGCGTCGTCGCAGAGGCTCCACCGGGGGCAGAGGTACATCCCAGGGCAGAGGATCGCGCCGCCGCCGCAGAACGGAGCGGGCGCGCACCACCAGTCGAAGCCCGAGCAGCCCGACGGCGGACAGCGATCGCCGCTGCACACGCGCGCCTCGTAGCCCGTGCTGCACACGCAGCGTCCGCCCACGCACTCGCTGTTCGCGGGACACCGCCCCGCGCCGCAGGTCACCGTGAAGTTCGTCGGGCCGCAGGCGGTCGCCACGCAGGTCCCCGTCGGGTCGCACGAGGTCCCACCGGGACACTCGCCGCAGAGCCCCTCGCACCCGTCGGTGCCGCAGCGGCGGTTCACGCAGTCGGGCACGATCTCGAAATCGCAGCGCGTCGACCACACGCCCGCGGCCGTGCACGTCTGCCGTCCATAGCGGCAATAGCCCACGCCGAGGCGATCGGGGTTGCCCGTGTAGCAGTTGCGCGACGCGTCGGCGGCGCAGGCGCCATCGGGCAACACCACATCGGTGACGTCGCTCGCATCCCGCACGTCGAGGACGTCGGTCACGTCGGTCGCGTCGGTCGCGTCGACCACGTCGATCACATCGGGCGCGACGGGCGTGTCCATCGAAGGAACGTCGGGCGAGGGGATGTCTCTCGGCGGCGCGACATCGACCACCACGTCGGGCGACGTGTCTCTCGGCACGGGTGTGTCGCGTCGAATGTCGGGCGCGGGAAGCTCCCAGCTGCACGAGGCCGCGAAGACCGACACGAAGAGGGCGCGACGGATCACCACGTGATGCGCACTCCTCCCGGCGTCACGCCGAAGGCCACGCGCGTGATCGTCGGACGCCTCCGCGAGGCGCGCACCTCGAGCCCCACGCTCACGATCGCGGTCACCGCGGTGAGGCCCGAGAGCACCCAGAGCGTGTTCACCCCGGCCGCGCGCGACGAGAGCGCGTCCTGCGTCTCCTGCCAGTCTGCCTCGCAGGCCGCGGGCACGTTGGGTCCGCCGCAGCGCGCGAGGTAGGCGCTCTCGGTGCCGTTTCCGCTCGCCCAGAGCCCGAGCGCGATGCCCGCGGAGAGCACCGACGCGGCGCCCGTGATGTACGTCGCCCACCGGTACGGCGAAATGGTCCCCTCGGGCGGCTCGGGCGCATAGCAGAGGCCGTCGCGCATCGTGAAGCCCGGCGCGCACCTCGGCGGCGGAGGTCCTTCGGGCACGGGCGGAGCCTCTCGTTCGAGCGTGAGCGACGCGTTGGCGACCTCTGCCCCGACCACCGTCACCGTCGTCGTGGCGGGGCGATAGCCCGTGGCGCTCACGGCGATCACGCAGCGCCCTGCGGCGACCCTCAGCGGCTCTCGCAGCGGCGCGCGACCCGCGACGATGTCATTGACGCGCACCTCGGCGCCCTCGACGTTGACCGTGATCGCTACCGTGCCGATCGAAGCGCGCACCGTGGAGAGGGCCTCTTCGATGTCGCGACGGTGGTGACGCACCCAGCGCTCGTCGGAGTACGTCATCGCCTCGGTGAGGTGCGTCTCGGCGTCGATCGAACGACCGATCGCCTGCTCGACGTAGCCGAGCTCCGCGAGGCCGCGCCCCGTTCGCTGCGCCGTGACCGCGTTGCGCAGGAGCTCGTACGCGCCCTGTGAATCTCCGCGTCGCGCGAGCTCGATGCCGCGACGCACCTGCGCCTCGGGGTCTTCGTCAGACTGCGCGAACGCGAGCGACGAAGCGCCGACGACAGCGCACGCGAGCATCAGCGCCACGCGCAACGAGCGCCTCACCGCGACGACCTCTTCTTCGCCGCAGGCTTCTTCTTCGCGACGGGCTTCTTCTTCGCGGCGGGCTCCTTCGCGGCGGGCTCCTTCGCGGCGGGCTTCTTCACCGTGGGTTTCTTCTCGCCCTTCTTCGCGGGCACCTTGCCGATGCGAAGATCGCCCGAGCGCACCAGGGCGCACGCGCGCAGCACCGACTCTTCGAAGTCGTCGGACTCCTCGGGGAGGTTCTGCCAGCCCGTGATCTTCGAACCGAAGACCGCGATCGAGCGCATGCTCGGGAGCTCATCTCGCAAGGACGCGTGGTGGGTCTCGGTGGTCGCGAGCCACACGCCGCTGTCGTACGGGTCGTCGGACTTCTTGCGCAGGATCATCACGATGCGCTCGCCCACGTAGACCGCCGTGCAGCCGAACATCGGGCGCGTCGTCGGAGCCATCGCCGCGAGCTCGTCGAGCACGAAGTCGAAGGGAATCTTCTTCGCGCCCTTCACGGGCTTCGACTCGTCGAAGCGATCGAGGTCCTCGTTCCGTCGCACCATCCCTCGGAGTCATACCCGACCGGGCGGCGCCCTGTGTAGAGTCCTTCGCGTCAATGGCGCTCCCACATCAGATCGTCGCCCCCGCGTCGCCGTCGCGCTGGGCCCTCGTCCTCCACGGCATCCTCGGCTCCAAGACCAACTGGCGTGGCATCGTTCGAAAGGCCGCGGAATCCCTTCCCACATGGGGTTTCGTGCTGCCCGACCTGCGCAACCACGGCGACGCGCAGGCGCTGCCCCCGCCCCACGACCTCGACGCGGTCTGCGACGACCTCGCGGGTCTTCGAGAACATCTCGGCCACCCCTTCGACGCCGTGATCGGCCACTCCTACGGCGCCAAGTCCGCGCTCGCCTGGGTCGACCGCACACACGGAGACCTCGACCGCGCCGTGATCGTCGACGGAAACCCCGGTCTCCGCCCCGACGTCCGCGGCGCCGAATCGACCGTGAGCGCCATCGAGACCCTCGCCACGATGGGTCGCTACTTCGACACGCGCGAGGCCTTCGTGGCGGGGATCATGGCGAAGGGCTTCGGCCGCGACCTCGCGCAGTGGATGGCGATGAACCTCGCGCCCGACGACGGTCGGTACCGCCTCCGCACCGACGTCGACGCGATCCGCGCGATGCTCGACGACTACTTCGCGCGAGACCTCTGGCACGTCATCGAAGCGCCTCCCGGTCGCGTGCGCATCGACGTCGTGATCGGCGGAACGTCACCCGCCCTCGATGCGAGCGAGCGAGCGCGCGTGCTCGAAGCGGCTCGTCGCGCGCCCGATCGGGTGCGCTGTGTGGTGATCGAGGGCGCGGGCCACTGGGTCCACGTCGACAAGCCCGCGGAGACCGTGCAGACGCTCATCGCGTCGCTCTCGGACGTCGGATGACGGAGGAATAGGAGAGGGCGAAAGCCCGAGTCAGACAGTCAGGCGGGCGTCGGGGGCGACGGCGGATCGACGGGCTCGTCGTCCTTCTTGCGCGTCGGGGTGATGAGCCCGAGCTGGATGAGCTGCTTGCGGTTGTAGGCCGAGCGCAGCGTCGTGCCCCAGTCGTTGTACCAGGCGCGGAGGTCCTTCACCGCGCGCTTCTGCTCGACACGGACCTTCGCCAGCGCGGCCTCGTCGATAGGCTTCGCAGGCTCCGCCGGGCTGAGCTCCTTCATCGCCGTGAGTTGCGCGGTCATGTCGGCGACCACGGCGTCGGTGAGCCCGCGGGACCGGAGCGTCGCGCGCACCTCACGAGCGCCCGACTCCTTCGACTTCTCCAGCGCGACCACGCGCGTGAGGAAGGTCCCCACGGAGCTCACCACCTCGGGGCCGAGGGGTTGCTGCGAGAGCTCGTGAAAGAAGGCCGCTTCGAAGCGCTCGCGATGGTCCTCGGGCACCACGCGCTGAATGATCGCTCGCGTGCGGGGGAACCAGAGGTTCTCGAACTCGTCGATCGCGCGGAGCGCGGGCGTGTGCACGTCGGCGACTGTAGGCGTCGGGGCTGACATCCCGAACACCACCGTGAGCGCCTGCGCCTCACCCGACGCGAGGCGGTGGAGGCGCCAGCCCTCGGCGTGCTCCGCTCCGGAGTAGCCGTGCGCCTGCGCGATCTTCGCGAGGCCCGGCTTCTGGAGGTTCACCAGGAACTTCAGCACGGCCGCGAGCACCTGCTGATCCTCCCAGGTGATCCCCTCGTCGCCCTCCGTCGAGGCGGTCGAACCCGCCCCCGACGCACCATCTACCGCAACAACCTCTCTCGCCATGACGATGCCCGCTCCTCCTCTGTCAGGCCGCGCAGCGGTGTCTCGCGCGCATCCTGTCCTGACAACCGGTTCAACGGCATCACGACGACGGCGCACGAGGGCCCGAACTCACTTTTTCGCCCGGCGCGATCACTTTGTCGGTCGCGAGGTATCACCTCGACTCGCGGTGACACCTTGAGACCCCGTCGGAGGTATCCGCGGACCCCGTCGGTGATCGTTCGTGATGGGCGAGGGTGATGGCGCCGACCCCCCCGGTGATCGCCCGCGACCCCGTCGGTGATCGCCACGGAGCGCTCGGGACATACCTCCAGACCCCGGCGGTGATTTCGAGGGGGCAGAACGGCGCGCGCTTGAAGGCATCCCCCTGCGCGAGATATGGCTTCGCGCGATGGCACGCACCGCGAAGGCCGCGTCAAGCGCGCCCGACAACTTCGAGCAGACCCTCTGGTCCCTGGCTGACAAGCTCAGGAACAACCTCGACGCCGCGGAGTACAAGCACGTCGTCCTGGGGTTGATCTTCCTCAAGTACATCTCCGAGTCCTTCGAGGCGCGCCACGCGCAGCTCACGCGCGAGACCGACGACCCGAAGAGCGACAACCACGGCGCCGACCCCGAGGACCCCGACGAGTACCGCTCGGTCAACGTCTTCTGGGTCCCCCCCGACGGCCGATGGAGCGCCATCCACAAGCTCGCGCGACAGGGCAACCTCGGCCGCCGCATCGACGAGGCCATGCTCGCCATCGAGCGCGAGAACGAGCCCCTCAAGGGCGTGCTCCCCAAGGAGTACGCGCGGCGCCACATCGACGCCGAGAGCCTCGCGGGTCTCGTCGACCTCGTCGACAAGATCGGGTTCGGCGACGAGCGCGCGAGGTCCCTCGACGTGCTTGGCCGCGTCTACGAGTACTTTCTCGGCCAGTTCGCGGCGGCCGAAGGCAAGAAGGGCGGCCAGTTCTACACCGCCGCGTGCGTCGTCGAACTCCTCGTCGCGATGCTCGCGCCGCAGAAGAAGAGCCGCGTATACGACCCCTGCTGCGGTTCGGGCGGCATGTTCGTGCAGAGCGAGCGCTTCGTCGCACAGCGCCGCGCGGCCCTCGGCGACATCAGCGTCTACGGCCAGGAGTCGAACCCCACGACGTGGCGCCTCGCGCGCATGAACCTCGCCATCCGCGGCATCGACGCCGACCTCGGACCGCGCGCAGCGAACACCTTTCACAACGACCTGCACCCCGACCTGAAGGCCGATTACATCCTCGCGAATCCGCCCTTCAACGACAGCGACTGGGGGGGGGACAGGCTCCGCGATGACGCGCGGTGGTCTGGCTTCGTGGCGCCGCCGGTGAGCAACGCCAACTACGCCTGGATCCTCCACTTCGTGCACCACCTCGCGCCGAGCGGGATGGCGGGCTTCGTGATGGCCAACGGCAGCATGTCGACGATGCAGTCGGGCGAGGGCGACATCCGACGGCAGCTCATCGATCGAGACCTCATCGACTGCATGGTGGCGCTCCCAGGCCAGCTATTCTTCAACACGCAGATCCCCGTCTGCCTGTGGTTCCTCGCGCGCAACAAGAAGGACCGGCGCTTCCGCGATCGGCGTGAGCAGACGCTCTTCATCGACGCGCGCAAGATGGGCTCGCTGGTCGACCGTACTCACCGCGTACTCTCCCACGACGACGTGGCGAAGATCGCGGGCGCCTACCACGCGTGGCGAGGAGACACCGGCGCAGCGAGGTACGAGGACGTCGCGGGCTTCTGCAAGAGCGCCACGAAGGCCGAGGTGCTCTCCCACGACGGTGTGCTCACGCCGGGGCGGTACGTGGGCAACGCGGTGGTGGAAGAGAGCGACGGCGAGCCTTTCAAGGCGAAGTACGCGCGCCTGACGGCCACGCTGAAGCAACAGTTCGCCGAGGGGCGGCGCCTGGAGGAGGAGATCGAGCGGCAGTTGGCGAGGGTTGAATCGTGAGCGGGCGGGCTGCGACTTCTGGCGTCATCCCAGGTCGTTTCGCGCTCGCAGTTGGCAAGCCCGATCTGCGTGAGCCACCAGGCTGGAGGTGGACTCCGCTCGTCGACGTGGCTCGGCTTGAGAGCGGTCACACCCCGAGTCGGAAATGTCCCGAATACTGGGGTGGTGATATCCCGTGGATCGGGATCAGGGATGCTGGGGCGCATCACGGCCGCACGATCTTGGACACCGCGGAACACATTACTCCTGAGGGAGTCGAGAACTCCGCCGCGCGCGTGCTTCCAGCGGAGACGGTCTGCCTCTCGAGAACCGCATCGGTGGGATATGTGACCGTGATGGGGCGTCCGATGACGACCAGCCAGGACTTTGTGAACTGGGTTTGTGGCCCTGGATTGGCCCCCAAATATCTGAAGTATGTGCTGCTCGCCGAGTTGGACTCATTGAGCCAGTTCTCGACAGGATCGACACATCAGACAATCTATTTTCCTGAAGTGAAGGCGTTTCATGCGCTACTTCCGCCACCAAGTGTGCAGGATGCGATCGTGGAGGTTCTCGGTGCGCTCGACGACAAGATCGAGCTGAATCGCGGCATCATCCTCACTATCGACGAGTTGATCGACGCGGAGTTCACTCGACTCCGTGATGCCGTGAGCCGACACGCTACATGGGGTGGGTTGATCACGATGAAATACGGGAAGGCGCTTGAGTCGATTGAGGTAGGCCCTTTTCCCGTGTTTGGGACCAATGGCCAGATTGGTTGGACTGACGCGCCTCTGTGCGCTCAGCCTGGGATTGTGGTCGGCCGAAAGGGGGCGTACCGCGGGATCTTCTTCTCGCAGGAGCCGTTCTGGGTGATCGACACAGCATTCTTCGTGACCATGAAGGGGAGCGACGATCTTTGGTGGGCATACCACGAGATGAAGCGCATCCGGTTGAACGACATGGACTCTGGGTCCGCAATTCCGTCGACGAGTCGAGACCAGTTCGAACGCCTGCCGGTGCGCGTCCCCGAGCGGTCGACGCAAGCCAGTTTCAGGTCGCGCACCTGGCCTCTGCGGCTCAAGAGGTGCGCTCTCGAACAAGAATCTCGTACCCTCGCCGAGCTCCGCGACTCTCTCCTGCCGAAGCTGCTTTCGGGCGCGTTGCGCGTCCGTGACGCTGAGAAGATCATCGGCGAGGTCACCTGATGATCATGGAGCTCAACGATCAGAAGGCGGAGTTCAGCCACGCGTGGCTCTACGCCGTCGCCGCCGCTGCGAAGCTGCGATACACGCGTGGTCCGTCGCCAGACGACGACAGCGTCGACGCCGTGCTCACCGCACGGGGCCTCGTGGGCAGCGTTCGCTCCCCGTCGCTCCGGGTGCAGCTCAAGTGCACGGGGTGTAGCCGCCACGCGCCACCACCGAGCTTCGACCTGCCGATCAAGAACTACGACGACATGCGGCCGACGGACTTGCAGACCCCGCATATTCTCGTGGTGCTTGAAGTCCCCAACGACCTCTCGTGGTGGACCCGGCAAAAGGGCGACCATCTCGCGCTACGGCGCTGTGCGTTTTGGGCTTCTGTGCGGGGAGCGCCCCCGACCTCCAACACCGACACCATCGCCGTGCCGATCGTGCGAACGCAGCAGGTGACGCCCGCCTCCCTACAGGCCATCATGCAGGCCATCGGGAAGGGCAATCCGCCATGACCGCTCGCACCCTCGACAAGAAGCGGCTCCAAAACCTGCGCGCGGACCTGCTGGAGAGCTGGCTCCGTCGCACGGGGTGGACGCGCGAGTATCACGACCCCGCGAAGTTCTCGCAGTACATCAAGCACCGCGATCCTCCGGCCACCGACGGCGAGCCCGAGGTGGTCGACGTGCTGCACCGCGAGACGCCCGACTACGCGCTCTGCATGCGAACGGCGCTCGGCGTGCTCGAACTGGTCGAGGGGAGGCCCGCCGAGGCGATCCTCGATGACATCGAGGCCCCGCCCGGAGACCGGACCGCCGCCTCGCTCTCGCGGCTGCGTGAGGTCCTCCTCGACCGGGAGGACACCTCCGACGCCGTGGAGATCGTGGATCGGCTCCAGCAGTTGATCGAGCATGTTTCGCCGCTGGCGCCCGCGATGGCGACCTCGCTCATCGAGGAGGTCTGTCGAGTGGTGGGCGCCGTCCACTCGGACGGAGGGCTCCCCACGTCGCGCGTGGTGCTCGAAGCGCTCCGACACCTGGGCGTGGTCCTCGACGCAGACGACAGCGTCCCGCCGCTCGCGGGCGCATTTCGCGAGGCCCGCACCTGGCTCGACGACCTCGAGCGTCTCGTCTCTCACGGCAAGGCGCCCGAGACCCCCGCGGCCGACGCGCGACAGCTCCGCCTGGCGCGGGCTGTCGAGCGCTTCGTGGCGATGCTCCTCATGGCCGACGCCGCGCGGCCTCGCCCCGAAGGCACGGTGAGCGGCCTCTCGCGCGCCGACGAGGACGCCTTCGACGCGTGGTTCGACGAGCAGCATGACCGCGTGTGCCTCGACGGTGACGACGACGACCCGGGGCGTGGGATGAGCGAGGTGCTCCGCGCGCTCGATCCGGCGGCGTACCGTGAGAGGGCCCTGGAGTACATCGCTTCACGCGGTCGATCAGGACGGCCTTCGCGGAACGATGAAGGCGTAGGAGACGACCCGTGAGCGAGACAGGCTACGACGAGGCCGCGCTCGAACTCGCGGGCGTCACATGGCTGGAGCTCGCGGGCTGGCGCAGCGCGAAGGGCGTCGCGGTCGCGCCCCCCGAGAGCCCCGACGACCCGTGGGCCGCCGACGCGGAGCGCACGCGCTGGTCCGAGCCGCTGCTCACGCGGAGGCTGCGCGCGGCGGTCGAGCGATTGAACCCCGACCTCGACGCGCTCTCGTGGGACGAAGCCCTTCGAGAGCTCGCCCGCGTCCGCTCGCCCGACCTCGCGGAAGACAACAGCCAGATGTGTCGGCTGATGCGCGACGGGGTGAAGGTCGAGCGCGCCCGCCCCGACGGGACCATCCAGACCGACATCGTGAGGCTCGTCGACTTCGAACGCGTCGAGCGCAACGACTGGCTCGTGGTTCAGCAGTTCACGGTGCGCCCGAGCGGGAGGTCCGCGCGCCGCCTCGACCTCGTTCTCTTTCTCAACGGAATGCCCGTCGGGGTGGTGGAGCTCAAGAATCCCACGTCGACGCAGGTGACCGTGCGCGACGCCTTCGAACAGCTCCAGACGTACAAGTCCGAGCTGCACGACCTCTTCGCCTTCAACGTGCTGATGGTGGTCTCCGACGGCACGGCGGCGCGTATCGGAAGCCTCACGGCGGACTTCGAACGCTTCATGCCGTGGCGTCGCTTCGGCGACGAGGACCGCGCCCGCCCGCCCCTGGAGGAGCTCCTACGCGACGCGTGCGCGCCTCGCCGCGTGCTCGATTTCATCCGGTACTACACGGTCTTCGAGTCGGGCGACGAGCGGAAGGTCAAGAAGCTCGCGGGCTACCATCAGGTGCACGCTGTCGAGGTGGCCGTCGAGCGCACGCTGGCGTGCACGCGCGTCGAGGGCGATCGTCGGGTGGGCGTCGTGTGGCACACGCAGGGCTCGGGCAAGAGCCTCACGATGGCGTTCTACGCGGGCCGCATCGCGACGCACCCGTCGATGAACAATCCGACGCTGGTGTTCCTCGCCGACCGAGAGGACCTCGCCGATCAGCTCCATCAGTCGCTGGAGTCGTGGCGCGCGCTGCTCGGCAATCAGGGCCCGGAGCGGCTCACGACCCGCGAGGCACTCCGCGATGCGCTCTCTTCGCGCACCGGCGGCGGCGTGCTCTGCGCGACGTTGCAGCTCTTCGTGCCGTCGAAGAAGCGCGGCGAGGTGGCGATGCCGATGCTCTGCGATCGGCGCAACGTCGTGGTGATCGCCGACGAGGCGCATCGCAGCCACTACGGCTTCGTCGAGGGCTACGCGCGGCACCTCCATGACGCGCTCCCCAACGCCTCGTTCGCGGGATTCACGGGCACGCCGATCCGGCGGAGCGACCGCGACACCCGAACGGTCTTCGGCGACTACATCAGCGTGTACGACATCCAGCGCTCGGTTGAAGACCGCGCGACGGTGCCGATCTACTACGAGTTCCGCGCCCCGCGGCTCGACCTCGAAGACGCGCAGCGGCCGCGCATCGACCCCGACTTCGCCGCGGCCACGGAGGGGAGCGCCGAGGCCGATCAACAGCGCCTCGCCCTGCGTCACAGCCGCTTCGAAGCGCTGATGTGCTCGGAGCCCGTGGTGCGCTCGATCTCGCGAGACGTGGTCGAGCATTTCGAGCGCCGACTCGACGTGATCGACGGCAAGGCGATGCTCACGTGCGTGAGCCGTCGCGCGTGCGTCGCGATGCACGACGCCATCCGCGCGCTGCGGCCGCAGTGGTTCGACGACGACGACGCGCGCGGGCAGGTGAAGGTCGTGATGACCGGCGACGGCAGCGACAGCGTCGCGTGGCAGCCGCACATTCGAGACGCGGCCCGTCGGCGCGCGCTGGCGAACCGGTTCCGACGCGAGGACGACCCCTTCCGTCTCGCGATCGTGTGTGACATGTGGCTTACGGGCTTCGACGTGCCCTCGGCGCACACGCTCTATGTCGGGCAGTCGCTCCGAGAGCACGGCCTTCTGCAAGCCATCGCGAGGGTCAACCGCGTGTGGCGTGACAAGCCCGGCGGACTCGTCGTCGACTACGTCGCCATCGCGGAGGAGCTCCGTGACGCGCTGGCGAACTACGTCGAGAGTGAGGGCAGAGGGACGCCGACGCTCGCGCTGGATGAGGCAGTGCGCGCGATGCGCTCGCTGCATGAGGTCTGCGCCGCGATGCTGCACGGCTTCGACCGCAGCCGATGGGACGCGCGAGACCCCGCCTCCCGCCTCTCGATGCTCCGCGCCGCGCAGGAGCACGTGCTGCGGCAGAGTGACGGCAAGGCGCGCTTCACGCTCAACGTCTCGAACCTCACGAAGGCGTTCGCGCTCGCGGCGACGAGCGCCGAGGCGGCGGAGATTCGCGACGAGGTGTCGTTCTTCCAGGCGATCCGCGGAGCGCTGATGAAGACCGAGCCTGCCAGCGGCGGCGCGGCCGAGACGAGCGAACACGCAGTGCGGCAGATCGTGTCGCGCGCGGTGTTCTCCGACGAGGTGGTCGACGTGCTCGCGATGGCCGGGGTTCGCTCCGACGGCGTCGCGATCCTCTCGGAGGAGTTTCTGAAGGAGATCCGCGGGCTGCCGCAGAAGCAGCTCGCGGTCGAGATGCTCAGGCGCCTCTTGAGTGAGGAGGTCAACCGTCGCGCGAGGAGCAGCGTCGTGCAGTCACGCACGTTCCGCGAGCGGCTCGAACGCACGCTCAACGCCTACCGGAGCCGAACGATCGAGACCGTCGAGGTCATCGAGGCGCTCATCGAGATCGCGCGAGAGATGCAGGCCGCGACCTCGCTCGGTAAGAAGCTCGGGCTGAGCCCCGCGGAGACCGCGTTCTATGAGGCGCTGGTCGACAACGACAGCGCCCGCACGATGGACAACGAGGTGCTCCTCGTCATGGGTAGGGAGCTCACGTCGATCGTCCGACGAGAGGCTTCACGCATCGACTGGACCGAGCGAGAGAGCGTCCGCGCTCGAATGCGCGCGCTGGTTCGGAGATACCTCCGCACACACGGATATCCGCCCGATCGTCGAGAGTCCGCGACGCAGACCGTGCTCGAACAAGCGGAGCTCCTCGGCGACTCTCTTGTGGGGTCGGGCGGCATCGTCGACTGACCGCTCGCGACGACGCCGCGCTGACTACGGGCTGGGCGCGCGCCAGCGGGTGAGCTCCATCATCGGGTGCTGGAGGTAGCGCTCGACCTCGGGGCCGATGGAGTTGGTCTCTTCGTAGTGATTTCCGCTCGCCTCGAGGATGTACGGGAGCGTCGGGTTCAGCACGTAGTTGTACGAGGGCACGATGTACCCGAGAAAATCCTCCGTGAGCCCCGCGACGAAGGGGTATCGCACGCCGGGGTTCATCATCATCAGGTCGCGGAGAAAGGGCGCGGTGGGGGCGCGCGAGAAGTCCGGCGCGTTGTCGGTCTCGGTCACGCGCATCTGACCCCACGACCAGCGGTTGTCGAAGCCCACCCACAGCTCCGGGTGAAGCTCTCCGGGCGCCGTGATCGCCGCCACGGGACCGACCTGAAAGTACGTCACGCGCGAGCGCACCCACGCGTAGTTGTCGGGCCCCAGCGGCATGTGCGGATCCCACGCGAAGAGCTCGCGGTCGAAGATCCCCATGTTGAAGAAGATCCCGTAGCCGACGTTCTCGACGCGCGCGTTGATGGGCGCCGTGCGGTAGCTGAGCGAGGTGTCGCTCACCTCCTGCCCGTCACGCTGAATGGCCTGGAGCGCGAGCCGCGCCACGTTGGTGCCCGCGAGCTCGGCCTTTCGCAGACCCGAGTCGCGCACGGTCATCCCGTCGGGCGCGCGAGGATGCACGCCGCCGCCAGGACCGACCTGTCCGCCGAGCGGGCCGTTGACGAAGACCGTCGTGCCGCCGAGGCCCGTGATGCTCTCGCCAGGCAGGCCCATCTCCATCGTGTCGCGGAGGTAGTGGACGTAGTCCGCCGAGAGCAGCGTGTTGCTCGACCCGGTGTACTCGGGGTGCGCCGCCCAGTTCACGAGCGTGGCGACGGTCTGCGTGGGCGTGGCGTCGTCGACGAACTGCACGATGGTGACGGTCGGGTCGTAGATCACCGGGTCGCGCGTGTCGTTCACGTAGTCGAGCGTGCTGCCCATCGCGTCGACGGTGACGGTCTGCGCGACGCGCATGCGCACCGGTCGCAGCGCCTCGACGGCGCGTCGGAGCGCGGTCGCGGTGCGCGTGCGGACGAGGGTCTGATAGGCGCGGTTGAGGCCCGTGTGCCCGAGGTCGCGGCCCCAGAGGCCCACCGTGTCGACGGCCTCGTGCACGTGCGTCGAGCTGATGAGGATCTTGTCGACGTCGAGGCCGCGCAGCGTCGGGTCCTGACGCACGAGGTCCATCTCGTTGATGAAGAAGCCCACGCAGTCGATGACGGCCCACGCCACCGTGATGTCGTTGTAGCGGAACGCGAGGGCCCGCACCTCCAGCGGATCGTGGACGCCCGTCGCGGGGCGGCCGTTGCCGAAGCCCGCGATCCACACGCCGTCGAACTCGCCGTTGCGGTTCGCGTCGACGAAGGGCTCGCCCTCGTCATAGGTGTGGTTGTTGTTCGAATCGGTCCACGACTCGGGGATCTCGGGGGTGATCGCCTCCTTCGCGACGCCGACGGAGAGGCGGTTGTCGCCCGTGTTGCGGCAGTGGTCGCGGCCGGGGCACCAGTCGTCGGGGCCCGCGTACGCGGTCGGCGGAGGCCCGGCGTCGAAGGGCGGCGGCGTGTCGACGCGCGCCGGGGTGTCGGTCGAGGCGTCTCCCGCGGCGGGAGCCGGGTCGTCGCAGCCGATCGCGGTGAGTGACGTGAGCGCGGCGAGCGCGAGCGAGAGCGTCGATGACTTCATCGTCGAGCCGTGATCCTCCGTTGGGGGCGCATGGTACGTCGCTCCGCCGCGCCGTCGCCAGCGTTCATCTCGCGCGTGGGGGCGTTGGACTCTCGCGGCCCTTGCGGTAGAACCGCGCGACCTATTTCAGCCGTGAACAACCGCGAACGCCTTCAAAGCATCTACCGCAGCAAGCCGGTGATCCTCGCCCCCATGGAGGACGTCACCGACCTGGTCTTCCGTCGACTCTGCCGCCGGCTCGGCGCGGAGTTCTGCGTCACCGAGTTCGTCAACGTCGAGGGCCTCCTGCGCGGGTGCAAGAAGGCGAAGCGCAAGCTCTCGCTCCCGCCCGACGACCAGCCCACGGCGATCCAGATCTACGGCTCCGACTCCGACCGGCTCGCCGAAGCGGCCGAGGTCGCAGAGTCCGCGGGACCGCTCGCGATCGACATCAACTGCGGCTGCTGGGTGCCCAAGATCGCCGGGCGCGGCGCGGGCGCGGGCTGGCTCCGCGAGCCCGAGGCCATGGTCGCGATGGCGAAGCTCGTCGTGTCGCGCGTGAAGCTCCCCGTCACCGTGAAGACCCGCATCGGGTGGGGACCCGAGAGCCACATGCCCATCATCGACCTCGCGCGTCGCCTCGAAGACGCGGGCGTCGCGGCCCTCACGCTGCACTGTCGCACGGCGCAGATGGGCCACAGCGGCGCCGCCGACTGGTCGTGGGCGAAGCGCGCCAGGGAGGTCGTGAGCATCCCGGTGATCGTCAACGGAGACATCAAGAGCGCCGACGACGCCGACCGCGCGATGCGCGAGACGGGCTGCGAGGGCGTGATGGTCGGGCGTCGCGCCATCGAGCACCCGTGGATCTTCCGCGAGGCGCGCTCGCTGCTCGACACGGGCGTCGAGTGCGCGCAGCCCACGCTCGACGAGCGCGTCACGCTCTGCAAGGAGCACCTCGTCGCCAACGTCGAGGCGCGCGGAGAGCAGTACGGCGTGGCCGTCACGCGCCGTCACCTCGCGGGCTACCTCCGCGGAATCCCCGGCGCCGCGGCGATCCGCCAGTCGCTCGTGGTGACCGACACGCTCGAAGGCTGCCTCTCGATCCTCGAAGACGTGCGCGCGCGGCGACACCCGGCGCGCCCCCATGTGGAGCTCAACGCATGATCGACGACGCGATCCGCGACGCCTACGCGCGCCACGTCGAGCGCCTGTGCCTCGCCTACGACGCCTGCCTCGCCGCCAACGGCTGGGACGCGGTGGTCATCCACTCGGGCAGCGCCCGCAAGCGCACCGAGTTCGACGACCAGTACTGGCCCGTGCGACCCGTTCCGCACTTTCAACACTGGGCCGCGCTCGCCGAGCCCGACGCGCTGCTCGTCGTGCGACCCGCCCACAGGCCCGCGCTCTACCGCATCGACCGCTTCGATTTCTGGGAGCATCCCTACGCGCCCGAGAGCGACCACTTCCTCTCGCACTTCGACGTGCGCGGTGTGAGCTCCATCGAGGAGGCCCGCAGCTCGCTCCCCACGGGGCGCGTCGCGATCGTGTGCGACGACCTCTCGCGCGCCGCGCTGCTCGGGTTCACGCCCGAGGCGCTCAACCCGCCGGGCCTCGTGGGCGCGCTCGACGCCCTTCGAACGCGCAAGACCGAGTACGAGATCCTCTGCATCGCGGAGGCGAACCGTCGCGCCGCGCGGGGCCACGACGCGGTGCTGCGGGCCTTCGCGGGCGGCGCGGGCGTCGAGCTCTCGCTGCACCTCGCCTACCTCGACGCCACCTCGCAAGACGACCCCGACACGCCCTACAAGAACATCGTCGCGCTCGGCGCCCACGCCGCCACGCTGCACCACGTGAGCTACGCGAAGGGCGCCTCGGGGCCGACGCAGCGGGGCGCGGCCGAGTCGCTGCTCCTCGACGCGGGGGCCACGTGCCTGGGCTACTGCTCTGACATCACGCGGACGTGGGTGCGCGGCAGCGGCGCGACGGCCGACGCGTTCCGCGGCATCGTCGCGGGCATGGAGGCCATGCAGCAGAAGCTCTGCGCCGCGGTGCGCGCGGGCGACGGCTACGAGTCGCTCCACGATCGGTCGCACGAGGGCCTCGGGGTGATCCTCCGCGAGGCGGGCGTGGTGAAGGTCTCTGGCGCCGAAGCCGTCGCGAAGGGAATCACCCGCGCGTTCTATCCCCACGGCCTCGGTCACTCGCTCGGGCTCCAGTGTCACGACGTGGGCTGCGCGCTCACGAAGCCCCGCGAGGACAACCCCTTCCTTCGCAACACGTCGGTCATCGCCGAGGGGCAGGTGTTCACCATCGAGCCCGGCGTGTACTTCATCGACGGACTGCTCCGTCCGCTGCGCGAGGGCCCCGACGCCGCCGCGGTCGACTGGGCCCTCGTCGACGCGCTCTCCCCCTTCGGCGGGATCCGCATCGAAGACGACCTCGTCGTGCGCGGAGAGGGCGCGGGCAACATCCGCAACCTCACGCGCGAGCACCTCCCGCGCGGCGGCGGCGAGGCGTAGTCACCGCGCCGCGAAGGCCGCCACGTCGTCGTCGGTGATCCCGCGGTTCGACGCGAGCACGGCGCGCGTCACGGCCTCCGCGAGCCACGGATCGAGACCCAGCGAAATCGCCATCGCGCGGCGGTCTTCGAGCATCGCGGCCTCGCGCGCGGGGTCTCGCAGCGGGAGCGACGAGGCGACCTTCCACGCGGCGAGGTCGCGGGTGATTCGCGCGCGCTCGGCGAGGAGCGAGAGCAGGGTGTGATCGATCTCGTCGATGCGGGCGCGGGCTTCGTCGAGCGTTGCATTCATCGCCCCTCGATCCCACCACAACGGGCTCGAAAATGGGGTAACACAGCGCCGCGATGACGACGCCGACGACCCGACGACGCCCCGAGATCCTCGCGCCCGCGGGCGACGAGGCCGCGATGAGAGCCGCCGTGAGGGCCGGGGCTGACGCGGTGTACTTCGGCCTCCAGGGCTTCAACGCGAGGGCCCGCGCGAAGAACTTCGACGCCGCCGCGCTCGGCGCCACGATGCGCACGCTCCACGAGCACGGGGTGAAGGGCTACGTGACGCTCAACACGCTCGTGTTCGACCACGAGCTCCCCTCCGTCGAAGCGGCGGTGCGGGCCTGCGCCGGGGCGGGCGTCGACGCGGTGATCGTGCAGGACCTCGGCGTCGCGCGCATCGTGAAGGCCATCGCGCCCGAGCTCCCGATCCACGCGTCGACGCAGATGACCTGCACCGACGCGGGCTCCGTCGAGCTCGCGCGCTCCCTCGGCGTGACGCGCGTGATCCTCGCGCGGGAGCTCTCGCTCTCGGACCTCGAAGCGATCCGCGCGCGCACCGACGCGGAGCTCGAGGTCTTCGTCCACGGCGCGCTCTGCATCGCGTACTCGGGGCAGTGCCTCACGAGCGAGGCCATCGGCGGACGCAGCGCCAACCGCGGCGCCTGCGCGCAGGCGTGTCGGCTCCCCTACGAGCTCGTGGTCGACGGCGCGCTCCGTGAACTCGGAGACCGCGCGTACCTGCTCTCTCCCGAAGACCTCGCGGCCGTCGAGGCGATTCCGAAGCTCGTCGAGCTCGGCGTCGCGAGCCTCAAGATCGAGGGACGACTCAAGGGACCCGAGTACGTCGCGGCGACGACGAAGCTCTATCGCGCGGCGGTCTCGGCCGCGATGGGCGAGGGGGCCCCGCCCGATCGGACGCTGCGCGACACGGCGCTCCAGATGTTCTCTCGGGGCTCGGGCGTGGGCTTCTTCGAGGGCGTCAACCACCAGCGCCTCGTCGAGGGGCGCGCCTGCGATCACCGCGGTCTCGCCGTCGGAACGCTCCGCGCCGTCAAGCCCGCGCGCGGCCGAACCTGGCTCGCGGTGCGCCTCGAAGCGCCCATCGCGCGGGGCGACGGACTCCTCGTCGAGGGCGCCCGCGCGGGCGAAGGCGAGCTCGGCGGACGCGTGTGGGCCATTCAGCACCGCGGCGCCGAGGTCGAGCGCGCCGAGGGAGGCGAGGCGCTCGTGTGGCTCGGTCCCGAGCGCGACGCCGACGCTTCGAAGCTCACCGACGCCGCCACGCGACACCCCCGCGTGTGGAAGAGCGACGACCCCGCGCGCGAGGCCGCCGTGCGCACCGCGATCGAGCGAGAGGCCCACCGCGTCCCGCTTCGAATCAACGTGCGCGGCCGCTGGGGCGAGGCGCCGACCTTCGAAGCCGTGAGCGAGCGAGGGCATCGCGCGACGGTGCTCGGCGACGCTCCGTTCGAACGCGCGAGCGCGCAGCCGCTGTCGCTCGACGTGCTGCGAGACAAGCTCGGACGCCTCGGCGACACGCCCTTCACGCTCTCCGACGTGCGCGCCGAGATCCCCGACGGCGCGACGGTGCCCGTGTCGTCGATCAACCGCGCGCGCAGGGCCCTCGTCGACGCGCTCTCGGCCTCCGTCGAGCGCCCCCACGCGACGACGCGCGCCTCGTACGAAGACCTCCTGCGAGACGCGCGACCGCCCGCGCGTGACCTCCCCCGCGGCGGGCTCTTCGTGCTCTGCCGCACGCTCGAACAGGCGCGCGCCGCGCATGGCGCGGGTGCCGACGGCGTGATCCTCGACCTCCTCGAGCTCACGGGGACGGGCGCCGCCGTGCGCGCGCTGCGAACGGAGGGATGCGCGCACATCACTGTGGCGCCGCCGCGGATTCGCAAGCCCGGCGAGGAGAAGATCGACCGGTACCTCGCCTCGCTCGAACCCGACGCGGTGCTCGTGCGGGGCCTCGGCGCGCTCCACGAAGAGACCTTCGGCGAGCGCGTCGAGCGCATCGGAGATTTCTCGCTCAACGTGACCAACCGGGTGACGGCGGCGGAGGTGCTCGCGCGCGGGCTCTCCGCGTTCACGCCGTCGTTCGACCTCGACGCGGCGCAGCTCGCGGGGCTCGTCGAGACGGGCTTCGGACCGTGGGCCGAGGTGGTGGTGCACCACCCGATGCCGCTCTTTCACATGGAGCACTGCGTGATCGCGGCGCTGCTCTCGGAGGGCCGCGATCACCGCGACTGCGGGAGACCCTGCGAGCGACACAAGGTCTCGCTGCGCGATCGCGCGGGGATGGAGCACCCCGTCGAGGCCGACGTCGGCTGCCGCAACACGGTCTTTCACGCGGCGTCGCAGAGCGCCGCGGGCGTGGTGGCGCGGTGTCAGCGCGCGGGCGTGCGGCGGTGGCGCATCGAGCTGGTGCGAGAGTCTCCGGCAGACGTGGCGAGGCTCCTCCGCGCGTACCGCGAACTCCTCTCCGGCGCACGTCGCCCCGAAGATGTGTGGAACTCCCTACGCGACGAGGGGGCTCCCGTCGTTCGCGGTTCGCTTCGTGTGATCCAACCCTCGCGCGTGATGTGATATCCCTGTATGCCCCCACTCATGGAAGCCCTCGATCAAGACCTCTCCGGCCGCCTCACCGCGGTGCGCGCGGAGATGACCCGCCGCGGCCTCGACTTCCTCATCGTCCGTAGCACCGACCGCTACCTCAACGAGTACGTGCCGCACGAAGAGAGCACGCGCGAGTGGCTCACGGGCTTCACCGGCAGCCTCGGCGACGCGCTCATCGGACACGACGGCGCGTGGCTCTTCGTCGACGGGCGCTACCACACGCAGGCCGACCGCGAGGTCGACCTCGCGCGCTGGACGGTGGTCAAGAACACCCTCGGCGTCACCAACGAGCGCGCCTGCGGCGACCGCCTCATCGAGCTCGCGAAAGAGCGCACGGCGACCCCCATCGTGGTCGGCTACGAGCCCGATCGCTACGCGCTCAGCACGCTCGAAGGCTTTGAGAAGCAGCTCCTCGGGCACGCCATCACCCTGACGCCCGCGACCCCTTCGCCCGTCGAGTCGGCGCGCGGCCCCGTGGCCCCCGGCGTCATCGGGAGCGGCGCCATCCGCGTGCTCGACGAGCCCTCCGTGGGACGCACCGTGCGCGAGAAGATCGCCGACGTGGCCGCGTGGCTCGCGCCGCGACGCGCCGCGGCGCTCTGGGTCTCGAAGCTCGACGAGATCGCGTGGCTCACGAACCTTCGCGGTGACGAAATGGCCTTCCAGGCGACGTTCCGCGGCGAGGCGCTCGTCACGGCGACGGAGCTTCTCGTGAGCGTCCACGTCGCGCCCGTGACCGACGCGCTCCGCGCCGCGCGACCGGACGTGCGCTTCGTGTCGAGCGAGGCGCTGCGCTCGGCCGCCGCGTCCCTCGGCGTCGACGGCGCGAAGCCTCGGGTGGTGGTCGATCCCGCGAGCGTGTCGGTGGCGCGGCGTGACGCGCTCGTGGCCGCGGGCGTCGAGGTCGTGGCGCTCGCGTCGCCCGTCGTGGCCGCGAAGTCGAAGAAGAACCCCGCGGAGCTCTCTGCGATGAAGCGCGCCCTCGCGCGCGCCGACGGCGTCGTGGCCGACGCGCAGCGGTGGCTCCTGTCGCGCATCGCCGAGGGACAGCGCGTGACCGAGGTGGGCTTCGCGCGCGAGGTCGAGCGGCTCTTCCTCGCGGCGGGCGCGACGGGGCTGTCGTTCAAGGTCATCTCGGCCTTCGGGCTCAACGGCGCCGTGGTGCACCACCCCCCGAGCGAGACCACCGTGATCCGCGAGGGCGAGATGATGCTCCTCGACACGGGCTGCTACTTCGAAGAGGGCTACGCGACGGACCTCACCCGCACGTTCTTCGTCGGGCGTCCCGGCGTGGAGCCCTCCGCAGAGCAGAAGCGCCTCTTCACGCTGGTGCTCAAGTCCGCCATCGCGGGCATGAGCGCGCGCATCCCGAAGAACGCCAACGGCGCGCAGCTCGACGGCATCACGCGCGCGCCCCTCTGGCGCGAGGCGATGGACTACGCGCACGGCACCGGCCACGGCGTCGGGATCAACGTGCACGAGGCCCCGCCGGGCGTTTCGAAGCTCTCGACCACGCCCTTCGAAGAGGGGCAGGTCTTCTCTATCGAGCCGGGGCTCTACATCGAGGGTGTGGGAGGCGTGCGCATCGAGAACCTGTGCACGGTCGTGCGCGATTCCGAGCGCGAAGACTGGCTGCGCGTCGAGGCCCTCACCTTCTCTCCCCTCGATCAGCGCCTCATCGACGACGCGCTCCTCGACGACAGGGAGCGCGCGTTTCTAGCGGTTTACGCGGCGCGGGGTGCAGAGACGCGCGCGTGAGATCGCTGATGACGCAGCGTCGAAGCGTGGAGTACGATCAACCGGCTCATCGGGGATCTGGCGGGCCGAAGCAGGTCGCAACCATCACTCGCAATGCCCACACTCTCTGCCAGTGAACGAATCGGCACGACGATCGGCGGCCGCTACGAGCTCCGCCGGTTGATCGGTGAGGGCGGCTTCAGCGCCGTCTACGAGGCCGTTCACTCGATCACGGGCCGAGAGGTCGCGGTCAAGATCCTCCACGGGCACCTCACGGCCACCGAGCAGATCGCCGAGCGCTTCTTGATGGAGGCGCGCGCGATGGCGCGCATCAAGCACGACGGGATCGTGCAGGTGCTCGACGCGGGCACCGACCCCGACGGGAGCGTGTTCATCGCGCTCGAGCTCCTCGACGGCGAGTCGCTCGAGGCGACGCTCCTGCGCGTGCAGAAGCTCACCTGGGGCGAGGCCGTGGGCATCTGCGTGGCGGTGCTCGAGGCGCTCGCCGAGGCGCACCGACACAAGATCATCCACCGCGACATCAAGCCCGGGAACATCTTCATCGTCCGCAAGCCCGACGGGTCGAGCCAGGCGAAGCTCCTCGACTTCGGCATCGCGCACGTCACGCAGACCAAGGGCAAGCTCACCGCCGCGGGGATGATCCTCGGCACGCCCGAGTACATGTCCCCCGAGCAGGGGCGCACGGCCGCCGTGGGCCCCGAATCCGACCTCTGGTCCGTCGGCATCGTGATGTGGGAGTGCCTCACGGGGCACACGCCCTTCGTCGCCGAGTCCGCGACGGAGATCCTCCTGCGCATCGCGACCACCGACGCGCCGTCGATCCTCACGGAGGTCCCCGACCTGCCGCCGCCCATCGCCGCGGTGATCGATCGCTCGCTCGTGCGCGACGTGACGGCCCGCTTCCGCAGCGCCGACGAGATGCGCGAGGCGATGCAGCGCGCGCAGCGCAAGGTCGACGACGCCGCCCTCGCCACGCCGCCTCCGAAGGCGCCCTCGCGCACCAACGCGCCCGTGAAGCGCGACGCCGACGAGCGCCGCAGGCTCGGCGGCATCGCCGACGTGGTGAACGTCGAGGCGCTCGCGAAGATCCCCATCGGCAGCGCGCCGGTGCAGCGCTCGCCCGCGCGCGTCGTGTCGGGTGACGCGGGCGCGAGAGGCGTCGAGGGCGCGTCGCAACCCATCGGCGAACGTCCCTCGCCGCGCGCCACGGGCGGCGTCGGACGCTCTCCGGTGGGCGCCTCGACGCCGTCGAGCGCGCGCAACACCGCCGTCGCCGTCGCGCCCGGAATGCCCCCCGGCGCCGAGCGGAGCTCCCCGCGGATCGCGCTCCCTCCGCCCGAAGACGCCGACACGCGCGCGCGCACGGTCTCGAGCGAGGTGCGTCGCTCGATCCCGACGCCGACGCCCACGCCGCCGCGCATGGCGAGCAGCGGCGAGCACGAGAACCCCACGCCGCAACGGGCGACCGACGCGCCGCGCAACGAGGCGCCCGCGCAGACGCCCCCCTCCGTGGGCCGCGCGACGCCGCCGCCGGTGAAGTCCGAGCCTACGCCCGCGCCGAACGTCGAGAGCGATCCGCCGCGACGCGCGACCCCCGCGGGCGCGCCGCCTCGCACCTCGTCGCTCAGCTTCGACGAGGTCGAATCGCGCTCGTTTTCAGGGCAGAAGGCGAAGTTCCAGAAGCCCCCGGAGTCGCGCCAGCCGCCCGTCGGATTGATCGCCGCGGGGCTCGGCTCCATCGCGCTCATCAGCGCCGGCGTGTACCTCTCCATTCGCGGCGACACCTCACAGCAGACCGTCACCACGCGGCGAGAGACGCCGCAGCGCACGCCGCCCGTCACGGGTGACGGTCAGGCCCCCGACCCCAACACGCCGCCGCCGGGACCCGCGTTCTCGCTCGTCTCGATCAACGACGTGAACCTCCCGCAGGGGGTCACCGGCGCCGACAACGCCACGGAGTTCGCGCGCCACCTCGCGGCCAGCTACCACGCGGGCAGCACGCAGCGCATGCTCGCGACCTGCATCGCCGACGACGACGGGACCACGCTCTACCTCCACCCGATGACCCCCGGCGCGCTCCGCGGCTCGTCGCGGGGCATCGTCGCGTGCGCGGGCTACGACCTCGGCGTCGTGCCCGACATCACGGCCGACGGATCCGACGACGTGGTCGCCGTGGGCGCGCGGCGCAACCAGCTCCACCTCATCGACTCGCGAACGCTCCGGCCGAACCGCACGATCGAGGTCGAGGGCGTGCGCGGCATCGCGTCGGGCGCGCAGGTGATGGTGCGCGGCGAGCCCGCGATCGTGGTGTTCGCAGAGCCGCACGGACCCGGACAGCCCACCGAGGTCGTCGCGGTCACCGCGCTCTCGTCGCGCGTGCTCTGGCGCGTGCGAGGGAGCGGTCGCATCGCGCGCATCGGCGACCCCATCGAGCTCGGGCTCGCGGTGGGTCCCGACGCGAACGGCGACGGCGTGGGCGACGTCGTCGCGGGCCTCGGCGCCGTGCTCGACGCGACGGGCGAGAACCCCGGCGATCAGCGCTGCGTGCAGCTCTTCTCGGGCGCCGACGGACGCGCGCTCTGGGCGCAGCCCTACTGCCGTCCCCGGTCGCGCGGCGAGCAGTCCGTGAGCCTCGGCCCCGACGTGAACAACGACGGCAAGGCCGACGTCGCCGTGGGCACCGATCAGCCCCCGCCTGGCGTCGCCGCGGTGGTGCTCCTCTCGGGCGCAGACGGCGTCGTGCTCCGACAGATCTCAGCGCCTCCCGGCGGCGCGGCGGTGGGCTTCGGCTGGCCCGTCGCGCTCAGCGGAGACCTCAACGGCGACGGCACCCCCGACCTCTTCGTCGGCACCGTCGGATCGCAGACCAGCGCGCGCGTGTTCGACGCCACCACGGGACGACCGCTCACGAGCCTCGAGCTGTCGGGCGTGGGCGCGGGCAACCTCCGGGTGTTCCCGATCCCGACGCTCGTCCCCGAGAGCCCCTGGTCCGCGGCCGTCGCGTCGCCGGGCGAGGGGATTCGCGTCTACGCACGGCACGACGCCGAGGAGCAGCTTTGAGCGTCGCGGTGCCCGATGGGTACACCGTCGAGGCCGCGAAGGGCCACGACGTCGATCCCTGGCTCGCGTCGCTCGCTGCGCAGGTCAGGGACAACGGCCGCGACGGCGTGTGGTTCTCGCCGCGCTCGCCCGACGACGCGCCCCCCTCGCGCACCATCGAGGCCGTGCTCGGCTGGGTCGCGCGCCTCGCGCGCAGCGAGCGCGAACCCGGGTGGTTTCGCCTCTGGATCGCGAGGGATCGCGCGGGCGAGATCGTGGGCCACATCGACCTCTCGGGCGGACGGCTCATCACCGAGCTCCACCGCGCCGAGCTGGGCATGGGCATCGAGCGAGAGCACAGGGGCAGGGGCCTCGGTCCGGCGCTCCTCGACGCCGCCCTCGGGTGGGCGAGGGAGAGCGGTACGATCGCGTGGGTCGAGCTCGGCGTGTTCTCGACGAACCCCCGCGCACGAAGGCTCTATGAGCGCTTCGGGTTCGAGCGCATCGGGTACATCCCCGATCGCTTCAGGGTCGACGGCACGGTGATCGACGACGTGCGCATGGCCCTTCGGTTGCGCTGACCCTCGGTGGTATCGTCCGCCGCGTCGGAGCAGAGAGGGAGACAACCGTCGCATGCGCATCGCCGTACTCGGTTCGGGAAGCTGGGGCACGGCCCTGGCCAAGATCGTCGCTGACAACGGTCACGACGTGACGCTCTGGGGCCGCCGCCCCGAGCTCGCCGCGCAGATCCAGGAGTCGCGCGAGAACACCACGTTCCTCCCCGGAGCGCGCCTGCCCGACACGCTGCGCGCGACGTCGGACCTCGGCGAGGCCCTGCACGGCGCGTCGATGCTCGTCGTGGCCGTCCCCACGCACGGCATCCGAGAGACGCTGCGCAAGTGCGAGGCGCTCATCCCCCGCGGCATCCCCGTGGTCAGCGCGACGAAGGGCATCGAGCAGGACTCCCTGTACTTCGTCAACGAGATGCTCGCCG
Source organism: Polyangiales bacterium (assembly GCA_046351535.1). Lineage (GTDB taxonomy): Bacteria > Myxococcota_A > Polyangia > Polyangiales > CAISKJ01. Next base: position 98,612 of record JAXLYG010000017.1, read on the forward strand.
ACGAGGTCGCCTGGACGAAGGACTCCTTCGTGGCGCTCTCGGGGCCTTCGTTCGCGCGCGAGGTGGCCGCGGGCCTCCCCACGGTGGTCGTCGCCGCCGCGCGCGACCTCACGCTCGCCCGCGAGGTGCAGCGCGCCTTCTGGACCGACAACCGCTTCCGCGTGTACCTCAGCGACGACGTGGTGGGCGTCGAGATCGGCGGCGCGCTCAAGAACGTCATCGCCATCGCGGCGGGCGCGAGCGACGGCCTCGGCTTCGGCCACAACGCGCGCGCGGCGCTCATCACCCGCGGCCTCGCGGAGATCGCGCGCCTCGCGATGAAGATGGGCGGCGACGCGCTCACGCTCGCGGGCCTCGCGGGCATGGGCGACCTCGTGCTCACGTGCACCGGCGACCTCTCGCGTAACCGCTACGTGGGCTTCGAACTCGGCAAGGGGCGCTCCCTCTCCGAGGTGCTCGGCGGGATGCGCCAGGTCGCCGAGGGCGTGCGCACTTCGAAGAGCGCCTTCGACCTCTCGCGCCGCGAGGGCGTCTTCATGCCCATTATCGAGCAGGTGCACGCGACGCTCTACGAGGAGAAGAACCTCCGCGAGGCCGTGCACGCGCTCATGACCCGCGAAGCCGGGCACGAGCGCGACTGACCCTTCAGCGCCCTCAGTGGCACCCGCCGACGCCCGACGCGGGGATCGCCCCGTCGACGCGCAGCAGCCGCGGACACGAGAAATCAAAGAGGTCGAGGAGCGCCGACGCGTTGGCGTCTCGCGCCGTGAGCGCGGGGATGTCGAAGAGCGCCTCGACGAACCGGAGCATCGACGTGTGGTCGTGCGTCTCGTGCGAGACGTAGCCCGGCCGCGCCCACGGAGACACGAGCACGAAGGGCACGCGCAGGCCGAGGCGATCGAGGTCCGTGGTGTCGTAGCCGCCGACGCCGCGAGGGTCGGGCGAGCACGCCTCGGGCGGCGGAACGTGGTCGAAGTACCCGCCCGACTCGTCGTAGTTGAGCAGGATCGCGAGCCGCGTCCACAGCGGTGACGCCATCGCGTCGAGGAGGATCTGCCGCATCCACCCTTCGCCGCGCTGCACGTCGCTCACGGGGTGCTCGTCGACGGCGTCCGCCGCGTCGAGAAAGACCACGGGCGTGAGCGTCCCCGCGCGCAGCGCGGTGAAGAAGTCGGCGCTCGGTCGCACGCCGCGGTGCGTGAGCGTCCAGCCGAGGCAGTCCTGTCGCACGGGGCCGTCGCTGTAGACCGTCCACGCGACGCCCGCGCGGTCGAGCGCGTCGAAGATCGTCGGCGCCGTGGGGATGGTGCGCTCGTCGGTGTCACGTACGCCGAACGACGAGCCCGTGTAGAGGAAATTGCGATTGGCCCACGTCCCCGAGAGCACGCTGCCGAAGAAGCGATCGCTCATGGCGAAGGTGCGATAGAGCCAGTGATAGAAGGGCAGGTCGCGCTCGGTGTAGTACCCGAGCACCACGCTCGCGGGCGTGGCGTTCACCGCGCCAGCGCGGATGAAGCCGTCCATCCGACCGCCGTTCCACCCCGTGTGCATGGCCTCCCACTGGTGCGGCGGCTCGGGCGCGGCGCAGGTGGTGTTGAGCGGCGACGGCCTCGTCGCGACGCCCGCGAGATCGGGGTTGGTGTACCCGTCGGGGATGCCGTCGACCTCGCCCCGCATCGTGCCGAAGTAGTGATCGAACGAGCGGTTCTCCTGCATGAAGATCACGACGTGATCGATGGGGATGCGCGCCCTCACCTCGCGCGTGATCCCGAGCGTCTCCGAGGCCCGCGCGCCCGGTCCGTACGCGCACGCGCGACGGTTCGCGGCGAGCGTCCACGCGACGAGCTCGTTCACGAGCGGAGCGCCCGAAGCGCACGCATCCGTCGGCGCGTCGACGCCCACATCACCCTGCGCGTCGCGGCCTCCGACATCTCCGACGTCCCCGACATCTCCGACGTCCCGAGCGTCCGACACGTCCGACACGTCCGACACGTCCCGCGCGTCCGCGGCGTCTGTCGGCGGAGTGTCCGCCGCGTCGTCGAGGTCGTTCGAAGCGTCTCGCGCATCGGCGGTCGCGTCGTTGCGCGGCGCGTCTTCGAGCGTGTCGTCGGAGGGCGCATCGAGGGCCACGCCGTCGTCACGCGCGTCGGCCACGTCGTCGATCGAGGCGTCGACCGCGCCATCCTCCGTGGTCGCGTCGATCACGTCGGCGTCGCGCGCGAGGTCGTCGACGATGTCGGTCACGGTGACGTCGTGCGACGCTGCGTCTGGGGCGCTCGTCGGAACGACCTCCGAACCGCAGCCCGGAGCGACGCACGCGAGGAGCAGGGCGATGGCGAGCGACGAGGCGCGAGGCATGACGCGGGGACTCGTGCAGCCATCCCGCGAACGCGTCGAGTGGTCGCCCCGAGATTTCAGGAGGGCGCACCACGCGAGAAAACCCGCATCGATCGTTACCCCGCTGCGTGCGCGTCGGTCTTGACCGTGAGCACCGAGCAGGGAGCCTGACGCACCACGCGCTCGGCCACCGAGCCCATGATCGCGCGCTTGAGACCCGTGCGACCGTGCGTGCCGACGATGATGAGGTCGGCGTGGATCTCCGACGCGTAGGTGACGATCTCGAGGTAGGCGCTGCCCACGCGGAACTCCGCGGTGACGTCGAGCCCCGAGCGGTCGGCGCACTCGCGCGCGAGCGCGGTCACGAGCGAGCGGGCCTCGTCCTGGAGCCTCGCGTACTCGAGCGCGAAGCGGGCCTCGGCGTCGGTGGCCGCGGCGAAGCGCTCGATGGTCTCGTCGACGTGGAGGAGGTGAAAGGTCGTCGCTCCCAGGCGCTTCGCGATGTCGAGCGCGGCATCGAGGGCGAGCTTCGACGGAGGAGAGAAGTCCGTCGCGCAGAGGATGCTCATCGAAGGGCCTGTTTTCATATGTTCCTCGTGCCGCGAGTGGAGCAAGTGGGGGGCCACGCGCGGCGCCGCGGATCTTCGCGTAACCGCTTGCTCGCGTCGCGAAAGACGAGCCGGTTGCGTGCGGATTTGTGCGCGGACGCACGTTGCTTTCTTCGCGAGCCTTTGCGATCGGAGCGCGCGCAAGCGGCGCGGACGTTGCGTCTCACCCGCGCGAGAGTGAGGACTCCATGAAGCGCGCTGCCATTCGAGAGTTCATGACGCCGCTGCCGCACACGATCGGGCGCGACCAGCCTCTGTCCGCCGCGCATCGGCTGATGAACGAGCACCACATCCGTCACCTGCCGGTGCTGTCGGCCGGCCAGCTCGTGGGGATCGTCTCGGACCGCGACCTGAAGTTCGTCGAGGCGCTCAAAGACGTCGATCCCGAGCGGGTGACGATCGAAGAGGCGATGTCGCAGGCGCCCTACACCGTGGCCCCGGCGACGCCGCTCGGCGAGGTCGTGGCGCAGATGGCGAGCGAGCGGTACGGCGCCGCGCTGGTGATCGAGCACGGACACGTCGTCGGGATCTTCACCGCGATCGACGCGCTCCGCACGCTGGCGGACCTGCTCGGCAAGACCTGAGGCGATCAGCCACGAGGCGTCGGGAGGGCGAGGGTGAACACCGTCCTCCCGGGCGCGCTCTCGACGCGGAGCTCGCCGCCGTGGTCGGCCGCGATGCGCTGCGCGATGGTGAGCCCGAGGCCGGTGCCGTTGGGCTTGGTGGTGTGAAAGGGCAGAAACACCCTGTTCGCGTCGCCCTCGATGCCGGGCCCGTCGTCTTCGATCTGCAGCTCGACGTGCGCGCCCGCGGCGCGCGTGCGGAGGGTGATGGTGCCGTCGCGGTCGATGGCGTCCATCGCGTTGCGCACGAGGTTGAAGACCACCTGACGGATGCGGTCTTCGACGAAGCTCACGTGCGGCGCGTCGGCGTCGAAGTCGGTGAGCACCTTGATGCCCCGTGACGCAGCCTCGGCCTGGACGAGCCTCGCCACCGTGGCCGCGGGGCTCGACAGGTCGCTCGGCGTCGCGTCGGTCATCGACCGCGGCCTCGCGAACCAGAGGAACTCCGCGAGCAGTCGCTCGAGGCGCTCGAGCTCTCCGCGGATGGCGTCGACGCTCGCGACGCTCTGCGTGTCGTTGGCGCGCGTGAGCCTCCGCCCGAGCACCTTGAGCTCGAGCAGCGCGGAGTTGAGCGGGTTGCGGATCTCGTGCGCGAGGCCCGCCGTGAGCTCGCCCACCACGGCGAGCTGCTCGGCCACGCGCGCGCGCCGCTCGATGGCGCGTGTGTCGGTCACGTCGATGCCGATGGCGTAGCGCAGCCCGTCGGCGCGGCGGAAGCGCCACTCGATGCGGCGCTCCTGGCCGTCGCGCGTGATGATGGTGCGCTCCTGCTGCGAGGGGTCGGCGGCGTCGACGCGCAGCCCCGCGGGCACGAGGTCTTCGAACTTGCGCCCGAGGAGCGCCTCGCGCTGAAAGCCCGTCGTGTGCTCCACCGCGGAGTTCACCAGCGCGATGGTGTTGTCGTTGGCGACGCCGACGATGAGGGCGGGCGTGGTCTCGACGACCGCGCGATAGCGGATCTCGGAGTCCTTGAGCTGCTGGACGAGGGCCTCGCGCTCGCGGCGCAGCGCGACCTGGCGCATCGCGAGCGACGCGAGCCGCAGCACCTCCTCGAGCGGAAAGGGCTTGAGGATGTACGCGAAGGCGCCCCCGCGCACCGTGGCGATGGCGCTCTCGATCGTCGCGTCACCGCTCATCACGATGACCTCGGCGTCGGGCGCGCGGGCCTTGAGCTGCACGAGGGCGTGCGTCCCGTCCGCGTCGGGGAGGCGCACGTCGAGAAAGGCCACCTCGAAGCCGACCCCGCTGGCGGCTTCGAGGGCCTCGCGCGCGCTCGCCGTCACGAAGGGCGTGTAGCCCTCGTCGGCGAGGCACTCGGCGATGTTTTCCGCGAGGTCGCGGTTGTCCTCGATGATGAGGATCCGGCCGCTCGTCGGCGGCGCATCACCGGCGCTCATCGATCATGATCTCTCGTGTGCGTCGTGGTCGTCGGCGGCGCGCGCCGAGGAGGGCGCCCGCTTGATCCCGTGGCGATACTCGCGGAGGCGGTACTGGATCATGCGGACGGAGACGTCGAGCATGGCCGCCGCGCGGTGCGTGCTGCCTCCGCAGGCTTCGAGCGACGAGAGGATCGCGAACTTCTCGATGTCCGCGAGCATCGAACCGGGGATCGGGGGCTGGAGGCCGTAGGGGGTCTCGATGCCCGCGGAGGTGACCACGGGCGCAGACTTCTGCCCGTTGGCGGCGGGCTGCGCGGCGGGCGCGGGCGGCGTGGTCGAGGCGGGCGCGAGGCTGCCCATCGAGCCGGGGAGCGAGAGGTGCTCGCGTCCGAGCTGCGAGCCGCTGGCGAGCACGACCGCGCGCTCGACGGCGTTCTCGAGCTCGCGCACGTTGCCGGGCCACGGGTACGAGATCAGCGTCTGGAGCGCCTCGGAGGTGAAGCCCGTGAGGGTCTTGCCCGACTCCTTGGCGAACTTGCGGAGGAAGAACTCCGCGAGCAGGGGGATGTCCTCGCGGCGCTCGCGCAGCGGCGGGAGGCGCAGGCTCACCACGTTGAGGCGGTAGTAGAGGTCCTCGCGGAAGCGTCCGTCGCGCACCATCTGGGCGAGGTCGCGGTTGGTGGCGGCGATGATGCGCACGTCGACCTTGAGGGTCTCGTTGCCGCCCACGCGCTCGAACTCGCGCTCCTGAAGCACCCTGAGGAGCTTGACCTGGATGGCCGCGGAGATCTCCGAGATCTCGTCGAGGAAGAGCGTGCCCCCGTGGGCCAGCTTGAAGCGCCCCTCGCGGCGCACGTTGGCGCCCGTGAAGGCGCCCTTCTCGTGACCGAAGAGCTCGGACTCCAGCAGGGTCTCCGCGAGGGCCGCGCAGTGGAGCTTCACGAAGGGCCCCTCGCGCCGGTTCGACGACTCGTGGATGGCCTGCGCGACGCGCTCCTTGCCGGTGCCCGACTCGCCCGTGAGCAGCACCGTGGCGCGGCTCGGGGCGACCTGGGCGATGGTCTTGAAGAGCGACTCCATCGGGGCCGAGACGCCGAGGAGGTTGTCGAAGCGGTTCTCGCTCCGAACGCGCTCACGGAGCAGGCCCGCCTCGCGGCGGAGGGCCTTCTGGCGCAGCGCGCGGTCGATGACCAGCGAGAGCTCGTCGAGGTCGACGGGCTTGGTGATGTAGTGCTCGGCCCCGGCCTTCATCGCGTGCACGGCGTCGCGCACGTTGCCGAAGGCGGTCATCACCACCACGGCGAGGGCGGGGTCCGCGGCCTTGGCGCGCGTCAGGAGCTCGACGCCGTCGATGCCGGGCATCCGCACGTCGGTGAGCAACAGGTCGGGCGGCGACGCTGCGAGCTTCTCGAGCGCCTCTTCCCCCGATGCCGCGGTCTCGACCTCGTAGCCGTCGTCGGTGAGGAGCGTGGCGAGCGCGCGCCGCGCCGTCGACTCGTCGTCAACCACGAGGAGTCTGCCCCGGTGCTTCTCAGGGGCGATCGGCGCGTCGGGCTCATGGAGGTGGGTCGCGTTCATCGGATCCTCGCGTCAGGCGATGGTGGGTTCGCGGTCGGTGCGCGCGTGCGCCCCGCTCGTCGCTGTCAAAGAGCAAAAGCACGGTCCGTTCCATCTTTCGACCACTGGTCGTCCACACCTTGGAACGCACCCCCCAGGGCCTTACGTTTACCGGAACCCCCGATGCGCTCCGCCGTGCTTGCCTGCGTGTTCGCTGCGGCGCTCCTCGCGTCGCCCCCCGCGTCGACGCAAGACGCCGCCGTTCCCGTGCTGTCGGAGCATCCCGTCGAGGGTACGAACGTGCGCCGGATGCAGTCGGAGACGGTGATTCACGCACCCTTCGACGTCGTGGCGCAGCAGGTTCTCGACTACGCCCGATACCCCGATTTTCTCCGCCGGGTTCGCACAGCGCGCGTGGTGCGGCGCGATCGCGCACAGACGGATGTGTATTTTCAGCTCGATCTGCCGCGCGCCATGGGCACGATCTGGTTCCTCCACCGCATGACGGTGGTGCGAACCGGGGCCGATCGGATGGAGATCCGCGGCGCTGCCCAGGCCGGCAACGTGGGCCGCGTCGAGACCCGGGTCACCATCGAAAGAGTCGTCGGAACCCGCTCCACACGCTTCTCCTTCGCGCTCTTCGGCCTCCCCGTCGTCCCCGCCCTCCCTGATACGGTCAACGGAACCCTCCGCGATGCCGTCCGCGCCGCCGCCGTTCTGCTCCAGCAGCGCGTCGAGCGGGAGCAGGCAATGAATCATCGCTAACGCACTGATTGCGTACTCGCGCACAACGGGCACGCCACCGATGCGGCTTCTGCGGCCTCCGGGAGGTGCGTAACACACTTCGCACTTTCTCTTTGCCTCCCCCGGCGAAGTGGTTTATCCATTCGACCGCCTCACTGGTTAAACCACTTGAGGCCGTCACGATGGAAGCCAACCGCCCCCGAGCCGTGGAAGAGGTCACCCGAAGGGTCCGCGAGGCCATCCTTCGGGGCGATCACCCTGCGGGCACCGATCTGCCGGGCGAGCGCGACCTCTCTCGCACGATGGGGGTGAGCCGACTGACGCTCCGCGCGTGCCTCGCGCGGCTCGAAGCCGAGGGCCTCGTGCGCGCGGTCCACGGCTCGGGGACGCGCGTGCTCGACTACCGCGAGAGCGGCGGCATCGAGGTGATGGCCCACCTCGTCGCGATGGGCGCAGGAGGGAGCGCCGCGGCCCTCTCGATCCTCGGTGACCTCCTCGAGCTTCGGCGCGTGCTCGCGGTCGAGGCCGTGGGGCTCGCCGCGTCGCGCGCCACGCCCGACGAGCTCGCCTCGCTCGCCGCCCACCTCGACGCGCAGGCCGCGCTCTCGGGCGACGCCGCGCGCTGGGTGGCCGCCGATCTCGAGTTCGCGCGCATGGTCGCGCGGGCCTCGCACAACGCCGCCCTCGTGCTGGTGACCAACACCCTCGCGCGGATGCTCGAACATCAGCCCGGCGTCGAGGCGGCCTTCATGGCCGCGCCGCAGGGGACCCTCGCGTTCTACCGCCGCGTGCTCGCGCTCGTGACCGCGCGCGACGCCGAGCGGGCGCGGGCCCTCACGCGAAGACTCATCGAGCGCCTCGATCGACAGGTGCTCGCCTCGCTCCGTCAGCTTCTCTCTCAGGAGGACTCACCGTGAATTTCGTCGAGTTCGAACGGCGCTGGATCGTCGCCATCATGTCGGGCTTCCTCTCGCCCGACGGCGAGCTCACGGTGCGCGACGGAGAGGTCGACCACATCGCCGCGGTGGAGCTCATGGCCGAGGGCTCGAACCGCAAGGCCGCGTTCGGGCTCCACGCCGCCGTGTGGCTCCTCGCGCTGTCGCCCGTGTGGATGCTCGGTCGCGCGCAGACCATCGACGAGGTGCCCGCCGCGATGCGCACCGAGATGCTCGCGAAGATGCTCACCCACAAGCTCTACCTCGTGCGGGGCCTCGCGACGCTCCTCAAGCTCGCCACGACGCTCGCGCTCATGCGCTCGCCCGCGGTGCGCGCGCGCTCTCACTACGATCAGATCCCGTCGCCGCCCGTGCGACGGTCGCTCCCGCTCGCCGCGGAGCAAGGATGAACGCCATGAACTCCATCGACGACGTCGCCGACTTCGTGATCGTCGGAACCGGCGCTGGCGGCGCCACCGCGGCGAGGGTGCTCTCGGGCGCGGGCCACTCCGTGCTCATGATCGAAGAGGGCCCGCGGCTCACCACGGCGGAGCGTCCGCGCGACCTGCTCAGCGCGATGCGCAGCACCTTCCGCGACATGGGCACCAACGCCACCACGGGCACCGCGCCGCTGCCGCTCATGCAGGGCCGCGTCGTCGGCGGCTCCACCGCGATCAACTCGGGGATCATCTGGCGCCTCCCCGAAGACGTGCGCCAGGACTGGATCGACCGCCTCGGGCTCGGCGAGCTCGTCGAAGAGAAGGGCCTCTCCGACGCCTTCGACGCCATCGAGCGCGAGCTCGAAATCACCGAGTCGCACCCCTCGATCTGGGGTGGAAACTCCACCCTCATGGCCCGCGGCGCCGACGCGCTCGGCCTCCCCGGCAAGGCCATCGTGCGCAACGCCGCGCGCTGCAAGGGCTCCGCGCAGTGCCTCCAGGGATGCCCCGGCGAGGCGCGGCAGAGCATGGACGTGTCGTACGTCCCCCGCTCCATCCGTCAGGGCGCGAGGCTTCACGCGAACGCGCGCGTCGACCGCGTGCGCTTCAACGGGACGCGCGCCGTGGGCGTCGAGGGCGTCGTGCTCGACCGCAGCGGACGCTCCGTCGGGACGCTCAAGGTCCGCGCGCGACGCGCGGTGATCATCTCCGCGAGCACGGTGCAGAGCCCCGTGATCCTCCGTCGCAGCGGGCTCAAGGGGATGGTCGGCGAGCGCTTCATGGCGCACCCCGGCTGCGCCGTCGTGGGACGCTTCGACGAGCCGGTGGGCATGGCCTTCGGCGGAACGCAGGCCTACGAGGTCCCGCTGCGTGAGCGGCGCTTCAAGCTCGAGTCGCTGTCACTCCCGCCCGAGATGCTCGCGGCGAGGCTCCCCGGCGCGGGCGCCGAGTGGCAGGAGCGGCTCGCGCACCTCGACCACTTCGCGCAGTGGGCCGTGCAGGTGCGCATGGAGGCGGTCGGTCGCGTGCGCCCGACGCTCTTCGGTCACGGCAGCGACGCGTCGGTCAGCTACACCCCGACGAAGGCCGACATGCTGCGCATCCGAGACGGCGTCATCACCCTCTCGCGGATGATGTTCGCCGCCGGTGCGCGCGAGGTCTATCACGGCGTCGCGGGGGTGAAGACCATCCTGCGCGACCCGTCGGAGGTGGCGCTCCTCGAGGAGCGCGAGCACGACGTGACGCAGTACACGATGGTCGCGTCGCACCTCTTCGCGAGCTGCCCCGCGGGCTCGGACCCTTCGAACAGCGCGGTGGGACCCGACCTCGCCGTGCACGGCGTGAGCGGGCTCTACGTGATGGACTCCGCGGCGCTCCCCACGAACATGGGGGTCAATCCGCAGCACTCGATCATGGGGGTGGTGTGGCGCGCGGCCGAGCGGCTCGCGCAGTCGACGGCCCGGAGCGCGTCGCGCAGCGAGGCCCAGGCCGCGGAGTGACTCAGCGGACCGCGTGCGTCGAGCGGAAGAACGCGATCATCGCGTCGAGGTCGGCGTCCGAGAGCCGCGCCACGGTGATCGCGCGCATGCGTCCCGCGCCCTGACGGACCTGAGCGCGCATGCGGGCCTCTTCCCAGTTGTGGTTGGGCGAGGGGCCTTCGGGGTCGTTCTCTTCGTGGCAGTTTCCGCAGGCGCGCGTGAAGGCGCGGTGACCGCGGGCGATGGTCGCGGCGTCGGCGGGCGGAGGCGTCGCGGCGGGCGTCGCGGGCGTCGTCTCGGGCGTCGTGGCCGGGGTCGTCGCGGGGGTCGTCGCCGGGGTCACGGCGGGCGTCGTCGCGGGCACGACCGCGGTGGTCGCAGCGGTCTCGGCCGAGGGCACGGCGGGCGTCGTCGCGGTTCCGCCCGACGAGGTGGCGGTCGAGGTCTGCGTCGGCGTGGTCGACGCGCCGGTCTCGGTCGACGAAGAGCCGCAGCCGACGAGCACCGCGATGAGCCACGGGGTCACGAATCGAAGTGTGAGCGTTCGCATGGCCGCGGACCCTACAACATCTCTGCGCGAGCGTGGAGCGTAGCGTTGATGAGAGGGTGTTCACCGTGCTCGCCACGCGGGGGCGCGGGGAGGGACGTGCCGAAGCGGTTGATCGAGGGCGCCGCGAGGCGTGAGGCACGGGGCGCCCATCATCCCGTCGAAGGGTGGCGCGCGGACGTCGACGACGTACGCGCCGCGCGTCTTCACACACCAGGACGCGCACTCTCGCAGGGCGCAGTTTGGCCGTCGCGGGTGAAGGGCGACGTGGGGGACGCCCTCCGTCCATTCTCGTATCACCCGCTGCGCGCTCTTTGACCACCCGCGACACCTTCGCGCGTCTTGCGCGTGCGGCCGCATCCCTGGTGCGATGTCCTTCATGGAATGCGCTCTCACCGCACCTCTCCAACGTCCGCGACGCGTCTGGGCTCCGCTCGCCCTCGCGTGCGCGGCCTTCCTCCTCGCGCGCTGTGATGGAACCGCGCCGGCCACCGCAGACGTCCCCGCCGTGGACCGCGCCGCGCCCGATGTCACCGCGGATACACCCGTCACGGATGTCGCCACCGACGCCGCGGCTCCGACCGACGCACCGCCTCCATCCGACACGCCGTCACCCACCGACACGTCGCCTCCGTCCGACACGCCGTCACCGACCGACGCGCAAGCACCCACCGACGCCCCTCCGGCCGACGTGCCGCCGCTCCCCGACGCGGACTCCGACGCGGCCGTCGATGTCGCCTGTCTCCCCGGTCAGACCACCTGCGCGGGATCGTGCACGGACCTCCAATCCGACCTCGCGAACTGCGGCGCGTGCGCGCGTCGCTGCAACGCCGATCAGGTCTGCGCCGCGGGCGTGTGCGCCTGCTCGCCCGATCGCGTCGCCTGCGGTGGCGCGTGTGTCGACACGCAGTCCGATCCCGCACACTGCGGCGGCTGCGGACGCGCCTGCGCCGATCGTCAGACCTGCGCGATGGGCGCCTGCGCGTGTGCCGCGGGGCTCTCGCGCTGCGGTGGCGCGTGCGTCGACACGCAGACCTCCACGGCCCACTGCGGAGCCTGCGGCGCCGCCTGCGCCACCAACGTCGGAACCTCCGCCAACGCGTGCGTCGCGGGTGCTTGCGTCCCCGCCTGCGCGACGGGCTTCGCCGACTGCGATGGCGATCCCTCGAACGGCTGCGAGGTCGACACGCGCACTTCCGCGTCGAACTGCGGCGCCTGCGCGCGCGTCTGCGCGACCAGCCCTTCGACCACCGCGAATGCCTGCGTGGCGGGCGCGTGCGTTCCCGTCTGCGCGACGGGTTTCGCGGACTGCGACGCCGATCCTACCCACGGCTGCGAGGTCGACACGCGCGCCTCCGCTTCGAACTGCGGCGCCTGCGGCCGCGCCTGCTCGGGCATGACCGCGTGCATGGGGGGCTCGTGCGTGATGACCTGCCCCGCCGGCGCCACGCTCTGCAGCAGCGCCTGCGTCACGCTCGCCACCGACGCGCGCAACTGCGGACGCTGCGGCAACGTGTGCTCCCTCGCGCACGGCGTCGCGGCCTGCGCGACGGGCGCGTGCAGCACCACCGCGGTCGGCGCGTGTGACGCGGGCTACGGCAACTGCGACGGCGCGGCCTCCAACGGCTGCGAGACGAACACATTGACCACCGCGTCACACTGCGGACGCTGCGGCGCCGCGTGTCCCGGCGGGCAGGGATGCGCCGCCGGTCGCTGCGTCGCGTGCGGCACCGCGGGGGTCGACTGTCCGCCCACGCTCGTCGCCGCCGTCGTGCAGACGAACACGCGCGTGCTCCTGCGCTTCAGCGAGGTGCTCTCGGCCACGAGCGCGGCGGCGGCGTTCTTCAGCATCACGCCCACGCTTGCGATCACGGGCGCGTCGTTCGGCGCCACGCGCGACCTCGTGTACCTCGACACCGCGGCGCAGGCTTCGAACACCGTCTACACCGTCACCGCACGGCGCAGCGACACCAACGGCGACACCTTCATTGACGGCCGCGACGACCTCGTCAAAGACGTCAACGGCAACCCCATCGACGCCACCGCGCGCAGCGCAACCTTCGTGGGCATGAGCGCCGACGTGTACGCCATCACCGACGTCATCGTGACCGACAACATCGGCGGCGCGCCGTCGACCTACACGGGCCTCGCGTCGAGCGCTGCGTGTGTGGGTCCCTACGTGCCCGGCGAGGTCGGGACGCGCCTCACCGCGAGTGATGTGAACATCGGCATCGGCGGATCGACGACGGGGATCTTCGTCCGCTATGCGCGCGTGCGGCGCGACGCGACGACGCCCGTGCTCACGGGCATCACCGTGCAGCACTGGGCGGGGTGGACGGTGTCGTGTCCCGCGGGCTACGTGCGCGCCAACGGGACCTCGCGCGGGACGCAGGGCGCGCTCACCACGGGCACCGACGGTGCGTGCTGGCGCAACGGGCTCTGCGTTCGCTACGAGCCCATGGCGACGGCGGCGAACATCGTGACGAACCTCGCGCTCAACGTCAGCAACGACAGCGACGCGGAGTGCGAGTCGTTCTGCCGGGCGAACGACGGCGCGTGGTCGATGATGAAGGACGCGCTCGACATCCACGCCGCGTGCGGCGACAGCCGCTTCGTTCACCTCTGCGTCAACCGCGCGGCGCCGCGGTGGCCGCCGATGCCCGCGCGGCTCACGGTCACCGACGCCGAGAAGCTCACGGCCCTCACGACCTGGGCGCCGCGGATCTACACCGCCGTGGCCGAGCGCTACAACGCGTCGTCGGTCGAGTGGGCGTGGCCCAACATGGAGCGCTTCCTCGCGTCGGACGGGCGCTACTGGCTGCGCTCGCGGGCCTCGCTGCCGACGCCGTCGGACACGCTCCCGTGGTTCGCCGGAGACCTCGCGACGGCGCCCATCTACGCGTACTGGGTCGACAAGACCTTCACCGTCTCGGGCGTCACCGCGCAGGGCGTCGACCTCATCTACTACGCCTACTACCCCTACAACCGCGGCAAGGAGGTGCTCATGACCGTCTTCGGCAATCACGTCAGCGATTGGGAGCACGCCTCCGTGCGCGTCACGCCGCAGTACGACCTCAACCGCGGATGGTCGCTCCAGCCCGACCTGCTCTACATCGCCGCGCACAACTTCGGCGCGCGCTACCGATGGAGCGACGCGAACCGATCGGGCACGCACCCGGTGATGTACGCCGCGTGGGGCTCGCACGGCATGTGGCCCACCGCAGGGAACCACGTGTATCAGACGCTCCCGGGCGGAACGGACCTCGTCGACGCGTGCAGCGCGGGGCCCACCTGGGACACGTGGAGCCGCATGGTCGCCCTGGACTACTTCCGCCAGGCGGGCCTCGGCGGCGCGTCGTGGCCGCCGTGGATGAGCACCGCGTATTCGAGCGCGGGCACCGGTGATCCGACGCGTCCCGCGAGCGGACCGATCTACCGATGGGGCAACCCCCAGCAGGGCTGCGTGCCGAGCCTCGGCGTGTGCCGACTCGAGGACGGCCCCACGGGTCCGCCCGCGAAGGGCGTGTGGGGCCTCAACCCGCTCCAGTAGCGCCGTCGCCGTTGCAACGCGCCGCGCGACCCACCATCGTGTCGCGCGCATGGAACCCATCTCCGACGCTCCGCCCTGGCCCGCCGCGCTCCTCGCGCTCGGTCTGCTCATGGTGCTTCCGTACCTCGTCATGAGCATCCGCGCGTGGCTCGATCCCGCCCCGCTCGCCCTGATCCTCGAGAAGCTCTTCGTCGCGGGCGACGTCGACCGCGCGAAGAAACTCACCGAAGCCGTGACTCACCTCCCGCTCCTCACGGCGGTGCGCGAGGTGCTCGTCGCGTCTCGCGAGGGACTGCGCCCGAGCGACGACGCATCGGGCTATCGCGATCCGAGCGCCGCGCGCTTCGAAGCGCAGTTCGCGTCGCTCCGCGCGCGCTACGACGAGACCTTCGCGCGCGTCGCGCGCCCCTTGCGAATGACGCGCTGGCTGGCGCTCGTAGGGTCGTTGCCGCTCGTCGCCGCGCCGCTCCTCACGCTCACGCTCGCGTGGGACGCCGTCGCCCCCATGTGGATCCTCGCCATCGCGCCGCTCGGCTTCGTGATGCTCTTCGCTGCCGTGTACCGCGAGGTGCGCGTCGCGCAGAGCCGCGCGTGGCTCTTCGAACGGCTGCGACCGCAGTTCGAGCTGCTCCTGCGCACGGGCGCGCCGCAGACGTATCGCGAGGAGGAGGTCGTCTTCGACGACAACGGCGAGCCGGGGCCCTACCGCGGCGTGTGAGCGAAGCGACGGCGCTCGGCGCGACGATCGCGCGGGTTGCAGTGCGCGATTGACGGCGGGGCGCGCGACGCCGTTGAATCGCCGCCGCGTCTCGCATGGGGGCGCGACTCACGAGGGAGGCTCCGCGCGTATGACGATCACGTTCAAGCCCGTTCTGGGCATCGAGACGGCCGCCTGGCGTTCAACTGGCGCCGTGGTCAATGGACCCATCGACAACCCCGACGCGCTCCCGTCGCTTCCCCTCTACCTGATCTTCTGGGGGAGCAGCTGGACGACTGCGCTCGGGCAGACCTACGCCACGGACGCGCAGGCGATCCTGAACTCGCGCTACCTCTCGGGGCTCGTGCAGTACGGCGCGGGCGGCACGCTCACCTTGGGCGGTCACGTCGTCGACACGCGCGCATGCACGGGCCAGCCGGGGCGCGACGCGGAGATCGACTACGCGATCAGTACGCTCGCGACGACATGGCAGAAGTCCACGGCGCTCGTGCCGACCAGCGGGTCGACTTCGGGCAACGCAGGCTACTGCACCGCGCCGATCTACGCGGTCATCGACGACGTGAACACGGGTGGCGCGATGAACGGCGGCGGCGTCAACACGCGCGGCGGCGTGGGGTACCTCACGAACGCGATCAACTATCAGGGACCCGTCACGCGCGACGACTTCACGACCCTGCTCGCGCACGAGCTCGTCGAGCGAATCTCGGATGGCACGGGCAACGGCGTCGGCTTCAACACCGCCCAGGCCGCGGGCGGCCGGGGCAATGACCAGGTCGCCGACAACGAGCCTGACGGCGAGCGCTACACCTACCGACTCGGCGGCACGGTGCGGGTGCAGGCGTACTGGTCGGTCGTCGATCAGAAGTACCTCATCCCCGACGGGACCCAGCACACCGTCACGCTCGCGCCGCTCTGGACGTCGCAGGGCTTCACGCGGCGATACGATCTGCTCGCGGTGGAGGTCACGCCCTCGGCCGCAGCGCCCTCGACCGCGCCGATGAACGCTGCGCTGACGCGCCTCTCCCTCGGTCGCGATCGGTACTTCTTCGAGGCCAACGAGATTCGCAACGTGACGGTGTACAGCCTGCGGATCGCGCTTCAAAGCGACGTGTTTCACGGGACCGTGTACCGGGTGACCGGCTCGAGCGCGAGTTGGGCGGCGATCACGGGGGGCAACACGCACGCGTCGCAGCTCGTCACCGACGGCGCCGACGTGTACATGCTCGCGCGCAACGACGCCGGGTCCGACATGGTCTGGAAGTACAACGGCACGGGCACCGATTGGACGGCGCTCACGGGCTCCAACACCACCGTCGGCGGAATCGCCGCGAGCGGCGGAAAGCTCTACATGGTCGCGCACAACGGCGACGCGTCGAGGGTGTGGCGCTACGACGGGACCGGCACCGCGTGGACGCCCATCACGGAGAGCGGCAAGAAGGCCGATCGCGTCGTGGCTTCGGCGAGCGGGCTGTTCATGCTCGGCGAAGAAGGCGGTCGCCTGCGCCTGTGGCAGTACTCCGGCGCCGGCACGGCGTGGAGGCTCGCGATCGGCGACATCACGACGGCGTACGAGGTCGTGTCGACCGGCGCAGACGTCTACTTCGAGGGACACAACGGCACCGAGGGCAACCGTGTGTGGCGCTACGCGGGCCCCGGTACGCGGTGGGAGCCGATCACGGGGACGAACACGACCGTCGGGCAGATCGCGGCCTGGGGCGACCGGCTCTACCTCCTCGGCAACAACGGCGACGGGAACCGCGTGTGGGAGTACGACGGCGCGGGCACGTCATGGACGCCCGTCACCGGCACCAACACGGCGGTGAAACAGATCTCGACGATGGGCGGAGTGCTGTGGATGGTCGCGAACAACGGCGCGGGCGATCAGCGCTGGATGTATCGCGGCGTCGGCACGGAGTGGGCTCCGTTCTGAGAAACCGTGTGTTCCGCTGCGCGTTCGGCGTGAGTGCCGGGTGCATCTCCTCCGCGGCGCGCGTCAGTAGTGATCGACCTCGAACGCGTCGAGCTCCGTGCCGTCGGCTTCGACCCACAGGAACCCGTGGCCGTCGGTGTCGGCGTCGGCGATGTCGGCCACGTGAAAGACCGTCATCGGCTGCTGGAGGCGCGTGCGTTCGAGGAGCGCGCGGCCCGCGGCGCTGCCGAAGCGACCGAGGTCTCCCTCGGCGGCGGGGCCGAAGACGCTCTCTCCTGCGGCCATGTCGGCGCGGCAGAAGCGGTTGTCGTGGGCCTTGAAGATCACCCGCACGCGGCCGTCGACGAGCGTGGTCATGAGGTCCGCGGGAGACACCACCGTGGGCGCTACGTCGAAGGGTTCGCGGCTGTCGAGGTGCCCCGCGTACACGTAGTTCGAGTGCCATCCGTGCTGCCAGCGGAGCCAGCCGGGGAAGCCTCGCACGATCGGCGGAACGGGGTTCAAGCCCAGTTCGAACCACTCGGCGCTGCGGATCGGCGAGTCGGGGTGGCGCAGCGGAGAGTAGTAGCCCGCGTGGAGTTCCTGCGTGTCGGCGAAGTGCGGCGGCGCGGAGGAGAAGACCTCGCCGCGGTCGGTGCGCTCGGCGGTGACGGGGAAGTGCCGCGCGGTGGTCCACATCTCGTCGGGCGCGTCGGAGCCGCGGCGCAGCGATGGGTACGAGCCCCGCGGGTCGTGGTGGAGGAACACAAGCGGGACGCGCCCGTCGAGCGACGCGCCGCGTGAGAGCCCGAGCTGCTCTCGCAGCCAGGCGTGCTGCGTCGTCTGCACGCCGCCGCCCCAGTTGAGCACGTTGAGCTTGCCCGAGACGCTCTCCGCCGCGCTCGACGACGTGCTCCTCCGCGACGTGCGGAACTCCGGCGGGAGGTCGTAGCTGTTGAGCATCACGAAGCGAAACGCCGCGCGGTCGAAGCGCGCGTAGAGCGGCCCGAAGGTGCTCTCGTAGAGCAGCAGGCCGTCGGAGGTCGTCGACGAGAGCACGCCCTCGAAGCGAAAGCCGTCGTGGTTGCCCGGCATCACGTACGCGGGCACGCGCAGCGCCGCCAGCGCGAGCCACGCCTGGAGGAAATCCCTGGGGTAGTCCGTGGCGCCGCCGAAGACCTTCGCGCTCGCGGAGCTCGAGCTCCCGAAGTGACAGTCGACGATGTCGCCCGCGACGATCATGAACTCCGGCGACGTCTCGCGCGCCGTCGCGGCCTCTCCGGGCCTCGGCGCGAGGCCGTTCATCAGGCTCACGAACTTGAGCACCGACGCCACCACGGGGCGCAGCTCTCCCCACTGGAGGTCTGCCGCCACGACGAAGCGCAGCGAGCGCGTCTCGGGCGCGCGAAACACCGCGTTGAGCTGCGCGTCGACGAGCCGATGCGCGCCGTCGAACACGAGCAGCGCATAGAGCCCGTCGGGGAGGTCCGCGGGGGCGTCGGCATCCACGCGCCACGCGGGCGCGCCGTCGACCTTCAGCGCCGAGCCCGACCACCGCAGCGGCCTTCGAGCCGCGCGCGCCGGGCCTTCGACCGCCTCGCGCAGATGCGCCCGCACGCGCGCCACACGACGTCGCACGGCGTCGCCGTCCTCCGCCGCCACGGCCGCGGCGGCGTCGTCGAGGCCGCGGACGAACGTCGCGTCGCGCTCCCGCGCGCGGAGGGCCTCGCGCTCGGTCTCCGAGAGAAGCCTCGCGCCGTGTTCGGCGTTGGTCGACGCGCCCGCGCGACGGGCTTCGCGGCTCGCGCGCACGCGGTCTGCGAGGGCCTCGCGCGCCATCGGCATCGGCGTCGTGGCGTAGAGGTCGCCGTCGATCGCGGTCAGCGCGTCGCGCGCGATGAGTTCGAAGGTCCACGTCGGCGCAGGACGCGTCGAGAGCACGATCGGCACCGACGTCGCGGGCGTCAGCCGCGCGGGCGCGCCGAGCGTCGGGAGCAGGATCGTCTGCACCATCCCCGGCGGCACCACGCTCTGACGCTCGATGCGTGTGCGGTCGAAATACGACGCGTCGACCCACGGCGCGGCCGCGCGCGAGACCACCGCAGCGGGCGCGCGTCGCGCGAGGACCCGCCCGCGTCCGGTCACGGCGAGGCTCAGCGCGACGAGCGCGATCAGGGGGAGGAACACGTCTCGCGCGAGGCTCAGGCGCGACGGCGTCGGGAGGCGCGCGGGGCTCACCGGAAGAACGCCCGGATGACGGCCAGCAGCGAGGCCCGCTCGGCGCGCGGGCGCGAGGCGTCGATGCGCTCGTGCTCGGTGATTCGCGCGCGGTCCTGCTCGTCTTGCGAGGCGATGATGTCGCCGAGGCGCTCCACGATGGCGGGGTTCGACATCACGATCGCGCGGAGGCTGTCTTTGTCGATGCGAAGGAGCGCGGCGTCGGTCACCGCCACGCAGTGCGCCGAGCGCTTCGCGCCGGTGATGAGCGAGCGCTCGCCGAAGGAGTCGCCCGCGCCCATCGAGGCGATCTCCTTCTCCGCCTGCGCGCCCTCGCGCGTGGGCAGCGCCACCGAGAGTCGCACCGTGCCGCGTCGCACCACGTAGAGCGACTCGCCCTCGTCGCCCTGCTGAAAGACCGTCTCACCCGCGCCGTAGAGCAACGGCGCGGCGCGCGTCGCGAGCCCTTCGAGCTCCTCGGGCGCGAGCGGCGCGAGGATGGGAACGCGCGAGAGCAGGCGCACGGCCTCGGCGCGGTCGACCTCGTCGAGCGGCGGCGTGGGCCACGCGTAGCCCTCGCGTCGCAGGCGGTACCAGGCCGAGGTGCGCACGGCGTCTTCGACGGCGAAGCGGCGCGTCCAGTCGTCGACGTGAAGCGTCACGCGGTACGTCGTCGCGCCGTCGGCCGTGCCCGTCTGGAGCACCTCGGGCGCGGGCTCGCTGCGGGCGCCATGGGCCTCTCGCACGCAGCGCGCGAGGCAGGTCTTCACGGCGTTGGGCGGGGCCGACGCGCTGGCGGCGATGACGAAGCTCACGGGGTGCGCGCGCGCGGGGCGGCTGAAGTTCACGAGCGACGCTTCGAGGAGCCTGCGGTTCGCGATCACCACGTGACCGCCGTCGACGGCTCGGAGCACGGTGTTGCGCGCGTCGATCTCTTCGATCCAGCCGTGGGCGTCGCCGACGCGCACGAGGTCGCCCACGCGTACGGCGTCGGAGAGGCCGAGCGAGAGGCTCGCCAGCATTCCCCCGAGCGCGCTCTGGAACACGACGCCCGCGGCGAGCGCGGCGACCGACGTGAGGAGCACCACGTCGCCCGCGCTCCACGCGAAGCGCGCTTGCAAGAGAGCCAGCGCGCCGATCGCGTAGAGCACGCCCGCCACGAGCCGACGCACGACGTTCGGCAGCGCCACGCCGCGGACGCGTTCGAAGTACCACCGCGTCGAGAGCTGCGTGACGACCTGCGCCCCGAGCCACACGGCGCCCACCACGAGCGCGTCGCGGGCCAGGCCGTCGAGGGTGATCGCGGCCTCCGTCGTCGACCCCGCGAGGCGCAGCCACACGCGCAGCGCGAGGGCGAGCAGCGCGAAGCCCGAAGGCGTCACGAGCGCCGTCGCCGCGGCCTCGGAGAGCAGTCGCTTCAGCCCCGCCGACACGAGCGCGAGCGCGACCCGAAAGGCGACGTAGAGGGCGAAACCGAGGCCGAGCGCGGCGGGCAGGTTCATCGGGCGCCGGATGGGACTCTGACGAAACGTCATCCGTCAACGGATTGACATGGCGCTCGTTCGGCGGGCGTCGACGCGCTGCGGCGATTTCGCGGTCCACCATGACGTTGCGTGCGCGTCGCGAAGGATCGGGGGGGCCCTTGCCCGACGGGGCGATGGTGGTGTATCCAACCTTCTACGTCGGGGGGCGAAGCATGATGCGTCGAGGCGTCGCGTGGTTTGTCTGCGGTTCGTTCGCTTGCGACGGACGCGGCCTCTCCGGCATCGTGCTGAGCGAGCATGGGAGAGATTGAGTTTCGCAGGTTGTTTCAGGCCGTTCCGGCCGCGTGTCTGGCGTTGTCGCCGGACCTCGTGGTCGTGGCGGTCACGGACGAGTACCTCCGCCTCGCGGGTCGCCCGCGCGAGGCGATCGTGGGGCGCTCCATTTGGGATGTGATCGAGCGCGTTCCGATGGGAGGAGATGGGGCTTCGCGCGAGCTCCGCGCGTCGATCGAGCGCGCGCTCGCGACCCGCGCGCCCGATGAGATGCCCGCGCGAACGGCGCCCGAGGGAGATTCCCGCGCGCGCGTGTGGCGCCCCGTGAACGCCCCGGTCTATGCCGACGACGGGTCGCTCGCGTACCTCGTCCACCGCGTCGAGGATGTCACGCGGCTGGTGGAGGCCGAGCAGCGGAGCGACGTGTCCCAGCGTCGCGCGAGCACGCTGCAGGAGCAGGTCGAGCGCATGGCCGTCGAGCTCCTCGATCGATCGGGCGAGCTCGCGGAGATCAACCGCGAGATGTCTCTCGCGAACGACGAGCTCAACCAGCTCTACGAGAAGACCCGCGAGCTCGACCGGCTCAAGACGCAGTTCTTCGCCAACGTCAGCCACGAGCTCCGCACGCCCCTCACGATGATCCTCGGGCCCGTCGACCGGATGCTCTCCGCGGGCTCCGTCGACCCGCGCTGGCAGCGGGACCTCAAGAGCGTCGCACGCAACGCGCGCACGCTGCTCTGCCACGTCAACGACCTCCTCGACCTCACGAAGATCGAGGCCGGTCGCATGGGCCTCGCGCTCGCGCAGGTCGACCTCGCGCGCGTGGTCAGGGTCGTGGCGGCGCACTTCGAATCGCACGCCGACGAGCGCGGGATCGCGCTGAGCGTCGACGCGCCGGAGGCGTTCCTCGCGGTTGTTGATGGCGAGAAGGTGCAGCGGGTGCTGTTGAACCTGGTCTCGAACGCGCTGCGCTTCACGCCCGACGGAGGCCGCGTGCGCTGCGCGGTGAAGGGTGATCCCGAGCGCGCGTTCATCGAGGTGTCGGACAACGGACCAGGGGTCCCACCCGACCAGCGGGGCGTTGTGTTCGAACGGTTCCGACAGCTCGAAGGGGGAGACGCGAGGCGCCGCGGCGGCACGGGCCTCGGCCTCGCGATCGTGCGCGAGATCGTCGAGCTCCACGGCGGCGAGGTGGCCGTCGATCAGAGCCCCGAGGGCGGCGCGCGCTTCACGGTGACCCTCCCTCGCGGCGACGTGGGGGCGAGCGGGGTCCGCGTCGAGACGCCGGGCCTCGACCGCGACAGCGTCGTTCCGCTCGATCGCGACCGACCGACGCCCGTGTCGTGGGGGCCGTGCGGCGACCCCACGCTGCCGCGCGTGCTCATCGCCGAGGACAACCCCGAGATGAACCGCTTTCTCCGCGAGTCGCTCTCCGACGCGTGGTGCGTCGAGGCCGTGTTCGACGGTCGCGAGGGCATCGCGCGGGCCGTCGCCTCACCGCCCGACGTCATCGTCACCGACATGATGATGCCCGTCGTGAGCGGCGAGGAGCTGCTGCGTGCGCTGCGCGCGAATCCCTCCCTCGACGCGACGCCCGTCGTCGTGCTCACGGCGCGCTCCGACGACGAGCTGCGGCTGCGGGCCCTGCGCAGCGGGGCGCAGGATTTCATCACCAAGCCCTTCTCCGTCGAGGAGCTGCGTGCGCGGCTCGGCAACCTGCTCTCGATGAAGCGCGCCGAGGAGCGCGTCCGCCGCCTCGGGGAGAACCTCGCGGAGCGCAACCGCGAGCTCGAGGCCCTCACCGTCGACCTCAAGGCTTCGAACGCCGAGCTCGAGGCGTTCAGCTTCTCCGTGGCGCACGACCTCCGCGCGCCGCTGCGCGCCATCGACGGGTTCAGCGCCGCCGTGCTCGAGACCACGGCGCCGAGCTCGGCGACGACGGCCGCGCCGACCTCGGCCGCGTGCGCGCCGCGGCGAAGCGCGCATGGAGGCGCTCATCGACGACCTGCTCGCGCTCTCGCGCGTGAGCCGCGGGGGGCTCCAGCGCGAGCGCGTGGACCTCTCGCGCGAGGCCCGCTCGATCGTGGCGAGGCTCCGCGAGGCGAACCCGTCGCGCGCGGCGGAGGTCGACATCGCGCCGGGGCTCGTGGTCGACGGCGACCCGCGGTGGCTCCGCGTCGCGCTCGAGAACCTCCTCAACAACGCGTGGAAGTTCTCTGCGCGGCGCTCGATCACGCGCATCGAGGTGGGCTGCACGGCCGACGGCGCGTACTACGTGAGGGACCACGGCGCGGGCTTCGACATGGCCTACGCCGACCGGCTCTTCATGCCCTTTCAGCGGCTCCACGCGGGGCGAGAGTTCGAGGGGACGGGCGTGGGCCTCGCGACGGTGCTGCGCATCGTGTCGCGCCACGGCGGCCGCATCTGGGCCGAGGGCGTCGTGGATGCGGGCGCGACGTTCTTCTTCACGTTGGCGCGCGCGACCGGCGACGCGACGACGGACACCGGCGCGCACCCCCGCGCGGTGGTGTCATGAGCCGCCCCCTCAAGGCGCTCCTCATCGAAGACTGCGAAGAGGACACGCTGCTGCTCCTCCGCGAGCTCCGCCGCGGCGGCTTCGCCGTGGAGTCCGAGCGCGTCGACGACGAGCCGGGCCTCCGCGCGGCCCTCACGCGCGGCCCGTGGGACGTGGTCTTCTCGGACTTTCACATGCCCGGCTTCGGCGCCCAGGCCGCCTTCGCGATCGTGAAGGCCCACTCGCCCGACGTGCCCTTCATCATCGTGTCGGGGACGCTCGGCGAGGAGGCCGCCGTCGCCGCGATGCGCCAGGGCGTCGACGACTACCTCTCGAAGGGGCGCCTCTCTCGCCTCGCGCCCGCCGTCGAGCGGGGCTCGCCGAGGCCGCCAACCGCCGCGCCAAGCGCGCCCTCGAGGCAGGCTCGGCGAGACGCAGCGCCAGCTCGAGCAGATCGTGTCGTCGATCCCCGACGTGTTCTGGTCGTCGAAGGTCGACGCGCGCGGCGGGGCGTCGCTCACCTTCGTGAGCCCTTCGAGCCGCGAGGTGCTCGGCGTCGCCCCCGAGGACTTTCTCGCCCACCCCAAGCGCTGGCTCGAGGCCATCGACGCGCAGGACGAGCCCGAGGCCCGCGCCGCGATGCGCCGCGTGATCGACGAGGGCAGGGGCGCGACGATCACCTACCGCGCTCGCGTCCGAGGTGAGCTCCGCTGGATCGAGAACACGGCGATCCCCTACGTCGAGGGCGGCGTGGTGACGGCGCTGCGCGGCGTGGCCCGCGACATCACCACGCGCCGCAAGATGGAGGAGCAGCTCATGCTCGCCGACCGGATGGTCTCCGTCGGCACGCTCGCGGCGGGCGTCGCGCACGAGATCAACAACCCCCTCGCCGTGGTGCTCGCGGGCCTGGAGTTCGTGAGCGAGACGCTCGACGAGACCGACGCCTCGCGCTCGCCGCAGCTCGCCGAGGCGAGGCAGGCGCTGCGAGACGCCATCGAGGGCTCCGACCGCGTCCGCGCCATCGTGCGCGACCTCAAGCTCTTCTCGCGCGCCGACGACGAGCGCCGCGGCCCCGTCGACCTCCGCGTCGTGCTCGAGTCCTCGGTGCGCATGGCGGGCAACGAGATCCGCCACCGCGCGCGGCTCACGCGCGAGTACCGCGACGTGCCGCCCGTCGAGGCCAACGAGAGCCGCCTCGGGCAGGTCTTTCTGAATCTCCTCATCAACGCCGCCCAGTCCATCGAGGAGGGGCGCACCGGCGAGAACGAGATCCGCGTGTCGACGTGGCTCGACGAGGGAGGGTGCGTCGTCGTCGAGGTTCGCGACACCGGCTGCGGCATGCCGCCGGAGGTGCTCTCTCGCATCTTTGACCCATTTTTCACGACGAAGCCCGTCGGCGTGGGCACGGGCCTCGGCCTCGCGATCTGTCACCGCATCGTGAAGACCTTCGACGGAGAGATCGAGGTCGAGAGTCAGGTGGGCGTCGGGTCGGCATTTCGGGTTAGCCTCCCGCGCGCAAAGGACCGAACCATGAAGACTCCGACGACACTCCCCGCGGCGACGGCGAGCCACGGACGCGTCCTGGTGATCGACGACGAGCCCGCGATCGGCGCGATGATCTGCCGCGCGCTCGGGCGTCAGCTCGACGTGCGCTCGACCACGCGCGCCGCCGAGGCGCTGCGCTGGGTCTCGGAGGGGCAGCGCTTCGACGTCATCTTCTGCGACCTGATGATGCCCGACATGACCGGCATGGACCTCCACGCGGAGCTTCAGCGCGTGGCCCCCGAGCTCGCGGATCGGGTGGTGTTCGTGACCGGCGGCGCCTTCACGCAGCGCGCGCGCGACTTTCTCGACGCGGTGCCCAACGCGCGCCTCGAGAAGCCCTTCGACCTGCGGAGCGTGCAGGCCATCGTGCGCGATCGCGTCGCGTGATGCGCGCCCCGGCGCGGCCGCGCGTGCGATAGGCTCGCGCCGTGACCAGACCCGAGCGCGACGCCTCGATCGACCTCGTGCGCGGCGCCGTGATGGTGCTCATGGCGCTCGACCACGCGCGCGACTTCATCGGCGACCAGACGCGCGCGCCGCTCGACCTCGCGACGACCACCCCGGCGCTCTTCTTCACCCGCTGGATCACGCATTTCTGCGCGCCCGTCTTCGTGCTCCTCGCGGGCGTGTCGGCGTGGGCCGCGGGGCGCTCGCGGAGCCCCTCGGAGGCGTCGCGGCTCCTCGTGACGCGGGGCCTGTGGCTCGTGCTCCTGGAACTCACGGTGGTGCGCTTCGGCTGGCTCTTCAACGTCAACTACCGCTTCTCGTTCGTGCAGGTGATCTGGGCCATCGGGTGGTCGATGGTGGCCCTCGCGGCGATCTCTCGCGCCGGCGCGCGCGCCGCGCTGGCCGTTGGGGTCGCGCTCATCGCGGGGCACGACCTGTTCGACGGCGTCCACGCCGAGCGCTTCGGCGCGCTCTCGTGGGCGTGGCGCGTCGCGCACGACGGAGGCTCGCTCACGCCGCTCGAAGGTCATCGGCTCTACGTGGCCTACCCCCTCGTGCCGTGGGTCGGCGTGATGGCCGCGGGCTACGGCATCGGCCCGTGGATGGCGCGCTCCGTCGACGAGCGGCGTGGGCTCCTGCTTCGAACGGGGGCCGCGCTCACGGCGGGCTTCGTGGTGCTCCGCGCGATCAATCGCTACGGCGACCCGACGCCGTGGAGCGCGCAGGCGCGGGCGGGGTTCACGGCGCTGTCGTTCCTCGACTGCGAGAAGTACCCGCCGTCGCTCGCGTACCTGCTGATGACGCTCGGGCCCGCGATGCTCGCGTGGGGCGCGCTCACGGGCCGTGACCTCTCGCGCGCTCGCGCGGTGATCACCTTCGGCCGCGTGCCGCTGTTCTACTACGTGCTCCACCTGCCGCTCCTGCACGCGCTCGCGGGGGCGTGGGTCCTCGCGCACGGGGGCCTCGACGCGGTGCGCGCGGCGTCGTCGTCGCGTCACGGCGCGGGGGGATCGCTCCCCGTGGTGTACGGCCTCTGGGCCCTCGGGATCGCGCTGCTCTGGCCCCTCTGCCGTTGGTTCGACGGAGTGAAGACCCGCCACCGCGGCGCGTGGTGGACGCACTACACCTGAGCGGCTGTGCGCGGCGCCGCGGCCGTGAGAGCGTACGCGCCATGAACCGCTGGCTCGCCCTCTTCATGGCCCTCGCCGTGTCGGCGTGCGCGGGCGCGATCGCCGAGACGCCCGCGACCCGCACCGCGCGCTACCTCGCGTCGATACGCGGCAACGCGTCGCTGCAGGTCCCCTTTCTGCGCGAGATGCCGAAGGGCGGTGAGCTCCACACGCACCTCGGCGGCGCCGTGTACGCCGAGAGCTACATCCGATGGGGCATCGACGACGGCATGTGCGTACGGCGCGACCCGCCGTCGCTCGTCGCGCCGCCCTGCGACGCCGCGCGCGGTGACGTGCTCGCCTCCGAGATCCGCGGCGACGTCGCGCGCCGAAGCGCGCTCATCGACGCGTGGTCGATGCGCAATTTCGATCCGTCGCTGGGCTCGGGCCACGACCACTTCTTCAACACCTTCGAGCGCTTCGACGCGGCGCCGACGCGCTACGGAGACATGCTCGCCGAGGTGGTGTCGCGCCTCGCGCGGCAGAACACCTGGTACGTCGAGGTGATGCAGTCGCTCGGCACCGGGTCGGCGGCGCGCATCGGTCACGACGCGGGCTGGACCGACAACCTCGCCGCGATGGACGCGCGCGTCCCCGCGAGCGCGATGTCGACGGTCGTGGCGACGGCGCGTCGGCGCCTCGACGCGCAGGAGACGCGGATGCGCGAGGTGCTCCGTTGCGGTCAACCGGGCGAGGACGCGGGGTGCAGGGTCACCGTGCGGCACCTCGTTCAGATCTATCGCACGGCGCCGCTCGAAGACGTGTTCGCGCACGCGGTGGCGGCCGTCGCGGTCGCGCGCGCGGACGCCCGCGTCGTGGGGATCAACCTCGTCGCCCCCGAAGACGACCCGGTCTCGCTGCGCGACTACTCCGCCCACATGCGCATCCTCGACCACGTCACGGCGCACGGGACGCTCGTCAACGTGGCCCTCCACGCCGGCGAGCTCACCCCCTCGCTGGTGCCGCCCGAGGACGCCGGGTTTCACATCCGAGAGGCCGTCGAGGTGGCGGGCGCGCGGCGCATCGGCCACGGCACCGACATCGCGTTCGAAGACGGCGCCCGCGCCACCCTGCGCGTCATGGCCTCGCGCGGTGTGGCGGTCGAGCACTGCCTCACGAGCGCTGACGTGATCCTCGGCGTCCGCGGCCGCGAGCACCCCTTCGCGTTCTACCGCAGCGCAGGCGTGCCGCAGGTGATCTGCACCGACGACGAGGGCGTCTCGCGCACCGACCTCTCGCGCGAGTACCTGCGCGCCCTCACGACCTGGGACCTCTCGTGGTCTGACCTCGCGGGCCTCGCGCGCAACGCGGTGACGTATTCGTTTCTGCGTGGCAAGGGGCTGTGGGGCGCCGATGGCGCCGTCGTCGCGGCCTGCGCCGGAGACGCGCCCGGCGCGGATCACCCCACCGCGCGCTGCGCGGCCCTGCTGGCGTCGAGCGACAAGGCGCGCGAGCAGTGGAGGCTCGAGGCCGAGCTCCGGCGCTTCGAAGCGCGCTGGTAGCGAACGGGTCGCCGCGGGGGTTCCGTGATGGCGGGGCCGCCGCGGCGTCGCACCTCGTAACCGCGGTCGAGAGGCGGGCGTAGCCCCGAGACGAAATGACCTTCTCCGCGGCCCTCACTCCGTTCTGGAACGCAGACGACGCCGCGAGGTATGACCCCGGTGCGCTCGTCGATCGCGCGCCGAGAGGGACCGTGTCCGCAAGATCCGACGAAGGGCTCGCGCAGCGAAGGGATGACGACGCGGCGTCGCGTTCTGCGCAGCTCACGGCGAGGATGGAGGCCGTGCTCGCGGGCGACGCGCGGGCCTTCGAAGCGCTCTATCGCGCGCTCGCGCCGCGGGTGAGGGGCTTTCTTCGCGGCCTCTGCGGCGACGAGCGCACCGCGGAGGACCTCACGCAGACGACCTTCCTGAAGGTCCATCGCGCGCGGAGCACCTATCAGCGCGGCGCGCCGGTGGAGCCCTGGATCTTCGCCATCGCGCGTCGCTCCTGGCTCGATCACCGCCGCGCGCGTCGCCGCCGCCCCGAGGACCTCAGCTCCGACGGGATCGTCCCCGAGCCCCCCACGAAGGAGGAGGCCGCGGAAGGCTTCGATCGCCTCGACCCCGCCGTGGCCGACGCGCTGATCGCGGGGCTCGAGGCGCTCCCCGACGCGCAGCGCGAGGCCGTGGTGCTGCTCAAGGTCGAGGGCCTCTCGGTCGCCGACGCGGCGTTGATCGCCGGGGTCACGCCGGGCGCGCTCACGGTCCGCGCGCATCGGGGCTACGAGGCCCTCCGCCGCGCCATCGGTCTGCGGAGGTCGCCGTGAGCGTCTGCGACGCGCTCGAAGACGCCGTCGCCGAGGGCGTCGCGCTCTCTGACGCGCAGCGCGCGCACGCCGCGGCCTGTGAGCGTTGCCGCGCGCTCACCGCCACCGACGACGCGCTCGCGCGGGTGGTCAACACGTCGGCGGTCGAGCCTCGGGGCGAGGGCGATGCGCTCCCTCCGGCGCTCCGTGCGGCGCTCGAGGCTGATGCCGCGCCGGTGCGTCCGTACTCCTTCGCGCGGCGTGTCGCGGTGCCTGCGCTGGTGACCTCGCTGCTCGCGCTCGGCGCGCTGCGGTACCTCCCGCGCGCGGACCTCGCGCACCGCGCGGTGGCGCCCTTCGCGGTCGGCGCGCTGACCCTGTTCGCGCTCGCGCTCGTGGGCGCGGTCGGACTCCTCTACCGCGGCGCGCGCGGTCTCGGCGTCTCCGTCGCGCGACGCGCGGGGTACCTGGTCGCCGCGTTTGCGCTGGCCGAGCTCGCGGTGGCCGCCGCGGCCGATCCGGTCGAGGGCTCGGTGGTGCTGCGCGACGCCGACGTGCTCCGCGGGATCGTGCACTGCGCGTCGTACGGCGTGGCCGTGTCGCTCGTCGCGGGCGCCGGTCTCTTCGCGGTGGCGCGTCGTACGGTGATCGCCGCGCCCGCCGTCGCGGGGGCCGTCGCGGGCGCCGCCGCGGGGATCACGGGGACGCTCGTTCTCCACGTCGCGTGCCCCATCGCGTCGCTCACGCACGCGATGATCGCGCACGTGGCGCCGGTGCTCGTCGGCGCGCTCGTGGGCGGCCTCGCGGGGCGTCGCGTGCTCGAGGTCTGAGCCGCGAACGACGGGGCGCGTTGGTGTACAACGTCGGCGATGAAGCTCTCCGCTCGCCTCGCGCTGGCCGCGACGCTCTCCGTCGCGTGTTCGAAGCCCGACCCCTGGAGCGCGTGTCGCGACCTCGGCGCGCCGGGCTTCGGGGCGCAGCCCCCGGCGTGTGACACCGCGGGCTGTCGCGCGTGCGTGACCGCGCTCGAAGGCGTCTGGGGCGCCCGCTCGGAGCCCGCGCAGCGGACGGCCTTCAGGGCGCGCTTCATGACCGTGTCGGCGGAGGCTCGCGACGCGTTCGTCTCGCGGGCGCACCCCGACGGGACCTTTCCTTTCGAGCACTGCACCGCGGGGACGCGCCCTGGCGCGAGCTGCGCGGCCTACTCGCGGTACTGCGTCGACGTGATCGGTCGGGGCCTGCGCTCGGGCGAGACGACGATGGCCGAGCGCGCGCAGTACAACCTCGCGGCCTCGAAGGCGTGCCCCGCGGCGCGCGCCGCGCTCGTGGCGTCGCTCTCGTCTCCCTGTGACCCGACGGTGACCGACGCGCGCTGCGAGGGCGCCGCCTGCGCCGCGTGCATCGGGAGCCGTCTGGCCGCGATGAGCGTGCTCGCGCCGCTGGCCGAGGAGGAGCGCGGGGCTGCGATGCTTCGGGCCGTGGTCGACGCGACGCCAGAGTCCGTCGCGCGCGCCATCGCGGAGACCCTCGGCGCGCCGGAGCCTCCGTCGGACCTCGAGACCGTCGTGGTGCAGCGCTCGCTTCGTCGGTACTGCTTCTCGCTCGTGGCGAGGAGCGCGTCGCCGCCGCCGTACGCGTGCGGCGCGGTGATGAATCGCTTTCTCACGCACGACGACTTCGGCGACGCGTCGCTCGCGTGGGAAGCGCTCTCGAGCGCCCGATCCACGGTGCGAGGCGCCGTGCTCGACGGGCTCCTCGTCGACGCGGTGCGCGCGCCGACCCTCGCGGCGAGCCTCGCTTCGCAGCTCCGCGCGCTGCCGCACGAGGGGACGACCGACGCGATCGTCCGCGCGATGAACCTCCCGACGGCGAGCGACGGCGCGTATCAGGGGCTTCGCGCGCTGCTGGTTCAAGCGGGTGTGACCGGGCTGGTACTGCCGCCTGTGAACCGCCCTTCCACCCCGATCGCGGCGGAGCCACCCGTGAACGAAACCTCTCCCCGCGCACCCCGCGTAGCTCCCGGGTTCCGCTTCCCGACGGGTGTTCAGCGGCAGGACACCTGATCCAACACGGGCCCGTGTGATGATGGCACGGCCGCTGCACTCGCCAGGAACCACACGAGGTCCCGATGAACCACCGCTCGCTGCTTCTTTCGATCTCTCTCCTCGCTTCTCTCCCCGGCTGCGGCGCGCAGCTCTTCGCCAACAAGGGATCCGTCTCCGTGACCGCGCAGGGCGACGCCCGCATGGTGGGCGCCGGCGCTGCGGTCGGCGCGCTCGCGCTCGCTGCGGCCGAAGGCTCCGCGAACGCCGCCGTGGATGCGCAGAGCGCGACGGCGACGGGCGCGACCGCAGCGGTCACGCCGGGCGTGGCTGCGTCTTCGGGTGGCGCTGCGGTCTCGGCTTCGGGCGGCGCGACCGCGCAGGTCGTCGTGGCACAGATCACGGGACTCCGCGTCCACGCTGCGGGGCAGGGCGCGGTGCAGACGATCACGGGCGGCGCCATCGCGATCGAGCGCCGCGAGGGCATCTCGGTTTCGAACGTGGTTTCGGGCGACCTCGAGATCGAAGCGGGCGCCGTCGAAGGAAGCCCGTGCAACGTGAGCGGCGGAGAGATCCACCTCGCGAGCGGCGCGACGCTCCGCATCGGCGGAGGACGCGTGACCCTCGCGCGCGGCGCCTCGGGATGGATCGTCTCGAGCGGCCGCATCACCACCACCGAGACCACCACGACCACCACGACGATCGCGACGGGCACCAACGCCACGGCGGGCGCTGCGCAGGCGGGCGCCGCGGGTGGCGCGGGCGCCGGAGCCTCCGTCGCGAATGCGGGAGGCTCGTCGGCGAGCGTGACCACGACGACCCGCACCGAGGTTCGCACGACGCGCGTGACCCACGTCGAGGTCGAGCGCATCGCGGCCGACGGCGGCAACCAGGTCATCGCGGGCGGCGAGATCACGGTCACGGGCGTGCCCGGCGCGCAGGGGCTCGCGGTGGTCGACGGCGCGGTCGAGTTCGACGACGCCGACCTTCGTCCCGCTGCGGGGGCGCGCGGGGCGCGGGTGACCGTGCGCGCGACGGCGCGTCGCACGATTCACGTGAGGGCCGGCGGGATGGTGGTCGTGAGCGACCGTCACGGTCGTCGCTGGCGCGCCCGCGTCGAGGCCGGCGAGCTCACCGCGCGCACCGAGGGGACCAACCCCAGCGGACGCGTCGTGTGGGAGCCCACGGGCGGCGAGCTTCGCGTGACCGTGGTGGCCACGGGCGGAGAGTCCCTCACGCTCGACAGCGCGGCGCTGCCCGAGGCGACCGTCGCCCTCACGCCGCGACAGCGGGGCGCGCTCGACGCGCTGATCGGCGCGGTGCCCTCGGGGTCGCGCGAGGCCGAGCGCCTCGCGGCGGCGGTCGAGGTGGTGATCCGCAACGCCGAGAGCGCGGAGCCCGCGTTCTACGCCATTCCCGTGCGCGGACGCTCGCTCGTGCTGATGGTCGACGTGTCGTACTCGATGAGCGACCCCGACCCCCAGGGCTCGTGGTTCGCGTCGCGTCCCTCGAAGCTCGACGTGGCCCGCGCGGAGCTCGTGAAGGTGCTCGCCTCGGTGCCCCGCGGCGTTCGCGTCGACGTGGTGGCCTTCAGCTCGAACGTCTCGACCCTCTGGACGGCGACGCGCGAGATGGACGACGCCTCGCTCGCCGAGGCCGTGCGCTGGGTCGCGGCGCTTCAGCCTCGCGACGAGACGCACCCGCTCGAAGCGATGGAGGCCGCCACGTCGCTCCACCCCGACCAGATCGTGATGCTCTCCGACGGTCGTCCCTCGGACAGCGAGGCCGTGCTCCGCTCGCTCATCGCGCGCGTCGACGCGATCGCCACGACGACCCGCGTCGACGTGGTGGGCTTCGGCGCCGATCAGGACCGTCAGTTCCTCGGCACGCTCGCCGCGCACGGCCACGGCACGCTGCGCCTCCGCTGAGCCCCGGCGTCTCACGCGCCCGTTCTCTCGCCTTCCGCACGAAGCCCACACCACCCGCCCCGGTCCGCCGATGATCGCGCCCGCGTGACGCGGACCGCGCCCTTGCGTCAGCCCCGTCGATCGTGTACCTCGCCCGGCCCCGCTTCGGGGACTCGGGAGGTGATCGGACGCATGGAGCGCTTCATCGGACTCGATTTCGGCACCACCAACAGCTCGCTCGCCGTGCTCTCGCCCGGCGACACGGAGCCCTCGCTGGTTCGCTTCGACGACGCGAAGGGAGGGCGCACGACCACCTTTCGATCGGTGCTCTACTTCGAAGAGGACGTGATCGACGGGCGCGCCGCGCTCCGCACGCTCGCGGGTCCCGAGGCCATCGCGCGGCACCTCGCGCAGCCCACGGGGAACACCCGACTGATCCAGTCGCTGAAGTCGTACCTCGCGAGCTCGCTCTTCACCTCGACGAGCGTGTTCGGTCGCGCGCACACGCTCGAGGATTTGGTCACGCAGATCCTCCGCGGGATCCGTCGCGGCGCCGTCGACGCGCTCGGCCCCGCCGCTGAGACGGTCCGCGGCGTCGTCGTGGGGCGCCCCGTGCGCTTCGCCAACTCCGACGGCGAGGCCGACGAGTCGCTCGCGTTGAAGCGGCTCACGGAGGCCCTCGGCCGCGCGGGCTTCGAAGACGTCCGCTTCGAGTACGAGCCCGTGGGCGCGGCGTGCTTCTACGAGTCGACGATCGATCACGACGAGCTCGTGCTGATCGGAGACTTCGGCGGCGGCACGAGCGACTTCTGCCTGATGCGCGTGGGGCCCGGGATGCGCGGCGTCGAGAGCCGCAAGCGCATCGTGGGCACCGAGGGCGTCGGCCTCGCGGGCGACGTGTTCGACAGCGAGGTGGTCAACGCCGTCGTGTCGCCGCGCCTCGGGATGGGCTCCGAGTACCGCTCGTACATGGGCGGCAAGGCGCTCCCGGTGCCGCCGTGGATCTACGCGAAGCTGCGTCGGTGGCACCACCTGTCGTTCCTGCGGAGCCGCGAGACGCTGCGCTTTCTCAACGAGGTGCGCGCGCAGTCGGAGGCGCCCGAGCGCATCGATGCGCTGCTCCACCTCATCGAGTACGAGCTCGGGTACCAGCTCTATCGCGCCGTCGAGGGCACGAAGGTCTCGCTGTCGTCGTCGGAGAGCGCGCTGCTCGAGTTCGTCGACGCGCCGGTCGACGTGCGCGAGCGGGTGCTCCGCCGAGACTTCGAGCGCTGGATCGGCGCGTCGCTGCAGGCGATCGGAGGGTGCGTCGACAGGCTGCTCACCACGTCGAACGTGACGCCCGCGGAGGTCGATCGCGTGTTCCTCACGGGGGGCTCGTCGCTCGTCCCCGCCGTGCGCGAGGTGTTCTCACGGCGATTCGGCGCGGACAAGCTCCGCGGAGGGAACGAGCTCACCTCCGTCGCGCAGGGCCTCAGCCTGCGCGCGTCGATGGCCTAGACGCCGCTCGCGGTCAGGCGCTCGCTCGACGCGCAGCTCACGCGAGATGGTAGGAGCGCGATGGCCCGGCGGACGCCGCGCGTCAGTGCAGGCCGAGTTCGAAGGGCCAGGTGATCACCGCGTCGGTGTCGCCGCCCGAGCGATCGAGCGTCCACGTCGCCATCGCGCGGGCGAGGCAGCGCGCGAGGGGCATCATGGGTCCCGTCGCGACGGGGTCCGCGGTGCGGACGCGTCCCGTCGGCGCGATCATGAGCCGCACGGAGAGTCTTCCAGAGAGACCGGGGTCGCCCTCGCGCGCACGCTCGATACAGGTCACCGACTGCGACATGTTCCGCGCCGCCGCGCGGTGAACGGACGCGAGGAGGTCGTCTGACGACGAGGCTGCCACGGCTCGCGGGAGCTCGGGCGCGTTCGCGGTCGTCGCCTCGTCGCGCTGGGGCTCTTCGTCGTCGCGTGCTCGTGAGGGCGTGCGGACCGTCCGCTGCGTCGCGTCGGTCTCGGGGCGACCGTGAACGGTCGGCTCCACCGTGGCCGTGGCGACGACCGGGGCGGGGTCGGCGATGGGCGAGGGCGCAGCGACCGGCGCGGGCGCGACAACCGGTGCGGGCGAGGCAATCGGCGCGGGCGCGACGACCGGTGTGGGCGCGACGACCGGTGTGGGTGCGACGACCGCCGCGGGCGCGACGGGGCGCGTCGCGATACGCGCTGCGGCTGCGTGCGATGCGCTCGATGAGACCTGGCGCACCGCGACGGACGCGACCAAGAGCGCCGCCAGCGCGGCCGTGATGATGGGGGAGACGCGACGGTTTGCGCGCTTCGTGGGACGGATCTCGGCGATGTCGGAGACGCGTCCCTTGAGGGTGATCTCGCGCTCGCGGGGCGCGCGGTCGTCGGCGTCGAGGTCGAGCACCCACGGGGCATCGCCCGTCACGGAGGGGGCGGCGCGTCTCGCCGCGTGGGCGTGGGTGGGCTTCACCACGCTGGCGCGCGTGCGGACCAGAGGCATCGGCGCGGCAGAGGGAGGCGGGGGCGGCGGCAGTGACATCGCCACGAACTGGAGCCGCGTGACCCTGGTGGGGCCGTCGCTCGCGGCGCGCAGCGCGGTCGAGAGCGAGGCCGCGGTCGAGAAGCGCTCCGCGGGATCGCGCGCGAGACAGCGCGTGACGATGTCGCAGAACTCGGGGGGCGCCTCGGGGACGAGGTCGTGGAGCCGACGCGGCGCGGTGGTGCAGACCGCGACGAGAAGGGCCTGAGGCTCGGTGAAGTCCCAGGGCATCCGCCCCGACACGAGCTCGTAGAGCATCACGCCGAGCGACCACACGTCGGAGCGCGCGTCGGCGCTCGCGAAGCTCATCACCTGTTCGGGAGCCATGTAGCCAGGCGTTCCGAAGACGGCGCCCGCGACGGTGGCGCGCGCGTCGGTCGCGGACATCTTCGAGATGCCGAAGTCGAGCACCTTGGGCACCACGCCGTCGGGCGTGCGCGCCAGAAAGACGTTCTCGGGCTTGAGGTCGCGGTGAACCACGCCGCGCTCGTGCGCCGCGGCGACGCCGTCGATGGCCGGGAGCATCAGCGCGATGGCCACCTCGGGCGTGAGCCGGCCTCCCTTGCGCTCGAGGAGCGCGCCGAGGTCTTCGCCGAGGAGGAGCTCTTGAACGATGTACGGGGTGTCGCCGTCGGCGCCCACGTCGAGCACGTCGACGATGTGGGGGTGCTGCACGCTGCTCGCGGCCCGCGCCTCGCGCAGAAAGCGGTCGACGATCTCGGTGTTTCGCGCGTGCTCGCGGCGGAGGAGCTTGATCGCGACGTCGCGCGCGAGGAGGACGTTCCTCGCGCGGAACACCTCGCCCACCGCGCCCGCGCCGAGGCGCTGCTCGATCAGGTATTTGCCCGAGATGGTGTAGCCTACCCGGCGTTCGTCGTGGATGAGTGTCACGGAGCTTCGTCGCCTCGCTGGATGCCCTGCTCGGGTTCCACCTCTTTCAACGTCGCCTGGACCTCGACACTTGAGGCTGCGCAGCGCGCGGACGCTCACCCCTCGACGCGCAGCAGCGCCAGCAGCTCACGGGCGCGCGCGGGGTCTTGCAGCAACGCCCGACACGCGCGGCGCAGGGCGTCTTCGCTCGCGGGGCGCGCGCCGGTCACACGCTCGACCCAGCGCGCCACCCGAACGAGATCGACCTGGGGCAAGGTCCCGCGGCCCGGGTCGTTCGAGACACCGCTTCGTGGCGGTGCGCGGCGGGCGCTCGCGGCCCCGGGAGGCCTCGGCGGCATTCCACCGGGGGGCGCGGGCGGCGTGACGGGGGCGCGCACCCGCGACGGAGGGCTCCGACGTGACACGCGCAGCGGCCTCCCCTCGCGCGTGCTCGACGCGTCGACGGGCATCCATCGGGGGCCGCGGGCGGTGGGCAGGAGCGCCATCGCCCAGAGGTGATCGGCCTCCGTGGCCGCGCCGTCGTCGAGCACCCACCCGGTGCACACCGCCGCGGGGACGCCCACGCGGCGCAACAGCTCGCACACGAGCGCGTTGAGTTCGAAGCACACGCCCGCCCCGAGGTGGCGGCCCGTACGTCCCGCGTGGAGGGCCGCGATCGCGCCGTGCGCCCGGCCGCGTCGCACGCCCGCGAGAAAGGCCGCCACGGACGCGTCTTCGAGGCAGAGCGGGTCGTAGCGATAGCTGGCCCTCACGAAGTCGCGCACCGCGAGGGCGCGGGCGTACGCGGGCTCACCCGACGACGTGACGGCGTCTGCGAACGCGAGCACCTCACGCGGGAGCTCGTCGTCGGGGCAGGTGAGGGCGGTGAGCTCCGGCGGTGCCGCGAAGGACTCGTCGCGCGCTTCGAAGAGGGGGGCGCCGCCGAGCGTGACGGTGAACTCCACGTCGCCATCGCGCGCCGACCGGTATCGCAGCTCGCCCGACGCGGAGGTCTCGAGCTCGCCTTCGCCAGCGCCTCCGCTCAGCGCGCCGTAGAGCGGCAGCGGCAGCACGAGCCCCGCGCCCGCAGGAACCGCTCCGCGGAAGGCCACGCGCGCGCCCGTCGCTGGCCCGGGCGAGCGCCACGAGGGGTCGCAAACGCCCTCGGCCAGCCACCGCTGCGTCGCGCGGTCGAAGCGTCGCGCCAGCGTCTTCGGCGCGTAGACGTAGGGCGCGGGCAGCGCGCGCGGCACATGAACGAAGCCGAAATCCGATGCCCTGGCCCGGTCACGGAGCCACTCGGTGGCCGCCTCCGTCTGCGCGTCGAGCGTGTCGGTTGGCGCGTACCACCCGCGACCGCGCTCGTGCGTCTCGGCGCGCTTCTCGGCGCGCGCTGGCGAGGCTTCCGTGGGTGCGGGCTCGCGATCGTCTCGGCGCAACCAGGTTCGAAAGCGTCCGAGCAGCCCGTCGCCGCGCTCGGTCTCGCGCGCGGGCGGGGTCGGCGCGTCGGTCGTGGAGGGGGCTTCGGGCGTGTGTGGCGCGGGCGTCGCGCGGCTCGCGCGCGCTGTGGTCTCGGGCACGCGAAGCGCTTCGGCGATGCGAGGAAACCGCTCGGCGCTCTCGGCGAAACAGCCGCGCCCCTCGCCGTCGAGAAAGAGCTCTCCGGGCGCGCATGCTTCGCCGCCGTCGTCGGGGAGAAGCCGTCGATTGGAGAGCGCCTTGCGCAGCTCCGCGGGCGGGACACGTCCGTCGCCGAGGGCGCGCTCGATCCAGCGGAGCGCGGTCGAGGAGAGCGCTGCGTCACCGGCTCCGGTGAGCACGTCGGCGAGCGTGAGCGTCGTCGCGTGGCCGAAGGGGAGCCAGCGCGCGACCTCCGAGGGGACGGCCAGCGCGAAGGCCTCGCTCACGCGACGGCCGGGGGCCGTTCCCACGAGCGCGTCGAGCTCCGTCGAGGGCCAGAGGAGCGCGCCGGGACGCTGCCAGGCTCCGCCGTCGTCGGGCACCCACGCGCGTCGGTCGAGGTCGAGCTCGTGTCGCAGCGCGGGCCTCGCCGCAGCGATCGTCGCGACGTAGCGAGCCAGCGCGAGGCGCGCCTCCTCTCCCGGGCGCAATCCGACGCCGTCGAGGAGCGTGCGCAGGCGCTCGACGGGGAGCGTCTCTTCGACGCCGAGCGCGCGGAGGAAGTCTCGCAGCGTCGGGTCGTCGTCGTAGCGCTCCGAGAGCGTCGCGACCTCTGCGATGCGCTGCACCCACGCGCGCTGCGAGCGCGGCACGGCCACCAGCTCGCGGGGCGCACGGCGCGGGCCGCTCTGCGCGGCCACGGTCACGGCGCGATGCACCTTGAGCGAGCGGGGCAGCGACGCGAGCGCCTCGGGGGTCTGCACGGCCCGCGCGAGGTGCGCGAGCAGCGCGTCCATCCGCGCGTCGTCGCCGGATTCTGCGGCGCGTTCGAAGCCGTCGAGCAGGTGTTTGACGAGCGCCGTGAGCCGCGCCGCTTCGAGCCCGTAGGTCGCCCGCAGCCACGCGCGGAGGGCGCTCGGAACCTCCGCGGCGACGTGCCAGTCGAGCCCGAGGTCGGGCAGGTCGTCGTCGTGAAGGAGCTCCCCCGGAGCTCGCAACGCGCCGCCGCGTGAGGGGATGACGGACGCACGCCCGAGCGACGCGCGCGCCTCGGCGTCGCCCGCGATCTCGTGGGCGTGCGCGAGGAGCCACGCGTAGAGGGCCTCGCGTCGCGCGGCGTCACGCCAGCGCGGGTGCTCCGCGACGGTGCGGGCGTCGCGCTCGTCGCCTTCGAGCGCGGCGGCGATGCGTCGCAGCGGGAGCGGCTTCACCATCTCCGAGGGCGCTTCGGCCGCGAACGACGGATCGGCGATCGCGCGTGAGAGCGACGAGCCCTCGAGGATCGAAGACGCGTCCGTCGGAGCGACGTAGAGCGGCGGCTCGACGAGCTCGCCGTGGATGTTGAGGGCGACGGCGAGGCCCTCCCACGCGCGATTCCCCTCGCGGCGGAAGACGTCGTGGATCGCGCGCACGGCGCCGCGCGCGCGCGCCCATTCGGGTTGCTCCGCGAGCGCGACGCCGGGCCTGAGGTCGCGCGCCGCGCGTGAACGCACGAGCGCGACCGTCGACGCGAAGGGACCCAGCGCGTCGAGCGCGCTCCCCCAGAGCGTCTCTTCTTCTGCCGCGAGGAGGGGCCGCCGAGCGACCGCACCAGCGCGCGCACGGCGTCGTCGCGCTCCGATGGAGGCTGTGCGCGCCCGCGATCGCACCGTCTTCGGCGCGCAGCATCGCGAGGCTCGCCGCGCGTGCGCGCCGCGACGGTGGCGCCGCGCGCCGCGGCACGCACGGCCTCGGCGATGAGCGCGCGTGGAGGCCACGTCGCCGGGGCGCAGGCCGCGAGGTCGTCGAGCATCGCGTCGGCGTCGCAGCGCCTGCACACGGCGCGGAGCCCGAGCTCGTCGGCCACGCGCGCGGTCTCCTCCGAGAGCACGGGATCGATCCGCCACGCGGCGTAGAGGCGTGCGAAATGAGCCGATCCGGCGGGCCAGCGCGACGCCGCGAGCGGTCGCATCACCCCGTCGGCGTCAGGCCACAACGGAGCGCCCGCGAGCGTCTCGCGGTCGGTCGTGTCGAGCGCCGCCGCGTTTGCCCCGAGCCACGCCATCACCTCGGGGATCATGGCCTCTCGGAGCGTCGCGCCGCCGAAGGCCGAGGCGTCGCCAGCCGCGGCGCGAACGAGCGCGCGCGCCCCGGTCTTTGTCACGATGCCCGAGGGCATCAGGGCGAGGAGCTGACGCGCGTCATCATCGAGCCACGGCGCGTCGGGGACGAAGCGCTCGATCGCGTCGTGCTCGCTCCAAAGCGCCGCATCGGGGCCCGCGATCGGGCGCGCGCGGCCGCTTCGATCGAGGAACCACGGCGCCGCGGCGATCCGCGCCCAGGCCGACGGCGAGAGCTGGTCTCGCGTCGCGGAGAGCACGCCGTAGAGCCGCCGCAGCGCGTCGGCGGAGCGCCACGACGGACCCGCCGCGCGCAGCGTGTCGAGGTCCGCGGTGGCCGCGCCCATCCGTGAGAGCGTCTCGCCGAAGGCGCGCGCGAAGTCGTCGCGCACGAGCGGGACCGCGGTCGCCGCCTCCGTCGCGAGAAAATCGCCGAAGGGCCCTGCGGGACGCAGCCGCGCGCAGCCCTCTCCCGCGAGCGCCCTGTGGGACCCGTCTTCGCACGGCGCGACGGGGAGGCGACCGAGCGCCGTGAGCGATGGCGTGTTCCAGCTCGCGGCGTAGCGCAGCACGCGGGAGGCGCCGTCGCGCGAGAGCATCGCCGCGCGGAGGTGTTCGTCCGCGAGGTCGCGCCGTAGCTGCTCGGGCGTGAGCTGCGCGACGCCGAGCGCGTCCCAGAGCCTCGCGAGCGAAGGGGCCGCGCCCTCGTCTGCGAGCGGATCGAGCCGCGCGTCGAGCGTCGCGCGAAGTCCGTCGTACACCGCGCGCGCCTCGGGAGCGCCGCGCGCGAGCTGCTCGGGGCGTGCGAAGGCGCCGGCGTCGTCGAGCGCGATCGCAGCGCCGCGCAGCCACGCCGCGCAGCCGGTGACCGGGGCGACGGCGGTGAGCACGGCGCGGACGGCGACGCGGGTGCGGTCGTCGCACGCGGTCGCATCGGAGACGCGCGTGAGCCACGCGCAGAGCGCCTCGGGGCCGAGCGTGGGGACGCCGAGCCAGCGCGCGACGGCGAGGTCGCGAGGCCCGAGCGGAGGCAGCGGGAACCTCTCGTCGCGCGTGAGCGGGAGGCCCGCGAGCGGCGTCACGAGCGAGGGATCGTCGAGGAGGCACGCGCGCAGGGGCGACACCCACGCGCCGTCGGTCGCGCGCAACACGGGCTCGTGCTGGAGGGTCTCGGCGATGCGCGCGGACATCGCGCGAAGCGACGGGTGCGAGAGCGCTCCGGGCAGCGGCGCCACGTCGGCCCAGCCGCGACGACCTCGGAGCGCCGCGAGCGCTTCGGCGTAGGCCACCGCGACGTCGTCGAGGATCGACGCGTTGGTCGGGTGCGTGAGGTCGACGCGCTCGCGGTCGACGGGCACCACGAAGGGACCCTGCACACGCACGCGGAGCCCCGTGCGCTCCAGCGTCGGGAGGAAGGCGAAGAGCGTCGGGAGCCCGTCTTCGACCGCGAGGAGACCGTCGCCATCGAGCGCGACGAGCACGCGCGCCTCGCGGTGTCGACGCGAGAGGAACGCGCGCACGCGGTCTCCGTCACGCAGCTCGACGACGCCGTCGGCGCGCTCGGTGGCGCGCGTCTCGCGCCGCGTCGCGACGGAGAGCGCGCGGACGTGGCGCAGCGTGAGGAGCACCTCCGCCGGGAGCGCGCAGGCGTGGCGGAGCGCGGCCTCGGCGCCCCGGGCGGGATCGCGGGGGGCCGAGAGCGGGAGCACGATCGCGGTGTGCTCGGGCGGCAGTTCCGCGGGGCGATCTCGAAGCGCGCGGGGGCGCGAGACGTCTGCGATTTCGAACGCGAAGGGCCCCGAGTACACGCGCGGTCGCGCGCACACCGCGTAGACGCTCTTGAAGCCGACGCCGAAGGTGCCGATCTGCCCGACCCCCTTGGTGCTCTGTCCGACGGAGAGCACCCCGACGACGTCGCGCGGCGCGAAGGGGTGGCCGTCGTGCGTGACGGTCACCTCGTCGCCCGAGACCGTGACCGCGAAGGTCGTGGCGTCGGCGTCGTCGGCGTTCTGCAAGAGCTCTTCGAAGAAATGCGAGGCCGAGGTGTACACCCGCGCCGCGAGGAGCTCCTCCGCGTGCGCCTGCGAGAGCGATCGCGGCGATCGCGCGAGTACCTCGAGGACGCGCGCGCCGAGCGCGTTGACCGCGTCGCGCACGTCGGGGTCGAGGGCCGCGCGCGCCCGCAGCTCGGCGCCCGTGAGCGAGAGCAGCGCGCCCTCGTTCGCGCGCCACGGGAAGCCTCCGCGACGGAGCCATCGCTCGAGGAGGCAGCGGGCCTCGATGCGCTCCGCGGGCATCGCCTCGCAGACGCGCAGGAGCACCGCGGCGAAGACCTCGCGACGCGCGTGCGAGAGGCCCTCCGCGTCGAGCTTGCGAAGCACCCTGAGCAGCGCCGTGTCGTCTGCGACGGAGAGCGCGAGGCGGAGCGCGTCCGCGAGCGAGGCCACGCGCGCCGCGGCGACGACGGCGGTGACGGCCAGCGCGAAGGGCTCCGGGTCGGTCCAGCGCGCGGTGGTGACGAGGGCGTCGCGCGCGGCGTCGTCTTCGACGAGGGCGGTCTCGAGCCAGGCGCGCTGCGCCGCGAAGGGGAGGTGCTCGACGCTCATCGACCGGGGTGACGGCGCGCTCCACGCGCGGCGGGCGTCGAGCGCGGCCGTCGGCGCGCGGGCGTGGCGCGAGGCTCCTTCATGCGAAGGCTTTACCGCAGGGCGCGCGGAGAGATCCGCCGCACCGACCGTCGGGTGGGCGGGATGCGCGGCGAACCCACCGGCGGGCTCGTTGGCTCTAGTGTGTGTCTGCGCTCGCCATCGAGTGGCACGATGCGCGGCCCAGGTAGGAAGTACACACCATGAAGACCAGACTCGTCATCATCGGCGGCGTCGCAGGCGGAGCCACCGCCGCGGCGCGCGCCCGTCGCATCGATGAGACCGCGGAGATCACGCTCATCGAGCGCGGGCCCTACGTCTCGTACGCCAACTGCGGGCTGCCCTACTTCCTCGCGCGAGACATCGAGAAGCGCTCGTCGCTGCTGTTGCAGACCCCCGAGGGCTTCGACGCCCGCTATCGGATCCGCGCGCTGGTCAACACCGAGGCGCTCGAGATCGACCGCGCGAACCGCCGCGTTCGCACGCGGGGCCCCGACGGCGAAGCGTGGCTCGAGTACGACAAGCTCATCCTCGCGCAGGGCGGAACGCCGATCATGCCGCCGCTCCCCGGCGCCGACGC
The DNA here is from genome assembly GCA_046351535.1 of Polyangiales bacterium. Lineage (GTDB taxonomy): Bacteria > Myxococcota_A > Polyangia > Polyangiales > CAISKJ01. The sequence continues at coordinate 141,682 of JAXLYG010000017.1, forward strand.
GGAGCACGTCTTCAAGCTCTGGACGGTGCCCGACATGGACCGCCTGCACTCGTTCATCGACGAGCGCGCGCCCGGCACCGCGGTGGTGGTCGGCGGCGGCTTCATCGGCCTCGAAATGGCCGAGGCGTTCAAGAAGCGCGGCCTCGACACGACGATCGTCGAGCTCGCCCCCACCGTCATGGGGATGATGGACCCGGCCATGGGGACCCTCGTGGCGCGCGAGCTCGCGGCGAACGGCGTCCACGTGCTCACGGGCGTCGGCGTACGCGCGATCGACCCCGAGAAGCACACCGTCGAGCTGAGCGACGGGCGTCACCTGCCCGCGGAGATGGTGCTCTTCTCCGTGGGCGTTCGTCCCGAGCTCTCGCTCGTGAAGGCCGCGGGGCTCACGCTCGGCGCGACGGGGGGCCTCCTCGTCGACGAGCACCTCTGCACCTCGGACCCCAACATCTTCGCCGCGGGCGACATGCTCGAGATCGAGCACCGCATCTCGGAGCGCAAGGTGCGCATGCCCCTCGCGGGCCCCGCCAACCGCCAGGGCCGCATCGCCGCCTCGAACGCGATGGGGCAGTCGATGCGCTACGACGGCGCGCTCGGCACGAGCGTGGTGAAGGTCTTCGAAGCCACCGCGGCGATGACGGGCCTCACCGAGAAGGCGGCGCGCGACGTGGGCTTCGACGTGGGCGTCGCGGTGCTCCACAAGGATCACCACGCGGGCTACTTCCCCGGCGCGCGCGAGATGTCGCTGCAGCTCGTGTACGACAGGGCGACGGCGCGGCTCCTCGGCGCCGAGGCCTTCGGCCACGCGGGCGTCGACAAGCGCATCGACGTGCTCGCCACGGCCCTCGTGGGCAAGCTCACGGTGCACGAGCTCGCGGAGCTCGACCTCGCCTACGCGCCGCCCTTCTCGTCGGCCAACGACCCGATCAACCTCGCGGCCTTCGTAGCCGAGAACGACCTCTCGGGCTTCAGCCCGATCATCACCGCGGCGCAGCTCCGGCGTGAGCTCGGGCAGAGCGCGCCGCCCCTCGTCCTCGACGTTCGCAGCCGCGGAGAATTCGCGCGCGGGCACCTGCGCGGCGCGATGCACGTCCCCGTCGACGACCTCCGCAAGCGGTGGGAGACGCTCCCGCGCGATCGACGCATCGCGGTTCACTGTCGCTCGGGCTTTCGCGCGCACCTCGCCGTTCGCACGCTCAAGCAGCTCGGCTTCACCAACGTGGTCAACGTCACGGGCGGCTGGGTGAGCATGGAGATCGACGGCGGCTTCGACGTCGAGACCGGCGCCTGACGCGGACCCCCTCCTCACGCGGACCCGCACCTGACGCGGACCCCCTCCTCACGCGGACCCGCACCTGACGCGGACCCGCACCTCACGCGGACCCCCGCGCGTTCTCTCACCGCCCGCCCCCACGCTCCGAAGATGCGCCGATTTCAAGCGGCGCCCGCTCGCGTCGCATGCGCGTGCGAGGCGCCGCTTCGATCGACGTTCGTCAGGGGAGCCTCGCTGGTCAGGCGCGCCACTCAGGGCGCGAGGGGCGCGCTGTCTTCGCGGTCGGCGGAGGTCCGGTTACGTCGCGACGCGGCGCCCACGAAGGGTCGCAGCGCCTGGCCGACAGGCCCTCTCGGCCACGTCTCGATGCCTTCGAATCCCAGCCGTGAGGGCGCGTGGTCGGGCACGTAGGCGGTGCCGAAGAGCCAGTCCCAGATCGCGAGGTTGATGCCGAAATTGCGGTCGACGGGGCCCGCGTCGGGGTGCGCGTGATGCCACACGTGCATCTCGGGGCTGTTGAGGATGTACCGCAGCGGTCCGATGTGAACGCGGAGGTTCGCGTGGTTGAAGTGCCCGATGGCGGTGCCCACGACGGCGAGCGCGAAGAGCACGTCGCCGCGAAACCCGAGGATCGCGAGGGGCACGTAGAGCAGCCCGTCGTAGATGAGCGCCTCGGCGAAGTGAAAGCGCATGCTCCCGAGCCAGTCCATGTGCTCGATCGAGTGGTGGACCTTGTGAAACTCCCAGAGCCACGGCACCCGATGGAGCAGGTTGTGGATCAACCATTTCAGAAGGTCGATCGCGAGGAGCGCGACGACGAACTGCGCGGCGGCGGACCACCCCTCCGCGACGCGCGCGTGCAGCGACGAGGCGAGGCCCAGCGAGGCCGCGAGGCGCTCGAACCCCCGCGTCACGGGCGCCGTGAGCGCCGCGAGGACCACGCCCAGAAAGTGTCCGTTGAAGACCACGTAGGCGAGGTCGGTGACGATTCCGGGCCGCAGCAGGCCGGGGTCTGGTCGGCGCGGCGCCACGCGCTCGAGCGCGACGAACGCGGCGGAGATCGCCGCGAGCCACAGGGCGTACGACATGCGATGTGGGGTCCTTTCGTTACGGGTCGGCGGCGCCGGGCGCGTCGCGGATCTCCGCCGATGCGCGGCCGAGCGCCGTGACGGCGACGCGTGCGAGGCCGTAGGCGAGCAGCATCCACGGCGCGCCGTGCATCACGAGGTCGAACACGTCGATGGGCTGCGTGAGCGTGCCGTGCGCGATGTTCTGGAGCTGCTTGTAGACGTGCGGGTGCGGGACGAAGGGCGCGAGGCCGAGGGTGAGCGAGCCGAACACCCCGAGCCGCAAGAGGTCTGCGTGCTGCGCCATCGCGGAGCGCCAGCGAGAGGGCATCGAGGGAGGCTGGTTCATGGGTGTCTCGCGGGCCGCGCGCTGCGACGCCGGCCGCGAGGTTGAGAGCCAGCGGCGCGCGAAAAGGGTCCGAGGCCGCGCGGCCGATCTCGCGACATCGCCTTCATTCTCGGCCCCGGCGGAACCCATCGCGCGCTCGCGTTGGCTCCCACGCACCGTGGGCCCGTCGCCCGCGCAGAGGATCCGATGACCGACGCGACCGCCGCAGAGATGACCCCCCGACGCCCGGCCGCGCCCGGATGGCTACGACGCAACCGGGGCTCGATCCTCACCGCGCTCGCCCTCGGCGCCGTGCTCGCGACGGTGGCCTACGTGCGAGTCCTCGCGCCGGTGCGGGTCCGCGCGTGGCGCGTCGAACGCGGACCGATCAGCGCCCAGGTCTTCGGCCGCGGCTTCGTCGAGAGCGAGCGCGAGGCGCAGCTCGGCTTCGACCTCGTGGGCAGGCTGAGCGACGTGCTCGTCGACGAGGGAGCCCGTGTGGCGCTCGGCCAGACGCTCGCACGCCTGCACCCCGAGCAGGCCAGCGCAGACCTCCGCGCGGCGACGAGCGGCGTGGCGGCGGCGCGGTCGTCGCTCCAGCGCCTCGCGGCCGAGGAGCAGCGGGCGCGCACCTCGCTCGAAGCGGCCGAGCGCGAGGAGCGGCGCATGGCGCAGCTCGCGGCGAGCGGGTCGGTCTCGACGCGCGAGATGGACGTCGTTCAAGACGCGCTCCGCATCGCGCGGGCCGAGGTCGACCGCGTGCTCGGGCAGCGCTCCGAGGCGACGCGCTCGATCGACGTGGCCGAGGGGGGCGCCTCGCAGCGACGGGTGACGATGCTCCGCGCGACGCTTCTCGCGCCCTTCGATGGCCTGATCACGCAGCGGCTGCGGGAGCCCGGCGACACGGTCTCCGTGGGCTCCACGGTGCTGCGCCTCGTCGACACCGAGCACGTCTACGTGCGCGCGTGGGTCGACGAGTCGTCGCTCGGCGCGCTCCGCGAGGGGATGGCCGTGCAGATCTACCGCCCCGGCGACGCGCAGCGCACGCCCGGCGTCGTGCGGCGCATCGGCTGGGAGTCCGACCGTCAGACCCACGAGCTCCTCGTCGACGTGACCCCCTCGGCGCCGCTCGGCCGCGTCTCGATCGGTCAGCGCGCCGACGTGTGGATCACCACCGAGACGCGGCCCGACGTCGTGCGCCTCCCGACGGGCTTCGTGCTCCGCGACGACGCGGGCCCGTTCTGCAACGTCGACCGCGGAGGCCGCATCGCCGCGGTGCGCGTGCGCCTCGGCCTCATCGGCCGCGACGAGGTCGAGATCGTCTCGGGCCTGCGCGACGGAGACACCGCGCTGGCGCCCCTCAAGCCCGGCGCCGCGCTCCGCCTCGGGGCGCGCTGGAGCCGACCGTGAACCTCGCCATCCGCGACCTGCGCCGGCACCTCGGTCGCTTCGTGGGCACCGCCGCGGGGCTCGGGCTGCTCTTCGCCGTCGTGCTCGCGATGCAGGGCATCTACGCGGGCATGGTCGACGAGGCCACGATCCTCACGCGCGCGCTCGACGCCGACCTCTGGATCGTGCAGCGCGGCACCCGCGGGCCCTTCGCCGAGTCGTCGCGCATCGACCCCACGCTCGAGGCGCGCGCCGCGGGGGTGCCCGGCGTGCGGCGCTCGCGGTCGTACACCTATCAGGTCGTGCAGCGCGACGTGGCCGCGAAGGCGCTGCGGCTCGCGCTCGTGGGCATCGCGTGGCCCGACGACCGCGGCGACACGCTGAAGCTCATCGCGGGTCGCGGCATCGCGCAGGCGCACGGCGAGATGATCGTCGACGCGTCGCTCGGGCTCCAGGTGGGCGACGCGATCCCCCTCGCGGGCGAGGCGTATCGCATCGTGGGGCTCACGCGCGACGCGCTCACGTCGGGCGGCGAGGCCGTGGCGTTCATGTCGGTGCTCGACACGCTGCTCGTCGCCAACGAGGTCCCCGACGAGGCCGTTCAGACCGAGCGAGAGCGCACCCTCGACCGGCTGCGGCACACCGAGCTCGGCCGCGCGATGCCCTCGCTCGAGGACCTCCCGCGCGACGCGCGGTGGCGCGCGCCGGCGCTGCCGACGCCGAGCATCAGCGTGGTGCTGGTCAACGTCGACGCCCCGCACCGCGTCGACGAGGTGCGCGCGGTGCTCTCGCGCTGGGGCGACGTGACGGTGTACTCGTCGGAGGAGCAGCGCGACCTCCTGCTGCAGGGCGTGGTGGCGCGCTCGCGCATGCAGATCGGGCTCTTCACGGTGATCCTCTCGCTCACGGCGAGCGTGATCCTGATGATGGTGATGTACACGCGGATGCTCGAGAAGACGCACGACATCGCGGTGCTCAAGCTCATGGGCGCGCGCACGTCGCGGCTCGTGTCGCTGGTGCTGCAGGAGGCCTGGCTCCTCGGGGCGCTGAGCTACGCGTTCGCGTACACGCTCGGGCAGGCGATCTACCCGAACTTTCCGCGGCGGGTGCTGTTGACCGCCGAGATCCTGTGGGCCGCGCCGGCGGTGGTCTTCGCGCTCACGACGCTCGCGAGCGCGCTCGGCGTCGCCCACGCGATGCGCGTCGACGTGAGCCGCGTGCTCGAAGGGTGACACCATGGAAGCCGTACGGGCGTTGAACATCGGCAAGACCTTCGGCCGCGGCGAGACCGAGGTGCGCGCGCTCGTCGACGTGAGCTTCGCCCTCGAAGCGGGGCGCCTCGCGGCGCTCCTCGGCCCGAGCGGCGCGGGCAAGTCGACGCTCATCAAGGCCCTCGGCCTGGTGAGCCTGCCCGACACGGGGAGCGTGCTCTTCGAGGGCCGCCCCGTCGTGGTCGAGGGCGTCGCGGTGGCCGACGTGTCGGAGTTGCGGCGCCGGCACCTGGGCTTCGTGTTCCAGAAGGCCAACCTAGTGTCGTTCCTCACGGCGCGAGAGAACGTCGAGGTGGCGTGCGAGATCGGCGAGGTCGAGCGACCGCGCGAGCGCGCCGCCGAGCTCCTGCGGTACCTCGAGGTCGAGCACCGCGCCGACGCGTACCCCGAGACGCTGAGCGGCGGCGAGCAGCAGCGCGTGGCGATCGCCCGCGCCCTCGCCAACCGGCCGTCGCTCATTCTCGCCGACGAGCCCACCGCCGCGCTCGACAAGTCTCGTGGCCGCGCCGTGATGGAGCTCTTTCGCCGCGTGGCGCACGAGCAGGGCGCCGCGGTACTCGTGGTCACGCACGACCACCGCGCGCTCGACCTCTTCGACGTCACGCACGAGATGGAAGACGGCCGCATCCTCGATCGGCCGGGCGTCGCGGGCTGAGCGCGCGGGTCGTTCTTCGACGGTTCGAACGGCGAGAGCCCCGCGACCCACCGGCCGTCGGGGCTCTGCGACGCGTCGTCGGGGGAGTGCTCAGTGCGACGGCGGACCGTGCATCCCGACGCGCTCCATCAGCGCGTGAAACGCCGTGTGCAGCGACGTGAGACGCTCGGTGACCTCGGCGCGCGGGGTCGCCTCGCACGCGGTCACGAGCGCGACCGACGACTGCTGGAGCGTGCTGGTCGCCGCCTGCCAGCCCGGCGCATCGGCGCGCGCGGCCTCGGGCGCCGGCGCGGCGACGATGGCGTCGGCCCGCTGACGGAGCGTCGCGGACTGCGCGCACGCGTTGGCGTCGCGGGCCGCGCCGGGCTCGGCGTGCCACACCGGGCGGATCACCTCGTGGAAGGCCGCGATCGAAGGGGGCAGCGAGGCCATCATGCGCATCATGTCGCCGTGGTCGCCCCCGTGCATCGCGCCGTGGCCGCCCATCGCGCCCTGGCAGTGCGGGCACGCTTCGCCTCCGTGCGCGTGCTGGCCGCACGCTGCGCACGGCGGAGGGGCGGCGACGGTCGCGGTCGACGCGCAGGATGCGAGCGCGAGCGAGAGGGAGAGGAGCGTGATCGCGCGCGGAGAGCGGGAGCTTGTCATGGCGTCATCCTTCTGGGGTTGCCGCCGCTGTCGCAAGACGCGTGCGCGGGGCGACGGAGCCGAGCGCTTCGACCTCACTGAACCGCCGCGAATCGAGGGCGATGCGCGGCGTGTTTCGCGCGTGTTTCACCGTGTTTCACGCGCGCGGCGAACCCTTCGGGGGGCTCCGTCGGATCCAACACCGCGATGGAACCCTCCCTCCCAGCGGTCTTCGGCGCGGGGCTGCTCAGCTTCGCGTCGCCTTGCGTGCTCCCGATGGTGCCGATCTACCTCGCCACGCTCTCGGGGGCCTCGATGTCGACGCTCGCGCAAGACCCGCCGCGCGGTCGCCTCGTGCTCCGCGCCTCGGCCTTCGCGCTCGGCCTCGCCGTGCCCTTCGTGCTGCTCGGCCTCGCCGCGTCGAGCGCGGGTCGCGCCTTCGCCTCGCACCGCGCGACGCTCACCCTCGCGGGCGGCGCCCTCGTGATCCTCTTCGGCCTCAAGCAGCTTCGTCTCCTGTCGATCCCGTGGCTCGAGCGCGACGTGCGCCCCGGCCTCGACCGCGTCGAGGCGGAGCGAGGCATCCTCGGCGCGCTGCTCTTCGGCGCCGCCTTCGGGCTGGGATGGACCCCCTGCGTGGGCCCCGTGCTCGGCGCGGTGCTCACCTGGACGGCGCAGTCGAACACCTCGTCGCTCCGCGGCGCCCTCACGCTCGGCGTGTACGCCGCGGGCCTCGCGCTGCCGCTCGTCGTCGCGGGGGCCTTCGCGCCGACGGCCATGCGCGCCGCGCGTCGCCTCGCCCGCCACGCCGTGTGGATCGAGCGCGCCTCGGGCCTCGCGCTGGTGCTCACGGGCCTCTGGCTCGTCACGCAGCAGAGCCCCGCGCGCGCCGTGATCGCGCGCTCTGAAGCCGCGCCCGCGCCCTGCGCCGAAGCCTCCGTGGGCTGCGGTCTGCCCGCCGTCGCGGCGGCTTCGAACGGCGCGCGGCTCACGGGCGTCGGCGTGGTCGAGTTCATGCGTCGCGACTGCCCCGCATGCGCGGCCATGGCGCCCGCGGTGCGCGCGGCGGAGCAGCGCTGCGGGGTGACCGTGCGTCGCGTCGTGGTCGACGACCCCGAGGGGATGGCGCAGGCGCGCGCCGTGGGCGTGCTCGGCGTTCCGACCTTCGTCGGGCTCGACGCGCGCGGCGCCGAGGTCACCCGCTTCGTGGGCGTCCACCCCGAGGCGACGCTGGTGCAGGTGATCGAAGACCTCGAAGGCCGACGCTGCGGCGGGTGAGTCGCCGCGCGGCGGTGCGACGGGCGCGCGAATCCATCGCCCACGTTCGGTGGCTCTGAGCCCTTGGAGAATCGAACATGACGCAGGCGATCGAATCAAGGTACGGCGAGCTCGCGGAGTCGTCGTGCTGCCTCTCGTGCGGCTCGGCCGCGGCCCTCTGCGAGCCCGAGCCCGGACAGGTTTGCGTCGACCTCGGCAGCGGTCGCGGCACCGACGTGATCAAGCTCGCCGGGCGCGTCGGGCCGACGGGGCACGCGTACGGCGTCGACATCACCGACACGATGCTCGACAAGGCGCGCAAGACCGCCGCGAAGCTCGGGGTCACCAACGCGACCTTCCTCCGCTGCGAGCTCGAGCACCTCAGCCTGCCCGACAAGTCCGTCGACTGGGTGACTTCGAACTGCGTGCTCAACCACGCGGGCGACAAGGCCCAGGTGTGGCGCGAGATCGCGCGGGTGCTGAAGAAGGGCGGGCGCGTCGCGGTGAGCGACATCTACGCGACGGAGCCCATCCCCGAGGCGTACCGCAACGACCCCGCGGCGATCGCGGAGTGCTGGGCCGGCGCGGTCACCCGCGACGAGTACCTCGGGCACATGCGGCAGGCGGGCATCACCGAGGTGCACGTCGTCGAGGAGAGCGAACCGTACGAGAAGGGCAAGGCGCGCGTCGTGAGCTTCACCGTCACCGGCCGCAAGCCCGCCGGGTGCTGCGGGTGCTGCGGCTGAGCGCGACGAAGGGCGTCGGCCTCGCGCATGGTGCGCGAGCGCCGCGGCAGTGAGACGACAGGAGAAGCCATGAAATCGCTCATCAAGAACGCGAAGCGGGCGAAGGCGCAGCAGTGCTGCGCGCCCGCGGCCGACCAGAAGGTGGCGCAGTGCTGCGCGAAGGTCTCGAAGACCGTCGCCGGTTGCCACGACTGATCGACGCATCTGCTCCGTGAGACGAGGCCACCGCGCGCGCGCCCCCAGAGGCGCTCGGCGGTGGTCGCCGTCGCACCTCACGCATCGCTTGGAATGAGGGCGCCGTGCAGCTTTCGAAGCACAACATCCTGACGAAGATCCACGGCGACGAGCGCTGGCTCCTCGCGAACCTCCTGAGCGGCGAGGCCGACGTGCTCGACCCCGCGATGGGCGAGCGGCTCTCGCGCGGCGAGGTCGTCGACGAGGCCGCCCTCGCGGCGAAGGGCTACGTGGTCGATCCCGACGAGGAGCAGCGGCGGTACCGCGCGGCCTACCTCGACTTCGTGGAGGCCCGCGACAGCGACGAGGTGCAGCTCTTCTACGTGCCGAGCTACGCGTGCAACTTCGGCTGCTCGTACTGCTTTCAAGACGAGTACGCGCCTCCGCCGGGCGGCGACGGCGACGCCGTGCTGCAGGCGTTCTTTCGCTACGTCGACGCGACCTTCGCGGGGCGGCGCAAGTACGTCACGCTCTTCGGCGGCGAGCCGCTGCTCCCGAGCCCGAGCGCGCGTCGCACGGTCGACGCGATCGTCGACGGGACGGCCTCGCGCGGCCTCGACCTCGCGGTGGTGACCAACGGCTATCACCTCGCGTCGTATGTGCCGACGCTCCTGCGCGGACGGATCCGCGAGGTGCAGGTGACCCTCGACGGCACCGAGAAGGTCCACGACGCGCGGCGCTATCTGAAGGGCGGCGGCGAGACCTTTCGTCGCGTGGTCGAAGGCGTCGACGCGACGCTCGCGGCGGGGCTCTCGGTGAACCTCCGGGCCGTGCTCGACCGCGACAACGTCGAGAGCTTCGGCGAGCTCGCGCACTTCGCCATCGCGCGGGGATGGACCGAGAACCCGGGATTCAAGACCCAGATCGGGCGCAACTACGAGCTCCACCACTGCCAGTCGGAGCGGGGGAGGCTCTACACGCGCCTGTCGCTCTTCGAAGACCTCCATCGGTTGATCGAGCGCGACCCCGAGGTGCTGCGGTTCCACAAGCCCGCGTTCTCGGTGTCGCGGTTTCTCTTCGAGCGGGGCGAGCTCCCCGAGCCGCTCTTCGACGCGTGCCCCGCGTGCAAGACCGAGTGGGCCTTCGACTACACCGGGCGCATCTACCCCTGCACCGCGAACGTCGGAAAAACAGGCGAATCCGTGGGAACGTTCTACCCCGCCGTGGCCCTCGACGCGTCGCTCGTCGAGCCCTGGGAGTCGCGCGACGTGCTCGCCATCGAGCGCTGCCGCGGGTGCGCCTCGCAGCTCGCGTGCGGCGGCGGCTGCGGCGCGGTGGCCAGGAACCGCGACGGCCGCGTCGACGCCGCCGACTGCCGCCCCGTGAAGGAGCTCCTCTCCCTCGGGTGCTCCCTCTACGGCCGGGAGGCGCTGGGGTGATGCGCGGCGTCGCCGCGCCTGCTCCGCGACCGCATCACCGTACGACTTCGACCGCGCGCCGCGTCCGTCTGCGACGCCGCGCCCGCGCGCGACCCCCATCGAGCAACGGAGAGTCTTCAATGTCTGAATTCGTGAGAGAGATCGACGCTGCGCGCTTCGACGCCGAGGTGCTCGCCCACGACGGCCCCGTGGCCGTCGACTTCTACTCGACGGAGTGCCCGCCCTGCGAGGCGCTCGCGCCGAAGTTCGAGGGCGTCGCCGCGCTCTACGGCGCCGACGTGAAGTTCGTGAAGATCTTCCGTCAGGGCAACCGGGCGCTCTCCGACGCGCTCGCCGTACGGTCGTCGCCGACGGTGCTGTTCTTCCGCGGCGGCAAGGAGGTGGGCGCCCGCCTCGGCGGCGCGATCAAGCGCTCGGAGCTCGTCGCGGCCCTCGACGCGCTGGTGCCCGCCGAGCGCGCGCGGGTCATCCACGCCGCGGTGAAGCCCGTGTCGACGGAGTGCGACGTGCTGATCCTCGGCGCGGGCCCCGCGGGCATCACCGCGGGGATCTACGCCGCGCAGGCGCGGCTCAAGACGATCATGGTCGACGTGGGCCTCGGCGGCGGCAACCTCTCGATCACGCATCAGGTGTCGAACTTCCCGGGCTTCCCGAAGCCGCAGCCGGGCTTCATGCTCGCCCACTACATGCTCGAGCACGCGAAGGAGGCCGGCGTCGAGCCGCGCTTCGCCGCGGAGATCTCGCGCGCGGACCTCCCCGCGCACACGGTCGTGCTCGACGGCGTCGAGACCATCCACGCGAAGCGCGTCGTCGTCGCGACGGGCTCGTCGCCGCGCCCCATCCACGTCAAGGGCGAGCGCGAGTACAAGGGCAAGGGCATCTCGTACTGCGCGACCTGCGACGCGAAATACTATGAAGGCAAGCACGTCGCGGTGATCGGCGGCGGCAACTCGGCCATCGAGGAGGCCCTCTTCATCGCCCGCTTCGCCGCGAAGATCACGATCATCCACCAGTTCGCCGAGCTCAGCGCCAACAAGGTCGCGCAGGAGAGCGCCTTCGCGAACCCGAAGATCGAGTTCCTCTTTCGCCACGAGCCGCGCGAGTTCGTCGCCGACGACGGCAAGACCGTCAACGCGGTGGTCGTCGAAGACCTCGCCACCGGCGCGCGCTCGCGCCTCGCCGTCGACGGGGTGTTCATCTTCGCGGGCATGCAGCCGAACCTCGAAGCCTTCCCCGGCGTGTTCGACCTCGACGCCTACGGCTACGTGAAGACCGACGACCTCATGCACACGAGCGTGCCCGGCGTGTTCGCGGCCGGCGACGTGGTGAGCAAGCGATTCCGTCAGATGACCACCGCGGTCAACGACGGCACCATCGCGTCGATGGCGCTCGCCAAAGAAGTCTCTCCGTAACCCCCGCCCTCCTCCCCTGAACCCGCGAGGCGCCGTGCGCGAAGACCCCGAGGCCCGCTGGCGCCGCGACGTGTGGGCGGGCGACGTCCCGCAGCTCACGCCGCGCGCCGTGCTCTCGGGCATGGCGATCGGCGGGCTGCTCTGCCTCTCGAACCTCTACGTCACGCTCAAGACGGGCTGGAGCCTCGGCGTCACGCTCACCTCGTGCATCGTCGCCTTCGGCCTGTTCCGCGCGCTGCGCGCCGTCGGGCTCGTGACGCGCGACCTCACCGTGCTCGAGAACAACGCCGTCGGCTCCGTCGCGTCGGCCGCCGCGTTCATGACCGGCGGCGGCAACATGGCCGCGCTCCCCGCGCTGCTGCTGTTGACGGGCGCGCGCCCCGGCGGCGCCGCGATGTTCCTCTGGTTCGCGACCATCGCCGCGCTCGGCGTCTTCGTGGCGATCCCGATCAAGCGGCAGATCATCAACGTCGAGCAGCTCCCGTTCCCCTCTGCGGTCGCCACGGCGGAGACGCTCCGCGCGATGCACGGCGACGCGACGCAGAGCGGCGAGGCCCGCAAGCTCGCGCTCGCCTCGGTCGTCGCGGGGGTCGTGACGCTCCTGCGCGATCTTCGCGCGCTGCCGTGGCGGCTGCCGACGCGCTTCGGCCTCCCGTTTCACCTCGCGGGTCACCCCGCGCTCGACTGGTCTCTCGCCTTCGACGGGAGCCTCGTGCTCCTCGGCGGCGGCGCGCTCATGCCCATGCGCACGGCGTGGTCGCTCCTGCTCGGCGCGCTCGTCACCTACGGCGTGATCGCGCCCGCGATGGTCGCGCGCGGCGTGATCGCGGCGGTCGATTACAAGACCATCGTCACCTTCACGCTCTGGCCTGGCGCGGCGCTGCTGGTCTCGTCGGGCGTGCTCTCGTTCGCCCTTCAGTGGCGCCTCGCGGCGCGCTCGATCGCGGGCCTCGCCGACGTGTTCCGCGACGGGGAAGGCCGCGACGACCCCCTCGCGGACATCGAGGCGCCGCGCTGGTGGTTCCCCGCGGGCGTCGCGGCGCTCTCGCCGGTGATCGTGGTGCTGATGGCGCGCCTCTTCGGCGTCGCGTGGTGGGCGGGCGTGATGGCGATTCCGCTCGCGCTCGCGATGGGCGTCGTGGCCGCGTGCGTGACCGGCGAGACCGACGTGACGCCCACCAAGGCGCTCGGCCCCGTGACGCAGCTCCTCTTCGGCGCGGCGCTCCCCGCGAACCTCACGGCCAACGTGATGAGCGCCAACGTGACGGGCGGCGTCGGGCTCCACGCGGCGGACCTCCTCACAGACCTCAAGAGCGGCTACCTGCTCGGGGCCAACCCGCGACAGCAGGTGCGGGCGCAGCTCTTCGGCGTCGTGATCGGCGCGGCCGTCGTGGTGCCCGCGTTCGCGCTCCTCGTGCCCTCGGCCGCCTCGCTCGGAACCACCGAATTCCCTGCGCCCGCCGTGCTCGTGTGGGCCTCCGTGTCGAGGGCGCTCTCCGGCGGCGTCGCGGGCCTCCCCCACGCCGCGCGCGTCGGGATCGCCGTCGGCGCGACCCTCGGCGCGGCGCTCTCGATCCTCGAGCGCGCGCTGCCGAGGCGCTTTCATCGCTTCGTGCCGTCACCCGCGGGCGTCGGCATCGCGATGGTGATGCCCGGCTCCAACGCGCTCGCGATGTTCTGCGGCGCATCGCTCGCGGCGCTCGCGCGTCGACACCGACCCTCCTTCGCGCGCGCGTCGCTCGTCCCCATCGCCTCGGGCCTCATCGCGGGCGAGAGCCTTACGGGCATCACCCTCGCGCTGCTGCGCGCCCTCGGCGTCCACGTCTGATCCACGACGACGACCCCTCCGCCGCGCGCGTTGGCTCTCACAGAGTGCCTGTCTTTCTGGAGGTGTCCCATGACCGCTCGCGTCGCCTCGCTTCTCTTCGTCGTCGCCACGCTCGCCGCCTGTGGAGGTCAGGATCCCTCGCTCGGAGGAGGAGACGCGGCCATCGTCGACGACGCGGGCGTGACCACCGCCGAGGAGTCGCTCGCGCTCCAGAGCCTCCGCGAGGAGGAGAAGCTCGCGCATGACGTGTACGTGGCGCTCGACGCGCGCGCGCCGGTGTTCGCGAACATCTCGGCCAGCGAGCAGACCCACACCGACGCCGTGCGAACGCTGCTCCTGCGCTACGGCGTGCCCGACCCCGCGCAGGGCCGCGCCGCGGGGAGCTTCACGAACCCCACGTTTCAGACGCTCTACGGCGCGCTCACGACGCGCGGGTCGGCGTCGACCGTGGCCGCGCTCCAGGTCGGCGCCGAGATCGAGGAGCTCGACATCACGGACATCCGCGCGATGCGCGCCGTGGTCACGCGCCCCGACGTGAGCGCCACGCTCGACACCCTCGAGCGCGGATCGCGCAACCACCTCCGCTCGTTCTGGCGCCAGCTCCAGTCGGCGGGCGGCACCTACACGCCGAGCCACCTCGACGCGGCGACCTTCCGTGCGATCGCCGAGAGCGCGATGGAGACCGGCGCGGGTCGCTGAATGGCGTCGTCACGGCCCCGCAGCGCACCCTCCGCCCCGATGGATCCGTTGAGCGTCTCGTCGGAGGTCTCCGCGTTTCATCGCGCCACGCTCGGCGAGGCGCCCTTCGCGGTGGGCGGCGCGGTCCTTTCGCGTCCGATCGCGTGTTCGGGCGACGCGCTCTGGGTCCCGCACGACGGCACGCTGCGCCGTCACCCGCTCGCCGCGGCCCTCGTGCGAGACGTCGAAACGCAACACGCGCGGCGCGATGCCTTCGACGGTCCGGTGGAGGGCGAAGCGCTCGACGCGCGGGCCGACTCGGGCCGCCGCTGACGCGCGGTTGAAGACCGCCGCGGTTGGCGCGGGTGACGTCGTGACAACGCTCACGTCGCGCGACGCGTTCTCGCCGCGCGCCGGGTCATCACGACGGGACGCGATGGCGCGACACGGTGCGCACTCCGCGCTTGGCCCCGCGGGCGCGCTGCGGTAGGTGCTTTGCTGGCGCACCGATGACGAGGGCACGAACCATCTTCGCGCGCGTGACGCTCATCGTCGCCCTGGGGCTCATGGGGTGTGCCTCGGCGCCCCTGCTCGGGGGGACGGCGCGAGAGATCGCCTCACCGACCGTCGCGAACGCGCAGGGCGGACATGACGGCGGCGAGGCCAGCGCCGATCCCGGTGCCGATCCCACGGTGACCGAGGCGCCGCTGCGGCAGAGCCCGCCGGTGCAGGCCTCCGAGCGGCCACGCGTGGTCATCGGGACGATCCTCGGGCTCGTGCTCCTCCTGGGGCTCGCGTACGTGGGCGGTCATCCCCGCGTCGAGCAGTTCGAACGCTCGCTGGGCATCTCGCAGGCGATCACGGCGGGCTTTCCCTTCGTCGCGCTCGGCGCGCTCGCGCGGGCGTCGGGGGTGCTCACCGTCGACACGCTCTCGCTCCTCGGTCCGCTCCTCCGCTTCGGGCTGGGGTGGATCGGATTCATCCTCGGCGTGCGCTTCAACGCCCGCGCGCTCGAGGCCGCCCCCAAGGGACTCGGCGTGCTCGTCACGATGCGCGCCCTCGTCACGAGCGCGCTCATCGTGGGCGGCGCGATGCTCCTGCGGTCGCTCACGCGCGGCCCCGGCGAGGCGGCGATCTCCGACGTGGTCTTTCTCCGCGACGCGCTCGTGCTCGGTACGGCCGGGGGCCTCACCTCGCACGCGGTCCCTGCGCGCCTTCGCGCGCGCGGCGACGAGGAGTCCTCCGTCGAGCTCGTCTCGTCTGCGCTGCAACTCGAAGGGCTCTCGGGGGTGGTGGGGCTGCTCTTCATCGCGTCGTACTTCAGGCCGCGCGACGTCGAGGTCGCGTGGCACATGCCGGGCACCGCGTGGCTGCTCCTCGCGCTCGGCCTCGGCGCCGCCATGGGGATCATCACGTACACGGTCTTTCGTCAGGGCCCCGCGCGCGGACCGGGCGCCACCGTGCTCACCATCGGCTCGGTGGCCTTCGCCGCGGGGATGGCGGGCAACCTCCGGCTCTCGTCGGTGGTGACGTGCTTCGTCGCGGGGCTCTTTCTCGCCAACGCGCCGGGCGACTACAGGCTCCGCCTCGCCGAGACGCTGGAGCGCCTCGAGCGACCGATCTACCTGCTCTTTCTCGCGGTGGTGGGCGCGATCTGGCGCGTGGGCACGTGGCGCGAGTGGGCGCTCATGGCGATCTTCGTCGTGAGCCGCCTCGGGGGTAAGTTCCTCGGCACCCGCGTCGGCTCGGAGCGCTCGGGGCTGAGCCTCACCGACGACGCGCGGCGCGCGCTCTCGGTGGCCCCCATGGGCGCGCTCCCGCTGGCCATCGTGGTCAGCGCGATGCTGCTCTATCCGGGCGAGTCCGTCGCGCACCTCGTCACGGCGATCCTCGGCGGCGCCATCGTGACCGAGGTGCTCGTGCAGGCCCTCACGCGCGGCGCGAAGACCGCCGCGAGCGCGCCCCCCGTCACCACCAACCCCGGAGCGCCCTGAGGTGCAGATCCTCATCATCCTCGCGCTCTCGGGCCTCATGCACGCGGCGCGGTCCTTCCTGCTGGGCACGGCGGCGAGCAGCGCGGGCGTGGCGCTCTCCTTCGGGTACCTGCTGCTCACGGCCTTCTTCACGGGCGAGCTCTTCAAGCGCGTGGGGCTGCCGAAGCTCTCGGGCTACCTCGCCACGGGCATCGTCGTGGGCCCCGAGGTGCTCGGCCTCGTCTCGTCGTGGGCGGTGTCGAACCTCGGCATCGTGACGGGCGCGGCCATCGCGCTCATCGCGCTCACCGCGGGCACCGAGCTCGAGCTCCGCAAGATGCGCCCGCTCATGCGCTCCATCGCGTGGCTCACGCTCGTCGCGGTGGGGGGCACGACGCTGCTCCTGTCGGGCGTGGTGTACGCCGCGCGCTCGTGGCTGACGTTCATGACGGGGCTCACGACGCCGCAGGCGCTCGCCGTGTCGGCGGTGCTCGGCGTGGTGATGGTGGCGCAGTCGCCCGCCGTGGTCGTGGCCCTGCGCGACGAGGTCGACGCCGACGGCCCCCTCGCGCGCACGGTGCTCGGCGTCGTGGTGATCGCCGACCTCGTCGTGATCCTCATGTTCACGCTCGTGTCGGTGGTCGCGAAATCGATCTTCGGCGGACGCGCCGACGTCTCGACGACCTCCGCCGCGGTGGCCTGGGAGATCTTCGGCTCCCTCGGCGCGGGGCTGCTCATCGGCGGCGTGCTCGCGCTCTTTCTCCGCAAGGTGCGCGCGAGCGCGTCGCTCTTCGTGCTCACGGTGTGCTTCGTGGTGGCCGAGGTGGGGCGTCGCATCCACCTCGACCCGCTGCTCGTGGCGCTCTCGGCGGGGATGCTCGTGCGCAACGCGACGCGGCACGGCGACGAGCTGCACGCGAGCATCGAGGCCGCGGCGCTGCCGGTGTACGTGGTGTTCTTCGCGGTGGCGGGCGCGGCGATCCGGCTGCGCGTCTTCGGCGTCGTGGGCGGCGCTGCGCTGCTCTTCGTGCTCACGCGCGCGCTCGGGCTCCTCGCGGGGGGCTACCTCGGCGCGCGGCTCGCGGGCGCGCCCGAGGTGGTGCGGCGCTACGTGGGCTTCGGGCTCCTTCCGCAGGCGGGCCTCGCGCTCGCGCTCTCGCTGCTCTTCGCGCGGAGCTTCCCCGAGTTCGGCGCCGACGCGGGCGCGCTGACGCTGGCCGTCGTGGCGCTCAACGAGATCCTCGCGCCGGCGCTCTATCGCACCGCGCTCATCCGCAGCGGCGAGGGCACGCGCGACCCCGTCGCGCTCCCCTCGCAGCCGCCCCCGCACGGCCCTCCATCCCCCGAGCACGTCGACAGCACGTGACCGCGCGGGCGAAGGGGAGTTTCGTCCCGGCGCATCGTGATGGCGCCGTCGGCTCCTCGACACGCGACGAGGCCGCGCCCGCGCGACGCCACGTCGCGTGTGCGTTACGGCGTGGCGTCGGCGCGACGCCCCTGAGGCCGTCGCAGACCGCGCGGCCCGCCCTGAGCGCGCGCGCGATTCACGGGTGACGTCGCGCGAAATCCCCTTCGTACACGGCGGGCACGGCGGCTGCTCAGGGGAGCTGCCGCGGGTGACACGCGTCGCCCGAGTCGATCACACGCCGTCTACGAACCGGAGGATCACCCCACCATGAAGCCCCTCACGCTCTCGCTCCGCGCCGCGCTCGTCACCGCATTCGGCCTCGCGCTCGGCGCGTGCGCCGTCGACACCGGCGACGCCGATCAGGCCGCACAGGCGGTGCGCGCCGATCCGTGCCCGTCGCCCATGCCCTCGGGCGCCGTCGCGGGGACGTCGCTCACGCCCGCGGCCGATCAGACGCTCGCGTTCGTGTTCCACGCCGTCGGGACGCAGAACTACGTGTGCAACGCCGCGGGCACGGGGTGGACCTTCGTGGGGCCGCGCGCCGACCTCCTCGACGATCACCATCACGTCGTCGGCACCCACTTCGCGAGCGCCGCGGGACCGACGCGCCCCGAGTGGCGCTTCCGCGACGGCAGCGCCGTGATCATGGCGCGGGCCTCGGGCGTCACCGTGTCGTCGACGGCGGTGCCGTGGCTCCTCCTCAACGCCGTGTCGTACGAGGGCGCCGGGCGCTTCTCGGAGATCACGAGCATCCAGCGCCTGAGCACCGTCGGCGGCGTCGCGCCGTCGGCGCCCTGCACCGCGGGCGCCTCGTCGAGCGTGCCCTACGAGGCCGACTACTTCTTCTATCGCACGAACGACGACGACGACCGGTCGCGCCAGTGTCGCTCGGCGCCCTGAGCGATCACCCCTCGCGCCGCACGCCGTAGCGCGCGATCGTGCGGAACATCGTCACCCGATCGATGCCCGCGCAGCGCGCGGCCTCGGCCACGTTCCACCCCGTCTGCTCGAGGAGCGAGGTGACGTACTCGCGCTCGAAGCGCTCGATGAGCTCGGCCTTCGCGACCCGCAGCGGGAGCCTCACGAGCCCATCGAGAATGCCCGCGCCGCCGCGCGCCGCGCCCGAGGCGGCGGACTCCAACGGCGGCGTCGCCCCCTGGAGCACCAGGAGCTGCTCGACGTGGTTGCGCAGCTCGCGCACGTTGCCGGGCCACGTGTGGTTGCTCATCGCCTGCCACGCCGCCGCGTCGATCGTGAGCGCGGGGTCGAGGTCCCGCTGGCGCTTCACGCTCTCGGTGATGGCCTCGACGAGCGAGGGGATGTCCTCCGCGCGCTCGCGCAGCGCGGGCATGCGCACCTGCACCACGGCGAGGCGATAGAAGAGGTCGGCGCGAAAGTTCCCCGCGTTCACCTCCCGGCGGAGGTCGCGGTTGGTGGCGGCCACGACGCGCACGTCGACCTTGCGCGTCTTGCGCCCCCCGATGCGGCGCACCTCTCCCTCGCCGAGCACGCGCAGGAGCTTGGGCTGATGTTCGAGCGGCAGCTCCCCGAGCTCGTCGAGGAAGACCGTTCCCCCGTCGGCGCGCTCGAAGGCGCCCTCGCGCTCTGCGGTCGCGCCGGTGAACGCGCCGCGCTCGTGACCGAAGAGCTCGCTCTCGATGAGCGTCGAGGGGAGGCCGCCACAGTCGACCACCTCCATGGGCCGCGACGCGCGCGGCGAGGCCGCGTGGAGGGCGCGCGCCGCGAGCTCCTTGCCCGTTCCGCTCTCGCCCGTGATGAGCACCGGCGTCGAGAGCGGGGCCGCGCGCTCGAGCACCGCGAAGACCGCGCGCATCGCCGCAGAGCGCCCGAGGAGCTCGCCGAAGGAGCCCTTGGGCGACGTCGCCACCGACGCGCGCTCGTCGCCGAGGAGGAGCCGCACCTGCGTGCGACCGAGCTTGAGCTCCATCGTGTCGCGCGCGATCACCTCTCGCACGAACGTGCGGCCGAGGAGCGTCCCGTTGGTGCTCCCGAGGTCGCGCACGAGGATGCCGCCGCGCGTGGCTTCGAACTCCACGTGGTACCCGCTCACGGTCGGGTCCGTGAGACGCAGGGTCACGCCCTCGGTCGTGCCCACGCTGATGCGCCCCTCGTGCGACACCGCCTCTGCGCCCGCGTCCACGCCCGCGATCACCGCGACGCGAAACCTCGGGACCTCGACCACCAGATCGTCTGAGCGCACGGTCGCCGCGCCCCGCTGCTCTCTCATGGCCGTCGACGCTACCACCGCGCGTGGCCGCCGAAGTAGCGTTTCACCGCGTCGCGCGCGCGCCACGCCGTAACGTCCACGCGACGCCCGACGCGCCTTCGACACACGCCTTCACGGCGCAGCGCGCCCGCGATTTCACGCGGCACACGCGCTGCACTTCAGCGCCGTCATGCGAGTACATCCCTGGACCCCGTTCTTCGTCACCGCGCTCGCGCTGGGCTGCAGCGACCCCGCGCCTTCACCGACCGACGCCGCGCCGCAGGACGTCACCTCCGACGTGTCGGCCGCCGACGCGCCGAGCGACACGTCCGCGACCGACGCGACGACCGACGTCGCGAGAGACGACGTGGCCCGCGACACCGGCAACGACACGGGCAACGACGTCGCGAGCGACGTGAGCGACGCCGCGACCGACGCGAGCGATGCGAGCGACGCTGCGAGCGATGCGAGTGACGCTGCGAGCGACGCGACGGCGGACGGCGGCATCCCGAGCAATCTCACGGTCCCTGCGGGCAACGCGCGGCTGCTCCAGGTGGCGGCGCGCGGCGTACAGATCTACACGTGCACGGCGCCCGCGGACGCAGGCGCGAGCGACGCGGGCGCGGCGTACACGTGGACGCTCCACGCCCCCGAGGCGACGCTCTACGACGACGCGGGGAACCTCGTCGGGACGCACTTTCTCGGGCCCAACTGGCGCACCGTCGACGGGAGTCAGGCGACGGGCGCCGTGCAGGAGCGCGCGAGCTCGCCGACCGGCGACTCGATCCAGTGGCTGCTCCTCCGCGTGACGGCGAACACGGGCAGCGGGATTCTCGGACGCGCCACCTTCGTGCAGCGCCTCTCGACGCGCGGCGGGCTCGCGCCGACCACGGGCTGCGACGCGAGCACGGTGGGCACCGAGCGCGCCGTCGACTACACCGCGGACTACGTCTTCTGGGGGCCTGCGGGAGACGGCGGCGTCGAGCGCGCGGGCGTTCCCACGGCGCTCAACCTGCCCGAGTCGGGCCTCAGGGTGCTCCGCCGCGCGGCCGCGAGCGGCGATCAGATCTACCGCTGCGACGCGCCCGCCGACGCGGGGGCCTCGGATGCCGGCGCCGCCGACGCGTCTGCGCCGAGCTATCAGTGGACCTTCGTCGCACCCGCCGCGACCCTCTTCGACAGCGAGATGCGCATGATCGGCCTGCACTCCGCGGGGCCGACGTGGCGCACCACCGACGGCAACCAGGTCGTGGGCGCCGTGGTCCAGCGCGCGGATTCACCCGCGGCGGGCGCGATCCCGTGGCTGCTCCTCCGCGCGACGTCGACGATGGGAACCACGGGCCTCGGGCTCGTGCGCTACGTCCACCGCGTCGCGACGACGGGCGGCGTGGCGCCCGCCTCGGGCTGCGACGCGTCGAGCGTGGGCATGGAGCGGCGCGTCCCCTACACCGCCGACTACTACTTCTGGACGGCGCCGTAGCGCGTCGCTCACTCGTAGGTGCGCAGCGGGGCCGCGGCCGGGAGCACGCGCGGACGCACCGGCCTCACGGCCCCCTGCGCCGTCGCCGCGATGGGCGCGCCCCCGTCGCGCGACGTCGTCTGCGAGACCCGGGGCTCGACCGGGGCCGCGCTCGACGTCGCGACCGGCGACGTGACCGACGACGCGCGCTGCGCGGGCTCCGCGGGTCTCAAGGTCACCGGCGTGGGCGCGGCGGGCGTGACGGCCAGCGCGCGCGTGGTGGGCCTCGACGCGGGCGCCCGATGCGTCGCGCCCATCACGAACGCGCCCGAGAGCGCGCCCACGAGAAAGGCCGCGGCGACCGTCGCACCGCGCGATGACGGGCGCGGCGGAGGCGCTGCGGGCGAGGGGGACTCGGGCTGCGACGCGACGAACGCGCGGAGCGCGGCGGCCATCTCGTGGGCGGAGCGCCATCGCTTCTCGGGGTCGATGGCGAGCGCGCGGTCGACGACGGCGGCGAGCGCGGCGGGCACCTCGGGGCGCAGCGAGCGCACGGCCGGCGCGGCCTGCGTCACGAGCCTCACGATCAGCGCGTTGTAGTTGTCGGCCTCGACGGGGTGACGTCCGGTGAGCGCGAAGAAGAGCACCGCGCCCATCGACCAGAGGTCCGCGCGCGCGTCGACGTCGGCGCCGCGGGCCTGCTCGGGGCTCATGAAATACGGCGTTCCCACGATGGCGCCGGTGCGCGTGAGCGGCGCCTCGTCGGCGCTGAGGGCCGCCTCGCCCTCGCGCTCGACCCGCGTCACGACGCCGACATCGAGGAGCTTCGCGCGCGTCACGCCCTCGGCGTCGCGCACGACGAAGAGGTTCTCGGGCTTGATGTCCCTGTGCACGAGGCCCTTCGCGTGGGCCGCCGCGAGCGCGTCGAGGGCCTCGACGCACAGGCGCGCGAGCTCGCCGTGCGACACCGCGCGCGCCGCGATCTCGCGCGCGAGGTCCGCGCCGCACAGGAGCTCCTCGACGAGGTAGAGCGCGCCGTCGGCGTCGCAGCCGCCGTCGAAGACCTCGACGATGTTGGGATGCCCGAGCGACGCCGTCGTCCGCGCCTCGCGCGAGAAGCGCGACGTGGCCCTCGGCGACGCGGCGAGCTCCTTGTGGAGCACCTTCACCGCGACGCGCCGGTGCGTGAACTCGTGGCGCGCCTCGTAGACCACGCCCATGCCCCCCGCGCCGATCACGCGCTCGAGCCTGTAGCGGTCGCCCACGACGGTGCCGAGGCGCCGCGCGGGGCCGTCGGCGTCTTCGGCGCTGTCGACGCGCAGCGTGGAGGTCATGGCGCCACGGTACGCCACGCGGCGCAGAGGTCTACATCGACGCCGAGGTCGGGCACGCCCACGGGCGGCGCGCGCTGGTCGTCGTCGATCGAGAGGAGAAAGGCCACGATGCGCTGCACGTCGAGGCGACCCCGCGGCGCCTCGACGTTGAAGCAGTTGGGGCACCACGTCGTGTGGTGCAGCAGGAAGCGCGTCGCGAAGAGCTCCTCGAGCGTGCGCGCGTTGCCCGCATGAAAATAGGGCGCCGAGAGCGACGCGCCGACGAGCGAGGGCGGGCTGAACCCCTGCGCGCCCTGGGCCTCGTCGGCCATGTTCTGCCGCACCTCGCGCACGGGCGCGCCGTCGATCGCGACGGGCCTCGCGTGGCCGTCGATCACCGCGAAGGTCCCCACGGCGCGCAGGGCGCACTGCACGCTGTCGTTGGCGTTGTCGAGCGCCGCCGTTGCGCCCACGTAGCGATAGGTGGCCGACCCTCGCGACGACGCGGGGTTGATCTCCGCGGCGAACTCCGCGGGCCGGAGGTAGCGCGCCGTGCGCAGGAGCCCGTTCGTCGCGTTCACGGCTTCGGAGGGCGTGTAGAAGCGCCGCGACGACGACCACAGCGCCGACCCGTGACAGCCCGCGCAGGAGTGCGCGAAGAGGTCCGCGCCGGCCTCGACGTCGGAGGGATCGAGGCCCACCGGGCGGCGCGGCGCGCGGATCGAGGCCACGTAGGCCGTGAGGTCGTCGAGGTCGCGCACCACCGAGCGCACGGCGCCCGTCGCCGTGGGCGAGCTCACCGAGACCGCCGCGCCGTTGAGGCCCATCTGCGCGGTCGCGGTGAAGGGCGTTCCGTCGGTGGGGCGCTCGCCCGTGACGATGATCCGGTCGCGCGTGCGAGGGGGTGACGACGCGCGGTGCACGAGCCCGCCGACGCCGCCCATGACGTTGCGCACGACGGTGTCGACGTCCTGCACCTCGTCGAAGGAGGCCATCCACCCGAAGAGCCGCTGCATCGATTTGCGGTCCTCATCGAGGGCGAAGCTCCCGTCGAGCGAGGGCGTCTGCCGCGGCCCGCGCGGAAAGAACCACGTCACGCCGTCGGAGAGCCCGTCGGGGTGACAGGTCTCGCACGAGCTCCACGCCTGACCGCGCCACGCGCTGCGCCCGGTGCCCGTGACGAAGAGCCGTCGACCGGCGCGCGCCCTCTGCTCCGCGGGGGTCTCGACGCGATCGGGCGCGACGGCGCTCACGGCGCCGACCACCGATTGGCTCATGAGGTTGACCACCGAGAGGTTGAGCGTCTCGGCGTTGAGCACGAGCGCGGTCTCGGTGTGCCTCCGCGCGTCGTCGTGCCCGATGGCGATGCCGATGGGGAGCTCGCCGCGCAGCGCGCCCGCGTCGCGCGTGAGGTTGATGAAGCCCTCCGACGACGGAGAGCCCGCCTGGTCGAGCGCGCCCGCGGCGCTGAAATGAAGGCGAAACACGGCGTTCGAGCCGTAGCCGAGCACGTAGGCCGCGTAGTCGCCGGGCACGAAGGCCACGCCGAGAGGCACCAGCGGCATGCGCCGTCGCGCGTCGTCGGGCACCGGCGCCTCGGGGCGAAACACCTGCGCCACGCCGCCCGGCAGGGTGAGGTCGTACACGCGGCGAAAGAGGTCCGTGAGGATCACCGCGGAGCCCGTCGTCGCGCCCTGCGAGGGGTCGAGCGCGAAGACCGCGGCGTGCGCGAGGGTCTTGAAGTTCCCCGGGTCGAGGGCGTCTTCGTCGGGCGGGAGCGCGCAGGCGACACCCGCGCGGCACCGCTCTCCCACGGGGCCGCGAGGCGACGCGCAGATGCCCGTGACGTAGAGCCTCCCGCCGTTGAGCTGCGCGGAGTAGAGCTGGTTGGGGAAGCACCCCGCGTGCGGCCCTCCGTCGGGCGTCGCGGCGTCGGAGAAGCCCGCGTCTTCGACGGGCGCGATCGTGAGCAGTCGCTCGTCGGGCACGTTCGTGTCGAGCGGGATGCGGTACACGACGCCCTCGCGCGCGAGGTCCCAGTACTCGGGGTCGACGTCGGGGTCGAGCCTGCGGCCGCCGAGCGTGATCGACGCGGGGTCGCGCGACTGCGCGTAGAACTCCGTGACGTATGCTGTCTCTTCGCGGTCGTCGCCGTGGCCGTGGTTGGTGATCACCACGGCGCGGGGATGCGCCAGCGCGGGGCGCGGCGTGACCGAAGGGCCGAGGCGACCCGAGCGCGCGAGCACGCCGTTGAGGTCGAGGGTCATCTCGACGTGCATCGTCGCCGTGGCGATGACGGTGACCGTCCCCTCGTTGAAGTTGGCGACGTAGAGGTGACGCCCCGAGGGGGTGATCGCGATGCCCGTGGGTTCGCTCCCCGTGGGCGCGGATTCGGCGGCGAAATGAGGCGCGCCGCGGAGGTCGTCGATGCGCGCGACGCGCTGCTCCCTGCGCAGGGCGACGTAGGCCGCGTCGCTGTCGTTGCCCGCGACGACGGCCCACGCCTCGGGGTCGCGGCCGCTGGCGTCGGCGTTGGGCGGCGTGAGCGTGGCGCGGCGCGCGACCGAGCGCGCGGGGCCGAGGTCGAGGTCGAAGACCGAGACGCTGTTGGCGCGGCGATTGGCGGCGACGGCGATCGCGTCGTCGGGCGTGATGACCACCGCCCCTCCGTTCGTGGGGACCACCTCGGGCCTCGGCCGCGGTGACGTCACGGGGGTGGCGCGCGCGATGTCGGTCGCGACGCACGCGCCGCCGCGGGTGCAGGCGAGGTCGGCGCGGCCGCAGACGTCGCGCGTGACGCAGCGGTCGCGCTCGAGGTGTCCCGCGCAGTCGCGCGACAGAAAGACGTCGACGGAGGTGACGCGGCCTTCGACGAAGGGCGCCGTCACGCGACGCGTGAAGAGGGTGCATGACCCGAGCATCGCGTCGATCTCGACGGTGGCCGCGCGCGACGCGTCGCCAGAGGGAACGACCCCGAAGGTGCCCGGCAGCGAGAACGACGCGCTCCCCGCGCCGAGGGCGAAGCGGCGCTCCTCGAGGGTGCGCCCGTTCGAGCGCGTTCTCACGACGATCGCGTCGAGCGACGCGGGGACGCTGAGGTCG
Source organism: Polyangiales bacterium (assembly GCA_046351535.1). GTDB lineage: Bacteria > Myxococcota_A > Polyangia > Polyangiales > CAISKJ01. Next base: position 167,305 of record JAXLYG010000017.1, read on the forward strand.
CTGTCGACGCGCACCAGGAGCTGCGTCGCGACGTCGGGCTCGCACGACCCGAGGGCCGCGCACAGCGCCGCGAGCGAGGCGCGTCGGTCGAGGCGTCGCGTCATGGAGCGAGCGTCAGGCCGTGAAACACCTGTCCGAACGAGCCTCCGTCGGGCGTCGGGGCCTCGCGCATCACGACCCCTACGGTCACCGCCGCGGCGATCGCGACGGCCGCGCCCACGCCGACCCAGAACCACCCGTTGCGGTAGAGCGGACGGTCGGGGGTCATCGACGCGCGCGGATCGACGACGCGCGCCGCGGGCGCCGCGTGGTGCTGCGTCGACGCGCTCGCCACGCGCGGCGCGAGCGCGTGTTGAGAGGCGTCGAGGGAGAGCGTCTGCGATTCACCGGCGGCGAGCGTCCCGTCGAGGCGCGCGGGCTCGAAGCCTTCGCGGCGGGCCTCGACGACGTGCGCGCCGGGGTCGACGTCGCGCTCGTACACGCCGTCGCGGTCGGCGATCTCGCGGCCGTCGAGGAGCACCGCCGAGGCGCCGCCCTGCACCGCCACGTGGAGGTGCGCGACGCGCCGTTGGAGCTCGACGATCATGGCCGCGGCGCCCGCCCGGGCGGGGTTCGTCGGCCGCGCGACCTCGAGAAAGCGACGAAACGCGCGGAGGGCGTCGGCGGGGCGGCGGTCTCCGCGCAGCGCGAGCCCGAGGTCGTAGAGCGCCGCCGCGCCCTCACGGATCGCGAGGGAGCGCTCGAAGACCGTGACCGCCTCGGGGTACCTGCGCGCGTCGAGGAGCGCGACACCGCGTCGAAACTCGCGCGCCGCCGCGGCCACATCGCCCGTCGCAGGGGCCGTCTGCGACGCAGCGTCCGACGCGCCGAGGATCGCCGCCGCCAGCACAGCCACTCCGAACGAGATCCTCCCCGACGTCACGGAGCTATCACTACGCGACCCCGACAGCGCCTTCAAGAAGACGGCGCGCAACGCGCGGTCGCGCGAACGCGGAGGTGTGCCACTCCATGCCTCATTGCGTGTCACGCCGACGCGGTGGCCTGCCGCGATCGACGCGGCCTGCGCGCTCGGTGATCACAGGCGCGGAGCGTGGGGATACTCTCCGCGCCCATGAAGCAGTACCCGTTCAGGTTCTATGGTCGCGAGCCCGCCGACTGGACGCTCGCGCCGGAGGGCTTTCTCTACGACCTCCAGTTCGCGAAGGCGCTCGACGCGAAGGCGCGCGAGGCCGTGCGCGCGGTGGCCGAGCGCCAGTTCGGTCGCGGCCCCGGAGCGCTCGGCGACGTGTGGTCCTGGGGCGGCGATCGGTTCCTGGTGCTCTCGGTCACGCCGCGCATCCCCGACGCGGCGCGGATGATCTTCACGCAGGTGGCCGAGTTCCTGTCGGTGCTGCACCAGACCGCGCGCATCCGCGACGTGGTCTTCTGCAACGGCTACGGCGCCCGCGCCGACCGCTGGGACGCATGGACGCTCCAGCAGTCGCCCGAGGCCGACCCCGGCCCGCGACGCCCCGAGACCCCGTGGGCAAAGCACCTTCGCAGGCCCGTTCGCGACGACCTCGAGTACGCGCCCTCCGAGGCTCCGCGGCGCCGCGAAGCCCCGTCGCCCGCCTCGACGCGCAGCGCCGCGATGAAGCCCCTCGCGCCCGCGCCCGACGCCCGCGCCGACGGCTTCACGCAGCGCGACGCGCCCGCCGAGGTGAACGCCCCCGCGCAGGAGAGCGCCCCCGCGAGGGGGAGCGCGGCCGACGACGCGTCGTCGCAATCGCCCGTGCGCCGCACGCCCCTCGAGGCCTTGCCCGCCTCCGAGGCCGAGGAACTCGTCGCGGCGGGGTGGAGCCAGCTCTCCGCGGCCTTCTCCGACGTGGAGCTCGTGCGCATCGTGGGGCCGTCGATCCCGATCGGCTGGGTGCGCGTCAACTACCGCAACGTGGCCGTCGTGTGCTTCAACGCGCAGGGCGTCCCGCAGCGCATCGAGATCCCCGACGGCGGCGGCTCGGTGCACCTCGCCGTCGACCCCGACGGCATCCTCGCGGTGACGCACATCGGCAACGCGATCTACACCATCGACGTGCCCGCGGGGACGGTGCGCGTGCGCATGGCCATCCACGAGAACAACGGCCCCATCGCGGCCATCGCGTGGGCCGCCGACGACGTGTGGGCGATCCGCGTCACGTCGCAGCTCATGTTCTTCGACCTCTCGGAGCGCGACCACATCTACGTCGGCACGCAGCAGCCGCGCGGCGCGCTCGCGGGCGTGTTTCGCCACGGCACCCTCGCGGCGCTCCACGACGGCGAGACGCTGCGCTTCATCGGCGTGTGCGACTGGCAGTTCGCCGAGGTGGCCGCGATGCCCGCGCGGGGCGTCACGACGAGGGTCCTCGACGACGCGCTCTACCTCCTCGACGGCGCGCGCGTCGAGCGCGTCGACGGGCTCGACGAGGTCTACGAGGCCTGGGCCGCGCCGCTTCGACGGCGCGCCGAGCTCGATCGCACGCGAAGGATGCAGCCCCCCGAGGAGGGCGTGCGGTGGAGCATCACCACCGAGGCCGAGATGCCGCCCGACCGCGAGAAGGCGCGCCGCGACGCGCTCGTGGCGAAGCTCGGGAGCTCCGCGTGGGTCCACGTGCACGACACGGGCGACGCCGTGGTGGCGCTGCCGAAGCCGAAGCGCGTGGTGTCACGCGCGGCGCGCTTCAAGTGGTGCCCCGCGAAGGGGAGGGCGAAGTTCATCAAGTGCGCGGCGGGCGCCGGGAGCCAGGGGGTGACCTGCTTCTCGATGGACCCCGCCCGCGAGGTGGTCTTCTACGTCGCCGGGTCGAGCTTCACGATCTATCGCATCAGCCTCGCCGACGAGGTCGAGGAGCGCTGCGACACGCCGGGCTTCTCGACGCGTTCGGGCCTCCTCTACGACATCATCGCGATCGACCGTCGCAACCTCCTCTCGATCTGGAACGACACGCTCGACTGGCACCGCCCCAGCGGCGAGCGCTGGGAGACCCACGCGAGGCGCCCCTTGGATCTCCCGCGCGGCAACGCGTTCGACCGCGCCACGCGCCGCCTCGCCGTGAGCCAGCAGACCCGCGAGCGCCTCGTCGTGCTCCGCGTCGAAGAGGACCGCCTCGAACCCATCGCGGCCTGCACCGACGCGGTGAAGGTGATGACCTTCCGCGAGGGGCGGCTGTTCGCCCAGATGATCGACGGGCAGTGGTTCGAACTGCTCGGAATCTGACCCGCGCCACGAGAGACCGGACGGGTTCTAATCCCACCAGAGCTCGACCACGCAGGCCGGCGCCGCGACGCCCGCCACGCGCCGCGCCTCGGCGCCTTCGAGCGTGATGATGTTGTCCGCGAACCAGTGCACCTCGCCGAGGACGCGGATCTTCTTCGCGGCCTCGGCGTCGGGCGCGACGACCCAGACCTCGTCGGCGTTCCAGTAGCCGCGCGCCATCTCGGTCACCGTGTTGAGCCACACGGGGGGCTGATGCTCGGCGGGCGTGCCTTCGAGCTTCGTGCGGAGGCGACCGAAGGCCACCGCGCGCCAGAGCGCGGGGTGCTTCGCGAGCGAGGCCGCGACGCGGTCGCCGCGAAAGGCGTTGAAGCCCGACCGCGCGAGGATCTCCATCTGGAGGTCTTGCACCGAGGGCGCCCCGGCGGGCGTCGACGCGGTGAGCCCCGCGACGTCCCACACCGCGCGGACGACGTTCTCACGCAGCACCTCGACGCGCCGCGCGCCCCAGCGGTCCTTCGCGCGCGCCGCGAGCTTCTGCGCCTGCGAGGCCGTCCTGGTCATCACATGGAGCGTGTCGGCGTCCCACACGCCCTCGTGCACGCGCGCAAGGAAGCGCAGCCCGTCGTCTTCGCGCGCGAGGTCGCGCTCGCCGTAGGTGCTCTCGCCCTCTCGCAGGAACACCACCCCGAGCACCTCGCCGCGCCGCACCCGCGTGCCGAGCTCCGACGCGATCGTCGCGCCGTCGAAGGTCGGCGCCCGCGTGCGCTCGATGAGGGCGAGCTCGATCTCCGCGAGGCTCCAGCGTGCGAGCGGGCCCGTGCGGATTCGCTTCTGCTTCTTCGCGATCGCGGCCTGTCCGATGGCGGCGCCGAGCGCCTCGAGGCCGTCGCCGGTCTTCGCGCTCACGGCGATGGCGTCGGGCCACACGGCGGTGAGCGCCGCGCGCGTCGCCCCGTCGACGGCATCGCACTTCGTCAGCACCGGGATCACCGGCGCGTGCCAGTCGTGACACGACCCGTAGATCCATCGATCGAGGCGCCCGCCCTGGCGCTCGGCGTCGGGGTCCGACGCGTCGATGACGTGCACGATCACCTTCGCGGCCTCGAGGCAGCCGAGGAGCTTCGTGAAGCGCGCCTCGTCGTATGCACGCGCGCTCGACCCGCGCGCGTCACCGGGGACGTCGTGCAGCACGACCGGCTCGCCGCCGAGGATCACCTCGCGCGCCATCACCTCGACGGGCGCGCGGCGCCTCGCCTTCGGCCGCGCGTCGATGACCTCGTACCGGGGGCTCCCGATGTCAGCCACGGACCCGGCCGCGTCGGGCGCGAGCGCTCGCACGAGCGTCGTCACGCCCGCGCGGCGAACGCCGACCACCATGACCTTCGGCGCCTTCTTCGTTTGCGACTTCGGCGCCTTCTTCGTTTGCGACTTCGGCGCCTTCTTCGGGCTCTCTCGGGTGCGTCGTGTGACCATCGCTCGGTGGGCGCGGACGGTATCACGGCGCGGCGCGTCCGCCTCCGGCGCGTTCCGTCGAAACGCCTTGTGGGAGGCCGTCCGGCGTCATCGGCGTGTTCGATCGAGGCGAGCGCGAGCGTAGGATCGCGCATCATGCGCAGCGCTCTCTTCATTCTTGTGTTCGCGTCGGCGTGCTCTGCGAGCTCGGGGGGCGCCCCCGCCGCGGCCGACGCGGGCGACGCGGGCGACGACGCCACACCTGCTCCCGGCGGACGCGCGCCCTTCAACCCCTGCCTCTCGCGCATCGACGACGCGGGGAGCAGCTACACGTCCGCGCTCTGCGCGCCGAACCCGGCGCTCAACGGGTGCCACATGTGCCTCGGCCTCGACGACGTCGACGCGGGCGACACGCACGTCTGCGTGTTCGCGTGCCGCGTCGGGATGTCGGACTGCCCCGCGGGCCAGACCTGCCTCCCGCAACCCGGCGGCAGCCGGGATACGCAGGGCTCGTGTCGGACCTTCGCCGCCCCCGCCGCGCTCGGCTACTGCCGCTGACGGCGCGGCGAGGGCGCGCTCAGCGGAGCACGAAATAGCGCTGCGTCCAGCCGTGGCACCGCGCGGTCTCGACGGTGCGCGGGTCCGAGAAGGGCTGCGCCTGCGTGACGATGAGCGTCGCGGCGGGATCGCTCGTGACCGTCGCGCGCATCGCGTGGCTCGCGGCGTCGTAGGTGACGCCGTCGAGGCCGACGTTGGCGTACCAGTTCACGTCGCCCGCGGCCGCGTCGACGGCCCGCGCGGTGAAGCTCTGCCCGCGCGCGTAGTACTCGCTGTTGGTCTCGACCGAGCGCGTGTTCTCGGGGCAGCGCGTGGGGTTGAACTCGTGCGCGCACGCGCTCGACCAGAGCGTCGAGGGCGGCACCACGAGCGTGCGATAGCCCGGCCGCGTGATGGTGAGCTCGAGGTGCGTCGAGTTGGGGACGCCATCGCCGACGAGCACCACGTGGGCCCGATCGCGCGTGTCGTTGAGCGAGAGGCGCGTGCTCCCTTCGGTGACGCGCCACGCGAAGCTGTAGCCCGCGATGCCGCGCACCGGGTGGGTGGGCCGTACGCGAAAGGTCACCCCGTCGCCGTCGGTGCACTCCTGCGTGAGCTCGGTCTGGATGCGGTCGTCGCCCGTGACGGCCACGTCGGGCGTCGCAGGAACATCGACCGTCGCGGGGACATCCGTCGCGCTCACGCCAGCGTCGCCGCAGCGGAGCGTGCCCATGGCGATCACGCCCTCGCGCCCGTCGGTCGCGTCGCGGGCGTACACGGTGATCGCGTGGTCGCGGCCGTCTTGCAGCGCCGCGGGCACCGGGACGTCGAAGCCGTGATCGCAGGGCCCCGGCGTCGGCGCGCACACGTCGGGTCGCGGCGCGCGAGCCTCGCCGCGGAGGTCGAGGCCCTCGACGCGCACGCGCACCGAGAGCGAGACCAGGGGCGCGTCGTCGTCGAGCGCCCAGCCCCAGACGCCGCGGCAGTCGGCGTTGTCGAGCGCGCCGCGCGGGAGCCTCGCGGAGGGCGCCACGTCGAGGCCCGGTCGATCGTCGGCGGCGTCGGACGTCACGTCGAAGGTCGCCGCGTCGGCGCGCGGCGCATCGCTGGCGGCGCCGTCGACCGCGGACCGCACGTCGGGTGACGCGGGCGCGTCGAGCGACGCGGGCGCGTCGGGCGCGGCGGGCGTGTCGAGGTCGGCGTCGACGAGGATCACCGTGTCGTCGCCGGGCGAGCACGCGGCGGTGCCGAGCGAGAGGAGCAGGCACACGCGAAGGGTCTCGGGTCGCACGGCGCGGAGTCTACGTCGTCGCGCGCGAGGGCGATCGGATCACCGTTGCGACGCGCGCGGTGCCTTTCGCGCTACGCCCGTTCGAGCGCGCTCATGAGGGCGCGGTCGCGCTCGGTGACGAGGTTGATCACCACGCCGGTGCGGCCTGCGCGGGCCGTGCGACCGACGCGGTGCAGGTAGTGATCGAGCTGCTCGGGGAGGTGATAGTTGATCACGCGACCGACGTGCTCGACGTCGAGCCCGCGCGCGGCGAGGTCCGTCGAGACGAGCACGCCGATGGTGCCTTCGCGAAAGGCGCGGAGGTTCGCGCGGCGCTCGACCTTGTCCATCTCGCCGCGGTAGACGACGAACGCGCGGCCCATGGCGCGCAGCTCCTCGGCGACCTTGTCGCACTGGGCGCGGGTGTTGACGAAGATGAGCGTTCCCCCCGTGACCGTCTCGGCCATGAGCCCGCGGAGCACCGGGACGCGCTTTCCGTCGACGACGGTGCGGTTCACGGTCTTGAGGGTGGGCACCACGCGGTGGCTCCCGTCGCTTCGAATGAGCTCGGCGTCGGCGAAGAGCTTGCTGATGAGGTCCTGCACCGCGGGCGGCACCGTGGCCGAGAAGAGGCAGAGCTGACGCGACGGCGGGCACGCCGCCACGATGCGCTGCGCGTCGGGGAGAAAGTCGGCGTCGAGCATCTGGTCGACCTCGTCGAAGACGAGCGTGCGCACGTCGCCGAGGTCGATGAGCTCGCGCTCCATGAGCTTGAGGAGGCGCCCCGGCGTCGCGACGAGCACTTCGAAGGGACCGGCGATGTTGCGTCGCGCGATCTCCATCGTGGTGCCGCCGAGCACCGAGCGGACGCGCAGTCGCGTGGCGTGCGTGAAGCGCTTGAACACCTTCGTCACCTGCTCGCCGAGGTCGCGCGACGGCACGATCATCGCGGCCCGCGGGCGCGCCACGGCCGACACGGCCTCGCCCGCGTCCTCCAGCGATTTGAGCGCGTGGAGCATCGGCAGCGCGTACGCGAGGGTCTTGCCGCTCCCCGTCTCGGCGAGGCCCACGACGGAGCGCCCCGCGAGCAGTGCGGGCAGCGCGCGCCGCTGGATCTCCGTGGGCGTGACGAAGCCCATCTCGCGAAGCGAGTCGCGGAGCGAAGGGAGGAGGTCGAAGTCGGCGAAGGCGTCGTGCGGGCGATCGTGCATGGGCGGACCATCGCACGGATGCCGCGACGAGCGCGTCGGCGTCGGGGGCAGACCATGCCGAAGACGCGTCCGAGCCGAGAACCGCCGACGTTCCACTGCCCCTTCGCACGGGGATTCGCGGGGACACCGCGGTCGACCGCAGGCGGGGCACACCACGAAGAAGCCCGTCATCCGCACGCGCGTCAGGGGCGTGCCTCGCATCGAATCCGCGCTGTCAGAGCGCCAACATCGCGTAGGCGTCGTCGGCGCGCGCCCGTCGAGGACGTGCGGCGCTATCGCTCGACGAGTCCGGTCACGTCACGCGTCACGAGGCGCGGGCGCGCGTCGGTGCTGGCGACGCTCGCGCGGCACTCTTCGAATCGAACGCCGGCGACGTGGCGCAGAAAGTATCCCCACGCGGGGAGGTCACCGAACATGTTCGACTCGGGGTACTGGTTGGGCGTCGCCTCGGGCGGGTCGTCGGGCACGCTCCCCCGGCTTCCGGCGAAGGTCACCGCAACGCGCGTGAACGCGAGGTCGGTGATGCGGTACGTGACGCCCTGAAACACGTGCCCCGTGATGAGCGACGCCTGATGCGGCGAGTTGCGCCACGACGCGGTGCGACCGAGCACGTCGGTGAACGTCACCCCCGTCATGCTGCCGATCCGCGGCACGTCGCCGTCGGGGTGCGTGACGTCCTGCTGCGCGAGGTACACGAAGAAGGCCGAGCCCGCGTTGGCGAACTCCACGCGTCGAAAGGCCACGCCGGCCACGTCGGCGCCCTGCCGCGACTCCACGGCCATCGCGGCGTACTGCACGTCCTTCACGTAGACGTCTTCGATGGTGACGTCGCGAAACGCGCCGTAGCTCGCGGTGCCGAACTTCACGCCGTTCGACCCGCCGTTGTCGCCGCTGAAGAACGACCGCCGCACGGTGACGCCCACGAGCCCGCGGCGCACGCCGCTCTTGAGGCACATCGCGTCGTCGCCGCTCCGCACCGCGCAGTCTTCGACGACGACGTCGGCGCCGTCGACCACGTCGATGCCGTCGTGCGTGATGCCGCTGCTCCGCACGTTGAGGTTGCGAAACGCGACGCGGTCCGACTCCATCGCGACCACGCCCCACACGGCGCCGCGCTGAAAATAGACGTTCTGCGCGGTCACGTCGGTCGAGCGGACGGCCCAGAGGAGCATCGGACGCTCGCGCTCGGCGCCCGAGAAGGCTCCGCCCTGACCGTCGATGGTGCCGCCTCCGTCGATGCGGAGCCCGGTGACCTCGTTGGCGTAGAGCAGCGCGCGGCGGCAGTTGCCGAGCTGCGTGTTGCCCGTCGCGGGGGTCTGCGTGGGGTAGCGCGCGACGTCGGTGGTGCCCCGGAGCGTGGCGGTGGGATCGACGAAGAGCGTCATGCGGCTTCGAAGCGTGAGCGTGCCGCTGAGAAAGGTCCCGCCCGAGAGGACGACGGACCCGCCCGTTCCCGCTGCCGCGTCGATGGCGCGCTGGAGGGCCGCGGTGTCGTCGCGCGCGCCGTCGCCCGTCGCGCCGAAGCGCCGCGCGTCGAAGATCGGCGTCGGCGGGGCGCCGATGAGCTCGGCCTCGCGATACACCCGCACGTTGTCGACGCGGAGGAGCCCGTCGCCCGCGCCGTCGACGTAGTACCGGACCTGCGTGATCGCGTCGGTCGGGTTGCGGAGCGCTCTGCCCTGGAGCTTTCGCACGCCGTCGACGAAGAGGTCGAAGGTGCCCGCCGTGGTGTCGATCACCACGCGGACGAGGTACCAGACGTCGGGCGCGAAGGGTTGCACCACCGTGCGCGTCGCGCCGACCCACGCGACGAGGTCTCCGTCGAGAAAGGCCACCGACGCCACGGCGGTCCCTGCGCGGTCGTAGAGGTAGGGGATGGCCTTGAAGCCTGCGGTCTCGCGGGCCATCACCTTCGCTTCGAACACCACGCGCCCGCCGAGGCCAGCGAGCGTCGTCGAGAGCGAGGCAGTCATCACGCCGGTGGGCCGCGTCACCTCGACGCTGTGATCGTCGGCGAAGGGCGCCGCGCGCACCGTCACCCCCGCCGTGGCCGTCCACGGCCCCGTCGGCGCGCGCTCGGGCGCCATCGCGTTGAAGTCCTCACGGAGCACGTGCCGTTCACCCGACGCTCCGCCGTCTGTCGCCGCGTCGACCGATGCGTCTGCGGCGGGTGAGGCATCGGCCATCGCATCGAAGGGCGCGTCGGCCATCGCATCGAAGGGCGCGTCGGCCACCGCATCGAAGGGCGCGTCACCGGGTGACTTCGCATCCGACGCGTAGATGTCGCCCGATGCGTCCGTACGCGTCGCGTCGAGCGCGCCGTCGACGGGGGGTGGCGTCGGCGCGCCGGTGCAGCCGACCAGCACGAAGAGCCCGACGCCCGCGAATTGCCCGATCTGTCGTCGCACGCGGCGATCTTAGCCGCGGCCGTCGCGGGTCTCGATCGAGATGCGCGCGGGCGGTCAGCCGGTCTGCGTTCGATCGGGCACCCGCGCGCGCTTCAGACAGGTGTCGTCGTCGAGCTCGCCCGTCTCGTTGAGGCCCTGAGCGCGTCTCGCAGACACGCCCCACGACGATCCTGCGGTCGCGAGGTCGCTCCATCGCGTTCGAAGCGCGGTGTCCGGCGCGGCGGCGCACCCCCACTTGCGCGCCCGCGGTGCCGCGATACCTTCCCGCGCCCCATGGCGCGACCCACGCTCCATCGACTCGCGTTGCTCGCGCTGATGACGTCTCCGGCCTGCGCGCCCGATGACTGGCGCTATCGCCCGTACCCCGACGCGCCCGCGCCGCGCGACGCGTCGGACGTGACCGACGCGCGCGACGTCGCCGACGCGCCAGACGTCGCCGATGTGACCGATGTCATCGACGCGTCGGCCGACGTGGTCGACGCATCCCTCGACGTGACACGCGACGCGTCACTCACGGTGCGCGCGGGCATCACGACGCTGGGTCCCGTGCGCGCAGGATCGCTGCGCGTCACGCACTCGCTCGGCGCGCTCAGCCGCACCTGCACCCCCGACCGCTCGCTCTGTGTCACCGGAGGCATCGCGCCGTGAATCGCCGCACCGTCACAACCCTCTGCCTCGGCGCGACGCTCACCGCCGCGCTCACGGTCGTCGTCGTCCGTTCGGTGCGCGCGCTGGGCGTCCCGACGATGCCCACGATGCTCTATCGCGGCACGCTCGAAGGCGCCTCGGCGGGTCCGCACGCGCTCCGCGTCGCCGTCTTCACGGCCGCCACCGGAGGCGCAGAGACCGCGTGCAGCTCGGGCCCGACCGCGACGACGCTCACGCCCGTCAACGGCGCGTTCGAACTGCCCCTCGACGACTCGTGCACCGCCGTCGTTCACGCGAACAACAACCTCTGGCTCCAGCTCACCGTCGACGGCATGGCCCTGCCGCGCACGAAGCTCGGCGCGGTGCCCTTCGCCATCGAGGCCGAGAGCGCCACGACGGCCTCCACCGGCGGCGCGCTCGACATGCGCATCGCGGCCCTCGAGGCGCGCGTCGCGACGCTCACGACGCAGAACGCCTCCCTCGCGTCGCAGGTCGGCGACCCCAACCCCGCGTGCCCGCGTGGCTACGCGCTCGCGCCGTCGGAGTCGCCCGGCGTGGTCTGCACGCGCACGGTGATGCTCGGCACCGCGGCGGTCACCGATCAGGTGGTGAAGGTCGGCAACCTCGGAGGCTTCTGGGTCGATCGCTTCGAAGCGGCCGTTCACCAGGCCAACAGCGGCGCGCAGCTCGGCACGGCCACGACGACGGGCGACGGCCGCGATGACGTCGCGTCGTCGGGGCTTCAGCGCTCGGGGGCGCACCCGCGAGGCGCCGCGCCGGCGCTGGCGTTGAGCCACCCGGGCCTCCCTTCGGTGAACGTGACGTGGTTTCAGGCCAACGAGGCGTGCGTGGCGGCGGGCAAGCACCTCGCGACGCGCAGCGAGTGGCTCGCGGCCGCGAGCGGCACCGCCGACGACGCGAGCTGCAACACCACGTCGAGCGGCGCGGTCGCAGGGGCCGCGACGCGGTCGTGCGTCTCCGCCGCGGGCGCGCACGAGATGATCGGCAACGTGTGGGAGTGGACCGACGAGTGGTACGCGGGCGCAGGCAGCGCGCTCTCCGTCGCGACCTCGCCCGCGGTGTCGCCGCAGCGCCTGCTCGAACCGGTGCCGACGAGCCCGTGGCCCACGGGGTACAGCCTCGACAACGACGACCGCACGATGAACGTCAACAGCAGGGTCTACAACGGCGCGGGCGACGTGTCGGGGGTGCCCTCGGCGGCGATCCGCGGAGGGCGCTGGGGCTCGGGCGGGCAGGGGGGCGTCCACGCGCTCACGCTCTCTGAAGGGCCCGCGGCGTGGGCGGCGTTCATCGGGTTCCGATGCGCGGTCGGCCGATGACGCGGGGGGCGCGAGTGTCGGCCCGCGTCGAGGTGCTGTAGGTTGCGCCGCGCGATGGAAGACTCGGAGCTGTCCGAAGGCACGCCGTTCGGGCAATACCGCATCGTCAAGCGCCTCGGATCCGGCGCGATGGGCGCGGTCTACGCGGCCGAGCACACGGGGCTCCACAAGCGCGTCGTGCTCAAGGTGCTCCACGCGCAGCACGCGCGGTCGCCCTCGATCCGCTCGCGCTTCGCGCGGGAGGGCAGGGCCGCGGCGTCGATCCGTCACCCCAACGTCGTCGACGTCACCGACGTGGGCCTCCAGGACGGGACGCCCTACCTCATCATGGAGCTGCTCGAAGGCGAGAGCCTCGGCGACCTCCTCGGGCGTCACGGCGCGCTCGCCGTCGAGAGCGCCGTCGACCTCATGCTCCCGGTGATCGCGGGCGTCGAGGCGGCCCACGCCTCGGGCGTCGTGCACCGCGACCTCAAGCCCGACAACATCTTCGTCACGCGCGACGCCACGGGCGCGGCGCACCCCAAGGTGCTCGACTTCGGCATCTCGCGCGTCGCCGAGGGCGACGACGGCAGGCACACGGGCACCGACGGGATCCTCGGGACGCCCACGTACATGGCCCCCGAGCAGATCGAGCGCGCCCGCGACGCCGACGCGCGCACCGATCAGTACGCGCTCGGCGTGACGCTCTACGAGTGCCTCACGGGCGCCGTCCCCTTCGCGGCCGACAACGTCTACAAGCTGCTCGTCATGGTGCGTGAGGCCCCCGTCACCGCGCCTCGCGCGCTGCGACCGGAGCTGCCTCCCGCGCTCGACGCCGCCGTGCTCCGCGCGATGGCGCGCGATCCCGAGGCGCGCTTCCCCACGCTGCGCGCGTTCATGGCGGCGCTCCTGCCCTTCGCGAGCGAGCGAGCGCGGGTGCTGTGGGGTGACGCCGCGCGTCTGGCGCAGTCGGCCCTCGTGACGCCCGCGGCCCTCGCGCCCGGCCTCGCGCCGGCCCTCGCGCCGGGCCTCGCGCCAGCCCCCGTCGACGCGCCCGACACGGTGGTCGACAGCCTCGTCGTCGCGACCAACCCGCGCACCTCCGCGCAGCAACGCCCCCGCCGCGACGCGCGTCCCGCGGTCGCCGTCGCGATCGCCGCGGCGCTCCTCCTCGGCGGCGTGATCGTCGCGCGCACCGCGCACGATCAGGGCAAGGCGCGCGGCGCCCGCGCTGCGACCGCGGCGGTGTCGGGCGTTCCTGCGACGCACGCGCCCCCGGCCGTGGAGGTCGTCGATGCGCAGGTCGCGCCGCCACCGATCGAGGCGCCCGCCGCGCCCGCGGCGCCCGCCGCGCCGACGCACGCGCGGGGCGCGCGTCCCCACGCGGCAGGCCATGCACCCTCGAACGTCGCGCCCTCCGCGGTCGTCGCGCCGCCTGTCGCGCCGCAGGCGCCGACGAGCGCGCCGCCGTGCACCGGCCCCGACTGTCAACACCCGGTGGAGTGACCGTTGCGCGCCGTCTCGCTGCTCTCGCTCGCGCTGTTGCTCGTTCCGGCTCGCGCTGTCGCGCAGACGAGCGCCGACCTCGCGTCTCGGCAGGAGCTCGTCGCGCGGGCCGAGGCGTCGCGCGCCGCGAACGACCACGAGCACGCCCTCGATTTCGCGCTGCGCGCGGGGCGCATCCGCATGACGCCGTCGCTGGGTCTCATGATCGCGCAGGAGCAGCGCGCGCTCGGCCAGCTCGTCGAGTCGTACGCGAGCGCGCTCGCCTGCGCCCGGTCTGCGCAGGCCGATCCCAGCGCCGCCAATCGCGCCTCGATCGCCGCGACGTGTACCTCGGTCGCGCGCGCGCTCGAACCCGCGCTCGGACGCGTTCACCTGCGCCTCCCCGCGGACCCTCCCGCCGGCGTGACCGTGCGCGTCGCGAGCGCGGAGGTCCCTGAAGCGCTGCGCGACCTTCCGCGCGTGGTGATGCCCGGGGCCGTCGTCGTCGAGGCGAGCGCCGCGGGTCGCGCGCCCTTCCGCCGTACGCTCGAGGTGCCCGCGGGCGCGGTCGTCGAGGTCGCGATCGAGCTTCCGCCGTCGGTCTCGACCCGCGACCGGGGCGCCCTCGCCACACCCGCTGCCCTCGACGATCCGCGCGTCGCCGCGATCGGGTCCGGGCGCGGGCCGTGGATCGTCGAGGGCGTCGGCGTCGCGGGCCTCGCCACCGCGGGGGTGCTCTACGCGCTCTCGGGGCGGCGCGCGCCGACCGCGACGCGCAATGCGACGCGCGGGGCTTCTGTTCGCCGACGGCGCTCGACGACGACGCGCGCTACCGCGACATGCTCGTCGGCACCAACGTGGCGATCGGCGTGGGCGCGGCGCTCGTCGTGGCGCGGCGCGCTCTGGTACGTCATCGCGCGGGTGCGCGCGTCGAGCGAGCGAACGCCCGCGGTCGCCGTCACGCCCGCGGCGGGTGGCCTGGCCGCCAGTGGCCCTGAGCGCCGCGACCCCGCGACCGTGCGTCGTCGCATGACGGGCACCGAGGCGCGCGAGACGGATCGGACGCAGAACGGGCAGGCGGTTTTGCGGCGACCGCTCTAGATTGCGGCGCATGACCACCGACGGCAGCGAAGACCTCGGCGTGCGCGTGACGCGCGAAGGCGCCGTCGCGATCCTCACCCTCGACGACGCCCCGCGGCGCAACGCGATGACCCCGTCACTCGGAGACGCCCTGCGCGACGCGGCATGCGCGCCCTCGGAGATGATCTCTCCGTGCGCGCGGTGGTGCTCACCGGCGCGGGGGGCGCGTTCTCGGGCGGCGGCGACCTCGACATGCTCCGGCGGCTACAGTCCGCGCGCTTCCTCGAGGCCCGTGCGCGTTCATGCTGATCTCTATGCGCGCTACCTCTCCGTCGCGGAGCTCGCGGTGCCGACGATCGCCGCGGTGCACGGCGCCGCCATCGGCGCGGGCCTGCCTCGCCATCGCCTGCGACCTCCTGCGTCTTCGATCAGGACGCGAAGCTTCGCGTTCAACTTCACGCAGCTCGGCCCGCACCCCGGGATGGGCGCGACCTACCTCGTCCCTCGCCGCGCAGGGCCGCAGCGGCGCCGCGGAGCTGTTCTCACGGGACGGCGCTTCGACGGGCGAGGCCGCGATGGGGCTCGGGCCTCGAAGCGGTCTCCGCGTCCGAGACGCCCCCCGCGCCATGGGCATCGCGCAAAGACATCGCCCGCAACGCGCCGCTCGCCGTCCGCGGATCAAGGAGGCCCCGGGATCGACTGCGTCACCCTGCGCCGCGCCCTCGAACACGAGGCCCTCCGACAGGCCGAGCTACGGCTCCGAAGACCTCACCGAGGGCTCCCGCCGCCGCGGCGTCACGGCGCCCTCCGGTCTTCGGCGGACGCTGACCGACGCGCGCGGCAAATGGCGCTCCACGCGCGGTCTCGACCGCGTCAGCGACGGGTGCCCTTCGGCGAGACCGTTGCGGCGCACCTCGAACGCTCTATGGTCGCGCCGACGCGCATGAGCCACGTGATCCTCGCCCTCGTTCACCTCGCCCGACGCGCTGGTCTCGACCGTGCGACCGCGGCTACGCGGCCCTCTCGCCAGACGACGTCGCCGCGTGGTCGGGCGTCTCGCGCCAGGACCTCGACGCCATGCGCGAAGACCGGGCGTCGCTCCCGCTCGACGCGCACCTGCGCGACGGAGGCCGCTACCGTCGACGGCGGCACGCGTGCTTCATCGCCACGCGCGAGCCGTCGCACGAGCCTCGCGGCCCACCGCGCGCACCGGCAGCCCGTGGAGTACAACGCGCTCCACGGCGGGATGCACCGCTGGTTCGAGCCGATGCGCGCAGAGACCGCGGGGAGCGACGCGCGTTCACGCGGCTCCTGCGCGCGCTGTCAGACGCATGTACGGCGCTGCGTCCGACGACCACGCGATGGTTCGTCGAGGCCCATCAGTTTCGTATCGACACGTCGGGCGGAATCGGACGCCCCACGCCCGAGGGCGCGCACCGCGACGGCGTCGACTTCGTGGCCCTGCTCCTCGTCTCGCGCGTCGGCGTGAAGGGCGGCGAGACGCGGGTGTTCGAAGCCCACGGGGCGCGCGGCGAGCGCTTCACCCTCACGGAGCCGTGGACGATGCTCCTGCTCGACGACGCGCGCGTGATCCACGAGACGACGCCCATCCAGCCGAGCGCGCCCGACGGGCGCCGCGACACGCTCGTCGTCACGCTGCGCGCGGGCGCGTTCCTCGACGAGGCGCCCGCCTGATCGCGTCGCCGACGGGGGCGCGCGTGAGCCTCTCGGGCGCTGCGTAGAACGTCTTCTCAGAAGTTGTTTGCGAGAAATCGTCGCAACGATTTTTGTGTTCGCGAGGGTCGCGAGTAGTGTCGCTCGTGTCAGGGCGATGCGCCTGACGCGATGCGGGTCGGAGACGACTCGCACCACGTCGGAGCCTCTCACTCGGACCGTCGATCACCGCTCGCTCGCGAGGGCGCGTATGTGATCGATGCGCGTCGAACCGGCGCACCGCACCCGCGGCCAACGGGTGCGTCCGAGGCGATGAGCGCGTGACGCTCTCCACCGCGAGGTGGTGGAGCCGCACGCTCAGCGAACCCTCGGGGCTCTTGCCGGAGCCGTGTGTGACCGATGCATCGACGCTCCGCACCGCCCGTTTCGCGACGGCGGTGTCGGCGGAAGAGACCGGAGCTGCGAGGCCCTTCGCGTCAGCGAACGCGACGGACCCGCAGTTGAGATGGTCTCACGAGGAGCCCCGAGAGCGCTCCGAGTCGGTGGGTCTGCTCGCGCATCGCGTCCGACACGACGCATGCGTGGGCGCTCCTCCCGACGCGCGCCTCCGCGGTCGTTGCGACGATCGTGCGGGGCGCAGTCCGAAGGCGCGTGTCGAGCGCCGCCTCGATGTGCCACGAACGCCTGCGCGGGTTCGTGGTGCGAGGCGGCGCGAGGAGAGGTGATCGCTCTCCACGGCACTGCGGATCGGGCGACGCATCGCAGCGCTGCGCCTCGGCGACGAGCGACATCTGCGAGCGAGCACCGCGCGGTCGATACCCTGCAGAGTTCCCGACGCGTCCGCATCCTTCACCGGATCGGCGCGCTCGGGAGCCGACGCGGGGCTTCGTCCATTTCGAATCCCTCGCGGCGAAGGGCTTCACCGGTCTCGCGTCACCGACGGCGCGGCTCCCCGGTCGACACGCGTCCCGGCGTGCTGCACCGTGGCGGCATGTATACCGCGACGACCGGGGCCCACCCCATCGCAGCGCTCCGCGCGATCGCGCGCTCCGAAGCGCTCTCGCCCGAGTACGCGGGAGGGCTCACCGACCACGCCGCGATGGCCGTCGAGGCGCTGGAGCGGCTCGACCCCGACGCGATCGACGCCTTCGTGGCGGCGTACTTCCCGCGGCTGCACTCGCTCGACGAAGAGCGTGACCCGACGCTCGCGACCTTCCGCGCGGACAGCGAGGCGCAACGCGCCGCGCTCGATCGCGAGGGATTGCGACCGCTGCTCGCCGCGCGCTGCGACGCCGCGCTCGGTGCGGGCCTCGTGGGCGCTGCCTTTCACGGCGCGCTCCGCGTCGCTCACGCGGCGCGCGCGCTGGCCCGCGGCGATCACCCCGTGTACCGCGCCGAGCTCGGACGCGCCCTGGCCTACGCCGCGCTGCGCGCCGAGGCGCTCCCGTCGCTCCCCGACGCGCCCTCGGGACCCGCGCTCACGCTCGACGAGGCGCTCGCCGCGCTCGAACCGTCGCCCGACGCGGGGACGCACGTCCCCGGCATGATCACCGCGACGCTGCTCGCCCGCGCGCGCGCCCATCGCACGCTGGGCCCCGTGACGGCGCGGGTGAGGCTCGACGACGACCCCGCGCGCGCGGCCCACGCGCTGCGCGAGGGCGCCGTGCGACTGCTGACCGACGGCGAGTACCACGCCGCCAACCACTTCACGCTGCTGCACGGCGTGACCGGCATGGACGCCGTGTGCGCCCTCGTCGCGCTGCTCCCTCGCGCGAGCGCGGCGTCGCTGCTACGGCACGCGACACACGCGCTGCTCGCCGTACGCGGAGCCTACGTGGGCGCACTGCGCGAGGCGCCCGCGAGGTCGCCCGCGAGCGACTTCGCGACGCTTCGGAGGCGCGCGGTCGAGACGCTCAACGACCACTCGATCAAGCTCGCGGCGGCGCTGCTCGAGGCCGAGCAGGTCGAGTCGACGGAGCGCCACGCCCTGGCCCTCGAAGGCTGGCTCCGCGGCCGCTCGGCGTGACGCGGGTGGTCGCGTAACGGGTCGTCGCCCCTGTCGGCGTCGGCGACGTCGATTTTCGACGGATCGCCGGAGGGCCGGCCACACAGGCCTGCATGAACGCTTCACCTCGCTCGATTCGCCCTTCCCGGCGTCACGCGCTCCTGTCGATCGCGCTCGGCGCGATGCTCTCTGCGTGCGGCGCACCGGCGCCCGACGGACCCGACGACGCCGCGGACGACGCCTCGACGCGACGCGCTGCGCCCGCGACGGAGCCCGGCGCGCTGGCGATCGTCGACCGCGACGCGTCCGTCACGCGCGGCCCTCGCGGCGAGGCCGACGCGTCGCGCGTGCCGACGCGCGCGACCTGCGACGACCTCCCAGACCTCAGCGACGCCCGCAACGGCGACGCGCGGCGGACGCGCTTCGTGCTCTCGGGCCTCACCGCGACGCGGAGCGAACGCAACGACGTCTGCGCCCTCACGCGCAGCGCCGAACGTCGCGACGTGACCGTGCGCTTCACGGCGCCCTCGGCGGGACCCTGGCGACTGAGCGTCGACAGCGACGTCTCGTGGGCCTCGTGGGACCTCAGCGTGCTCGACGGATGCGCCGCGGAGTCCGCCCCCGCCCGCTGCGTGCGGTCCACGCGCTCCACGGTGCTCCCCCTTCAGGAAGGGCAGACCGTCGCGATGGTGGTGGGCGGCTGCTACGACGCGAGGTCGTGCAGCTTCGGCGTGCGCGCGGAGCAGGTGACTCCCACGGGCCACGCGCCCGAGGTGACGCGCGCCTCGGTGTATCGCTGGGCGCCCGACAGCTTCGCGGTCGTCGAGGCCCGCGACGCCGACGCCGACATGGAGCTCCTCGTCATCGAGCTGCGCGCGGCCGACGGCTCGCTGGTGCCCTTCGGGGGGCTCTTGCGGCGCGAGGTCTCGTGGCGCGCCGGGGCGACCCCGACTGAAGGGCGCTTCTCGCTCGGACCCGTGCCCGATCGCGCGGTGCGAGCCCGCATCTGGGCCGAAGACGCGTCGGGCCTGCGCAGCGCCGCGCTCGACATGCCCATCAAGCCGAGGCCGGTGCTCGCGATCGGCGAGCGGTGCGAGAGCGGACCGACGACGGCGAGCTGCGAGATCGACGCGCTCTGCATTTACGAGCGCTCGACGGGGTACCTCTGTCGGCCGCGGCTCGCGGCCCACTACGACCCGATCTCGGGCTCGCTCCGCGTCGACCTCAACGCGGCGGAGCTCGCGATGACCGCGGCGGAGGTCGCCTTCGTCGACACGCAGGGCGTCGAGCTCGCGCGCGTCGATCGCTTCGACTGGACCAACCGCTCGTCGGTCTACTCGACGGACCGCACGCCGCTCCTCGCGCGCGAAGGGTGGAACGCGCCGCCGGGCCTCTCGCGCGTGCGGGTCACGGGGTTCAACGCCGCCGGGCGCGCGGTCACGACGATCGAGGGCCCCGTCGAGGCGCCGACCGTCGCGACCTGGCAGTGCGACCCCACGACGAGCGCGCGGGTGCGCTGCGGCGACGGGCTGACGTGCGTGCGCACCAGCGGCGTCTGGAGCGAGCGGACGTGTCAGGCGCGCGACCCGGGGTGCCCTTCGGCCTGGCGCGCACGCGGGTGGAGCCCCACGACCGACGCGCGCATCGCCACGCTCGACGCGCGCGCCGAGACGCCGACGTGGGACGCGCCCTCCTGCCTCGCCGAGTCGGCCTGGACAGGCGAGAGGCCGTATGAAGATGTCGTCTCCTTCGCGGCGCCCGTCGCAGGAATCTATCGCTTCGTGCTGAGCGCGCGCTCGACCTCCGGCGCGCACCCCCGACTACGCGCCTGTCGCGCACCGCCTCGACTGTCACACCGACCGCGCCTCCCCGAGCTCGCGCCGACGCGCGTCCGGCTCGCCCGTCGCGCCGGCGCTCGAGCTCACCGCCGCCGCGCACGAGCGCATCGTCCTCGTGATCGCCGCGCGCGGCGCCGCGCTGGAGTACCGCCTCGACGTCGCGCTCCTGCTGCCCTGAAGCCCCGCCGTGGTACCCGAGGCTCGTTGGTGCGCGCCGCGCCGGGCGTCGCGATGACCATCACCGGGCGCTGCGGCTCTCGGACCCTGCGTCCGTCCCCGAGCTGTCCGTCGGAGTCGTCGCCCCAGCAGCGCACGGTCCCGTCGTCGAGCACGGCGCACGCGAAGGTCCCGCCCGAGGCGATGGCGCGAGGGACCATCGAGGGCGGCGCGACGGCGTCGACGGGCGCGACGTCTTCGACGTCGGCGGCGTCGTCCGCGACGTCCTCGACGGTGGCGTCGGTGGTGTCT
The DNA here is from genome assembly GCA_046351535.1 of Polyangiales bacterium. Taxonomy (GTDB): domain Bacteria; phylum Myxococcota_A; class Polyangia; order Polyangiales; genus CAISKJ01. The sequence continues at coordinate 187,932 of JAXLYG010000017.1, forward strand.
GCGTCGGAGGCGTCCGCGGCGTCGAGGCGCGCGTCGAGGGGCGCGTCGCGTGTCACGTCGGCGCGCGCGTCGGAGGCGTCGGCGCGCGCGTCGGCGGAGGCGTCGCTCGCGGCGGCGTCGACGGCGGCGTCGAGGGGCGCTTCACCCGCGTCGGGCGTGCGTCGCTCGAGCGCGGGGACCATCGCGGGCGACGTCCTGCACGGACCCGCGCAGCGTTCGGGAACGCCTTCTGGAGAGGCCGATCCGAGCTCGCCGTGGTCGTTGCGACCCCAGCACCACACGGCGCCGTTCTCGTCTCTCGCGCAGGTGTGCTGCGCGCCCGCCGACACGTCGCGCAGCGCCTCCAGCGGGAGCACGTCGGAGAGCACCGCGACGGGCACCGGCGACGGGTCGGCGCTCGCGGAGCCTCCGCCGAGCTGACCGTAGCTCGCGTCGCCCCAGCAGATCGCGTAGCCCTCGGCGACGCGCGCGCAGGTGTGGGCCGCGCCTGCGGTCACCGAGATCACGTTCTCGAGCCCCTCGACCTGCACGGGCTGCGACTCGCACGCGACGGCGCCTTCGGCCATCGAGCACGGACGCGCCGAGGGCGCGCGCCCGAGCTGTCCGCGGTCGTTGGCGCCCCAGCACCACGCGCTCCCATCGCTTCGCAGCGCGCAGGTGAACGCGCCTCCGAGCGACACCGCCGTGATGGTGCCCATCGGCTCTTCGAAGACGTCGTCCGAGGCATCGGCCGCGTCCGTCACGTCCGTCACGTCCGTCGCATCCGAGGCGTCGCGGGCGTCCGCTGCGTCGGCGACGTCGGTGATGTCGTTCGTGTCCGCTGTGTCCGTGGCGTCCGCTGCGTCGGAGGCGGGCGCGTCACGCGGCGCGTCGGTGACATCCGTCGCAGGAGGCGTGTCGGTGACGGCGTCGATCGCGACCGCGTCGGTGGCGACCGGGGACCGAAGCTGACCCACGACGATCTCCCACTGACATCCCGAGAGGAGCGTCGCGGCGACGTACCAGGGCCTCCTCATCGCGCGCACGCTCCCCGCACGCGCGCCGCGTGTGGCGACGTCGGATAGCGCGCCACGAAGCGGGTCGCCGCCGCGCGCGCCTCGTCTGCGCGCCCCACCGCACAAAGGGCCAGCACCCGCGCGGCCTGCCGCTCCTCGGTGAGCCTCCCGCGAGGATGGGCGCGCGCGTGCGCGTCGAGGGCGTCGAGCGCCGCTGCCCCGTCACCGCGCGCGAGAGCCCGCTGCGCGCGCTGAATCAGCAGGAGCTCACCCGCGAGGTCGTCGTCGGCCTCGACGCGCCGCGGCCTCACCACCGGAGGCGTCGCGGGCGCCACGACGGGCGCCGCGACGGGTGTCGCCGTCGCGATCGGCGCGACAGGAATCACAGTCACATCGGGCGCGACGGTGCGCTGTGCCACGCTCGCGACGCGCGCGGGCGACGGCGTGGGCGCGACGCGCGGAGAGGGCCTCGTCGCGAACATCGTCGCCGCGAGGAGCACCGCGACGCCGACGCCGACGATCCACGGCCACCGCTGCGGTGCGGGCGGAGAGGTCACGCGCGCCTCGACCGAAGCGCGCACGCGCGCGGCGGCCTCGGGCGGCGGATCATGGGAGGACGCGAGAGACTCGAGCAGCGTCCTGGTCTCGGGGGAAAGTTCGCTCATCGCTTCGCTCCGCGCAGCCGCGACGCGGCCGACTCGAACTCCGACCGCGCCACGCGCAGCCGCGAATACACCGTGTTCAATGGGATCCCGAGGGCCTCGGAGACCTCCGGCGCGGACATCCCTTCGAGCTCCGTCAACACGAAGACCGTCCGACGCTCCTCGGGGATCGTGTCGAGCAGGGCGTCGAGGGCCCGCGCGGCCTGGGCCCGTTCGGCGGCCCCTTCGGGCGACACGCCCGGCGCCGCGTAGGGGGGATCGTCGGGCATTGGCTCGTGCGGATCTTTTCGTCGACGCCAACGCCGATGGTCGCTCGCCACGCGGACCGCGATCCCGACGAGCCAGGTGCGCAGCGACGAGCGGCCTTCGAAGGTGGGGAGGCGGCGATGCACGACGACCCAGGTCTCCTGCGCGGCGTCGTCGAGGTGCGACTCGCGCACGCCGAGACGGCGGAGGTTTCGCCACACGAACGCGAAATGGGCGGCGTACACCGCGTCGAAGTCGGGCGGCGGAAGACGCGCTGTGGCCGCGTCGAGGGAGTTCACCCCCGCGGAGTGGCCGACGGAGGCGTCATCCGTCATGGCAACGCGAACTCCACGCCGAGAGACAGCGCCACGGTGAAGGCCGGCACCTCGTAGGCGTCCGTCGCGCCCGTCACCACGAAGCGCGGCCGCGCGATCGGAGCCATCACATCGACGGGGACGAGCCCGCCGAACCGTCGGGCGCCGACACGGGCCAGGAGGCTCCCTCCCGCGGCGATCCAGGGCGCGTCGCCGTGGTCTGCGAGGGCGACGCCCGACGCGCTCACGCGGAGCCATCCCCCGGAGAGCGCGGCGCAGGCGCCGAAGCGCGTCGGTCCGACGGTCATGGCGCAGGCGCGCGCGGTGAGCTCCACCCGCAGCGCGTCGAAGCCCGCGTTCGAGGTGCTCGCGTCACGAGACGCGTAGCTCACACCGGGCGCGAGCTCGACGCGGAGCGCCCGCCACGTCCAACCCGCGAGGGCGCCAGCGCCCCAGGCGAGGTCGGGCATCGCGCGAAGGTCGAGCGAGAGCCGCGCGCCCAGCGAGGTCTCGACCCTCGTCGGCGCGGGACGCACCGGGGCGGCGGGCGGTCGAAGCACCGGCGGTCGCTCCACATCGGGGACCTGCTCGACGGTGGCTGGCAGCGTCGGGCGCGGCAGCGAGGGGACCGGCGCGATGTCATCGAGCGCGAGCGCGACGACCACCGCGGTGGCCTCGGCGATCTGCTCGCAGGTGCGAGACTCCAGCGCGCGAACGCCCGACGGGGTCTCGATGCGCACGCGCCACCGCGCGCCCGGTCGACGTGACACCGTCGCCGTCGCCTCGAACCGCGGCTGGAGATCGCCCGCGACGGGGTGGAGCTGCGCCACGCGGCGGAGCACCTCCTCGCGGGCGGGGCACTCCGAGGGCGCGCGCCAGTCGAGGACCACGGCGTCCTGCGCAGCGCACGGCGCCGCGGCGAGGAGAGGGAAGAGCACGCAGCACCAGCGACCCGCACGCGGCACGCGCGCGAGTGTACTCGACGCCGCGCCCCCGAAGGTGCACGACCGCGCCGGGCTCACGCGTGACGCGGCCCCCGACGCGCGAACGCTCGCGCATCGCACGCGCGCCGAGAGCGCGCGCAGGGGCGGCACGGGCGAGACCGAGACATTCTCTGTCAGATGCGGAACGCGCGATGCAACGCTCGCGGCAGAGGTGTCGCCATGACATCGCGTGAGCCTTCCAGATCGATCCTGTGCGTCGCCGTGTGCGCCGCGCTGTTCGCCGCGTGCGCGGGGCGACCGTGGGTGCCGCTGCCGGTCGCGGAGCTTCGCAGCGCGCGCAACGTCGAGCGCGCGCGGGTGACGCTCACCGACCGGAGCACGGTGACGCTCGCGTCGCCCACCGTGGCGCGCGACCGCGTGCAGGGTGACGTTCTCTCGGGGCGCGCGCTGGAGCGCTGCGTCGCAGGGCGATGCACGCGGGTCGGCGCCGACTCGACGGTGCGGCTCGAAGGGGTGGCCGCTGCGGAGGTCAGGTACGCGCGCCCGCCACCCACGCTGCGGACGGATCTCACGGTGAGCTTTCCGTTCTCGATGTTCGCGCCGGGCACGAAGCTCGACGCGAGCGGGCTCGGCGCGGGCGCGACGCTGCGCGTGGCGACGCGCTGGGGCGTGGGGCTCGGGTGGTCGTACGGTGGCGCGGGGCGCCTCTCGCTCTCCTTCGGCGCGCCGACGACCGTCGAGGAGGCCTACGTCTCGGGCGCGCTCTCCGACGTGATGGCGCTCTACCGACAGCGCCTGCTCGGCGACCTCCGGCAGGGCCTCGCGATCGACATCCTTGCGGGTGTCTCCTTCGGCAACCTGACCTGGAACCCCGGGCACAGCGCCTACGCCGGCAACTGCGGCTGGTTGAGCTGGAACTGCTCCGAGACCGTCGTGACCGAGTACGTCCCTCCGCCGCAGACCTTCTCCTCGGGTCAGCGCGTGGGGCCCGCCCTCGGGCTGAGCTTCGACATCCGCGCGAGCGCCTTCGTCGGCGGCCTCGGCGCGACGTGGCGCGCGCTCTACTACAACGACGCCGTGGCCCCGCGCGTGCGCGACGACGGCCCCGTGCACGTCATCACCGTCTCGGCCTACGCAGGCGTCGGATTCACGCTCTGAGCGCCGTGCGAGACGCCACGGCGGAGCCCGACGTCGCGCGTCGTCGAGGCGACGTCGCCCCGCGTGAGCGCGGCGCGCAGCGGACACGTCGCGGGCGCGGCGCCCTTGCGATACGCGTCGAGCAGCGTCTTCGAACGCTCGGCGAGCATGCGCCGCACGCGCCGTCGCTCGCCCTTGATGCGCGCGATCGCCATGTCGTCGTAGGCCGTGGTCTGGTGGCGCATCCACGCGATCACCGCGGCCTCGGCGCGCGCTTCGAGGGGGATGCGCTCGGTGCGGGCGACCGTTCCGCTGCCGACGGGCGTGGCGTGGAGGGTGACCGCGTCGGCGAGGCGCCCGGCGAGCTCGGCGTGGCGCGCGTCGAAGCCGAGGTAGGCGAGCACGGCGCCGCGAAAGTCTTCGACGTAGGCCGTCTGCTTGCGCGCGCGCAGGGCGCGGCTCGCGTCGAGCTTCTTCGCGTACGAGGGCTCGGCGCGCTCGGCCTCGAGGGCGGCGCGCGCATTCTCGATGCGCTCGTCGGGCGCCCACACGCCGCGCGAGAACATGCGACGGCCGACCTTCTCTTCGACCGTCCACGTCGGCCCGCCGGCCTTCACGCGGCGCGTGAGCCCCGCGTCGCCGGGCGCGAGGAGGCTCCAGCCCGAGGGCACGGCGCGCGTCACGCCATCGACGATCACGGAGCGAGGGGAGGGCCCGGGGCGCACGGTGCGGGTCACGGTCGGCATCGCGGCGGCGAGTGTATCCGCGTCGCGCCCGCGCGCAGAAAACCCTGCAGGTCGTCGCGGGCCCTGATCCGAGACGCGCCCTCAGCGGCGACGCGGATCACGGCGTCAGCGTCGGAGCCTGCGCGCGCTGGCGCGGATCGACGGGCAGACGAAAGAGTCCGATCTCCACCATGGGCGGGAGCGCGCCGTACTCCAGCGTGTCGCTGTACGGACGGGACACGAGCGAGTGGCGCTCCAGCGCGACCGCGCCTGCGACGTCGGCCTCGCACTCGCCGTGCGCGCGCAGGAGGTTGCAGTCGAGGGAGCGGTAGTACAGCACGCACGCCTCGTCGCCGACGGCCTCGGTGATCGCCGCGCGGATCGTCCGTCCCCGCGCTGGAATGGTGATCGGACGCGAGAGGGGGTACCCGAAGAAGATCCAGCGATCGAGCGGCGGCGTCTCGGCGCTCTCGGGGCGCGACGACACGCGCGCGACGAACGCGCAGTCCGGGTGATCCGCCGTCGCGTCGAGCAGGTAGCGCACCGCGATCTGCTTGTTGCGCGCGAGGAGGAGCCCCTGCTCTCGCTCTCCCGCGACGGCCGCGTGGCGCGCGAGCACCGATTGACCGGGGACCCCGGGGACGACGCTGAGCACGCCCGCGATGGCGAAGGCCCACGCGGCGGGACGGCGCCACGTGGGACGCGCCTCGAGCAGCGCCTCGACGTCGCGCGCCGCGAGCGCCGCGAGGACGACGAGCGGCGCCGTGAGCATCGACACGTAGCGAAAGCGCTCGTAGGGCGCGTCGTGCGAGGCCTTCTGGTACACGGCCCACAGGGCGAAGACCGTCAGCGGCAGGAGCGCCGTGCGCAGCGGTCGCCGGAGCGCGAGGAGCAGCCCCGCGACCATCGCCACCACGATGGGGATCGGGAGAAAGTCTGCCAGCACCGCGGGGAGCGCCGTGCGCGTCGGCCACCAGAGCTGAAACGACTGAAGCGCCCACCGGAGGCGCGCGCTCGGGTGGGATCGGACCGAATCCGCGAGCAGGTCGGCGACCTTCGCGGCGACGAAGAGCGCGAGCAGGGGCACCCACCAGCGCGCCCGCAGCCAGCGCCCGAGGGCCGCGGTGTGACGCTCGAAGGCCTCCTCACGCGCTGCCGTTCGAAGGACCATCGCGAGCACCGCGGGCCCGCCGATCGCGAGCGTCTCCTCGCGCGTCAGCGCGGCCAGGAACGCCCAGCACGCCACGTTGGCGATCGAGAGAAGCGCCGTGACGCTGCGGCGAGGCGCGGGCTCGTACTCGAACACCGCCATGGGCACGAGCGCCATGAGGAAGTACGTCGTGAGCAGCTCCGACGGGAGCTCGGAGCACGCCACGTTGATCCGGTTGGCGCTCCCCGCCCACGCCAGCGCGAGCAACGCCGCGACGAGCCGATGCGCGACGATGGCGCGCAGCGCGACCGCGAGGAGCACGGTGTTCAGCGCCGCGAGGCCGAGGTTCATGCGGACGACGTCGTACGCGTCCATCGCCGGGCTCGCCGAGAGCTGCGGGACCATGCCGTACCAGTTGAGCCCCGCGTGCGTGCCGAGCCCGTAGAGGTGCAGGACGCTGCGCTCGGTCCTCCCCTCCTGCATCGGGGTGACCCAGCGCGTCGGGATCGACGTCGCGTCGACGCTCCAGAGGTACGCCGCGACGATCGCGAGCACGAGGAAGGCCGCGAGGCCGAACTCCACGCGCGACGCAGGGAATCTGCGAATCCAGCGGCGCAGGAGCGCGAGCCACCCGACGAACCCGAGCAGGTGAATCGCGACGAGGGCCGACGACATCGCCTGCGGATCGAGGTGGCTCACGGCGCCACCTCACCGCGGACGACAGAATGGAGCCTCCTCGACGGGCCGCCGGGAGGCGCGAGATGTGACCGCGTGGTGTTGCGCATGACCGCGGAGTCATTGTCACACAAGACGGCCGGAGATAGGACAGAACTCCCAATATTTCTGGGATTTCGCTGTGAAAATAGATGTGGAGCATCTGCCGCGACGAACGGCAAGATGCCCCGTTGTGACCCTCGACGGCGGTGGAAGCGCCCACGGGCGGACACCCCCAACGCGTCGCTCCAGGGGGCACGGCGGCGACGCGGGCGGCGACGGCCCACCCGCGCGTCGCCGCGCGAAAGCCCGTGTCTCGAAGCGTGTGGGTGAGGTCGGATCTTCGGGGCGCGCGACGCCGGGGGCGCGTTCGCAAGAGAGCGCGCATCGGAGCGCGTCGGGCGGCGGGGCGGTGCAGTCGGGCGGCGTGCGCGAGGCTTCGCGCTCAGTCGCGCCAGACCTCGTAGGTGAGCACCTCGCACCGCGATGCCGACTCGTTGCGGAGGGAGCCCGTGAGGGTCACCGACGCCTGCTGCGGCGCCTCGATGTCGAAGAGGTAGACGTAGCCGTCGGTCTCCATTCCGCCCGCCGACGCGCTCCTCGGCGCGTTGATGACGATGGGGGCGAAGCTGCCGCGGGGAACGCCGCTCAGCGTCGCGCCCTCCGCCGTGACGCTCACGGGCACCGGCGTCATCGGCGGGCGACCGGGCGCGTTCACGCCGAGGTTGCCCGTCAGACGAAAGGCCCCATCTGCGCTCGCGCAGCCGTAGCGCAGCCAGAGGTGAAGGGTGCCGACGTCGCGGGTCTGAAAGCTGTGCTCGATCGACGAGCCTGCGCGCATGGCCTCGTTCCACTGCGGGCTGGTCTGATCGGGGTAGGCCTCGGTGTACTGCTCCGGGCCCACGGTGCGCGCGAGGTGACCGCTCGGGTGAGATTTCTTGAAGAGCTTGCACCCGTCCGCGCACAGCGCCGCGAGCGTGACGAGCGAGAGCGCGCCGAGGCGCGACAGACGAGACGGGCGGACTCTGCGTGTGGTCATTGCGGCGTGATCCTCGTGATGCGTGGCGGCCCGGCGTTTCCCCCGCTGCGGTCGGTATCACCCGTCGCCCTGACAGGTGAAGTGCGGCGATCTTTCACCATCTTTCAACGCTGGAGACCGCGCCGTTGCCCCGCGATTCCGCACTCGGATAGGATCGATGCAGGCGAGCTCCACGGGGGGCCCGCGGCGGAGGTTGCGTGCAGGGCCGCTATCGTTCCCGATCGGTGATCCACGCGGGCGGCGCGTTCGAACTCTGCGCGGTCGTTCGCGACGACGGCGAGGCGCGCGCCACGATCACCGGCGCTCCCGGCAGCGACACCGACGCCGTGCGCGTGGCGCTGCGCAAGGTGGCCGACGCGCACGCCCGCATCGACCACCCCCTCGTGCCCGCTGCGGCGTACGTCGAGCATCACGGCGCGCCGTGGGTCGAGCTCGATTTCGCCGCGGTGGCCGACGGCCACGAGGTGCTCCGACGCACGGCGCGTTCGGGGCGCAAGCTGTCATACACCGACGGCGACACGCTCTTCACGTCGATGCGCGAGGCGCTCCAGGCGGCGCACGCGGTCACCGATGCGGCGACGGGCGCGCCGCTCTGCATCGGGCGGCTGTGCCTCGGCAACTTTCTCTTCTCGCGCGACGGCGACCTCCGCGTCATCGGCTTCGGACACAACGTGGCGCTCGCGCTCGAACACGGCGACCCCGACGGGACCTGCGCGGTGTTCCAGGCGCCCGAGGTCGCGATCGGACGACCGCCCACGCCGGGCGGTGACTACGTCGCCGTGCTCCTCGCGGCCCGCTCGCTCGTGACCTTCGCCGACATGACCGAGCTGACGCGCCGCGTGCTGCGCGGCGGCGTGCTGCGCGCAGAGAACCTCGAGCTCCTCGGCCTCGTGCGGTATTTCGAAACGCGCTGGGTCTCGGCCGGCAATCAACCCAGGCCCAGCATCGAAGAGGGCCTCCGGGCCTCCGAGCGCGTGCGTGAGATCCTCGGCACGCGGATCGATCGAGACCACCTGCGCGAGACCCTCGCGTCGATCCTGTCGGAGTCGCGCCTCGATCGGTCCATCCCGTCCTTCACGCTCACCCTCGACCGTGACGGCGCGTGGGCGGCGCTCGGCGGCGGTCCGCGGGTGCATCTCGGACCCGCGGCGTGGCGCGTCCTCTCGCTCCTCGCACGCGAGCACGTCGACGCGCCCGGCCGCGCGGTGAGCGTGTGGGACCTCTACGAAGTCGGCTGGCCCGGCGAGCGCGTCGCCCCCGAGAGCGGCGCCAACCGCGTCTACGTCGTGCTCTCGCGGCTTCGCGAGCGCGGCTTTCGCGACCTCCTCGAGCGCAGCGGCGAGGGCTACCGCCTCCGACGAGACGTGGCCGTCGCCTTCGCCTGAAGCGCGGAGGCGCTCCGCAGACGCGCGTCGCGTCGGCCGTTGGCGCGTCGAGCCCGCCGCGAGGGCGCAACGCGTACCCTCCGCGCGGTTCAGTCCTGCGCGGGAGTGCGCTACACACGGCGCGCCATGACCAACCCGCTCCCGCCCGACCTCCACTCCGCGGCCTATTTCGGCGACCAGCGCGACTTCTGGTGGAACGACGATTTCGTCGCGCTCCTCGCGCAGCGTCTCGCGCTCGCCGAGGTGCGCGACGCGCTCGACGTCGGGTGCGGCGTCGGTCACTGGGGGCGCGTGCTCCTGCCGCATATGCCCGACGCCGCGCTGGTGGGCGTCGACCGCGAACCCGCGTGGGTCGCCGAGGCTGCCGTGCGCGCCGCGGCCGCGGGCTTCGGCGCGCGCGCTTCCTACCGGGCGGGAGACGTCTTCGCGCTCCCCTTCGCCGACGCGACCTTCGACCTGGTCACCTGCCAGACGGTGCTCATTCACGTGGCCGACGTGCCCGGCGCGCTGCGCGAGATGATGCGCGTGCTGCGACCCGGCGGGTGCCTCCTCGCGGCCGAGCCCAACAACCTCTCGAACGCCATGTGCGTTGGGAGCGCGCGCCATCACGCGCCCATCGACGAGCGCATCGCCCTGGTGCGCGCGCAGATGACCTGCGAGCGCGGCAAGATCGCGCTGGGTGAGGGGGACAACAGCGTGGGCGACTCCCCGGCCGCCGCGGAGGCGGGCCTGCGCGACCTGCGCTGCTGGATCTCCGACCGCGCCATGACGCTCGTCCCGCCGTACGCGACGCGCGATCAACAGGCCGTGCGCGACGACGTGTTCGAACAGCACGGCAACGGGATGTTCCTGTGGAGCCGCGAAGACACACGCCGGTACTTTCTCGCGGGCGGCGGCGGCGAAGAGGAGTTCGACCGCGTGTGGACGCTGGCAGGCGCCGCGCAGGCGACAGACGTGGCGGCCCTGCGCGCAGGCACGTTTCACAGCGCGGGCGGCGGGGTGCAGTACGTCGTCGCAGGCAGGCGTCCGCGCGCATAGAGAGGCGCACGCCCTGTCGTCGGGGTTCGCGCTCCCTCACCGCGGCGCGAACGCTCGCCCTCGGTGATCGCCGTCGGACGCGAGGGGGAGGGGCCCGAAAGCGATGTGACGCGGGTGCGAAGGGGCGGTCGTGACGGCGTAACGCCGATTGTTACGCCTCTCCGGTGCGGCGGGTCGCGACGGCCCACACCGCTCACAACACCGGGGAATCGACATCATGAAGCACTCCACGTCTACGGTCTCTGCCTCGCTCTGCCTCCTCGCCGCGCTCACGGGCTGCTACGGAGCGCCCGTCGACAGCGACGCCCTCGGCGCGACCGCGCAGGAGGTCCGAGGCGCCGCGCGCTTCGACGGCTCGTGCTCCAACGCGCAGGAGTCGCTCATCGTCGAGGCCGAGCGCTTCGGTCGACGGGTCACGGCCTCGCCCGCCTTCGCGCAGTGCATCCAGCGCGCGGTCACGGGCTTCACCCTACGTCTACCCCAACGGGAGCGCCCGGCAGATCGGCCCCTACCGTCGCTGCCCCAACGACCCCGGAACGGCCAACGACACGGCCACGCAACAGGCCGCGCGGCTGATGATCCCGGCGACCTCGCTCAACGACTTCGTGCAGGGCTGCACCGCGACCACCTCGGGGTCCGCCGTGGCCTCCACGACGCTCAATCCGCCCGACCACCACAACGACGAGGGCTTTCAGTGGATCGGCCCCTACGTCACCGACGCCGCCAACGCGCTGAACACGTCCACCGCGTGCACCGCGGAGATCTTCCGCCTGCGTGCCGCTTCGCCTATCCGTGGCCCTACGCGAACATGGCCGCGACGGCGTGGCACGAGGCCTCGCACACGCACGGGTTTCAGCACGGCGACGAGGCCAACAACAACTGCGCTACGCGGCGAACAGCGGCTACACGATGCAGGCGAACGCAGCACCGTACATCATCCAGGCGTGCATCGAGGTCGTCGCGAACGACTCGGCGCAGCAACGCCTGCGGCTCGGGGCTCACCCTCGCTGCCCCCGCGGACAGCTCTCGCTCGTGACCGCCGCTCGGCGCGACGACGTGCCAGTGCCTCGATGACCCGAAGCTCCAGAGCGTCGGCCTCTACGGCGGACGCCAGCTCACGGCGAGCGCCTTCGGCACCTTCTCCGTGAGCCCCGCGACGGGCAACGTGCTCCGTCGCGTCGGCACCACGGGCTCGACGTGGACGGTCATCGGCGGACCCGGACGCCAGTTCGCGGCCAACGACGACGCGCTCTACGCCATCAGCGCCGATGGCGCCCACGTCATGCGCTACAACGGCTCGACGTGGACCAGCATCGGCGGCGCCTCGCGGCAGCTCGTCGTCGGCGGCCACAAGGTCTTCTCGATCGACCCCGTGACGGGCAACGTCTCGCGCTACGACAACAGCCCCAACGCGTGGACGGTCATCGGCGGCCCCGGCTCGCAGTTCGCCGTCGCGAGCGACGGGCGGCTCTACGCGCTCACGTCGAACCGTCAGGCCGTGATGCGCTTCGATGAGGCCCCTTCGGCGCCTCGTGGACGCAGGTCGGAGGCCCCGCGGCGCAGATCTTCACCGCGGGCGCCACGCTCCACGCGCTGCGCCTGACGCCCTCGCCGTGCTCCGCCTGGGAGCGCCGGGTGGAGGTCGTCGTGAGCGCGCCGACCGCGCTCCAGGGCACCTTCGTCGGCGCCGACGGCGGGCGCATCTACGGCCTCTTCTCGCAGCGCCTCACGCAGTACCGCGGGGCGAGCGGACGCACCGCCGAGGTCATCGCCGAAGACGTCAACGCCCTCGCTTCCACGGGCGGACGCGTCTTCCTCGAGCGCGCGACGCTCGGCGTCTACGAGCTCTCCCGTCCCTGAGCGCGCGCCCTCTCTCCGCCCTCTCGCACGCGCCCCTCGCGTTCGAGGTCGCCTCGACGAAGTGCGCTCCCGCTCCGACACGCGCTGACGCATACTCCGCCGCGTACATGGCGGACTCCTCCGACGCGCGCTTCGACGCCCTCTGGACCACGATCAGCGCGTCGGCCCTCGCCGCGGGGGCCGCGCACGACGCCACGATCCGCCCGGACGCAGCCGCGACACCTCCGTCTCCCACCGCGGACCTCCCGCTCCTCTCGCTCAGACTCGGTCCGCGCCCGTCGGCGCCCGAAGCCGAGCACCGCGCCACCGACGGAGAGCTCGTCGTCCGCGAGCTCCTCGGCGAAGGGGGAATGGGCAAGGTCTACGCGGGGGTGCAGCGCTCTCTCGGCCGCGCCGTCGCCGTGAAGGTGCTCGACGCCGAGAGCACGAACGACCGCGCGCGCGCAGCGCTTCTTCACGAGGCCCGCGTGACGGGTCGGCTGGAGCACCCGAACATCGTCCCGGTGCACGTTCTGGGGGTGGACGAGTCGGGTCACCCGGTGATGGTGATGAAGCGGATCGAGGGCGTGAGCTGGCGCAAGCTGCTTCAAGACGCGTCGCACCCCGCGTGGACGAAGCTGCTCTCGCGGCACCGCGACCGCCCGAAGCGCACGTCGAGATCCTGCTGCGCGCGTGTGCGATGCGCTCGAGTACGCCCACGCGCAGGGTGTCCTTCATCGGGACCTCAAGCCCGACAACGTGATGCTCGGCGCCTTCGGTGAGGTCTACCTCCTCGACTGGGGCGTCGCCCTCGACGCGCGCGCGCCGCAACCCGATCGCTCCATCGTGGGAACGCCCGCGTACATGGCCCCCGAGATGCTCGACGGAGACCCCGCGAACGCCTCCGTCGCCACCGATGTGTACCTCCTCGGCGCGTCGCTGCACGAGGTCCTCACGGGACGTCCGCCGCACGCGGGCGCGACGCTGCGCGAGGTGCTGCTCGCCGCGTGGACGTCATCGCCTCCGACCTTCGACGACGCCGCGCCGCGCGAGCTGGCCGCGCTCTGTCGCGCCTCGCTGGTGCGCTCGAAAGAGGCGCGCGTCCCTTCGGTGGAGGCCTTTCGCGAGGCGCTGCTCGCGTGGGTGAGCCACCGCACGTCGATGGCCTTGAGCGACGCCGCGCGTCGCGACCTCGACGCCCTCGCGCGTCGTGACGGCGACGCCCTCACCTCGGAGGAGACCTGGGAGGCGGCCCTCGCCTGTCGCTTCAGCTTCGAGCGCGCGCTCGCCCGCTGGGGCGACAACCCCGACGCGCGCGAGGGGCTCCGCGCCGTGATCGCGCTCCTCGTCGGGCGGGCCGTGGCGCTGCGAGACCTCGCGGGGGCGCGCTCGCTCCTGGCCGAGCTCACCGACGCCGACGCGGGCGTGGTGGCCTCGGTCGACGCCCTCGAACGCGACCTCACGCTCACGCGCGAGCGGGCCACGCACGCGCGCGACGTTCAGCGCGAGATGGACATCTCCGTCTGGGCCACGGAGCGCCCCTGGGTCTTCGCCGCCCTCGCGGGTGCCAACGTCGCGCTCGCGCTCTGGGTGACCGCGCGCCGCCCGGCGGGGACCGGCGCCTCGCCCTACGACCAGCTCATCGGCGCAGATGCCACCGTCGCCTTCGTGGCCTCCGCCGCGGTCTTCATCGTTCGTCGGCGGGTGATGGCGAACGTGATCGGTCGCCGTCTGACCGCGGTGATCGCGCTCTGCGTCGCGTCGACCATCGCCGTCGACGTGTTCGCCTGGCGCCTCGGGTGGCCCGTGCCCTACGGCTCGGTGTACCGCTTCATCGCGCTGGCCGCGGTGTGCTGCTTCGCGGCGGTGCTCGGACTCCCGGCGCTCGGCTGGGTGGGGGCGGTGGCGCTCGGCGGCGCGGCGCTCTCCGCGGCGATGCCCGAGCGCGTGTACACCATCGTCCCCGTGGGCCTGACGCTCATCACGCTGATGGTGTGGTGGATCGTTCGCTCGGGGCGGCTGAAGGCCTCGGAGGCTGACTCGCTGCGGTGACGGGGCGGGAGACGGGCGCGGCGACGCCGAGGCGACCGCTCCCCACCACCCAGAGCACCGCGAGGGCGAGGGCCACGGTGCCCGTCATGGCGACGAGGTTGAGGTGCGACGGGGCGACGGCCGCAGCGACGGCCGTGGCAGTGGCGATCACGCCGGGCAGCGCCATCATCGGGAGGCCCTGCGTCGCCGCGGTGAACAGCCCGACGCCGAGGAGCGCGAGGTGCATCACCGTCGCGACGTGGGTGTCGGTGCCGAGGAGCTCCGCGGCGACGTCTGCGGTGACGACGGTCGCGATGCCGCCGAGGAGGAGCACGGTGATCCGTCGACCGATGAGGTTGCCGAGCACGCGTCGACGCAGCGCCGCCGTGACAACGGCGCCGCTCACGAGGAGCGTGACGTTCACCGCGAGCAGGAAGCGCAGCGGAGGCGGAGGCCCCGAGGTCCCTCCGCGCGCGACGATGGTGCCCGTGGCGAGCACGACGATGGCGGTGAAGACCGCGAGCGTGGCCGTGTGGCCTTCGCGGCTCGTGGCCGTGTCCATGTCGCGCTCCATCGCGGCGGAGCGCTCGGAGAGCGAGCGGCCCGCAGAGGCGTGCGCCTCGAGCGCCTCGATGGCTGCGACGAACGACGGGTCGGGCTCGGGCCACGCGGCGTAGAGCGCGCGGGCGGCCTCGGGGCTCTCGTCGTCGATGGCGCGCTGCACGAGCGCCGCGAAGGTGCGTCCGAGGCCCGCGCGCGCGGCGGTGTTCTCGGGCCACGCCGAGAGCGCCTGCGCGAAGCCGAGGCGCGCCTCGCGGAGCGCGCGCGTCGCGGCCTCGCGGTCTCGCTCCGACACGAGGCGCTCGGCGCGTTCGAGGGCCCGCGCCGCGTCGTCGGAGAGCTCGGTCGAGCCCCGGTGCTGGCGCCACGCGAGGAGCCTCGCGCGAAACGCGTCGACGCTCGCGGGACGTCGCGCGGCCTCCCGCGATGTGGCGTCGTTGCAGAGCGCGCCGAGCTCGGGGGGCACCTCTGGCCCGTACGCGATCGGCAGCGAGCGATGCGCCGAGAAGAGCACCGCGAAGATCATCTCGCCGGTGTGGCGCGTCGCGCCCGTGAGCGCCTCGTGCAGGGTCGCGCCGAGGAGGTACACATCCGTGGCGATGGAGGCGTTCGCGGGGTCTCCGTCGACCATCTCGGGCGCCATGTACGCGGGCGTTCCTACGACCGATCGCTCCGTGGGGCGCGCGTGCGTCTGCAGGGCGACGCCCCAGTCGAGGAGGTAGACCTCACCGAAGGCGCCGAGCATCACGTTGTCGGGCTTGAGGTCTCGATGGAGGACACCCTGCGCGTGGGCGTACTCGAGCGCATCGCACACGCGCAGCAGGATCTCGACGTGCGCTTCGAGGCGGTCGCGGTGCCGCGAGAGCAGCTTCGTCCACGCGGGGTGCGACGCGTCTTGAAGCAGCTTGCGCCAGCTCACGCCCTCGATCCGCTTCATCACCATCACCGGGTGACCCGACTCGTCCACCCCCAGAACGTGCACCGGGACGATGTTCGGGTGCTCCAGTCGACCCGTCACGCGGGCCTCGTGAAGAAGCGCCGCGCGCGCGCGGTCGCTCAACGTCGACCCTTCGAGCACCTTCACGGCGACGGCGCGGCCGAGCGAGCGCTGCACCCCCGCGTAGACCTTGCCCATGCCTCCTTCGCCGAGGAGCTCACGGAGGGTGAGAGACTCTCGCTGTCGGACGTCGGACCCGCCTGACGCGCGGTCGATCACCAGCGTCGGGAGCGTGCGGTCGAGCGTGGCGCCGCCCGCCGTCGGGTCAGGCCGGATGGTCGCGTCGGGCGCGCACTCGCCGAGGCGCTGCGCCGTCTCTCGGATACGCCGCTCGTGACGGCCGGAGTCCGATTCAGACGGGTCCACGGAGGCGATGGAAGCGCGACCGAAGCGCGCGGGTCAAGGGCGCGTCGCGATCGGCGTCTCTCCGCCGTCGCGCGGTCTCCGCCGCGATGGCGTCGCGCGCTGCGATCGACGGCGCGCGATCCGATGGCGGCTCCGCAGGGCGGTGGGCGACGCCTCGTCGCGGAACACGGGAAGATGTCGATCCGCGCACGGACGAGCCTCACCGGAGAAACGGCATCCCCGGCGCCGCGCCGGCGCGAGAGGGTCCGAGGCTGATGCATGCGCGCACCCCCTCGGGGAGACGATCCCCTTCGAAAAGGGACTTGCGGCGGGAACCTCTTTCGGTGCAATTCGGCGTGCGACCCGATGCGGCCGTGGCGCCGCCGGAAACGAACGAGGACGACCTTCATGCGCACACAACCGTTGATTGGCTTCATCGGGCAGGGTTGGATCGGCAAGACCTACTCCGACGACTTCGAGCGCCGCGGCTACCAGGTGGTCCGCTACGCGCTGGAGGAGCCCTACCGCGACAACGGTCCGAAGCTCGCTGCCTGCGACATCGTCTTCATCGCCGTCCCGACGCCCACCACGCCCGACGGCTTCGACGACAGCATCGTGCGCGGCGTGCTGCCGCTCGTGGGCAAGGGCAAGGCGGTGGTGATCAAGTCCACGCTGCTGCCCGGCACCACGGAGGCCATCCAGCGCGACTTCCCCGACCTCTTCGTGATGCACTCGCCCGAGTTCCTCTCGGTGGCGACGGCCAAGCACGACGCCGAGAACCCCACGCGCAACATCGTCGGCATCCCCGTCGAGAGCCCGGAGTTCCGCGCCCGCGCCGAGCAGGCGATGTCGGTGCTCCCGCCGGCGCCCTACGCCCTGATCTGCGCGTCGCGCGACGCGGAGTTCATCAAGTACGGACGCAACGCGATGGGCTTCGTGCGCGTGGTGTTCATCAACCTCTTCTACGACCTCGTCGCCCGCCACGGCGGACACTGGGACGTGGTGCGCGCCGCGATGGCCGCCGACCCCGACAACGGCGGCACCTACATGAGCCCGCTGCACAAGTCGGGACGCGGCGCCGGCGGCGAGTGCTTCATCAAGGACTTCGAAGCGCTCTCGCGGCTCTACAAGGAGCTGGTCGCCGACCCGCAGGGCGCCGCCGTCTTCGACGCGCTCACCGACAAGAACCTCGAGCTCCTCATCGGCACCAACAAGGATCTCAAGCTGGTGCGCGGCGTCCACGGTGACGCCATCGTCGAGAAGTGGCAGACCGAGACGGCCAGGAAGTAGCGCCCGCCCCGAGCGATCCGCCGCGCCGTTCGCGGTGAACCTCTCGCCGCTTCGCAGCGGTGTTCCAGCACTCCCCCGATCACGCGAGCGTCGCGAACGCGCGCGCGGCCTCGCCGACGCCGTCCTCCGCGCGGATCTTCTCTCCGAGCGCGGCGGCGCGCGCGGCCCTCGCGTCGTCGCTGACGAGCGCTTCGAGCGAGCGGGCGAGGGCGTCTTCGGTGAGCTTGCGGCGAGGAATGGGCGCGAGGCCCACGCCGAGGTCGGCGACGAGGTGCCCCCAGAAGGGCTGATCCATCGCGAAGGGGACCACCTGCGCCGGGACGCCCGCGCGCAGCGCCGCGCCGGTGGTGCCCGCGCCGCCGTGATGCACGACGGCCCGCACGCGCGGGTAGAGCCAGTCGTGCGGAACCGCGTCGGCGACGAAGAGATCGTCTCCGCGTTCTGCGTCGAGGCCGCCCCAGCCCGAGAGCATCACGACCCGCACGCCGGCCCGCTTCGCCGCGCGGCGCACCATCGCGCCGGTGGCCCGCGGATCTCCGTTGGCCATGCTGCCGAAGCCCACGCAGACCGTGGGCCCCGGCGTCGCGAGAAAGTCCTCCAGCGCAGGTGGCGGCGTCCACGCGTCTTCCGCGGGGAGAAACCAGTAGCCCGTGACCCTGTGCCGCTCGCCCCACTCGGGCGCGGGCGGGAGGATGTGGCGGCTGTACCCGTAGAGCACCGGGGTGTCGTCGCCGGGCGCCGTCATCGCGACGCCGAGGGCCTCGTGGGCCATGCGCATCGCGGGGCGAAAGGGCGTCCAGAGCGCCACGTCGGTGAGGCGGTGGCCGAGCTTGCGCGCGAAGGTCCCGCGCCACGGCGAGAGCACGCCGGGAAACGCGTCCGTGGGCGGACCGAGCGGGTGCACGTGCGCCGCGACCAGCGGGACGCCGAGCTTCACCGCCGCCGCGCGCCCGAGGATCATCCCGCCCACGCCCGCGGTGATGACGTCGACCCCGCGGCAGGCGTCGAGGCACTCGCGCGCCCAGGTCGGCGTGCGCGTGCGCGTCTGCTCCATCGAGAAGCGCATCGCGGCGAGCGTCCCCTTCTCGGTGATGCCCTGCGACGCGCGGACGATCGCCTCCACGTCGCCCGAGAGCGGGCGGGCGTCGAGGCCCCGCGCCGTGATCATCGGCGAGAAGCCCCCGGGCGCGACGACGCGCACCTCGTGGCCGGCGCGCCGGAGCCCCAGCGCGAGGGCGAGGTAGGGCTGCACGCCGCCGCGCGTGTCGAAGCAGACGAGAGCGATCTTCATGGGCCTCCGCGAGATTGCAACAGATGGTTGCAATCTACAAGGCCGCGGATTGGGTATGTATTCCCCGTGGCGACCCCGGCGCGCGCGAAGCGGAAGGCGAAGGTGACCCGTCGCGACCGCGGCCGTCCGCGGGGCGCGCCGGTGGTGGCGGCCGTGCTCGACGAGACGATGCGGGCGCTGGAGCAGGGGGGCCTCGCGGGCGTGCGGGTGGAGGCCGTCGCCGCGGCGGCGGGCGTCAACAAGACGAGCGTCTACCGCCGCTGGCCCACCCGTGAGGCCCTCGTGGGAGCGGCCATCGCCCGCGCGACGGACCGCCTCTCGACGACGCCCGAGACGGGCTCGCTGGAGGGCGACCTTCGCGCGATCGTGCGCACGGTGGGAGCCTTTCTCACGAGCACCGCGGGGCGGGCGACGCTGGCGGTGGCCCTCGGAGGCGGTCTCGAAGCGTCGGACGCGGTGCCCCGCCGCGCGCTGGAGGGGCGCGCAGAGGCGGCGGCGCTGGCGGTGTTCGCGGCGGCCGCGGCGCGGGGCGAGAGCGTGCGCGCGGAGGACGCGGAGGCGACGGTGTTCACGCTCGTCGGCGCCGTGCTGCATCGCGTGCTGCTCGAGCGGAAGCCCGTGGGTGAGGCGTGGGTCGAGGCGGCGGTGCGGCGGGCGCTCTACGGCGTGGAAACGGGGAGACGGCGCGACGCTGACGCGCCACGCCCTCTCCGTTGCGACCCGCCCCGTCCGTCGGTGTTCGCGTCGCGACCACGTCTTCGCGTGTCGCGAGGGACAGGTCTGCGCGGTCACGCCGTGGGAGCGCCGCGCGAAGCCCAGCGGCGCAGCGGATCGACGGCGAAGCCGAAGCGTTCGAAGCCGGGGATGACCATCGCCTCGAGCGCGTCGCGCAGGCACCGCTCGACGGCGTCGCGCGCGGGGACGCCGTGCGCGCGGAGCACCTCGCGGTGCCCATCGGGGAGCTGCAGCGCGCGCCACTCGCGGAGGTTGCACACCGCGAGCGGAAGGAGCCACCCGTCGAGCTCCGCCCGCGTCGAGGGCGACACCGTCGAGAGGAACGCCCACCCGACGCGCGCGTGATCGACCTCGTCCGAGAGGAGCTCGCGCAGCGCCGCGCGGGCGATAGGCGCGGTCGCGTCGGTGAGGCAGAGCTCGAGGTAGGCCGACGCGAAGGTCTCGTTGAGCGCGCACTGGCCGATCACATAGAGCGCGCGCCGCAGCGCCTCGGAGCTCGCGTCGGGGTGCGACGGATGGGCGAAGGGGAGGTCCGCCGGCGGCCGCACGGCGCGGCCGAGGTACTTCGACGCCATCTCGGTGCAGAGCGCCGCGTGGCGCAGCTCGTCATCGACGGCGCGCGCGGCGACGGCGACGATCCCGGCGTCGGCGTCGAGCTCGACGAGCGCGCGGTGCACCACTTCGAACGACGAGGCCACGCGACGCTCCGTCGCGGACTGACTCAGCCAGAGGTTCGCCAGCGTGACCCGCTGCTCGCGCGAGAGCCCGCGCAGCGAGGTCGACGCGTCGGGCAGCGGGCGACGCGTGATCTTGCCTCCCCAGCGCCCCGTCGGACTCACGGCGCGTGACTCAGTCATCGGCGCCTCCGTCCGTCGCCTCGACGGGGACGCAGACGCCGCGCTCGTCGACCTCGCAGACCGTGCAGAGGCGCTCGTGGGGGATGCAACACGCCGTCGGACGACCGTCGACCCGCACGCCGCGGCAGCAGTACGAGACGCCCCCGTCGACGTTGGTGCACGAGACGCCCTTCGTCGTGGGCCACCCGATCTCCGTCGTGCGGTGGTCGTCGACCGCGGCGTCGTCCGAGACCGTCGCGGCGTCGACGGTCGGCGCGTCGACGGGCTCCGCGGCGTCGGGTGGCGCGGCGTCTTCGGTGAGCGCGGGCGCGGCGTCTTCGGTGACCGCGGGCGCGGCGTCTTCGGTGACCGCGGGCGCGGCGTCTTCGGTGACCGCGAGGTCGCCGCTCACAGAGACGACCACGGAGGCGCAGCCCGAGATGCTCGCGCCTGCGAGCATGAGCGCGCTCGACACCACGACAGAGTGAAACAGCCTCGATGACATCGGCGCAACGCCTCCCGCTCGCGCCATGCAATGACCTGTCGGCGCGAGAGGGACCATGACGCAGGCGCATCGCCGCGTAAATCGATACTTTTGATCCATCATTGGATGGCGCGTCGATCCAATCGCGCGACGCGCTCTGCCGCGGGTGTCGGCCGCTCCGCGCTCGCGGCGAGACCGGTGACCACGCAACCGCGGCGCGGGGCGTTCCTTCGCGTGGGCGCGCCCGCGGTCGGCATCGGGGGTCAGCTCACGGAGCGCATCGCCACCGGGCGCGCCGGGCCGGGGAATCCCGCGAGCGTCTCGGCGATGACGCGGTTCGCGTCGAAGTACACCTGCCAGTAGTGGTCGTTGTTGCAGTACGGCCGCACGCACAGCACGGGGCCGAACTCGGTGAACTCCAGGATCTCGACGTCGGGGCCCACGTTCGGCGTCACGTTCGGGATCTTCACGAGGCCCTCTTTCAACAGCGAAATGGCCTTCTTGAAGTCGGCGCCCGAGGCGAGCTGCGCCTTCAGCTCAACCCGTCGGTGAGGGTTGGTGTGAAAGTTCAGGATGTCTCCGCTGAACACCTTGTTGTTGCCGAGGTAGGTGCGAACGTTGTCGGGCGTGTCGATCGCCGTCACGAAGATGCCGATCTCCTGCACCGTCCCCGTGATGCCTCCGACGGTCACGAAGTCACCGACCTTGAAGGGCCTGAGGATCACCATGAAGGCCCCGGCGGCGAAGTTGGCGAGCATGCCCGCCCAGGCCGTTCCGATCGCGAGGCCGGCGCCCGCGAGGAGCGCCGCGAACGACGTGGTCTCGACCCCGAAGCGCCCGAGGATCGCCATCGCGAGGAAGATGTTCAGCGCCACCGTCAGCGTGTTGATGATGTAGGTGGTGATCGTGTTGTCGATCGACCGCGCGTTGAGCGCGCGCCGCAGGAGCGAGCTGATCGCGCCGATCAGCCAGCGGCCGATCACCCAGATCGCGATGGCGCTCAGCGCCTTGAGGCCCAGGCTCAGCCCCACGGTCTTGAGGGTCGAGAGAAGCTGTTCGAAGTTCATGAGTGCATCGAGTTCCCCTTCTGGCGTTGCGCGAGGGCGGCGCCCTCCGAGGCATCACCCGCACGCTCTCGCCGCGCGCACGGTACGAAGCGCCGCCGCGTCGGTCGGATGAAACCGTCGAATTTCAGGGCTCGAGCGAGTCTCTCGCCACCCGGTCCGGGGCGACACGGGGACGCTCGATCCGGCCACTCGCGGTGGGCTTCGAGCGCGCTCACCGGGGCTTTCGAGCGTGGGGCGGAGCTTCGCGCAGAGGAGCCCGTCGAGCCGCGCCTTCGCGTCGCGGATCGACGTGGCGCCGTCACTGCGCGCGTGGCCTCACTCAGCGCGCGCGCGCTGCCACCCGCGCGGGGAAGTTCGTCCGCATCGCCTCGACGGCTGCCGCGGCGTGCGCGGCGTCACCGAGGGCGAGCAGCGCGTCGACGGCCTCGTCGGTGTCGACCTGGGCGACGAGCCCGAGGAGAAAGCGCTTCTGCGGCGTCGCGCGGACGTTCGCCGCGGCCTCGAGCAGCGGCCTGACGGCCTTCGGCCCCGACGCGGCGAGCATCGAGACCGCGCCGCGCTCGAACTCCTTGAAGAAGTATTCGAGGGCCGCGTACTCGAGCTTCGAGGGGTCGCGCACGCTCGAGGAGAGCACGGTGAACACGGCGTGGCCGCGCTCGCCCGTGAGCGACTCGGCCCACGCGGGGCGCTCGGGGTACGCGAAGGCCACGAGGTTGCGCACGAGCGACGAGGGGTGCGCGATGAGCGCCTCGGCGCGAGGGAGCGTGGCCTCCCACGCGGCCTGCGGCGCGGTCGCGAGGTGCTCGCGGAGACGCAGCCACGCGCGGCACTCGTCGTTGACGAAGTGGAGCGACGGCGTGCGGTTGCCCGACGCGGCGAGCGCGATGTCGGCGGCGCGGAGGTAGACGAGCTGGTTGTGAAAGGTCCGCACGAGCGCGAGCTCGCCGAAGATCGCGGTCATCGTCGGCCCGCTGCCGTATCCCCTGCGGACCTTGCGCGCGGGAAAGGTCACCGCGCGCTGGTTGTCGCCCATCGCGTAGCCCACCGTGAAGGCCTCGCAGAGCGCGTCGAGCGCGAAGACGAGCCCGAAGCGCAGCACCCAGAGGTCGACCATGCGCGCCGCGAGGCTCTCCTCGCGAAAGCCGTCTCCCGCCGAGGTGAACTGGTACGCGAGGGCGGCGACGGCGCAGGTGGGCCGCTCGACCGCGCCCGCGGCGAGCCACGCGCGGGCTTCGGCGAGCGTGGCGTGCAGCGCGGCGTCGGCGCCCTCGACCTTCGACCCGAGCTCGAAGCGCTCCCACCACGCCGCGGCGGCCTCGTGCATCTCCGTCGCGAGGGACTCGGGCGTGTCGAGCGAGAGGGGCTTGAGCCCGAGCTCCCGCCGCGGAAAGACCTTCTTGAGCATCGCGGGCGTCCAGCGCACCGCGCCCTCCGGATCGCCGAGAGGAAACATCGATCCCGCAGGCCGCTCGCCGCCCTTGCTCTTCTTCGTCGTCGCCATGCGGGGGGCGGGTAGTTCCTGGGAGGGCCCGCGGTCAACTCCTCGACGCGCGGCGCAGCGCACACACGCCGCGCACGCAGCCGGCGGGGGAGGGTGACGTGGGCGATGGGCCGTCACGCGAAGGGGGCACTGCGCTGGAGGATGTCAAGCACGTAGTGCTGCGCGGCGTGACGGCGCGCTGCGGGTCGCCCTCGCGCGAGGACGGGATCGACCGGGTCGCGCCCGGCGATCGGCGGTGACCCTCTCGGGCCCCCCCGGTCGGGGCTGGGGTGTCGCGCGTCTGCGCCTCAGCGAGGCGAAGGCGCTGAGGCGGATCTTCTCGCGAGCGCCTCGTCGAGCTTCGCGGAGAGCGCGGTGAGGTCGAAGGGTTTTGAGAGAAACAGCATCCCGTGCGCCTCGGCGAGGTCGGCGCCGTCCGCGGCGGCGGTGACGAGCATGGAGACCGGCGTCGGGCGATCGCACGCGCAGATGCGCTTCCACGTCTCGACGCCCGTCAGGCCCGGCATGCGCTGGTCGAGGCAGACGACGTCGTACGAGTCGCGATCGAGCGCCGCGAGGGCCTCGAAGCCCGACGAGACGGCCGTCACCTCGTGGCCCAGCGCGCGGAGAAGCAACGAGAAGACCCGGAGCACCAGGGGCTCGTCGTCGACGATCAGCACGTGCGCCTTCACGGCCTCGAGACCCTCAGGTCGCTGCGGAGGATCTTCGACGATCCATCGGGGGCGTAGGTCGTCCACGAGAGCACCCCCGCGGCGCTCAACGCGACGTCGACGCGTGCGCCCGCGCCGGCCTCGCGCATCGCGGCGACGGTGCGCACGAGGATTCGACGCGCGATCCGGGGTCCGCGCACGAGCGTGGAGTCGTCGACATCGCCCACGCACCGAAGGGCGACGCGCAGAATCGATGCCTCCGTCGCGAGCAGATCGATCAGGTCGCGCACGAACGCGCCCGCGGGAACCTCGACGCGGTCGCGCTCCGCCGAGAGGACGAGCCACACCGCGGCGAGCCGTTCGAAGCGCAGGAGCGCCTCACGCGCGCTGCGCAGCACGTCCTCTTCGACCGACGCGGGGTAGGCCGACGTGAGCGCGGCGCCGAGGCGCGCGACGGTGAGCGATTGCGCGAGGTCTTGATGGAGCCGTTCGAGCAGCGCCGAGAGGTCTCCGCGGACCGTCGTGAGGTCGACGACGCGCGCGCGAAGCCGCTCGGCGACGCCCGTTGTCGACGGGCTTTCCAGCGAGCAGGGGTCACTGTGCTTGAGGTTGGGTGCAGGACCGGTTCCCATGCCCTCTGCCAACGCATCTTCGGTGCCGGGGGGCGTGAGGCGCGGAATCGTCTACCGTGCGCGCTGCGACGGGCGAGCTCGACGCGGGCGCCGCTGCCACGGTCGTCGCTCGCAGGGCGACGGTCCACAAGATGAAGCCGACCCCGAGGAAGGCCGTCGCCGCGCGGAGGTGTTCGCTGCCTGCGGGTGTGCGACGCGGGTCTCGCACCGAAAGGGGAGTGGGAGACAAAGGGGACCCCGGGTCGCAATCCCAGCGAGACCCGGTCCGTCTCCGCCGGGGCGGAGGGGTGCCCGGGGCAGCCGCTGCGGAGGTCACCTCGACGCGCGGAACCCCTCGCGGCGGGTGTTCCCGGTCGTCGGGTGCGGCCGATGGTTCGCGAGCAAACGAAACAGTTCGTAGCCGAACGAGTTCGACGCACCGGGCCGTGATCGCCTGACCTGTCGCGCTTGATCGTGGCCCGCGCGGCGCTCGCCGTGGCGCGCTGTTGGACGTGCCTGTCTCCGCGTTGCCAGAGGCCCCCCTTCGCCTCCGGTCACGCGGGCGCTCCGCGCACGTCGCCGACGTTCTCAGAACGACCCGTAGCACTGCCACCGCGGCATGAACTGATTGGGCCGACAGGTGCACACGCGGTTCTGCTCCGCGCCTGCGCTTGTGCGGAAGTAGCGGCACTCCTGATCGTGGTCGGTGGCGTTGGTGCACGGGTCGCGATCGGCGGGCGGAGTGGCGGCACATCCCGTCGAGAGGCTCGGTCCGCAGCGCCAAGTGGCGGCGGCGCCGTCGCCCGTGCAGGTGCAGTCGCCCGCGTAGACGTCGACCGGATCGGCCGCGCTTTCGCGCCGGTAGCTGCACGTCTGATCGACGCCTCCGACGCACGCGGCGCCATTCGCGGGCGCCCTCCTCGGACACGCCGCGCGAGGGTGACATCGCCACTCCCAGGCGCCCGCCGCGGCCAGCGGGGCGCACTCGATGCCGCGGTAGTCGCACAGCGCTCCGATGGGCCTCGCGAACCACGCGGGGACGCGCAGCGCAGACCCGTTCGCGGGCGGCGTGGCGGGGCAGAACTCCGCCGCGCAGTACCAGCCCGTAGGCGTGCAGGTGCACATCGGCGTCTCGGGGGGATGAAGCCCGACGAGCGGTCCCCGGACCGCGGAGGGCGCGTCGACGGCGACCTCGTACACCGTCGCGCTCGGGGCGTAGTCACACCACGGCGTCGCCGCCGCGTCGCAGGGATCACCGAGGCGCGGAGGCGTCGCCGGACAGGCCGTGTGGCACGCTGCGAGCGCGGGCGTCACGGCGCGATACCGAGAGGTTCCGGTGCCGGGTACGTCGACGCACTGGAGCCGCACGATGCACGGCGCGGTCGCGTCGAGGATGCACGGAGACGGCAGCGCCACGGGCGTCGCGTCGGAGTTGCACAGCGTGCCCACGCCGCCGGGGCATCGCTCGATGGGCGTCGGCGCGATGCCACATCCCGCGGGCCACGCGTAGCGACACACGCCCGACTCGCAGCGCTCGGTGGTGCAGTCGCTCGTGTCGGCGCAGTCGGCGTTCGTGCGGCACAGCCCCGCGCGGAGGGTCCGCTCGCAGCGCCGAGAGGCCGTCGCTTCGTCGGTGGCGCAGCGATCGTCGGTGAGCGGGCTCCGGTCGTCGCAGTCGGCGTCGGCGGCGCACCCGACGTGGCGACACGCCTGGTGGAGCAGGCAGGTGTCGACCGTGGAGGGGTCGTGGTCGTCGCACTCGGCGTCGAGGGTGCACGCCTTCGCGTGCTCGCAGCGTCCGTTCGCGCAGCCGTCGACGGTGCGCGGGTCGCAATCGTCGCACACGCTGTCTTCGCCGCAGAGCGATCCGGGCGGCGCGGGCGTGCAGCCGTCGGCGGCCGTCTGGTCGACGGGCGCGTCGAGGTCCTTCGCATCGTCGGCGCGGGCGTCTGTCATCGCGTCGCGAGGTGGAGCGTCGGCGACCGCATCGGTGACGCGCTGCGCGTCGGACGTCGGAGTCGACGTCGCGTCGCACGCGGCGATGAGCGAGAGCGTGACCAGACCCACCCGAGCGAGATGTTGCATGGCGCGCGGAGACGGTACGCCGATCTCAAACGCACCGTCACCGGCATGCGGGTCGATCGCCTGCGCGACGTGCGGCGCCCCTTCGCGAGTCACCGACGACCACGGGGCACGCCGCAACACTCACCACGGCGACCTTCGTGACAACGAGCGAGGCCGAACTCATGCACGACGCTCGGAGCTTCCGCGGGGGACTCCGTCGCGTCGGCCTCGACAGGTGGGGGGCAGAGACGAACCTCTGATCGCAGCGAGATCGGCGCCGTGTCGTGCGTTGAGGCGAGATACGGACAGCCTTTAACGATGTGGAGCCACCCACGACGCCATTCTCCCCCCTCGGCGACTTCGATCTCCGCGCCTTCGACGACGACGATCCCGTTCGCTGTGAAGCTCGACCCGTCCACGCGCTTGAGCCCGCGCGGGTGCGCGCGGAGCAGCGACGTCACGAGGCCGCGGTCGTGCGCGGGATCGAGGTCCACAAGCGCGAGCCACAAGGTGCGCTCGTCGACGTCGAGGCGAATCAGGTAGTGAAGCGCTCCTCCCTGAAAGAAGGGCAGCACGACGAGCGCTTCGAGGCCCCGGGTGCGACGCAGGCTCGCGGCGTCGACACGCGCGGTCTCCTCATCTCGCGCGGGGTCTCGCGACGAGAGCACCGGGAGCCAGAGCCCCGCCTGGAGGATGCTCTGCGCGAAGAGGAACACGTCGATGTGGTGAGCGTCGTCGGTGATCCACGCGTCGTCGACGCGACGCCACGCGCGCGACTTCACGGGAGCGCGTCGTCGGAGGCGGTCGAGGGCCCGTGAGAACCAGCGCGCGAGCCGAACGATCAGCGTGATGACGAGGTCGAGCAACACGGCACCGGAGTGAGTTTCGCGCTGCCGAGGAGGCGCATCGAGGCCGTGCGGCGGAGATCGCAGAACCCATCGGCGGACGCGCCGCCTCGGTGACTGGCTGCGCCCCTTCGCTGCGCACGAAGCCCCAGGGGCCGCGCGCGGGAGACCACCGCGTCGCGCTGGGGCTCACCGTCGTCACCGCGGCCTTCGGACCGCGCGAGATGGTGCTGCGACGCATCGACGCCGGAACGTATCTGCGGCGACTTCTGGTGCGACAGTGTCAGTCCACACCGAGCGCTGCGTGCGACCCCGCGTGCTTCTCGCGGCCGGTCGATCCGTCGTGACTGACGCGGACGTCGCCGCGATCGCCTCCGCCGTTCGCGCTGATCCCCTGACCTTCGCGTACCATCGAGGCGTTCGCCATGAGAGCGCCTCCCCCATACCGCGCACTCCTGGTGTGCTTCGCGCTCGCCGCGTGCCGTCGCAGCCACGGCGCACCACAACACCCTCGGCCTCGGGGGACTGCGCCCTCGAATCTCCCTGCGCTCGCGACGCCCACGCAGAGCGTCACCCCCGCGTGGACGTCAGCCTTCACGATGCGTCACCGCGCGGCGGACGTCGCGCCGCTCCCTGACGCGGTCGTGCACGCCCCCCAGGGCTTCGACGCGCGTGCGCCGCTTCACCTCGTGGTGATGCTCCACGGCGCGGGGCACACGGCGCTCATCTGGGCGGGCAATGGCCTCGTCGATCCGCGCAACGGGCAGCGTGTCGTGGGATGGGGCGGTGAGGTGCGTCACGACCTCGCGGGGACGCGCTCGCTCTTCGTCGCCGCGCAGCTCGACATCCGTCCTGGCCGCAGCCCGGTCGGGCGTTTCGCGCGGCGGGGAGAGTTTCGAGCGTTCCTCGAGGAGCTGATCTCTGAACGGCTGACGGAGCGCCTGGGACCGCACACGCTCGCCGACGTCGCTTCGATCACGTTGATCGGGTCGAGCGCCGGAGGACCCGCCATCGCGAACATCCTCGCCGTCGACGACCTCGACGGGCGCGTGCGCAACGTCGTCCTCTTCGACGCGATCTACGGCTCCGAGGGAATCTTCGCGCGCTGGCTCCTCGGCGGCACGAGGGAGACGCCGCGGCGCTTCGTGTGTCTCCACGGTGGCAGCAGGTTCACGACGCCCACGGCGGCGAGGCTCGCGTCGACCCTCCGCGCCTCGCTTCACGACGACGTGGTGGTGCAGCTCCGCGGGTCGATCGAGGAGGCTGTCCGCACGCACCGCGCGGTCTTCGCGACGGTGCCCTGCGAGCACATCTGCAT
This sequence comes from Polyangiales bacterium, assembly GCA_046351535.1. Lineage (GTDB taxonomy): Bacteria > Myxococcota_A > Polyangia > Polyangiales > CAISKJ01. The sequence goes on from JAXLYG010000017.1 coordinate 216,746, forward strand.
GGGTCCGGCGTTTCTCGACAAGGTGCTACGGGCGCTCGACCTGCCGCGGCGCTCGCCAGACCCCGACCCCAAGCGCCCTCGCGCAGCGTTGCCCGCGGCGCTCGCGCTCGCGCCTGGCACCACGACCGCGGGAACGCTCGACGCGAGCGATGCGCGCGCCGTCGACGGCTCGTCGTTCGACGACTACACGCTCACCCTGCGACGGGGCCAGCGCGTGCGGATCGATCTTCGCGGAGGCGTGACGCGTGGCTTTCTCTGCGTCGTGCTCGACGTCGAGTTGCGGGTGCTCGACGGTGACCGTGTGCTCGACGGCGACGACGACTCAGGCGGACGACTCGCTGCGAGGGTGCTGTTCACTGCCCCCAGCGACGGCGCGTTTCGCGTGCGCGTGATGAGCCACGGACCCTGGCAGAACGCAGGCGCGTATCGCCTCGACGTCGCGGAGTGACGGGTGGATACGGCCCCGACGACGGGGTGACGCGATTGGCCGTGTGGCGCGCGGGGCGACTTCTGGCTCCTTCACGTCGCGTGTTCTGCGAGGCTGATCCAAGCGTCTTCGACGACGGGATGCGACCGCGAACGCGCGGTGTTGCGCGATGCGCCGGACCTTCCAGGACCTCGCGCGCGTCTCGGGGGTCTCGGACCTCATCACCCGCCGCGTCTCGGGCCACCAGACCGAGGAGATGCAGCGGCACTATTCGACCGCCAACCAGGGCGAGATCCACGACGGCATCGCGCGGATCGTCGCCACTGCCGGTCTGCGTCTCGCTCACAACCCCAACCTCAAGGAGGATGCCTCGCAGACCGTTGGTGGGATGCACCGCTCCCAGAACGAAAAAACCAGCTAGCGACGTTCCGCTAACTGGCTGAATTCGTTCGAGATTCGTTTGAGCGGGCGACCGGGATCGAACCGGCGACGTTCAGCTTGGGAAGCTGACATTCTACCGCTGAATTACGCCCGCGGAAGGAGCGCAACTCTACCCACCACGCGAACCGTGTCAAGCGTCGTCGTGATCGCGCGACCTCGCCCGCGACCCTCGTCGAGACCCGTTCGTCGCGGTCGAATCGTCGCGTCGCGATCGAGCGCGTCGCCGCGCGATTCGCGGTCGTTGAGGGGGCGCCCGATCGTCGCGTCGAACGACGGTGACGCCTCGCTGAGGTAGTCGTCGCGCGCGCACTCGCAACGGGTATATCGTCGCCGCCGTCGTGACCGCCACGGTTCCCTGCACGCGCTGCGGCGCCCCGAAGACGCCCGAGGCGCGGTTCTGCCAGCGGTGTGGGACCTCGTTCGCCGCGGTCTCCGACCCCATGCTCGGGGAGGTGCTGCTCGGGCGCTATCGCGTCACGAAGCTCCTCGGCGAGGGCACCATGGGGCGCGTCTACCTCGGGGAGCAGCGCGTCGGAGAGGCGATCCGAAACGTCGCCATCAAGGTGCTCGCCGCGGCGCGGGGCAACGATGACTACATCGTCGCGCGCTTTCGCCGCGAGGCGTCGACCATCGCGTCGCTCGAGCACCCCAACATCATCAAGCTCTTCGACTACGGCGAGGAGGGCGGGCGCTTTCTCTCGGTCATGGAGTACGTGCCCGGAGGGAGCCTCGCGGCGCTCATCGCGCATGGGCCGCTCCCGCTCGCGCGCGTCGAGGCCATCGCGTGGCAGATCGCGGGGGCCCTCGACGAGGCCCACAAGCGCGGTGTCGTGCACCGCGACCTCAAGCCCGAGAACGTCCTCGTCGCGTCTTCGCGTGAGGCCGGCGGTGCCGCCGACGTCGTGAAGGTCGTCGACTTCGGCATCGCGCGGAGACCTCCGAGCTCGCCCGGGGAGCGTCCGCTCACGATCACCGGCGCCATGCTCGGAACCCCGGCGTTCATGGCCCCCGAGCAGTTTCGAGGCGAGGCCGCCGACGCGACCGCCGACGTCTACGCGCTCGCGCTCGTCGTCTACCAGATGCTCTCGGGCGTGCTCCCCTGGAACGCGACCACCGTCATGGAATGGGGCGAGGCCCACATGTTCCAGGCGCCGCGTCCGCTTCGAACGCAGCCCGGTTGCGTCGACCTCCCCGAGCGCGCCGACGCCGCGATCGCGCGCGCGCTCGCCAAGGATCCACGTCAGCGCACCGCGTCGGCCCTCGACTTCGTGCGCGCGCTCACGGGCTCCGCGCAGCCCGGCGTCGCCGCGCCGTCGATCGCGCCCGCGGTCGTTCCAGGCGCGCTGCCGCACAGCGTCGACCTGCCCGCGCCCGGTGTCGTTCGCTCGTCGCGGCCGCCTCCTCGTCGCGCTCCTCGTCGTCGCAGCGCCCTCGCGGCGGCCGCCGCGCTCATCATCCCCCGCCTCGTGGGTTCGCATACGGAGCTCGACGCGAGCGCGCCCGCCGACGCCGCGTCGCCCGTCAAACCGTCGCCCGACGCGCGCATCGCCGACGCGGGCCGCGACGTCATCACCGACGCTGGCGCCGCCCGCGGTCGCACCGAGCCCGCGCCAGCGCCCACGCGAAGGACGCAGCGCGCACACTCTTCGGCGTCGCGCAATCATTCCCGCACACAACACGCCCCCTGAATCTCGCGGTGAACCGCGGGTTCACCGGAGACCGAATCGTTCGTTCCTGTGGTTCCGTCGGTTGACGAGAATCACGCGAGCCAACCGCCGGGCTACGCAAGAAGTTCGAGGGAGTGACAAAGGCCGTCACTCATTCGCTTCCGAGGTCGCTTTCGACCTCGAAAACGTCGGCGGTGCTGCGTGTTTTCGTGTACGGCACGCAGCGTGAAAAGCGAGAGTTCGGAGAACAGGTCGGTACGAGACTCAAAGAGCGCGGCAGTGGGGCCGTTCTCCTTGGGCGAGATGAACGCACGATTCAATCTGCGCGACGTGGCATCGCAGGGGGCCGCCGTGATCGAGTCCGAGCCGTTATCGAAACCCGAGATGGACGACGTGGACCTCATGTACGAGCGCGTCGGGCGCACGCACTACGAGGTCCTCGGCGTCGAGCCCGACGCCAACCGTCCGGCGGTGCGTTCGGCCTACTTCAACCTCGCGAAGCGCTTTCATCCCGACGTGTACTGGGATCGCGACCTGGGGCTCTACCGCCCTCGCATCGAAGAGATCTTTCGCGCGATCACGGTGGCCTTCGAGACCCTCTGCGACGACCACCGAAGGGCCGACTACGACCGCGTGCTCGTCGCGTTGAAGGCGCCTCCCACGCTCGCCTCCAACGACGCCGTGCGGGTGACCTCGACGGGCATCCTCCGTCGCCCGCAGGAGCTCGATCAGATCGACGCCGCGAAGGCGAGGCCCGCGGACAGCGCGCGCGCCGCGCCCAGGATCGACGCGCCGCGGACCCCCGAGCCCCCGCCCATGACCGAGGAGCGGGTGCCCAAGGAGATCACGCTCCAGTCGTTGCTGCGCGCGCGCGGCGAGCACCTCGCGAAGCAGCGGCGCGAGCGCATCGCGGCCATCGAGGAGCGCGTGCACGCCGCGGAGGCGCGCAACGACGCCGGCGAGGCGCTCTCGCTCCTGCGTGAGGCCGCGACGCTCGCGCCCGGTGACGCTTCGCTGAAGGAGCGCCTCCAGCAGGCCGAGGCGAGCGCGTCGGGGCTGACCTTCGAGCGCTACCGCAACATCGCGCGCATGTGCGAGAAGGACAAGCGCTGGGACGCCGCCGTCGAGGCGTGGATCCGTGCGAGCAACGAGCGTCCCGACGACGTGTCGCTGCTGCTCTCGGTCGTGGGCGCGTCGTGCGAGGGGCTGATCGAGCTGCCGCGCGCCGCCGACTACGCGCGCAGAGCCACCGCGCTCGATCCGCGCAACGCCGACGCGTTCGCGCTGCAGGCCAGGGTGTTCTTTCTCGCCGGCCGCATGGCGAGCGCCCGCGGGGCGGTCGAGAACGCGCTTCGGATCGCGCCCTCGCACGCGGGGGCCGTCGAGCTCTCGAAGCGACTCAAGTCCCGCTGACGTCGGGGGGATCGACGAGCACGTCGGGGTTCATCACCGCCGCGGGGTCGAGCGAGCGCTTCACCGCGATGAAGGAGGCGGCGAAGAGGCTCGGGCGCTCGCGGTCGTACCACGGGCGGTGCGTGCGACCGACGGCGTGGTGGTGCGTGATCGTCGCGCCGTGACGCGCGAGGGCCTCGCTCGCGGCGGCCTTCACCGCGGCCCATTGCGCGAGCTCGCTCCCCTCGTGCGCGCGGCCGAGGAAGGTGTAGTAGACCGCGGGGCCGTCGGGGTACACGTGCGTGAAGCGGCACGTCACGCGGCCGCCTCCGCACTGCGCCGTGAGCGCAGCCCCCACGGACGACGT
>JAXLYG010000018.1:0-208304 GCA_046351535.1 Polyangiales bacterium
GGTGCATTTCGTCCTGGGTGGCTCGCTGGCGACCGGCGTCGGCGAGGGGAGCGACGGCTATCTGGAGTTTGTTCCTCAACTCCGCGGTCTCGCGTGCGGCCTCGCCCGCAGGGGCAACACCCCGATCAGCACCGCGGAGTTGGGCCTCGACGCGACGAAGCTCTCGACGTGGGTGCGAATGTGGTCACGCGACCGCTGCGGCCGCGAACTTCACCTCGCGCACGGGTGGAACGTGATCGCGGGCAAGGTGCACCCGGGCGACGTGCAGAGCGTCGGCGTGTTCAACGCGTTGGGCGATGAGCGCCGGATCTGACGAGGGGACGCACTGCGTCGCGCGTCTCGACGGACACGCGACGCGGGCGGAGCGAAGCGATACAGAGAGCGGGGACGTGACGCGGGAGAGGAGCTACTGAACTCCACGCACGGAGAGGCGCGTGAGATGCGCTGGAAAAATCGCCCCTTACATGAGCCGAGTCCCGCAGCGCGGACACCGCGAGAACCAGCTCGCGAACCGCCAACCGGCATAACCACCAACAGTAATACCAGGAAGGGTACCCGAGATGCCCGAGCCTGCGGTGGCGATACCGACACGGGAGCCGGTCGCCCCACCGACGACGGCACCGAGGACCACAGCACCCGCAACGGCGCCGAAATCGAGACAACGGACCTGAAGACAGCACTTCGGACAGACGACATACTTGAACCACATGGCGGCACCTATGGCGCTACGGCGGATGTGAAATTGCCCGCCAGCGCGAATGAACAATGGGCACGGCCGACTGGCCGGTCAAGCATCATCCTTGACCAGACGAACGATTTTGCCCCCGCCGCCCCCCAGAGCATCACACGAAGTTACCGCAATACACAGTGGATTCTATTACATTACAGACAATACAATTCTCACAGATACACCACTCTCATAACTACAACGCAAGATACGTTTCAGTGTACACACGTGCTCACGCAATACGATCTCCGTTACAGTACTGGGTATTGCGGTGGATAGAACTGCAAGTGTCTCCGTATCCGTATCCGTACGATACAGAGCGTGGGAGCGTGGTAGATCGTGTGCTCCGATCCGTACGGAGAGGCTCCGTCAGATCGCGCCGCTGTCAGAGCGTGGGGAGCGAAGCCGTCCAGTCGCCCCACCAGATCGGTTCGAGCGAGCGCCCGCTGTCCGCGTAGTTCACGAGCGCGCGGACGTTCTTCGCAGGCAGACCTCGCGTCTCCACGAGAAAACGCACAAAGCTCTGGAAGCTCCACGCGCGTGTCTGGAGACCGTAGAGGTGCTTGAACGCGGCGAAGAGCCCGCCGCAGTCCGGCGTGACGAACAGCGTGTCGGGGTGCTCGGCGCAGAACGCGATCGACGCAGCTTCACCGAGATCGACCGTGCGTCCGAGCTTGCGGTCGTTCATGAGGCTGTGGATGCGCGCCGCGAAGACCGCGGCGGGCAACGGTTCGACGCGAAGCCACTCCTGCCTCGATGGCCTCGCGGATGGCCTGCTGGGAGCTCCCTCGCCCCTCGTAAGCTCGAGACAGACGGCGTCGACGATGACGAAGGGCGGCGCCGCCGCGTCGCGAAGCCGATCGAACACGCCGACACGCTGAAACGCTGCAACGGTCGCCGTGTCGAGCACGCACTCCATCGTCGTTCGCGCGCCCGCTACTGCGAGACGTTCCAGGGGATCGGGTCGAACGGGGAGATGCCCAACCAGCGCCGGACTTCGCTCTCCGAGCAAAGCCCCTGCTCCCATGCCTCTCTCGCCCGTCTGGTCAGCACGTCAGAGCCGCTCTGCTCACGCCTCGAAGGCGACGCTCCCCCGCCCCCCTTCCAACGGAGGTACTCGAGCAGATCCTGGCGAGGATCCTCCGAGGTGAGGTTCGGGATGGGGCCCAGAAACCTGCGGTTCCAGAGCTGGTTGACCGCGATCTCCATCGGGGTCTCGAAGTGCTCTCGCACGCGGTCGATCATGCGGTGCGCCTCGCCATAGTCGTGCACGTTGCGAGGCGGCCCGAGGAGCTTCTGCAACGCCGAGGTCGGCATCAGAAACTCCGCGGCGAACGCCCTCGCGCGGCGCTCGCGAGGCGCATCTTGCGAGAGGTAGCGCGAGTCGGGCCGTCCGGGATCTCGTTTGCCGGTCCCCTCGACGTCGAAGTCGACGACCGCGTCTTCGCCATTCGCGATGTGATCGAAGAGCACGTGGCAGAGCTCGTGGGCGAGCAGCACCCGACGCCGAAGGGGGTGCAGCCAGGCGCGAGCGTGCTTCGCCACCACCACCGCAGCGCCGTTGCCAACGCCTGCCTCCAGCACGGCCACGGCATCGACGTCCTCCGAGGCAAACTGGTGGTCGACGATCACGATGTCGAGCAGGTCGAACAGCACCTCGAGGTCGGGGAGCGTGCCCTCGACGTTGCCGAGGTGCTGCCGCACGCGCCCTGCGAGATCGCGGACCTCCTGCTCGACCTCCGCGAGCGGCTCGCACGCTTCGAAGACGGAGCGACTCGACCGCTGGCGACCGAGGCGCTCGTTCACTTCGAGCAGCGAGCGACCGCTTCGCAACGCGCGCTCGCACAACGCGAGGTCCGCGTCGGCGAGGCGAGCCCAGCCCGCATCGCGGCTGCGAAAGGCGAGCCGGGCGCCGGGCTCACGCCGCGATTCGCCCTGCAACAACGCGGCAGGTTCGAGTCGCAGCGCCTGAGCGAGCGCGATCAACTCCCCGACCGTGACGTCCGAGGCTCCCTCCTCGATGCTGGCGAGACGGTCCGTTTGGAGGCCCGCGCGATCGGCGAGCGACGAGGGGTCGAGTCCGACCGCTTCTCTCGCCTGACGAATCGCCGTGGGCCAGGGAGCCGGATGCATGCGGCGGACTCTAGCGTCGCCGTGAGGGAATCCGCAACGGCCGCGATCTGGCGAGTGGCCTTCTGACCGATCGAGCGCTCGGCCAGTGCCCGATCCCTCCCCGTGGGCTTCTCGCGGGGAACCTTCGCGACGACGGTGGCGCACCCGCATCAGGGAGAAGCAGTGTAGCGTGCGACGCGTCGCTGACATGACGAGCGTGGACGCGAAAGATCCGTGGGCTCGCGCGGTCGAGGATCTCGCTCGATGGCACCAGGGTGCCGATCGCATTGCGCTCGATCGGGCGGTTCGCTTCCTCCTCGACGCGCTACCTGAGCTCCTCCCGCCTCGCCTCGCGCGCAAGGTCGGCCCCGACGCTGCTCGTGATCTCGTGCAAGAGGTCGTCATGCAGTTGCAGCGAAAGCCGCTGCCCTCATCGCCGGAGCATCCTCGCACCTACTTCGGTCGCGCGCTGCAGAACCGGGCGCTCAGCGCGCTGCGCCGCAAATCACCCGAGCTGGCCGCAGAGGTTCCCGAGCCTCCGCCAGAGCTCGACACCCCATCGCAGGAGCGGCAGACCGCTGCGCGCGAGGTGCTCGACGCGCTCCAATCGCTGACCGTCGAAGATCGCGTCGCGCTCAAGCTCGCCAGCGCTCCCGAGGCGCTCGACGACGGTGAGCTCGACTGGCTCGCAGCGCGGCTCAACGTGTCGCGATACGAGGCGCGCTCGTTGGCGCTCACCCGCGAGCGCACCGAGGACCTCGCCCGTCTCTTCGAGGGCGAGCACGACGCGACCGAAACGCGCGTGGCGCTGCGCGCGATCGACCGTTTTCACAAGCGGATCAGCCGCGCGCGCCAACGGCTGCGCGATCGGATCGGAGGCTGACCGATGAGGCCCGGACGACGCGACGACCTCGGTGAGATCCTGCCGATCGACGTGCGCCAGCAGCCCCTCAAGGTCGCCAAGCACCTCTACAATCCGCCAGAGCGTTGGGATGCGCTCGTCGGTGTCGAGGTGAGGACGCTCGTCGAAGAGGCGCTCGCCCGCGGATTCGACGCATCGTCAGGAGGGGACGCGGCGCCGAAGCACGATTCGATCGCCGCGGTCGTCATGCGTCGACACCACGACATGCACTACGGGCCGGCGTATCTCCGCGCGCTCACGGCAGCGTCGACGCGCTGGGCACCACAGCCGTCCGAGGGCCCTTCACGAGCGCTCGCTCATTCGGCCGACGGGGTGCTCATCGCGTTCGATCGCGCCGCCGCGGTGCAAGGTCGTCACGGGCGTTTCGTCCAGATCTGCCGTCATGGTGCGTCCATCCGACTGAGCATGATTTCGCCCTCGCGGCGAAGAGCCGCTGAGCCACGCAGTGAAGCGCATCGACCCACGACTCGAAGAGCAGGGCACCGCCGACGCCTCGCTGGTGACCGTGGCGATCGGATGCCTGCGTGGCGCCTCGCGGTCGCTCTCGGTCGCGCGTTCGTCTGCGAAGAGGTCACGAGCGCGTCTACATCACGGACGCAGCCTCTCGGCTCGACGAGATCGGAGCGGAGGTGCGCGCAGGGCTGCTCGACACGCGCGACGAAGACGCGGCTCGGGTGCGCTCGCTGACGCGCTTCAGGAGGGCGCGACAGTATCGAGGTGCTCGATCGCCTCATCGCGCTCGAAGACCTCGTCGCCGCGTCGATCACGCTCGGCGACGAGGAGCGCGCCGAGCGTCTCATCGAAGAGAGCGCCGTGAGGGTGGGCTGCGCGGGGCCCTTGAGCTCGCGAGGCTCGTGGCGTACGCCGAGGGTGCTGGCCTACCGGACGCGGGGCGCGTTGAGTCGGCTGGTACGAGGTCGGAGAAGATCTCGCCAACGTCTCCGTTCGGCGCCGCCCGCTCGAGCAAGCGCGACGTGCTGGTTCGTCGTCTCAGGCTGGCTTCGCGATGCGCTCGTCGTCGAGCGCGGCTTTCTCGGAGCTCATCATCGGGTGGTCCGCGGAGCCGATGGTCTGCTCGAGGAACACTGCGAGAGGTTCTGCGAGGGGCCGCGCGCGCTCACGCTCACTGCGCGCCTTCGTCGTCGATCAGGAGCACCCGAAGGGCAGAGGTGACCGACCTGCTCCTCGGCCACGACGAGGCGTGGTCGTTCGAGGGCTGGCGGGTCGACCCGGGCGACGCGGCGGTGCTGCTGGTGGTGAGCGGAGGCCCTGACGCCGTCGCAGCGCCTTCGCTCGCCGAGATCCTCGCTCAGGTCGAGGCGTCGGCCGAGGTCGACGCCGTCTCGCTCACGGCCGCCAGGTGACCCAGGCTCGGGCCGCGGCGACGTTCTTCGCGCGGCGATCGGCGGGCGTCACGCGACCGCCAAGCAGCGTCCCCGCGTCGCCCTCACCCGCGAGCTGCTGACGGATGGCCTCGGCGGTTCCTTCTTCGGGCTCGCGGCCTCGAAGGAGCGCCTGCACGACGAAGCAGCACACCGAGAGCGCAGCCCGCATGGGCACCGCCCACGACGGCGCCGTCACGCTCGCAGCCCCGCACGCGAGCAGCTCGCCGAGGAGGAGCCCGAGCCGGTTGGGCGTCGCATCGACGAAGCCCGCCTCGCACGAGAGCAGCACCACGTGACGCCCTGCGAACGCCGTCGCGCGCGCGGCGATCGCGCGGGCGTCGAGACGAGCGAGCGAGCCGTCGTCGCTCATGAGTTCGATGCACGGGCCGATCTCATCGATCACGCGTCCGTGGGCGAGCAGCACGATCACATCGGCCCCGACAGCGATCTCCGCGAGCGTGTCGGGCGACGGAGATCGATCGACGAGCCCCGCCGCGGGGACTTCGAGCGCCCTTCCCCATCGAGCGCGCGTGCCGAGCGCCGTGACGACCTCCGCATCGGGGGAGAGATCGAGCGAGAAGCTACCGACCGCTGCGACGCCGTCGCGGAGATCACCGTGCGGATCGGCTGCGATGAAGGCCACGCGCCGCGCGACAGGGTTGGTGATCGCAGCGCGCCTCGAGAGCCGCACGGCCGGGGAGACGTGCACCGGCGCGCCAGGAAAGAGCGCCGAGGGCGCCAGCCATCGAAGGCGAGCGCCGGTCACGAGCCGCACGTGTTCGAGGGGCGCTCCGACGAGGCTCATCAGCGGCTCGACGAGCGAGGCTCGCGCGAGTTCGGTGACGCGTTCGAACTGCTTCGCGGCTTCGGACGAGTCGGGGAGTGACGCGATCAGCTCGGGCAACTGCTCGGGCGACACCGGGGACGACGGCATCGACAGCAGCGTCGCGTAGGTGCGGTCCGATGTGGTGACGGTGGCCAGAACGCCATCGGCGGAGGGCGTCAGCGTGACGATGCCGCGACGGGGAGTCGCCGACAGCCACGCCGCGGTCACCGCAGAGTCTCCATCGAGGTCGAGAAAATCCGGGTGTTCGGCGCGCAGGCGCTCGACCTCGCGCGCGATCGCGAGAGGAGCCTGCGCATCGAGCAGCGAGTTCCACTCGCGCCACGTCGCATCGTCACACCACGGCGGACGCGCGAATCGCGCAGCGAGGCGGCGCTGCTGCGGGAGCGAAGCCCGCTCGACCCACGCGCGAACCGCCTCCGCGGCGTCACCGTGCAGCACCTCCGCCTCCTCGCGCAGGAGCCCGACGACCGAGGTTGCGAGGCGCGCGCGAAGAACGCGATGCGCGGCGGCCTCCGCGAGCTCCGCCTCGATGAACGCGGCCTCGTCGCGCCCGAGCATGCAGGGCAGCGCATCGGAGAGCGCGCGCCAGCCCTCTTCGACGAGCGCTTCGAACTCCGCGTCGCGCTCCGCGACGAGGGCGAGCTCACAGAGGCTCCGGCCGGCGAAGTGGAGTTCTTCACCGAGCCCGAGTCGACGACCTGCGGTGATCGCGCTGCGAACTGCAGACACTGTGCGCGCGAACGCCGCCTGCCGAGACATCGGAGCCGTCCACGGAAGCCCCCCTGCGAGCATGGGCAGGAGCCCTCTCGCAATCGAGAGGCAGGTCTCCCAGTGTTCGCGCGGCACTCGCTCAATGGGCCTGCCTTCGAGCGCCGCGGCCAGCACCCGCAGTCCCTCGGCGAGGGTCGCGGGGTGCTCCATGAGGTGGTCGCCCAGGTTGTGTCGGGTGCGAGCGAGGAGGTCGGGGCGACGCTTCACTTCCGCGAGTTCGAGCCTCACTCGCCATTGATTCGCGGCTTCACTGCGACGCCCCTCCGACGCGAGGAGCATCGTCTCAGCGATCGTACGGTTGTGCTCGACGTTGATGCGCTCGCTCTCCGTGAGGGTCTCCATCGGCACCCGTTGAAACATCTGGAGCGCTTGACGGAGGAACTCATCCCGCTCACTTCCCCTTCGGCGCATCGCGAGCATGGTCAGCTCCCACGCCTGATTCGCGAGGCCCATGACATTGCCCAGAGAGGCCGCCTGACTCTGCAGCGTGCGGGCCTCGACGCTCCGGTCGTCGTACGCACCGGTGCCGCGCAGGCTCGTGAGCGCGGCGAGGTTCTGCTGCGCCGAGGAGAGCGTCGTGTCGGCACCGAGCGCGGGCGCACGCGCGATGATGTCCTTGTAGATCGTCTCGGCGCGCTCGTGATGCGCGCGCAGATCTCCATCCGTGCGGTGCTGCGTCGCGCGCGCCAGGTGAAGGAGCGCGTCGAGCTCCGTGAGCCCTCCGTCCGGCGCGGCCTCGACCGCCAGTTCGCTCAATCGCGCGGCCTCCGCGAAGTCGATGAGCGGGTGTGCGAAATCGAGCGGCCCCCAAACCCCCGCGAGCCCCATCAGAAGACTGGCGCGAACGTCGCGATCCTCGATGCCTGCGACGGCAGCCTCAGCATCACGTGCCGCTGCGCTCACCTCCCCTCGCGCCGCGCGGCCGTACACGGCGAGCCGCGCCAGTACGCGCGCCCGAGCGGTGAGCCTCCCAGGCTTCTCTTCGTCTCCGGAGGGCTGCGCGAGCTCGAGCGCCTTCTCTGCGAGCTTGTCCGGGTCCGACGCGATCGAGCGTGATCGACTGAACGCGTCGAGCTCCTCGGCCGTCACCCGGCCCAGGCCGTCCGCCACCTGCTTCGAGAGCGTTCGTTGCGCCGAGGGGATCTCGTCGACGAGCAACATCGTGTCGATGAACGCGCGGAACGAGGGATGTTGCATGTGGCGCACGATCGCCTCGACCAGCCCCTCGGGCCTCGGATCGCCCCCGACCTTCGCGAACTCCACCTCCTGGCGCAGACGCGCCCATCGCTCTGCGATTCCCGCGAGGGCCTTCGTTGCCGCAGGCGCACCAGGCTCCAGCCTGAGCCACGCAGCGAGCACTTGAATGCGTTGCAGCGCGATCCGCTCTCCGTTGCCGACCCGATCCTTGCGCTCCGCTGCGCCGAGGAGTCGGTCGACGTACTCGCAGTCGCCCACCGTGCGCTCACGACGCAGAGCCCGCTCCGCCTGCACGAGCGAGAGGAGGGTCTCGGACTCGAAGGGCCCGTTCTTGCGCACCTTCAGCGACGATTGCAGAAGTTCGACTGCGCGCCGGAGGTCGTCGGGTGCGCCGCGAGCGATCAGCCCGTCGGCGTGGCACTTCGCGAGCTGCGCCCGAGCGCCGAGGTCGTTACTGCCGATGTGCCACGCGTGCTCATAGCGCGCGATCGCCTCCTCAGGATCGTGAGCTGGCGGCGTACGCCACGCATTGCCGGCCGAAATGAGAACCCCAAACAGCGTCGCTTCCGGCAGCCCATGACCTTCGACCAGCGAGACGGCGTGATCGAGGTCCTCGCGCGCACCCCGCACCATCGCCTCGGAGTCCTCTCGTCGAGCGTCGCGGATCCGGGCGTACTCCACGCGCGAACGACCTCGAAGATAGTGAGCGACGACGCGCTGCACGACATACGCGCCGTCCGCCAGCGAAGGCAGAGCCTCGGCTCTGGCGAGGTACTCCTCGTCGTGAAGCCCGAGGATGTGCCTCGCGCTCACCACAGCCGCCTCCCACGCGAGGAGTCGCGGGATTCGCGGCGTTGCGGCGTCTTGCAGCACGAAGCCTTGAATCAGATCGGGCGGCAGTTGCGTGAAGTGCGCGTCGAACGGGCTCGCTGGAGTGGAGCGGTCGAACCTGAAGCCCTCGATCGACAGCGTGAGATTTCGAATCGGATCGTTCATCGCAGAGAGACCTCCGTACGCTGATGACGTCGTGACCGCGCGTGGGCTGACAACATCACGTCGATTTTCTTCGTCGACGATTCCGCGGTCAGCCGTGAAGCGCAAGCGACGTCGGAGCGCCGAGAGGTACGCATGACGAAGGCGCTCCTGGTGGTTCCACCGTTTCTCAAACACGCGACGGGGCCTCTGCTCGGCCCCGCGATGCTCGCAGGCGCTGCGATGCGTGCCGGGCACGACGCGCGGGTGGTCGATCTCAACGCGCTCTGGATCGCGCGAGACGTCGGCGCTGCGCGCTGGTCTCCCAACGCGTTCGTCGGCGACCACGAACGCGACGAGCGCCTCCTCCAACATTCGCAGCAGCGCTTTCACGCGGTCACGCACGATGCCGCGCGACGACTCCGCGCAGCCCCCGACGCGCTCGTCGCGCTCCGCACCGATCACTCGATGGTCGTGCGAGCCGCAGCCCACCTCGGCGATGCGCAGGGCGCGTGGCTCGCGAACCACCTCGTGCACCTCGATCGCCCCGAGATCGTGGGCGTGTCGGTGCTCTTCGCGGGGCAGGTGCTGTGGGCGCTCGCCGTCACGCGCATCGCGCGCACTCTGTGGCCTGGCACGCCCGTCGTGTGGGGCGGCGCGCACGTGACCGCGCTCGCGCCCGAAGTCGCCCGCGACGTGCGCTACGCCGCAGCCGCCGATGGCTTCGTCGCGGGGTACGCCGAGCGGACCTTCGTCGATCTCCTCGACGCGATGGCGACGGGACGGCCGTGGCTACGCGAGTGTTTTCGCGCAGGGCAAGGTCACGCGCCTCGCGCGATCGACGATGGCTCCGTGGCACCGCACTTCGAGATGGGGCCGCGACCGATGGACGCGCCGCTCACGCTGCCCGCCCAGTACACGCGCGGGTGTGTCTACGGTCGCTGCCGCTACTGCACCTACCCGGCGATCGAAGGGACCTATCGCCCGCTCGAGGCGACGCCGTCGAGCCTCGTCGTCGCCGAAGCGGAACGCCGAGCGGCGCGCGTGTCGTTCAAAGACAGCCTGCTCGCGGCGCCGCTCCTCCGTGAGCTCGCCGTGTCGATCGAAGGACGCGTGCGCTGGAGCGCCTGCACGAAGCTCAGCCGCGCGCTCGACGCCTCGATGCTGCGCATGCTGGCGCAGAACGGATGCGCGACCCTCGAGCTCGGCCTCGAGACGCTCGACGAGCGCGCGCAGCGCATGATCCTCAAGCGCCAGTCACCCGCGCTCTTTCTCGACACCCTCGACGCTGCGGCTGCAGCGGGCATCGCGGTGGTCGTGAATTACATGACGGGCTTTCCGGGCGTCGATCCCGTCGATGAACAACGCGGCCTCGATCAGCTCGCACGCGAGATCGAGCAGCGTCCCGAGCTCACCGTCAAGGTTGAGCACAACCGCTTCGAACTCGAACGACGAGCCCCCCTCGCACGAACGCCACCCGCGGGCCTGCGCATCACCGGTGCGTGGCCCTGGTCGTCGGTGCTCGACTGGACGTGCACCCGAATTGAATCTCGGCGTCGACTGGAGGTCGTCTCGTGACCCACGCATCACTCGCGGAAGCATTCGACTGTCGGCTCGGCACCGCAGGCGTCACCGCGATCACCGCCACCTTCGTCGATGCTCCAACGATTCTCCTCGCGGGCGATCCGGGCACCGGCAAGTCAGCGATCGCAGCCAACCTCGCCGCGCAGATCGGGCGTCCCGCTGCGGGAACGGGCTCGCTCGTACGCGCGACCGCGGCAGCCTCGGGGATGACCCTCGCGGAGTACAACCGACACCTCGCGACGAACCCTGACGCGGACGTCGCGCTCGACGTTGCGGCCGCAACGCTGGTCGCGCGCGGCGATGTCGCGGTGTTCGAAAGCAGGCTGTCGGGTCACCTCGGCGGGTGGCTGCGGTCCCTCGGACGACGCGGACTCATTTCGATCCTGCTGCGATGCGAGCCGAGAGAGCAGGCGCTCCGACTGCTCGCGAGAGAGGCCAGCCCGAGTCTTTTCGATGAGGTCGAACCTCTTCTGACCGACGCTCTGTCGGTGCGTTCGCTCGACGAGTGCATCGCACCGCTGCGAGTGTTTCACTGCATCGCAGCGCGCAAGGCGGTCGAGGTCATCGAAGCGCAAGCGGCCCGCACCCGCACCGATCGCGAGCGCCTCCGCGCGCTCTATGGGATCGCGTGTGACGATCCGAGCGCGTTCGACGCCACGCTCGACACGACCCACCTCACCGTCCAGCAGTGTGCTGACGTCGTGATGCGCCTCTCCGTGCGCGAGCGCTTCAAAGCAAGATGCGCGTGACGCGGTAGCCACGGACGGTGGTCACCTCGTCGACCGTGAGGCGATCGCAGAGAGGCGCAACGCTCGGTCGCTGATCAAAGCGCACCAGCCAGCCGACGGAGATTCCCAGGCGCGCGAGGTAGTCGTCGAGCTGGTCGAGGCCCGCCTCCGCGGGGTCTCTCGCCTTGTCGGAGTCGCGCCACGTCTTCACCTCGATGCCCAGGCGGTCGCCGCGGTACTCGACGCACAGATCGAGACGCTTCGAACCGATGGCGAGCTCGCGATCGACGCGTCCGCCACCGTTCACCACCCGCTGTAGAAAGGCCATGAGCACGAGGTGAGGCGCCGCCTCGTTGTAGGGGGAGCTGCCGAGGAGCGCCTCTCCGTGCTGCAGCCAGAACGCGACGAAGGCCTCGCGCAGGCGACCCCACGCGACGCGCCCGTCGGGGCCCAACCACGTCGGCGCGATCTTCGGAATGGATGCGCGCACGCTGGTAGTGAGCGAGCGCACGACGATCTCGCGGTAGATGGGGTTCGCGAGCTCGATGATCCCATCGGGCGCCTCGGAGACGAGGCCGAGATCGACCACGAAGCGCAGGTCGTCGGGCGCCGCCGCCGCCAGCGATTCACCGAGAAGCATCGGTTCGATCACGGCACGAACGCGTGGGTCGCGCAGCCGCTCTGCGAGGCTGTCGAGGTGCGTGTCCTGTCGCGCGATGAGCAGCTCGCGCGCTCGCTCGATGTCGCCCCGCGTGATGACCTCGCCGCGCGAAGGACGGAGCTCGGTGGTCACAGCGTAGGCGAGCGCGTTGACGAGCCAGGGTTGACCGCGCGTGAGTTCGAAGGCCAGCGCGATCGCGTCGGAGTCGAAGCACTGCCCCGTCTCTGCGGTGTGCTGCGCATAGAGCTCGCCCACTTCGAGCTCGGTGAATGCGCGCATCGTGAGCGAGCGAACCTTGATGTTGAAGGGCGAGGCGGTGTGAAGGTGCTCGCTGCCGCCCGAGGCGACCTTGTAATCGCGTACGTCGCGCAGCCCCACGAGCGCCAGCGACCACGGGAAATCCTTGGGACGGGTGGGGTGACCATCACGCAACTGCCGCAGCACCGAGAGGAGTGCGGCGTCGCGCAACGCGTCGATCTCGTCGAGAAACACCACCAGCGGCCGCGGGCAGGCGCGCGCCCACACGGTGAGCGCCTCCGCGATCCGAGCCCCTGGCTTCGCGTCGGGCCAGGGGGGAGGTCGAAGGTCCGCCGGGAGCCACGCCTCCGCGCGACGTCGCCATGCGCCGAGCACGGCGTCCTCCGCGGCGCCCACGTCGTCGGGGAACGCTGCGCCCGACTCCATCGAGACGAGGATCGCCGCGAAGCGTCCTTCGGCGGTCAGCGCGCGAGCGAGGGTAAGGAGCGACGTGGTCTTGCCCACCTGCCGTGGCGCGTGAAGTACGAAGTACGCCTTCTGCTCGATGACCTCGCGCACGCCCGGCAACCGTCGCTCCGGCGGGAGCATGTAGTGATCCGCGGGGTCGCAGGGGCCGGCGGTGTTGAAGTGGCGGGTCATCGCTGGCGCAGCATACCCGATGAGAGACGCGCAGAGACCCGTGGAGAAATCACCCTCCGACGCGGCGCAGATCGCGGTAGAACCGTCGCGATGAGCGAGCTGCACGAGCTGTTGGAGCTGCCCGAGTCGGTCGTCAAAAGCGCCTTCGTGGTGCAGCTCACCGAGGGGGTGCGCCACCCCGAGGAGATGCTGAAGGACTACGCCGTCACGGCGGACCTCCAGCGCGCCTTCGACCAGGCGCTCGCGATGGTGAAGTCGTCGATCGACGGGCGGCGAAGCGTCGCGGCGTACGTCCACGGGTCCTTCGGCAGCGGCAAGAGCCACTTCATGAGCGTGCTCTCGCTCATGCTCTCACCCGACGAGGCAGACCAGTCATTCGCGTGGAAGGAATCCGAGCTTCAACCGCTCCGCGCGCGCCACGCGTGGCTCGCAGCGCGAAAGATCCTGCGGCTGCACCTGCACATGATCGGCGCCTCGTCGCTCGAGGCAAAGGTCTTCCCCGAGTACCTTGCGCGCACGCGGGAGCGCTTTCCCGACGCGGTGCTACCGGCGCTCTTTGCCGACGAGGGGCTCTTCGCCAACGCGCGCGAGCTCCGGTCGCAGCTCGGCGACGAGACCTTCTTCTCGAAGCTCAACGGCGGACGAAAAGCCGACGCGCGGTGGGGCAACCGCCCCTCTGCCTCTCACTGGACCGCCGAGCGCTTCGAACGCGCCATGGAGTCGACGGACCCCGAGGAGCGGCAGCGCCTCTTCGACGCGCTCGTTCGCACGCACTTCACCGCGTTTCTCGGGAGCACGCACGGCTTCGTCGACCTCGACCGCGGCCTCGGCGAGCTCTCTCGCCACGCGCGCACGCTCGGCTACGAAGCGGTGGTCTTCTTCTTCGACGAGGCCGTGCTCTGGCTCGCCAACGGCGCGAGCGATCGCGCGTGGGTGACCCGCGAGATGAGCAAGCTCGCGAAGATGGTCGAGGCGCAGGACGCCAACCGTCCCGCTCCCCTCGTGAGTTTTCTCGCGCGGCAGCGCGACATCGTCGAGCTCGTGGGCGATCAGCTCGCGGGCGGTGACCTGCAAGCGCTCCGTGAGGCGCAGCGCTTCTGGGAGGGCCGCTTCGGCACCGTTCCGCTGCCCGATCGAAACCTCCCTGCCATCGTGCGCAAGCGCGTGGTGCGGCCCAAGGATGCCGCCGCCGCGAAGCGCCTCGACGACGCCTTCGACGCCATGCGCCGCAAGCTTGGGAGCACCGCGTGGCAGACGCTGCTCGGCGACATCGGCGAGGGCGAAGACGCCTTTCGCGCGGTGTACCCGTTCTCGCCCGCGCTGATTCAGGTGCTCGTGGGCATGAGCGCGGCGCTGCAGCGAGAGCGCACGGCGCTCAAGGTGCTGATGGAGATTCTCGTCGAGCACCTCAAGGACTTCGAACTCGGCCGCCTCGTCGCCGTCGGAGACCTCTTCGACGTGCTCGCGGGCGGCGAGGAGCCGATGGACGGCGTGCTGCGAGAGCAGTTTCAGACGATGCGCGCGACGTATCTGTCGGAGTATCTGCCGCTCGTTCAGATCACCAACAAGACCAACACGGCGGAGAAGTGTCAGCGCCTGCGCGACGACCACCCGCCCCAGGTCGGCTGCTCGGGATGCGCCGAGACGCGATGTCGGGCCGACAACCGCGTGGTCAAGACCCTGCTCCTCGCGACGCTCCTGCCCAACGTCTCGGTGCTCAAGGACCTCACCGCGTCGCGCGTCGTGGCGCTCAACCACGGCACGCTGCGCAGCACCATTCCCGGCAACGAGGCCGCGACGGTGGTCTCGCGGCTGCGGGAGTACGCCTCGCAGGTCGGCACGCTGCGCGTCGGCGATCAGAAAGACCCGCTCCTGCTTGTCGAGCTCACCAACGTCGACCTGCGGCCGGTGATCGAGAGCGCGCGCGAGCACGACAAGCCCGGCGCGCGAAAGGTCAAGCTCCGCGCCCTGCTCTTCACGGCCTTCGGTCACACGGGCTGGGAGACCACCGAGTTCGCGCTGCCCGTCGACTGGCGAGGCACATCACGGAGCGGCGTCGTGCTCTTCGGCAACGTGCGCGAGCTCGACGAGAGTCGGTTCCGCGTCGCGACGGGGCACGACTTCAGGATCATCATCGACTACCCCTTCGACGAGCCCACCCACACGCCACAGGAGGACGAGGCTCGCGTCACCGCGCTGCGCGATCACCTCGACGAGCGCACGGTCGTGTGGCTGCCCGACTTCTTCAGCGACGCGGTGCAGGCCGACCTGGGGATGCTCGTCGTGCTCGACGCGATCCTCGCGGGCGACGCCTGGAAGTCGTACCTCTCGCACCTGCGCGCCGACGATCAGCAACGCGCGCGGCAGAGCCTCGACTCGCTACGCTCGCAGAAGCAGAACCGCGTGCTGCGCGCGATCGAGAGCGCCTACGGAATCACCGGCGCTGGCGCGGGAATGCTCGACCCCGATCGCACGGTGACCGAGCACTTTCATGTGCTCCTGCCCGATCGAAAGATCCCGAACCTCACGGTCACGCGGCTCTCCGATGCGCCCGAGGCGCTCGCGAGCGCGCTGCTCGCGGAGTGCTACCCCCGACACCCCAAGTTTCCGTCGAAGGTCGGTCGCTCGGCGCTCGGCAACGCGCTCAAGCTCCTCGCTCGTCTCGCCGAGACCGCGGGACGCCAGATGGCGATCGACCGCGCGGATCGCAAAGACGCGGAGGTCTGCGCCGCGCTCAACCTCGTCGTGCTCCGTGAGGCCGACGTGGTGCTTCGCGAAGAGCCTTTCGCCGAGCTCGAACGTGACCTTCGGACCCGTGGGGTCGATGTCGGTCGCATCGTCACGGTCGAGGCCGTGCGCTCGGTGCTCGACCCGCGAAAGGTGAAGGGATTCACCCGCGAGGTCGAAGACTTCGTGATCCTCGCGTGGGCCGCATCGACGAACCGCGAGGTCTCGCGCGGCGACCGTCTGTTCGACGAGGCTCCCATCGGCGCGCTGCCCGACGAGGCCGAGCTCGTGCTGCCGAAGCTGCCCAGCGCAGAGAACTGGGAGCGTGCGCTCACACGCGCCTCGGTGTGCCTCGGACTCCCCAAAGGGCCGAGCGCGCTTCGCTCTCGCAACGTGCGCCGTCTCGCCGACGAGATCGAGCGAGCGCGGGCGCTGGCGGTCGAGAACGGTGCGCTGCAGCTCCCGTCGCTGCTCGACGCGAGGCTGTCGCTCCTCGAAGCGAACGCGCCTCGCGTGGCGACCGCAGGCGAGATGCTTCGGCTGGTAAAGTCGCTCGAGGTGCGCGAGCCGGTCGCGCGCGTCGAGGCCCTGGCGGGCTTCGCGTCGAGCGTCTCCGATGCGGCGCTCGGCAAGTGCATGGAGTCGATGCGCGCGGTCACCGCGGCGCTCTCCGATCGACTGCTGTGGCAGGGCGTCGAGTCGATCACACGTCTCGATGACGCCGACGCGATCGAGCTCGTCGCGCGCGTTCGCAAGGTGCTCTCGGCCGACGAGGGACACGAGTCGCTCGCCCGTGAGCTCCCGCGGCTTCGCGAAGAGGTGGGCCGGATCCTCACGCGCGAAAAGGGTCCGCCTGCGCCGCCTCCTCCTCCGCCTCCTCCCCCGCCTCCTCCGGGGCCGCGTCCGCCCTTCGGCGGCGCACCGCAGAAGAGTCTCGGAGGCACCGCAAGTTCAGTGCGTGAAGCGCGCGATGCGCTGACCGCGATGCAAGCCGAGCTCGATGAGATCGAGCGGAGCGGCGGTCGCGTCGAGCTGATCTGGTCGCTGAAGCGTTCGTGATGCCGTCGGAGCGCGCTGTGGTCACCAACGTACCGACGCTCAACCCCGAAGACCTCACCGCGGAGCTGGAGCTCATTCATCGCAAGGAGCACCGCTCGTTCAACACGCTCGTGCTCGCGCGGCTGAACCCGTTGCCCGCCGATGTCGAGGTGAAGACCCACCGCGGTCGCGTGCGCTTTCGCATCGAGACTGCGAGGAGCGAGCTCGAGCTGCGCGCGGCGCTCCCTGACGGCCCCGAGGATCCGCCGACCGTCGTGCTCGTCGATTGGGACCCGGGGCGACTGCCCGCCGACGTACACGGACGCGTCGCCAACGGGATGGTCTACACCATCGCCCGTGGCCGCCGCCTCCGCGCGTGCTTCACCTACGCGCAGCTCGCGGGCGAGCTCGAACAGTGTCGTCCGCTGGTCGACGCGATCCTGCACGAGCCGGGCTTTCAACGCCCCGTTCCACCGGGCGGCATGGTCACGCTCGACATCGCGTGGCGCGCCTGGCTCGTCGCGCGAAAGGTCTTCGGCGAAGAGAACGAGCGCGAGGTCACGCTGCTCCTGCGCTTCACGCGCGAGCCTGCTCCGGCGGGTCTCGGCGCGTTCCTCGCGCAGCACGCGGAGCTCGAACGGGAGCTCGACGGGTGGTTGCGACGCGCGGTCGGTCCTGTTGCTCCGTGGGCGTTGCGACTGTGGCTCGAAGGACGGGGTGCGCTCGCCGGCGCGCTCGCCTTCGTGCTCGACGGAGCGCGGTCGTCGTTCGGCGCCCACGACTTCGTGGAAGGCGTGCTCTCGGCGCGTCTGGGCGAGCTCTCCAAGTCCCTCGCGGATGCGGCGTCGCGCGAGCCGCGACTTCTTACGCAGTGGGCGGACCTCGCCAATCCGCTCGCGGCGCAGTGCGAAGACGCGCCCGAGCGACTGCTGCGACTGATCGAAACCGCCGAGGGATTTCTCCCCGCCCACGAAGCGATCGCCGCTGCGCTCTCTCGGAGCGATTACCTTCGCGTCGCCCTCGAACGACGCAAGGTCACCCTCGCCGAGGCGCTCCAGGCGGCCGTCGACACGCCCGGCGAGGCCACGTGGGCTGCGGTCGTCACGGCGCTCGACGGCCTCGGTCGCCATCGCCTGCGCGACGTCGACATCAGCGAGCGTCTGCTTCACGAACGCGCGCGCATGGCCGCGAGGCTCCTGGGGTGGCTCGCGGTGCGAGCGCGCAACGTCGCGTTCTCAGCCACCGAGAGCGACGTCACGGTGCTCTCCGAGCGCGCCGAAGATTTCGTGCGCCAGGGGTGCTTCGCAGACCTCGCCCGCCGCATCGCGCGCGGGGGAGGCAGCGGTCCGCTCGGCGCGACGATCGAGCGCGTGGTGGCACTGGCCGACGTGCGACGCGACCGCGACGATGCCGAGTTCGCGCGCACGCTCGTGCGCTGGAACGAGCTCGGTCGACCCGCCGATCGAGTGATCCCCGTCGAGCTCACCCTCGAGGTCTTCGCGGCGCGCTTTCTCAAGGACGACCCCAAGCGTCGGATGGTCGTACTCCTCATCGACGGCATGAGCTGGGATCGCGCCGTCGAGCTCCTCGAGCACTTCGAGACCTGGGGCTACGCCCCGCTCCGCTGGAGGGTGCCGAGCAGCGAGCATGGCAGCGCACCGCCCGTGCTCTCAGCGCTCCCGACGATCACCGACGTGTCGCGCGCGGCGCTGCTGGGAGGGCAACTGCTTCGCCCCGGCGAAGCGCTCGACACCTCGCGCGACGCGATGCGACTGCAGAACCACAAGGCCCTGCGCGCGCTCGACGTGAAAGCACCGTTGCTGGTCAAGCACGAGCTCCTTTCGCCGGCGGGCGACGTCACGCCCGATGCGCTCGATCTCGTGTCGAGCTCCGAGCGGGTCGTGACGCTGGTGATCGACGACACGGCTCGCATGGTCCGCGCGCTGCGCGAGCTCCTCGAACGCGCGACGCTCGTCAACCGCGCCGTGCTCCTTCTGTCGGACCACGGCCGCGCCGCGAGCGCACGCATGACACGGACGCTCCGTCGACGCGAAGACGAGTCGGGCGGAACGCGCTGGCGTACCGCGCGCGCAGACACGCAGACCGACGAGCACGAGGTCGTCGTCGGCGGGTCGTACACCTGGCGTCCTGCGGGTGTCGAACGGGTGGCTCTCCTCGCGCAGGAGAGCGCCTCGTACGGCGTGGCCGCGACCGGTGGCGAGCAGGGCGGTGCGACGCTCGCCGAGGTCGTCGCGCCCGCCATCGTGGTCGGCGCCGAATCTCTTGCGGAGCGCGCGCGTACCGCATTCGAACGAGAGGTCGTCGACCCGAGCCTCGAGGTTCGTCAGCTCGCACGCCCCTCGTGGTGGAGCCTCCGCGCGGACAACCCCGTCGCATCGCCGCGCGTGAACGCGCCGCCACCGCGAACGCCTC
The DNA here is from genome assembly GCA_046351535.1 of Polyangiales bacterium. Classification (GTDB taxonomy): domain Bacteria; phylum Myxococcota_A; class Polyangia; order Polyangiales; genus CAISKJ01. The sequence continues at coordinate 19,002 of JAXLYG010000018.1, forward strand.
CGCGGAAGGATCCTCCCAGCGCGCAGCCCGCGCTTCCGACGCTGGTGAGCGACGTACGTCCCGTGATTCCCGATGTGGCCCCGGCGGCCCCGAAGGTGTCGCCGTGGGAGGCGTTCTTCCGAAGCTCGAAGGCGCTGAAACAGAGCGGGCTGTCGCTCGACCCGCGCGCCGCGGCCGTCGTCGACGCGCTGGCCGCCGCAGGAGGAACGCTCTCGTTCGAGCGCCTCGCCACGGCCATCGGCATCATGCCGATGCGTGTGAGCGGCCTCATCTCGACCCTGTCGGAGGTGCTCAACGCCGACGGGACGCAGGTGCTGCAGGTCGACAACGCGACGCGCATGGTCCGCCTCGATGTGACCGCACTCAGGGAGATCTTCGGATGACGACGCTTCCCATCGCGCGACGACGCGAGGTCATCGCCGCGCTCCGTAACGGAACCGTGCCCCGGCGAGGCATCGAGGCGCTCGCGACCGGACTCGACAGCTACGCCTCGCCCCTCGATGAAGAGCTCGCGCTGACCGCAACGGGGCACGGCGGCTTCAAGTCCGTGCGAGGTGAGTACGGCAGCGGCAAGACGTTCTACTCGCGCTGGCTCCAGCACCGCGCGCAGTCGATGGGCTTCGCCACCTCCGAGGTGCAGATCAACGAGACCGAGACCCCGCTGCATCGCATGGAGACCGTCTATCGCCGCGCGATGGAGAACCTCCGCACGCGCGAGTGGGATGACGGGGCGTTTCGCGCCCTCGTCGACCGGTGGTTCTTCTCGCTCGAAGAAGAGGTCGCCGCACGACCTGGCTTCGTGAGCAACGACGCCGCGAAGCTCTCGCGCGAGGTCTCCGAGCTGCTCGAGCAGCGCCTCTCGGCGGTGAGCCGCACGCTCCCAACGTTCGCAGCCGCGTTGCGCGCGTGCCATCAAGCGCGCTCCCGCGGCGATCACGCCACCGAAGAGGGGCTGCTCTCGTGGCTCATGGGTCAGCCCCATGTGAGCGCCGACATCAAGCGCAGCGCGGGCATCAAGGGCGAGGTCGATCACTTCGCGGCGAGCGCATTCTTGCGCGGCCTCCTCGTGATGCTCCAACAGACGGGACGCAAGGGCCTGGTGCTGGTGCTCGACGAGGTCGAGACCGTTCAACGCATGCGGACCGACGTGCGCGAGAAGAGCCTCAACGCGCTCCGTCAGTGGATCGACGACCTCGACGCGGGGCGCTATCCGGGGCTGCACCTCGTCATCACGGGCACGCCTCCGTTCTTCGACACCAACCAGGGGATCAAGCGCCTGCCTCCCCTCGCCCAGCGCCTCCACGTCGACTTCAGCGACGACCCCCGCTGGGACAACCTTCGCGCGGTTCAGATTCGCCTGCTCCCCTTCGATGCGAAGCGCCTCTTCGAAGTGGGCTGCAAGGTGCGCGACCTCTTTCCCGCGCGTGACCCGGCGAACCTGCAGGCGCGCGTGAGTGACGCCTTCATCGCAGCGCTCGCGGCCGACGTCACCAGGGGCTTCGGCGGCAGGGTCGGCATCGCCCCGCGCATCTTTCTCAAGAAGCTCGTCGCCGGCGTGCTCGACCTCGTCGACACGCATCCCGACTTCGATCCGGTGCAGCACTTCTCGCTCAAGCTCTCGGCCACCGAGCTCACGCCCGAAGAGTGCGAGGCGGCGGGCGTCGTGCGAAGCGTCGATGACATCGAGCTCACGCTGTCGTCTCGCGACGGCGCCGGTTCGGGCGACGTATGAGCGGCGACGCGTTCGACCGGCTCTCGCCGGCGATGCGGTACCAGATCGTGAACACCTTCGGGTTCCGCTCGCTGCGACCCGTGCAGGAGCTCGCGACGCACACGATCCTCGACGGCGCGAACTGCGTGATCCTCGCACCCACCGCGGGCGGCAAGACCGAGTCGGCGTTCTTCCCCGTGCTCAGCGCGATGGATCGTGAGGGCTGGGATCCCGTCTCCGTGCTCTACGTCGCGCCGACGCGCGCGCTGCTCAACAACCAGGACCTTCGCCTCACCCGCTACGCCGAATCGATCGGTCGTCGCGCGTTCACGTGGCACGGCGACACGCCCGACGGCTCGCGGAGACAGTTTCTCAAAGCTCCCGCGGACCTCCTGCTCACCACGCCCGAATCGCTCGAGGTGATGCTCATCAGCCCGAAGGTGCCCGCGAGGCGGCTCTTCGAGGGCCTTCGCGCCGTGGTGATCGACGAGGTGCACGCCTTCGTGCGCGACGATCGCGGAGGACACCTCGCGTCGCTCCTCGAACGCCTCTCTCGCTACTGCGGTCGCGACGTGCAGCGCATCGCGCTGTCGGCCACCGTGGGCAACCCCGAGGAGATTCTCACCTGGGCCGCGGGCAGCTCGAAGCGTGCGGGGCAGGTCGTGCGAGGGCCGGGTCAGCGCGTTCCGCCAGCGCTCTCGGTCGATTACGTGGGTGACGACGAGAACGCGGCGCGCGTGATCGCGGCGATGCACAAGGGCAAGAAGCGCCTCGTCTTCGTCGAGTCGCGGCGCCGGGTGGAATCGGTCGCGCGGAGCCTTCGCGGCCTCGACGTCGACACGTACGTCACGCACTCGTCGCTCTCGATCGAGGAGCGAGCCGCCGCCGAGCACGCGTTCGCCGAGGGACGCGAGTGCGTCATCGTGGCGACGAGCGCGCTCGAGCTCGGCATCGACGTCGGTGACCTCGACCACGTGCTGCAGATCGACGCGCCTTCGAGCGTGGCGTCGTTCCTTCAGCGCATGGGGCGCACGGGGCGACGCGAGGGCACGCAGCCCAACTGCACCTTCCTCACGACCGAGCCTGACACGCTGGTGCAAGCCGCGGCGCTCCTGCGCCTTCACGCGAAGGGCTATGTCGAGCCGGTGCGTCCGGTGCGACAGGGCGCGCACCTGCTCGCGCATCAGCTCATGGCGCTGGCGCTCCAAGAGTGTGGCGTCGCGCGCTCGGATTGGTGGGCCTGGCTCTCGAACGCCACACCGTTTCAAGGGCTCTCGGACGAAGACCGCAGCGCGCTCGTCGAGCACATGCTCGCGTCGGAGATTCTGCACGTCGATGGCGCTCGATTGAGCCTCGGCGCAGAGGGCGAGCGACGGTACGGACGCCAGAACTTCGCCGAGCTCTACGCGGTCTTCGCCACCGCCTCGACGCTCCGCGTCGTGCACGCGGGCGCGGAGATCGGTGAGGTCGAGACGCGCTTCGTCGAAGCGGCGGGCGATCGTCCGTTGACCTTCACACTCGGCGGTCGCGCGTGGCGGGTGACGCAGGTCGAGTGGAGCCGCGGCGTCGTCCATGTGGCTGCGGCGGAGCGCGCAGGTCACGCGCGGTGGCGCGGTCGAGGAGGCTTTCTCTCGCGCGAGCTCTGCCACGCGATGCGCGAGGTGCTCACGAGCGACACGGTCGACCCGTGGTGGTCCAAGCGCGCGCGCACCGCCATCGAGGCGACGCGCGAGGAGTACTCGTTTCTCGAACCCGCCGGACCGCAGCTCGTCGTCGACGGCGGTCAGACCCGCCTCTGGACCTTCGCCGGAGGCGCGGCCAACCGGCTGCTCGCGCGCATGGCCGAGGGCGCGCTCGGGGGCACGGTCACCTCGAACGACCTCAGCCTCGGCTTTCAGGAGGAGGCGGCTCTCAGCGATCAGGCGATCGAAGACTGGATCGGCGCCTTGCGTCGCGAGGAGCGTCCATCGCGGGCGGACGCAACGTCGGTCGCCGATGCGTTCTCACACCTGCGCCTCTCAAAATTTCAGCCCTGCATGCCGAAGGCTCTGCTGAACCGTTACCTCGCCGAGGTGCTCACAGATCCTCAGGGAGCTCGCGACGCACTTCGGTGATTGGCGCTTCGCGCGCAGCGCAGAGGCCCCGCACGGAGCATGTCGCACAGCGTGACGCCTCGGGGTTCGGCGCGTAGTCGCTGCCACGGATGCGTCGGGCCACGTCCTTCACGAGGGCCCGCGTCGCTCCTGCGACATCGCCGTCGACCGCGGCGACGTGCTCGGTGAGCGCGTCGAGCTCCCAGATCTCCGTGCGCTCAGGGAGGGCGCCCGTGAGGGCCTCGTAGCCGAGCGCATAGAGCCGGAGCTGCGTCTCGGTGAGCTCCTCGGCTTGCGCGCGGTGGTTGCTCTTGAGGTCGACGACCGAGATCGAGTCGTCGTCTCCACGCACGACGAGGTCGATGCGGCCGTGCACGATGACGTCGTCGTCGAGCACGACCTCGATGGGCTTCTCGACCAGCGTGACGCGCGCGAGCCGTTCGGCGTTTCGCGTGAGGTAGCGCGTGAGAATGGCGCGCGCGACCTCGCGCATTCGCGCCACGGTGTCGGGGGAGGCGAAGGGCAGATGGAGATGGCGGAGCAGGAGCCGCGGCACGAGCTCCGGTCCGATGACGTCACCCTCGCTCGCCCGTCGGTGCACCTCCGCGAGCGCGTCGTGGAGACACTTGCCGAGTCCCTGCGCCTCGGCGAGCGGCGCGCGAAAGCCGAAGACGCCCTGGAGCTTGAAGCGGTAGGCGCACTCAAGCATCGGCTTGAGGGTGCTGAAGGTGAGGCGCAGCTCCGAGGTCCCCGGACGCGCCTCGGGTCGGCCGCGAGGTCGCGCACGCAGCGAGACGTCTCGCGTCACAACGCCCTCGTAGGCCGCGAGCTCCTCGAACCAGGCGCCGGGCCGCGAGGGCTTGCCGTTGCGTCCCTTCGCCCACGACGCGAAGAGGTAGCGCTGTGCGCGTGTCACTGCGACGTAGAAGAGGCGTCGCTCGTCGTCTTCGTTGCTCTCGTAGCGCTCGGGCGCGCGCACCGCCGCACGAGGAACGAGCTTCCACAGCGCGGTCTCTCTCGCCGCCATCGGGAAGCGATCTTCCCCGAGGACGGGGAGGAACACCGCCGGCCACTGCAGCCCTTTGGCGCGATGCACGGTGGTGATGCGCACCGCGTCGACGTGGGCGAACTCCGACGAGAGCATCCCCTCCTCGTGTTCGCCGAGCGCAGCGGTGGTGGCGTACTCGTGAAAGGCCGCGACGCGCGCTCGTGGAGGCGCTTGCGCGTGAAGGGCCTCGAAGTCCCCGAGCACGTCGCTGAAGCGCCCGAGGTTGAAGAAGACCTCCTCTCCGTAGCCCTTTGGTACGTCGCGCTCTCGGAGTCCCACGGCGTCGAGCGCAGCGAGATAGAGTCGCTGAAGTCCGTACTCAGACCATCGCGCGCGGTCATCGTCGGCGCTCGCAGTGAGCGCGCGGCGATGCGCTTCGAGAAGCGCGACCATCCGATCGATCGCGTCGACAGAGAGGCCGAGCTCGGCGCGTTGCCAGAGGTCTCGAAGGTCTGGCGCGGTCAGGTGATCGTCGCCGCGAAGAAAGGCAAAGATCCCCGTCGCCGCACGCACCTCGGAGCGGTCGAAGAGCGTCTTCACACCTGTGACGACGTAGGGGATCTCGTGCTCGTCGAGCACGCGCAGGATCGCTCGACCCGCCCAGCGAATGTTGCCGCGGAACAAGATCGCGATGTCAGACCAGGTCAGCGCGCGGGTGCGGCCCGCCTCGGTGATCGCAAGTCCGTAGAGTTCCTTGATCTTGCGCGCGATGAAGCGGGCCTCGTCCCACTCGCTGCCAAAGGAGAGCGCCGCGACATCGCCAGGGACGAAGGGTTGCGCGTCGGTCGGCTTCATCGCCTTGGGGAGCCGACGTTCGAGGCGCGCGACGAAGTCCCTCGCGAACGACACGATGGGAGAGCTCGAGCGGAAGTTCTCTTCGAGCCTCACCTGTCGGACGTCGGGGTATCGCTCAGCGAAGCCGAGGATATTTTGCACGTCCGCGCCGTTCCATTGAAAGATCGTCTGGTCGTCGTCGCCCACGACGGTGAGGGTCGCGCCGAAGTCCGCAAGCGCGCGCACGACCTCTTCTTGCAGCGCGTTGGTGTCCTGGTACTCATCGACGACGACGTGCTTGACGCGCGCGGAGAGCCGCTGCCCCGCGTCGATGTTTCGCCGCAGCACATCGAGCGCGCTCTCGAGCTGCCCGGTGTAGTCGAGGAACGACTCCCTTCGCAGAAGCGCGCGGTAGCGGTCGAGAGCCTCGGCGATGGGCAGGTTCCCGAGTTCGCCGTGATCGAGCTCGGCCTGACGAAGCACATCGAGCGCGGACAGGTAGCGACGCACGTCCGCGGGCGCTTCGAGCGGCGCTCCGTCGGCGGTGCGAGCGACGGCGAAGCCTGACGCCTCACGCTCACGCAAGACGAGCATCAGCTGACTTGACTCGTCGAGCACCTCGAAGCGAAGGAACTCGGGCACCTCGTCCTGCAGGAGCCTTCCGCAGAATGCGTGGATCGTGCCCACGAACATCTCCGCCAGCCCGTGCACCGCGCCGTGCGTCTCGCGAACGCGACGGACGATGCGCGCCTTGAGTTCGGCGGCACCGCGCTCGGTGAAGGTGAAGGCGACGATGTTGCGAGGCTCAAGGGGCTCGGGTCGCGCAGGGTTCATGAGGTCCGCGATGCGTCTCGCGACGACCTCGGTCTTACCCGAGCCTGCGCAGGCCAGGATCTGGAGGTGGCCGCCGCGATACGCGATGGCCTCCTGCTGTGCGTCGGTGAAGTTCATGGCGTCAACGGACGCGCATCGTGTCGGAGGGACGAGAGCGGGGGAAGGCGATTCGAGCACGCCGCGGGCATCGGGGCCTTGTTGATGGCGTGCGCGACCGAGGTGATTGCCCGCATGACACCGGAGCGCGTGGTCGCCTCACGCAGTGTTGCGCGGGACCTCCTCGAGCATCGCGCGAAGGAGCTTCGCCACCCGGGGCGCTTCGATCTCTCGCAACGCGCTCGTGGCCGCGGCGCTCGCGAAGATCCGCGACCGCGAGGAGGCGCGCATCGCAGCGGCCTCCGCGTCGCAGCACCGCGCTGATCGGGCCGGGCCGCGGGGCGAGGTGGTGCGGCGCGAGCACGTCGGCGGGTTGGGAGGGGTGACGGGTGAAGCGCTCCGCGCCTCTCGCAGGTGACGCCCGGCCGGAACGTGCCTGACAACGCGATGCGTGGGCGTTCGTGTTGAGCGCGTTCAGGGGGAGTGGGCTGCGGGCGACTACGCGCCGTCGCGCGGAGGGCAGGGATCGTTGCCGTAGGAGTTCTTCTCGGCGATGCGCCCGTCCATCGTGTGGATGACGTGCTCGGTGCGGTCGCGGCGCGCGAGCTCGCGGCCGCACTCGACCGCGTCCTCCTTCGTGCGGTGGCGGCTCACCACCGCGCCGAGGACCTCGTTCACCCAGCCGTCGCCCTCCGGGTTGGGGACCGTGTGCACCTCGCCCTTCGCTTCCGTTCGTCTCGTCATGGAAACCGTGGCCTTTCGTGGGGTGCTGGAACGGAGCGTTCGCACGGCCCACACGCTCGGACAAGCGCGCGCCGAAGCGAGAATGACATAGACTGTCACCGCTCCCTCGCGGCGTCGGTGGTCTCCGTCGCGCGCAGGTGCGGCGACGCACCAGACGGGGCGCGGAGCCAACCGCGCGGGGCCGCTCGTGGTAGAGATCTCCTATGAGCTCTGCAGCCCCCGCACACTCGACGCATTCACCGCCGGACCTCACGACGATGATGACGACAGAGGTGTCGCGCGACCCCGTTCAGGACTGGATGGACGCGCACCCCGAGGAGCTGCGACAGCACGCGGGCGAGCGCGTCGCGATCGATCCTGCGAGAGGGATTGTCGCGTCGGGAGCGACGTACGGCGAGGTCTCCGCGGCGCTCGACGCGTTGGGCGTGCCCGCGAGCGCGGACGTCGTGATCGTGCCGGTGCACGCGTGAGCGAGGCGCGCCGACTCGCCGAGCCGATGAAGGCGCAACGCTTCGACGGATACCGCGTCCACCTCCCGATCGTGACCGTTCGCATCGAGCGGAACAACGTGGTCGCTCGTCCTGCGCAGGCGCTCGTCGACTCGGGTGCCGCGTGGACGCTCGCGCACATGGACATCGCCCGTTCCCTCGGATTGGATCTCGAAGAGGTTCGCCGCTCCACGGAGCGCGTGACGTTCGCTGGCGCCGCAGGCGCGAAGCGCCTCGCCTGGGGGGTGCGAGTGCGCATGATCGTCGGTGGCTCCCCACGCTCCCGGATCGAATTGGACGACACGCTCGTGTTCTTCACCGACGCGCCGCTCGCGAGCTTCGATCTGCTCCTCGGGCAGGTAGGCTTCTTCGACCGGTTGACGTTCGTGCAGCTCGCGCAGGCCCCAACGCCCCGGTTCATCCTCGAGATCCCACCGAAGTGAGCGCAGAAGGACGCCCTCGATCGCTACGGCCGAGCTCAGGTCGGATGCGGAAACCTCCGTAGTACAGGGCATGAGGCCGGGTGAGCGCTTCGACAGCTACGTGATCAAGGAGAAGCTCGCGTCGGGTGGGATGGCCGACGTCGTGCGCGCAGAGCGCGTCGGCGCCCTCGGCGTCACGCGCGAGGTCTGCATCAAGCGCATCAAGCGGGAGTTCTGCCGCGACACGGACTTCGTCGAGATGTTCATCGACGAGGCGCGCATCTCGTCGAGCCTGCGACACAGCAACATCGTCGCCGTCGAGCACTTCGGCATGGTCGACGAGACGCTCTTCATGGCGATGGAGTGGGTGCACGGCGTCGACGCCTCGAGGCTCCTCGCGCGCGTGCTCGAGCGGAAGCGCGCGCTGCCCCTCGACGCCGCGCTCTTCATCGTCGGTGAGCTCCTCGCGGGCCTCGAGTACGCCCACGGAAAGACCGACGAGCGGGGGCGCTGGCTCGAGATCGTCCACCGCGACGTGAGCCCGCACAACCTCATCGTGAGCTTCGAAGGCGACGTGAAGCTCAGCGACTTCGGCATCGCGAAGGCCACCTCGCGCCTCCATCAGACGCAGGGCGGGATCATCAAGGGGAAGGTTCCGTACATGGCGCCCGAGCAGGTACTCGGGCTCGCCCTCGACTGCCGCACGGACCTCTTCGCCGTCGGCGTCACCGCGTACGAGCTGCTCACCGGTCGCCGCCCCTACGAGGGCGCCTCAGACACCGACGGCGTTCACGCCATGCTGAAGGAGGAGCGAGTGCCTCTGCGCTCGCTGCGCGGTGAGGTCCCTCCCGCGGTCGATGAGCTCGTGAGCCGACTGCTGCGGATCGATGCGTCCCAGCGATATCAGGGCGCCGGTGAGGCCATCGAGGCGCTCACGCGGATGCCCGCGTATCGCTCGGGGCAACGCACGCTGAAGCGTGTCCTTCGCGAACTCTACGACGGGGAAGCCTTCTCGACGCTCACGCCGCGCTTCGACCATCCCGGCAGCCACGCGATCGCACCCGCGGGCGCCTTCGACGCGACCGTCGCGGCCCCGCCCTACGCGACAGGCTCCGACGCGAAGACCACGGTCGCCGCGAAGCCCTTCGACGACGCGCCCACCGTCGTGCGGGGCGCGCCGAAGGTCAGCGCTCGCCCCGCGACGCTGCCCGCGACGAGAGAGCAACGGCCCGTCGATCCGACGCCCGGTCCCATCGCGGTCGTGAAGGTGCCCGACGAGCCCGTCGCGACGGCCGCGGCCTCGCCGAGGGCGAAGCGCTCGCTCGGTACGGTCACTGCCGTGGGCGCGACGCTGATCGTCGGCATCGGCGCGGGGAGCGTCGGCACCGGAGCGCTGCTCCGTCACGGCGCGACGACGAGCGCTGCGCCGAGTGCGGTCGCTGTCGCGCGTGTCGTGGCCACAGTTCCCGAAGCGAGGGAGGTGATCGATGCGGGGGCTCCCGCTGCGGCGCGTCCTGCGGCGCCCACCAGCGCACCGGTGCAACCGCCGCAACCGCCGCAGGCGCCGCAGCTCGCGACCGTGACGGCGTCGGCCGATCCGTGGGGCACGCTGAGCATCGACGGGCAGCACAGCACCGATGGCTGGGCGACGTGGCGCGTGCCTCCTGGGAGGCATCGGATCACCGCGCGACGGCTGGGCGAGACCGTCTCGTGCGTCGTCGATGTGCGGCCCGGTGAGCGACAGCATCGAATCATGCGGTTCCCCGGCGCGGGGGAGTGACGCGCTTCGACGCGAGGATCGCGTCACCTTCGAGGACCTACGCCAGCGTCGTCACAGCGCGCAAGGCGCGCGTCCTGCGATAGACTTGAGCCCTCGACCGATGCCGTTGCTCTACTTCTGGCGCGGGGACAACTACCGAAACGACCTCGACGAGGGCGTGGCGTTTCATCTGAATCAATCGTCGCCCCGGCTGCACGGCATCGACCTCGGCGACAGCGTGTGGGCGTTCACTCGCAATACGCGGGGCCGCTACGTGCTCGCGGCTGAGCTCGTCGTGCGAGCGAAGACCCTCAACCCGAAGGGGTACCCATATGGCCCCTATCGCGTCTGGGGCGATCGCGAACGATCCCGATACTTCGCCATCGATGAAGGCCCGAGCGTGGAACCGTTGATCCGCACGTTCGCGCTGCCGGTGGGTGAGGGAGTCCTGGGTCGATCGTTCCAAGGGCCCAGTGCGGTGCGCTCGCTCTCGCTGCTCGATCACACGGCGCTCCGGGTGTTCGCGCGCAATCTCCCGCTCGAGCCGCGCGCCTACAACCTCGACGAAGAGCGGCTCGAACTGCTGATCGCTCGCCCGCAACCCGAGGTCATCACGGAGACGCTCTACGCACTCCCCGGCGGCATGAGCGCGACCCACCGACGGTGGCTCATTCGCGAGGCCGCGCCCCGCAGCCGCGCCCACGTGGAAGCGCTTCGCAAGATGTACCGCGGGTGCTGTCAGGTCTGCGCCTGGGAGTCGCGCGCGGAGCACTCGATCGACGTGTGCGAGGGGCATCACCTGCAGTGGCTCAGTCGCGGGGGGCGCGACGACTTGAGCAACATGGTGCTGCTTTGCCCGAATCATCACCGCCTCGTTCACGCGCTCGACGCGCCGCTCGATTTCAGCGATCTCTCCTTCAACTTCGGAGATCGTCGCGAAGCGTTGGCGATGAACGATCACCTCCGCCCTCTCGCCGGGGCAGCCGCCCGAGCGTGACGGACGGAGAGTCCGCGGCGAGCGCGACGGATGCGCTCGCTTGCCACAATCACACCGAGCGCTTGGACTTCGCGGTTCCACGCTTCGGCGCGGTCGCACGTGCGCCCTTCCGCGCCTTCGCACGGGGCTTCGACGGCGCGCGCAGACCGCCCGCCTCCGCGACGGCGGCGAGGATCTTCTTCGACGGCAGCGCCTCGCGCGCTGGCAGGAGCTTCGCCGCGCGTCGGATCACGTCCATGATCTCCCGCTCGCGCAGCTCCCACACCTCGAGCGTCGCGCGTACGGAGGCGAGGTCCTCTCGACCAGGCGCGGCGCCGTCCGCGCGGGTCACGCGGATCTCTGCGCGCAGCTCGCCCTCGTTGAGTAGCGCGCCGAGCTGACCGGGGACAGGGAACGTGGCGGGGTCCTTCTTCGTCATGGTGCGATCCTACTTCCGCTTCGACGGCGAGAGCGGCGTCGAGATGGCCTTGATGACGCGCTGCTCGATCCCTCCGTCGCCGATGCCCCGACGGCGGAGCCACTCGGCGAAGAGGTCGACGTCGCTCACGCCGCGGGCCACGTTGCAGCGCATGCAGCACGTGACAAGGTTCGCGGCGGTGTCCGCGCCCCCCTCGGAGTGCGCCACGACGTGGTCGAGCGTGAGCATCACAGCCTTCGACCCGGCGCGACCGCAGTACACACAGCGCCGCCCGTCGCGCGCGAAGATGCGCGCCGCGAGGGCCGCTGGGATCTTCTTTCGGCGACGCGTCGGCACGATCATAACCTAACCATCGCGCCGAGAACATCAAGTTACTTTGTCACTCATTCCGCGGACGCGGGCCGATGCCGAACGCGATCCACTCGGGGCGTACGCCGAGCACCCGGGCGAGCTCGCGCACGGTCCCCACGCGCACGCCGTCACCAGCCGCGTCGTTCTCCAGCGTCGAGATCGTCGCGTGAGAGAGCCCCGCGGACGCGCCGAGTTCTCGCGTCGAGAGCCCGCGGAGCGTGCGCGCGTACCGGACGCGACCGGGGAGCGTCGAGAGGTCGGGGGCTTCGTCCTTCGCCATGTCGTCAACCTAGTTAGCCAACCGTGCGATGTCCAGCGCGCGACGATGTGCGGACCGCGAGCGGCGCTCCCCTCGCCCGCGCCGCGCAGTCGCGCGGGTTCGAGTCTGCACGCTGTCCAGCGACGAGATCGAACGCCGCTTCGGACGCGCGAGGGTGGGCGGCGCGAGCCGCCCACTGCTGGCTGCTGGAGCGTCACGTCGACAGCGTCGGGCGGCCCGCAGCCGCCCGCACGTCTCGAAGGTCGGAGCGGTCGACAGTGCGGGGAGTGCCTCGCGGAGCGAGCATTCGGTGAGTGACGCGGACTGCGTTCCCCCAGAGCCTTGAGGTCCCGGAGCCCCCCGCGGAGCGCCTCTCAGACCGTCGCCCGCACGAAGTGTGGACCGCCGCGCGCAGCAGAGCGCCACAGAGGCAGGGACCCGCGCGCGCAGCCACGCGCAGCCGCATCGCGGCGAGCATGGCGAGCACGGGGGAAGGCCCACGTGGTGCGGCGCGAGCACGGCGGTAGATTGGGCATGCGACGGGCGGAGCGAACGAGGAGTGTCGCGAGCGGCCAGCGGAGGGAGAGGTGCTTCCGACCCGCGAAAACGCGACGCACTCGTGCTCCGCTGTCCATGCGAGGCGGGTTCCGCGGTGTGTGGCTGTGGCGCGTGGAGACAACGCTGCGGTCCGTCAGTCGGGCGCTCGAGCTTGCCGCGTCGAGCATCTCGCGCCGACATCTCCGCGATGCCCTACCAGGAGACTCCTTCGTCGGGCGCCACTGCGCGCGCGACGATCGTGACGCACGCGGGCGCGTTCGCCGGGACGCCTCCGCGGCACACCTCGAGCGACGCGTCGTAGACCTCGACGTCGTCGGCGATCACCACGTCGAGCCGTCGGTCCGCGAGTGCGCTCTCGGTCGTCCGGGACGACCCCTGGAGGAGCTCGTCGAGGGAGAACCGCAGACGACCGCGCCGCTCGATGCAGCAACCGTTCACGGCGTCGAGGAAGGTCACGTTTCGTTGCGAGATGTCCTCGAGGATCATCGTAGGCACGCGGAAGCGAGGCCACGTCGTGCCCGACAGGATCCCGTCGACCCAGATGCCCTCGGTGCCCTGCACCTGGTCGGGCAGCACCCGAAGTCTGACGTCGAGGTTCAGCACCGCCGACCGGATCGCGTGTCCGACCGCTCGCACGTCGGCGAGTTCGAAGCGAAGCGGGACCTGATAGCCGTTGATCCCGCGGTCGTAGCGGAACGTCGCGCCGATGGCCGTGACGGGGTTGAGCGTCGGGTCGAACGGCCACCCGATCCGAGCGGAGAGGCGCGCTTCGGGGGTGCGACGGCGCGCGGGCACGTCCGCGTTCGCGACGACCCACGGCCGCAGCGCGACGAGCAGCAACGCCGCGACGGACACGCTCCGCGTCGGCCGCTCGAATGCAGCGAGGAATGACATCCCGAGACCTCCGTCCGCGCAGCCTATCACGACGACACGCGAGCGCGTGATGCGCGGCGCGCGGTCTACGCGCGTGCGCTTCCCTTCTCTCGGACGCGCGAGGTGCGTGAGCGCGGAGAGGCCGAGCGACGAGGAGGCGCGACGCGACATCGAGGAGGGCGCCGAAGTCATCACGACGGCGCCTCGCTCTCGCTTGACACGCTTACTGGTCGAGTGGCTCCTTGTTCGAGGAGGCACGAGTGAGAGTGGGGAGCAGACGCGAAGGGTTCCTGGTGGTTTGTTTGCTCGCGGCGTGCAGCGCGGAGCCCTTGTCGGGTCACCTGGCCGACGACGGCTCATCGCCGGTCGACACGTTGTCGAGCGAGGTGGGCGACGCGGGGGTGACGGGGGACACCTCCGCAGACCGCGAGTCGCTCGATGTGCTGGCGCGAGATGCGCTTGTGGACGTGGTCGACGAGCGCGATGCGGTTTCAGTCGACGTGACACCGCCGATCGACGTGACAACGCCGGTCGACGTGGTGCCGCCGGTCGACGTGGTGCCGCCGATCGACGTGACGCCGCCGGTCGACGTGACGCCGCCGGTCGACGTGACGCTGCCGGTCGACGTGACACCGCCGATCGACGTGACGCTGCCGGTCGACGTGACGCTGCCGGTCGACGTGCCCCCGCCAGTCGACGTGACGCCGCCAGTCGACGTGACGCCACCAATCGACGTGACGCCACCGATCGACGTGACGCCACCGATCGACGTGACACCGCCGATCGACGTGACGCCTCCAGTCGACGTGACGTCGATATCCGACGCGTCGGTCGACACCTCCATCGACGTTCCTGTGGATGTCGGCGACGCCGTGACGGACGCCACGAGCGACACGACCGCCGACGCGGCCCTCGATCTCGTCGTGGGCGACGTCTCGTCACCCCCTGTCAACGAGTGCGTGACCGGCGCCGCGATGTGCGACGTTCACGCGACCTGCACCGACACGCCCATGAGCTACTTGTGCGTCTGTCGATGCGGCTACTCGGGGGACGGGCACACCTGCGTCGACGACTATCCGGGCATCTTGCTCGTCGATCGCCGCGCAGCCCCGGGCGGCGATGGAAGCTGCTGGCGTCTCGCGTACGACACCTTGCAAGCCGCCATCGCGGCCGCGTCACCGGGGGAAGAAATCTGGGTCGCCGCAGGCACCTACGTGCCTGGCGCCTCGCGCACACAGAGTTTCACGCTGCGCAACGGGCTCTCGATCTACGGTGGCTTTGCGGGAACTGAGCGGCTGCGCTCGCAGCGCGACCCGGCGCGCAACATCACCGTGCTCAGCGGAGACCTGCGCGGCGACGACGCGGCGACAGGCTCGATCAGCGACAACGCCTACCGCGTCGTGAACGCGGCGGATGTCGACAACACCGCGCTGCTTGACGGGTTCACCGTTCGCGGGGGCAACGGCATCGGCGCCGCCGACGCCGCCGGGTCGGCCATCGCCGCGATCGCCGGGGCGCCCCACATCGTCGGCTGCTCCATCACGGGAAACTCGGGACCGCGCGGCGCGGTGTACGTCTCGGGCCGCACGGCGCTCATCGAGGACACGACCTTCGTCGACGGGCCCGGCAGCGCGGGGATGCTCCTCGTGCAAGGCGGTTCGGCGACGCTGCGGCGCGTGAGTGTGCGCAACACGGGGTACGAGAGCTTTCTCGTCGCGGGCGGCGGCCGCCTCGACCTCGTCGACAGCACCCTCGCGCCCTCGAGCACGGTGGTCAGCCCCGGACGCGCCCTGCGCTCGACGGACTCCACGCTCAACGTCACCAACACCACGATCTCGGGCTTTCAGGGCGCCGCGTACATCGAGCGGGGCACCGCGAGCTTCGACCGCTGCGTCTTCGCCGACAACCGTGGGCAGGTGCTCGAGCTCAACGAGGGCGCAGTCGGCGCGGTGAACGCGAGGGTGTCATTCACGGGCTGCACGTTCCGACGCAACCGCGCCGACCGGTCGAGCGTGGGCGGCAGCGGCGGCGCGCTGTGGCTCTTCGGCGCGTCGGCGAACGCGACGATCGACGGGTGCACCTTCGACGCGAACGAGGCGCCCTTCGCGCCGGCGATCCACTCGGTGAGCGCGACGCTCTCGGTGCTGCGCTCGACGGTGCAGCGCCACGCGGCCGCGCGGAATACCTCGCCCATCGAGGCTGGCGGCACGGTGATCATCAGAGGGTCGACATTCACCGACAACACCTCACTGGGCGATGGGGGCGCGATCTTTCTCACCACGGCCTCCGCGGAGATCACCGACTCCCGCTTCGTGCGGAACACGGCCTCCCTCGACGGCGGAGCGATCTACTCGCTCAACTCCACCCTGCGTGTGGCGCGCTCGATCTTCGCGTCGAACCGCGCCTCGGCGACGGGCGGCGCGATCGCGGCGGTGCTCCCGACGAGCAGCGCGACGACGCCGGTGGTCGACCTCACGAGCGACCGCTTCGACGCCAACTCCGCGCTGCGCGGCGGCGCCGTCGCGACCTCCGTGACCTCGACGACGGCCGTGCCCTTGATGCGAGTCACCAACGCGCAGTTCACGGGCAACACCGCGAGCGCGTCAGGCGGCGCGGCCGCGTTCGAGGTCGGCCGCGTCGTCGTCGTGAACAGCACGTTCTTCGGCAACACGGCGCCTGCGAACCCGATCGTGCTCGGGGCTTCGACGCTCTCCATCGCCAACAGCGCGCTGTGGACCGACGGCGTCTCGTCGTTCGCACTCCCGGCGGGGGCGACGCTGCAGTGGAGCGCAGTGCCGGGCGCCTTCGTCGGCGAAGGGAACCTCGCTCTCACCGCGAGCCCCTTCGAACGCCAGAGCGGCACCGACGGAGTGCTCGGGACGAGCGACGACGTGATGGCCCTGGCGCCGGGATCACCCTGCATCGACGCCGGATCGAACGCACTGCTGCCAACCGACACCTGGGACCTCGACGGCGACGGAGATCGCGCGGAGCCGCTCCCCCGCGACCTCACCGACGCAGCGCGCGTGGTCGGCGTGCGCGTCGACCTCGGCGCCTTCGAGTCACGGTAACGAACCTCGCGCTCGCCGCGGCACCCCATCGGACTCGAGGGACCCCCCTCCGCGAGGGGAGTCTTGAGCGCCGTCTGCGCCTACTCGAGGTGGGCGAGGTTCGGGGCCGTCACGGGGTCTTTGGTCCCTCGAACTCCACACGCAGCGCTGTGAAGGCGGGCATCACGCGTGGGTGTCGACGCCTGCGTGGTCCATCGACTTCGTGCGGCGCTTGACCTCCGTGTTGACCCGCTCGATCGGGTTCATCGTACGCAGCGTGTCCCAGCACTCGCGCGGCATCTCGATCACCCCGAAGCGCACCGCGCTGGCGTCGAGGCCGCACGTCATCACGCCCCGGCGCGTAGAGAGACGCGCGAGGTTCGACGCGCCACGATCGCCGACACCAGCGCGAGGAGCACACCCAACGTGGAAGGCGCATCGGTTCGTGACCCTGGTGCCGCACCACAGGAGCACCCCTCTGGCGGACAGGTCGATTCGCTCCACGCGGGGTCGTACCCGCGCACGAGGTCGCGGCAGGTCGACGACATGACGGCACGCTCGAACTGGGCGCGCGAGAGCGTGGGCACGGCCACGCCGTTGACGTGCGGGGTGTAGGTTCCGTTCGACGCCAGCGCGACGCCGGGGAAGCGCCCCCCGTATCCCGATGGAACCACCACGCCGCCATCGCCGGGCGAGACCGGGAGCAAGAGCGTCATGCCCACGATCGGCTGCGTGTCGTACGGCGCGAGTGCTCCTACGGGGAGCACGTCACCCACCGCGACGCCCGGCGCCGTGCCGTGGATCTCGTCGACCCTCGCGCTCGGCCTCTCGAGGTTTGCTTCGATCACCACGGCACGAAGCACCCCCGAGGCAGGCACTGCGTAGGGAGGTTGATACTCGAGCCCGTCGCCACAGACCGTCGTCCAGAGCGGCGAGCAGTACCCCGGTTGAATGAGCGCGGCTTCTTCGACGGTGAGCCCGGCGGCCGCGAGCCACGCGATCAGGCGCGGCTCGTCTGCGAGGTCCGCCACGAGGGCGTTGTTTCGCTCGCGGGCGATTCGATCGACGAGCGTAGCCTCGCCGCCGACGTCGAGCAGATGCGCGACGGCGCATCGGGTTCCGTCGGCGTCGACGAAGTAGGGCGTGCGCGCTGCGAAGTCGCGGTTCTGCGGAAAGCGACCGTCGGACCGATAGCGCGCGAGCTCTTCGAGCAGAAGCGCACGAACGATCTGCTGGAGCGACGTGAGTCCGCGGAGGTCACGCGTGTGGGCGGCGCGCTCCGCGCGCTCAATGTGGCGGGCGATGCGCTCTCGCTCCTCCTCTGCGTTGCGTGGGTGATCGCTGAGATCGGCGTGGTCGTGGTTCATGGGAGCGAGCGTACGTGCGGCGCCGCGTCTTTGTCGCGTGTCGGGGCGCTCGCGGTAGCTCGGGCCGCGCGTCGCGACGAGGTGCGCGCGGACTTCGACGCCGCCCGCCTCACGGAAGCTGCGTAGCGCTGACTGGTGTCCAGGGATTTGGGTGCGAAACACCCGGCCGAAGCGACGTCAACCACACTCGCGGTCAAGGCACCCACGTCGGGCTCGGTGCGGTGGGCGCTGTCGTGATCGGCGCGCTCTCGCTCCCGTGGCGCAGCGGAATGACCGCCCTCGCGCGCATCCATCCAGCGTCAGACTCGGCGCGCAGCGTGACCTCGCCCGCGACGCCCTCGGGCGTGGCGAGCACGAGGTCGACGTCGCGCGAAGCGCCGGGCGCGACCACCCACGCCGCAGGCCCGACCAGCAACGACGCGCCCTGGGGGAACTCCAGCGTCACGGTGATCGGCGTGTCGAGGCCGGGCGCGCGTGTGATGCGCGCGGTCACGTAGCGAAGGGGGGAAGTCGTCGAGCTGCGTTCGATCCACTCGGCGACGAAGGGCGCCTCGGGCTCGAAGCACGCGCCTGAGAAGGTGCACGCCGCGCCCGCGCCTGCCTCGCAGATCGGCGTGCTGGCGGCGTAGGGGTAGCGATCGTTCGCGGCGTGCACGGTGTCCTCGCCGACGCCCGAGCAGCGGAGCGCGTCGAGGAAGTCTGCGAGGTGCGGCGTCGACTCGCCCGTCGAACATGCGTCGTAGAGTGACGGGTCGTACCAGAGGTGGCGCGTGTAACAGCGCGCCCAGGGCGACGCGTTCATGCGCGGGGTGACGAGCGCGCGGTACACGCCCGCAGAGCCGGGCGCGTCGTCGCCGGAAGCGTGCGAGAGCGCCCAGAGCGTCGCGCTGACCTCGTTCTCGTCGAGCGGCTGCAGCGGGTCAGCGGCCGGGTTCGGGCGCTCCCACGGGCGCGTCGACGTGCTCGCGCGCCGCGCGATGTCGGCCCAGAAGAACGTGCCCCTCGAGACCGAGTAGAGCCGCGAGTCGTCGCGGATGTCGCAGCTCGTCCAGGTGGCCCAGCCCTCACTCCACGCCTGTCCGGGCATGGTGGGATAGCCGAGGTAGTGCGCGCCGCCCTCGCGAGGGAGCGTGCCCCACGCGGCCATCACCCAGTGGCCGAGCTCGTGGAGCGAGACCGCGTCGGACCAGAAGACCTCGTCGCTGTTGCCGCGAATCCAGAGCTGCGAGGCGAAGCGCTGCCCCGCGACGCGCGTGTGGAAGAGGTCGCCGAAGCACGACCCGCACGTCCATTCGACGCCGCGCCGCACCCACGCGATCAGGTCGAGCTGCGGCGGATCGGTGAGGTGCGAGCGAACGCGGGCGATCCCCGCGCGCACGTCGTCGAAGAGGGCCGCGCCAGGCGAGTCTTCGAGCGAGATCGTCACGATGGCGCCGTCGTCGGGCAACGGCCAGCGCCACGACCAGATCGCGCCCGTACTCCTTGCGCCATCGAGGCGGTACAAGCCCGCGCTGAGGCCCGGATCGCCTGCGGCGAACTCGATGTGCCCCGCCTCGCCGGTCGCAGCGATGACCTCGAGCAGATCGCCGTCGAGCCGTGACTCGGGGACGCTCATTTCGAAGCGACCCACATCGTCGGTGACCGCTCGCCCCACAACAAGGTCTCCGCGTCGCGCGTGCACCGCGAAGCCCCGCGCGGGACGCTCGACGGGTGCGAGCCACGAGAGGCGATCGTCGGCGGGCGGCTTTCGCGTGTAGCGCACCTCCCCGTGAAGCACTCGCGTCGGCCCCGCAGGGACGCACGCTGCGCCGAGCGGACCGCCCAGGCAGGCTCCCTCACAGGGCGCCGAGCGCCACGCGCCTGCTTCGCATCGCTCGATGGCGCCGCCGTCTGCACACCGGCTGCTGCCGTGCGCGCACGCGCCCGCGGGGACGCACGCCCCCACGGTGCCTCGCATCACGCAACGCTCACCGGGCTCGCATGGGATCCGGGTCATCGAGCCAGACGACGACGACGACGCGCACATCACGAGGGTGTTCTCGTCGGCGCATTGGCGAGAGAGCTCGTAGGTCCAGCAAAAGTCGTCGCGCAGCGTCGTCACGGTGCGCCCGTCCGCGAGGGCGTCGTCCGCAAGCGCGTCACGCGGCGCGTCCGCGACGTCTGCGTCAGCGGTCGCGTCGGCATCGCGCGCGTCGCGCGAGGAGTCTCGCGCTGCGTCGTCCCGCCGCATCACCGCGTCGATGGACGCGTCGATCGGCGCGTCGGGGGCCGCATCGAGCGCCGCGTCGTCGTAGGTCGCGTCTGCATCGGCTGCCGCAGAGTCTCTGCTGTTCTCGCCGCCAACGTCGGGCTCCGCGCTGCATCCGCAGAGGAGCGTCGCGAGCGCGAGAAGACCCCGCGCGGTGGCCCTCGAAGCGTGCGTCGATACTCGTGTGCGCATCGGTGCTCCCCCAACCCCCTTCTCGGTCGACCCCCGCGAGAGGAACACATCAGTTCCCGCAGGCCGTCGCACCCTTCCCGCGTGACTTGTCCAGCGTCCTTCGGTTGCGCGAGTGCTTGCGCGACGTTCACGCGTCGGCTCGTCGCCTCACGGTCCCGGTGCGCTTCACCGTGGAGCGAACCGATGTTGTCGATGGTCGGACGTCGGTGCAACGCCCGCTGGGCAGTGGTCACAAACCCGTCCACGGCCCGCAACGGCAATCCGCGGCCTTCGGATCTCCCTGCGTTCGCCGCGTCACGGCAGGCCCATCACCGTGACGGGCGCCGAGCGGTTCGTGTTCGTTCCATCACCGAGCTCGCCGTAGACGTTGTCACCCCAGCAGACGACGGCGCCCGTCGCCCGCCGCGCGCACGAGTGCCCGGTTCCGAGGGAGACCTGCACCGCATCCGTGAGCCCCGACACGCTCACCGGCAGGTTCGCGTTCGTCATCGTGCCATTGCCAAGCTGGCCCGCGTAGTTGTTCCCCCAACAAACGACGGCGCTTCCCAGCCGTGCGCACGTGTGTGTCGATCCCACGTGGACCCGGACCGCGGTGGTGAGTCCGGTCACGAACACGGGGACGTTCGAACTCGTCGTGGTGCCGTTTCCAAGCTGCCCCTGCCTGTTGTCGCCCCAGCAGACGACCGCCCCCGTCGCTCGCCGCGCGCATGCATGCGAACCTCTGGCGGAGAGGTCGTCGGCGTCGGCGAGACCCGTCACGGATACCGGCACGGTCGAGTCGCGCATCGTGCCGTTGCCGAGCCCACCCAGGCCATTGCCCCCCCAACAGAGGACGTTGCCCGTCGCCCGCCGCGCGCATGTGGTGTCGAAGCCCGCGCTGATCTGCACCGCATCGAGGAGCCCGGTCACCGTCACCGGCGTGGTGACGCCCCAGATCCCGCTCGGTCCCGTCGTTCCGTTGCCGAGCTCGCCGGCGAGGTTGCTGCCCCAGCAGACGACGCCGCCTGTCGCCCGCCGCGCACACGCGTGGATGTCGCCGGCGGAGAGCTCCACCGCGTCGAGCACGCCAGCCACGGTCACCGGCACGCTCGAACTCGTGGTCGTGCCGTTGCCCAGCTGTCCGATGTAGTTGTGCCCCCAGCACACGACGGCCCCCGTCGCTCGGCGTGCGCAGGAAAAATCCTGCCCGCAGTCGACCTGCACGGCGTCTGTCAGGCCCGTCACGCTCACGGGCGCTCGCGCATCGGTCGTGGTGCCATTTCCGAGCTGTCCGTAGTTGTTTCGACCCCAGCAGACGACAGCCCCGGTCGAGCGCACCGCGCAGGTGTGGCTTTGGCCGGCTGAGAGATCGGCGACCCTCGCGCTCCCGCACACGCCCGAGCTACAGGTCTGGCCCGCCATGCACGCGTTCCCGCAGCGCCCGCAGTTCGTCGACGCCGAGAGGTCGGCTTCGCAGCCGTTGGCCGCGGCACCGTCACAATCACCCCAGCCTGCGTTGCACCTGTAGTCGCACACACCCGCGGTGCAGCCAGCGGTCATGTTCGGGCGCGACGCGCAGGCGTTCCCGCAGCGCCCGCAGTTCGATGGCGACGTCGCCAGCGTGACCTCGCAGCCATCGGCCGCGAGCATGTTGCAGTCACCGAAGCCCGCGTTGCAGGTGAACGCGCACGCATTGTCGGCGCCGCACCGGGGCATCGTCGCGTTGGCGGGCGCGGGGCACGCTTCAGCGCGCGTCCCCAGGCCGTCGGCGTTGCATACGGTGCGAGTCGCCGAGCCGCTCAGACACGTGGTCGTCCCCGGCGTGCACGTCCAGCTCGAACACATCGTGCTGGCGCATGTCGACGACGCGGGGCACGCGACCGTCGTCGTGCCCGTCCCGTCGGCGTTGCACACCCGCACCGTGCGGCTGTCGACGCAGGTCGAGACGCCCGGCACGCACGTCAGGTCTACGCACCGGCCGCCCGTGCAGCGCTGCATCGCGCCGCAAGGGGTCGGTGTCGTGCCGAAGCCGTCGGCGTTGCAGACGTCACGCACCGTCGTCGACGCGCAGGCGCCCGTGCCAGGCACGCACGCGCGCGCCACGCAGGCGCCGTCGCGACAGCCCTCGTTCGAAGCGCAGGGGACCACGCTCGTGGCCAGCCCATCGGCCGCGCACACGCGGCGCTCGGTCAACGAGGCGCACGTGGCGGTCCCGGGCACGCACGAGCGCGCCACGCAGACGCCGTCGCGGCAGCCTTCGCCGTCGGCGCACGGCGTCGGGGTGTAGCCGCCCCCATCCGCGTTGCACACGCGGCGCTGAGCGCTCACCGGATCGCAGCTCGCCTGCCCGGGCGTGCAGATCGGGGTCTGGCACACCCCCGCGCGACAGGTCTGGCCCGCTGCGCAGTCCGACGCGGTCCGGCCGCTCCCGAGCGCGTTGCACCGCGACACGCGCGCCGGGCTCTCGCAGGTCGAAGAGTTGGGAACGCACACCCGCTGTCGACAGACGAACTCGGTGGCGCAGTAGCTGTCCATTGGGCAGTCGGTGTCGACCACGCAGTCGACGCAGTGCCCGCGCGAGGACGCGCATACCTGCCCGATGTCGGAGCACTCGCGCGACGAGCGGCACGGACGCGGCGGCGCGACGCAGACGCTGGCGCGGCACACCTGCCCTCCCGTGCAATCGACGTCGGCCTCGCAGTCGACGCAGTAGCCCAGGCGCGGACTGCACACCTGTCCGGGACACATGCGCGACGAGACGCACGTAACCGTGACCACGCAGCGGTGACCGAGGCACGCTCGGCCGTCGGAGCAGTCGCTCATCGCGTTGCACTCGACGCACAAGCCGCTCGACGTGTCGCACACCTGCCCCTGCGTGCTGCACTCACGGTCCGACATGCAGTGCGTCGGCGCGACGTCCACCTCGGGGGCCGCGTCGACCCGGTCGGCGGGTGTGTCGGAGAGGCTCGCATCGCCACCATGTGTGGGCGCGCCATCGTTCAACGTGCACCCCGACGCGGCTAGCAGCACGAAGAAGAAGAAGAAGAAGGCACATCGCATGGATTGGTTCCTCCCCGCTGCTGTTCTTCCGCAGCGTACGCCCGGCCTCGCGCGAGGGTCAACGGGCCCGACCGCGCCCCTGTCGGCCGCGAAATGACGGCCATCACATTGCGCTCGCCAGGGTTTGAGGCGCGTTGAGCGGCCCCTGGAGTTCCGCATGTGTCTCGTCCGCGTATCGACGACGGCGAGGACGATCTCGAAGGCCTTCGCGGATCGCCTCTCGATCGGCGGTTTCATCATTTGCGTCAGCGAAGACAGCGAACGACGAGTGCTTCAGAGTTCGCCCAACAAGCCGATGGTGGCGACCGCAACCGCTCCGCTTGATACGAACTCACCTGCACTCGTTGATCACTGTTCACGCTCGCGCGTCGACGTGGCGGCGCTCTCCGCGCGATCAGCGCTCCTCTGTCACGCACAGGTTCGCATCCACCGAGAGCCACGCGCGCGACGGGAGCACTACCGCGTGCAGGGCGCCTCCCTTGTCGACGTCGGCCGCGAGACACACTCGATTCGCGCTCACGAAGCGTGGGCCGCCGAGCCTGTCGGCGCCGGTGTGAGCGCTCACCACGATGCGATCCCACGATGCGTCGTCGACGCGCGCGAGCATCTTGTCCCGGATCATCGGCGGGAGGAACAACGGCTCCAGAGGCAACACGCGTTGCGCGAGGTCCTCGCGCTGCGGTGCGAGCGGGCCGCGCGTCGCCCCCGCGTGCACGAAGAGGTAGCGCCCCGTGTCGTGGCACCGCGGGAGCGAGCGCAAGAGCGCGTGATGGGGCTCGGGGAACCGGCTCACGAACTCACCGAACGACGAGGCGCCGTACGCTGCGGGCGTGCCGAGTCCGGGGTTCCAGTAGTTCGAACGCCACTGCGTCCACCAGCGCGCGTCGGGCTCTACGTGAGGCCAACCGAGCGTGCGAAGGAGCGCGAGGTCGTGGTTGCCGACGATCGGAGCGAAGCGGTCACCGCGGGTGCGCGAGAGGTCGATCAGCCAATCGAGGAGCGCGGGTACGGCGGGCCCGTTATCGACGTAGTCGCCGAGCGTGCAGAGGCGATACGAGTCGCCGAGCGTGCGGTCGAGGTGCGCGAGCAGCGCGTTGAAGTGCGCGAGGTGGCCGTGGAGGTCGGCGACGGCGACCCACGTCTCCTCGGGGGCATCTGGGTCTTCGTGGCTCGGAGCCATTGTTTCGAACGGCGTCCCTTCGTCGAACGGGAGCGTACCTCGCGCACCGCCACCGGGAGAGTTCGACCTGCGGAGCCCGGGAGCGTTGCTGCTCGAGACGCGGCCGATTTCGGGCGCGAGGCTCGCGTTGTTGCCGTTACCGGGTCGGCGCGACAAGGCGTGTCATCGACCGCGACGCGTTGACGAGCCTGCGGTTGGCCGCGCGTGAGCTCGAACGCCAGGCGACCGCGTCGGACCCGAAGCGCTCGCCCGTCTCCGCGATGTGCTGCGCGTGCAGCTCCGCCATCTCGAGCGACGTCTTCGCTTGATCCGTCAACGTGATGGGCGATGCGAGAAACGAGTCGCGCGAGGCCGCTGCTCAAGCGCATCACGCCCCGGCGCGTAGAGAGACGCGCGAGGTTCGACGCGCCACGATCGCCAACACCAGCGCGAGGAGCACGCCAGGCGCAGAGGGCGCATCGGTTCGTGACCCCGGTGCCGCACCACAGGAGCACCCCTCTGGCGGACAGGTCGATTCGCTCCACGCGGGGTCGTACCCGCGCGTCGGGGCGCACGGCGGCTCGACACGTCATCGCGACGACTGCGCCAACGCGGGTGTATGATCGTTCCTTCGGGAGGCGGTCTCATGCGGTGGCCCGGCGTGTTCGTGCTCGCGCTGACGAGCTGCTCCTCGGTGGTCGTGAGCGGTGGCTCCGACGCTGCGCTCGATCGCCCTGTGGACGCGCAGTCGAACGCCGACGCGCACACGGACGCCGACGCGACGCCGTCCGCAACGGCGTGGGCGTGCCCGCCGGGGTGGGTCTCGCTGCGAAGCGGAGGCTGCGGCCCGGCGTTTCGCGCCTGCCCTGCGGACCTCGCAGAAACGACGGCGTGCGCGCGCGTCGACCTCACGGCCCCGTCCTCCGCGGATCGTCCGTGGGCGGGCGTCGAGGAGGGGCGCGACACGCCCGCGCGCGATTGGCATCCACCCGCAGGGATCGCGCAGTGCCCGGACGGATGGACGCGTCGCGGGGACCAGACCTGTGACCCGATGCTGTCGACCGCGTGTCCTGTCGGCGCAGCACCGTTGCCGGGCGGTCGCTGCACCGCGACGAGTGATGCGGATTGCCCTCCCGGTCCGTGGCCCGATCTCGCCGGCCTGACGGTCCGCGGTCGGGTCCTTCACGTTCGCACGGACGCCGACGCGGGCGTCGCCGATGGGAGCGACGGGCGCCCATACGCCACGCTCGACGCCGCGATCGACGCCTCGCGCGACGGAGACTGGATTGCGCTCGCCAGCGGGTCGTACGCGCTGCGCGACACGCCCTGGCCCGCGGGAGTCTCGCTCGCAGGGACCTGCGCCGCCCGCGTCACGGTCACCGTGCCGAACGTGACGCTCCGCGGGGACCTCGCCTGGCGCGGCGTCACGCTCCCCGGCGCGCGGCTGACGGTGGAGCGCGACGCCAGCTTCGCGCTCTCACGGTCCGTTCTCCGAAACATCTCGGGGCAGGCGCTGCGCGTTTCGGGCGGCGCGCTGCGACTCGAAGATGTGTGGGTCCGAGAGGTCCGCGGGATTCCTTCGGGCGCTGAAGGCGTCGCGCTCGCGCTCGACGAAGGGGCGGTCGCTCACGCGGAGCGCCTCGCGATCACAGGCGTCGCGGGACGGAGCGTCATGGCGATCGGCGCCTCCGCAGCAGCCACTTCGCTCACGATCACGCACGGGGCTTTCGTCGAATCGTGGGGGGACTGCGTCGAGGGCAGCCAGGCGCGCATCGAGCTCGCCGACGTGGCCTTCAAACGCATTCAGGGCGACATGATCTCGACGCGCTACGGAGATCACCTCGATCTGCACGACGTGTCGTTCGAGAACGAGCAGGCCACCGAGGAGGCCGCAATCCAGGCTTTCGCCCCGACCCTCACAGCGAGGAGGATCTCCGTTCGTGGCGTGCAGACCGCCATCGACGCGCAGCTCGCCACGTCGCTCGACGTCGATCAGATGGCCGTCGAGGGGTGTGGAAGGTGCCTCAGCCTCTCGCGCGTCGGCGACGGCGTACCGCTTGCGACCTTCTCTCGTGTGCGCATCCGCGGGCTGTCTGGGTTCACCTCGATGCTGCCCGCACACACCCGCATGAGCTTTCGGCAGAGCGAGATCGGCCTTGTCGACGGCGCGATCAGCGGCGGCGCGATCGTGCTCTTCGGCGGCACCACGCTCTCGTTCGACGAGTCTCGCCTCGATGGCGTCGCGACGCTCCCGCTCTCCGACGACCTCTCGATCGAGGTCGATCGATCGGTGCTCGGCGACGAGCGCGGCGTGCTCAGAGACACGCTCCCGATGTTCTATCTGGTCGACCGCCAGACCCTGCGCGTGCGTCACTCGATCGTGTCACGGCGCACCGGTTCGGTCTGCGCGGGGCTGAGCGGGGCACGGGTGATCTTCGAAGACGCCATCGTGCGCGACCTGCGCTCACCTGAGACGCAACCCCAGGCCGCCCTCGACGTCGCCTCGGGCTCCTCGGCCGCCTTGACGCGTGTGCGCTTCATCGGGAACGCCGCGCTCGCGCTGTCCGTCGCCGACGCCGACAGCGCCGCGTCGCTCACCGACGTCGACGTCACGTCGCTGGAGTCCGCCGCGACGCCTGCGTTCTTCGTTGCGAGAGGCGCCACGCTCGAGGCCGCGAGACTCTCGATCGACGGCGCCAGCGGGGTCGCCGTGCTCGTCGACGGAGCCGATGCGACGCCCCGCGCCGACGGGACCGCCTCGACGCGCGCCACGCTCACGGATCTCTACGTGTCGCGCGTGTCTCCGTCGGGCGACCGCTCGACCGCGATGACGGCGCAGCGGGCGAGCGACGTACGCGCGACGCGTGTGACTATTAGCGACGCAGCCCACGCGTTCACCTCGTCGAGCTCGCGGGTCTCGCTCACGAGGGCTGCGCTACGCGGTCTCACGGGCTCGGTGGGCGTGCTCCGAAGCGAGCGCGATCGGGCGGGCGTCACGCTCGAGGATGTCGGCGCAAGCGCGATCGATCCGTCGGCGGTGACGGTGGACGAAGCGCTGCCCGAGCTGGCTCCACCCGTGCGATTGCGTGCGCCGTGACACGACAAGGATGCGGCAAGCGTCACAGGCCATGACCTGCTCGACGTCCGAGATACACGGCACGGTCACCGCGTCGAGGGAGGGCGTGCCCGACATGCCGAGCCCGAGCTGACCGAGATCGTTGGCCCCGAGACAGCGGACCGTGCCGTCGCTCAAGTGTGTGTTCTGGTGCAACGGCAAGGCGACCGCGAGCTAGACGACGTAGGGGCCATCGGTCGGAGCCGCCACGTCGTCTACGCTCGCATCCGCGAGGATCGTCGAGGCGCGGATGGGTGCGTCGAGCACGCAGCCCGCCGCGCCATCGATGGCGTCGTTGGTCGACCGCGCGGCCGCCGTGTCGTCCAGAGTCGTGGTGTCGCTCCGCGACTCGTCGCTGATGTCCGAGAAGGTCGATGCGTCGTCGAAGGTCTGCGCCTCGTCCGCAGCATCACTTGCGCGGCTCCATACATTGCTCGCGCCGCACCTGGCACAAAGCACGAGAAGCGCAACAGCAGGATGTGTCTCCACGCTGCCCCCGTACCACCACGAGCGCGACGCGCACCGGGCGAGGTTCGTGTCAGCGCCTCGGCGGAACGCGTGAGCGATGAGCACGGAGGAGGTGGAAAGGACGCGCTTCCGCGCGCAGATCTCTGCCCTCCTGGCGTTGTGAGAAGATCTACCCATGAATGTGCTCCGCGACGAGGTGGGGACGTCGACCGAATCTCGCTGCGAAGCGCACTGCGGGACTCTGTCGTCGACGGCCGTGCTCGCTGGTCTTGTCGCAAACCTCTTCGCATCAATCGGCTGCAAAGCCATGACGACGAGCGGCGACAGGCAAGACGCTTCTGCCCTCGACACGTTCGATGCGCTCCCGCTCGACGTTCGACACTGTGAGCCCACCGCGCTGTTCGACGCGAGCACGAACACGCCGCCTCCTGACGGTCTCTACGTCGTCGACCTGTCGGTCGAAATCATGAGCCAGTGCGCGCGCATGAGCGACGGGACGCTCCACTGCAGAGGGATGAACAACCGCGGGCAGCTTGGAAACGGCACCACGATCCATTCGTTCGAACACACGACTCGCGTCGTCGGCATCGACAACGCGGAGCAG
The DNA here is from genome assembly GCA_046351535.1 of Polyangiales bacterium. Taxonomy (GTDB): domain Bacteria; phylum Myxococcota_A; class Polyangia; order Polyangiales; genus CAISKJ01. Next base: position 47,669 of record JAXLYG010000018.1, read on the forward strand.
GTGGTGGTGGGTCTGGAGTCAGCCTGCGCGCGGTTGCGTGACGGCACCGTCCGCTGTTGGGGGTCCAACCGCGACCACGCCCTCGGGACCGGTCACGCGGACGACGAGAACTGCGGCAGTCACGAGGTCCCCGACCCCTGCCGCCTTCGCCCCGCGGAGGTGCCAGGCCTCACCGACGTGGTGCACCTCACTGCGAGCATGTTCACCTACTGCGCGGTGCGACGCGACGGCAGCGTGTGGTGCTGGGGAGGCAGGGGTTTTCCTGCGAACATCGAGGCCAGCAACGCGCCGACGCCCGTGCGCATGCCGGGCCTCGACGACATCGCATGGCTGCGCCCGCTGGGGCTCGCGTGGCTCGCGCGACATGAAGACGGCCGCTACGAGGCGCTAGTATGGGGCGCGGGGCCGCCGAGGGTGCCCCGCGATGCCTCCGTACCTGACGGGATCCGCACAGACCACCTCTGTTACGTGCTGCCCGACACCTCGATGCGTTGCCAGGGCGCCAACCACAGCGGCCAGGTGGGCAACGGCACGTCATCGTTCCCCGAAGGCGTAACCGAGCCGTGGGATCCGGGCCTCTGCGGCGTACGCTCGATCGTCACCGGCGGTCGCCACACCTGCGCCCTGCTTGTTGATCGAAGGGTGTGGTGCTGGGGAGACACCGTCAACGACGACAACGGTGACCTCGCGACGGAGCGCTGCGTCGGTGTCAACGCCGTGATCCGCTGTGTCACGCACCCGACGCTCGTCGAAGGTCTCGACGACGTCGTGGAGATCTTCGCGGGCACATGGAGCACGTGTGCAATCCGGATGGACCACACGGTCTGGTGCTGGGGTAGCGTCGCGCCAGAACGCAGCACTCGCCCCGCTCGAACCGAGTGGTGAGCGTCACCACGCAACCGGCCTCGGCGTGGAGGTCGAAGGAGGCCCGGCCAGCGATCCCCAACACCAGACGGAGCGGTCGGTGCGGAGCGCGCACGTTCCCCACACGCCCGCGAACAATCGGTCGACGTGGTCGAGGCCTGGGACCGTCGTGGGCCGCGTCGCGCAGTTCGTCGCGTGCGAGATGCCGACGCACTGCTCGCTCGTGTCGACGCCGAGGCTGTCGTAGCTGTCGTCTCCCCAACACGCCACGGTGCGGTCGGCGAGCACCGCGCACGTGTGATACGCGCCCGTCACGATCGAGCGCACGCCACAAAGGCCCGGATCCCACGGCGCCGTCACGGCGCCAGGGAAGAGCGACATCCCGTTGCCTATCTTGCCGTCGGCGTTGAGCCCGAGGCAGCGAACGGAACCGTCAGGGAGGCGATAGCAGAGGTGGGAGTCATCACCCTCGGCGATCTCCGCGGAAGGAGGGATGTCGACGGGGTCGAGCGAGAAGCGCATCGCGTAGCGTCCGCTTCGGAAGCGTGCGACCCAGCCGAAGGTGCGCTCCCAGAGCGCCGTGACGTCGTCGAACTCCGTGCTGCGTACCGGGGTCGGGGAGCCGCCGCGCGGCAGAAGCTGACTCACGCTCCCCCAGCACCAGACGCTCCCGTCACGACGCACCGCGCACACAGAGAACATGCTCGCCGCGAGCTGCACCACGTCCGTCAGGCCCGGAACCAACGTGGGCCTCGTTCGACAAGGACTGCGTCGCGAGAAGGCGCATCTCTCGTCCCCGTCATGCCCGGTGCCGAGCATGTCGAACTCGTTGCTGCCCCAACAACGGACGGTGCCGTCGCGGTGGCGCGTGCAGGTCACGCTGATGTTGACCGTCAAGACCTGCTCGACGTCCGAGAGTCCCGGCACCGTCACCGCATCTCTGGAGGGCGTGCCCGAGGTGCCGAGCCCGAGCTGACCGAGATCATTGGCCCCGCGACAGCGGACGGTGCCGTCGCTCATGCGCGCGCACTGGTGCAACTGAGAAGCGACCGCGAGCTCGACGACGAACGGGCCATCGGTCGAAGTCGCCACATCGTCGGCGCTCGCATCCGCGAGGATCGATGGGTCGCAGGTGTGCCCGACCGACGCGTCTCGCCCCTCGGAGACGCTCCCCTGAATCTCGCTCGCGCCGCACCCGACGCACCACACGAGAACCACCGCCGCGCGCCGCACGCTCATGATCGCCTCCCCATCGCCACGAAGACGCACCCTCGATGCGTCGCCAGCGTAACACGACATCCTGATCCGTTGGAGTCGGCCGCGGAAGGCGATCGAACGCGTCGATCGGGCGCGTCATTGACGTGCCCCACGGCGACGAGCGCGCTTGCGTTCCGCGTGACGCTCGGGTGCAATGATCTTGGATCATCGGTCTGCGGGAGAGCGAACGGGGAGACTGCCATGGCGGGTGACTCGACGGCGCGCGACGTGTTTGCCATCCTCGTCGCCACGACGGCGCTCGGCGCGCTCGGCACGATCGCGCTCGCGACGACGATCCGATACGCCATCCCCACACCCCAGCACGGCGCACGCCCCGACCACGGGGACTTCGGCGTTCCGGCCCAGTGGAACCGTACGCCGCGCTCCAGCGCGGAGCTCGAGGGATGGCTCTCGGAGCGCGTCCGGCTTCGCCCCGACACGCGCGCGCTGCTGGCGCTCGACGCGCTCCACCGCATGCGGGGCGCCAACGTCGAAGCCGCGACCGCGCGTTGGATCGACGGGCGTTGGGCCCTCTCCGTCGCAGGCCACGACGCGGGGACCCTTGCGGCCGACGCGGACTTCGGCGACCTCCTCGACGTCGTCGCGCGTGAGGCTGGGCGTCTTCCGCCGCTCGGAGAGACGACGGCTCCCATCCCCGACGCGGTCACCTGGCCGACCCTCACACCGTCGAGGGATGCGACGGTGATCCTCGACGCGCTCGACGCTGCGTGGACCGCGGGCGCGCGACGCCCCGAGGTCCTCGGCGCCGCGGCAAGGGCCCTCGCGGCCCTCACGATCGAGACGCCCGATTGCATCGAAGGCGCCGATGTCATCGCAGCGCAGGCCCTCGCAGCCCTCGGGTGGGCGCGCGCCGTCGGGAGGCCCGAGACCACCGCCGAGGCCCTCCTCGCGAAGCGCATGGGCTACGACGCGGCCGCCGCGCGCACCGTCGACGCGTCCGACGCGACCGTGGGCGACGAGGCTGTCGGGCCGTGGGTGCGGCGCGACGACGCCGCGCTGCGCGCGCTCGCCACGCGCGACGACGCACGCGAGCGGACGCGCTACCTGTGGTTCCTGCGGCTGGTGGAGCGACGTGACGGTGGCGCCGCGGCGTCGTGGGCGGCGTCGTCGCTGCACACGTCGTCGTCTCGACTCCCCGTCGCGGCCTTCGTCTCCGAGGCGTACGACGTGGAGCCCCTCGACCTCGCGCGTCGGATCGCTGCGCGCGAGCCCTCGCTCCGCCTCGCCGCGCTCGAAGCCGAGTCTGGCGCGGCGGGAACGACCGTCCCCGAGCGGTCGGAGGTGTTCGCCCGGTTGTCGGCCCTGACGTCTCGTCTCCGCGCACGCGGGCCGTTCTTCGATCGTAGTCTGCGCGTCGCACGGGCGAGCGCTTCGGTGCTCTCTGCGATCGCCGCCGAGCAGCGCATCCTCCTCGACGTGCTCGGCGCGCCTTCCGCTGCGAGCGAAGCGCTGGAGGCCTTCGGCCCCTCCAGCGACCACGGCGACTTCCTCGCGTGGTCGTCGAACCTCGTGGCCGCGTCCGACGGTCAGCGCGACGTGAGCGCCCTCCTCCGCGACCTCAGCGCACGCTCGACCGTCGGCGCGCCGCTCCTCGCGCGGACCTACGCGGCCGCGATCGAGGCCCTCGACGACCGTGACCCGCGACGCCGCGGCGCCTACGAGCGATTCTCCGCGAGGCTCGACGGGCGTCCCGCCCACCGGGCGCGGGCGGTGGAATCCCTGGGCGAGGTGCTCCATGACGTGCCCCGTCAGGAGACCGCGTGCACGACGCTCCTCCGGCTCTCGACGCGCGTGGCGCCCTCGATGACCCTCCGCTGCCTCAAGGAGCGCGCGGACACACCCGGCCTCCTCGCCTTCGTGCAGGACACCTCGTGGACCGTCACCGACCGCACGCGCGCCGTGCTCTTCGCCTCGCTTCACGGCGACCTCGCCGCGGTCGATGGAGCGTGGCAGCACCTCCTCGCCGACGCCCCGGAGGATCGAACGCCGACGCTGGAGTACGCGCGCTGGCTCGATGAGCACGGACGCGGTGCCGAAGCGATCTCGCGGCTCCGCGCCTACGACGCGACCCACCACGACGCGCCGGGGATCGGAGAGTTCCACCTCCGCGCGAGGCTCGCGAAGCTGCTCCGTGCGCGCGGAGACGCGGCGGGCGCGCTCGCCCTCACGACCCCCGATGTGCCCGGCATGGTGGGCTCGACCCTCACACAGCACGCCCTCACGCTCGCGACGCTGGGACGCTTCGACGAGGCCGAGGCCACGGCGCGCCAGAACCTCGCGCGCTATCCAGGCGGATCGACCCGTGCGCTGCTCGCGGAGGTGTTCTGGATGCGCGGCGCCCCTGACCGCGCTGCCGAGACGCTCACCGAGCTGCGCGCCTCGGCCTCCGACTGGCACGAGGTCGGGACGTCGTTCGCTCGCGCGCACCACACCGCCTCCGTCGATGCGACGCTGCGAGATTTCGCGCCGCTCACGCGCCCGCCCTTCATCCCCGGCTACGTGGAGATCGTCACGAACGCCCTCCAGCACGAAGGGCGCGCCGACCTCGCCGTGGCGACGCACGCGACGCTCCCGTTCCAGGGGCGCGTGACGCCCGTCGCGGGGCTCACACCGATCGTGCGGGAGTATCAGTTCCGACGCGTCGCCGAAGGTGACGAACGCGCGCTCGCGTGGATCCGCGGCGCGGTCCCCGATGCGCTGAGAGCGCCCCTCGTGATGGAAGCGTACCTCCGCCACGAAGAGGCGCTGCTCTGGTCCGTCGTGACTCCCTCCGGTGACGACGACGGCGTGGAGTGCGTGTGGCTCCTTCGAACGTCGGACGCCCTCACGCGCGGCGAGGCTGACCCTCATCGCGCGGCGCTCGTGGCGCACTACGGCGCGCCACGGCGGAGTGCGTACGCCCTGATGGGGCGATACCTCCTCGGCGATGTCGCCCTCGACGAGGTGCTGGCGCTCGCAACCACTCCCAAGCGACGCGCCGAGGTGGCGTATTTCGTCGGCCTCCGCGCGCAGGCGTCGGGCCACAGCGCGGAAGCCTCCGACTGGTACCAGCTCGCTGGCCTCGTCGGCGCGCAGGGCGTCGCCGAGACCGGGTGGGCCTCCGAGGCCCTCAAGGCGCTCTCGGAGCGCGACGAGCCCGTCGCCGCCATCGACGCGCACCCGTGGACCGGCGAAGCGATCACAACGCCCGCGGCGCAGCCTGCCGCGCCCTCACGGCCGACAGCGCCACCCACCGAAGACGCTGCGCCGCGCGGGCGACGCCATCACCGCCATCACCGCGAAGGGAGGCATCACCGTGGTCACTCCTGAGCCCATCTACCGGGTCGCGCAGGGGTCACCGCCTGCGCCGCTCACCCTGCGGCCGCGCGTCTGGACGGTGTGGGTCGCCTTCGTCGCTGCACTCTGCTCCACGGCGCTGTTCACCGGCGTGGTGCTGGCAACCTTCGCCCTCACGATCGCCTGGCGCTACGGCGACCGCAACGGGACCCTCCCGCCGCCCGCGACGCTCATGCGCGCGGTGCCCGAGCTCATGCGCGAACCGGCGGGGCTCCTTGGGAGCGGTCTCGCGGCGTGTCTGTCCTTCGCGATGTTCGCGCTGATCCCGGCGCGCCTCTCCGCGGTGGGGCTCGTCGACCGGCTTCGCCTTCGGTCCGCTCCCCGCTGGAAGGCGCTGGGCATGCTCGGCGCGGGCGGGGTGGTGGGCATCGGGCAGGTGTTCTCGGGCGTGATGGTCTTCGCAGGGATGGAAGGCCGAGGCGCGCTCGGCGTCATCGCGCGCGCCTTCGCCGACGCGCCCGCGGAGATCGTCGTGGCCGCCGCGCTGATCGTCGGGGTCGGCGCGGGGGTGGGCGAGGAGCTGCTCTTTCGCGGATACATGCTCACGCGGCTGCGCGAGCGATGGGGGCCGCGCGTGGCCGTGCTCACGAGCGCCGCCCTGTTCGGTCTGGTGCACTTCGATCCGTGGCACTCAGCCTTCGCCTTCACCGTGGGGCTGCTCCTCGGGTGGCTGAGCCTCCGCGCGGGGACGGTGCGCAGCACCATCGCAGCGCACGTCCTCAACAACCTCGTCGGCGTCGCGGGGATGGTGGTCGGCGATCCGAGCGAGCCAACGCCCGCGCCGGTCGCGGCGATCGAGCTCGTCGTCGGCGTGCTCCTCATCGTGGCGTGCGTGCTGAGCGTTCGCGGCCTCACGCAGGCCGACCTCGCCGCGACGCCCGCGACGCCGCCCGCGGCCACGCCTCCCGCCACGCATCCGACGTGATCGGCTTCCCGAACGCGCGGAAGCCCTCGTCGGGGCCAGTGGTGTCTGCAGTGGGCTTAGCGGGCGTGACGCCGCCGCGCGAGGCGCGTGCGGGCGGCGACAGACGTATGCAGCGCTACCGCTCGCAGAGGGTGGAGTTGCGCGCGACGAGCACGGCGCCAGCCCCGTTCGCCATGTTGACGATGCGCGTGAACGTCGACGGATAACCGTCGATCGTGTTGTGGACGCTGTTGCCCCATCCGCTCAGCGTCGCCGAGGTGTTGCCTGCCACGATGGGATGCGTGGGCGTCACCACGATCACCGAGTCGAAGTTCATCCCGACGCCGCCGATGGAGCCCAGGGGTGAGAGGTAGTCGAGGTGACGGCTGCCGAGATCGGTCGACGCGTGGAGCCCCGTTCCCGCACCGCTCGCGACCCACGCCAACGAGGTGCGGAGGAGGAGCGCCGCCCCCGGAGTCGCCCCGTGCGCCGACGCGTCGAAGCCTGAGATGACGACGCGGCCCGTCACCGCGGGGCCCCAGATGGCCCGCGTGTCGAAGAGCGCCTGGAGCTGCGCTGCGGTCACCGCCGCGTAGTTGTCACCCACGACGATCAGGTCATACGCGGCGAAATCTGCCGTGGTCATCGAGCGCCACATCGACTCGCTCGCCGTCACCGCCATCGCGGTCGCAGGGAGATACGGCACATCACGCGTACCCGCGGGTCCGTAGATCAGGGCGCGCGGCGCGGTCGACGGCGGCGGGCACGACACGCACGCCCCCCCCACGCAGGAGTTGCCCGTCGGGCACACGACGCCGCAGCGCCCGCAGCTTGTCGTCGCCGAGAGGCTCGCCTCGCACCCGTTCGTGGCGACGCCGTCGCAGTCCGCAAAGCCCGCGACGCACGCGAAGCCGCAGGCGCCCGCGGCGCACGTCGCCGACGCGTTTGCCCGTGGGGAGCACACGCGCCCGCATCCGCCGCAGCCCGTGATCGAGGTCGTCGTGTCGACCTCGCACCCCGTCGCCGCGACGCCATCGCAATCCGCGAAGCCCGCGCGACAGGTGAACGCGCAGGCCCCCGACACGCAGCTCGCCGCGGTGGCGTTCGCGGGCACCGGGCACGTCGTCACCATGCTCGTCAGACCGTCAGCGTTGCACGTCGCGACGGCCGTCGACGAGGCGCACGAGGTCGAGCCGGGCGTGCACGTCCACGAGGTGCAGTTGGAGCCCGCGCAGGTGGACATCGCCGGGCAGCTCACCGTCATGCTCGACGTACCATCGCCGTTGCACACCGACGCAGTGCGGGCGTCGAGGCAGCGCGAGCTCCCGGGCGTGCAGATCTGCGTGAGGCAAACGCCCGAGACGCAGCGCTCCATGGTCGCGCAGGGCGCGTTGGTCGCGCTCAGGCCGTCGGCGTTGCAGACGCTCCGCGTGACCGCGTCGGCGCAGGTGGCGACGCCGGGCGTGCAGCTCATCGTCATGCACACGCCGCCACGGCACGACTGTCCGCTCGCGCAGGGCGTGACGGTGCTCCCGAGGCCGTCGGCGTTGCACACGCTTCGACCCGTGGTGCCCGAGCAGCTCGCGGCGCCAGGCGTGCAGATGCGTCGCTGGCAGGTCCCCGCGGCGCACGACTCGTCGGCGGCGCAGGGAGTCGTCGAGTAGCCTCCGCCGTCGGCGTTGCAGACGCGTCGGGTCGTGGTGTCCGCGCAGCTCGCCGTCGCGGGGGTGCAGACCCACGGCGCGCAGCGGTCGGAGCGGCACGACTGTCCGCTCGGGCATGCGCTCGTGGCGGCGTCGCTGCCGTGCGCGTTGCAGACGCGCGCGTGTCCGGTGTCGACGCAGCTCGACGCGCCCGGCGTGCACACCTGCGCGACGCAGGTCGCATCGGCGCCGCAAAACTGCCCGGTGTTGCAGTCGGTGTCGGCCACGCAGTCGACGCAGTGCCCGAGGGTCGTGTCGCACACCTGATGGAGGTCGCCGCATTGGATCGACGAGCGGCAGGTGCGCGGCGGCATCGCGCAGACGTTCGCGCGACAGATGAGCCCCGTGGCACAGTCCGCGTCCATCACGCAGTCGACGCAGTACCCGAGGGTGGGGCTGCACACCTGCGCGGTGCACATGCGCGAGGAGACGCAGCGAGTCACCGCGACGCAGTGGCTCCGTTGGCAGACCTGCCCCGTCGCACAGTCGGCGCCCGTGACGCACTCGACGCAGACGCCGACACCGTGGTCACAGACCATTCGCATCGGCGTGCACTCGAGGTCCGAGCGACAGGGCGTGCCGACGCGCGCGTCGGTGGCCGCTTCGGCGGCGACGTCGGAGGCAACGTCAGGGGCAGCGTCGGGGGCAACGTCAGGAGCAACGTCGACGGACGCGTCGGCGGTGACGGTCACGTCGGCATCGACAGTCACGTCGGCGCCTGTCTCGGGGACGGTGGATGCGTCGGCACCGGTGTCCGTCGGAGCGACCACGTCGGCGCCTCGATCAGAGCCGAGGTCGCCCGCGGGTGGCGCAGAGGATGGATCGGACGAGCACGCCGCGAGCATCGCGACGACGACAGCGAGACCGTGGTGCGAACGAAACATCAGAGGCGCCCCTTTGTACTCGGACCGAACCGCCACGATGGAGCGACGTGACCCGTCACGCGACGCTCGCATCGAACGACGATGAGTGTAGTGGTCGCGCGCGTGGCTGAACAGCGCGCAGCGGCGTTGGCGGGCGACGACACCGCAGTCTGAACCTCGCCGCCAGGAGATCTCGCCCCTCCGCGGAGTCGCCCGTTCCGTCGGCGCAGCGGCCTCGAGACGCCGCGACGCGGAGAACGCAACCGACGATTGAAGGGGAGCGACTCGTGCGTCGGAGACCGCCTCCGCGCGAGGCGTGCGCAGGCACTGGCGACGGACGGCGTGACAACATCGCGTGATCCTCGCTTGCGCGTTTCGCCGCCACGCCGACGCGGTTACTTCTACGGCCATGCGTCGAGACAGTGAGGACCGAACGCACGCCGAGCCGAGGTTCTCGCGCCTGGTCTGCGGGCTCTGTGGGGTGACCTTCGTCGTGTGCGCGGTGTGTGCCCGCAGCCGTCGGTATTGCAGTCCTTCGTGCGGCGCGCTCGCGCGCGTGCGCTCCCACCGAAGGTCGTCGAGCAAGTACCAGCGGAGCCCCGAAGGCGCGGCGCAGCACCGCGAGCTCTCGGTCGCATCGCGTCGTCGAAGACGGTTGACTGAGCCCTGTGGAACACGCGACGCGATGATGCCAGAAGTCGCCCCCGCGACCGCCACACGGCCCCCGCGTCGGGATGGCTGCGCGGCCGCAGGAGGGACTCCCCATGTCTCCGATGCGCCTTCGAGTGACGCTGCCCGCGAACGACAACGACTGGCGTCCGCCGCTGCCCCCTGCCCTGTCGATCAATGCGCGATCTGTCGCGCCACGGCGCGACCGCGCCCTGAACGCGAACGCTGACCCGCCTCACGCGTCGGCGCCATCGACCGAGCGCGCGCCGCGATGACCGCCCGCGTACACACCCCGATGACCGCCCGCGCTCACACCCCGGATGACGGCGTCGCGCAGGCGTCGCCCTGCGTGAGCTGCTCGAAGCGCATCGCGTGCCGCGCCCCCTGCGACGCGCTCACGCGGCTCATCGGACGCCCGGTTCCCTTCAGCCGCGACCTCCCGCTCTTCGAACACTGCGTCGCCAGCAACGACGTCCGCGACGACGAACCGGGCCCGTGGGCGAGGACCGTGGCGCAGGAGGCTCCGCGGCTCCGTGATCACCTGACGCACCTTCCCTCGCGCGAGCGAGCGGTGCTTCGAGGAGACCTCGAAGGGCAGTCGAGCGTCGCCCTCGCGCTCGCGCTCGGCACCTCGACGAGCGTCGTCGGTCGCCTCCGCGCGCAGGGCCTCGAGCGCCTTCGCGTGTCGCTCCTCCCGTCTCTCGCCGCCTCGATGAACGCGTCGAACGACGGCCCCGGCTCCCTCACCTTCACGCCCCATGCTCAGGAGTCCACGATGTCCAACACCGCTTCCCGTTCGCACGACCAGCGCCCCCGCGCAGCTCAATCCTCGTCGACGAGCGCCACCACGCGCGAGGAGGGCACGGCTCCGAAGGTTCCGCGCTGCACCGAGCGCGGGTGCCGACGCGCGGTCTCCACGGCGTCCGCCTCGAGCCCGTCGCTCGCGGCGCTGTGCGACGCGCACCGACGCCTGCGCGAGCAGGCTCGAAAGGGCACGCTCTCACGGGCGGAGGCCGCCGTGGCGCCGCCCTCGACGCTCGCAGACCACGAAGCCGCCGCTGCGCTCTGCTCCGCGGTCGAGGGCATCGACATCGTGATCGCCGAGGTCACGCCCGCGCTGGCCCTGGCGCTGCTCGAACGCAACGTCACCAACCGCCCCATCGCCCGCGAGCGCGTCGACGCGTACGCCCGCGACATGCTCGACGGCGCGTGGCGCGCCAACAATCAAGGCATCGCCCTCGGCAGCGACGGCACTCTCTACGACGGACAGCACCGCCTGCGGGCGGTCGTGCAGGCGAACGTCCCGGTGCGGATGGTCATCGCGCGCGGCCTCGACGTCTCGACGCGCGCGACCATCGACCAGGGTCGCGTGCGGAGCGTTGGTGACACGTTGCGCATGCTCGATGGAGAGGAGCAGGGCGCGAGGGTCGTGTCGTGGGTGCGCGCGATCGAGACCCTCCGCGGCCGGGGAAGTCTCGTGCTGTCCCCTCACACCGCGCGCATCGAGATCGAGCGCTACCGCGTTTCGATCGACTGGATGCTGAAGCACGGTCCGAGAGGACGCCTCCTCACGCGTGCGTCGATCGTGGGCGCGCTCGTGTACGCGCACCACGTCCTCGGCGAGGAGATCGTGCCGATGCTCCTCGGGTATGCGCACGGCACCGACCTCTCCGCGGGGTCACCGGCGCTCGCGCTGCGAACCTACGTCACCGAGCGGCTCCGCGTAGGAACCGACCGAGACCGCGCGCAGAGCCTGAAGGCGCTCCGCTGCGCGATCGCCCACGTCCGCGGCGAATCGATCGAACGGATGCAGGCGACGGAAGAGGGCTACGACCACCTCCGGCGCATCGAGGAGGCGCGCGCGACGACGCCGGACGACGCTCCGACGGAGGCGCGTCCGTAGCGCGCGTCACGCGCGTGCCCCGCCATGCGCGGCGAACGCAGGCACTCGCGGCGCGAGGTTCGCAAGATGGATGCCGTAGATGCCGACGCGATGAGGGAGCGCTACGACGGGGGGTTCGAGGTGAAGATCGGCTCGGCGCCGAAGCCCGTCGGACCGCCCGCAAAGATCTCGAACCTGTGAGTGTCGTCGCTCCAGACGTAGAGATCGCTGAAGCCGTCGCGGTTGAAGTCTCCCGCGGAGAAGTGCCAGTAGGGGCCACAGACCCGCGATGTACGCGTGCATCGTGGCAGCGCCGCGGCGAAGGTGAAGCCCGTGGGGCTCCCGAAATACAGAGCGGCAGGAACACCGTTGGGAAACACGAGCCGATCGCTACGGCCGTCGCCGTTGACGTCGAAGAGGGGGCCTCCGGTGCCATCGACGGTCGCGAGGTCGTAAGGGATCGTGCGCGCGAACGAATACCCCTCGGGGCCGCCGAGGAGGATCACCGAGTAGCTCACGAAGGTGCGGGCGTTGATGAACCACACGGCGAGCTCCTCGTCGCCATCGCCGTCGAGATCTCCGATGCGCTCGAAGCCTCGAGACGCTTGGAGCGACGGAGGCAGGGACCACGACCTCGTGTCCGTCGCCGTCGTGACGACCAACCTCGTGGACGACTCCAGGGGGTCGAACGCGGCGCGGTCGGCGCGGCCGTCTCCGTCTACGTCGAGACCGTAGATGTCTTCGCCGTAACCCCGCGTGTCGTCGGGGCTGGCGTAACTCACCTGGCCGCCGAACCTCCCCTCGCGACTCGGAAAGAGACCGTGATAGCGGTACGAGGGGTAGCGCGCGGCCCACGCGACGTCGCCATAGCCGTCGCCATCGCTGTCACCCGCAGCGTCGATCGTCGCGATGGAAAAACTACGGTAGAAGTCCCAATCGATGGGGGAGCGGATTTCTCCCGCGGTCTCGGTGACGAGCCCCGTCGCACCTCCGGCCGCGCGCACGATGATGTCCGTCGCGTATCCCCAGGTCACGCCCGGATTTCCACCGCAGGAGACACTCTGCCCGAGGCCGAGGCCTACGTCACCGAAGCCATCCCCGTCGGTGTCGCCGACGTAGCGCACGCCGAGGATCCCCGTGTGCACGTCAGAGTCGCACCCGCCCACCCTTCGGGACAGCGTCGGAACTTCTGCGATCCACGGTGCGCTGCGGTAGCCCGCACCCTCGGAGACGTACACCCCGCGGTTCCACATCTGCGCGACCCAACGTCGATTGGTCGGGAGCGAACCTCTTCCGTCCAGGTCACGGCTCTCGATGTCGGGGACGCCGTCTCGATTGACGTCGACCACACAACAGCGCGCGGTGTCGATGGCCGCGTCGTGCGGCGTCACGAAGAACTCCCAGGTCGGTGATTCCCATTCGGCCCCGGTCGTCGGCTTGATGTGCGCGCGCCAGAAGACAGGCCCCGGTCGCAGCGCCGCAGCGGGCCTCGCGGTAGACCCCGTCGCGTCAAGCTCCGCGAGCACGCGCGCGCACGCCGGGTCATCGCAGAGCGAGATGTGAGCCTGCGCGCCCTCGGGCATCGGCCCCCAACGCAGCGTCGGCCGCCGCGACGTCACGACGGAGGTCGAGAGCGGCGCGATGAGGCGGAGCGTTCCGGTCGCGGAGAGGTCGGGCGTCGACGGCGCGGGCGTCACCACAGGCGTCGGGCCGACGTCGACGGGCGGCGCGGCATCGGGCGTCGATGCGTCGCGCGGGTGCGCAGACAGACCGCCGTGGAACGCAGCGCCGAGGTGGTTCCAGACGACGATGGGATGGCTGGGTCTCGCGCTCAGAGGGGCGTCTTCCGCCTCGTCGGGCGGCGCGTCCGAGGGCGCGATGTCGCTCGTGATCGCGGCGTCGTCACCCGTCGGAAGCGGCAGACACCCCACCGCGCATCCCCCGATCGCAGCCAGCACACCGACGCGCATGACAGCATTCGTTGCAGACGGGCATCGGGAAGGTTCATCCGCAGTCGCCGGTCTTTCGCCCGGTGCCTGATCGAGCACGCCATCGCGCCTGATGTCGGCCACGCGACGACGACGCCTCCTGGGCGCCTCCGCGCGTCGTGACCGTTGCAGCGGCGTCTCGCTCATCGAGCGAGCTTCACGCGCGCGAAGGCTTCGCATCTCGGGATCGCGTGCGTTCGCGTTCGACACGTCGACTGCCCCACGGCGATGCGCGTCGTACAGCGCCGGGATACGTAGTCCAACGCGCTGAACCGTCAACGCCCTGTGCGCTCCGATGGGCCGACGCCTCGTGGTCTGTGCCTTCTGCCTCCCGTCGCGGTACGACGCGCATCGCTGCTGTTGTAGTCGGCGCGGTGGCAGGCGCATCGTCGAACAGCCACACGGGGTGAGCACTCAGTGCACCCCGGTGACGACCTCGCCGCCAATCGCGCGATTCGTGTTCGCTGCGTCGTCGAATGCAGACGCAGTCACTGGCATCCTACGCACACATCGATGCGCGCGCGGGAAGCCGAAAGGGGTGAGGCCACGTGGACGATCGCGCGGGTCGTCGCGTGGGCGACGCTCGCGCTGAGCGCTTTCATCGCGGGCTGCACCGCGGACCCGAGCCCCTCCGACGCTGGCGCGTGCTCCGAGGGCCGAAGCGTCTGCGACGGGATGTGCGTCGACACGTCGAGCGACCCTCGACATTGCGGTCACTGCGACCAGCGCTGCGCGACGGGCGAAGGGTGCGTCGGAGGGCTGTGCGTCGACTGTCCGTCAGGATTCGCTGACTGCGATGGCGATCGCGCCAACGGCTGCGAGGTCGCGACGGAGACAGACCCGCACAACTGCGGCTGGTGCAGCCACGGGTGCCCGGCAGGGATCGCCTGCGTGCGAGGCTCGTGCGCCTGTCCCAATGGTCTCGTCGCGTGCGCCGCGCGCTGCGTCGATGTGTCGAGCGACACGCAGAACTGCGGCGCTTGCGACCACGCGTGCCCCAGCCGAGGGAGCTGCGCAGGAGGATCGTGCGCCTGTCCCGATGGTCTCGTCGCGTGCGGCGCACGCTGCGTCGATGTGTCGAGCGACGCGGAGAGCTGCGGCGCGTGCGGGCGTACGTGCCGGAGCGGAGAGACCTGCGCCGGGGGCGCGTGCGCCTGTCCCTCGCCGCGGGTCGCGTGCGGTGAGCGCTGCGTCGATCTGTCGAGCGACGCGCGGAGCTGCGGCGCGTGCGAGCGCCAGTGCGACCCCGGCCAGCCGTGCGTCGGAGGCCACTGCGTCGCCACCTGCCAGTACGGCACCTCCTGCGACGGCTTCTGTGTCGACCTCGGAACCAGCATGTCGAACTGCGGCGCGTGCGGGCACCGATGCGATCTCAGCGAGCGCTGCGAGTCGGGCGTATGCGTCGGGTGCCCGATGGGCTCCGCGCGCTGCGGAGACATCTGCAACGACGTGACCTCGAACCGCGATCACTGCGGCGTGTGCGGGCGCCGGTGCAGCGCCTCCGAGCGCTGCGAAGACGGCCGTTGCACGCCATGTCCCGCCGGGCATCTCTGGTGTGGCGACGACGTGGCGACGTGCGGCGAAGACAGCCTCGCGAACCGGACGCGCTGCGGGGCGTGCGGCAGAGTCTGCGGCGGCGGTCCTGGCTACGTGGCGGCGTGCAGCGGAGGGCGCTGCGCCTACGCGTGCGTCGCGGGCGCCGGGGAGTGCGACGGCGACGCGCGCCGTCACTGCGAGACGTCGATCGAAAGCGACGACGCGCACTGCGGAGCGTGCGGCGCGGCGTGCGAGGCTGGGACGTTCTGCGTTGCCGGGCGCTGCGTCGCCAGGCCGATTCGCCCACTCGCGCCGACGTCGACGCTCTACCTCACGCGAGCGAGGCCGTGGCTCTTCTGGGAGCTCCCTCCGGGCGCTGACGGCGCGCGCGTCGAGCTGTGCCCAACGCGCGCGTGTGACAGCGTCGAGGCGAGCTGGGACGTGACCGGGAGTCGGTGGCGTGTCCCGACGTCGCTCACGCCGGGAGTGCACTTCTGGAGGCTCTTCGCGCGCAACGGCGCGCGCGTCGACACGACGCCGGGGCCCTCATGGGAGCTCGTGGTGCCCGTGGTCGGGGCGCCCCCCGCGGGGGAGATTCGGGCGCTCCTCGACGTGAACGGCGACGGGATCGAAGACCGCGTCACGCCGCGCAACGAACGCGACGCGAGGGGCGCTCCGCGGTGGTCGCTCGAGGTGTTCTTCGGCGGTAGCGCGTCGACGACGCCCGATCAGACGCTCGTCGGCGACGAGCTGGAGGCGTGGGAGCACGGCTTCGATTGGAGCAGCCAGAGCGCGACCGCGACGGGCGTTGTAGCCCTGGGTGACATCAACGGCGATGGCTACGGCGACGTGCTCGTGAGAAAGCGCGCGAACCACGACCATCAGACGGCCCCGAGCACGGTGTATGATTCGTTCGAGGCCCACGACGTGTTCGTCGGCGGCCCGTCGGGTCTCGCGGCCGCGCCGGTCGACAGCTCGCGGATCGGAGACTTCGACTACGATGCCCCCATCTCTCCAGATGTCGCGGCCGTATTCCCCACGGGCGACATCGACGGTGATGGGTACGGCGACTGGTTCCTGCGCGCGCCGGGCAGGCGCGGGCGCGATTACTGGGACGTGATGTGCTTCGGCGGCCGGGGGGCGCTCGACAGCGCGGGCGGTGCGCGGCACCTCAGCGAGAGGTTGCCCCTCTTCGGCGACTTCGACGCCGATGGGGCCGCGGACGCCGTCTTCCACGAGGAGCGCGTCTCGTTCCCGACGACATCACGGTCCGTCGCGGCCGTCATGCCCGGCAGCCCCAGTTGGAGCGCCGCGGTTGGCACCCCCGCGAGCCTCTCGCTCGACCCGTGCGGAGGGGTCGCGCGACCAGACGAATACACCACGGTGGCCCTCTCCGTGCTCGACGCGGACGACGACGGCTACGACGACCTGCGCGCCACGCTGAGCCTCACGCCGCCGGTCACCATGCTCTACCTCGGCGGCCCAGACGGACTGTCGACGAGCCGCTGTCGGGTGCTCCCGTAGAGCCTCCGAGCGTCCCCCGCCTGTCGTGGCTGCCGTTCGTGATGCGCGCGTTACCGGGCGATCGATTCGATCCTCGCCCGTCGAGCAAGTGCCAGCGGAGCCCCGACGACGCGACGCAACACCGCAAGTTCGCGCTCGCATCCCGTCGTCGAAGACGCTTGGATCAGCCTCGCAGAACACGCGACGCGAAGGAGCCAGAAGTCGCCCCGCGCGCCACACGGCCAATCGCGTCACCCCGTCGTCGGGGCCGTATCCACCCGTCACTCCGCGACGTCGAGGCGATACGCGCCTGCGTTCTGCCAGGGTCCGTGGCTCATCACGCGCACGCGAAACGCGCCGTCGCTGGGGGCAGTGAACAGCACCCTCGCAGCGAGTCGTCCGCCTGAGTCGTCGTCGCCGTCGAGCACACGGTCACCGTCGAGCACCCGCAACTCGACGTCGAGCACGACGCAGAGAAAGCCACGCGTCACACCTCCGCGAAGATCGATCCGCGCGCGCTGGCCCCGTCGCAGGGTGAGCGTGTAGTCGTCGAACGACGAGCCGTCGATGGCGCGCGCATCGCTCGCGTCGAGCGTTCCCGCGGTCGTGGTGCCAGGCGCGATCGCGAGCGCCGCGGGCAACGCTGCGCGAGGGCGCTTGGGGTCGGGGTCTGGCGAGCGCCGCGGCAGGTCGAGCGCCCGTAGCACCTTGTCGAGAAACGCCGGACCCATGCAGATGTGCTCGCAGGGCACCGTCGCGAAGACCGCGCGGTGCGTGCGGACAGCCTCCTCGATCGACCCGCGGAGCTGCACCACCACGTCGTCGTGAAGCGAGGCGCGGAGGGTCGACGCGAGCCTCGCCGCCGTGGGCGTCGTGAACCTGCTGCCACCGTGGAGACACACGAAGCGCCGCGGCGTCTCCCTCGTGCCGCCGAGGAGCCAGCGCGCGAAGATTCCCTCGGAGCCGTAGATCGCGTCGAAGAGGACGACGTTGCGCGCGCGCCCGTCGAGGTCGTCGACGGCGAGGATGTTCGCGATGGCGGGTCCTCCGGCGCTCGACCCGATCAACGTGATCGAAGCGACGTCGGCGAGCGTGTGCGGTCCCAGGCGCTCCGTCAGCCGTTCAGAGATCAGCTCCTCGAGGAACGCTCGAAACTCTCCCCGCCGCGCGAAACGCCCGACCGGGCTGCGGCCAGGACGGATGTCGAGCTGCGCGGCGACGAAGAGCGAGCGCGTCCCCGCGAGGTCGTGACGCACCTCACCGCCCCATCCCACGACACGCTGCCCGTTGCGCGGATCGACGAGGCCATTGCCCGCCCAGATGAGCGCCGTGTGCCCCGCGCCGTGGAGCATCACCACGAGGTGAAGCGGCGCACGCGCGTCGAAGCCCTGGGGGGCGTGCACGACCGCGTCAGGGAGCGGCGCGACGTCCGCCGCGCGGTGACGCATCGTGAAGGCTGACGTCCACGCGGGGGTGACGCTCTGCGTGGGCGTCGCGAGCGCAGGGAGATTCGAGGGCGCAGTCCCCCGCGGCCGAGGGTGTTGTGGTGCGCCGTGGCTGCGACGGCACGCGGCGAGCGCGAAGCACACCAGGAGTGCGCGGCATGAGGGAGGCGCTCTCATGGCGAACGCCTCGAACCGCGCGATCGACGCGTGTTCGAAGCCGCGTGCGCTCCGATCGAACGTTGTCGGATGGCTGCCCCCGAACTCCGCGCTCGTCGTGGTCCTCGACAAGTCGTGGCTCTCCCAACCCTTCCAGAAACGCCACGGATGGTCGTGGCGGGCGCTTCAGCCTCGCACACCCCACAAGGCCGCGAGTGCCACCAGGAGCGCGAGCACGATTCCGATGGCCGCAACAACCCTGTTCTTCGAAGCCGCGGGCTGCGCGGGCGCCAGCCGCGGAATGGGGGTCACCGGCGGCGCGACCGGGGCGAGCGGGCGCGCGGTGCCCGGAGGCGCGGCGACGAGCGTGCCGTCGGGCACGTTCATCGGGATCTCGTGGGCGGCCAGCACGTCCGCGAGGCGGTTGATGGGCGGCGCAGACGGTGGACGCGGCGCGGCGACGAGCGTCTCGCCCTCCTCGGCGTCGAGGGGCGTGGCGAGGGGAAACCGTGCGACGAGCGTTGCTCCATCGCCAACGTCGCGCGGTGCGGTGTTGGACGCGCTCGCGACCATCGTCGCAGCCGCGCGAGGCGTCGCCCCCTCACTCGACAACCCGAGAACCTGCGTCGGACCGTCGTCGTTGGGAGAAGCAGGCCCCTGAGACACGAGCGGCGACGGCATCGCAACCTCACGCTGCCGCACCTCGGTGGCCCAGGGGTTGGGCTCTGCGGGGAACGAGTCCATGAGTTGCGCGAGGCGGGCGCTCGCGCTCTGCGCGGCCACAGGCGCAGGCATGGGGAGGCCGTTCTCGACAGCGAGGGGCAGCGGCGCCAGCGGCGCCAGCGGGGCCGACGCGGGCATCGCGCGCGGCGACGGCGTGAGCGAGGGCCCCTTCACCACGGGCGCCACCGTCTCGAGGAGCGAGACCGCGGGCTGCGCACGCGGCGGGTCGAGCAGCGCGGCGAGGCGCGAGCGGCCTTGCGGTGGCGCGTCGTTCCAGGTCGGTTCGAGCGCCGCCATGAGCGCCGCGACACTCGTCGGGCGTGCACCTGGCGAGGGCGCCATCGCGTTCGCGAGCACCGCCCACACGCGATCTCCGACGTCGGGGCGACGCCGTGCGTCGGTCACGGCCGCGAGCGTTGCGCCCTCGGGCGCAGGCAGCGCCAGCATCTCGGTGAGCAGCGCCCCGAGCCCGAACACGTCCGTCGCCACCGTGGGGTCGTCACCACGAAGACGCTCGGGCGCGTGGGCGACGAGCACGCGCGCGCTCTTCGTAGAGACCTCGCGCGGCGCATCGAGCCACGGCATGAGCCCCAGGTCGAGGAGCGCGCAGGGGGCTCGCGGAGAGGGCTTCGACAGGACGATCACCGAGCCCGGCGCGACGACCCCCTGCACGAGCGGGAGCGCCGCCGTGTGCGCCGCCGTGAGGGCGCCCGCCACCGCTTCGAACACCCGACGGAGCAGCCCGAGTTCGACGAGTTCACCGCGAGCGCGCGCGCGGTCGAGCATCACGCCGAGCGATTCACCAGGCACGTCGTCGAGCACCACCCACGGTCGTCCCTGGTGGACGCCGTGCGCGAAGGTCGTGGGCACCGCGGGGTGACGCAGCGCCTTGAGGGCGCGCACCGCGGCGAGGGTCTGCGTCGACAGGTCGTCGCCCTCGACGGCGCGGAGAAACTTCGCGAGCAACGCGGCGCCCTCGCGACGCTCGTCTCCGACGCGCCACACCTCGCCCATACCCCGATCGGCGACGGGCTCGATGAGACGGTATCGCCCGCCGAGGATGGCGTTGGCTTCGATCGGGTGGCTCATCGTCCGCGCACGCGCCCTCAGTTGTTCGTGACCTGCGAGCCCTTGATGCTCACCGGACCGCTTGTTTTGATGGTGATCTTGTCGCCGTCGAGCTCGACCTTCGCGCCGCTCTTCGTCTGCAGCACGATGCGGTCTTCGGCGATCTCGACGCGCGTGTCGCCGCACACCAGCGCGAGCCCCTTGGGCGCCTTGACGGCGAAGCGCTCCGTCGAGAGTTCCTCAACGACGTCATCGCCGACGGCCACGGTGTGCTTCTTGGGCGCGCGCACCGCGATCTCGTCGGGCGACATCTCGGTGGCCGTGCCCGATCCTCCGCCCACCTCGATCACGAGCCCGTCGTTGGTGGTGACCCGCCCCGTCTCGTCGGCGTGGAGCGTGACGGATTTGTGCACGATGAGGCTGTGATTGCCTGACACCTCGCGCAGCTCGTCGCCGCCGACGGAGATCTGCCGCGCGCCGGTCACGGTGTGCTGCTCGTCGCCCTCGACGTCGATCGATCGGTTTCGCCCGACGTGGAGCGACTCGTCGCGCCCCACCTGCGCGGACTCGTCGCGTCCGACGGAGAGGGCGCGGTCGTGCAGCACCTCGACGCGCTGGTCGCGCTGCGCGCGGAGGTACACCTCCTCGTGGTGCGCGAGGTCTTCGAATCGGAGCTCGTTGTAGCCGTTACCGCCGGGCGAGCTGTGCGTGCGAATGGCGCTCTGCGTCTTGTGCAACGGCACGACCACCGGGGGCACGTTGACCGCGTTGGGCAGGCACCCGGCCACGTACGGTCGGTCGGGGTCGCCGTCCACGAAGTGGACCACCACCTCCATCCCGACGCGCGGGGTGAAGTGAAATCCCCAGTGCGCGCCCGACCACGGCTGCATCACGCGCAACCAGCAAGAGCTGCTCGTCCCGCTCTGCGCGCCGCGACGTTGCTCGACGCGGTCCCAGGGGAAGCGCACGCGCACGCGGCCGTGCGCATCGGTGCAGATCTCCTCGTCGCTGCCGGGCTCCGCGGTCACCACGGCCACCTGCGGGTGATCCGCGCGCGGCCTCGGCGGCGGGGGCGCTGCCCACGCGCGGCGCACGTCCACACACTCGAAGCGGTTCGAATAGCGATCCTCGGCCGACGCGCCGCGGTGATCCGAGAGCCCCACGTCGGGCGCGTGCCCCACGTGGAGTACCGCAGTGATGAGGAAGCGCCCCTCCAGCGCGCGCTCCCCGCGCTCGGTGACGGAGAAGGTCGCGCCGGCGCGCATCCCGGTGACGTCGCTCTCCCCTCGCACGACCGCGGCTTCGGCGGTGTGTTGCTGGAGCTCGACCCTCGCGGCGCGGCGCAGGTCCGTCGTGCCGTACCGGTGTGCTCCCTCGTCGTAGGCGCCGAGCACGAAGCGCGCGGGGTAGCGCTCCACGGACCGCGCGGGCTGAGGCTCCGCCGAGGTGAGCGGGGTCTGCGGGTGTGTGAAGTCGTAGTCGCGCAGCGAGACGTGGCTCGTGGTGACCGACGAGGCCACGTCGAGGCGTCGAATGCTCTCCGCCGAGGCCGTCCCCTGACCGCTCGCGACGACGTGGATCGCGGCGCCTCGCACGGTCGGCACCGCGGGTCTGCGCGAGGCGCTGCGGGCGTCGAAGACCTCGAGCGTCTCGTCATCGCCGCGCGCGTCGAAGCAGAACAGGGCGCCCTCTTCCGCGAGCAGTCGACGGACGAAGTCGAGATCGCTCTCGCCGTACTGCACGCAGTACTCGCGCGGCGCGGGCGCGTCGGTCGTCGTCGCCTCTGACGCGTCGTAGCAGTCGCCCGTGTAGAGCCCCGCGGCGTCGAGCACGTCGCGCACGATGCGGAGCGCGTCGACGCGCTGCCAGACCCGATAGCGCGCGCTCAATCCGAGGAGCGAGAGCGACGGCGAGAAGGCGACTTCGAAGACACGCCCCTCGCGGTCGACGCCGCGGTCTTCAACCGAGGTGACCACGCCCGCGAACGTCCGCGAGAGCACGTCACGTCGGAGCGTGAGCGCGCAAGGCCTGCCCAGCAGCGTCGGGGGGTCGACGTCGGAGGGCACGGCCACCTCGACGGAGCCTTCGAAGGGCGCGCAGAGCCGCTCGCGCACGACCGCGCGAGAGACCGTGAACGCGCCGTCAGCGCCCGCCACTTCGAAGGCGAATGCGACCTCGGGGAGCACCTGATCACCGGTCGGTCCTTCGTTGTAGGCCATGGCGTGAGGTCCCCTCGCGATTTCGACCCGTTGCTAACACATCCCGCATCGCCACTGGAAGCGTCGGAACGAGCAGATCGTGCCCCCTTGACGCGCGTCGCCCCGTGGAGTCACGTACCGCGACGCATCGAGCGGAGGCCGCGAAGCGATGTCAGGGGCGAGACCAGAGACCGCGCGGATGAACGACGGCGTGACCCTCGCGATCGCGTCGCGCGCGTCGTCGTCGCTGCGTGCGCGGGCGCTGCCTCGCGCGCTCGCGGAAGCGCTCTTCGAAGCGTGGTGTCCCGCGTTCCCCGCGGGAGGGCGCGCGCGCGCCGGCGTCGCGGCGCTCGGCGTCGCGCTCGGCGGCTCGCTCGCGGACGACACGGCTTCGCTCCGCGGGCGGGTGCGAGACGCGTTGCGCGACGGGCGCGTGATCGCGCTGCGAGACGCACGCAGCGAGGTGCGCGCGGCCGCAGCGGCGCAATCGCGCGAGGACGACGAGCGCCCCACGGACCCGCCCCCTCGCAGGGAGACGAAGACCTGGATCACGATCCGGCTCGTGGACGACGACGACCCGCCGAGCCCCGTCGCGCACGCGCGCTTTCGGATCAAGCTGCCCGACGGAGAGGTGCGCGAGGGGAGTCTCGACGCGATGGGTACCGCGCACTTCGAGAGCCTCGACCCGGGCGTTTGCGATGTGAGCTTTCCGGACTACGACGGCGGCGCCTGGAGGCGAGCTGATGGGTGACCCGAGGACGTCATCGGCGCGCGCACTCGGGGCGACCTTTGAGGTCGCGCTCGGAAACCCCCACGAGCGCGACCACAACACACTCGTGTTGTCGGGCATCGATCTGGTCGTTCCGCTCGAGATCGACCTCGACTGCGACCCCCTCCACGACGACGAGGTGCGCCTCGCGAGCGAGGACGGCGCCTTCGAACGGGTCCTGCTCTCGAGCGACCCCCACGTGACGCCAGACGCCGCGAAACGGCTTCTGTTATACAGGTTTCGCGCGGTTCCACCGGGCCTATACCGACTCGCGGTGAAGGTCGGCGAGCGCTGGTCCGACCTCGTCGTGGGCCTCGTCGTGAGCGCGCGCGGGGCATTTCTCGGCGACCGCGCCCTCGGTGACGGGGAGCCCGAAGCGCCCGACAAGCCCGACGAGCCCGAGGCGCCTGACGTACCGGACGACGAGCCCGACGAGTTCGACGACGTGATGGACGGCAACGACGGCCACCAAGGGGGCGGCGCGTGAGCGGGCACCACCTCCTCGACGAGAGGCTCCGCTGGCAGGGGTCGACCGACGACGCGACGTTCCCAGTGGCGGTGATCCCGACAGCGCGCATCACGGCCGTGCGTTGCAGCGAGGGGCACGCGCTCGGCGGGATGTTCATGCTCTTCCGCCCGGCGGCGGTGGGCCCCCTGGCCGACCGAACCGGTGCGCGCGCGTGGCACCTCGCGATGACCACCCACGACGAGGCGTGGCTCGGCCCCGCCGACCCGACGGACTTCTTCCCCGGAGAGTCCGAGCTCGCGTGGCCCCAGCGCTACGCGTCGATGGTCCCCGACGCCTACAAGCTCATGCCCGCGCAGGAGTACGAGTGCTACTGCATCCAGCACCCGTCGCGCGCATTCGCCCACCGCATCGCCCGCGAGATCGGCGCCGGGGCCGACGCGTACGGTCCTCCGCTGCGCATCACGGCGGGCCGCGGAGAGCTCGTCGTGCCCGAGGCCCTGACGTCGTTCGTCCCGCGAGGCGGCGCGCTCTACAACGGATGGATCCTCTACCGCGACATGCCCCACGCACGGTGCCGCGGCGTCGCGAGGCAGGTGCAGCGCGCGCAGGCCCACCTCGGCGCGATGCGGTACGTCGTGGGCACGAGCAACGCGCCGTACCTCCCCGACGTCGGCGTCGACATGGACAAGAGCGGCGGCGTCAACGATGGCGTCTTCGACCTGCGCACCATGGCGGCCGTCGCGAGCTTTCAGCAGGACGCCGCCGCGGGGACGGCCTTCGTCGTCGAGGGCGCGCCGCACGACGCCTACATCGACCACGCCTACGACCCGAAGGTCGACCGCGCCGCCATCGCGCAGTGGCACGCTCGGGCCAAGGAGCTCCGTGCGAAGGCGAAGCCCGCGAAGAAGGTATCCCCCGCGGCCGACGACGCCCGCGAGGCCGCGGCCGAGGCCGATCGGCTCGACCGCGAGGCCGAGCGCGCACAGACGGATGCGACCCTCGCGCTCGGGCAGGCGAACTCCTGGCAGCACCTCGTCGGCCGCGACGCGACGCTCGGCGCGCGGCTGATCCGCGACGAGGGCGAGGTCGAGGCCGATGGGGTGATCGACGCCGACACCGCGGCGGTGATCAAGCACTGGCTCGACGCGAAGGCGCGCAAGCCGGGGCCCGTCCTCGTCCTCACGAAGGACAACCGTGACTGGTCGAACTGGCTCCGCCCCGAGGCGGCGCAGGCGCTCGTCGCGTTCGACGCGCTCTCGGTGGCGATGGGCTTCGCGTACGGTGTCTCGGTGAACCACACGTTCCGCAGCGCCCTCGTCGACATCGGGCACGCGGGGTACGGCCGCTCGGCGAAGTCCATCCACAAGACCGGCGCCGCGATCGACCTCGGGATGACCGGGTTCTCGGGCACCGTCGAGGCGTTCCCCATCGTGTACGAGCGCGAGGTCGACGGAGACCGCGTGTGGTGGCGCCTCTTCGGCCCGTGCGCGCAGCCCGCCGCGGGCACCGACGAGGAGCTCGCCGCGCTCGCCGACAAGCTCGACCGGCTCGCAACCGCGAAGCCCGAACTTCCGCACGCGCACGACGCGCTCCATCCCATCGCCGCGAGGCTCGCCGCGGCGTTCCGTTCGGACGCGCGCGACGCCTTCGCGCGCTTCTATCGCCGCACCGTGCACCGCTGGAACTACGACGCGTTTCACCCCGAGGGCGGCACGCCGGGCGCGTCGACCACGTGCGAGCGCGAAGCGGCCCGGCGCGTCGGCGCGCGCACGAACACCATCGAAGCCCTCGAAGCGCGTGAGCGAGAGCTCATCGCCGCGGTCGCGAACATGGTCGCGGGCGCCGACCTCAAGGCGCGCCAGCAGGAGCTCAAGAAGACTCGCGCCGACCTCGCCCACGCGCGGCACGAGCGGGAGCGGGAGCTCGCCCACGGGAGCTCGTTCCTCGACCTGACGGCGCTCGCCGAGGCGTGCGGTCTGCGACGCATCCACTCGTTCCGCACGGGCTGGGCGCAAACGACGAAGAGCGTGAAAGCCGCGGAGGTGGCGAAGCTCGCGGAGCTACTCGACGCGGCGTCGAAGGCGCTCGCCGAGCACCCCGAGATGCTCGACCGCGCGAGCGTGACGCGCGGAAAAACACGGTTTGACACGACCGTCGCGTCGATCGACGGGCCCTTCGTGAAGACCTGGTCCGAGGCCCTCGCCTCGCTGCGAAAGGACGCCCCGCGCAGCGTGAAGGTGCTCGCGCCGCAGGTGGTCATCACCCTCTCACACACACCAGAAAAGAAAGCCGACGCGGCGAAGATCAGTGCAGTCCTCCGCGCGCTCGGTTCGAAGCGGCTCGCGGGCCTCGTGCGCACAGAGGGAACGCCTCCCGTCCAGACCGCGGTCGAGTGGGCGGCGTACATCGACGACCGCGTCTGCGCGCTCGAAGCGGCGTGGACCGCGATGCAGACGCCGCCCTCCGCAACCCCCGCCGGGAGGACGCCTCGGGTGCCGAGCGCGAAGCCCTCGCCGCAGTCGTCGGTGCTCCAGCTCCAGCCGATCTTCGTGAAGGGCTTCGAACTCGCGCCGGGCGCCGATGCGCGGGGCGCCGTGTGGTTCCAGCCGGGTGACGTGGTGACCGTACCCGCGGAGGGGCAGCCCATCGGCATGGAGTGGTGGCACCTCCAGTGCGCGAGCGTACTGACGACGACCGAGACGGTGCCCCACCCGAAGACGCACAGGCCCGAGGTGCGCGCGGTGCCGAGGCTCTGGGGCGCGCTGCTCCTGGAGCTCGGCTACCACCTCGACGCCCTGCGCCACGGGCCGAGCCCGACGCTCCACCTCCGCGAGGGGATGGGCTACCCCGACACCGACCTCGAGTCGGAGGCTCACTGACGATGGCCGTGCACGTCGTGAAGCCCGGCGAGTGCTTCAGCCTCATCGCGAGGCGCTACGGCTACGCGGACTACCGCGCGCTCTACGACCACCCCGCCAACGCCGACCTGCGGGAGAAGCGCCCCAACCCCAACGTGATCCATCCGGGCGACGAGGTCGTGATCCCCGACCGCGACGCGCGGGTCGAGCGCGGCCTCGCGACGGGCGCCGTGCACACGTTCGCGCTGACGCGCCCGAAGAAGGTGCTGCGCGTGGTGCTCAAGGACCACCGCGGCAACCCCCTCCGTGGCGAAGCGTGCGTGCTCACGCTCGCGGGCGACGAGGCGCACCTCACGACCGACGGCGAGGGGCTCCTCGAGTGCGCGGTGCCGCACGGAGAGAGCACCGCGACGCTCGCCGTGGCGGGCCGCGTGCTGGCGCTTCGCTTCGGTGACCTGAACCCCGCGCGCGATGCGCCCGACGGCGGCGCGAGCGGGATCAAGAGTCGCTTGAAGAACCTCGGCTACGCCGTCGCCGACGACCGCGCCGAGGCGATGCGCACGGCGGTTGCGCTGTTCCAGCACGACCACGGGATCGAGGCGAGCGGCGAGGTCGACGACGCGACGGCGCGGGCGCTCGTCGAGGCGCACGGATGCTGACGCGACGCGCGAGCGTGAGGGGGCGGATGACGCGATGCAGATGATGGAGCCGGCCACGACAGCGAATGCGCTCACGAGGGATTTCAAATGCCCCTTCGCGCACGGGGACAAGAAAAACGAGCTCAAAAACGAGCTGCCTCCTGACCAGGAGAACGACTCCGCCGCGCTCGCGACGAGCCTCGACGGCAACGACGCGCGCGAGAAACGCCTCGAGCACCACACGACCGTCGCGCTCGAGGGGCACGGCGAGCAGCCCGTCGCGCATGCGGCGCACCACCTGCTCCCCGGCAACGAGAGCCTGAAGCATACGCGCCTGCACCGCTGGATCGACGCGAGCAGACGCGCGGTCGACGGCGACATTGGGTACCGCGTGAACGACCATCACAACGGCGCGTGGCTCGTGGGGAACGCCGCACTGGCGGGCGCGTGGAGCGCGAAGCGCGAGCGATTCCGTCGGGCGTACGCGCTCGCCGCGATGAGGTCGGAGCGGCGGCAGTTCCACGACCGTCACCCCGCCTATTCGGAGTGGGTGATCCAGGTACTCAACAAGATCGCCACGAAGCTCGAAGCGAGCAACCGGAAGCCCCGCGCCTGCCCCGAACCCGGATGCGCTGGCGCGCGCAAGAAGCCCGGTCCGGCCTTCGGGGTATTGCCCCGCCTGCACGCCCTCGAAAATCGGCTGCACGGCCTCGTGGTCGCGCCGCCTCGCAAGTGGCGTAAGCCCGTGCTCACGTCGCGCTACGCGCTGATCCTGCTCGACGAGACGCTGAGCGCCGACGCCGCACGCGAGCAGCTCTCGGGGCTGCGAAGCGCGATGGCCTCCGGTCGTCCGCTCGGAGGTTGAGCCGTGTACTACATGCTCTCGTGCTTCGGCCCCGCCGACGACGACCGCGCAAGCCTTGGTGACCTCCCCCCGACCGCGGAGCACGACTGGCTCCGCGGCGCGCGCTTCGAAACTTCGCCCCGCGAGCCCCTCGAAATCACGCTCGATCCCGCGTCGCCGGGCGTGCTCGTGCCGATGTTCGCGGGCGGCGTGGTGCTCTTCTCCGAACTGATGCTCCGCGCGCTCCTCGATTGCGGCGTCGACAACCTCGAGTGGTACGACGTCGCGCTCGTCGACCCCGCGAGCGGCGCTCGTCACACGCACTACAAGGCCGTGAACGTCATTGGCGCCGTGCGCTGCGCCGACCTCGCGCGATCGCAGTACACCGCGTACGGCGAGGCCCTCGTCGACACCGACTTCGACAGCCTCACCATCGATCCTGCGCGCGCGCTCGGGCTCAAGATGTTCCGCCTCGCCGAGTGCGTCACGGGCGTCGTGGTGCACGAGAGCGTCAAGCGCCACCTCGAGGCCATCCCCGAGCTGCGACTGCTCGAGTTCGTCCCGCCCGATCAGTGGATCGGCTGACCCGCCGCGCCGCACGCCAGCGTCGCCCACGCGCGATGCCGCGGCCCGAGCCTCGCCGCCTTCGCGCGCAGCTCGCTCCCGTCGCGCGCGCCCCACAACCCACGCACCCCCGGCGTGACGGCGCTCATCCTCACACGGAGGCGCTCGTTCTCCGCGAGACGTGAGGCTCGCTCGTCGGGCTCCTCACTCGCACGCGGCCCCAGCGTGCGCGGCGGAACCTCGTCGCCGAAGAGCGCGTACGACGCTTCGCGCAGCGCGTTGCTCACCTCCGGGCTCTCCGAGTGCGCCCACCACGCGTCGAGCCACGCATGGCACCCCGCGAGCACCAGCGCGACGAGCACGGCCGCGTCGGGAGGCTCCGCAGGCAGCCACGCGCCGAGGACGGCGTGGTCCTCGGGCGTCGCGGCGACACCGCAAAGGATCACCCCCGTCGCGCCACACGCCGTCCCCGCCGCGAGCTGTGCGCGTGCGAGCGCGAGGGCCGCGTCGCGGTCAAGCGAGGCGAGCGCGGTGAGCACGTCGTCGCGCTCGGCCACCGTCGCGCAGTCTGAGAGAAGCGCCTCTGCGAGCGGCGCGGCATCGCGCGCGCCGAGGCCCGCGAGCGCCGCGAAGGCCGCCCGGTGCACCACGGGAGCGTCACGCCGCAGCGCGCGCCGCGCGATCTTCTCGGTGCGCGCGTCGCCCCAGCGCGCCATCACCCGCAGCGCGAAGGCCTGATGGCGCGCGTCTCCCTCCGCGAGCCACGCGTCGACGAGGCCCGTCGCGTAGCCCCGACCGTATCCGATCAGCGCGTCACGCACCGCTCGCTCGACGCGCTCGGAGACGCCCGCGCGCACGAGCCGCTCGGTGGCGGCCTCACCGCGTGTCGTGGGCATGAGCGCGGCGACGGCGACGTAGCGCTCGTGGGGGTCGTTCGAGTCGAGCCACGGCGCGAGCGCCGCGTAGGCGTCATCGGCGTACACGTGCAGCGCGTCGAGGTGCGCGGCGAGGCGCCCGTCGAGCATGCGTTCGTGGCGCGCGTCGCCTTCGAGCATCACGTCGAGGCGCGCGCGTCGCAGTCGGAGGAAGGCCGCCTCGTCGCGGTGCTCCTCGAGGATGTCGAGCATGGGCGGGGGCACGGCGTGTCAGCCCATGATGTTCTTGCGGTTGTGCAGCAGCGGGTCGCCCAGGCGACACACGCCGGCGCCCTCGATCTTCACGTCGAACGAGTAGAGCATGAACTCCGCGGGGCCGCGGTTGCAGCCGCTCGCCACGCCGCCGTTGACGCCCGCCTCGTCGCCCGAGGTCTTCGAATACTCGGCGCCCTTCACCATGGGCATCTCGCCGTCGACGGTGACCGCTTGAGGGCCGCTCGAGGTGTCGGCCGACCGACCGATGTTGGGGTACGGAATCGGGATCGGCGGCGCCGGTGGCGCTGGCGTGAGGCACACGTCGGGGAACACCACGCTCATCCCGCCGCTGCCCTTGTGGGCGATCCCTCGCAGGTTCGCGAAAACCGTGTTGCTCATCGCATCATCTCCGTCGATCCGCCGGTGAGGAGCGCCGCGCCGCGGGCCTCGCGGTCCGACGCGGCCCATGCGAGCGCCGCCCCCGTGAACGCTCCGCGCGCGAGGCCCACGGCGGCGAGCACGACGAGCAGCGCACCGGTCGCCGCGCCTGCGTCGCCGTAGCTCTCCGCGGGGCACAGCGTGGTCGCCTCGGCGGCGAAGCTCCGATGGTTTCTGCGAACGGCCACGCCCCACTCCTTCGCGGCGAGGTACTCGCCGTTCATTCCCGCGAGCACGGTGGTCACGTGGGCCGCGCCCGCGAGCGCGTCGCGCACCGCGTCGGCGAGCCCGTCTCCGAGCAGCGGGAGGTCGCTCCCGAGGTGTCCCGCCTCGCGACCGAGGCCCACCGAGGTGACATCGCACCACCCGGAGCCCGCGCCGAGCAGCACGAACGCGGCGCCTTCGCCGGGATGAAATCCCTCCATGCGACGCGCGGTCTTGAGCCGCTCGTCGCGGTCGAGCGTGGCGAGGGCGAAGAGGTCGAGGTGCGTGTCGACGCCGCCGACCCACGCCCGATCGATCACCCCTTCGCGGAGATCTCGCACGGCGCGGTCGAGGGCGGTGAAGGCCGCGGCGCGTCCGTCGGCGAAGACAAGGCTGCGTGCGCGATCGAAGGCGCCCGCACACTGCGCTGCGAGGTCATCGAGAAAGCCCTCGTGCACCGCGGGAGGTCGCCCCGAAAGGGTCTCCGGCGCGCCGAGGTAGAGCGGCACCGCGGAGGCTCCCGGCACCACGTCGGCGACGCCATCCCACGCTGCGTGCGCGAGACGGAGCATCCGTGCCTGACGCGCTGTGAGGGTGCCTCGCGCGTCGAGTGCTTCAGCGAGCGGCGGGAGATACTTCGCGGGCACGAGGCCCATCACCACGGGTTCGAACTCCGCGTCGCACACGGAGGTCTCACGCAGCCGCACGAGGCCCGCGCGCACCGAGGTGAAGGTCTGGAGCGCGGAGGTCCCCACGCTGGTCACAGCGCCCGCGGCGAGGATCGCGGGGTTCACGGCGCGCCTCCCGAGAGGCCCACGCGCACCGACGAGACCTGGAGCGCGCGCTTGTCGACCGTGACCGCCGCGCGGTGCACCAGCGTGACGCGCGCCTCGTCGGCGTCGAGGTGCACGGCCTCGAGCGAGAACGTCAGCGCGCGCAGGTCGCGGCCCACGCGCGCCTCCCCCGCATACGTGATCGCCGGGAGCGCGAAGCGCCACGCGCCATCGGGCGTGAGGCGCTCGAGTTCGACGGACTCTCCGCCGCGCAGCCCCGCCGCGCTCACGAGCGAAGGGTGTGCGACGTGAAAGAAGCGTTGGTCGAAATCATCGGGGAGGTACGGCGCGCGCCGCGTCTGCCAGTGTTCGTCGTAGGTGCCCGCGTAGCCCGCACGAGGGAGCCACGAGGGCGCGATGGGCCCCGTCGCGCAGGGCGGAGGGAGGTCTCCCGGTCGCTGCCACAGTGCGCTGGGGTCTTCGAGGTTGGGCAGTGAGGCGCCTCGAAGCGGGCGGAGATCGCGCGTCCCTTCGGGCACGAAGCCGCGTCCGACGGGGTTTCGACGGTCGACGCGGAGCGTGCGGTCGCCGGGGTCGACGTAGGCGCCGCCGAAGGCGCGCTCGTAGCGCAGGGGCATCGTGGTGAACGGACGCGGCGCGGTGCAATACGGCGGCGTCGCGTCGCCCGTGAAGAGGCGGTCGCCGATCGCGCGGATCGTCGCGCGCAGCGGGCCCACGCGCACGCTCGCATCCACGGTGGCGGCGGCGCGGCCTCCCGGGGCGTGGACGTGCCCCGCGACGAGCACGTCGGTGCCCGGACGCGCGATGCGAGCCTCGGAGGCCCGTCGCAAACTGGAACTCTCCGGGTCGCCCCAATACTCGTCGGCGAGGCAGAGGGGCTCCTGCGCGTCGGCGACGGTCACCGCGCCGTCGCGCGCGTCGAAGGTCGACTTCACGACGACGTAGAGCGTCTCGACGCCGCGCGCGTCGGCGAAGAGGAGCATCCCTGCGGTGAAGGGCGTCTCGTTCGCGAGCTGGAGCATCAGTTGATCTTCACGACTGCGCCCTGGATGCGCTGCTGCTCGCTCGCTTGAGACACGATGTTGACGCCTCGGGTGACGACGCGGCCGTCCGCGTGCAGGGTGAGGCTCGCCTCGCCGCAGCGGAGCGTGATCTCGTGGGTGGCTTCGAGCGTGACGATGCGACCGTCCACCGACACGTCGATCTGCCGTGACGCAGCGTCCGACGACAAGGCGAGCAGCGATTCGACCGGGTCTTCGAGGAGCCCGACGATCACCGGGCACGTGGGATCGCCGCCCACGCAGACGATGAGCACCTCGCGGCCCACGGCGTCGTCACCCCGGAGCCACGCGCGGTCCACCGAGCGGAGCACCCGCGCGCGATGCACGCCGTGACCGGGCACCTCGACCTCCGGCGCGCCCAGCGCGTTCAGCGCGTGGATGCGACCGATCAGCGAGCCCGGGAGCGCGTGCTCAACGAGCGATTCGGGCTCGCGAGTCGGTCTGCGCGACGTTGTCATCCGGTGCTCCTCCGCACCCGTGAGTAGATCAACCCGCGCGGGGTGTCGAGGGACTTGGCCCTGGCGTCGCGATGCGCGGCCTCGCCCTCGCGCGCTTGACGACGCGCGCGAATTGCCGTTGGAATCCGAGCGGGAAGACACAACCGGTTCATGCCTGCAACTGCCGCTGCCGTGGAGCCTTCAGAGCGGGCAGTTCGCCCGTCCAGGCTTCGATACCCTTCGATCCGCGGCGACGCCGTGGTCGAGGCCGAGCTCCCGTTCACCATCCTGGTGCTTGGAGAGTTCGTGCCGACGAACGAGTCGCTCCCGCCGAAGGCGCGCCCCGCAAGCAGCCTTCCGTACCTTCTCGAGCGGTTTCCCGTCGAGGTGACGCAGGCGAACTTCGACGAGTTGATGAAGAGCCTCCCGCTGGAGCTCACCCTCGACGTGCGCAACGCGAGCGAGGCCGGTTGCCCGACGAAACTGAGGGTCGAGTCGCTGTCTCAATTCAGCCCCGGCGGCGTCGTGGCGCAGAGCCCCGAGCTCCGCAGGCTCCTCGAGCTTCGTGGATACATCCTCGCGGCTGCGGAGCGGCTGGTGAGCATCCCCGCCCTCGCGCGGCGCATCTCGGCGATGCTCTGCGACGAGGGGCGCTGCGACGCGTTGCGCGTCGACCTCGGGCTCGAAGGTGCGCCGTCAGGTGTCGAGCGTGACACCGCCCCCTTCGCCGAGCTCTGCGCCCTCGCAGGCGTCGACGAGGCGTGGGAGGTCTGTTACCCGGTCCAACGGGGCCTGCAACACGTTCTCGCTGAACTCCTGTATCCACGTTCCACGGGCGGGGAGCCCCTGGAAGTCGCGCGGACACTGGCGGCCGACATCGAGCACCGCGTAGCGGCGCAGGTCCGTGAGATCCTGCATCACCCCGAGGTGCTCCGCCTCGAGGCGCGCTGGCGAGCACTGCGGGCCCTGGTCGATCGCGTCGCGCCCTTCGAAAACGTGCGCGTCGAGCTGCTCCACTGCGACAAAGACGAGCTCTTCGAAGACTTCGACGACACGCCCGACATCACGAAATCGTCGCTGCACGCGCTGGTCTCGCCGGGCCATCGCGGGCTGCTCCGTGCGCAGCCCCTGGGCCTCCTCGTGGCTGACTACACCTTTGATCAGAGCCCCAGGGATCTTCTGCTCCTCGAGAGGATCGCGGGAGTGGCCGCGATGGCGCGCGCGGTGGTCCTCACGGCGCCGTCACCCGCGATGTTCATGATCGACGACTGGCAACGTTTGCCGGGGCTCCCCGACCTCGCCAGCCTCTTTGGCAGCGCGCTCAGCGCCCGATGGCGCGCCTTCCGCGAGCGCGACGATGCACGCTACGTGGCTCTGTGCATGCCGCGTTTTCTGGCGCGCGCGCCGTACGTTCCCGACGATGCGGTCGGGCTGCCGTTCGCGTTCGACGAGGCGGTCGAGCGTGACGCGGACCTCTGCTGGGCGAGCGCGGCCTATCTGTTCGCTGCGACCATCGCGCGCAGCCTCGCGCGCACGGGTCTCCCGACGCCCTTCACGGGTAGGGGCGATGGAACCCTTGCGGGCCTCCCGCTCCCCTCCTTCGTGCGCGATGGAAGGCTCTACACGCGGCATCCGCTGGAGGTTCGCATCTCGGATCGACGCGAGGCCGAGCTGGCGCGTGAGGGGTTCGTCTCCCTCGTGAGCGGCGACGTGAGAGGCTCGGTCGCTGTGTTGTCTGCCGTGAGCTGCCACGCGCGGCCGAACGACGCGCGAGGCGTC
Organism: Polyangiales bacterium; assembly: GCA_046351535.1. Taxonomy (GTDB): domain Bacteria; phylum Myxococcota_A; class Polyangia; order Polyangiales; genus CAISKJ01. The sequence continues at coordinate 81,770 of JAXLYG010000018.1, forward strand.
GATCCTACGTCGAGCCTCGGGGCCGTGCTCCTCGAGTCGCGCGTCGCCCACTACATCGAGCTCATGCGATACGAGCGCCGTTGGGAGGGCTCGCGCAGAGTGGACTTCGAACGCGACCTCGCGACGTGGCTCACGCGTCTCGTCGCAACGCCCGACGGCGAGGCCGACGACGAGCGCGGCGTGCGCTGCTGCCGTGACGCGTCGATTGTCCCGACCGAGGCAGACGCCAACCCGAGGCAGTGGCCCTCGCAGCCAGGTGGAGGGTGGTGGGTCAAGATGTTGTGGACGCCGAGCGGAGCGTGGCCCATCACCGTATCGTTGACGCCGCGCGAAACAGCAGCGGACGCGTCGTACTCCGTGCGCTTCAGGGTCGGCGTGCCGTGACCGCGCCGACGACCACCCCGATCATCGACGACCTCATGCGCGCGAGCGGTATTCCGCCCGAGGACGAGTGTTACGACCTGGCGCGACGCGGTCTGGAACATCTGCTCGGCGAGGCCCTCCTGCCGTGCGCGCTGGACTCCGACCCTCGTGACGTCCTCGACGAGGTCTGCGCCGACTTCGACCGGCGTATCGGCGCGCAGATCGATGAGATTCTGCACGACTCGCGCGTCGTCGCGCTCGAGTCGGCGTGGCGCACGTTGCACCTTCTGGTCGATCGGGTCGATCACACCGCGGGCGTGAGAATCGAGCTGCTCAACTGCTCTCGCGAAGACCTCGAGCATGACCTCCAAGACGCCCCGACGCTGAGCCGATCGGGCTTGTGGTCTGTGATCAGGCGCCCGCTCGACGTGCTCGGAGGGCAGCCCTACGCGCTCGTTCTCGGGGGCTACGAGTTCAACGCCTCGACGGCTGACGTCGTGCTGCTCGATCGAGTCGCACAGGTCATGGAAGCTGCGCGCGCAGTGTTCCTCGCGGCGCCCGGGCCGTGGATGTTCGGCGCGAAGAAGCTGAGCGAGCTCCCGTCTCTCAGAGATCTTCCCTCGCTCTTCGAAGGCCCGAACTACGCGCGGTGGGGGCGGTTTCGCGAGACCGACCACGCGCGCTTCGTCGCGCTGTGTCTCCCGCGCTTCGCCCTCCGCGAGCGATACGACATCGCGGGCAACCTCACGCGCTTCGGCTATCGCGAAGACCCTGGCGCGGAGCGTTGCTGGGGCAGCGCGGCGGTGGTTCTTGCGTTGAGCGTGGCGCGCAGCTTCGCGCGCAGCGGGTGGCCCGCGGAGTTCACCGGCACCCGCTTCGGCTACCTCCCCGATCTACCCGTGCGAGGGATCGTCGAGGCGCGTGCGAGCGCGCGTCGCGAGATCGAGCTCGGCGAGGCGGGCTTCGTGACGCTGCTCCCACACGATGCGGGCGGAGGCGGCGTGTTCCTCACCGCAACGACCTGTCGAGCGCGACGGTCCTTCGGTGGATCCGCAGAGGGGATTCGCGAGGAGAGAGATTTCGCGGCGGCGAACTGCCTCGCCAACGTGCTGCTCGAGTGTCGCGTCGCGCACCTCGTCGCCGCGAGACGACGCGACGCGGGAGGGCTTTCCGATGCGGGGTTCGTCGCCGAGCTCGCGGAGTGGCTCGAGGGTCTGACGCGCAGCGAACGATCGCCGCTCGCGCGCGCCGGCGTTGTGTTCAGGCCGAAGGAGGGGGAGGGAGAGCGTCCGGAGCTGGTGGTGCATCTGCAGCCGCGCGCGAGCTTCGAGGGGGAAGCGGTGACGGTGTCATCTGCGATGTAGCTCGAAACGTTTCGAGGCAGCGACACATCGGTGCAGAACACCCAGCGAGGTGAAATCACCGGTACGAGTTGGCCTTCGGGTGCGAGTCGTGGCCGCACACCGGGCGAGCAAATGGACCTCGCACGAGTCAACGAGGCTTTCGAAGCTCCTCCGTCCTACGGCACAATCCCAACCAACAGGTGCTGAAGGGCACTTGGTGCGGAGACTCGTTTATATTGCTCACATCGTAGTTGGTTCAAATGGACGGGTCGTTAGGATCGTCGTCCCCAAGCGTGAAGGGCACGTCCCTCACACACCATCAACCGTCTAAGGGGCGCTGCGCGCGCAGCGAAAGCCTACGCTCGGATAGCCCGTCGTGCCGGTGGTGGAGCCGTTCTCTCGAGTGACGTTTCGCCCCGCGCTGCGAAGCGGCGCCTGCTCCCATCCGCCGCCACGCGTGACGCGACCCGTGGTGGTGTCGCTGACGGTATTGAGGGGGTTGGTGCGCGGTCCTCCGGTCCAGTACGAGCCGACCCCGAAGCGCGAGTACTGGTCGGCGGTCCACTCGTAGACGTTGCCGATGAGGTCGAAGAGGCCGTAGGTCCCCCTTGGCGAGGCGTTCACCGGGAGCGTGCTCGTGGCGCAGCCGAGCGTGTTCGCGAGCGCGCAGGTCGGCGCGGCCTCGCCCCACGGATACGTCCTCCCAGACGAGAGCGAGCCCACGGCAGCGCCTCTCGCCACCCACTCCCACTCGGCCTCTGTGGGGAGTCGTCCACCGCTTGTGTTGCCGTCCCACGCACAGAAGGCCATGGCGAGCGACCAGGAGACGCAGTTGATCGGGTGGGCCTCAAGGGTCTCTGCGGTCGGCGACCAGTTGCACGCCGCGTTCGCGCTGTGAAACGTGGGCTCATACGGCGGTGCTACGGCGTAGTCGAGCCCGAAGGGAGCGCCGTCTCGGGTGTACTGCGCGATACCCGAGAGAGCTCCGATCCCGGGGATCGCCGACGCGAACTGACGGAAGCGCGCGACGGTCACCTCGTATCGATCGACGTAGAACGCACCGACTGAGACGTTCGACTGCACGGGCGTCGAGTTCGGAGCCGAGGGGTCGCCGCCCATGTTGAACGTCCCCGCAGCGACGGAAGCCATACCGCAGCCCGGCGTTCCCGCGACCGCGCAGCTCCGTTGTGCGGGCGCCGGTGTCGGCATCGCGCAGAGGTTTGCGCATGCGCCGCCGCAGTTGACGAGCCCAGCGGCACAGGAGGCGTCGGCGATCACGTTGGGCATCGTGGGTGAGTCGGCGATCACCGCGTCCGTCACATCGCTCACGTCGAGAACGTCGATCGCACCAAACACGTCGACTACGTCGCGAACATCAGACAGGTTCGTCGCGTCGGTCACGTCCGTCGCATCGCTCACGTTGGACGCATCGGTCACGTCCCTCACGTCGGCTGCGTCGCTCACATCGGTCGCATCGAACATCTCGATTGCGTCGCTCACATCGGTTGCGTCGCTCACGTCGCTCTGACCAGCATCCGCGTCCGTGGTCACGGGCATGTCACGCCTCTCGACATCAGGCAGGTCCACCGCGGGTTTGAGCGACCAGCACCCAGCCACACCGACCAGCAGCGCCACCCACACCCACATCGAGCGCATCTCGGTCGTCATTCCCCGAACTCCCGTCAGAACGTCCCGCCGCAGGCCATCCCCAACCCCACCGGTCCGACGCCACAACCAAAGCGTGCGGTCTGTTCCTGCGAGCGTGAATCGGGGGCTGTGACGAGAAGCACCACGGACGCCACTGCCAGCACCCCACCCCCGATGAATCCCGCCAGCGAGAGCGCTTGCATCGTGTTGGCTGTGCTGTCCAGGCCACTGCACTGCCCACCTCGCGACACTGTCGGCATCGAGGCCTGCAGGCACATCGCATCGTTGTTCCAGTCCGCGGCGGCCCCCGAGCCCACGATGTACGCGACGAGCCCAGTCCCCACGAACACCGCGGCGCCGCCCGCCGCGACCCATCCGAGCGTGCGCTGCGTTGAGCCCGATGACACCTCACGCACCGCAGCGCGTTCTGGCGGCGGTCCCGCGGGGGCAACCACGGGCGCAACCCTCGAAGGCGCCGCGACGATCGGTGTTTGCGCGATGACTTCCGGCTCGAGCTCGACGCGCACGGTCGCCGTCGCCCCGGCCACGACGTGTGTGCTTCCGTTCCATGTGCGGCGCCCGGGAGCACTCGCGACCACGGCGATGTCGCCGGGGGTGACCACCATGGGCGCGTTGTAGAGTGCGGGGTTCAACGGCTGTCCCGCGATGAGGATCCGCAGTTCTGCCGGGAGCGGCGTGGGCACCTGCACCACGAGCTGCCCGATACGCGACCGCAGCTCGTCGTGGAGCGCGTTGCATCGTTCGCGGATCACGTCGCGGTGTCGCGCCGAAGGGTTGGTCTCGACGTCGCGAAGACACTGGTCGGCGCTGCCGAACGCCTCTGCGAGGAGGTTGGTCTGCTGCTGCTCCTGGGCGATGAAGAGCCGCACCGAGGGCGTCATTTGAATCTGCCCGGCCCGTGACGCCAGATCGAGCGCTTCGGCGTGCTGCCCCGCCGCACGGACGGCCTCCGCGCGCTCGACCAGGAGGCGTCGCGCGGCGAGCTCTGCGCTCGTCTGCGCGAAGGCGACGGGCGTTGCGAGCAACAAGCTCGCGAAGGGGATCAGGGTGCGTCGTGAGTGCATTCGTGCTCGGCGCGCGATGAGATGGAACAATGAGGCGGGCGTCAGTCCATCGGAACGGCCGCGCTCGACGCGCCACCGACCGTGGTACGGGCGTGCGACGTTCGGTGCCGACGTCCACGCGCCCTGCTTGCGGCGGGGGCCGCGACGACTTGGGGTTCCGGCGCCGCTGCGGCCGCAGAAACCGAACCCGCGACGGGTGGTGTCGCGGGCGTCTCGCGCGGACGGTGCGAGCACCGAGGGCGGGGCGATCGTGGGCCGCGTCGCCGCGGGCTGTGCGAGCACCGCGACCGCGGAGGTCGCCGGGCGTGCCACGGGCAGCGAAGGGTCGCGCGCGAATCGCAGCGCGAGGCTCGCCAGAGCCGCGAGCATCACGACGGCGAAGCCGGCTGCGACGAACCGGCCGCGACGCGGTTGCGTCTGTCCGGAAGCCGTCTGCACAGGCGCGAACGAGCCGCCGCTCGGAGTCAGCCCACCCGACGCTCCGCGGCTGGCATCGGGGCCCGAAGCCCCTGCCTGATGCGCCCATTGTGATACGGGAGGCGCGGGCGGCAACATCGCGCCGACGCCCAGCGCGTACGCGCGCACCGCGTCGAGGAAGGCCTGCATCGACGGGTATCGCAGCGCGAGGTCGTGCTGGAGCGCGCGCATCACCACCTCGGTGAGCGCAGGCGGCAGGTCGGGGGCCGCGGCGGCGAGGTGCTGCGGAGGCTCGTAGATGATCTTCGCCAGCAACGCGCTGGCGTTGGGCGCCTGATACGGACGCGCGCCCGCGAGCATCGCGTAGAGCACGACACCCATCGCCCACACGTCGGCGCGCGCGTCGAGCGACGAGTCGCCTCGCGCCTGCTCGGGGGCCATGAACGCGGGCGTGCCCATCACGACGCCCGTGTGCGTGCGGTGCTGGTCGTTGGGGTCGTCGTTCGCCACCTTGGCGACGCCGAAGTCGATCACCTTGGGGACGATCCCGCGGGGCGTCTCGGCCAGGAAGATGTTGTCGGGCTTGAGGTCGCGGTGAACGATGCCCTTCGCGTGGGCGGCGACGAGCGCCTCCATCACGGGCACGACGATGGCGAGCGCATCGCTCACCGGGAGGCGCTTCTGCGCGTCGAGCACCGCGCGTAGGTCACGCCCCGTGAGGAACTCCTGCACGATGTAGAGCGAGCCGAGGGCAGGATCCTCGCCCATGTCGAGCACGTCGACGATGTTGGGGTGGCTGAGCTGCGAGGCCGCCTGCGCCTCTTGCATGAAGCGACGCGCGAACTCGGCCTTCGCCGCGACCTCGGGGCGCATCACCTTCACCGCGACGCGGCGCTTCGTCCAGGTGTTCTCGGCCTCGAATACGGCGCCCATGCCGCCCTTGCCTAGCAGGCGCACAACCTTGTATCGCCCGCCGATGACGGTCTCAGTCGACAAACCTGCCGCAGTGTTGTTTGTCGTCATAGACTCCCACGCCGCACCGACCGTCCGCTCCCTCATACACGGCCGCCGCGCAGCCTACAAGGTGCGGCGTCCTGTCACTGACACGCGCGGATGCCGCGGCCCGTAACCGTCGTACAGCGCGCGCCCTGGCGGCGGCACTCTGTTGTCGCGGTGCACACCTGGTAACAGAGACCGAGGTCGTTGCGCCCCGAGCCGATGCAGGTCTCTCCGTCGGGGCACCCCTGCGCGGTGAGCGAGCACGGCGACGCGCACGCGCCCGAGAGGCAGATGTTGGAGCGGCAGTCCTCGTCGCGCAGGCAGACCTCGCCTGTAAGCGCGCCCTCCCCCGGTGAGGTGCCCGGCGCCTCGCAGCGCGCGCTCCATCGGTTGCAGTACCCCGAGAAGCAGTCGTCGTCGCGCTGGCACACGTTGCGACACGCGCCGCCGAAGCAGTACCGCGCGGGACCGCAGTCGTCGTTGGTGTTGCAGAGCAGGTTGCACTGCATCACCGCGGTGCCGAAGCAGCGATAGCCGCCGCCACAATCGGCCGCGGTGGAGCACGTGCGAAGGCAGCGTCCGCGGGGCTTTCCCATGAACGACTCGGGCTCGCAGAGCACGCCCTCTTCGCAGTCGGAGTTGCAGCGGCAGGGTCCGTCTGCGACGGACGGAGTCTCGGGCATGAGGCACGCGGGGGCCGTGTCGACGGGCGTGTCGCTCGCGTCGACCACGTCGGCGCGCACGATGCGAGCGTCGACGTCGGCGCCCGGCGGCGTGGCGCTCGAGCAGCCGAACGCGGCGATGGTGAGCGCGCGCAGCGTGTTGCGACGGGAGACGATCATGGCGCGTGGATCAACCTTTCGAGGGGGAGCCGGAGCGCGCGCACCGACGTGCCAGAGCGGTCGGCGCCGCCTGCGTTCTCGGCGGTCCACGCGAGAAGAACCGAGCCGTCGGCGAGGCGCGCGGCGGCCGGTGAGCGTCGCGTGCCGACCTCCCCCGAGGTGGGGTCGAAGCCAGCGGCGTCACACGCGTAGGGCGAGAAACGTCGCGCTCCGTCGGGCGCGAAGACCGTGGCGCGCAGACCCCGCGCGCGGCCTGCCGCGAGGGTGTTGTCTTCCCACACCGAGAAGAAGCCTCCGCCGCGCATGGGTGCGATCGCCACGACAGACTCCTCGGTCGCCGGCACGTCGCTCAGCAGAAACGACTCGCCCTGCGGCGCGACGGGTGCCCGCAGCGGGTCGCCTTCGGGCGAGAGGAAGCGCGCTCGGAGACGGCGTGCGTCGCTCGCGTCGGCCTCCGTCCACGCGCCGAAGAGCTGGGCGCCGTCGCTCGCGAAGGCGAGGTGGTTGCCCCCCGTGAGCCGAGAAGGGCACCGGTGCGCGGGGGCACATCGCTCACGACGCGCGCTGCGACCGCAGCGTGCAGCCGGTCGTCGAAGACCGCCACGGAGGGGCGCAGTGCGATGGGGTCGTACCACGCAGCCAGGAAGCGCCCGCCTGAGAGCGCGGTCGCGCGGAGGTAGCTCGCGCCGTTGCCAGCGACCACGAGGCCAGCGGCCGCGCCGTCGGGCGCGAGCTCGGTCGCGGGGAAGTCCGGCGTGAGCGAGATCTGATAGGCCACCACGCGGGCCATCCCACGGAGCGTCGCGACGCCGACGACGCTGGTCCAGGTGACCACGAAGCGACGCGCTCCGAGCCACGCCACGGACGGTCGCTCGACGCGCGTCACATCGCTGGTCGACACCGTAAACGCAGGCGCCATCGCGCAGCCGGCCCGCGTCACAAAGCGCCCGCGAACGCGCTGCCCCGCAGCGTCGCGCGCGCGCCACACCACGAGGCCCGTGTCCTCGCCCGTGACGCTCGGCATCGCGACCGAGGGCTGGTCGGCGCGCGTACCTGCGGCTCCAGCGGGCTCGTACTCGGCCTCGCCGTCGTTGCTGCATGTGCGAAGCGGGTGTCCTGCACCGTCGAGGACGGCGCCGCGAATGCTCGCGGGGCCGGTGCCGTCATCGTCGTTCGAGACCGCCGACGTAAACGCGATGAAGGCGCCCTGATCGGGCAGCGCGGCGAGCGATCCGACGCCATCGAGCGCCTGGGAGCCATCGGTGCGCAGGTTCACCTCGTGTGCGGCGACTGTCGGCTGCTCGCACACGTCGATACGGTTGGTCAGCGAGCACGACGCCGCGACGACGCAGAGCGCCCACGCGAGCCCTCGCACGAGACTGATGCGCCGCGGTAGGGAGGGAGTGTCGGGTCTGGTCATGGCGTCGCCTTCGTCGTCACTGCTGCTGCATGATCTCGCCGACGATGGGCGGCGCTGTGTCGGTGCGTCGCGGACGCACACGCGGTGCCTTCGCAGGGGTCGGCGTGCGCGCGAGGGTGACGTCCACGATCGGCGCGCCCGCGTCGACGAGCGCACGCGCTACCGGCGGAGGCTCGGGCGCGGGTGCCAACGGAGGCTCGGGCGCAACCCTTGCGACCGGTGCCGCTGCGGCGTCGCGCGACGCGGCGACCGGCGGGGCGTGTGACCACGGTCTCCACGCAACGACGGCGATCGCGGCGAGGGCTGCGGCGGCGAGGGCGATCTGCAACGCTCTCGGCGACGACGGGGGCGACGGGGCCGCGGGCAGAATGGACGGATCCGGCGCCGGGTGCAGCACCTGCGGCGAGGAGAGCGGCGTCGGTGCGGAGTTCTGCGAGTTGCCGCCAGCGCCGTCAGGGCGCGGTCGCAGCGAGATCCCCGCGACGGTGGGCGCGCTGCCGACGACCCAGCGCGCCGCGTAGGGCGCGAGCGCCTCGGCGAAGGCGGCGCCGTCTGCGAAGCGCGCGGCGGGCTCGCGGGACAGCGCGCGGCGCACGATGCCGTCGAGCTCGGCGGGCACATCGTCGCGGAACGTCGCGAGCGCGGGGGCCTCGGTGGTCATCACCTTGAGAAAGATGTCGGGGATCGACTCACCGCGAATCGGGAGTGAGCCCGCGATGGCCTGGTAGAGGATCACGCCGAGGGCGTACACATCGCTGCGGGCGTCGAGCTCCTTGAGGCCCTGGAGCTGCTCGGGCGACATGTACGAAGGCGTTCCGATGATCTGCCCCGTGCGAGTCATGGTCTGCCCCGCGGCGACGTCGGGGTGTGCCGACGCGTCGAGCTTCGCGATGCCGAAGTCGAGCACCTTCACGTAGTCGGGGTCGCGGTCGCGCTGCACCAGGAAGACGTTCGCGGGCTTCAGATCGCGATGCACGATGCCGAGCGCGTGCGCGCGCCCCATCACCTCGCCGATCTGGCGCGCGATGTGGCAGGCGCGCTCGATCGGGAGCGGCGCGTCGTCGCGAATGGCGCGCTTGAGCTCCCTGCCCTCCAGAAGCTCCATCACCATGAACACGTCGCCCTCGGGGGTGCGCCCGATGTCGACGATCTCGACCACGTGCGGGTCTCCAATGGCCGTCGTGGCGCGGGCCTCGCGCATGAAGCGTTCGACGAGCACGGCGTCGTTCACGTACTGCGCGAGCAGCGTCTTGACCGCGAGGCGACGGCCCGTGTGCACGTGCACCGCTTCGAAGACGGCGCCCATGCCTCCGCGCCCGATGGGCTTGAGCACGCGGTAGCGCTCCGCGAGCACGATGGGGTCTTCTTCAGCGCGCGTCATGGAGGCCCTCTTCGCGCACGATCGCGCGGCTCACGGTGGGGTCAGCCGAGAGGAGCCACGAGATCACACCCGCGGTGACCATCGCGAGCCCCACACCCGTCGTCACGTCCGCCGCGAGGTTGAGCGCGTTGGTGCGGTCGAGGGTGGCCCGATCGGGGGCCTGGTCGAAGTCGGCATGTGCGGCCAGCGCGAAGCCGCCGAGCACGAGCCCCGACACCGCCACGGCCGCGCCGCCGAACGTGAGCACGGGGATCCATCGGGGCCGGTGCGCGGTGGGATCGCCGAGGCTGACACGGAGGTCGAGCGCGCGCCCCGGACGGAGGTTGACCTCGCGCGACCAGGGCGTTCGGCCCGGCATTTCGACGCGCACCGTGGCGCCGCCTGCGTTGAGGTCGCCCGTGAACGGCGCGCCTCCGACGCGTTCGCCTCGCACGATCACGCTCGCGCCGGGCGGCGTGCTCGCCACCGACAGCACGGACGCCGCCGCGAGGTCGCGCGGGAGCCGCTCGTCGAGCGAGGCGCCCGCCTCGGGGAGGGTCACATCGCGCAGCACGTCGAGATAGCCTGCGCGGCGCAGCCGCACGTGGTGGGCGCCCGCGGGCAGCGTGACCTCCAGCGGCGTGTTCCCTTGCACGGCCTGCCCGTCAACCTCCACGGCAGCGCCGACGGGCGTCGTCGCGATTCGGAGGGAGCCCACCACGGCGTCGAGCGTGAGCGTGACCGCGACCTGCTGCCCGCGCGCCACCTCTACGCGCTGCCGCTGCTCGTGGTAGCCGTCGCGGCGCACGATCACATCGTGGGGGCCTGGACTCACCGCGAGCACCCTCGGCGACACGCCGAAGTCACCGAGCTCGGTGCGGTCGAGGTAGAGGGTCGCGCCGGTCGGCGTGGTTGTCACCTCGATGCGCGCGAGGCGCGGCGCGAGCTCGGCGAGGGTGCGCTCGGCGAGGCTCCGAGCCGCGGGCTGTCCATCGGGACGCGCCAGGAAATCGCTGAAGAAGCGGTACGCCTCCGCCTCGCGATGCAGCACGGAGTAGGTCTGCGCCACGTTGAACACGGTATTCGTGGTGGGCGCGAGGCGGTGGGCCTGGAGGAAGTGGGAGAGCGCCTCCTCGAACGCGTGCGCCTGGTAGCGCGCGGTGCCGAGTTCGAAGTGGAGCCTCGCCTCCGCGGCGTCATCGGCGAAGGCCGCGCTCGACGCGACGGTCGCAGCGAGGACGATCGCGATCTGCGTGATGCGAGACGACAGACGGCGATGCACTCCGCGTCGGAGCGTCAGGATGGGGCCAGCTTCCACGACGGAGACGTTCTCCGACCTCTCACCCGCGCGCAATTCCTTTCGCTCGCGCATGGCGCCCCGAAGGCCCGGGCGCATCACGCCGGTCTCCCCGCACGGCCCTGGCACGCGAGAGGGTCGCTGCGCATGGTCGCGACGGAGACCTGGCGGATCGGCTGCCTCCGCGGCGGAGGAGCCGGGTCGCCGCGAGGACGGTCCGAGCTCGTGCGGTGGTTCGGTTTGTTTGGATGCGCAGCGGGTCGTCTTCCGCGTCGTGGTCGTCTTCACCCCCGAGTCGTCACCGGCAGGTGACCGACCGCTCCGTTTCGGAACTTCGGCGCCTGGCGCGGCCACACGCGCGTTGATCGACGAGGGGGGAACCTCTCGCGCTCTCGCGGGGAGAATCCGACGTCGAGAAGCACTCGTGCTGCAGTCGCACCGCGAGGGCCGGAGACGCCGTGACGCTTCGACGTGTGCGAGCCGAGCGCGCGATGTGGCGCGACCTCCGCGAACGCGATCACCGGAACGAGCCTCCGCGCGATCACGGCGTGCGGTTCAGCGCGGCGCGACCGTGTCGCAGCGTGCGATCCATAACCGGGCGTCGTCGAGGGGGTGCATCGCCACGCGAGGTCAGCGCGTGTTTGGAGAGGTCACGAGCGGCTCATCCGCATCTCGCGGACGACGGCGACGAGGAGACCTCGTTGATGAGCGCCGCGAGCAGATCGAGCGCCCGCGTTCCCTCCCCCGCTTCGATCGCCGCGTCGATCGCGAGCAACGCGCGCGTGAGCTCCGCGCGCTTGATCGTGACCGTCTCCTCCCCGTTTCCATCGGCTACCGCAGTAGCCAAACCGGTAGCCAAACGCCCGTCTCGTGCCTCATCGCGTCCGAGAGGCTCGCTCGGAACCGTTGAAAACAAGGCACTTCGCGACACTTCGAATTCGCTCGACGCGTTCGAGTCCCGTCCACCCCGCCCAGTTCGCAGCAAGAAGTCCCTGACAGGAAGACTTCTCGCACGGAAGCCGAGTCAGCAAACGCTGGTTCGGCTTTCGTCGTTTTTGGGTCGCGCGGCGGGAGGCGGAAGCCGTCGTCCGCGACGTGCGTCGACGCGCAATGCCACGTCGCGACCTGCGATGCGGGCTTCGTCGACTGCGATCACGCCCCCACCAACGGGTGCGAGCGAGCGGGCGAATGCGCCACGATCACGTCCGTTCCAACGCGTCCGGCGTGCGTGATCCAGTCGTGCACGACACCACGCCGCTGGTCATCACAGGCGGCAGTGGCGGGTCTTACAACAGCGGCCTCATCAGCGAGAACCGTGAGGGTGCCAACACCGGCGACGGCTGGATCACCGTCACGCAGCTCGCGATCGAACAGGCGTGCAGAGCGCGCCCGCGGCGATCGCCGTCGGTGGCCCCGGGCGCGACCAGCACCGGCGCGTCGAGGCGCGCAACCGACGCGACGTCTGGCGTCCACGCCGTCGGATCTGTCAGCCGTCGCGCGCCCGCTGCTGCGACGGGGCGATGCCCGGGATCTGCCTGTACTTCGTGACGGCGCGTCGCGCGATGCGCGTGCCTTCGCGCGCCGCGAGCTGCCGCGCGAGCTCGGCGTCGCTCAGAGGGTGGCGCGGGGCCTCGCTCGACACCGGTTCCCGAAGCGCTTCGCCCGCGGCCTCGTTCGACACCGCGTCGCCGCGCTCGGACGTGACGCCCGCGCGGGGGAAATCGCGAAGGTCGTCGACGCCCTGAGGCGTATCGACCGACCTGCCGGCCACCGCGCGCAACGCGAAGCACCATGTCGGAGCGACGCTCGAGCGCGGTGATCCGTGAGGATCTCCTGGCGCCCTGCCGCACACGTAGCGACGCGCGCCCTCTGCGGCGTCTTCGCCCGTCTGCTTCGGTCAATCGATGTCGGGCGTTGGGGTTCCGCGTTGACGAGATCGACGGGGCCGTGATGCCTTTCAAGCAGCGTTGGTGCGCGGCGGACGACGTCACCGCATTCCGCTAGAAGGCGTCGTGGAATGTCGCACCGAAGGATTTTCGTTGTCCTGTTGCTGCTCACGTCCTGCGGGAGCGCGCGCGCGCCCACGGGCCTCCCGTCGAGCGGAGATGCAGCGCTCAAAGACGACGAAGCGACCTCCGATGTCGCCGTCGACGTAGCGACCGACACGCCCCCGCAGGACGCCGCCGATGCGAGCGCGGACGTGAGCGCGGACGTGAGCGCGGACGTGAGCGCAGACGTGAGCGCGGATGTGAGCGCAGACGTGAGCGCCGACGTGAGCGCAGATGTGAGCGCAGACGTGAGCGTCGACGCCACCATCGACGCCGCCATCGACGCCGCCATCGACGCTCCCGCCGACAGGGCGGCGACCGACACCTCGGCCCCCGACGCGGACGGCGCGACGACGCGCGCGGGCCGCGCGGACTCCGAGTGCCCCGGCGCGCACTGCGACCGCGGCCGCGGGTATTGCGTCGCGTGCGTGCTCGACAGCGACTGCGCCTCGACGAGCGCGGCGTGCAGCAACGGAGCGTGCGTCACGATCACGGCCTGCGTCTCGTCGCGCACGTGTCCGGGGCAGGTGTGCGACACCACGCGGATGCGCTGCGCCGACTGCGTCGCCGACATGGATTGCGCCGTGGGACAGTGGTGCCGCGCGTCTCAGTGCGTGGAGACCCGCGCGTGCCGCAGCGCGCGCGACTGCAACGACCGCGGGCAGGTCTGCGACACGGCGCGGATGCGGTGCGTCGACTGCGTCGCGGACACCGACTGCGACGCGGGCCAGATCTGCTCCGCCGCGGGGATCTGCGGCCCCCAGGTCTGCGTCCCGAACGCGCGCGCGTGCACGGACGCGTCGCACCTGCGCATCTGCGACGGGCGCGGGAGCGCCGCGAGCATCCAGACCTGCGACGCCAGCCAGACCTGCATGGGGACTGCCTGCGTCGCGCGCGCGTGCACCCCCGGCGCCTCGTCGACGACCTGCGCGTCGACCACCGAGCGCCAGGTGTGCAACGGCGCGGGGACGGGCTACGACCGCGTCCCCTGCCCCGGCGGGCAGACGTGTGCTGCCGGGGCCTGCGTCGCGCTCGCGTGCACGCCCGGCACGGTCGACTGCGCCGACGCCACGACCCGGCGCACCTGCAACCCTGACGGCCTCGGATCGACCCTCGCCGCGTGTCCCGCGGCCGCCAACGCCGTGGCGCGCTGCGCCGTGGGCGCGTGCTCCTTCGCGTGCAACGCGGGCTTCGGCGACTGCGACGCGACCGCCGGCAACGGCTGCGAGGTGAACCTCTCGTCCGACGCTCGCAACTGCGGCGCCTGCGCCCGCGCGTGTCCCAGCGGTCAGACCTGCGCCGCCGGCGCGTGCGCCGCGGGGGGTCCCGCCATCCCGCCGATGCCCACCGCCCGCTACGGGATGGGCGTCACCGCCGACGGCGACGGCAGGATCCACGTCTTCGGCGGCTCGTACCTCAACGTCCATGAGGTCTATGACCCGACCACGAACGCCTGGACGACGCGCGCGCCGCTGCCCGCGGCCCTGCTTCACCCGTCGGCCGCGATGACCTTCGACGGCCGCGTCCTGTGCATCGGCGGCGCGACGACGGGCCGCGTCGCGACGGCGAACGTGTACGCCTACTCGCCCTCGACCGACGCGTGGAGCCCGCTCGCGCCGCTGCCCACGGCGAACTTCCTCCAGGCCGCCGTCTCGCTCACCGACGGTCGGATCTTCGTCTTCGGCGGCGACAACTCGGCGGGCGTGGCGCTCCGCTATGACTCCTCCAGCAACGTGTGGCTGCGGGTTTCGACGCCCATCCCGACGCCGCGCTACGAGATGACCGCCGCCTCCCTCGCCGACGGTCGCATCGCCCTCGTCGGCGGCTACGTCAGCGCGCCCGCCGCGTCGACCCTGGTCGAGATCTTCGACCCCTTCTCGATGCTCTGGACCGTGGGACCGTCGCTCCCCGAGGGGCGCATGCGCTTCGGCGCAGCGCGCACCACGGACACCCGCGCCTACTTCATGGGAGGCGCCCCGAGGGCCTCGGGCGCCGCCAGCGCGGTGCCCTTCGCCATGCCGTCGAGCGGGGCCATCGTGCCGGTCGCGCCAATGCCGACGCCGCGCTCGTGGCCCGGCGTGGTCACCCTGTCCGACGGCCGCATCCTCGTCATCGGCGGCCTCACCGACACGGGCGTGACCAACGTGGTCGAGACCTACCGCTCCACGACCAACGCCTGGCGCTGATCGCGACGCCACGGATCAGGGCGCGCGGCGCGGCGATGCGCGCACGACGCGCCGTCGACGCGCCCCTCGGGCGACGCGATCGAGGCGCCGCACGAACTCGATCGCTCGCGATTTCCGCTGCCCCCTTCTACGGAAACAGGGTGGATGCCGAGGGGTTCGGATCGACGGTCTTCAAGCCTGCCCGGCCCGACATGCAGGCTGCGGCAGAGGCGGTTCGTGGTCTCGAAGACGGTCAACCGGTGCCCCGGAGCCTGCTTCGAATGCTCCCGGCGGATCATCCCTACGCGGTCGATGCCCCGGAGCTGCGCGCGGTCCTGATGTCTCCAGACCCACAGGACGCCGACGACTGGAAGTGGATCGGCTACCTCCCGGCGAGCGCCTTCGCCGCGCGCGCCGCGAAGCGCGACGACGGGGGCCTCGCGTCGGCCTACGTGACGCTCTCGGAGACGGGGTACCTCCTCGAAGCGCCGCGCGCCGGTGCCGACAGACTCCGACGATCCGCGCGCCGACGCGACAGCGGCCTGAGCGCTCGACGGGCTCCTCTCGGAGCGTTGGCGCGGTACCGCGCCGTGGTCACTCCGCGATGAGTTCGAAGGCCGAGAGGTACGCGAACGCGCCTCGCTCGATCGCCACGTCGACGAAGAGCGTGCCCCACGCGTCGGGACGCGCGCCCCTCACCTCGGCGACGTCGTCGTCGTTGGTGGTTGCGCCGCTCCGCCCCGCGCCGGGCCCCGAGGTCTGGAGCGTCACCGACGCCGTCGCCGCGCCGTGCACGGTGTATCGCGTGACGCGCACCTCCGAGGCGTCGCGCGCCGCGAAGAGACGCAACGCGTAGGTTCGCGAAGGATCGAGCCCGCGGAGCGCGAGCGCCCCCGGCGCGTCGGCGTCTTGCGTGTAGAAGAAGTCTCCCGTCGCGCTGCCGACGGCGAGCGAGCCGAGGCGCGCGGCGTCGGGCCAGAGGAGCCCGCCGCTCCGTCGCCCGTTCGCGAGAAAGCCTCCAGCGATCACGAGGTCGACGCCGGTCGGCGCGCCCGTCGTGGTCACCAGATTCGCGAGGCGCTCTCCCGCGAGCGCGTCTCCGGGCGCGGTGAGCGCGTGCCAGTTGTTCCATCGCCGGCCCATGTAGTCGGGCGACGGCGTCACCTCGCCGTCTTCGGGGTTGCTCGGGCCGAGGTCGACCAGCACGCGCGCGCCGACAGGGAGCGCGGGCGACGGCGCCGAAGCGTGCGGGAGCGGGCGCGCGACGGCCTCCAACGCGGCGCGAATCGGCGCGCTCCAGAGGGCGTAGCCGCGCTCGGTGAGGTGAAGGCCGTCAGAGACGAAGAGCGACGCGTCGGGGGGCGATCCGGTCGCGAGAAAGGGCGCCGCCTCGTCGACGTAGACGAGGCCCGGATCGTCGGCTGCGAGGGCCGCGACCGAGGCGTTGAAGGCCCTCGCAGTCGACCACGTCGCCCACCGTGCGGGGTTCGGCACCACGCCCACGAAGAGCACCGGGGTGGTCCACCCGAGGCCCGCTCCGATGCGGTGCCTGAGGCACCGAAATCGGTCGAGCACGACGGAGGGCGCGACGTCGAGCGCGAGGTCGTTGGTGCCCGCGTACACCACCACCGCGCGCGGCGCGTATCGCACCACGAGTTCTCGCGCGAAGCCCGCGACCTCACCGAGCTGGGCGCCGCCGATGCCGCGCTGAATCGGCGCGTAGTCCGCGAAGTCTCGCGAGAGCCCCTCCCACCGGCGGATCGACGAGCTCCCGACGAACACGACCGCGCCGGGGGCCCACGGCGCGAGCGCGTCTTGCGCCGTCCAGCGGGCGATCTGAGCGCCGAAGAGCGGTGCGAAGCGGTCGACCTCGGCGCAGGGCGCGGGTCCGGCATCCCATGTCGCGGCGTCTGTCACGACCGCGTCGAGCGACGCATCGGAGCGAACATCGAGCGCGACGTCGGAGGGCGCAGGCGCGTCTCCCATGACCGACGCATCGAGCGCGTCGGGCGCGACGGCGAGGTCCCCGGTCGTGGGCGCATCGGCAGCGTCGCGCGGGTCGAGGAGGGCAGCGTCGAGCGTCGCGACGGGTGCGGCGTCTTCGCATCCGAGGGAGAGCGCGACGACGGTGACGAGCGTCGCGAGACGCGTCTTCGAGTGCGGGCGCGGAGACATCGCGCGGTGAGGGTACAGCATCGCCGCCACGCGTCGTCGCGCCGCCAACACACGTCGCGCAGAGGAGGGCGTCACAGCCGCCGCGCGCGGGGACGCGCTTCTCTCGCAGCGGTCGCATCGCCGCGTCGAATGTCACGGAGTTGATCGTTGACAGCGTGGAGGCTCGGACCGCCTCATACGGTTGCGGAGGTCGCATGAAGCAGCAGATCGTCCTTCCCGGGCAGGGCAAGAGCTACGACTGGTCGAAGGATCACGTGCTGGTCAAATCGACGCTCGACCTGAGCGACGGTCGGCTCACGCTCGTCGAAGACCGGCTCAAGCCGGGCTTCTCGCTCGCCCGCCACCACCACCGCAAGATGATCGAGATCTTCTACGTGCTCGACGGAGAGGTCGAGTTCGTCTTCGACGACGAGTCGGTCCTCGCGCTCCCGGGAACGACCCTCAACGTTCCGCCCAACGTGTGGCACGAGGTGAGGAGCACCGGCGGCGCTCGGCTGCTCACGATCTTCAGCCCCGGCGGCTTCGACCAGTACCTCGAAGAGCTCGTCGCGATGCCCGAGAGCCGCTACGCCGACGCGGCGTTCATGCGCGACCTCTCGGAGCGATACGACATCTTCGAACGCTGAGGGCGCCCGCGCGAGTTCGGAGCGCTTCACCGGCTCGTGTCGTCGATGCGCCGCGACGACGGCGCGCTCGTGATGAACGCGCGGCCGTTGCTCTCGCACGTCGCCGCGGCTCCGCCACGGCGCTTCGAGCGCGTCGCCGCTGCGGTGGCCGTGACACACCCGCGGTCTCGCGCGTCGCGCGTCGCGCCTTGATGTTCCGCGTGCGCTGTGTGCACTTTCGTGGCGAGCAACTCGTCGCGCGCCACTCAAGCGTCGCTGACGAGTTCACGGCCGTTGGGGAGATCCAGCGTGTCGTGGCGGCGCGTCGCTCGCGCCCGACGGACGGGGTCACTCTCGAAAGGTCTTCTCGCATGCGTGCTTCACGGGGTGCGTGGTCTTCGTGGCTTCTCTTCGCGTGGCTCGTCGCCGGGATGTTCGGGTGCACGGAGGACCCACGACCGTCGGCCGACGCGAGCATCGACGTCGTGTGCGCCGCGCCCACCATCGCGTGCTCGGGCCGCTGCGTCGACCCGTCGACCGACCGCGCCCACTGCGGCGCGTGCGGCGTCGCATGCGGCGTTGCGGAGGTCTGCGCGCGAGGTCGCTGCGCGCTCGGCTGCCCCTCGGGACAGGTCGCGTGCGGCGGGGCGTGCGTCACCACGCGGACCGACCGCGCCCACTGCGGCGCGTGCGGAAACGCCTGCGCCGCAGGCCTCGTCTGCGCCGACGGCGCGTGCGCGCGGGAGTGTGGCGCGGGGCTCGCGACCTGCGCCGAGGGGCCCGACGGCGGCGTCGACGACGCGGGCCGCGGGCGCTACTGCGCCGACACGCGCGTCGACCGGCTCAACTGCGGCGCGTGCGGTGTGACCTGCGGCGCGGGTCAGATCTGCGCCGCGGGGACCTGCGTGGTGAGCTGCCCGTCGGGCCAGACCGAGTGCTCGGGGACGTGCCGCGACCTCTCGACCGACAACGCCAACTGCGGCGCGTGCGGCGGGCAGTGCCCCGCGGGTCAGGTCTGCGCGATGGGCGCGTGCGCGGTGTCGTGCGGCGCCTCGCTGTCGAACTGCGGCGGCACGTGTCGCGACCTCGAGAACGACAACGGCAACTGCGGCGCGTGCGGGGTCGCGTGCGCCGCGGGCATGGTGTGCTCCGGCGGCGCCTGCGCCGTCACCTGCGGCGCGGGCCTCGAGCGCTGTGCGGGCACCTGTCGCGACCTCTCGACCGACAACGGCAACTGCGGCGCGTGCGAGACGGCGTGTCCGTCGGGTCAGGTGTGCTCCCGCGGCGCGTGCGCCGTGAGCTGCGCCGCGGGCTTCTCGAACTGCGCGGGCGCGTGCCGCGACCTCAACAACGACACGCGCAACTGCGGCGCGTGCGGAATGGCCTGCGGCGCCGGCCAGGTGTGCTCGATGGGGCGCTGCGCGGTGTCGTGCACCGACGGACTCACGGTCTGCGGCTCGGTGTGCCGCGACCTCCAGAGCGATCGGTTGCACTGCGGCGCGTGTGACGCCGCGTGTCCGTCGGGGCAGGTCTGCGCGTCGGGGCGCTGCGTCGTGAGCTGCGCCTCGGGCCAGACCGACTGCGCGGGCACCTGCCGCGACACGCAGACCGACAACAACCACTGCGGCGCCTGCGGACGCGCGTGCCCCGCGGGCCAGGTCTGTTCGAGCGGCGCGTGCGCCACGTCGTGCGGCGCGGGCCTCTCGAACTGCGCGGGCACCTGCCGCGACCTCTCGACCGACAACGGCAACTGCGGCGCGTGCGGGGTCGCGTGCGCCGCGGGCGAGATCTGCTCGGGCGGCGCGTGCGCCGTCACCTGCGGCGCGACGCTGAGCAACTGCGCGGGCACGTGCCGCGACACGCAGACCGACAACAACCACTGCGGCGCGTGCGGCCGCGCATGCCCCGCGGGGCGTGTGTGCTCGGGCGGCGCGTGCGCCGTGAGCTGCGGGGCTGGAACGACGGACTGCGCGGGCGCGTGCCAGAACCTCCAGACCGATCGCCAGAACTGCGGGGCGTGCGGGGCGGTGTGCGCGGCGGGGCAGGTCTGCGTGGCGGGCGCGTGCGTGGTGAGCTGCGTGGCGGGTCAGACCAACTGCGCGGGCGCCTGCCGCGACCTCGCGACGGACAACAACCACTGCGGCGCGTGTGGCCGCGCGTGCCCCGCAGGGCAGGTCTGTTCGAGCGGCGCGTGCAACGTCTCCTGCGGCGCGGGCACGACCGTCTGCGCGGGGACGTGTCGCGACCTCTCGACGGACAACGCCAACTGCGGACGCTGCGGCGGCGTGTGCCCCGCGGGCCAGGTGTGCTCCGGCGGCGTCTGCAACGTCTCCTGCGCGGCGGGCTTCACCAACTGCGCGGGCGCGTGCCGCGACCTCTCCGTGAGCACCGGCGACTGCGGCGCGTGCGGACGCGCGTGCCCGCGGGCCAGGTGTGCTCGGGCTCGGCCTGCGCGGCGACCTGCGCGACGGGCTTCACGGCGTGCTCGGGCGCGTGCCGCGACCTCTCCGATGACCGCCTCCACTGCGGATCGTGCGGGACCCGCTGCGCGCCGGGTCAGATCTGCGCCGCGGGCGCGTGCGTCGTGAGCTGCCCGTCGGGGCAGACCGAGTGCATGGGGACGTGCCGCGACCTCGCGACCGACAACGCGAACTGCGGCGCGTGCGGCCGCGCGTGCGCCGCGGGCATGGTGTGCTCCGGCGGCGCCTGCGCCGTGTCGTGCCTCGCGGGACTCACCGACTGCGCGGGCACCTGCCGCGACCTCTCGACCGACAACGCCAACTGCGGCGCATGCGGACGCGTGTGCGCCGCGGGCATGGTGTGCTCGGGCGGCGCGTGCAACCTCTCGTGCGGCACGGGCCTCACGGTGTGCTCGGGCACGTGCCGCGACACGCAGACCGACAACAACCACTGCGGCGCCTGCGGCCGCGCGTGCGCCGCGGGCATGGTGTGCTCGGGCGGCGCGTGCGCGGTGAGCTGCGGTGCGGGCACGACCAACTGCGCGGGCGCGTGCCAGAACCTCCAGACCGATCGTCAGAACTGCGGTCGCTGCGGCGCGGTCTGCGGCGCGGGAGAGATCTGCGTCGCGGGCGCGTGCGCGGTCTCGTGCCCTGCGGGGCAGGTGGCCTGCGGCGGCGTCTGCGCGAACACCAGCACCGACCCCGCGAACTGCGGCCGCTGCGGCGCCGCCTGCTTCGCGGGGCAGCTCTGCGTAGGAGGCGTCTGCGCGGCCACCTGCGGCGCGGGCCTCACGGTGTGCGGCGGCGCGTGCACCAACGTGAGCCTCGATCCGAGCAACTGCGGCGCCTGCGGGGCGGCCTGCGCGCTCACCAACGCGACGCCGTTCTGCCTCTCGGGACGCTGCGGCGTGGCGGCGTGCGCGACGGGCTTCGGCGACTGCAACGGCGTCGCGACGGACGGCTGCGAGACCAACGTCACGGCCGACGGCACCAACTGCGGACGCTGCGGCGCGCGCTGCGGCGCGGGCCAGTTCTGCGCGGGCGGAGCGTGCGTCGCCCTGCGCCAGGGGCAGCTCGCGGCGTGCAACGCGAACGTCACCCTCGCCGTGCGCGGCGACAACCGGCTCATCCGGTCGTGGGGCTACAACGGCTTCTCGAACCTCGGGACGGGCAGCGGCTCGCCCTCGTCGTCACCCACGGCGGTCGACGCGGCGGCCTCGATCGGCGCGGTGGTCGCCGTCGACGGAGGCACCTACCACGCGTGCGCCGTGCGGGCCGACGGCTCGGTGTGGTGCTGGGGCTACAACGGCGATTATCAGCTCGGCGACATCTCCGCGGCCGGCACGCGCGCCGCGCCGGGGCCCGTGATCGGCCTCGCAGGCGCCACGGCGATCGCGTCGACGCCGACCTACAACTGCGCGCTCCTCGGCAACGGGACGGTGCGCTGCTGGGGCCGTGGCTACCTCGGCGACGTCGCGACGTCGTCGGCGAGCGCCACGCCGGTGCTCGTCTCGGGCATCACCGACGCCACGGCGATCTCTGCGTACTTCACCTTCGCGTGCGCGCTGCTCAGCGGCGGCACGGTGCGCTGCTGGGGCGAGAACCTCTACGGCCAGCTCGGCGACGGCACCACCGCCACGCGCGGCACGCCCGTGACGGTCGCCGGACTCAGCGGCGTCGTCGCGATCGCGCCGGGCTTCGGCCACGCGTGCGCGCTCCTCAGTGACGGAACCGTGCGCTGCTGGGGCAACAACTCGTCGGGCCAGCTCGGTCCCTTCTCGGGGTCGAGCACGAGCCCCGTCGCGGTGGCGGGGCTGAGCTCCGTGGTGGGGATCACGGCGGGTTATACCCACACCTGCGCGGCGCTGAGCGATGGCACCGCGCGCTGCTGGGGCGCCAACGACTACGGTCAGCTCGGCAACGGAACGTGCTGCACGGCCGGCGGGAGCCCCGGCGTGGTGTCGGGGCTGACCGGCGTCGTCGCGATCGACGCCGGCGCCTATCACACGTGCGCCCTTCGCGCCGACGGCACGGCGCGATGCTGGGGCCTCAACCTCTACGGCGGCCTCGGCGACGGAACGACGACGAACCGCAACGCGCCGGTCACGGTGACGGGCTTTCCCCACCTCTGAGCGTCGCTGGCCGCTCGATTCCGTGCGATCACGGTCCGCCATGATCTCACCGCGCGCGACCCTCGTCGCGGCCTCTCTCGCAGCCCTCTCGTCGTGCACGCGCAGCAGACCCGCGGCGTCGCACCCGATCGACCACCCCGCGTCGGCCACGAGCGCGCCCTCGCAACACACGTCGTCGTCGCCCGAGATCGTCACCGTGGGCCTCGCGGTGAGGCTCCCTCCCCCGTATCAGACCGCGTCTGCGTCGAACCCTGCGCGCGTCGTGGCGCGCCCCGACGGCGCGACGCTCCGCGGCCCCGAAGGGACGCGCGTCGAGCTCTGGGCCGACGACCTCGCGGGCGTGCGCTGGATCGCGCCGGGACCCGGGGATGACGTCTTCGCGACGAACGCGCGCGACGGCGAGCTCCTCGTGCTCCGCGACGCGAACCACGACGGACGCGTCGACGCGCGCGAGCGCTTCGTCTTCGCGACGGGCCTCTCGCTCCCCTTCGGCGTCGCGCTCCATCCGTCGGGCTGGCTCTACGTGGCGAACACCGACAGCGTCGTGCGCTTCCGCTACACGCCCGGGCAGACCGCGGCGCGCGGACGCCCCGAGCGGGTCTGCGACCTCCCCGGACGCGGCTACAACCAGCACTGGACGCGCAACCTCGCCTTCTCGCCCGACGGCGCGAAGCTCTACGTGACGGTGGGCTCGGAGACCAACGACGACGTCGAGCCCGACCCGCGCCGCGCGGCGATCAGCGAGTACGACCTCGACGGCGGACGCCACCGCGTCTTCGCGTCGGGCCTGCGCAACCCCGTGGGCCTCGCGTTTCACCCCGACACGGGCGCGGTGTTCACCGTGGTCAACGAGCGCGACACGCTCGGCGACGACCTCGTGCCCGACTACCTCACGTCGGTGCGCGACGGAGGCTTCTACGGCTGGCCCTACAGCTATTTCGGCGCCCACGAAGACCCCAGCCACGCGGGCGAAAACGCGGAGCTGGTGCGGCGCGCGATCGTGCCCGACATGGCCCTCGGCGCGCACGTCGCGGCGCTCGGGCTGAGCTTCCCCACGCGCGGCGGCCTGGTGCCGCGCGGCGACGCGGTGGTCTCGCTCCACGGGTCGTGGAACCGCCGCGAGCGCGCGGGCTACAAGGTCGTGCGCGCGCCCTTTCGCGACGGTCATCCCACGGGAGAGATCCTCGATTTCATCACGGGTTGGGCGCTCCCCGACGGCACCGTGTGGGGCCGCCCGGTGGGCATCACCGAGCGCTCCGACGGCTCGCTCCTCGTCGTCGACGACGGCGCGCACGCGATCTGGCGGGTTCACCGCGGCGCCGCCGCAGCGGGGGGCAGCGTCGCGGCGCCCCTTGCAGTAGCGTCGCGCGGGCGGAGGTAGCGCGTGGCGACAGAGCAGATCGAGCAGGGCGGACGCACCGCGAGGCGACACGCGGGCCCCGAGGGCTTCGTGTTCGAGACCTACGAGGCCCTCGACCTCGACGACCCGTTCGGGCCTCGCGACGTGCACGTGCTCCGGCCCGAGGGCGCGCCCAAGGGAGACGTGTCGCTCGCGGTGTTCAACGACGGCGACACGACGTTCTGGCGGGGCGGTCCCGCGCACGACACCTGGGACGTCGCCGCGACCGTCGCGCGCCTTCGGGCGTCGGGCGCGATCGGCGCGCTCGCGGTGGTGGCCGTGCGCCCGCGTCGACGCGACGAGGAGTACACCCACGTCGACTGGCGCAGCGGACGCGCGCCCTGGGGCGGCCTCGACCGCTACGCGTCGTGGCTCGCGACGGGGCTCGTCCCGTGGCTCCGAGAGACCTACTCCTGGCTGTCCCGCGACCGCGCGCGCACGGCGGTGGTGGGCAGCTCGCACGGGGGCCTCGCCGCGTTCCGCACGGCGACGTCGCACCCGGGTGTTTTTGGCGTCGCGGGGTGCCTGTCTCCGTCGTTCTTCAGCGGGCTCGACGACCTCGATCGCGGCCTGCGCCCCGTCGCGCTCGCCGACTCGGACCTCGTGCGACGCGCGACCCCCGCGCTGGCCGACGCGCGCCTTCGCCCGCGCCTCTGGATCGACTGGGGCATGCGTCGCGACGGAGGCCACCACAACGCGATCGTCGAGGCGCTCGCCGCGGCGCGTGGCGAGGAGATGGTCGGGCTCCTCGAGACACGCTTCGGCGCTCGCGTGGCGCGCATCGGCGCGGGGGATGCGCCGCCGCGTGACGCCGAGGTGATCCAGTGCGTCGACGCCGTCGGGGGGCACAGCGAGGCGGCGTGGCGTCACCGCGCGGGAATGCTCCTCCGCGCGTTCTTCTGATCGCCGATGTGCGGCGCTGGAGCCCTTCCGGCGAATCCGCAGCGCGGGGAGGCGGCTCTCCTCTCAAGAGACCGGTGACGCGTGCAGGCTCGGCTTCGAAGGGACAATGGCTGCGATGTGTGAACTCTTCGCGATGAACGGCCGCGTGCCGAGCGACGTCGAGCTCTCGCTGACGGAGTTCTCGCGGCACGGAGGCCTCACCGATCACCACCGCGACGGCTGGGGCGTGGCCTGGTACGAAGACGGCGACCTGCACATCGTGAAGGAGGCCGCCCCCGCGGCGTCGAGCGCGTGCGTGCGCTTCCTCCAGAGCGCGCCCTTCGTGAGCCGCACCGTACTCAGCCACATTCGCCACGCGACGCAGGGCGCGGTGCGCGCGCGCAACTGCCAGCCCTTCGCCCGCGAGCTCGGCGGCGCGTGGCACTGCTTCGCGCACAACGGCGACCTCAAGAACATCGCCGCCGTCGAGACCTCGGAGCGCGCGACCTTTCTCCCCGTGGGCGAGACCGACTCGGAGCGCGCGTTCTGCGCGTTGCTGGACCGGATGCGCGGGCTCTGGCGTGACGGTCGCCCGCCCCTCGAAGCGCGCCGCGCCGCCGTCGCCGACTTCGCGCGGACGCTCCGCACGCTCGGTCCTGCGAACTTTCTCTACAGCGACGGAGACGCGCTCTTCGCCCACGCGCACAAGCGCCACCAGCGCGACGGGACCGTGCGCGCGCCGGGCCTCTGGCGCCTCGCGCGGCACTGTCCCGCAGGCGGTCGCTTCGAGACCGACGGGCTCCGCATCGAGGCGACGCAGGAGCAGCATGTCGTGCTGGTGGCGAGCGTCCCCCTCACCGGCGAGCGATGGGAGCCGCTCGGCGAGGGCGAGCTGATCGTCGCGCGTGACGGCGTGCTCGTGCCCGACGCGTCGACGTCACACGAACACCCCGCCCCCTGAGCTCGACGCGACGACGCGGAGCGCCGTGGCGGACGGGAGTTCGGTCAAGCGATTCGCGCGACGGAGATCACCGCCTTGGCGATCAGCACCGCCCACGGCGCGCCGTGGAGGGCCAGATCGAACCAGTCGATGGGCTTCACGAGGGTGCCCTTCGAGAGCATCTCGAGCTTCTCGACGATGTGCGGGGGCGTGAAGGGCGCGAGCCCCAGCGTGAGGCAGGCGACGCCCACCATGGTCCAGGGCAGCTCAGCGATCCAACGAACGAGTGACATGGCCCGTAGGAGCGCGATCGCGCGCAGAAGGATTCACGTCGCGCGACCTATCGCACCGCGCGGTAGACGCGGGCCAGGAGGGCGGGCGGTACGCCCAGGCGATAGAGCGCCGGGAACACGTTCACCATCGCCGTGTAGAACAGCGGACGCGCCATGAACCGCCGTCCCGAGACGGTCACGCGCGCGGGCACGGTGCGGATCCGACCGACCGCGCAGAGCGCGCGAGAGAGCGCGAGGTCCTCCATCAGCGGGATGTCTGGGAAGCCCCCGAGCGCGTGGAAGACCTCCGCGCGCACGAACATCGCCTGGTCTCCGTAGGGCAGGCCGCTCACCCGCGAGCGCACGTCCGCGAGGTGGAGCAGCGGCCCCAACGGCGTCGGTCGGTCAGGCAACGTCCACGTTCGAAAGGCGCCCGCCACCACGCGCGGATCCGCGAGCGCGCGGGCGATGTGCGCGAGCGCGTCGCGCGGCAGGGCCACGTCGGCGTGCAAGAAGAGCAGCACGTCGCCCGTCGCGAGAGAGGCGCCCGCGTTCATCTGCCGCGCGCGACCGCGGGGTGCGACGATCGACCGGGGACGTAACGGGTGCTTCGCGACGCGGTCGACGGTGGCGTCGGCGCTGCCTCCGTCGACGACGATGACCTCGTGGGGCCCGAGCGCGCGCAGCTCGTCGAGGCGCGCGTCGATGAGCCGCGCCTCGTCGAGCGTCGGCACGATGACCGACACGTTCGGCGCGTGGGAACGGCCTCCGCCCGCGTCGCGGTCACCGGCGCGCGCGTCGACCTTCGCGCTCATGCGCGCGCGGTGGCGAGGGCCTCGCGGAGCCCTGCCCGCGCGGAGCGCGTGATCGTCAGCGCGGCGGCCGCGGTCGCGGCGAGCCCGACCCAGTAGAGGGCCGCGCTCAACGGGCTCGTGTGGCGAACCGATCCCGAGACGAGCTCCGACGCGTGTGACACGACGGAGCCGAGATACACGTAGAGCGCGGCGCCCGGCAACATCCCGAGCGCGGTGCCGAGGAGGTAGTCCCTGACGCTCACCCGCGAGAGCGCGAGGGCGTAGTTCAAGAGGCTGAACGGAAACACGGGCGAGAGCCGGAGGAGCAGCACCATGCGGAGGCCGTCGCGCGCGATGGCCTGGTCGATCGCCGCGAGCCTCGCGTCGCGCCCGAGGAGCCGCTCCACGCGACCGCGCAGCAACGTCCGCCCCAGCAGAAACGCCGCCGTCGCCGCGGCGACGGCCACGGGCATCACCACCGCGAAGCCGACGCGCGGCCCCCACGCGAAGCCCGCGGCGAGGGTGAGCACCGAGCCCGGCAGCGCGAGCACCGTCGCGAGGATGTACGCCAGCGCGAAGACCAGCGCGCCACCGGGGCCCGCGGCGCTCGACCACGTCGCGAGCTCGACCGCGTGGCGCGGGAGATCTGCCCCGCGCGCCGCCGCGATCGCGAGTCCGACGCCCGCGGCCACCGCGCCGAGGAGGCGCAGCGGCGTCGAACGCGACGGGGCTCCACCCGCCGGCAGCGCGAGCGCGTCGTGAGGGAATCGTCGCGCGGCGTCTCTGGCGAAGCGGAGGTACTGGCCGAAGCGCTCGACCTTGCCGCGCGGTCGCCAGCGATCGTCGGGGCGGCCGAACACCTCCTGAAGCACGTGCCGCGTCGGGACGTCGCGCTGAAAGGCCATGGTGCAGTGGGCGCAGTACGTGACGAGCGACTGCTCGGCGAGCGCCTTGCGCTTCTCGACGGCCGAAGGCGTGGTGACGAGGCAGCACGCGAGCGGGTGCTTCTTCTCGTCTGCGTTGACCACACGCAGGTTGAGCCTGCCCGCGAGCGAGCGGAAGTGGACCTGCTGATCCTTGTCGATGCGCGCGGAGCACGGGTGGTGAACGACCACGGGCCCCGACGCGGGGCGCGGGCCCCAGTCCTCTTCTGCGAGGAGCTTGTAGAGCGACGTCACGCGGAGTCCGGGCACGTCGAGCCCGTTGAACTGCACGGTGCAGTTGCCGCAGGCCGTGATGATCTCCTGCGTGCCCGCGCTTCGAATCTGTCGCCGCGTGCGCTCGCGCGAGCGCTCCGCGGCTTCGGCGGAGGAGAACTTCTCGACGGGCATCCCGCAGCAGTCGGACCACAGCGCGATGCTCGGGTCTCGCGCGCGGAGCCACGCGTAGGCCCGCATCACGAGCTCGGGGTCCGCCGCGGTGAGCGAGCAGCCCGGGTAGAACACGCGCGGCGCGCCGTCGCCGTAGGTGAAGGGGCGGGCGATTCGCACGCGGTACTCGAGGTCGATGAAGCGCGCCTTGAGCGCGCGAAGCGCGCCGGGGGCGAGCGCGCGGACGCGGGTGACGAGGCCGTCGAGAATCGATCGGGGGGCGGTGTTGAGCTGGCGTTCCACGGGCGAGGTCTGTGTTAGGTGGAGCCAGGGCGCGTCGCGATGGGTGCGACGATTCAGCCGGGGAGCGCGCGTCAGAGCGTGGCCTGAAGCTGCGCCTCGATCTCGTCGACGACCACGCGCACGCGCACGTCGTCGCGCTGCGACGCGTGGTAGACGGCGTGCACGGGCAGGGTCGCGATGGGCGCGTCGTGCAGGCGCACCATCGTCTCCTGCGCGCAGGCCGGTCGCGGAACGGCGGGAAGCAATCCCATGCCGCCGCCCCAGGTGATCGCATCGGCGACGGCGCTGCGGTCGTCGATCACGGCCGACGCGTCGGACACGACGAGCCCCGCGCGGCGCAGCATGGCCTCGTCGCCCGGCGCCACGATGAGCGGGACGTCGAGCAACGCAGCGCCGCGGAACGACACGCTCCCGTAGAGCCACATCGTCGCGCTCGCGAGGCGCCGCGCGAGCAGGTCCGAGTCGGGGAGCTCGCCGCCGCGGATCGCCACGTCGACGCCGTCGCGCAGGAGGTCGACGCGCTGGTTCTGGGCGTCGAGGCGCACCGGAACGCCGTCGAAAGCGGGCGATCACGGGCCCGCCAGCATGCGACCGAGCGGCACCGGCACCGAGACGCGCAGCACGCCCGTCGGCGCGTCAGAGAGCAGCGCCATCCGCGCGGCGTCGGCCTGACCGAGGAGGGAGCGCGCGCGCTTCGCGAGCTCCTCGCCCTGCGGCGTGAGCACGGGCGCATGAGTCGTTCGTCCGGGCGAAGCAATGGCGCCGACCCGCTCGAGCTCCGTCAGCCAGCGGCTCACCGTCGCCTTGGGGAGCCGAAGCTCCTGCGCGACAGCGGTCAGCGAGCCGAGCGCCGCGAGACGCTCGAAGAAGTGAAGGTCGCGCAGGCGGATGTCGAGGAAGGCGTCGCGCATCGGTTGTCTCAGAAAGCGAGACAAAGACTCCCAAATCGAGGTCGTCGGTTCAACTCTGCGAGCGAGTAGAACCGCTTCGGGAGACGAATCCCGGGAGCTGCGACATGACGACTGAGACCCACGAGGCGACCGCCACGGACGTGCTGGTGATCGGCGCCGGACCGACGGGCCTGACGGCCGCCGTCGACGCCCTGCGCCACGGACTCACGGTGCGCATCGTCGAGCGACGGGCCGAGCGCGCGGAGTACTCGAAGGCGCTGGTGGTCCACGCCCGCACGATGGAGGTCTTCGAGCGACTCGGCTGCGCGGAGGCCGTTCTGAAGCTCGGCGCGAGGTTCCGCGCGCTGCACGTCCACACCGTTCCGGGTCGAGCGCGCACGCGCGTCGACCTGCTCGATCGACGCTGGGGCGACACGCGGTATCCGTACTGGCTGTCGGTTCCGCAGTACGAGGTGGAGCGCGCGCTCGAGCGTCGCCTCGCGGCCGCGGGCGGGTCCATCGAGTGGTCGACGGAGCTCACAACGCTGACGCAGGACGCGTCGCACGTCGTCGCCACGCTGCGCGGCCCCGATGGGGTCGAGCGTCGCCACACGGCGCGCTGGGTGTTGGGCTGTGACGGCGGCCGGAGCACCACGCGCGAGCTCCTCCAGGTCTCGATGAAGCGCACCGAGCTGGGAGTCACCTTCGCGCTCGCCGACGTGATGACCGACGCGTCGCTCGTCGGTGACGAGGGGCACATGGTGATGGCCGACGAGGGCCTGCTGCTCATCGTCCCGATGCCCGCGGAGGGCGTGTGGCGGCTCATCGCGCAGGTCCATGAGTCCACGCCCGAGCTCGACGCGAAGGCGTGGGACGCGCTCGTCTCTCGGCGCGCGGGCTTCGACCTCGCGGTGCGCTCGATGGGGTGGAACTCTCGCTTCGCGCTGACGAGCGGCGTCTCGGACACGCTGCGGCGCGGTCGCGTCTTTCTGCTCGGCGACGCGGCCCACGTGCACAGCCCCGTCGGCGGCCAGGGGCTCAACACCGGGGTTCAAGACGCGCACAACCTCATCTGGAAGCTCGCGCTCGTCGACCGTCCGGAGCTTCCGCCCGCGCAGCGAGAGCCGCTGCTCGACAGCTACGCCACCGAGCGCCACGCCGCCGCCGTGGCGATGGTGGGCGGCACCGAGCGCATGACGCGGCTCCTCACGGGTCGCCGTCGCCTCGTCTTCGGAGCGCTGCGTCGCGTGGCGCCGATCGCGCTTCGCATCGAGCGCCTCAAAGACAGGCTCGGCCGCGGCGTCGGGATGCTCGACCTGCGCACCGGCGGGCGCCCTCGCCTCGCCAACCCCGAGCTCGCCCCCGGCGTGCGGCTGCACGATCGCATCACGTCGCTCCATCCGACGCTCCTTCACTGGAACGGTCAGCGCGTGCTCGTGCGCCCCGACCTCGTGGTCGCGCGCGACGGCGAGCTCCCGCACCTCGCGGAGGTTCACGTCGACCGCGCCGGGAGCGTGTCATGAAGCACGTCGCGATGTTCGAGCTCGCGGGCGTCGCGCTCGCGCTGTCGTCGATCGTGTGGGTGCTGGGGATCCAGGCGATCGGGCTGCTTCGATCGATGCCGCGCGCGCGCTTCCTCGGGCTTCAGATGGTCCTCGTGCGCGTGTGGTCGCGGGCGCTCACGGGCGTCACCGGGGTCGTCGCCGCGCTCGCCCTCGCGCGTGCGGGCGCGCAGCTCGCGTGGCCTGCCCTCGTCGCGTTCGCGGCCGCGCTCCTCTGCGCGTTCGGGGCCGTCCCGCGGGCGCTGCGGGCGGGCGGCGCGTCGATTCAGGGCGACGCAGAGACCGCGATGACCCCCGGCGGCTTTCTCGCAGACGGAGGCGGCGACGCGACGCGCACCTGGCACCGCGTCGTGCTCGCGTGCGTGGTGGTGATCGTGGCGGGCCTCGCGTGGGACGCTCACGCGCTGCTCCCACACGCGGAACACGCCGACGAGGCCGCGCCGATCACCGCTCACACGGCGCGCACCGGCGCCCGCGCGCGCATCGACCGCGTCACGGCGGAGAACATCGCGCGCCTCGAACGCGAGGCCGCCGCGGTGCTCGCCGCGGGCGGTACGGGCGACGTCACGTCGCTGCGGGTCGGGTGGAACCGCATCTTCGAACAGTGCACCACGGACGGCGAGGCGCACGCGAAGCTGCACGTCTTCCTCGCGCCGATGGTGGGCGTGGTCGCGCGCGCGGTGTCGAGCGAGGGGCCGCAGCGCCGCGACGCCGTGCGTGAGCTCCTCCGCGCGCTCGGTCGCTTCGACGAGGGCTTCGAAGCGGCGCCCTAGAGTGCCGAGGGCGTCAGGTCCCCTCGCGGAGGTGGCGCCAGAGCGCCTCGCGATCGACGTCGATGAGTCCGCGGTGCTGCGACGGCTCGACCCTGAAGCCCCACTCGCCGCTCGCGCGGTAGGGCGTCCCTTCGAGCCACGCGCCGACCTCGGGGTGCAGGTGACACACGGCCGCCGTCGGGTCGTGGAACTTCTTCCCCTCGCGGTGGCGCTGGAGATACACGCCCATGAACTCGCGCAGGATCTCGCCCGCGCGGTGCCTCGGCGTGACGGCGCACATCTCCGCGTGCACGTCCTCGTCGTAGACGACCGTGTGGCACACGTTCTTGCCCACGAAGCGCGCGGGCGTTCCGCACGCGATGAACGCGAGCGCGGCCTTCACGTCGCCGTTGAGGTTGAAGGTCCCGGCGCGCTCGCGGCCCTCGAAGCGCTCGAGCCGCACGATGTCGCGATCGTGCGCCGCGTACGGCACGAAGCCCCCCTGCACCGTCGCCCGCGAGAAGGGAGCGCCTCCCGCTGCGAGGTAGCGCCCGACGCTCTGCATCGGCCCGCACACGAAGAGCTCGGTGTCTGGGTGCTCGCGCATCACGGAGGCGATCACCTCGTGCCCCCAACCGTCGGGCGCGACGCGCGACGCGTAGCCGTAGCGCGCGAGAAAATCGTGATGCACGCCGCCCACCGACGACTTCGCGCTCTCGGGCCGCGCCGACCCGACGGGCGCCTCGACGTCGAGCGCGTGAAGGAGCCCGCGCGCCACCGCGATCTGGTCGTGATCGCCGGGCGAGATCACCACCGCGCGCACGCGCACGCCCGCTTCGACGAGGTAGCAGAGCGCGAAGAAATCATCGGGGTCACGCCCGAGGTCGGTCTCGATGATGAGGTCTCTCATGGCCGCGCACCGTAGCCCGCGACGTCGACGTGGGCCACCGCGTGGCCGTGATCCGAGGCCCGCCGCCGAGCGTCTCGGCGCGTACCATGACAGCCCCCGCGACGCGGAGCGCCCCGACGTGTGCCGCGCGTCGCGGATCGTCGATGACCGCACGTGCGACGCCTTCTCACGCGCGGCGTCTCGGACGTCTCGGACATCAAGAACACCTTTTCTTCGAGCGCGAAACGCGAAGTACGCTCGCGCTCATGAGCGCTCGTCTCGCACGCTGGTTCGCGCTGGTCGTCTCCCTCGTCGCGGTGATCGCGGTCGTCTGGTACGCGCGCTCGTCACGCACGCCCGCAGGCGACGGGCGGCCCGCGACCGCCCCCGACCTCGCACGACGCGGCGGCCGATGTCAGCGCAACCGACGCCGCGCGCGACGTGAGCGACGTGAGCGACGTGAGCGACGTGAGCGACGCGAGCGATGTGAGCGATGCGAGCGACGCCGACGCCGACGCCGCGGAAGACGCGAGCGGCGCCGATGCGTCCGAAGACGCGGGTGACGCGATGCCTTCGGACGACGCCTCCGACGGCGATGTCACGACGGATCAGGACGGAGGCGCGTCGGGGGAACCCTACACGCTGACCCTCGACACGATCATGCCCTCGGACCGTTGCCTGCTCCGGTCGTCGGCGCAGGGCGTCGTCGCGACGTGTGATCGAGGTCGGATGGCGTGCCGCGTACTCACCCGAGGCGAGCTCACGCCGGAGCCGGGCGAGGAGCTCGTGTCACGATGCGATCACGACGGAGGACCGACCTTCCTCGTCGTGTCGAGCGCCGAGGAGGTGCTCTGGGGCGACCGCACCGATCAGTCCGAGGAGCTCTCCGGGGGAAGCTGCGGCGACATCCGCGCCATCGAGACGGAGCTCGTGTCCGTCGCGGGTCAGGCGCAGCGCGCCCTGCTCGTGCGCGTGCGAGGCTGCTCCGAGCCCGCCAACCACGTCGACTGGGACGACCTCCTCTGGTGGACCCCCGACGCGATGAGCACCATCGCGCACGCGTCGTTCGCGTGCACCTACGAGGGCGCCACCGATGGAGAGGAGATGAACGTGCGCGGCACCTACGACTGCCACGGCGGCTACCTCACGCGCGGACCGCGCGCCGCCGACACGACCTTCACCGTCGTCGGCTGCGACACGTGCCGACAGCGCGACCTCGGCGCCAATCGCCTGATGCTCCGCCGCGGACGCGTGATCGGCGCGCTGCAATGGGACGCCGAGGCGCAGCGCTTCGTCACGCCCGAGTAGCGACGGGCCTCGTACACCGCGACTGTCCCTCGGCCGTACGGTGCGTACGACGCTGGGACACCCCGCGCGCGCAACGCCCGTCGGTTCTTCGAAAGACCTTGAAAACACGGCGCGTCACGGGCCCGCGAGCGCGCGGCATGACGGTTGAAACGCGCTGCGCCCATCATGGGATTTCCGTTCTCTCGGGCTCACGACGTCGTCGTGCTCGGCCTCTCGCTCGCGCTCGTCGGCTGTGTGGGCGCGCCGCTCGTCGGCGGGCATCCGACCGATGCGACCGTTCGATCGGACGCCACGCTCGACGCGCCCATCGCCTGTTCGAGCCCGCTCGTGGCCTGCGCCGGGCGATGCGTCGACACCCGCTCCGACCGCGACCACTGCGGCGCGTGCGGGAGGGCCTGCGACGGCCTCGAGCTCTGCGTCGGCGGCGCGTGTCAGCCCGCGTGCCCCTCGGGGCAGCAGCCCTGCGCCGGGCAGTGCTCCAACCCCATGACCGATCGGACCAACTGCGGCGCGTGCGGTCGCGCGTGCCCCGCGGGCCAGGTGTGCAGCCTCGGCGCGTGCACCGCGACCTGCGACGCGCGCCTCGCGACGTGCGGCGGCGGCGACGCCGGACTCGACGCGGGCTCGCTCGCCTACTGCGCCGACCTCGCGACCGACGACCGCAACTGCGGCGCGTGCGGAGCGCCCTGCCCCGTCGGTCAGCGCTGCATCGACCGCGCGTGTCGCGTGTCGTGCTCGCCCGGTCAGAGCGTGTGTGCGGGCGCGTGTCGCGACACGCAGACCGACCGCGCCCACTGCGGCATGTGCGGTCACGCCTGCGCATCGGGCGAGGTCTGCGTCGCGGGCGTCTGTCAGCGGTCGTGCGGCGCGGGCCTCTCCGACTGCGTCGGCGGGTGCCGCGACCTCCAGAGCGACATCACCAACTGCGGGGCCTGCGGGCGCGGGTGTCGCGCGGGCGAGGTGTGCTCGCGCGGCGCATGCGCGCTCTCGTGCGGCGTCGGGCTCAGCGCGTGCGGAGGCACCTGCCGCGACCTCAAGACCGACCGCGCCCACTGCGGCGCCTGCGGTCAGGCGTGCGGCGCGGGCGAGGTGTGCTCCGACGGACGGTGTCAGGTCTCGTGCGGCGCGGGCCTTCGAAACTGCGCGGGCGTCTGCCGCGACACGCGGACGGACACCAACAACTGCGGCGACTGCGGCGTGGCGTGTGAGTCGGGGCAGGTGTGCTCCGCGGGGACCTGCCAGACCTCGTGCGCCGTGTGGCTCACCGAGTGCGGCGGGACGTGCCGCGACCTCCAGCGCGACAACGGCAACTGCGGCGCGTGCGGCGTGGCGTGCCCCGCGGGCCAGGTGTGCTCCAACGGCGCCTGCGCCACGACCTGCGCGCCCACGCTCCGCGACTGCGGCGGCGTCTGCCGCGACCTCGAGCGCGACCGCGACAACTGCGGCGCGTGCAACGCCCGATGCGCCGCGGGTCAGGTCTGCTCGCAGGGCGCCTGCGCGCTCTCGTGTCAGTCAGGACTCACGGACTGCGGCGGCGTCTGCCGGGACACGGCCACCGATCGCTTCAACTGCGGCGCGTGCGGCGTGACCTGCGCCGCGGGTCAGGTCTGCTCGCAGGGCGCGTGCGCGGCGAGCTGCGCGACGTCGCTCACGCGATGCGGAGACCGCTGCGCGAGCCTCCAGACCGACAACGCCAACTGCGGCGCGTGCGGACGCGCGTGCGGACCGGGGACCCGCTGCGTCGCGGGGTCGTGCTCGACGACGTGCGCGCCGCAGCTCGGCACCTGCGGCAGCGGCGCGAGCGCCTACTGCGCCAACACCGACGCCGACCCCGCCAACTGCGGAACGTGCGGGAATCGCTGCGCCCTGGCCCACGTCGCGCTCCACGGCTGCGCCGCGGGCGCGTGCGCCATCACGCGCTGCGACGCGGGCTTCGGCGACTGCGACGGCGACGCCGCCAACGGCTGCGAGCGTCCCCTCGCCGCCGACGCGCGCAACTGCGGCGCGTGCGGACGCGCGTGCGACTTCGCCAACGCCACCGCGACCTGCGCCGCGGGCGCCTGCGCGATGGGCGCCTGCCTGCGCGGCTTCGCCGACTGCGACCGCGACCCGTCGAACGGATGCGAGGTCGACACGAACACCTCGGGCTCCAACTGCGGCGCGTGCGGCACCGCCTGCCCCGCGGGATCGCTCTGCGCCGCGGGCGCATGCGTCACCTCGTGCTCCGCCCCCTACGTCACCTGCGGCGCCGGGACGTCGACCGCGCGATGCGCCAGCGCCGCGACCGACCCCGCGAACTGCGGCGCGTGCGGCGTCGCGTGCTCCCTCGCCCACGCCGCGACCAACGGATGCGCGCAGGGCGCGTGCGCGGTCTTCTCGTGCGCGCGCGGCTACGGCGACTGCGACGGCGTCGACGCCAACGGCTGTGAGACCGACCTCGCGTCGTCGGTCTCGAACTGCGGCGCCTGCGGGCGCGCGTGCGCCCTCGCCAACGCCGTCGCCACATGCGCCTCGGGGACCTGCGCCGTGCTCGCCTGCGGGATGCGCTTCGCCGACTGCGACGGTGATCCCGCCGACGGCTGCGAGGTCGACACGCGCACCGACAACGTGAACTGCGGCGCGTGCGGAAACGTGTGCCCCGCGGGCCAGGTCTGCTCCGACGGCGCGTGCCAGACCACCTGCGCGGCGCCCTTCACGCGCTGCACCGACACGAGCGCGATCGACGGACGCACGGGCCCCTACTGCGCCGACACGCGCTCCGACCCCGCCAACTGCGGCGCCTGCGGGACCGTCTGCGCCCTCGCCCACGTCGCCGTGAACGGCTGCACCGCCGCGGCCTGCGTGATCGTCCGCTGCGACGCGGGCTTCGCCGACTGCGACGGCAACCCCGCCAACGGATGCGAGACCGACACGACCACCAGCGCCGCCCACTGCGGCGCGTGCGGTCACGCCTGCGCGCCGCCCGACGCGACCGGCGCATGCGTCGCGGGCGCGTGCACCGTGTCGTCGTGCGCGACGGGATTCTCCGACTGCAACGGCCTCGCCGCCGACGGGTGCGAGACCTCCACCGTCAACGACCACGGCAACTGCGGCGCCTGCGGAACGCGCTGCGCGGCGGCGCAGGTCTGCGCGAGCGGCGCGTGCGCCGCGAGCTGCGGCGCGCCCCTGAGCACCTGCCGCACCGACGGCGGCGCGGGCTACTGTGCGAGCACCTCCGTCGACCCGCTGAACTGCGGCGCGTGCGGGCGCGCGTGCAACCTCGCGAACACCTCCACGGCGGCGTGCGCCGCGGGCGCGTGCGCGCCGCTCACCTGCGACACGGGCTTCGGCAACTGCGACGGGATGAGCGCCAACGGGTGCGAGACCGACGTGCTGAGCACCGTGTCGCACTGCGGCGGCTGCGGTCGCACGTGCACGCTCGCGAACGCCACCGCGGCGTGCTCCGCGGGCGCGTGCGCGGTGGCCGCGTGCAACACGGGGACGGGCAACTGCAACGGCGTCGCGGCCGACGGCTGCGAGACCAACACCCAGAGCGATCCCGCGCACTGCGGCGCCTGCGGCCACGCGTGCCTCGCGGGCGAAGCGTGCTCGGGCGGACGCTGCGTCTCCGTGTGCCCCGCGGGTCAGACCGACTGCGCGGGGGCGTGCTCGAACGCGATGTTCGACCCCGACCACTGCGGCGGCTGCGCGACCGTGTGCCCGTCGCGTCCGGGCTCCACCCGCTGGTGCGCCTCGGGCGCCTGCGGAACCACCTGCGCCGCGGGGCGCGGAGACTGCGACGGCGTCGCGACCAACGGCTGCGAGATGGACGTCACCGGCGACGTGAGCAACTGCGGCGCGTGTCGCAACGCGTGTCCCGCGAGGGCCAACGCGACGGCCACGTGCGCGATGGGCGCGTGCGGCTTCGCGTGCGGCGCAGGCTTCGCCGACTGTGACATGAGCGCGGCCAACGGCTGCGAGGTCGACACGCGCACCTCGACGTCGAACTGCGGCGCGTGCGGCCGCGCGTGCGGCGCCGGGCAGGCGTGCGCCGCGGGGACCTGCCACGCCGTCTGCGCCGCGGGCCTCACCGACTGCGGCGGCGCCTGCGTCGACACGGCGACGAGCGCGCTCAACTGCGGCGCCTGCGGCCGCGGCTGCGCGACGGGCCAGAGCTGCGTCGCGGGGACCTGCGTGTGCCCGAGCGGACAGAGCGTGTGCGCGGGCGCGTGCGTCGACCTCGCGACGAGCGAGGCGAGCTGCGGCGCGTGCGGTCGCGCGTGCGCGGCGGGCGAGACCTGCATCGCGGGGAGCTGCGTCGCGGGATGCACGGGGGGATCGACGCGCTGCGGGAGCGCCTGCGCCGACCTCACCGCGGATCCGTCGAACTGCGGCGCGTGCGGAATGATCTGCCCCGCGCGCGCCAACGCCCTCGGCGCGTGCGCCGCGAGCGCCTGCGGGATCACCTGCAACGCGGGCTTCGGCGACTGCAACCGCAGCGCATCCGACGGCTGCGAGCTCGACCTCACCGCGAGCGCGACCAACTGCGGCGCGTGCGGGAGAGCGTGCGGCGGGCGCCGCGCGAGCGCGCGCTGCGTGAGCGGCGTCGCGGGATCGTCTGCGCGCCGGCTACACGGACTGCGACGGCTCGCCGCCAACGGCGCGAGGCGAACGTCACCTCCGACGCGGCCAACTGCGGCGCGTGCGGCCGCGCGTGTGCTTCGGGCGAGGTCTGCGTCGGGAGCGTCTGCGCGGCGACGCGCTTCTTGGGCTTTTCCGCGACGTACACCACGCCCTCCGTCGCCGACCCGAGCCGTTTCTATCAGTGCTCGGCCTCTAGTATCCCGGCCTACCTCTCGGCGGGGAACGCCGCGTGCCACGCGACGTTCTCAGGCTCTCACTGGTGCAGCGCGAGCGACATGGGGTCGGCGGCCGCGTGGTGCCCGATGTTGCCTGCCGGGTACAACGCCATACCGGTCAACAGCCTGCGCTGCCTCCCCGTCGAGGGCAGCATCTCGTTCTCTTCGAGGGCGTATCTCACGGGCGACGACATCTTCTGCCCGACCGGTCGCGTCTACACGGGCGAAAGGCACGACGGAAACAGCACCGCGAGGGTCGCGTGCTGCCGGTGAGGGAGGGCGCCGTGCAACGAGACCACGCGATCGCATCGGCCCGCGCCCATGCGCCGACGCCTACGCCGCTTGAGGGACGCGCGCGCGGCAGTCATTCAACGCTCCCGCTCCCTCCCTCGCCGACGACGGAGACCACGACCATCATGCGACCGCTTCAAACGAGACTCCTTCACGTCGCCCTGGCCGCGCTCGTGACCGCCGCGCTGGCGTGTACGGGCGAGAGCGTCGTCGCGCGAGACGCCTCCACCGATCGCACCGGCGACCTCGGCCTCGACGGGACCGCGTCGTGCGTCGCCCCGCAGGCCGCGTGCGGCGACCGATGCGTCGACCTCCGCACGAGCCGCGATCACTGCGGCGCGTGCGGCCACCCCTGCGAGGCGTCGCAGCTCTGCGTCGGCGGCGCGTGTCAGCTCGGGTGTCCGTCGGGGCAGCAGCCCTGCGCGGGGCTGTGCTCGAACCTCATGACCGACCTCGCCAACTGCGGCGCGTGCGGTCGCGCGTGCCCCGCGGGCCAGGTGTGCAGCATGGGCGTCTGCGCGACCTCGTGCGACGCGCGCCTCGCGACATGCGGCGGAGACGACGCCGGACCCGACGCTGGCGCCGCGTCGTACTGCGCGGACCTGAGCGTCGACGACCGCAACTGCGGCGCGTGCGGAACGCTCTGCCCCGTCGGTCAGCGCTGCGTCGAGCGCGCGTGTCAGACCGTGTGCTCCCCCGGACAGGCCGTCTGCGAGGGCGCGTGCCGTGACACGCAGACCGACCGCGCCCACTGCGGCGCCTGCGGCCACGCGTGCGCCTCGGGCGAGGTCTGCGTCGCGGGGAGCTGCCAGACCTCCTGCGCCATGGGGCAGACCGTCTGCGCGGGGACGTGCAGAGACCTCCAGTCGGACCTCACCGCGTGCGGCGCGTGCGATCACCCCTGCCGCGCGGGCGAGGTGTGCGCGCGCGGCGCCTGCGCGACCGCGTGCGCCGCGGGACAGACCGCGTGCGGCGGCGTCTGTCGAGACACGCAGACCGACCGCGCCCACTGCGGCGCCTGCGGCCGCGCGTGCAACGACGGCGAGGTGTGCTCCGACGGCGTGTGTCAGGTGTCGTGCGGCGCGGGGCTGCGCGACTGCCGCGGGAGCTGCCGCGACACGCAGACCGACCGCGCACACTGCGGCGCCTGCGGCCACGCGTGCGAGCCGGGCCAGGTGTGCTCCGCGGGGACGTGCCAGACCTCGTGCGCGCGTGACCTCGCGAACTGCGGCGGGACGTGCCGCGACCTCCAGCGCGACAACGACAATTGCGGCGCCTGCGGCGTGGCGTGCCCCGCGGGGCAGGTGTGCTCCAACGGCGCCTGCGCGGCGACGTGCGCGCCGACGCTGCGACTCTGCAACGGCGTGTGCCGCGACCTCGAGAGCGACCGCGCACACTGCGGCGCGTGCAACACGCCCTGCGCCGCGGGTCAGGTGTGCTCGCAAGGAGTCTGCGCCCTCTCGTGTCAGGGCGGGCTCACGGCCTGCGACGGCGTCTGCCGCGACACGCAGACCGACAACGCGCACTGCGGCGCCTGCGGCCGCGCGTGCCCCGCGGGCCAGGTGTGCTCCGACGGGACGTGCGCCGCGACCTGCGCGTCGACGCTCTCGCTCTGCGGCGGACGCTGCGCCGACCTCCAGCGCGACGAGGTGAACTGCGGCGCCTGCGGCCACGTCTGCGCGCCGGGGACGCAGTGCGCCGCGGGCGTCTGTGGGACCACCTGCGCGCCGCAGCTCGGCACCTGCGGCAGCGGCCCGAGCGCCTACTGCGCCAACACCGACGTCGACCCCGCCAACTGCGGAACGTGCGGTACGCGCTGCGCGCTCCCCCACGTCTCGGTCCACGGATGCGCCGCGGGCGCGTGCGCGATCACCCGCTGCGACATGGGCTTCGGCGACTGCGACGGAGACCCCTCCAACGGCTGCGAGCTCGACACGCAGGCCGACGCGAACAACTGCGGCGGCTGCGGCCGGGCGTGCAGCGTTCCCCACGCCGCGTCGACCTGCGCGATGGGCGCCTGCGTGATGGGCGCCTGCAACGCGGGCTTCGCCGACTGCGACATGGACCCTTCGAACGGCTGCGAGGTCGACCTCAACACCTCGGTCGCCAACTGCGGCCGCTGCGGCGCCGCGTGCGCCGCGGGTCAGGTCTGCGCCGCGGGCGCCTGCGTCACGTCATGCGCGGCGCCCTACACCTCCTGCGGCGCGGGCATGGCGTCGATGCGTTGCGCCGACACCGACAGCGACCCGACGAGCTGCGGCGCGTGCGGGAACGTCTGCGCCCTCCCTCACGCCCGCGCGAGCGGCTGCGCGGCGGGCGCCTGCGCCGTGGTCGCGTGCGCCGCGGGGTGGGGAGACTGCGATGGCGCGGCGGGCAACGGCTGCGAGACCGACCTGCGCTCGACCGCGGGGAGCTGCGGCGCCTGCGGTCGTGTGTGCACCCTGCCCAACGCCACCGCGACGTGCGTGAGCGGCGCCTGCGCCGTGCGCGCGTGCGCCGCGGGCTTCGTCGACTGCGACGGCGCGGCGTACGACGGCTGCGAGGTCGACACACGCACCGACAACGTGAACTGCGGCGCGTGCGGAAACGCCTGTCCCGCAGGCCAGGTGTGCGCCAACGGAGCCTGCGCCCCGACCTGCGCGGCGCCCCTCACGCGCTGCACCGACACGAGCGCGAGCGACGGGCGCACGGGCCCCTACTGCGCCGACACCGCGCACGACCCCGCCAACTGCGGCGCGTGCGGCACGGTCTGCGACCTCGCCCACGTCGCCGTCCACGCGTGCGTCGCGGGATCGTGCGGCATCGCGCGCTGCGACGCGGGCTTCGTCGACTGCGACGGCGTCGCGAGCAACGGCTGCGAGATCAATACGAACCTCGACTCGGCCAACTGCGGCGCCTGCGGCCGCGGGTGCGGCGCCCCCCACGGCGCGGGCTTCTGCGACATGGGGACCTGCCGCCTCGGCGCCTGCGACGCGGGCTTCTCCGACTGCGACGGCGTGAGCGCCAACGGCTGCGAGGTCAACCTCCAGACCGATCGCAACCGCTGCGGCGCGTGCGGAACGCGCTGCGCCGCGGGCCAGCTCTGCGCGGCGGGCGCCTGCGCGGCCTCCTGCGGGAGCGGCCTCACCGCGTGCGGAACCGGCGCGAGCGCGTCCTGCGTCGACACCGCGAGCGACCCCGACAACTGCGGCGCGTGCGGCACGCGCTGCCGCTTCGCGAACGCCGCTGGAACCCTGTGTCTCGGTGGCGACTGCTACATCGCCGGGTGCGCGTCGGGCTACGGGAGCTGCGACCGCGACCAGAGCAACGGCTGCGAGACCTCGCTCCTCACGAGCGCTTCGAACTGCGGCGCGTGCGGCCGCGCGTGCGCGCTCCCCAACGCCACCGCGGGATGCGCCTCGGGCGCGTGCACCGTGGCCGCCTGCAACGCGGGCTACGCCGACTGCAACGGCGTGGCGAGCGACGGCTGCGAGACCAGCACCGCGAGCGACCCCGCGAACTGCGGCGCGTGCGGAAACGCCTGCCCCGCTGGCGCCGCGTGCTCGGGCGGACGCTGCGTCGCGGCGTGTCCGTCGTCGCAGCGCTACTGCGGCGGCGCGTGCACCGACACGGGCTACGACCCCGATCACTGCGGCGGCTGCGCGACCGTGTGCCCGATGCGCGCGAGCGCGCTGCGGTGGTGCTCCGCGGGCGTCTGCGGCTTCACCTGCGCGCCGGGACGCGCCGACTGCGACCGCGATCCTTCCAACGGATGCGAGGTCGACCTCTCGACCGACACGACCAACTGCGGCGCGTGCGCGAACCGATGCCCGGTCCCCACGGGAGGCTCCGCGAGCTGCGTGGCGGGCGCGTGCGGCGGCGGTTGCCCGAGCGGGCAGAGCAGCTGCGGCGGGACGTGCCGCGCG
Organism: Polyangiales bacterium; assembly: GCA_046351535.1. Lineage (GTDB taxonomy): Bacteria > Myxococcota_A > Polyangia > Polyangiales > CAISKJ01. The sequence goes on from JAXLYG010000018.1 coordinate 124,462, forward strand.
ACGGGGATGGCCTGCAGCGCAGGCGCGGGCGGCTGCGAAGCCTCGGGCACGATCGTGTGCGCCGCGTCGGGCACGGGAACGGTGTGCTCGGCGTCTCCTCGCACGAGCGGGAGCTGCACCGCGCTCGTGGGTGGCGTGTGCGACGCGACGGGCGCGTGCGCGTGTCCGACGGGTCAGTCGAACTGCGGCGGAACGTGCCGCGCGACGGGCCTCACGTGCGGCGGCGGCTCGGGCGGCTGCGAAGCGTCCGGCACGATCGTGTGCGCGGGTACGTCGACCGCGTGCAGCGCGTCTCCGCGCACCTCGGGCTCGTGCACCGGCGTCACGGGCGGCGTCTGCAACGCGACCGGGAGTTGCGTGTGTCCGACGGGTCGCACCGCGTGTTCGGGCGCGTGCGTCGACACGTCGAGCGATACGGCCAACTGCGGGAGCTGCGGAGTGCGCTGCGCGACGGGGCAGAGCTGCGCGAGCGGAGCGTGCACGTCGGAATGCGCGACGGGGCAGACGCCGTGCTCGGGCGTGTGTCGCACGCTGTCGGGCGACACGAACAACTGCGGAGCGTGCGGAGTCGTCTGCCCCGTTGGCCCGCACGCGACAGGGTCGTCGTGCTCGAGCGGCGCCTGCCAGACGACCTGCGCGACGGGCTTCGGCGACTGCGACGGCAACCTGACCAACGGGTGCGAGACCGACCTCACGTCAGACCGTGCGAACTGCGGGGCGTGCGGAGCGACGTGCAGGACGGTGTGCTCTTCGGGGATCTGCGTCGGCGCGGGAGGACACCTCGGCGCCAACGGCTATCACTACTGCTACACGGGCGGATCAGGCTCCGTGCTGTGCTGGGGCCGCAACATGTTTGGTCAGCTCGGCGACAACACGACCACGAGCCGATCGACCCCGGTGACTGTCATGGGCCTCACCGACGCGGTAGAGGTGACGGGCGGCGGCAACGAGTCGTGCGCGCGGCGAGCGACCGGCGGAGTCGTGTGCTGGGGCGTGAACGTCGAGGGTCAGATCGGCGACGGCACGACAACGAACCGACTCACGCCGGTGGCGGTGTCGGGGCTCACGGATGCGATTCAATCCTGGGTGGGCGACCAGCACGTCTGCGCGCGGCGAGCGACCGGCGCCGTCGTCTGCTGGGGCCTCAACACATACGGGCAGCTCGGAGATGGCACCACCACACGCCGGTTGACGCCGGTCACGGTCTCCGGTCTCACAGACGCTGTAGAGGTCAAGGGCGGCTACTTTCACACGTGCGCGCGGCAATCGACCGGAGGCGTGGTCTGCTGGGGTAATAACGGCGGCGGGCAACTCGGGGACGGCACGATGACGAGCCGTTCGACGCCTGTGGCCGTTCCGGGCCTGACCGACGCCGTTCAGGTGAGCGCGGGCAACCTGACCAGTTGCGCGTTGCGCGCGAGCGGGGTCGTCGTGTGCTGGGGGCGCAACTTGCTCGGGAGCGCGACGACGTCAAGCTTGACTCCCATCGCCGTGACAGGGCTGACCGACGCGGTACAGATCGTGGCGAGCTACGACCACACCTGCGCGCTGCGTACTGGCGGAACCGTCGTGTGCTGGGGCGACAACAGCTACGGCCAGCTCGGCGTGCCCACGACGACGACTTCGAGCGCCACGCCGGTGACCGTGATGGGCGTCACCGACGCGGTCGAGATCGTGGTGGCGTACTACTCGACCTGCGCCCTGCGAGCAGGTGGCAGGATCGTGTGCTGGGGGCGAAACACCGACGGCCAGCTCGGCAACGGCACCACGACCAGTTCGTACATGCCCGTCACGGTTTTGGGGATCCCCTGACCGTTGGCGACGGCACGAAGACACATCTGATTCCCTCCCGCGTCACGGGCCTGTCGTCGTCATCGCTCGCTCGTCGCCCCAGCTCTTCTTCTTCACCGCGGGCGTCTTCTCGCTCTCGACGAGGCTGGTGTCACCGCCCGCGTCGCCCTTGCTCACAGCGGCGCGCGACGCGCGCTCCACGGGCGCTCCTGCTCCAGCACGCCCGCGAGGCTCAGGAGCCCCGCCTCGTCGCCGAAGCGACCCACGAACTGCACCCCGAGCGGAAGTCCCGCGGCGCTCCACGCGAGCGGAACGCTCATCGCGGGCTGCCCCGTGATGTTGAAGAGCATCGTGTTGGGGGTCTTCTCCAGCGACTCGGCCGCGAGCGAAGCCAGCACGGTCTTGAGCGCGCCGCGCGTCGACACGCGTCGCAGCGCCGCGAGGCCCACGCGCTCGTGGGCCTTCAGCCCGAGCTCTCCCACGCGCGACGGAGGGTGCGCCAGCGTCGGCGTCACGAGCACGTCGTAGCGATCGAAGAAGGCCCCGACGCTCCGCTGCGTGCGGTGCATCACGGCGCGCGCGTGCTCGAGCTCCGCGGCGCTCAGCGCCCCCGCCACCTGCGAGAGGAACCACGTCACCGCTTCGAATCCCTCGGGACGCGGCGCGCGACCCGTGAGGTCTTGCGTCGCGCGCACGGCCTCGCCCACGCCCGCGGCCACGATCGTCAGGTACGCGAGGCGCACCGCCGCCGCGTCGATGGGGAGCGTCACCTCGCTCACGTCATGCCCGAGCGACGCGAGGAGCTTCGCCGTGTCTTCGCACGCCCGCGCGCACTCGGGGTGCGTCTCGCGCCCGAGGATCGAGCGCGCCGTGAAGGCCACGCGCAGCTTCCCCGGCGCGCGGCCCGCGGCGTCGAGAAAGCTCCCTTCGAAGGGAGGCTCGGCGTAGGGCGCGCCGAGATCCACACCCCGCGTCGCGTCGAGAAACGCAGCGCTGTCTCGCACCGTGCGCGTGAGCACGTGCGGCGCCACGAGGCCGTGCCACCCCTCGCCCGCGTCGGGTCCGAGCGGCATGCGCCCGCGCGTGGGCTTGAGCCCGAAGAGACCGCACGCCGATGCGGGGATGCGAATCGATCCCCCGCCATCACCGCCGTGCGCCACGGGAACGATCCCCGCGGCCACCGCCGCCGCCGATCCGCCGCTCGATCCGCCGGGGATGTGATCGGTGTTCCAGGGGTTGCGCGTGGCGCCGTGGAGCTCGGGCTCGGTGATCGCGAGGATGCCGAACTCGGGCGTGTTGGTCTTGCCCGCGAAGACCACGCCCGCGCGGCGATAGCGCGCGAAGAGCTCGCTGTCCCTCGGGGCGCGGTAGCCCTTGAGCGCGCGGCACCCCATCTCGAGCGGCGCGTCGGCGAGCACGCCGTCGAGGTCCTTCACGAGAAAGGGCACGCCGCGAAACGGCCCCTCGGGCAGCGGTCCGTCGGCCTGCGCCCGCGCGCGCTCGTCGAAGCGATGGATCACCGCGTTGATCTTCGGGTTCACCGCGTCGATGCGCGCGAGGGCGCAGTCGAGCACCTCGCGAGGGCTCACCTCGCCGTCGCGCACCAGCCTCGCGATGCCCACCGCATCGTGACGTACGTACTCATCGTGTCGCATTGCCGCCCGTCGCCTCCGTGCAGCAACGTCTACCGCATCGCGTCGCCGTCGCGCTACGGATCGCGTCAACGCACGGGAGGCGTCACGACGCGTCGGCTACTCGAGCCCGTGACGACGCATCATGCGGTAGAGCGTGCTGCGCGCGACGCCGAGCTTTCGAGCCGCGGCGCTCACGTTGCCCGCCACCTCGCCGAGCACGCGACGCACCACGGAGCCCTCGACCTCGACCAGCGGGCTCGCCGCCTCCGTCGCCTCGACGCGCGCCACCTCCAGCGGGACGTGCTCCGCGCGGATCACGCCGTCGTCGGTGAGCGCGAGCGCCACTTCGAGCGTGCTCCGAAGCTCGCGGATGTTGCCCGGCCACGGGTGCGACGCGAGCACCTCGACGGCGTCGTCGTCGAGCGAGGCGCGCGCGTCGAGGCGCGCGAGGAGGTGTCGCGCGAGCCCCGCGAGGTCGCTTCGCGCGCGCAGCGGAGGGAGCGTGAGCGACACGCCGCGGAGGCGGTAGTAGAGGTCGCTTCGAAAGCGCCCCTCGGCCACGAGGGCCTGAAGATCACGGCACGTCGCGCACACGAGCCGCACGCTCACGCGACGCGACTGCACCTCGCCCACGCGCCGCAGGTCGCCGCTCTCGAGCACGCGAAGCAGCGCGGCCTGCATGGCCGTGGGCATCTCGGCCACCTCGTCGAGAAAGAGCGTCCCCCCGTGGGCAGCTTCGAGGAGCCCGCGACGCCCGCGCGGATCAGCGCCGGTGAACGCGTGCGGCCCCGCGCCGAAGAGCTCGGCCTCGAGGAGCTGCGGCGCGATCGCACCGCAGTTCATCGCGATGAAGGGCTCCGCGGCCCTGCGACTTGCGGCGTGAATCGCCTGCGCCATGAGCTCCTTGCCCGAGCCCGTCTCGCCGAGGAGCACCACGGGCACGTCGGTGGGCGCGAAGCGGCGCGCGCGTGTGATCGCGTCGCGCATCGCGGGATCCTCGGCGTAGAGGGCCGAGAACGCGTCGCTCGGGGCGCTCGCGACCTCGCGGGCCTTCACGCCGATCGCGCGCCCCACGCCCGCGGACCGCTCGAGCAGCACCATCACCGCGAGCACCGCGCCGTCGCGCGACGCGATGGGCTCCGCGCGGAGCTGCCACGCCTGGCGGTTGAGCTCCACCGCGCGCCCGCTGCCGCCGCGGAGGGACTCTTCGCGGAGCGCCTCCCACGACATCCCGAGCGCCGCGTGGGCCGCGTGGCCGGGCGCGACACCGAGCGCCGAGCGCGCGGCGCCGTTCACCCTGCCGATGCGCCCCGAGGCTTCGACGAGGAGCGCGGGGCACGCGATGCGATCGAGCGCGCGGGCCAGCGTCTCGGCCACCGCGGCGCCCACCGACGCGTAGGCCCGGATGCGCAGCACCTCTTCGAGCGCGCGCGCCGTGGTGCGCACCACGAAGCCCACGTCGACGTCCGAGGCCCCGAGGAGCGACGTCGCGTCGATCACGCCGACCACGCGCCCGTCGACGCCGCGCACCGGCGCAGCCGAGCACACGAGCTGGTGAAAGCGTCGGCCGAAGTGCGCCCGACCTCGCACCACCGTGGCCTTGCCCTCGGAGAGCGCCGTGCCGATCGCGTTGGTGCCGCGCGCGGGCTCGCTCCAGTTGGCGCCCTCGATGAGCCGCACGCGGCGGGCGTCGTCGGCGAAGCCACCACCGCCCGCGGTGTGCACCACCACGCCGTCGGCGTCGGTGATGAGCAGTAGAAAGTCTCGCCCCGACACGGCCGACGCCGCGTTTTCGAGGAGCCCCGCGCCGTCGACGAGGAGCGGTTCGAGGCGCTCGACGCGGGCCCGCAGCGACGGTCCGCGCTCGATGCACGCGTCGTCGACGCCGCCGTCGGTGGGCGCCCCGAGGCGGCGCGCGCGCGACCAGCGATCGAGCACGTGCGTCGCGTGGAGCGGCGCCAGCGAGCGCCCGCCGCCCGACTGAAAGTCGAGCCAGAGCGACTCGGGTACGTCGTCGAGAACGAGGGGCTCCATCAGGGCGAGCATCCCGCCGCATTCGCTTGGAAACAAGGCGTGTCGCGCGATCTGTTTCGCGTCACCGACTGTTGCGTTTCGCGCCACGACGCAGCGCAGCGAAGGGTCGATCGCGGGGGATTCCAGCGCGGTCTGCGCCGTGCACCGGGGAGCGGCCACGTCGACCCCGGCGTCTGCAACCACGCGGACGAGGCGGCGACGAACCCGACCCCCTCCCCCACGAACAGCCCCGACGACACGGAGAGACAACGATGCGCTACGACTCGCCCAACACGCCCGGCTCGAAGGTTCAGTACCGCACGCGCTACGACAACCTCATCGGCGGCGAATTCGTCAGGCCCGTGAAGGGTCAGTACTTCGAGAACATCACGCCCGTGACGGGGCGCGCGTTCACCGAGGTCGCCCGCTCGACGGCGGAGGACATCGAGCTCGCGCTCAACGCGGCGCACGGCGCGAAGACGCGCTGGGCGAAGACCTCCGTGGCCGACCGCGCGAAGGCCCTCAACCAGATCGCCGACCTCATGGAGCAGAACCTCGAGATGCTCGCGGTCTCGGAGACCTGGGACAATGGCAAGCCCGTGCGCGAAACCCTCGCGGCGGACCTCCCCCTCGCGATCGATCACTTCCGCTACTTCGCGGGGTGCCTCCGCGCGGAGGAGGGCTCCCTCGCCGAGCTCGACCCGACCACCGTCGCGTACCACTTCAAGGAGCCCCTCGGCGTCGTCGGACAGATCATCCCGTGGAACTTCCCGCTCCTCATGGCCGCGTGGAAGCTCGCCCCCGCCATCGCCGCGGGCAACTGCGTGGTGCTCAAGCCCGCCGAGCAGACCCCCGCGACGATCATGCTCTGGGCCGAGCTCGCCTCGAAGGTGCTCCCGCCCGGCGTGGTGAACGTCGTCAACGGCTTCGGCATCGAGGCCGGCAAGCCCCTCGCGCAGAGCCCCCGCATCGCCAAGGTCGCCTTCACGGGCGAGACCACCACGGGGCGCCTCATCATGCAGTACGCGTCCGAGAACATCATCCCCGTGACGCTGGAGCTCGGCGGCAAGTCGCCCAACATCTTCTTCGCCGACGTGATGGCCGCCGACGACGACTTCCGCCAGAAGGCCCTCGAAGGCTTCGCGATGTTCGCGCTCAACCAGGGCGAGGTCTGCACCTGCCCCTCGCGCGCCCTCATCGAGCGCAGGATCTACAACGACTTCCTCGACCTCGCCGTGGCGCGCACGCGCGAGACCTACCCCGGCGACCCCCTCGACACGAGCACCCGCGTCGGCGCGCAGGCCTCGAACGATCAGCTCGAGAAGATCCTGTCGTACATCGACATCGGCAAGAAGGAGGGCGCGAAGCTCCGCCTCGGCGGCGCGCGCGCCGAGATGTCGGGCGACCTCGCGGGCGGCTATTACGTGCAGCCCACGGTCTTCGAGGGCCACAACAAGATGCGCATCTTCCAGGAGGAGATCTTCGGCCCCGTGGTCTCGGTCACGTCGTTCAACGACTACGACGACGCCATCGCCATCGCCAACGACTCGCTCTACGGCCTCGGCGCGGGCGTGTGGAGCCGCAGCACGCACACGGCCTACAACGCCGGTCGCGCGCTCCAGGCCGGCCGCGTGTGGACCAACTGCTACCACCTCTACCCCGCGCACGCGGCCTTCGGCGGGTACAAGCAGTCGGGCATCGGACGCGAGACCCACAAGATGATGCTCGCCCACTACCAGCAGACCAAGAACATCCTCGTGAGCTACGACCCGAAGCCCATGGGCTTCTTCTGAGCCGCGAGGGACGAGACGCGATGGAGCCCGCAGCGCCGCCCGGCGTCGAGGCCACCGAGGCCGCGATCGCGATGATCCGTCAGCTCCGCGCGAAGCACGGCGCGCTGATGTTTCACCAGTCGGGCGGCTGCTGCGACGGCAGCGCGCCCATGTGCTACCCGAAGGGCGAGTTCTTCCTCGGGGCGCGCGACGTGCTGCTCGGCGTGATCGACGGCGCCGAGTTCTGGATCGGCGGCGACCAGTACGCGCGGTGGAAGCACACGCGACTCACCCTCGACGTCGTCCGCGGACGCGGCGCGGGCTTCTCGCTCGAGGCCCCCGAGGGCGTGCGCTTCCTCATCCGATCAGACCTCTGCGAGCCGGGCTGAGCGTCGCCGCCGTCGTCGCCTCCTCGTCGGCGCGAGACGGACGCACCCGCGCGCGGTGAGCCGTGACATCATCGCGGCCGCCATGACCGACCCCACCTCTCCCAACGCCGATCAGATCCGCCACTGGAACGAGATCAACGGCCCCCGCTGGGTCGCGCTCCAGGGCCGCCTCGACGCGCAGCTCGACCCCGTCGGCCTCTCCGCGATGGAGCGCCTCACGCTCCCTCAACCCGCGCGCGTGCTCGACGTGGGCTGCGGCTGCGGCTCCACCACGATCGAGCTCGCGCAGCGCCTCGCCGCGGGCGGCTCGGTGATGGGCGTCGACATCTCGGGGCCGCTCCTCGGTCGAGCCATCGAGCGCGCCGCCGACGCGGCCATCGCCAACGTCCGCTTCGTGCAGGCCGACGCGCAGACCTTCGCGTTCGAAGAGGGCTCCTTCGACGCGGTCTTCTCTCGCTTCGGGGTGATGTTCTTCGCCGACCCCGTCGCGGCCTTCGCGAACCTCCGCCGCGCGCTCAAGCCCGGCGGCGCGATCACCTTCGTGTGCTGGCGCACCATGCAGGAGAACGCCTGGGTCACCGTCCCGATGAAGGCCGCGCTGCCCTTCCTCGAAGCCCCGACGCCGCCTGCGCCGGGCGCGCCGGGGCCCTTCTCGCTCGCAGACCGCGACCGGCTCACGGCGGTGCTCTCGGGCGCGGGCTTCACCGACATCACGCTCGAAGCTCACGACCCGAAGCTGCGCCTCGGCGGCGGCAGCGACCTCGACGGCACCGTCGACTTCGCGCTCCAGATCGGCCCCACGGCGGTGCTCCTCCGAGAGCAGTCCGTCGAGCGCGTCGACGAGGTCCGCGCGGCCGTGCGCGCAGCCCTCGCGCCCTTTCAGACCGACGACGGCGTCACGCTCGGCGCCGCCGTGTGGATCGTGCGCGCGAAGCGTCCGTAGCCCTGCGAGACGCAGCGAATCAGCGATCGGTCGATGCGTCCGTCGATGCGTCGCCGCCGTCGACCTGCGCGTCGCGGTCGTAGTCGCAGCCGCCGTCGCCCACGCACGGAGACGGCGCCCCGTAGCACGCGTGGAGCGCCGCGCTGGCGGCCATCGCGAGCAGCACGCCCGCGCCCACGCGGCCCCACGCAGCGCCCGACGCGCTCACGACGGCGCCGCAGAAGGGGCAGTTCGAAGCGTCCCCGCGGACGTGGCGCGCGCATCCCTGACACGGTCTCAACTGTTCGCTCATTGAAGCGATGAAGCCTTCTCCGATGGGGTTTCGTCAAGGGCTCCGTCGCGCCGCGCGGTCACGCACGGAGCCGCGCCCACGCCTCGTCGAGCGACGCGACGCAGCGGCGCGCATCGAGCATCGGCGTGAGCAGCGCACCGAGCTCGGGCGGAACCACCCACAGCACCTCCGCGGGCCAGCGCACCTCCGAGATCCCTCTCCCCGCGCCCGCTCCACACGGCGCGAGGGGGCGGAGATCGACCACCGCGCGACGGCCGCCGAGCCCGTCGAGAAGCGCCTGGAGCGACTTCACCGGACGATCGTAGAGCGGCCTCCCCACGCGAAGGATGGGCGTGTCTCCCTCGATGCACGAGACCGCGTCGCCGCCCACGAGATCGAGCGTCCGCTGGCTCCGCTCGTCGAGGAGCGTCTGCCGCGCGAGCTCGAGCATCGCGTCCCAGAAGCGCGCCTGCGGGGTCTCGTCACGAGGGCTCCACGCCTCGAACGCGCCTCGCCGCGACGGTGACTCGACGGCCGTCGCGAAGCCGTAGCAGCCGTCGAGGCCGAGCTGCTTCACGTCACCGAGCGAGGGCGCGTCGAGCGCGGTCATCGCCTCGAAGAAGCGCGTCCATCGGTCGTCGTCGCAGCGCTCTCGCACATCGTGAAGCACCCCCGGCGGCGGCCTCGGCTCCTTGCGGATCGACGCGCGAAGATGATCGTCGAGCGTGAACCCGAGCCAGCGCCCGATGTTGGTCTGGAGCGTGACGAGGCGCACCTCGGGACCGCCCTCCTCCATCGACGCGCGCAGAAAGAGCTCATGCCCGAACGCAGGGAGGAGCAGCAGCGTCCACGCGGGGTATCGCGCGCCGTGCGCTTCAAAGTCTTCGGCCCGGAGTTCGAAGCGCGCGAGCAGATCGGTCTTCGCGGCGTCGAACACATCCACGTGAGCGGTGGTCATCGCGACCGCGAGTGTACGCGAGACGACGGCGCGTCGAGTCGCTCAGCGACCGCCCGAGCTCGGCGTGTACGGCACGTCGGAGCAGCGGCACACCTCGCAGCCGAGCACGCGGTCCATCTCGCACGCGACCGGCGTCAGGCAGTGCAGCTCCGAGCGGGCCCTGCACTGCAACCCGGCACGCTGCGTCGAGCCGCACGCGGAGAGCGCAATCCACAACATCATCGAGGTCAGCAGCGCGCGCATCGCAGTCACTCCTTCGCGCCCGCCCTCGGCTTCGCGAGCGGGTGCGCCCCGTCATACACCTTCATCACGTGGTCGATCGAGACGTGCGTGTAGCGCTGCGTCGTCGAGAGGCTCGCGTGCCCGAGAAGCTCCTGGATCATTCGAAGGTCGGCCCCCGCGTCGAGCAGGTGCGTCGCGCACGCGTGGCGGAGCTGATGGGGATGCACCCCCGGCGCCCCCGTCGCGAGCTCACCGTACTCGGCCACGAGGTACTGCACCTGTCGCACGGTCACCCGCTTGCCCGCGCGCCCGATGAACACCGCCTGCGGATCGAGGTATCCGGTCTTCGCGTCGGCCATGCGCACACGCTCGGTGCACCACGCGTCGAAGGCCGCGATGGCCTGCGTCCCAAGCGGAACGACGCGCTCCTTGGAGCCCTTGCCTCGCACCCGCGCGATGCCCGCGGAGACGTCGTTGAGGTCGAGTCCCACGGCCTCGGACACGCGCAGCCCCGCGCCGTAGATCACCTCGAGCAGGCACCGATCGCGCACCGCGAGGATGCGCCGTCGGTCGACGTCGAACTTCCGCGCCGTCGACGATCGACGCTCGCCGGGTGCCGCCATGAGCCGCCCCGCGTCGGGCACCGAGAGCGTGTCGGGCAGCCCCTTGCGGATCTTCGGCGCGCGGAGCTGCGCCGTCGGATCATCGGTGATTCGCCCTACGTGGCGCGCCCATTTGAAGAACGACCGCACCGTCGAGACGTTGCGCGAGAGGGTCGCCGAGCCCCGCTTCTTCGACCGCTCCGCGAGCCAGCCACGGAGCAGCGGGAGCGTCACGTCGGTGAGCGTCGGGTCGTTGTGGCCGACGCGCGCGCGCACGAACGAGAGCAGCGCGTCGAGGTCGCGGAGGTAGTGCTCCACGGTGCGCGGCGAGGCCCGCTGCTCGTGTTCGAGGTAGGTGCCGAAGTCGACGACGTTGGCGCTGAGGCGGAGGAGTTCCACGAGGGCGGAGCATCACGCCGCGGGAGAAGCGACGCGAGAAAACGGCGACGTCAGCGGCGCGCGGCCATGAGGAAGAAGCCCGCGTACATCGCCACCACGAGCACGCCGAACACCACGAAGACCACCGAGAGAATTGTCGTGATCATCCCGATGAGGCGCAGGGTTCGCTGCTCCTGCGGCGGCGTCACGCCGAGGTTGGCGTAGGCCTCGCCGATGCGCACGGCCTGGTACCACGCGAGCGGACCGAGCACCCACATGAAGCCCACGAACCACCCGATCGCGGCGACGATGGTCCACGTGCGGGTCTCTTCGGCGAGGCGCGCGATCTCGGCGCTGCGCGGGTCGTAGCCGTAGCCCTGCCCGTACCCCGAAGGGTTGTGACCGGGCGGAGGAACCCACGCCGTCGGGCCGCTCGAAGGGTGCTGATAGGGGTTCTGCATGGCGTCGCTCCTCTGTGTGCTCAGCGCTGGGTGACCGACGTACGAACGCGCGCGGGGGAGCTCATGGTTTCACCCTTCCGCACAGACCGCCACGGGCGACGCCGCGGGCCCCACGCGCCGCGCGATGACCTCCGCGCGCTCGACGCCGAGGGTCACCGACGGGAGCCACGCGTCGAAGTGCTCGATCGCCCTCGCCGCCATGAGCTCGTACTTGTCTCGCTTCGCGGGACGCCGCTTCGTCCCCGCGGGAGGCTCCCACGGCGCGACGTGCGCCCACGTGATGTTGCTCGGCTGAAAATCTTTACGCTCCGTGCGCAGGTGACCGAGCAGCCCCCCGAGCGCGGTCGTGGGCGGCGGCGGCGTCACCGCCTCTCCGCGGAGCCGCTGCGCGAGCATCAGCGCGCACACGAAGCCGCACGCGGCGCTCTCGACGTAGCCCTCGACGCCCGTGATCTGCCCCGCGAGAAACACCCCCGGCAGCGCCTTCAGCTCGAGCTCCCCGGTGAGCATCTTCGGGCTGTTCACGAAGGTGTTCCGATGCACCGAGCCGAAGCGCATGAACTCCGCCGCTTCGAGCCCCGGAATCATCCGAAACACCGCCGCCTGCGCGGGGTACGTCATCCGCGTCTGAAAGCCCACGAGGTTGTAGGCCGTCGCCGCGTGGTCCTCCTGACGGAGCTGCACCACGGCGTAGGGCGTCTTCCCCGTGCGCGGATCGACGAGCCCCACGGGCTTCATGGGGCCGTGCGCGAGCGTCTCGACGCCGCGCTCGGCCCTCACCTCGACGGGCAGACATCCCTCGAAATACCGGGCCTCTTCGAAGTCCCGCGGCTTCACCTTCTCGGCCGCGAGCATGGCTGCGACGAAGGCGTGGTACGCGTCGCGGTCCATCGGGCAGTTGAGGTACGCGTCGTCGCCGCCCTTGTCGTAGCGCGACTGACGAAAGACCTTCTCCATGTCGATGGAGTCCGTCGCCACGATGGGCGCGATGGCGTCGTAGTACGCGAGGTGCTCGGCGCCCACGACGCGCGCGAGGTCCGACGCGAGCGCGTCGCCCGTGAGCGGACCCGTCGCGAGGATGAGCGGACGCTCCGAGGGGATCTCGGTCACCTCTCCGTGGACGCGCGTGATGCGAGGGTGCGCGTCGATGGCCGCGGTGACCGTCGCGCTGAACGACTCGCGATCGACGGCGAGGGCGCCGCCCGCGGGCACCTTCGTGAGGTCCGCCGCCGTGAGGATCAGCGAGCCGCCGCGGCGGAGCTCCTCTTTCAAGAGCCCCACGGCGTTGCCGAGCGCGGCGCCGCGGAGGGAGTTCGAGCACACGAGCTCGGCGAGTCCGTCGCCGGTCTGCGCGGGCGTCCGTCGCGAGGGCTTCTGCTCGCGGAGCACGACGGAGATCCCGCGCGACGCGAGCTGCCACGCGGCCTCTGCGCCGGCGAGTCCTCCGCCGACGATGGTCACTGGGGGCAGCGGCTTCATGGCGCGCGACGTTGCGCGCACGGCGACGGGTACGTCAAGCGCGACGCCGTCGGTTCCACACCGCCGCGAGGCCCAGCGCAAAGAGCGTCCAGCGCGCGCCCGAGCGAGGCTCCGTCTTCACATCGCACGCGCCGCAACCGCCGCCCCCCGGAGGCGCCGCGACCGTCGCATCGATCGCGACATCGCGCGGCGCATCGCGCGCCTCGTCGACGCCGCCATCGCGGAGCTGCGGGAGCACGCCCTGCCGCACGCCCACCCAGCGATCGGCGCAGAACCCGCTCACGGCAGAGCCCGCGGCGCACGACGGGGGCGGCGGGAGGATCCCCTCGACGCGCACGAGCGCCTCACGCGTCGAGCCGTCTCCGCGCGAGCGAGAGAGCACCGCGCCGCCCGCGCCGAGCACGTCGCAGAGGTAGAGCGCCCCCGCGTGCCACCGGAGGCACTGCACCCCCTCGCGAGACACCGCGCGAAAGGCCCCTCCCCCCTCGCTGAGCTGCAGCCCGTCGCGCGCGTCGGGGCCGCCGATCCACACGCGCGCGCCGTCGTCGGAGAGCGCGAAGCCCGCCATCGGACCGACCGTTCGCGCGAGCTCGCGGAAGCTCTCCGCGCCGTCGTCGCTCACGTAGAGCGCGCTGCCGTTCTCGAGGCCGCCGTCGTCGCTCCCGCGCAACCGTCCGCGCACGTAGACGCGGTCCGCGCGCGTCGGGTCGACGCCCGCCACGTACACGTCGAGAACGCCTGGAAACATCGCGCGGGTGCGCGTCCACGATCGTCCGCCGTCGTCGCTTCGAAGCACCGCGGGCGCGCGCGTCGCGTTGGGGTCCGCGAGGCCCGTCGCGTAGGCGCGCAGGGCATTGGAGGGCGCGAGGTCGACGGTGAGCGGCGCCATCGAGGCGATCGCGTCGCGCGGGACCTCGAAGGTGTCTCCGCCATCCGTCGACCGCGCCACGCGCATCGCGGGGACGACGTCGCGAGAGCGCAGCGCGGCGAGCACGGTCGCGCCCGAGGGGTCGGTGGTGAGGTCGACGACGTACTGCCCGTCGAGGTCGCGGCGACGCATCGGATCGCACAGCGTCGCGGAGGCCATGAGGCCGTCTTCGACGCCCACGAGAAGGGCGCCGCGGGCGCTCCAGGCGAGCGACGGGTCGACGCCATCGCGGTACTCGAATGCCTCTTCACAGAGAAAGCGGAAGCGTTGCCCGCCGTCGTCGCTCACGACGAGGCCGAAGGTGGTCCGCACGGCGATGAGGTCGTCGCGACGCCCCGCGCCCACGACAACGTACTGCGAACTCGGGAAGCGTCCGTTCGCCTGAGCCGAAGGACTGCTCAGGGTGAGCGCGAGGAGCGAGACAAAGAAACCCGCGCGGGGGATTGCAGTTCCTCGTGGCGCTTCTTTACGATGCGCGCTCAGGGCCCGTGCCGGGAGTGGTCTCGGGCTGGAACGGTGGCTGCACTCCGTCATCGCTTTGAGAAGGTGCCACAGTGATTCGATCCACGACGATGAAACGTCTTCTTTCAAGGTCCGCGATCGCGATGCTCGCGCTCGCGGTGACGAGCTCCGGTGTGCCCGGTTGCGCCGAAGATCCGCCGCCGACCTTCGCATGGCAGACCATGCTGTCAGGCCTCCCCGGCGCCGCGCTCTCGGTCTGGGGAACCTCCGCGCAGAACGTCTACGTGGTGGGCGGCGACGCCCTCGACGGCAGCGGCCCCTACGCGCTGCACTTCGACGGTCAGCGCTGGTCGCGACTCAACACGGGCCTCCGCGACGGCACGCTCTGGTGGGTGCACGGCGTCGCGCCCAACGCGGTCTTCATGGCGGGCACCGGCGGCACGGTGCTCCGCTACGACCCCACGACCAACCGCGCCGAGCGCATGACCACGCCGGGCAACGCGACGCTCTTCGGCGTGTGGGGCGCATCCGCGAATGACGTGTGGGCCGTGGGCGGCGACGTCAACGCGTCGACGGGCGTGCTCTGGCACTACAACGGCACCGCGTGGACCAACGAGACCATCCCGAGCGGACTCGGCGGACAGGTCATTCTCTACAAGGTCTGGGGCACCGCCGCGAACGACGCGTGGGTCGTCGGGAGCAACGGCACGACGCTCCACTACAACGGCAGCGCGTGGTCTCAGGTCTCGATCCCCACGACGGCGCGCGGTCCGCTCTTCACCGTGCACGGCGCGGGCGCGCTGCGCGTGGCCGTCGGCGGCAACGCCTCGGGGATCCTCCTCGAGAACAGCGGAAACGACTGGCGTCAGGTCGAGCTCGACGGCGCGCCGAGGCTCGCGGGCGTGCACGTCCCCGCGTCGGGCGCCGCGCTCGCGGTGGGCTCGCAGGGCTCGGTGTTCCTCCGTCACAACGGGAGCTGGCGCGCCGTCGCGCGGCCTCCGCACACGGAGCTCGAGTTCCACGGCGCGTGGATCGAGCCGGGCACCGGCGCGGTGTGGGCCGTCGGCGGTCAGACGCAGGCCACGCCGCTCACCGACGGCATCGTCTATCGCTTCGGCGTGGGGCTCACGCCGATGCAGGGCATCGTGACGCCGCCCGAGATCACCGCGTGCCCCGACGCGCGCGGGACCATCTGCACGGTGATGGGCAACGGCACCGGCGGCTTCAACGGCGACGGACACGCCGTTCGCGCCTCGTCGCTCGCGTGGCCGATGGACCTCGAGTTCGCCCCCGACGGCACCACCTACCTCCTCGACTGGAACAACCACCGCGTCCGCAGGGTGACCGCCGCGGGGACCTTCGAAACGGTCATCGGCACGGACCTCCCCGGCGACGGGCCCGCGGACATGGGCGACCTCATGGAGCCCGGCGCGCCCGGCCCCACCGTGTCGCTCAACCACCCCACCGACCTGCTCTTCATGCGCGACGGTCGGATGATGATGGTCTCGTGGCACAACCACAAACTCCGCCGCTTCGACCCCGCCACGGGACGCGTCTACGTGCTCCTCGGACGCGGCCCCGGCGCGCAGGGTGACGGCATGCCGTGGACCTCCCCCGACGCGCGCCTCAAGCAGCCCTCGAAGGCCGTCTACGACGCGCAGGGCAACCTCTACATCCTCGATCAGGGCAACGGAAAGATCCGCCGCGTCGACGCCGCCGGGACGCTCAGCACCATCGCGGGCGACGGCATGCGCGGCTACATGGGCGACGGCGGCCCCGCGGCGATGGCGCGCTTCAACTGGCAGTCGGGCGAGAACCCCGAGCCCCAGGGCGGCCTCGCGATGGGCCCCGACGGCAAGCTCTACATCGCCGACTCCGAGAACTGCCGCATCCGTCGCATCGACCTCACGACGATGACCATCGAGACCGTGGCGGGCGACGGCATGTGCCGCTTCGGCGGCGACGACGGACCGGGCCCCATGGCCTCGTTCAACGTGCCGCAGGACATCGAGTTCGGCCCCGACGGCAACCTCTACATCGCCGACACGAACAACCACCGCATCCGCACCTTCGACCCGCGCACGGGCATCGTCCGCACGCTCGCGGGCACGGGCACGCGCGGGTACTCCGGCGACCGCGGACCGGCCGCGATGGCGCAGCTCTGGCGGCCCTACGGCATGGCCTTCGACCGCAACGGCGACCTCTTCGTCTGCGACACCTACAACAACCGCGTTCGCAGGATTCAACTGCACGGAGCGATGTGATGAGCGCCTCGATGATCGGTACTTCCCTTCGCATCGCTGCGGTGTCCGCGCTCGTGGCGGGCTGCGGATCTGACGACCCCTGCGCCTCCGTTCGCACCGTCGAAGAAGCCCTCGCGAGCACCTGCGGGATGCAGAACGACGTCCGCCCCGTGGTGACCACCTGCACCCCTCGCGCGGGAACCGTCTGCACCGTGATCGGCACGGGCGAGGCGGGCCAGAGCGCCGACGGGCTCCCGGGCACCTCGACGCGCACGTACCTCCCGCTCGACGTCACCATGGGCCCCGACGGTCAGCGCGCGTACTTCCTCGACTGGAACAACCACATCATCCGCGAGTACGGCACCGACGGCCACGTGCGCACCATCGCGGGCACCGGAGAGCTTCAAGACGGCGAAGACCCGCCCGTTCCTCCGGGCACGCCGCGCATGGCCGGGCCCGCGCTGCGGCAGCGCCTCAACCACCCGACGCACATGGTCTTCGACCCGCAGGGCCGCCTGCTCGTCGCCGCGTGGCACAACAGCATGGTCAAGCGCGTGACCAACGTCGGCATGTCGAACTCGATGATCGAAGACCTCTGCGGCACCGGCGCGCGCGCGTTCGGCGGCGACGGCGGTCCGGCCATCGACGCGCGCCTCGACCTCCCCGTCTCCATCGCGATCTCGACCGCGGGCGACGTGTACATCTCCGACCAGGCCAACCAGCGCATCCGCAAGGTCGACGGGATGAACGTCATCTCCACCGTCGCGGGCGACGGCATGCGCGGCTACTCGGGCGACGGCGGCCCCGCCACGATGGCCCGCATCAACAACCCCGTCGGCCAGGCCGCGCCCCCCGCGAGCCGCATCGAGATCGACTCGCGGGGCATGCTCTACCTCGCCGACACGGGCAACCACGTCATCCGTCGCCTCGACACGAACACCGGCGTGATGACCACCTTCGCGGGCACGGGCACCGCGGGCATCTCGGGCGACGGTTCGCCCGCCACGATGGCGCAGCTCAACGGACCGACCGACATCGACATCGCCCCCGACGGCACCGTGTACATCGCCGACACGCAGAACTCCTGCGTGCGCGCGGTGGGCGCCGACGGGATCATCCGCACGGTCGTGGGCCGCTGCGGCATGCGCGGCTTCGCGGGCGACGGGCTCCCGGTGGCGCAGGCCCTCCTCGATCGCCCCTACGGCATCGAGGTCGACACGATGGGGCGCCTCTGGATCGCCGACACTCACAACCAGCGCATCCGCGTGTACACGATGCGGTAATGTCTCGCGCGTGAAGCGCCGCGCACCTCTTCAGCACGCCCTCCTCCTCGCGCTCTCGGTCTTCGGGGCTGCCTCGTGCGGCCCCGACGAGACGACGCCCTCTTCGCTGGTTCCGTCAGACTACGCGACGCGCTTCGTCGAGGTGCGCAACTGCCGCTCGACGATCGAGCACATCGCGACGACGCCGCAGCCGATGGTGACCAACATCCGCGTCCTGGCCTCGCCCGAGGCCGCCGCGGGCTACCGCATGAACGCCGCGCGACTCCCCGTCGGCACGGTCATCGTGAAGGAGGAGTACGACGACCCTTCGTGCTCGCGCGCGAGCCTCCGCGCGTGGACGGTGATGCGCAAGGAGGCCGCGGGCTACGACCCGACGCACAACGACTGGCACTGGCAGCGCGTGAGGGCGTCGGACAGCGCGCTCCTCGCCGACGGACGCGTCGCGAGCTGCATCCAGTGCCACAACCGCCCCGCGTGCACGTCGCGCGACTGGCAGTGCACGGAGCCGTGAGCGGTGTCAGGGACGGAGCCTTCCCGTGGTATGAGCGCGCCGTGACACACGACGTCGTCACCTCCATTCGCGCCGAGGGCATCCGGTCGATCGACCGCGCCTCCCTGGGCTTGCAGATCGCGCGCGACGACGGCGACGCTCCTGCGCACGGCGTGACGGTGCTCATCGGCGAGAACGGTAGCGGGAAGAGCACGCTGATCGAGGTCTGCCAGCTCCTCCAACGCCTCGCGTCGCCCGACGCGATGACGACGATCCAGAGCGTCCACGGCGGCGTCGCGAGGATGCTCCGCCCCGACCACCTCTCGCTCCGACTCGGCGTCACGATCGAAGGCGTGGGGCCTCGCCTCGACTACGACGTCGCGTTCAGCGATGCGGCGTGCATCGAGGAGCGGCTCGTCGAGCGCGGCGATCGTGACGTTGTGCTGCTCGAACGCACCGGGAATTCCGCGCGATATTTCGATGCGGAGCGCGGCGCGGACCAGTCCATGTTCTTCCTGTCGCAGGGTCGACTCGTCATGAACGCGGTCCCCGATTCGAAAGTGTTGCTCTCAGAGTTCGGCGTGCGACCTCCGAACGCCGGCATCGCGCGGATGCGCGCGGCGCTCTCGGCGATCGAAGTGCACGTGGGCTTCGAAGTGCTGCCGATGTGGGTGGCCCGCGCGACGCAGCGCAAGAGCGAGGCGCGCGGGAGCGTTCCGCTCGCGGCGGCCGATCGCCTGTCTCTTCTCGGCGCGAACCTTCCGAACGCGTACCACGCGCTCCAGAACGACTTCGGCCTGGAGCACTGGGCGCGCACGCTCGACCTCGTTCGCCTCGGACTCGGCGACGAGATCGAGACGGTGTCAACGGCGGTCGACCCCGCGGGAGGCGCGGTGGCGCTGCGCGTGAAGCTCTCCGGGTCCGACCGCTGGCTCCTGGCGAGCCAGCTCTCTGACGGAATGCTCGCCTACCTCGCGGTCGTCGCGATGTTGCGGCTCAACGCGGGACGCACGCTCCTCGCCATCGACGAGCCAGAGCTACACCTCCATCCCGGCCTTCTCGTTCGGGTGATCCGCGCGATCCGCGCAGCGTCGTTCGAGGCCCCCGTGCTCGTCGCGACGCACGCGAGGAGGTTCCTCGATGAGCTCGACGCCCCCGAACAGACGGCGGTGCTCTGCGCACGGCGAGCAGGGGATGGCGCGACGAGGCTCCTTCGCGCAGACCCCGACGCGCTCGCGCGCTGGCTGGCTCACTACGACGGGCTCGGGCGCATGCTCGACGAGGGCGTCGAGTCACTGGTGATGTGCCGCGAGGAGGCGTAGCCGTGCTCGCCGCGATCGTGCTCTACGAGGACTCACCGACGGAGCGTGGCTTCGAGTTTCACAAGCTCGCCGTGCGCTGCCTCCACGATGACCTCGCCTCGAAGTGGCAGGCCGACGCTGAAGGTTCCGCGGGTCCACCAGCGTTCTTCGCCCTCCTCGGGCGCTTCAAGGGCTGGACGATGGGCGGTTGCAACAACGTCCTCAAGCGTTGCCAGACACAGTTCGAATCGCTCCGCGCGAGCGCTCCCGCCATCATCACGGTCTACGACGACGACAAGCTGCGGCCGATGCTCAACAAGGCGCTGCACCTCTCGCCTCCGCTCGCCCCCGGCTGCACATGCGAGGCGTACGGCGAGGCGCTGCGACGAGGCTGCCCCGAGCCGACGGCGCTCCATGTCGTGCGCCTCGAGCAGAACATCGAGTCCGTACTCGGCGCCATCCAGAAGCTCGACCTCCTGCCCGAGCGCACGGACGACCTCGCGCGCGCGATTCGACGCAAAGACCTCAACAGTCGCGACATCGTCTTCGGCGACCTCGCACGGGAGCGCCTCCGCGCCGAACGCGTCCGACTCCGCAAGGAGATGCCCTCCTTCGACCGACTGGCTCGCGCGCTGGGCCGCGCGTTCAAAGCCGCCGATGCGTCAGAGCCATGACGGCGCTCCGCGCTTGATTCGCCGCCGCGCGCTCTGAGAAGCTGAGCTTCACCGCGCGCCCTTCGCGCGCGGTGAAGGAGCGATCATGGAGTACACCCGCGTCGATACGAAGAAGCTCACGGCGGCCATCGCCCGCGTCGTCGGAGCATTGAGACAGGCAGACGAGGCCCTCGACGACCTCACCGTGCTGCTCACACCCGCCGCTCGTAGCTCGCTGCTCAAGCCTCGCGACGGGTTCGCCGCCGCTGCGCGGACGCTGGCGAAGAGCGGCGACCTCGACGATCTCAAGGCCGCCGTTGGCTACGAGAGCGAGGCCGTACTCGAAGACCTCGCGAACGTCGAGGCGCTCGACGAGGTCGAGACGCTGCTCGCGAAGATCAAGCAGCGTGTCGACGACAGCTCGCTCCTGTGGCTCTCCGAGGCGTACGGGATGACCCTTGAGCTCTACGGCGTGGCGAAGGCCCGCGCGAAGGTCGACGCGCGGGTGGCGAAGGCCATCGAGGCGCTGGTCGCGCACCTCGCCTCGCCGCGACTGAAGAAGGGCTGATTCGATCGAAGCGCGCGATCCGGCGGCCCCGCCGGGCGATTGAAACGGCCGGTGGGGTCGATGGGAGTGGTCGGAGCGACCGATCGAAGTGGTCGCGTGAAGGCCCCGAACGACATCTGCCGCGATCGCATCGAGGCGATCGACCGATCACCGCGCGGGACGACAGGGTCCCCCGGTGCGCAGCAGTTCGGGGCAATACGGGTGATAGAACCGGCGAACACGCTGGGCCCGATCGCACTGGTTGAACATCGCATTCGCGTGCGTCCAACAGACGTCTCTGCCCGCGGCCTTGTCCCTCGGGTTCGATGACTCCCACAGCAACATCACGCATCGGTCGTGGGCGGGATTGCCCGGCGGCATGTTCTGGCGCGTGCACGTGGCCCTCCACCGCTCGGCCAGAACCGACTCGTACGACGGCGTGACGTGCGGCAGCGGCGAGGCGACTCGCGGACGCGCGCCGGAGTCCGTGATCGCGTCGACCGCTGCGTCGCGAAGCACCGAGACGGCCTGACCGGCGGACGGCGCCCCGCCATCGACGGCCCCGGCGACCAATGCGTTCGTCTCGCGCGTGATCTGGGCGCTGTTGGGGCTCGCGAGATCCTGCCGCACGAGCGCGCGCTTCGTGATCATCCACGCGCCGGTCGCCGACAGGATGGCCGCGATCGCGGAACTCGCGACCGGCACGCTCCACGCTCGGAACACAGGCCGCGGTGCCGCGGCATCGATCGTGCGCGCGATCGCGTCCTCCAGATCCAACACCCGTTCGGTGCGGCGCAGCCGCTCTTCCTCCCCGCACTCGCAGAATCCGTTGGCGAGAGACTCAAGCTGTTCGCGAGCCTCGAGGAGCGAATCGTTGCGCCGGTCGTGATCCTCCACCTTCAGCATCAACGCGGTGATCTGTTCAGGGACGCCCGGCTGCATCGACCAGAGCTTCGCGCGGCGGCCCTTCTCCAGACGCGCCACATCCGAGAGCGTCTCATCGATCGCGCGACGAAGCGCGTCCGGCGTCTGATATCGCCGCTCCGGGTCGTACGCCATCATTCTGGCGAGCAGACGGTAGAGGGGCTTCGACATCGTGGTCGGTCTGGGCAGCTCGCCTCGAAGCGTCACGAGGCGCCGCTCGTACTGACGCTCGTTCTCCGCGGCGTCAGGGCTTTGCACGACGCTCCAAGGCCAGGGGACGTACCTCGCCGCGAACTCGTAGAGCTGCACTCCGACTGCGAACTGATCCGAGAGCCAGTCGATCCTTCCGCACTGGATGATCTCCGGAGACATGTAGTCCGGCGTCCCTCGGAGGCGCCGGATCTCTACCTTCTGGAAGCGCGAGTACTGCGCGGCTTCATGCTTCGTCGACATGCACGACTCTCCGCAGTCGAAGATCGTGAGGCCGCAATAGGGCTGCCCCTCGTCGAATTCGCCGTCGGAGAGGTTCTGGGGCGCGCCCGAGGCGGGACGCTTCTTGACGGCCCACCCGGAGTTCGCGGGCTTCAGATCCCGATGCACGCTGCCGGTCGCGGCCAGCTTGCGCAAGACCGCGCTGTAGGGGCGGGCGATCTTCTGCAGCACCTCGACCTCGCCGAAGCCGCGCCCGCTCTCCCATCGCGCCCTGTGGAAGTTGTCGCCCGTCACCCGATCCATGAACTGCATGACGATGTAGGCGGGTTCGCCCGACGCGTGGTCATAGACCTTGGGAAAGAGCCCCGCGTCGGCCAGCCAGCCCGCGTGTTTGACTTCGTCTTGCACGCGCGCCTGGTGGATGTCCCGCGGCTCGCCGCCCTTCACGTCGCGAGGGATGAGCTTGATCGCGCGAAGCTCGCCCTCCTCGGCGGTCATCGCCTTGAGCACCAGACCATAGGCGCCGGACCGGATGACGTGCTGGACGCTGTACCGACCCGCGAACAGCTCCTGACTCCCCGGCATGACCCAGTTCGTGGAGGGACGCCCCCGGCCACACCCGTTGCAGCGATCGGCGCGGAGGTTCACCTCGCGGCTGGTACAAGTCGGGCAGATGACTTCCATCGGGGAGCCGATCCTCACGTGGTGAGGACCGGAATGGAAGCCTGCACCGATCGCTGAGACGCTCGTGACCGGGGGCATGTGGCCTCGCCTCACCTCGTGAGGAGCCCCGCGATCACCGCGAAGGTCGCCGCCGCGCCGAAGTAGAGCGCGTACACCCAGGGATGCGCGAGCGCCCACTCGAAGAACTCGCGCGGCGAGGAGCTCTCTCCTTCGGGACGCGACGACCGTCGCCACAGCTTGACCGTCTCACGCTGCGTGATCGGCCTGCCGAAATGGCCGATGTGGAGCGTCGGCTTCTCAGCGCCGCCAGCATCGAAGACCACCTTCACGGTGGGCTTGAACGCGTCGTGGTTCTCGTCCTCGGTGCGCGCGCTGCTCTCACGGTCAGCGCCGCGCAGCATCTCCTCGCGCTTGCGTTCGATCTCCTGGGGAGACATCCGCACCGTGCTCTTCTCGTTCTGTGAGTCCTCCGACGCGGACATCTGCGCGGCCGTCGCGCCGTGCGCCCCGAGGAGTCGCGGGTCCATCCAGCGGGTCGTGCGCTTCTCCGACGGGTCGGACGCATCGTCCACGCCCGGCGCGCCGCCCAGATGCCTGATCGTGAGCTTGTCCGGGTTCAGCTGCTCTGCGCGGATCGGGCGTCGCGGTGCGCGCGGCGCCCCCGACCCCCTGCCGGTCCTAGAATTGTTCGTCATCGTCGCTCCTGTGAAGTCCACGTCAGCAGGCAACGTGCCGCGTGACGCGGGGGAGCGAAGGTCGCGATACCACCAACAATCCGGGCAATTTCGCAGATCGAGCGCGGGCCTGACCGCCCGTCGACCGCCCCACGACGGGCGGTCGACCGACAGTCAGCGAAAGGCTTCGCGCAGCGCATCCGAGAGCGTATCGCCCTCCGACGCGCCGTAACGTCGTGCGATCGAATCCCTCACGCGTTCGAACCACGGGACGGTGTTGGCGCCCATCGCGAGACGAGCGCGTTGCACGACGCCCGCCAGCACGCCTAGCTTCACGAGCTTCGCGAGGTCTTCGCGAAGACGGGCGTCCCTCCTGGGCTCGCGCCCGTGCCACTCTTCGTGGCGAGCTGGCGTTCCGATGGCGACCGTGACGACGTCGGAGAGCGCGAGGCAACGCCCACCCGCCACGAGATCCACGCGGGAGGGCGCCACCAACATTACGAGGTCCGCGTGCTGCGTCACGGCTGTGTACGCGGGCGTCGCGCGTTTGTCGGTGATCCACCCGACGAGATTGACGGAGCGTCTCTTCTCCGGCGCGTACCACCGAAGCACCCGCTCGATCGCGCCGACGTGGGCCGCGAGCCTGTCGGGCGCCCGTTCGTCGTGCGGCGGCAAGAACGAACCTGCCTGCATCGCGTAGCGCGTGAGCACCGCAACCGCCTCGCGCGTACGGGGCGTCCCGCGGTTCTCGAGCGCCCAGACCATCGCGGTCTCCGCGACGAGGCCACGCACGGCTTCTCCCACTGCGTGCCACGCGGGGAGCGCGAGGCACAAGTCGACGAGGACGCTCCCGCTCATCTCGATCCCGAACGAGGGGCCGAGCGTGCCCGCCGCGTGCTCCACCGCATCGAGCACGACCTCCGGCGAAGTCGCGTCGTCGATCAGCCGCTCGGAGTGCTCCGCGAGGGCGCTGACGAACTGCCTCCACTGCCCTTCGTCTCGAAGAGGGAAGCACGGACGGCCCACCGAATCCGGCTGCTCGTTCCATGCGCCTGGCGCGGCACGGGGTCCGTCGATCCCTACGAGCGACACCCGCGACATCGCGTCGCGCACGTCATCATCGATCACGGTCCCCATGCCGTCGGTCGGAAATACGATCGCGTGGAGGGTCTCATCGCGCTCGACGCAGACAGCCGCGTGCGCGACGCCGTCGACCGCCCGCACGAGCACCGGGTGGTCAATCCCACGCGGCGTGGAGGCGAGCACGTCACCGAGACGCGCGAGCGTGGAGACCGACCCATCGTCCGAGCATGTCCACCATGCCGCGCCCTCGTCGCCCCGCTCCGCGAACCAGTCCCCGTCGGCACGACGCCAGAGTTCCGCCGACGCGATCGGCGTTGACAGCGCCGCGAGGACATCCGCGATCCGTTCTGCGCCTTGGAGTTCCGCCGAGATACGCCCCACCGAACGCCCCGTCGACCTGCTCAGCGCGCGTGTCGTCGGGCGCGATGGAAACGGCGGATCGACCCACAGCGTGGCGAAGGGGAGGACGACGACGGCGATGTCACGCGTTTCGATCGAGCCACGCGAAAGCAGCTCCGCCTCGACGCCGGTCGCTCGAAGCGGCGCGAGCGCGGGCGACGCCGAAAGCCAGAGGACGCGCCACGCATCGCGCGGAATTCGCCACGCGCGCGTTCTCGTCCGAACGTGGCGGCCGCCCCCTGGGCCTTCGGGCACCTCGACGCTCGTCGCCAACGCCTCGTCGTCAAGCTCGACGAGCTCCTTGCGATCGGCGCCCCCAGCACGCGCGTCGGGGAGGATGACCCAGGCGCCTCGTCGCTCGCTCCGACAGTCGATTCGAACGCCTCTTGCAGTCGCCCTCAGCGCGAGATGCACCGGCGCCTCGCTCGTCGCGAACACCAGCCTGGAGGCTCCGCCGGGGCTGTTCCCAACCTCGACCGCGCGTGTCCTGGTCAGCGGGATTGGCTTCTCGCTCGCGCGTTCCCTCGGGACGATGACCCGAACGCTTGCCTGAGACCGGGTGGTCATATTCCGCGCAGACGCTATCGCAAGTGCAGCGCTCGGCTCCATTGACTCGGAGCCTCCGCATCGAGAACCCTCCGCGCGAGTCGCAACCTCCATCTGTCGGGGCCAAACACATGACCACTGAATCCGCTCTCCCCCTCGCGGGCCGCGAGGTGCTGCTCATCGTCGGCGGCGGCATCGCCGCGTACAAATCCGTCACCCTCGCGCGCGAGCTGCTCCGCGCGGGGGCGCGCGTCGAGACCGTGCTCACCGAGGCCGCGCAGCGCTTCGTCTCCGGCGTCACCTTCGCGGGAATCACCGGCCGCCCCGCGCGCCTCGACCTCTGGGACCCGTCGTATCCCGGCGAGCTCCACATCGAGCTCACGCGCAAGGCCGACGCGGTGATCGTCGCGCCCGCCACGGCAGACCTCCTCGCGCGCATGGCCCACGGCCTCGCCGACGACCTCGCCACCACCTGCCTCGTCGCCGCGAAGCCGCCCGTCTTCGCCGCCCCCGCGATGCACCCGCGCATGTGGGAGCACCCCGCGACGCGCGCCAACGCAGGGACGCTCGGCGAGCGCGGCGTCGCGCTCCTCGGCCCCGTGGTGGGCCCGCTCGCGAGCGGCGAGGTGGGCATCGGACGCATGCTCGAACCCGAGGAGATCGCCCGCCAGGTGATCGCGTCGCTCACGTCGCGCCGCGACCTCGAAGGGCTCCGCGTGCTCATCTCCGCGGGGCCCACGCACGAGGCCATCGACCCGGTGCGCTTCGTGGGCAACCGCTCGTCGGGCCGCATGGGCTTCGCCATCGCGGAGCGCGCGCGCGACCGCGGCGCGACCGTGACCGTCGTCGCGGGCCCTGTCTCGCTGCAGGATCCCGCGGGCGTCGAGGTGATCCGCGTGCGGAGCGCGATCGAGATGCGAGACGCGGTGACCGCGCGCTCGAAGGCCAGCGACGTGGTGGTGATGGCCGCCGCCGTGGCCGACTACCGCCCCGCCGACGTGGCCCCCGAGAAGATCAAGAAGTCCCACGCGGAGCTGGTCATCAGGCTGGTGAAAAACCCTGACATCCTCTCGGAGCTCGGAGCGTCGAGGGGGGCCGAGAAGCGCCCCGTGCTGGTGGGCTTCGCGGTCGAGACCGGCGACCTGATTGCACACGCGCAAGAAAAGCTTTCGCGCAAGGGGTGCGACATCGTGGTGGCGAACCTCGCGGAGCATGGCTTCGAGGGGACCGACAACGTGGTGACCCTGGTCTGGGAGGGGCACGCGGAAGCCCTTCCCCGGATGGACAAACGCGACGTGGCGGACCGGATTCTCACCGCCGCGGCGGGGATCCGGGCGTCGCGGTAGGCCCCCCGGTCCCCGGGTGCGCGGGGAGCGTGGCACGACGGTTGAACCGCGCCTCGCCCGCAATGAGCACGAACACGGCGAGCCTCGGGACTGCGGCGTCGGCGACCCCCACGGTGAAGTCGGCCAGCGAGCGCGAAGAGCAGCGGATCGTTGCGCTCTCGCTGGCACTTTCGCTGGTCATCACACTGACGGCCTGGTTCGCGGCGATGACGTCCGTTTGACGCGTTGAACCGTCTCGCGCTCCGTGCCTACACTCCGCGGCCGTGAGTGACCAGAACACGCTGTCGGCGCTGGCGACCCGCTACGGAGTCGGAGAGACGCTGACAGGCGCCATCCTGATCGTCGACGACGACGCAGAGAACCTGGCCGTTCTCCAGGCTTTTCTCGACAGCGAATACGTCGTCTACCCCGCAACCTCAGGCAAGCAGGCGCTCGAAATCGCGGTGACCACCGGGATCGACGTCGTCATCGCTGACCACCGCATGCCCGAGATGACCGGCACCGAGCTCCTCGAGGAGCTTCGGGGGTTGAAGCCCGACGTCGCGGGGATCCTCCTCACGGCCTACACCGACACGCCGGTGCTCATCTCCGCGATCAACCGCGCGCGGGTCTTCAGGCACATGAAGAAGCCCTGGGACCCTGACGAGCTCCTCGCCGCGGTGGCGCAGGCGAGCGAGCACGTGCACCAGTGCCGCTTGAACATCCGGCTGGTGAACCTCCTCGCGAGGCGCTCCGAGGAGCTCACCGGCGCGCTCGAAGAGCTCCGCGCGACGCAGCAGCACATGCAGCACATGGAGCGCCTGGGGACCATGGGCCGCCTCGCGGCGGGCGTCACGCACGACCTCCGCAACGTGCTCACGGGGCTCATGATGCTCGAGCGCATCGCGGCCAACCACCAGGTGCAGCCGCAGGTGATGGACCCGCTCAGGGTCAACGTCGCCGCGATGCGGAACCTCCTGGAGAGCCTCTCGTCGCTCAATCAGTTCGCGTCGCGGGGCTCCCTCGACGTGGCGACGACGCAGCTCGATCCGGCCGACGTGCTGCGCGACGCCGAGACCGTCGCGCGGATGGACGTGGCGTATCGCGAGCGGAAGCTCGTGGTGACCGTGGGACCGAAGCTTCCGACGATCTTGGGGGATCGGCAGAAGCTGGTGCAGGTGATGGTGAACCTCCTTCGCAACGCGCTCCAGGCGACGGAGCCGGGTCAGACGATCCGCGTCGACGCGCGCGCGGCGCAGGGAGACACCATCGCGTTCGCGGTCGAGGACGAGGGCACGGGCATCCCCGAGCACCTCGCGCGGCGGGTCTTCGACCCGTTCTTCTCGACCAAGGGCGAGCAGGGGATGGGGATGGGGCTCTACATGGCGAGGCTCATCGCGGAGTCGCACGGCGGCACGCTGAGGCTCGTCGCGCCCGAGCAGATGAAGAGGGGGACGCGCTTCGAACTCCTGATCCCGGCCGCACCGCGGCTGCACTGACCTGCGTCGACGGGCGGCGACCTGACGGAGACTCACATCCCCCGCCCGGAACGAAGAACCCCCCATGAGAGACGATCGTCCTACCCCGCCTCCGATCATCGGTTCGGAGGGCGCGTACGAGGACCTCGACGGCGCGCAGGGCCGCGAGGTCTACTTCCGCCCCACGCGCTATAGCCAGAAGGACCTCGGCCCCGTGCGCGCCACCGTCGAGGTCACCCTCCACGGCCACGCGCACACCTGCGAGATGCAAGACGTCTCGCAGAACGGCGTCGCGTTCCGCTGGCCGGCGAGCGTCCCTCCGCCCGGCCTCGGCGAGCCCGTCGCGAGCCTCGTGGTCCGCTTCGACCTCCACGACGCCTACCGCGGCGGCGCGCTGGTGATGTCCGTGCGCGAGCAGCCCGGCGGCTACGTCGTCGGCGCGTCGTTCACCGACGCGCTCATGGACATCGGCGACGTGCTCCACATGCGCGACGTGCGGAGCTGGTCGGTCGAGACCGCGCGGCAGCTCAGCGCGAAGGCGCAGCCCTGGTATGTGCCGGGCTTCGAAACCTTCAAATCGCTCGTGGGCGAGCTCAAGCTCTTCTTCGACGAGACCGCCGCGAGCCTCAACGACCTCGAGAAGCGCCTGCCCTGGCACGTCGTCCACGGCACCGCCGAGACGCCCGCGCGCGCGGCCCTCCTCCGGCAGTTCGAAGCGGACTTCGTCCCCGACTACCTGCGGTACTCGTACGCCATCGACGCGGCGTCTCGCAACGCGACGCCCGACGAGTGGGCGCACCTCAAGGAGTTCTCGCTCCGCCACGTCCACGGCTACCTGATGCAGGCGCCCTTCGTCGAGCGCGCCTTCACGAAACCCCTCGGCTACCCGGGGGATTTCGAACTCATGCGCTTCCTCTACGGCAAGACCTTCGAAGGGCAGACGCTCTTCGCGAAGGCCCTGCACTACGCCGTGGTGCACATGAGCGCGGGCGAGGCCGTGCGGCAGCGCAAGGACATGATCAAGCGCGCCATGCGCTCCGTCGTCGAGGGCGGCAAGCCGGGCTCCACCGTGCGCATCGCCTCCGTCGCGGCGGGGCCCGCGCGCGAGGTCGCCGAGCTCGTGCACGAGCTCACCGACTGCCCGGCCAACGTCGAGATCGTCCTCTTCGATCAGGACCGCCTCGCCCTCGAGAACGCCCACAGCCGCATCGGTCGCGCGGCGTCTCGCTGGCCCCAGGTGAAGATCCTCTACCGCCACGACTCGATCAAGCGGCTCCTGCAAGACCCCACGATGCTCCAGGGCATGGGGCCCTTCGACATGCTCTTCTGCGCGGGCCTCTTCGACTACCTGCGCTTCTCCACGGCGACCACGCTCTGCCGCACGTTCCACACGCTCCTCGCGCCGGGCGGCCACGCGTGGGTCGGCAACATGGTCGACAACCCCTGCCGCTGGTTCATGGAGATGCACTGCGACTGGTACCTCACCTATCGCACCCGCGAGGAGATCCTCGCCTTCGGCCGCGCCGCCGCGCCCGACGCGCGCATCGAGATCGCCAACGAGCCCACGGGCGTGAACCCCTTCCTCGTGATGCAGAAGGCCGCTCCGTGAACACCGACGCCGAGGTCGAGGCGCGGTGGTCGACCTGGCTGCTCGAGCGCAACCGCCGCGGCGCGCGCGTGGTGTTCTTCCTCGTCGCGTTCTTCTACCCCTTCTTCGCCGTGCTCGACTACGTGGCCGCGCCGCGCGAGGCCCTGCCGACGCTCTACGTCAGCCGCGTGATCGTCACGGCCTACACGCTCGTGATGTTCGGCGTCCTCCGCTCGCGGCTCTTCAACCGCCAGGCGATCGCCATCACCGCGACGTACATGGTCTTCATCGCCGCGGGCATCGGCGTGATGATCCTGCTCATGGGCGGCTACCGCTCGCCCTACTACGCCGGCCTCAACCTCATCATGGTCGCCGCGGGGCTGCTCTTCGTGTGGCCCGCGCGCGTCGCCCTCGCGGTGCACACCGCCATCGTGATGATGTTCGTCGTGCCGAGCGCCTTCGCGGCGAAGACCGACGACATCGTCCCGGCCCTCACGAGCTTCTTCTTCCTCGGCACCACGGCCACCACGGCCATCGCGGCGCAGATCTTCGGCTACCGCTCGGCGCGCGAGCAGGTGGTCAAGCAGATCCTCCTCGAGGAGGCCACCGAGAAGCTCTCGCGCGCCCACGAGGAGCTCCAGCGCCTCGACCGCTTCAAGTCGCGCTTCTTCGCGAACATCACCCACGAGCTCAAGACCCCCCTCGCGATGGTGCTCTCGCCCATCGAGCTCCTCATCGCCGGGGAGCTCGGCCACCTCTCGGAGCCGCAGCGCGCGACCCTCCGCTCGGTGCACCGCAACGGCGCGCGGCTCCTCAAGCTCATCGGCGACCTCCTCGACCTCTCGCGCCTCGAGGAGTCGCGCCTGCGCCTCGCCGTGGGCGAGCACGACCTCGTGGCCTACCTCCGGCAGCTCGTCGCGCAGGTCGAGCCCCTCACGGGCCGCAAGAACATCTCGGTGTCCTTCGAAACCGCGTGCGCCTCGGCGCCCACGTGGTGCGACCTCGACCGCATGGAGCGCGTGTTCGTCAACCTCCTCTCGAACGCCGCGAAGTTCACCCCCGTGGGCGGGCACATCACCGTCAGCGTGCGCGCGACGCCCGAGCTCGTCACCGCCTGCGTGGGCGACAACGGCCCGGGCTTCCCCGAGGAGATGGCCGACCAGGTCTTCGAGCGCTTCTTTCAGGTCGACGGCGACGCGTCGCACAACCGCTACAACAAGGGCGGCACGGGCATCGGGCTCGCCCTCGCGCGCGAGCTCGTCGAGCTCCACGGCGGGCGCATCTGGGCCGAGAGCGCCGTCAACAAGGGCGCGCGCTTCTTCGTCGAGCTCCCGCGCGACCGGGGGCACTTCCGCGCTGACGTCATCGAACGCGCCGCCGACGCGCCCGCCGACGCGAGGCCCCGCGAGGGCCTGGCCAAGCCCGACCTCACCGCCGACTTCGCCAACCGCGAAGAGTTCAGGCTCATGGACGTCGCCCAGGCCACCGAGCGCCGCATCGTCGAGCGCGACGCCGACGAGCGCGCGCGCGGCCGCACCATCCTCGTCGTCGAAGACACCCCCGACGTCGTCAAGCTCATCCACCTCATCCTCCGGCAGCAGTTCAGGATCTTCACCGCGCCCGACGGGAAGCGCGGCCTCGAGCTCGCGCTCCGCGAGGCCCCGCACCTCATCATCACCGACCTGATGATGCCCGAGATGGACGGCTACGAGCTCACGCGCGCCCTGCGCGCCAACGAGAAGACCAAGCACATCCCCATCGTGATGCTCACCGCGCGCGGCGAGATCGACGACCGCGTGCGCGGCCTCGAGAGCGGCGTCAACTCGTACCTCACCAAGCCCTTCGCGGCGCGCGAGCTCCTCGCCACGGTGCGCAAGCTCCTCGAGGTGCAGGACAGCACCACGGACCTCGTGCTCACGCGCCAGATGGACTCCCTCGAGATCGTCGCCGGCGGCCTCGCCCACGAGATCAACAACCCGCTCAACTACATCAAGAACTCGCTCCAGCGCGTGCACAAGGACGTCGACGAGATCATGCGCATGGTGAGCGAGCGCGCCCTCGACGACGCCAAGCTCAAGCAGCTCGACGCGCGCACCAAGGTGATGTTCAAGACCGCCGAGTCGGGCGTCGCGCGCATCGCCGACACCGTGTCGCTCATGGGCCGCTACAGCCGCGAGGGGTACTCGCGCGTGGCCCGCGCGCACGACCTCTTCGCCGCCGTGCGCGACGTCGTGAGCATGGTGCTCCCCGCGACGGGGCGGCGCGTCGAGGTGACCACGAAGTTCGAAGGCGACGGCACCATCGAGTGCGTGCCCGAGGAGCTTCACCAGCTCCTGACCAACCTCATCCAGAACGCCATCGAGGCCTCGCCCGACGGCACCGGACGCGTCGAGGTGACGGGCAGCTCGGACCCCGACGTCGTCACCCTCTCGGTGCGCGACAACGGCCCCGGCGTGAAGCCCGAAGACCACGGCCGGATCTTCACGCCCTTCTTCACCACGAAGGCCCCCGGCGCGGGGATGGGCATGGGCCTCACGATCTCGTGGCGCGTCGTGCAGAGCCTCGGCGGGATGCTCTCGGAAGAGGGCACCTACGGCGAGGGCGCGCTCTTCGTCGCGCGCATCCCTCGCCACGCCGCGGGCGCGCGGGCGATCGCTTCGAAGGTGCCTCCGCCGCCTCGCCCGTCGTCGCCCGCCGCCGCGCCGCCGTCGGCGTGAGCGGAGGGTCTGGTGACCTCCCCTCGCTCACGCCGCGGCCAGCGCAAGGTGTGATCCCTGTTCGGGATCGGGTCGTTCGTAGCGTCTTCGCCATGCTCCGCTGCGCCAGCGCCAGCCGAAGGCCAGCGTGCCGAGGAGGGTCTCTCCCACGAAGCCGCACCAGCCGCCGAGCGCGCCGAGGCCCATCTCGCGACCGAGAAGCCACGCCGCGCCGGGGATGCACGTCCACACGATGACCACGCCGAGCAGGGCCACCGCGCGGGCGTCGCGCGCGCCTCGCAGCGCCGCGCGCAGCACGATGTTGAACGCGTCGAGGAGCTGGAACACCGCCGCCACGAGCAGGAGCTGACGCGCGAGCGCCACCACCGCCGCGTCGTCGGTGAACACCCGCACGATCGCCGCGCCGAAGAGCGCGAACACCACGCCGCAGAGGGCCATGAACCCGCCCGCGAGCTGGAGCGACGCCACCACGACGCGGTCGGCCTCACGGATCGAGCCGCGACCGAGCGCGCGCCCCACGAGCACCGACGCGGCCTCGGCCACGGCGATGCCAGGGAGGAACGACGCGCGGATCGTCGCGAGCGCCACCTGGTGCGCGGCGATCTCGTCGGCCCCGAGGGAGCCGAGGAGCGCCGTGAAGGTCGTGAACGCGAGCATCTCCGCGCCGAACTGCGCGCCCGTCGGAACGCCCACGGCGCCCACCTCACGGAGCGCGTCGCGCAGGCCCGACGAGGTCGCCCTCGGCGCCCCGCGACGCTCGCGCAGGAACATCCACACGAGCACCGCGCACTGGAGCGTCTCGGTCGCGGCCGTCGCGTACCCGGCGCCCGCCACGCCGAGCCGCGGCGCGCCGAAGCGGCCGTGGATCAGCGCGTAGGCGAGCGTCGCGTTGACGACGTTGCCCGCGAGGCCGATGCGCATCGAGGTGCGCGTGTCGCCGAGGCCCTGCCGCCACTGCGTGAGCGCCGACATGACGCACAGGCTCACCGCGCCCCACGAGCGCGCCGAGAGGAACTCCCGCGCGGGGGCCACGAGCGAGCGGTCGACGCGCAGCCCGCGGAGCGCCCACGACGCGTCGCGCGCGAGCACCCACACGACCACGCCCGAGAGCGCGCCCACCATCACGCCGACCTGGGCGAAGCGCAGCGCGTCGCCGGGACGCCCCTCGCCCGCGGCCCACGCCACGCG
This sequence comes from Polyangiales bacterium, assembly GCA_046351535.1. Lineage (GTDB taxonomy): Bacteria > Myxococcota_A > Polyangia > Polyangiales > CAISKJ01. Next base: position 158,320 of record JAXLYG010000018.1, read on the forward strand.
CACCTTCACGCCGCGCATGAGGCCCATCACCACCGCGTAGCAGAGGTACATGAGCACCGTGGCGACGCCGACGCCGCCGATCGACGCGGGACCGAGCGCGCCCACGAGGCGCGTGTCGACGAGCCCCATTGCGGTCTCCCCGAGCATCGCGACGGCGATGGGCCATGCCAGCGCAGACACCTCACGCACCGCCGGGGCGCGCGCCTCGAGTTCGGGCCGCCGACCGGACAGGGCGCGCTGGCGCACCCATCCCCCGCGCACCGCGAGTGCGCGAAGGGCCGGGGCGGCCAGACGTTTCATACGTTCGAAGCGAGTCATGACGATCACATCTCCCTCGACCGCCCCGTCGCCACTCCCTGGATCAGGTCCAGGTCGTCGCGGGGCAATCGGAAGGAGTGCGAACGTCCTGGGCTTCTAGCGCCACACCTCCACGAGCTGCGCCGCGTGGGATGCGATCGAGGTACACGGCTTGACCGTGCACATCCGCGCCATGTGGTTGCTCGTGAAAATCATAGGACGAGGGTCCGTTGGTCTCAGAGTCTGCGCGCGAAGTCAACAACAATTTTCGTCGCGATTTCTCGGTCTGCGCCGTCGCGGCGTTCTTCAAGCGCTCGGAGCCGCGGTGATAGATTCCATGTGATGGGACTGACGCGAGGCGTGAAGGCGGGTGATGTGCTTGTGCTGCTCGCGCTCGCGGGGTGTGGAGACCCGAAGCGCAGCGATCCGTTTCAGCCGGGGCCCACGACCGACGTGCCCGTCGTGGTCGACACGCCCGCGGCGGTCGACAACGGCCCCGCGGGCGCGTGCCGTTCGAACGCGCAGTGCGACGACGGCTTCGCGTGCACCGACGACGAGTGCGTGATCGGCGGCGTGTGCGAGCACACCGCGGTGACGTCGCGCTGCGCCGCGGGCCAGCGCTGCATCGTGGGCGTCGGGTGCGCCACGGGGATGTCTTGCACCACGAGCGCGCAGTGCGACGACAGCGTGGCCTGCACGCGCGACCTCTGCGCGGCCGGAGGGATGTGCCAGAACCTCAACGACGACTCGCGCTGCACGGGGGGACAGGTCTGCACGAGCGCGGGCTGCGCCGCTCCGGGGACGTGTCGCACCGACGCGGACTGCAACAACCGGCTCTTCTGCGACGGCGTCGAGCGCTGTCAGTCGGGCACCTGCGCGGCGGGCACGCCCATGGATTGCCGCGACAGCGATCCGTGCACGGGCGACGTGTGCAACGAGGCGATGATGCGCTGCGACCACCCCGCGGTGACGCCGTGCGGGGGAATGGTCACCGCGGGCACCTACACCCTCGCGCCGCCGATCTCGTACTCGTGCGGCGCGGGCGCGATCGGACCGATCGGCTCGGTGACGCTCGCGGTCACGGCGACGAGCGTGTCGGTGACGGGCTTCGCCACGGTGCTGAATGGCGGCGCTCCGACCGACGGGATGTTCACCGCGACGGGCACGGAGTCCCGCGGCGGATGCACCTGGCGCTACACGCTCAGCGGGAGCTTCACGATGCCCAACCGCTTCTCGGGCTCGTGGAACCTCACCTTCGACAACTGCTCGGCCTCGCTCTCTTGCTTCTCGCGCTCGGGCCTCGTCGACGGCACGCGCTCATGACCCACTCGCGGAGAAACTCGATGGCAACCGCTCGCTTCGGACGCGTCCCCTTCCTTTTCGCGGCCCTGCTCGCCGCGTGCAGCGATTCATCGGCGCCGCGCTTCGTCGACGGCGACGCGACCATGACCACCGACGCGACGGGGATGAGCTGCGCTTCGAACGCGCAGTGCGACGACGGCGTCGCCTGCACGAGAGACATCTGCGTGGTCGGTGGGATGTGCGAGCACGTGCCCGACAGCCCCTCGTGCGTGGTGCCCCAGCGCTGCATGCGCACGGCGGACTGCAACGACAACATCGCCTGCACGCGCGACAGCTGCCTCGTCGACGGCACGTGCAGCCACGTCGCGCAGAACGACATGTGCGCCGCGGGGCAGACCTGCGACCTCACGCGCGGGTGCTCCTCTGGAACCACCCCCGGAACGTGCCGCACCGACGCCGACTGCCGCGACACCTTCGACTGCACGGTCGACACCTGCGGCGCCGACGGGCGATGCAGCTACACCGCCCAGAACTCGCGCTGCACGACGGGCCAGGTGTGCCGCGTGGGCATGGGCTGCATCAGCGAGCGGACGTGTTCGAGCGACGCGGACTGCAACGACATGCGGCGCTGCAACGGCGTCGAGCGATGCGTGGAGTTCGGCTGCGTCGCGGGCACGGCCGCGAGCTGCGACGACATGGACGCGTGCACGGTCGACACGTGCAACGAGACCGGGACGATGTGCTCGCACGCGATGAACCCGTCGTGCATGGGCTCGGGCTCCCCGCGCTCGGGGCGCTATACTGTGACACCGGGGGTGATGTACCACTGCGAAATCCCGGCCTTCGGGATGGAAGTCCTTCGCTTCGACCTCTCGTTCGTTCAGTTCACGGCGACGACGAGCGGCATCACCATCGTCGGCGGTCCCACGATGATGACTGGTGGGCCCGTCACGGGCGGGATGTTCTCAGCGAGCGGCACCGTCGCGGGAGACTGCAACGAGGTCTACACGCTCGCCGGACGCTTCACGGATTCAACCCACTTCACCGGGACGTTCTCAATGATGTTCACGGGGATCACCTGCTCCATCACGAACTGCATGAACAACACGTACCCTGTGATGGGCACGCTCGCGATGTGACGCGAACGGATCTGTTCGTAGGTCAGTGCGCGATCGACGCGCCGAGAACGTCTGCGATTGAACGTGCGGGCGTCCCGACGATGGTGGCCGCCCCCGCATAGACGTAAAGCCATCCTTCGGCAGCGACCGCGAAGTCGGTGAGCCCATCGCGCTCGATGTCTCCGACGCCCCCGAGGGAGCGCACGACCGTTCTCGGCAATTCGCCGCCCGCGGGGTTCCGGATTCGTCGTTCGATGGTGAGCGGAAAGGTCCGCGCGCCCAACCACAGCGAGGTCGCGACATCCCCGCTCACGAGGACGTCGTCGTCGCCGTCCGCGTCTACGTCGCCCACTGCGCTGAGGAGCGCTGCGTTCAGGGTCGTGAACATCGTAGGCGCGGTCGCGTTCCCCCGGAGGATCGCCATCATCGTCCCTGCGTTCGGCGTGTTGGCGAAGTCCGCATAGCCGTCGCCGTCAATGTCGCCAAGCGGACGCGCGGAGCCGTACGCCGCCATTTCAAGTGCAGGTGCTCCGAGGAGGCCGCTGGCGGTTCCGAAGTAGATCCGAGAGACGTAAGTCAGCCCGCCGTCACGACTGATCACACCGCTGAGCGCGATGTCCCCGAAGCCATCTCCGTTGGTGTCCCCGATGCTGATTCCGCTCGGAAACGGCCCGCCGGGTCGGAGCGTGCGACCATCCGACGGCCAGCCTGCGGGGGTTCCGAGGGTCAGCGAGTCGTCGATTGCGAGGTCACCGTACCCGTCGAGATTGAAGTCACCGGCAGGCGAGACGCTGTACCCAAGCGCGTCGTAGGTGACCACGGGCATTGCTGACACACCGCTCACGCCCCCGGGAAACACCAACGTGGCGCGCGCTCCCACGGACGCGTCCGTGACGTATCTCACCGTCACGAGCAGCTCGGGGAATCCATCGCCGTTCAGATCACCGCCGCATTGAAGCACCGAGATGAAGTCGAGCGTCCCCATCGACACGGACACACCGAGAACCGTGGGCGTCGTCCTCAGGCCCGTCGGGCTTCCGTAGAACACCAGCACCGACTGCCGCTCCGCGACCGCGAGGTCCGCGTAACCGTCGCCGTTGAAGTCGGTCGTGTTTCCCCACGCAGTGTTCACCGCCGCAGATCCGTGCCCCACGACGAACTGCCACGTCGGGCCGTAGCTCGTCCCCGCGTCGCCCGCGCGCATCCCCGCGGCGCGCCAGAACCACACGCCCGGCGTCAGCGTCATCGGCGTGATCACCGTCGCGCCCGACGCATCGAAGCGGTGAACCACCGTCGTGCACGCGCGCTCGCGGCACAGCTCGATGCGCGCGCCATCCGTCCCCGGTCGAAGTTCCCAGCGCAGCCGCGGGGTCTGCGACGTCACCGTGCTCGTCGAGAGCGGCGCGATCGGACGCGGCGCCGCAACCACCGCGCACGCCCCGTCAACCACGCTCGCCCCTGCGTCGCAGCGAAGAACATCGGGCGCGACATCCACCGCCACATCGAACGCGACGTCCGCCGCGTCGACCGCGTCCGCGCCCACGTCGTCTACGTCGCTCGCGTCGCGCACGTCACCCGCGTCGCTCACGTCAGTCACGTCACTCGCGTCGCTCACGTCACTCGCGTCGCTTGCATCCGCGAGGTCATCGCTCGCGTCACTCACGTCGCTCGCGTCGCTCACATCGAGCGCGTCCCCTGGTGTGGCGTCGGCGAGGTCGTCGATCACCGCGTCGCGCGCGTCTCCGTCTTCGAGCACATCACGACCGACACAGCGCCCGGTCTCTGGGCAGGGCGTGAAATCAACCTTCGGGAGGCACCCCGAGAGCAACACCGCAGCGACGGATAGCCACGTCGCGCGGTCGAGAGGCACCGCGTTCCTGTTCATCGCAAACAGCTTCGCACGCGAGCGCGTCCGAATGGAACTCCCTCGGCGCAGGCTCCCGCGCTTGACACGGCGCCGCGGAAGCCGATGAGATGCGCCCCGTGAGCTCAACCCCACGCGATCGCGACGGCACACCTCGCCTGTCGCCTCTCCCTTCGACGCCGCCGCTCGTGCGGCGCGCCGTGCTCGCAGCGGCGCTCTCTGCGCTCGGCTGCGGCGACACCGTCTCGCCGCCGTCTGGTGACGCGTCCGCCGACGTGAGCCCCGACGTCGCGCCCGACCTCATCACGCCGATGCCGCATCCCCTCGACGCCACCGCGGACATGCCGCAGCCCGATGCGCTCCCGCCGATGCCGCCGCCGATGCCGCCGCCCCCTGACGTCATCCCGCCCATGCCGCCGCCGATGCCGCCGCCGCCCGACGTCATCACGCCGATGCCGCCGCCGATGCCGCCGCCGCCCGATGTGCTCCCGCCGATGCCGCCGCCGCCCGACAGCGGGATCGTCCCGCCGATGCCGCCGCCGCCGCCCGACGGCAGCCTCTGATCTCCTCTCTCACCCCTCACCCCCTCGCATCGCCATGATCCACCGAAAGCCCAGGAACGCAGGGCCCGCGCATCACGTCGCGCGCCGCGCTGACAACACCCTCTCGCGCGAGTGGCGCGTCTGGGCCGCGGAGAACCTCCTCGCGGGAAACACGCCCCAGACCGTCGTCTCCGCGCTCGTCGCGCAGGGCGTCGACGTCGAAGAGGCCGCCGCGCGCGTCGCCGAGATCACCGCGTCGCCCATCTACGCCGCGGCGCTGCGCTTCGTCGCGCACTCTCGTCGACTCGAGCTCGTCGCGAGGCTCCATCGTCAGCACGCGCGCGTCGCCACCGACGCGACCTCCGTCGAGCGCGTGCGCGGGCTCACCGCGGATCAGTTCTTCACGCGCTACTACGCCACGAGCACGCCCGTCGTGCTCACCGACGTGGTCACGCGCTGGGACGCCCTCTCGCGCTGGACCCCCGCGTACTTCAAGGAGCACTTCGGCGACGTCGAGGTGCTCGCCGCCTTCGGCCGCGAGGGCGACCCCGACTACGACATGAACACCCCGAAGCACAGCCGCCCCGTGCGACTCGGTGACTTCGTCGATCAGGTCGTCGCCGCGGGAGAGTCCAACGACCTCTACCTCGTCGCCAACAACCGCAACATGGATCGCCCCGCGCTCCAGCGCCTCTACGACGACGTCGCCGTCGACACCGCCGTGCTCGACCCCGCGCGCTACAAGGGCAGCGTCGCGCTCTGGATCGGCCCCGGCGGCACCGTCACCCCGATGCACCACGACACCGCGAACATCCTCTTCGCGCAGGTCTACGGGCAGAAGCGCTTCAAGCTCGTCGCGCCGTGGGAGACCGCGCTCTTCCACTCCACGCGCGGCGTCTACAACACCCTCGACCCCGAGCGTGACGAGACCTCCGCGCTCGTGAAGACCGTCACCCTCGCGCCCGGCGAGATGCTCTTCATCCCCGCGGGCTGGTGGCACCACGTGCGGGCCCTCTCGCTCAGCATCAACATCGCGTTCACGAATTTCACGCGCGACAACGCCTTCGACTGGTTTCGCCCCGGCGAGGTCGCGCGGTCGTTGATGCGCGTTCTGTGACAGCGCGCGCGAGCGTCGATATCCTCCGCGCCCTCCGATGATCCCGCGATACACGCCGAAGGAATTCGCCGCCCTCTGGTCCCCCGACCGGCGCTACGACGCGTGGCTCCAGGTCGAGCTCGCGGCCTGCGCCTCGATGGAGACCGAGGGGCTCGTGCCCGTCGGCACCGCCGACGCGATCCGCGCGAAGAAGATCACCCTCGACCCCGAGCGCATCGAGGCCATCGAGGCCCAGACCCGCCACGACGTGATCGCCTTTCTCACCCACGTCGAAGAGCTCGCGGGCGAGCCCGCGCGCTGGCTGCACCGCGGGATGACCTCGAGCGACGTGCTCGACACCTCGCTCGCGATGCTTCTGCGCGACGCGACGGACCTCTGCATCACGCGCCTCGACGGGCTCATCGCGGCCTTCCGTCGCCGCGTCGACGAGCACCGCCGCACGGCCATCATCGGTCGCTCGCACGGCATCCACGCGGAGCCCACCACCTTCGGCCTCGCGCTCGCGGGACACCTCGCGGAGCTCGGTCGCTGCCGCGTGCGGCTCGCCACCGCGCGCGACGAGATCGCCGTCGGCACGCTCTCGGGCGCCGTCGGGACCTTCGCGCACCTCACCCCCACGTTCGAGGCGCGCGCGCTCGCCTCCCTCGGACTTCGCGCGGAGACCGTGCCCACGCAGGTGGTCCCGCGCGACCGTCACGCCGCGTACTTCTCGCACCTCGCCGTGGTGGCGGGCGCCGTCGAGCGCTTCGCCGTGCAGGTCCGCCACTGGCAGCGCACCGAGGTGCTCGAGGCCGAGGAGCCCTTCACCGCAGGCCAGAAGGGCTCGAGCGCGATGCCCCACAAGCGCAACCCGATCCTCTCGGAGAACCTCTGCGGCCTCGCCCGCATGGTGCGCGCGTACGCCTCCGCGGCCCTTGAGAACACCGCCCTCTGGCACGAGCGAGACATCTCGCACTCGTCGGCCGAGCGCATGATCGCGCCCGACGCGACGACCACGCTGGGCTTCATGCTCGAGCGCGCCACGCGCCTCGTCGACGGCCTCGTCGCGTACCCCGCGCGCATGAAGGAGAACCTCGAGCACACGCACGGGCTGTGGGCCTCGGAGGCCGTGCTCCTCTCGCTCGTGGGCAAGGGGCTCGGGCGCCAGGAGGCCTACGTGCTCGTGCAGCGAAACGCGATGCGCGCGTGGCGCGCCGAGGGGACCTTCGCCGAGCTCCTCGCGGGCGACCAGGACATCCGCGCGCGGCTCGATGCGGACGAGATCGCCGCGTGCTTCGACCTCGGCCACGCGCTGAGGCACGCCGACGCGCTCATCGACCGCGCGCTCGCGAGCGTTGCCTCCTCCACGGAATCGGCATAGAGACGGCGGTGCAGACGTGATCGACGAAGCCACACTCCGCGCGGCCCTCGCGCACCCCCTCGACGACGCGACGCTGCCCCTCGAAGGCGCGCGCTACCAGGGCAAGGTGCGCGACAACTACTCCCTCGCCGACGGGCGCAGGGTGCTCGTCACCACCGACCGCATCTCGGCCTTCGACCGCGTGCTCGGCACCATCCCCCTCAAGGGCCAGGTGCTGTCGGAGCTCGCGGTGTTCTGGTTCGAACGCACGCGAGGCATCGCGCCGAACCACCTCATCTCGGCGCCCGACCCCAACGTGATGATCGCCCACGAGTGCACGCCGCTGCCCGTCGAGGTCGTCGTGCGCTCGTACCTCACGGGCGTCACGAGCACCTCCGTGTGGACGGCCTACGCCCGCGGCGAGCGCGTCTTCTGCGGCCACGCGCTGCCCGACGGCCTGCGCAAGAACGACCCGCTGCCGCAGGCGATCGTGACGCCGAGCACCAAGGCCGAGAAGGGCGGGCACGACGTGAGCGTGTCGGCCGATGAGCTCGTCGCGCTCGGGGTCGTCTCGCGCCGAGACCTCGACGAGGTGAGCGCGATGGCCCTCGCGCTCTTCGCCGACGGCGTGCGTCACTGCGCGAAGCAGGGGCTCATTCTCGTCGACACCAAGTACGAGTTCGGCAGGCTCCCCGCGTCGCTCGGCGGAGGCATCGTCGTCATGGACGAGATGCACACGCCCGACTCGTCGCGCTTCTGGCTCGCGCCCTCGTACGCGGAGCGCCACGCGCGCGGCGAGGAGCCCGAGAGCCTCGACAAGGAGTACGTGCGCCGCTGGCTCGCGGCGCAGGGGTTCACGGGCGAGGGCCCTGTTCCCACGCTCCCCGACGACGTGCGCGTCGAGGCCGCGCGGCGCTACGTCGACGCGTTCGAGCGCATCACGGGCCGGGCCTTCGTCGCAGACCTCCGCCCCCCGCTCCCTCGCATCCGCGCGGCGCTCGGGCTCGGCACCACCTGACCAAGAGGGAGACCCACTCCGATGCGTGCTCGTGTGTTCGTGACCTTGAAGCGTGAGGTGCTCGACCCGCAGGGCGAGGCCGTTCGAAAGGGGCTCCAGAGCCTCGGCGTGGCGGGTGTGCGCGAGGTTCGCGTGGGCAAGCTCATCGAGCTCGAGCTCGACGACGCGCAGGGCGACGCCGACGCCGCGCTGCGCACCGCCGTCGAGAAGCTCCTCGTGAACCCCGTCATCGAAGACGGGCGCGTCGAGGTGCTCGAAGCGAAGAGCGACCCTGCGCGATGAGCCCTTCGTAGGGTATCGTCGGCCCCATGCTTCGCGCCTCGATCTTGACCGCAGCGCTCCTCACGGCGTGCAGCGGCGACAGCCCGCAGTCTCCCGACGTGCGCTTCGACGTGCGTGACGCCGTGATCGACCCGCGCGATCAGGGCGCGGGCGACGTCGCGCAAGACGTCTCCGACGCGGTCTCGCCCGTCGACGTGACGGTCTTCGACGTGGTCGCGTTCGACGTCCCCGCGCAAGACGCGCCGACCTCGGATGTCGCGCGCCCCGACGCGTCGCTCGACCTGCCGCTCCTCACCGACACACCCACCACGCCGTGCAGCGAGCTCGCCGAGCAGTACGCCGCCGCCGTGCGCATCGCCTCGACCTGCGCCGCCGCGGTCGAGTGCGGCGCGCGCGTGTGCGAGACGCTCTGCTGCGTGTGCGAGGTCTTCGTCGCCGCGCCGCCCGAGCAGCTCCGCGCCCTCGACGCGCTGCGCGCGAGCGCCGATCGCCTGGGGTGCAGCGGGATGCTCCCCTGCCCCACGACGCGGTGCCTGCCGCCGCGCTCGGGTCAGTGCTCGTCCGACGGTCGCTGCGTGACGATCCGCGACCCCGCCGACGCCTCCATCGACGTCGCGTCCGACGCCGCGCCCGACGCCGCGGTCGACGCGTATCCCGACCTGTCCGCCGATGTGACGGCCGATCGCTGAGCGCGTTCACGCTTGCCCGCGGCCGCGCCGACGGGTTGAGATGCGGAACATGGCAAGGCACTCAGGCATCCTCTCGGCGCTCGTCGTAGCCGCGGCGGTGGCGGCTCCCTCGCTGGCGGGCGCGCAGGTCTCGCAGATCGGTCACGGCCGCAACGTCGGCCTCGGGCTCGTGTTCGGGTGGCCCAACGTCGGCCTCGGACTCAACGCCTTCATCAGCAACCTGAACTCCATCCAGGTCGACCTCACGTGGAGCTACCGCAACGCCCACGGCTACTTCGGCGCGCGCGGCGACTTTCTCTTCTGGATGCCGCGCATCACGTCGTCGTCGGCCCTCGACCTTCGCTGGTACCTCGGCCCCGGCATCAACCTCGGCGTCGTCAACGGGCTCTACAGCCGCCCCGACGGAAAGCACCCCGAAGACGGCGCCTTCTTCCTCGAGGCCGAGATGCCCATCGGGCTCGCGCTGCAGTTCAAGTTCCCCCTCGACGTCACGCTCGAAGCGATCCCGCGGCTCTTCATCGTCGACTCGAGCCTCGGCGCCTACCTCGGCCTCGACCTCGCCGCCGCCGTCAACGTCCGCTACTACTTCTGACCGCGCACCCCGATCGCGCACGCCGGTCGCAGGCGATCGAAAAGCCCTTGTGCGAGGGCGTTTCGCGCGCGGCCCGCTCCGTGAATGATGGGCTGGTGATGAAAACCGCGTACTTCCCGTCGTTCACCTACGGCGACGCCCCGGTCAACGTGTACTGGGAGATGACCGTCGCCTGCAACCTCGCGTGCCGTCACTGCCGCGCGGACTCCATCGCGCAGCGCGACCCGCTCGAGCTGAGCACCGAAGAGGGCTTCGCGCTCATGCGCGACGTGAAGGCCATGGGGAGCCACCTCATCCTCACGGGCGGCGATCCGCTCAAGCGCCCCGACGTGTTCGAACTCATCGCGTACGGGCGCTCCATCGGGCTTCCCATCGCGATCACGCCCGCGGTGACGCCGCTGCTCACCGAGGAGGTCGTGCACCGGTTCAAGGCCGCGGGTGTCGCCACGATGGGCATGAGCCTCGACGGCCCGAGCGCCGCCACGCACGACGGCTTCCGCCAGGTCGAGGGGACCTTCGAGATGTCGCTGCGCGCGCTCGGATGGGCGCGCGAGGCGGGGATGCCCGTGCAGATCAACAGCACGGTGACGCGCGACACGCTCGCGCTCGTGCCCGAGATGTTCGAACTGCTCAAGACGAAGTGCGCGCCGCCCGTGCGACGGTGGAGCCTCTTCGTGCTCATCCCCGTGGGCCGCGGGCTCATGCTCGGCAGCCCCTCGGCGCAGCAGATCGAGGAGCTCTTCGCGTGGGTCTACGACCACGCGCAGCACGCGCCCTTTCACATGAGCACCGTCGAGGCGCCGCACTACCGCCGCTACTGGATGCAGCGAAAGCTCGCCGAGGGGACCTCGATGGAGGAGATCGAGCGCCGCGGTCGCATGATGGGCTTCGGCATCCGCGACGGCTCGGGGATCGTCTTCGTGAACCACCACGGAGAGGTCTACCCCGCGGGCTTTCTCCCCGCGCCGAAGCTCGGGAGCGTGCGAGAGACGCCGCTGCCCGAGATCTACCGATCGTCGCCCGGCGCCGTCGCGCTGCGCGTGATGGACAACCTCGAGGGCCGCTGCGGGCGCTGCGAGTACCGCCACCTCTGCGGCGGATCGAGGGCGCGCGCCTGGGCCGCCACGGGCGAGCTCATGGCGAGCGATCCCCTCTGCGTCTACCAGCCCGAGGCGTGACGGCTCGCGCTCAGTGCGCGGGCGGGCAGTCGCTCCAGCAGATCCCGCAGTAGTTCATGCGACAGCAGGCCGTCGCCACCATCGTCCCGCCGTGCGGACACGCGCGGGGAGGCGGCACGCGGATGCTCGCGCAGTCCGCGTCGGTGTTGCACGAGCGCGTCCCCCGCTGCGCGAGGAGCGGGCGGCGCGTCTGCGTGAGCGGACCGGCCATCGGCGAGGCCGCGGGGATGAGCGCGAGGAGACCGACCAGCAGGGCGATGGAGCTGCGTGACATGGCCGCGAAGATACACCGCGTGCGATGCGTGCCGCGACGCGCTCGTGGCGTATCGTAGCGGCACCGCGGATGGTCATTCTGGTGCTGCTGGTGATGGCGGGTCTCTTCGTCGGGGTGCCCACGACGATGTGGCTCACGACGCTGCCCTATGCCGAGCGACGCTGGCAGCCCCATCAGATCGGCACGCAGCACGTGGGCGGAGGCTCGTACCGCGACACCGAGGTCCCGCGCTTCTCGGACTCGGGTCCGCCGCGCGTGGTGCACCTCGCCGCCATGGGGAGCTGGATCCTCGGGGCGATGTTCGTCCCGGGGCTCCTCGCGGGCCTCGTGGGGCTCCTCGCGGCGGGCATCGGCGCGGTGTCGATCCCGGGGCTCATCCTCGCGTGGAGGCTGTTCTTTCTCGGCGCGCCGCTGCTGCGAGGAGACCCCGACGCGCCGATGCGGGCGCGCGGCGCGGCGACCTTCGCGCGCACGCTCAACGCGGTGGTGCTCACGATCTGCGGCATCGCGTGCCTCACGCAGCTCCCGAGGCTCGTGCGCGGCGGGCAGTCGAACGACGCGCTCGGGGTGATGATGTTCGCCGCGGCGGTGGCCTTCTACGCGGTCGTGTCGATCGTTCACGCGCGCCTTCTCGACCGGGCCGCCGACCTCATCGACGAGAAGGAAGGCGCGTTCCTCTCGGGCGTGCGCGTCGTCGGAGGATCCGCCTTCGAAGCGGAGCTCGCGTCGGCCGAGGCCGTGGAAGCCGCCGCGCCGGAGACCGACGCGGACCGGGCGGCGAGGCGCGAATAGCGCGAAATCCAGCTCGCCGAGCGGGCCGAACGTTCCGCGACATTGCGTGCCTCGACCTCAGAACTTTCGCCCGTGCAGCCGCGTCTTCAGGGCCCCACCCGTCGCGTCTACCGCGCACTCACGGAGCACCCACCATGAACCGCATCGCCCTCGGCCTCGTGCCCATCCTCTTCGCCGCGTGCGCCTCTTCGCAGACCGTTCGCACCGTGCAGGTCGCCTCCGTGGCGTCGCACCACACCGTCGTCGCCAGCTCGGTCTCCGAGGCCGGGGGATGGCTCCACGCGGCCCCCGTGCAGACCCGCGTGATGCAGAACAGCGACGGCACGACCTGGGTGGGCTTCTGGGTCGACACGCCCACGGTCGCGACGGCGGCGCAGCGCCCGCCCCTCGACGTGGCGCTCGTCATCGACACGTCGGGCTCCATGAGCGGCTCGAAGATCGTCAACGCGCGCATGGCCGCCGCGAGCTTTCTCGACGGGCTCACCGACGGCGACATCGTCTCGGTCTACTCGTTCAACACCGACGTCACCGAGCTCGCGCCGCCGACGCCCGTGAGCTCCGCGACGCGCGCGGTGCTCCTCCAGCGCGTGCAGGGCCTCTACGCGTCGGGCGGAACCAACCTCCACGACGGCCTCCTCGCGGGACGCCTCGCCACCGACCGCGCCCCCGCCACACACCCCGTGCGGCGCATCGTGATGATCTCCGACGGACGCGCCACGGTGGGCGACACCGACGCGAACTCCATCGGCGACGTGGCCGCGCAGGCCACCGAGCACGGCACGCAGGTGACCGCGATCGGCGTCGGCCTCGACTACGACGAGAGCATGCTCAACGCGATGGCCGTGCGCAGCGCGGGGCGGCTCTATCACCTCGAAGAGCCGCAGCAGATGGCGTCGATCCTCCACAACGAGCTGGAGCTTCTGGGCGACACCGTCGCGGCCAACGTCTTCATCGAGTTCACGCCCGCCGACGGGGTCGCTGTCGAAGGCACCGACGCCGTTCGTCTCGACCGCCGCGGGTCGACGGTGCGCGTCCCCCTCGGGAGCCTCTACGCGTCGCAGCACCGCGAGGTGCTCCTCCGCGCGCGCATTCCGACGACGGGCGACGGCGCGCGGGCCTTCGGTCAGGCGCGGCTCATCTGGCAGGAGCCCGGCGCCGGCACCACGCGCGAGGGCGCGCCCGTCGCGATGCGCTACGAGCTCACGAACGACGCCGCGGCGCCCGCGCAGAGCGTCCAGGAGCGCGTGCAGGCGATGGTGGTGAGCTACGAGGCCGCGCAGTCTCAGATCCGCGCGACGCGCATGCTCAACGAGGGTCAGGCCGAGCGCGCCGAGCAGGAGCTCCAGCAGGCGCAGACGCGCCTCGAAGCGGCGCAGCGGCAGTATCACTTCTCCGACGAGGTCGTGCAGGGCAACCTCACGCGCCAGGCCGCGGGGCTCTCGAGCGGACGCGCCGCAGCGTCGTCGGCCGCACAGGCTCCCGCCGCGTCGAGGCCCGCACGCGCGCGCGCGGCGGCGCTCCAGAACAACTCCTCGGCGATGGACGCCTACGGGTACTGATCGCGTTACGCGAACGAGGCCACGACGGCGGCGTGGTCTGACTCGACGTCTTCGCGCCCGTCTCCGCCGCCCTCACGAAGCTCCTCGTTCAACACCCGCGCGCTCCTGAACCGTCGCCAGAGGCTGCGGCTCACGAGAATGTGATCGATCTGCTGCCGCACGCCGCGGTGGATGATCGTGTGCCTCGCGTCGACCGCGACGCCGCGCGCGCAGTGGTGCAGCACGCCCGCGTCGAGGGCCGAGGCCGCGTCGATGTCGGCGCTGCGCCCGCGCGGCGCCTCGGCGAGCTCACCGGCCACGGTGCGCACCGAGAGCGACTCGGGGCCGTCGTTGAAATCACCGAGCACCGCGAGCTGCGCGCGCCCGTCACGGAGGAGCCGCGCCTCGACGCGCGATCGGAGCTGGAGGGCCTCTGCCATGCGCACCACGGCGGCGCGCGCGGCGCCCTCGGCGGCGGCGTAGTGGCCGTCTTCACCGAGGTCGGCGCCCGCGGCGTCGACGCGAGGGATGGGCCGCGGAGACTTGAGGTGGATCACCAGCAGCGTGAGGGCCGAGCCGTCGGGCAGGGCCACCGTGACCTCGAGCACGCCGCGGCGAGATTCGAGACGACCCGCGAAGGGACGCGGGTCACCCTCGGCGAAGGCCGGAAAGGGAAGCTCTCCCGCGCCGTGCGTCTCGACGCTCGTGATGGGGAAGCGCGAGAGGAGGCCGCACGCGATGCCGCGGTTGTCGGCGCGCCCCGCGACGGCGGGTTGAAAGTCGAACTCGGGGCCGAGCTGCGCGCGAACGGCGTCGAGCACGTGGGCGCCCTCGACCTCCTGGAACGCGATGATGTCCGCGTCCATGCGGGCGACGACGTTCGCGACGCACTCCAGCTTGCGCTGGTAGAGGGCCCTCGCGCGGCGCTGCGCCCACTGGCTGAACCCGTCGCGGTCGAGCTGTCCGATGACGTGGGGGGGCGTGGCGTCGAAGAGGTCGCGAACGTTGAACGTGCCGATGCGGAACACCCGCGCGAGCATATCGACGTCGAGGCCCCGGGCGCAATCAGCGCCGCACCTGTCCGTCTCCTCGCACGACGAACTTCTCCGCGGTGAGCTCTCGTAGCGACATCGGTCCGAAAGCGTGCATCTTGCTGGTCGAGATGCCGATCTCGGCGCCGAGGCCGAGCTCGCCGCCGTCGTTGAAGCGCGTCGAGGCGTTCCAGAGCACGCACGAGGCGTCGACCTCGGCGAGGAAGCGCTCGGCGGCCTCGCGGTCTGACGTGACGATCGCCGCGGTGTGACCCGTGCCGTGCTTCGCGACGTGGGCGAGCGCGTCTTCGAGCGAGTCGACGCAGCGGAGGGCCACCGTGAGCGAGAGATACTCGGTGTCCCAGTCGGCCTCCGTGGCGGCCTCGCAGGGCACGCCCGCGGCCGCGAGGAACTCCTTCGCGCGCGCGTCTGCGCGGATCGTCACGCCCGCCTCGACGTAGCGCCGCCCCAGCGTCGGGAGGAGCGACTGCGCGGCGTCGACGTGGACGAGGAGCGTCTCCATCGCGTTGCACACGCCGGGGCGGTGCACCTTCGCGTTGAAGGCGATGTGCGAAGCCATCGAGAGGTCCGCCGCGTGGTCGACGTAGACGTGGCACACGCCGGCGCCGTGGCGGATCACGGGGACGCGCGCGTGCGCGTCGACGAACTCCATGAGGCTCGGACCGCCGCGCGGGATCGCGAGGTCGACGAGGCCCGACGCGCCGAGGAGCTCGGCGACGCGCTCCCTCGCGGTGTCTTCGATGAAGAGCACGACCTCGGGGGGCAGCTCGGCGTCGGCGACGCCCGCGCGCACGGCCTCGACGAGCGCGACGTTGGTGGCGAGGGCCTCGGAGCCTCCGCGGAGCGCGATGGCGTTGCCCGCGCGCAGGGCGATGCACGCGGCCTCGACGGTGACGTTGGGGCGGGCCTCGTAGATGACCGCGATGAGCCCGAGCGCGATGCGTCGGCGATAGACCTTGAGCCCGTTGGGTCGCTCCGCGACGAGGCGCTCTTCGCCGAGCGGATCGGCGAGCGAGCGGAGCTCTCGCACGGCGGAGACGAGCGCGTCGTAGCGGGCGTCGGTGAGCGCGAGGCGGTCGCGCATGGCGGGCGACAGCGAGGTCGCGCGGGCGAGGTCCTGGGCGTTGGCGCGGAGCACCGCGGGGCGCGCCATTTCGAGGCGTCGGGCGATGGCGTCGAGGGCCTCGTCGCGCTGGTGCGTCGACGAGAGCCCGAGGGCGCGCTGGGCCTCGCGGGCGCGGCGGAGGGCGTCTCGGAGGGGCGTCGTCGCGGGGGTCTTGGTGGCGTCGCTCACGGCGCGCGGAGCATACGCGACAGGGGCCCGCGCGCGAAGGTATAGTCCGCGCCCCGATGAGTGACGGCGAAGACGAATCGACTTCGAAGAAGCAGCCCGCAGACCAGCCGCGCGGAGACGGCCAGGTCGTCGTGCGACGGATCCATCGCCGCGACCTGAACCGCGCGTGGGAGTTCCTCAAGCTGTGCTTCCGCGCGGTGAACCGCGAGACGGTCGAGTACCAGCGGCCGCGTTCGAAGCGGCGCTTCCTCGAGGTCTACGAGGAGGAGGGCGTCGAGCAGCTCCTCTTCGAAGCGGGCAGCGACGGAGAGGCTGAGATCGTCGGCTACGCCGAGTGCGCGTTCGAGATCACGGGCTCCGACAACTGGATGAACGAGAACTTCTTCACGCGTCGCGGCATGCGCCCGATGTTCGTCGAAGAGCTCGCGGTCCACCCCGAGTATCAGGGTCGCGGCGTGGGGAGCTTTCTGCTCGAACAGCTCGAGCACCTGGCCCGCGTGCGCGGCTGCACCCACCTCGTGCTCGAGGTCGCCGAGAACAACAAGCGCGCGCTGCACTTCTACCGCGCGCGTCACTTTCAGAAGCTCGACGCCGCCGTGTTCATGGCGCGCAAGGTCGACTCCGACCAGGAGCTGCTCCCGCCGCGCGCGCTGAAGAAGCGCGCGCCGAAGCCCGCGGACGAAGCCGACGCGACGAAGTCGAAGCCGAAGCGCGCCGCGAAGGCAGAGCCCGCGAAGGCAGAGAAGCCCAAGGCGGAGAAGCCCAAGGCAGAGAAGCCCAAGGCGAAGCGCAAGGCAGAGAAGCCCGGGGCGAAGCGCAAGGCTCCGACCGCGGACTGATCGCGACCTCGACGCGCGTCGTCCATCGAACGCAACGTCTCGAAACGGAGAGCGGACCGGCGAGCGTAAGCTCGCCGAGCGCGATCGGAGCGCCGACGGTCGAACCTCTTACGACGGCGCTTCCGCGTCGGAGCCGCAGACGTTTCGCTCGCCGGTCCGCTCTCCGTTTCGAAGCGTCGCGATCGTAGAGCCGCGTCGCGATCGTCGAACCCCGTCGCGATCGTAGAGCCGCGTCGCGATCGTAGAGCCGCGTCGCGATCGACGATCTGCGTTGGTGCTGTCGGGGAGGAGTTGCGGACGGAGCGTCGAGGCGGAGGGAGCGCTCTCCGCCGAGGCACCGCGTGGTGCGATGCCTCGTGCGGAGCGCGGAGGGTCAGGTCACAGGTGACCGTACCCGAGGTAGCGGCTGATGTTGCGCATCGCGTCGATGAGGCCGACGTAGTAGGTGAAGGCGCGCTCTGCGCGGGCCTGCGCCTGGGGGCTCATCGTGTTGCGGGCGCGCGGGCGGCCGTTGCTGTCGAGCAGCAGGTGGGGCGTGCCGTCGGGGTTGTTGCCGTCGGTCAGGTACGCGTCGACGAGGAGCGCGTTGGCGTGCGCGAGCATGCGCGAGGCGACGCCGCCGTCGACCGCCGTGCCGCCGCGGATGGCGGTGAGGGCCGGGTCGGTGCCGTACTTGCGCGCGATGTACGTGATGCCCGTGAGGGGGTTCTGGAAGTACACGCGCTGCGCCTCGGGGACGGAGACCTCTTCGGTGCCGCCCGGGGTCCAGATGCGCATGAGGTTGATGATGTTCGTGTCGCTGTTGAGCGACGAGTACAGCATCGCGTAGATGCCGAGGGTGACCTGCTGCTTGTACCCGAAGTTCGGGAAGAGCAGGTTCGTCGTGCCGGCGGGGCGGGCCATCGTGGCGGCGCCCATGTCGAGCTGACGGGGCGAGACCTCGGTGTCGGAGCCCGACGCGGCGTTGGGGGCCCACATGCCGACCGTCGGCCAGTCCTCGGCCATGAGGCCGCCGAGGAGGCGACGCGTGGCGTCGGGGAAGTCCGTGTTGAAGTTCACGAGGAAGTCACGGCCGTCGAGGTAGAGGTGGCGCGTGATGCTCGAGAACGTCGGGCGGCTGTCCATCAGCATGATGGTGGCGAAGGTCTTCTCGAGGCTCGTGCCCTCACGGTTCTGGTACGAGAGGTAGTCGAGCGAGCCGCCCATGCGGTTGTTGTAGTCGTCGTCGATGTAGCGACCGTTGACGAGGCCGACGGAGAAGCGCGGCGTGCCGCGGGTCACGTCGGTGTTCCACACGTTGATCGAGGCCGCGCGGGTCTCGGGCGTGGCGCCGTTGATGGTGAAGAACTCGGCGTTGGTCTCGACCGAGTAGTCACCCACCGCGGGGCGCGTCATCACGCCCGCGAAGAAGTTGAAGATGTCGTTGTTGACCGCCAGCGAGGGCTGGAGGAAGCCCTCGGACTGCGACAGCGCCGCGAAGGTCGCGTCGTTGTAGAAGCCCTTGTAGAGCGAGATGTCGCGCGACACGTTCCAGTGGTAGCCGCGCACGAGCTTGAACATGCGCGAGGCGACGCCCTGCGACACGCCCCAGCTCGCCCACTCGCGCTGCCCGCGACGGAAGTACATCGAGGGGTAGAGCAGGTCGTACTTGCGCATGATCGAGTGCGTGACTTCGTAGATGTCCGCGCCCTGATCGAAGTAGTTGATGTGGGGGTAGCCCGTGCCGCGGTCCCAGCTCACGCGGTAGCGCCAGCGGACGTTGCCGGCCATGTCGCCAGGCGCACCCTCGCGAACGCGCCAGTAGGGCGTGTCGTCTTCGGTGCCGGTGGCCTCGGGGGCCTCGCCGCGGAAGTACTCGGGCGACGTCTCGAAGTCGCGGACCGCCGCGTGATCGCGGGGCGCGTGCGAGCAGATCTTGCCGTCGACGAGGCGCCAGCGGTAGCGCTCGAGCTCGGCGGGCGTGGCGTCGCGGCAGCGCGACGGATCGAACACCTGGAGCTGACGGGCGAGCTCGGTGTAGTGCACCGGCGCGCCGAAGGTCGGGTCACCCGAGGCGGGGCCGAACGCGGGGTCGTTCCAGTAGATGTAGTCCTTCTCGGAGAGCTGCGACTGGAGGCGCGGCGCGAAGCGGCGCTGCTCGTCGGCGGGCATCGCGGCGGCGTCGTGCGTCTCGAGCACGCGGCCGTAGAGGTAGCCCATCGCGTAGAAGTCGTAGGCGCCGGCGCCGACGGTCTCGCCGAAGCGCTCCCACTGGTACTCCATGGTGGAGGTGTTGCCGAAGTAGTTGATGCCCGCGTGGTGGTTGCCAGCGTCGAGCGGGCGCACGCCCATCTCCTCGTCGGTGGCCGGGTCGAGGTAGCGCGGACCCATGCAGTTGTCGGCGTTGCGGTCGGCCGCGCGGGTGTTCGAGCAGACGACGCGGGTGCCCATCATCGTGCAGCGGCTGCAGGCCTGCTGCGCGGTGTTGTTCTTCGTGCGGAGCTGCCAGTAGGCAGGGTTGTAGTTCATCGAGTCGTAGCTCGACACCGGGAGGTGGTAGAGCCCGATCGAGTGGCCGATTTCGTGGAGCGCGATGCCCTTGTACGCGTCGATGCGGAGGTCCTGCATGATGCGCGTGCGGCGGGCCTCCATCGAGAGGCCGCGGTACTTGTTCAGGAACCAGCGCGCGACGCCCTGGAGGTCATCCGAGCCGACGGCGGGGGGGGCGCCCGCGTCCTGGAAGCAGAAGCCGCGCGCCTCGGCGCGGTGCATGAGCTCGTCGCGCATGTTGTTGATGGTCTCGGGGTCCATCAGGCGCAGCGGCGACGCGCGGTTGAGCATGTCGTCGGAGAGGCCCGTGATGCCCTGAGCGCCCATGAGGCGCAGCGTGTTGGGGTCGAGGAGGTCGGCCTCGTACTGCGTGTTCTGGAGCTGGCGCGCGAGCTGGCTGGCCTGCACGTGGTAGCGCATGCCGTTGCCCGAGGGGTCCTGCGCGATGGGGACCATGTCGCGCGTGATCTGCTGGTACGCGCGGATGCCCTCGCGGAGGTTGTTGCCGAAGTCAGGCATCTCCGACGCGAGGCGCTGTCCGTCGGCGGCGAGCGAGAGGCGCTCGGCGCGCTCGCGGAGCTCGTCGTGCGAGAGGCGCGTGCTGTTGTCGATGCTGCCCAGGCGCGTGGTGCCGGGGTTGCGGAGGAACTGCGCGAGCACCGCGCCGGGCGCGTTGTTCGTGTACTGGTCGACCGTGAGCGTCTCCGCCGTCGGGTCGATGGAGTTCATGATGAGGCGGATCCAGTCGCGCTGCTGACCGGCGGCGTACTCGACGGAGCGGCCCATGTTCATGGCGCCGTTCGAGATGACCTCGCCCGTGAGCGGGTCGTAGCCCCAGTGGGCGATGCCGCCGAAGGGCGCGCGGGAGTTGCCCGCCCAGTACGTGATGTGGTTGTAGCGGATGTCGCCGAGGCGGACC
The DNA here is from genome assembly GCA_046351535.1 of Polyangiales bacterium. Lineage (GTDB taxonomy): Bacteria > Myxococcota_A > Polyangia > Polyangiales > CAISKJ01. The sequence continues at coordinate 178,895 of JAXLYG010000018.1, forward strand.
GAGTAGCCCACCTCGCGGCACGCGCGGTGGTCGGTGGCGGCCACGGGGTTGTGGCACACGACCACGCCGCGATCGACGGGCTCGGCGCCCGTGGGGGTGGCCTTGGGGCTGTCGCCGAGGAACGCGCCGTCCTCCTGCGCGACGGGGGTCGCGTCGAAGAAGCGCGGTGGCACGCCTCGCGGGCGCCGCCGCCGCGGCGGCACTCGACCTCGCGAGCGCTCGCGAGGCCGCGGCGCACGGCGAGGTCCCAGGTGTTCACGAGCTGCTCGGTGGCGCCGGTGACGAAGTACCAGTTGCTGCCGTTGCCGGTGCGGGCGGGGCGCGAGACGCGCTCCTCAGCCGTGGGCATGCGGTACTCGAGCACGCCCGCGACGTCGCGCTCCATGTGGTCCTGGAACTCGGCGGGCATCTCCGGGTTCACGTAGTAGACGATCGGGCGGACCTTGCGCTGCGCGTAGGGGATCGTGCAGCGGCCCACGACGTTGTCGCAGTAGGAGCCCGGGGTGCTGTTGCACTCGTTGGCGGGCCCGGCGACGTCCTGCGGGTGGATCTGGCAGGTCTGCGACGTGTGCGACTGCATCCACACGTTGTGGATCATCGCGTAGCGGTGGAAGTTCGTGTCCGTGATGCCGTAGTTCTGGTCGTAGCCCGCGCGCGTGGCGACGGGGCCGCCGACGAGCTCGTGGGGCACGCGGGTTTTCTCGAGGGGCTCGAAGTCACGATCGGTGACGCGTCGGAACGACGTGCGGATCGTGGTCTCCTGCGGGTTGCAGTCGTACGAGTCCGACCCCGTGAAGAGGTTGTAGATGTAGCAGGTGGGGAGCGGGAACCCGAAGGTGTCGCTCATCTCGGGCGAGACGAGCCACTTCGAGGTCACGTCGAAGTAGCCCGTGTCGCTCACCGGGTCGACGTAGCGCGCGTTCGAGGGGTTCACGCGGAAGCGCGACGGGCAGTCGTTCTGCCAGCCGTAGAGCGCGTGCACCATCGGGGTCTGCGTGCCGTTGACGTTGACGCTCACCGTGTCGCCGAGCTGGCCGCGCGAGGCTTCGGGCACGTCGGCCGCCGGGAGCATCGCCTCGCAGAGGTTCGGCGCGAACTGCGAGTGCGGGTCCTCGACGGTCCAGCGCGCGGGCTGGAACGACAGGTCGCCGAAGAGGGCGCCGTAGAACAGCCACGACCAGTCGGGGTTGTCGACGAGGTTCTGCGACCAGTCGACGCGCATGAACTCGCGCTGGTACGACGGACGATCCGAGCGGTTCTCGACCACGACGTTGAGCGGCTCGCCCGTCGTCGGGTTGTAGTCGTTGCGGATGTCGAACTGGTCGGTGATGCGGTACGCCGCGACGATGAGCCCGTTGGGCGTGCGGCCGCCGACGCCGCGACCGTCAGCGCCGGTCACGTAGTCGTAGGCCTTGCGAGCGATCAGCAGGTCGGGCGTGATCTCCCAGTGGATCCGGTCGACCTCGTCGTACGTGCCGACGGGGACCATGCCCTGCGAGGGCGGCGCGTCGACGACGTAGTTGTTCGAGTAGAACTGCGGGTCGTCGGTGCCGTCGACGAGATCGCGGCCCACGAAGAAGTGCTTGTTCACCGCCATCGGCTGGACGCGGTTGATCGGGTCGCGCTCCTGCGCGCAGTCAGCGTTGCCGACCGCGAGAGCGCCGAGGAGCATGAGCCCCAGCGTGCGTCCCTTGCGGACAGCGTGCTGACGCGTCACCTGCGCCCGCCATCGCTCCCACCGGTTTCCTGAATCACCGGACATCGTCGAAACCTCCAGTACAAAAAGGTCTTCCGGACCTTCCGAGGGGTGCGCAGCAAGCCCGGTGCCACTCGTGGCATGTGCTTGTTTTGCGGCGTCTCGTAGGGTTCGGAGGGGACCCGTTAGAAAACTAACCAACGGGCGCGCGGAACATACCGGAGGGCCTCAGGGAATCAACAGGGTCCCGTCGCTCGTTGACCGATGCTTCAGAATCCCTGTGATCCCGCTGTAATTCAGAGCGTCGCGGCGAGGACCCAGGCCCTGAGCGCGGCGGGATCGGCCCGCTTCGCGTCGAGGGTGGGGCACCGCGCGGGGTCGACGACGGCCAGCAGGGCGCTTCGGGTGCGCTGCCCCGTCGCGAGGACGAGGGCCGCGCCGAGGGCGAGCTCGCACCGCGCGGAGTCCCTTTCCAGAAGGGTCTTCGCGAGGGCCGCGACGGCCTCGAGGGCCTTTCGCAGCGGAGCTCCGTAGAGGGCGTGCGTCGTGTCGACCCCCTCGGCCACGAGCCGCACGAGCACCCGCGCCGTCGCCACGAGCGTGCGCTGCGGGGCGTCGCCGGGGATCGTCGCGTCGTCCCAGAGCCCCGACGCGAGCTGCCGCGCGAAGAGGGTCCCGAGGTCCACCGCCTCGGAGGTCTCCGCGGCGCCTCCCTTCGGAGACTCCGCGCGCATCTCCTTCTTCGCCATCTCGCCCGCGGCCCGCGGTGCCGGAGGCTGCATCGGCGCGGGCGCGGCCAGCGCAGGCTCGGGCGCGATGGGCTCTTCGCGCTCCTCTTCGATCTCGCAGGGCGCGTCCATCGACGCGATCTCCGCGAGCGGAGCCTCGTCGTCGGCCGCGTGGGGATCGCCGCCGAAGGCACCGGGCTTCGCGTCGAAGATCGAACTCGTGAGCTTCGACGCGAGCCCTCCGAGGCCGCGCCTGACGGTTTCGTATCCCTCCGTCGAAGGCGCGACGCCCCCGTCGGCGAGGATGTCCTCGAGCAGCGAGTCGCGCTGCAGCGGCGCCGGGGACTTCGGCGGCGCGGCGCGCTTCGCCTTCATGGGCGCGGGCGACGCGGCCGCCCTCGACGTGGGCTTCAGGGTGGCGCGCTTGCGGAGCGCGCCCGCGCGGCCCGAAGACGAAGACGCCATGTCCTTCGCGGCCTCGGCCTCGCGGCGGTCGGCGTCGAACATCGCCCAGCCCGCGGGGAGGTTCACGGGCACCACGGCGGTGTCGGGCATCGCCGTCGCGCGGCGGTCGCCCGTGCGGTGCTCGACGACGACGAAGCTCGTGAAGCGCGACGCGACGCCGTGCGAGACGCTGAGCTCCACGATGCGCTGCTTCATGGTCTCGGCGCGGCGCCCCTCGACCTTCGCGTCTTCGAGGTCACGGATGCGCTCCGCGGCCCAGAGCGCGGCCACGACGGGGCGCGCGCAGGTCTCGGGGAGATCGACGGGGAGCGAGAGCGTGAAGGGCGCGCCGCGGTAGTTGCCCGTGAGCTCCGCGGAGCCTCCGCCGCCGCGGGTGTATCGCCCGAGGATCGACCACGACTCGCCGTCGACGAGGTCGGGGATCTTCGCGGGCGCGAGCTCCGCCACCTCGACGTTGTTGAAGCGCACGCGCACGTCGGTGATGCGCGGGGCGACGGCGCGCGCGAACTGGGCGACGACCTTCTCGTCGATGCGCTCGCCGGGGTGGATGAACTCCACGGCGCCGCCGGTCTCTCGCGCGAGGTCGCGCAGGAGCGCGTCGCTCACGTTCGTTCCGATGCCGAAGGAGCACACGCGCGTCGCGCTCTCTCCGCGGCGCTTGAGCACGGCGCGGAGGATCTCGTCCTCGTTGCCGACCTGGCCGTCGGTGAGGAGCACCACGACGCCGCCGGGCGCCATCGCCGTCGCGAGCGTGAGGGGCGCGAGGAGCTCGGTCCCGCCGTCGGCGTCGAGGGCCTCGATCCACTTGTCGGCGCGGGCGAGCGAGGCCTCGGTGAAGGGCACGGGCTCGCGTTCGAACGCGCGGTGCGCGCTCGAGAACGCGATGACGTTGAAGCGGTCGCCGCCGCGGAGGTGACGCAGGCACAGCCGCAGCGCGGCGCGGGCCTCTCGAATGGAGTCGCCCTCCATCGACCCCGACACGTCGATGAGAAAGACCACCGTGGCGGCGCGCGTGGCCTCGGCGCCGAGGCTGTAGAGGTCGGGCACCATCGAGAGCACGACATAGCCGTCGGCGCCCGCGACGCGGTGCGCGGCGACGCCCGTGGTCTGCGCGAGCCCGTTGCCCGTGCCGCGCGCGTTGAGCACGACGTCGCGGTCGAGGGCGACCTCGTCTTGCGCGAAGCGGACGCGGGCGCGCGTCCCCTCGTAGGTGACGGCGATGGCGTGCGACGGAGACTCGACGCGCACCTCGCGGCCGAGGTCGAAGGTGAGGTCGAGGCGCAGCCCGTAGGGGATGTCCGCCGCGCGCGGCGGCGAGATGCGGTCGGCGTCGGGCACGCGGTCGGTGGGCGCGCTCATGCCGTGGGCGGTGCGGTCTCCCGGCGTGGCCCGGGATGTAGCGCGGCGCGACGAGCGTGGGGATCATCCAGCGCAGCGACCCCTCGTCGACGGAGACGCGCTGCACGTAGACCACCTCGACGACGGTCTCTTCGCCGGGGAGCAGGTTGCCCACGCTCGCGGTGAAGACGTTGGGTCGCTCCTGCTCGACGAGGGCCGCGCCGTGGCCCGCCACGATGGCGTCGTCGTAGGCGCGAAACGCCGCCTCGCGCTCCTTCACGACGCCTTCGAAGCGACGGCCCTCGCAGGTCATCGCGAAGCCCGTGAGCGTCGCGTCCGACGGCAGCGGGAACGTGTAGATCGCCTCGATCGCGTTGCGGCCCTCGTGCTGATACCGCTGGCGCACGGTCACCCGCGCGTGCGCGCCGAGCACCTCGCCCTCGACCTCGACGCCCCTGAGCGCGACCGCGTCGCCCTGCCTGCTGAAGAGTCCTGCGTTCATCGTCGTGTTCCTTCTCGTCTCGCGGCCTCTTGGCGCAGGGCGTCTGCGAGCGCGCGCACCGCGGGCGACGCGCTGTCTGTGATGTGAAGCTCGAGCCCCGGCGCGAGGACGTAGCGCGTCACGCGCTCGACCTCCGCGGGGCGCACCGTGTCGTCCGTCGAACGTGACACCTCGGGTGTCGCGACCGTGCCCGCGGGAAGCTCTCCCTTCGCGATGCGCTCGACCTCGTCGAGCGTGCGCCCCGTGAGGGCCTCTTGAATCGCGTCGAGCGGGAGGTGCCTCGCCTGGAGCGCTCGGATGGCCTTGAGCCGCGCGAGGTGCTCGGCCTCGTAGACCGTGTCGGGCCCGCGAAACTCGGGCGCCGTGAGCAGGCCCCGCTGCACGTAGTAGCGCACCGTGCGAGGTGACACCCCGGCCCGCTCCGCGAGCTCGTCGAGCTTCAACCGCACGTGCCTCCGTTCGTTCATGACAGCGCGGAAGATGGAACCAGACACCACAACTGTCAAGTTGACACCGCGCGAATTCGACGGCGCGTCGGAGGCCGTGCGTCGACGCGGTTACTCGCGGCCGAAGGGGTCGGAGAAGCGGGGGTCGTGAAGCATCGTCTCGTCGGTGAGCGCGCGGAGGAAGGCGACCACGTCGGCCTTCTCGGCGGCGCTGATGACGAAGCCCTGGACGAGCTCGGAGCGGAGCGGAGAGGTCGCGCCGTTGCCCGCGTTGGGCCCGCTGGTGACCGTGCGACCGCCTGCTGCGTAGTGGTCGATGACCTCTTCGAGCGTGGCGATGGAGCCGTCGTGCATGTAGGGCGCGGTGACGGCGATGTTGCGGAGCGAGGGGGCGCGGAAGCGTCCCATGTCGGCGGGGTTGGCGGTGATGGCGAAGACGCCGGTGTTGGGCGCCGGGTACGCGCCGCGGCCGTCGACGTTGTAGAGCCCGTTGTTGTGAAAGGGCGTCTCGTCGATGCGCGTCGCGGCGGTGATCACCGAGTCCGAGAGGTTGAACCCGCCGTGGCAGTGGAAGCACTCGAGGCGCTCGCCGAAGTAGAGCGCCATGCCGCGCCGCGCCGACTCGCTGAGGGCCGTCGCGTCGCCGCGCAGGTGGCGGTCGTAGGGCGAGTCCGCCGAGAGGATCGCGCGTTCGAAGCTCGCGATGGCCTTGAGCACGTTGTCGAGCGTGATGGGGTCCGCCGCGCCGGGGAACGCGCGCTGGAACATCGGCGGGTACCGCGGATCGGCGCGGAGCCGCGCGAGCATCTCGGCCTCGCGCCCCGCGAGTCCGAGCTCGACGGGGCTCTCGCCGAACATGGGCACCATCGCCTGTCGCTCGAGGGTGCGCACCGAGGGGTTGGCCCACGTGAGCGTGGCGTTGTAGCCCGAGTTCACGACGCTCATCGACGAGCGCGGCGTGAGGTCGCCGGTGGAGCCGAGGGCCTGCGTGCGCGCGTCGGTGAAGGCGAGGCGCTGGTGGTGGCACGAGCCGCACGACTGCGTCTGGTTGCCCGAGAGCTTGCGCTCATAGAAGAGGTAGCGGCCGAGCTCGGCCTTCTCTCTGGTGAACGCGTTGTCCGCGGGGATGCGCATCGCGGGGAAGCCCGGCGGCGGGTCGGCGGTGAGCGTCGTCGGCGGCGTGTAGGGCGCGGCCGCGTCGTCGCCGCAGGCCGTGAGCGAGAGGGAGAGCGCGAGCGTGGCGGCGAGGGCGAGGCGGGGCTTCATCGTCGTGGTCCGCGGTGATGCGTGGCGCTCACCGCACGCGGAAGAAGGTCTGCGTGGGCGGGTCTCCGCCGCCCATCGCGATGCCGAGCGTGGGCATGATCGTGATGCACTCGGGGTCCGTCGCGTCGCCCATGCAGCCGGGCGCGCCCGTCGAGGCGTTGACGTTGGTGGCGGCGACGAGGCGCGCGAGGTCTGCGACCACGACGTTCTGCGCGGGGTCGAAGCCCATGAGCGTGACCTCGGGGCGGTTGGGCCGCGTGCAGGTGACGGCGCCCGCGGCGGGGTCGCCCGTGCAGCCCGTGCTCCCGCGGTGGATGTTGAAGCCCGGCACCGTGGTGCGACCGTCGATGCGGAGGAACTTGTACCCGCTCTGCCACGCCCAGAAGAGCGTGCTGAGGTTGAGCGGCGACGGCGCCGTGGCGGGGTTGCGGTGGTTGAGCTCGAGGGGCACGCCGAGCTTGAAGCGCACGCCGGTCCAGCGGGTTCCTGCGGGCGCGGTCACGCGGCCGACGATGTGATGGTTGGTGGCGTCGGTGCCGTTCGAACACGTCCCCGTGTGATCTTCGAAGTCGAGCAGCGCGACGTTCTGGTACTGCCACGTGCCGTCTTGATCGAGGGTCACGGGCACCGGCGAGCCGGTCTCGGGCACGAGCTGTACGTCGTGCACATAGAAGCGGAAATCGTAGGGCGTCCACGCGGCCATCGTGGTGCCGAGGCCCGCGAAGCTCCCCGTGCACGAGAAGGGCATCGCGCCGACCACGGCGTCGAAGCGGATCTCGACGGGCGACCCCGTCGCGGGCGCGTCGGCGGTCACGTCGGCGGCGACGTCGGAGCCCGCGTCCTCAGGCGTCGCATCGACGGCGGCGCGGTCGACGCTCGCGTCGGTGGTGGACGTTGTGTCGCCGCACGCGGAGAGGCCGATCGCGCAGACGGCGGCCGCGAAGCATCGAAGTGTCGTCATCGTAGGGGCGTCGCTCCTGTGAGGGTGTCGGCCGAATCTCGCGGCAGGCGCGAGCGGCGTCAATGCCCGCGGCGCGCCTGCGACGACAGGTCGCGGCGTCGGCGATGGCGCGTGCGCACCTCGCGCGGGGCGCGCGCACGAAGCGCTGCGCGCGGCTACGCGGTGCCGACGGAGGGGACGCGCTGGGGATGGATCGACGGGGCCTTGGCGCGCGCGAGCACCTCGCGGATTCGCAGCCCTGCCTCTTCGGGCATGAAGGGCTTCGGGAGGATCGTGCCGATCTCGTGGAGCATGCCGTAGGGCGCGAAGGCCTCGTCGGCGTAGCCGCTCATGAAGACGACCTCGAGGCCGGGCACGATGCGCCGCACCTCGCGGGCCACGTCGAGGCCGCTCGCGACGGGCATCACCACGTCGGTGAGGAGCACGCGCACGGCGTCGCGGTGCGCCGTGGCCTGCTCGATGGCGCGCTCGATCCCGTCGGCTTCGAAGACCTTGAAGCCCTGCCGCGTGAGGCCGCGGCAGATGGCGCGGCGCACCTCGGGCTCGTCTTCGACCACGAGGATCCCCTGCCCCGCGATGGGGACCGAGAGGCGCGGCGGCGGCGAGGTCGGGCGCGAGGTGCGAGAGACCGACGGCACGGCGATGCGGAAGCACGTCCCGCGGCCGGGCACGGAGTCGACGGTGATGACGCCCTCGGCCTGCTGCACGATGCCGTACACGGTGGCGAGGCCGAGGCCGCTGTTCCGCTCGCTGCTCTTGGTCGAGTAGAAGGGTTCGAAGATGCGCGCGCGCACCTCGGGGGTCATGCCCACGCCCGTGTCTTCGACCTCGATGCAGACGCAGGGCGGCTCGCACGCGACGTCGAGGGAGGTGCGCAGCGAGATGCGTCCGCCCGAGGGCATCGCGTCGCGCGCGTTGAGCACCAGGTTCAGGAGCACCTGCTGGAGCTGCGAGGGCTCGAGGGCCACGGAGAAGTCCCGCGAGTCGAGCTGCACGTCGAGCTCGATGTTCTCGGGGATCGTGCGGCGGAACACCGACTCGACGTAGTCGCGCACGGTGGTGTCGACGGCCACCTCGGCGGCGTCGGTCTGCTGCTGCCGACTGAACGTGAGGAGGCCGCGCGTGAGCCGCGCCGCGCGGGCGCTCGCGTCGATGACCGCGCGCACCTCGGAGCCCACCACCGCGTCGGGGGGGAGCCCGTCGCGGATCGCCGTGGCGCAGCCGAGGATCACCGTGAGCACGTTGTTGATGTCGTGCGCGATGCCGCCCGCGAGCTGACCGATGGCGCGGAGCTTGTCGCTCATGCGGAGCTGCTCCTCGAGGAGGCGCCGCTGCGTGACGTCGGAGAGCGCGACGATGGCGCCGGTGACGCGCCCCTCGACGTTGCGGATCGGCGCGGCGGAAACCGTGAGGTGGCGCACCTCGAGGCCGCGACCCGGCGCCGAGCGGCGCGGCGATGGGTAGAACGCGACGTCGGTGGTGGGCACCTCGGCGCCGTCGAGCGCCTGCAGGAGCAGCGGCGCGAGGGCCTCGATGGGGCAGCACTCGAAGAAGGGTCGGCCCACCCACGCGGCGTCGTCGCTGGCGGCGATGCGGCCCGCGGCGGCGTTCACGATCTGCACGTCGCCGCTCGCGCCCACGCACACGATGCCCATCGGCGACGCGGCGATCACGGCGCGCAGGAGCTCGTTGGCGCGGCGCGTCTCGCGCTCGGCGTGCCAGCGCTGCGTGATGTCTTCGAGCACGACGAGCACCGCGGCGGCGCCGTCGAAGGTGACGTCGTGGGCGCTCACCTCGGCCACGGTGGCGCCGCCGTCGCCGCGGCGGATCTGCACGGCGCGCGAGGCGCGGCCGCGGTGCCCCGAGGCGATCCAGCGCGCGAAGCAGTCCTCCTCGAAGGAGAGGTCGCCGAGCGAGCGCCCGCGGAACTCGTCGACGGAGTAGCCGCAGGCGCGCTCCGCCGCGGGGTTCGCGGCGAGCACGGCGAGGCCCTCGCGCGCGGCGATGAGCATCGGGACGGGGTTCACGTTGAAGAGCTGCCGGTAGTGCGCCTCGGACTCGCGGATGGCGCGCGCCGCCTCGATGCGCGCGCGGTTGTCCGCCACGGTCACGAGGAGCCGCGCGCCGTCGCGGCCGCGCGTGAGGGTCACGGCCTCGAGGCGCACGGCGGCGAGCGCGCCGTCGCCCTTGAGCATCTCGAGCTCGCACGACGCGCCGACGCCGCCGCCCGCCGCGCCGAGCGCGCGGCCCCACGCGTCGCGGTGCGCGGGCGCCACGAGCCAGCCGAGCTCCTGCTGGAGGAGCTCGCCGCGGCGGTGCCCGAGGAGCGCGAGCGCGGCCTCGTTGGCGTCTTCGACGACGCCCTCGGGGTCGAGGATGAGGTAGCCCACGGAGGCGCGTTCGAAGAGCTCGCGATACCGCTGCCGCGCGCGCTCGATCTCGGCCTGCTGCCGCGCGAGCTCCTCGCGCTGCACCGCCAGATCCCGCACGAGGGTCTGCGAATCGCTGTGCATGTCAGTTCTCATGATGCCTGCCGAGGGGCCTGCGTGGAGCGCTCGGGCGTGTGCCCTGCAGTCGGTGTGGAGCTCCAACGGTTGCCCATCGATAGGCACTCTAGATGTGTGCTCTCGCGACCTTCAATACGGTGAAGCGATACCCACTTTTTTTTCAGTTTGCGGCGACCCACCGGGCGCGCTCGCCGCGGCGTGAATGCAAGACGAATCCAATTGCAATTGAGATACGAAAGCGGTACCACCCGACGCCGCCATGGGAGCGCAGCGACGACACGTACGACAGCGCTCGCGTGTCGGCGTCGCGCGCGCGGCGGCGGCGTGGTCGCTCGCCCTCGTCCCCTCGTACGCGCTCGCGCAGTCTGACGCGGCCGTGATCGCGGCGACCGACGGAGACGCCGCGACGCGCGTCACCGACGCATCAACGGACGAATCATCGCCTTCGGTCGCCGATGCCGGGGTCACATCCGAAGTGACGTCGCGCGCTGCGGAGCCCTCTACGCAGCCGACTGCCACGCCCGCTTCACCGACCGTGCCATCGGCGCCCGTCGCAAGTGACTTGACGGAGCCTTCGGGGGCCGCGACGGTCCGCTCGCACGTCGCGCCGTCACGCGGCGCGGGCGATGTGCCCATCACCGTCGGCGCGCTCGCGCAGGTGCCGATGAGCAACGCGTCGGACGCGCTGCGCCTCGCGCCGGGGATCTTTCTCACCAACGGCCTCGGCGAGGGCCACGCGGAGCAGGTCTTTCTCCGCGGCTTCGACGCGCGCATCGGTCAGGACCTCGAGTTTCAGGTCAACGGCGTGCCGATCAACGAGCCCGCGCACCCGCACGGTCAGGGCCACGCCGACACGCACTTCATCATCCCCGAGCTCATCGAGTCGGTGCGCGTGCTCGAGGGTCCCTTCGACCCGCACCAGGGTGATTTCGCCGTCGCGGGCTCCGCGCAGTTCAACCTCCGCCTGCCGACACGCGGCGCCTTCGTGCGCTACCGCTACGGCTCCTACGACACGCACCGCCTCGTCGCGCTGTGGGGCCCCGAGGGCGAGAGCCCGGGCACCTTCGGCGGCGCCGAGCTCGCCACGAGCGCGGGCTACGGTTCGAACCGCGGCTACGAGCGCGCCTCGGGCAACGCGCAGTACGAGGGCCGCGCGGGCAGCCTCACGTGGCGCGTGCTGCTCACCACGTACGCGACGCGCTACCGCTCCGCGGGCGTGCTCCGCGACGACGACTACCGCGCGGGCCGCGTCGACTTCTACGGCACCTACGACCCCACGCAGGGCGGAGAGTCCACGCGTCACCAGGTCTCCGCCGAGGTCGAGTCGACGCGCGAGGCGTCGGTGCTCCGCGCGCTCGCGTGGGCCAGCCTGCGCACCTTCAGGCTCCGAGAGAACTTCACGGGCTATCTCCTCGACGCGCAGCAGCCCTGGCAGTCGTCGCACGGGCAGCGCGGCGACGCGATCGACCAGGCCGCGAGCTCCGTCGACGTGGGCGCGCGCGCGTCGGCCCGCTACCGCGCCACCGTGGGCGGCTACGCGCAGTCCGTCGAGGCGGGGCTCTACGCGCGCCACGTCGGCGTCGACGCGTCGCAGAGCCGACTGCGCGCGGGCACCGACGTCGCGTACCGCACGGACTTCGACCTCGCCAACGCGTTCTCGAACGTGGCGCTCTACGTCGACGGCGAGCTGCGCTTCTGGCGCTGGCTCACGCTGCGCGGCGGCGTGCGCGCCGACCTCTTTCAGTACGACGTGCTCGACCGCTGCGCCGTGCGCGACGTGAGCGTGCGCGGCGCGCCCCTCGACGCCGCGTGCCTCTCCGTCGACCGCGCGGGCTATCGCCTCCCCACGGAGCGGCGCAGCGCCGGGGCCGTCGCGGTGCAGCCTCGCGCGACGCTCCTCGCGGGCCCGTGGAAGGGCGTCACGGTCACCCTCTCGGGCGGCATGGGCTCGCGCTCGGCGGACCCGGTGTACCTCGGCAACGACCAGCAGGGCCCCTTCAGCCCCATCGCGGCCACCGAGGCGGGCGTGGTCTTCGACCGCCGCTTCGAACCCGCGCAGCTCAGCGCGCGGGCGATCTTCTTCTACACCCACGTCGGGCAGGACCTCGTCTTCGACGAGCAGCAGGGCCGCAACTCGCTCGCCTCGGGCACGTCGCGCATGGGCGCCCTCGCCGCCGCGCGGCTCACGGGCTCGTGGTTCGACCTCTCGGCGCACGCGACGTGGGCGCGCGCCACCTACGACGACACGGGCTACCTCGTCCCCTACGTGCCCGAGCTCGTGCTGCGCCTCGACGCGTCGGCCACGCGACCGCTGCCCCTGCGGCTGCGCGGCAGGGCCTTCACGGCCACGGCCTCGATGGGCGTCACCTACGTCGCCCCGCGCGCGCTCCCGCTCTCGGAGCGCGGCGACGAGGTCTTCACCGTCGACGCGCAGGCCTCGCTGCGGTGGACCCACTTCGAAGTCGGCGTCGCGGCGCAGAACCTCCTCGACGCGCGCTATCAGTGGGGGCAGTTCAACTACGTCTCGGACTTTCACAGCAGCGACTTCCCCACGCTCGTCGCGACGCGGCACTTCAGCGCGGGGCCTCCGCGGATGGTCTTCCTCGTCCTCACCCTCCACCTCGGGAGCGCCGCGTCGAGGCACGGCGCGCCCACGGAGCAGCCGTGAAGCACCCCATCGCAACGTGGTCTCTCGCGATCACCGCCGCGGCGCTCTCGCTCGGCGGCGCCGGCGCGCTCACCGCCGGGTGCGGCGACACCACGGGCCTCCGACACGTCACCTTCGCGGCCCGCGCCGGGGGCTACGAGCACGCGGGTCCCGCGACCTTCACCACGCGTTCGGGCTGGACGGTCACCCTCACGCAAGCCGCTGCGGCCGTCGGCCCGGTGTACCTCAACTCGCTCGAGCCCATCGCGTGCGACGGCTGTCAGGCGCGCTCACCGCTCGACGCGATTTCGAAGCTCCTCGTGCCCCGCGCGTGGGCCCACGGCGAGTCGCACCTCGGCGCCGGACAGATCGTCGCGCAGGTCACGCACCAGGTCGTCGTCGACGTGCTGTCGCCCGCGCTCGTCGCGATCCCCGGCGGCGGCGACGGGCTCGACCTCCGCGCGCGCACCGCCGAGGCCTGGCTCTACAACCACGACGGCGCCACGCGCGGCGCGGCCATCCGCGTCGCGGGCGTGGCCTCGCGCACCGTCGACGGGAGCACCATCGAGGTGCCGTTCTCGGGCGCGCTCACCGCCGACGAGTCCATCACCACGCCGCAGACGCCCCTCGACGTCGCGCGCAGGGTCCGGGGCATCCCCGTCGACATCACGCCCGCCGACGGCGGCGCGCTCTCGATCCGCGTCGACCCGCGGAGCTGGTTCGACGGCGCGGACTTCTCGGAGCTCACCGCGACGCCCCTCGACGAGCGCGGCGCGCACCCGTTCACGGCCGCCGACAACGTGGGCCGCGCGTTCCTCAACAACGCCCGCGCGGCGCGGGGGGCGTACGTCTTCGCCTTCGGCCCCGCGGGCGCGTCGCCATAGCGGTTCCGCAGCAAGCGTCAGGGCGCCCTTTGCGAACGCCCTGCGAGGCGATAGCGTCGTTTGCCATGCGGTCTGTGAGCCTCGGCCAGTGGGTCTATTTTGCGTGGCACCTCCCCACGGTGCTCCTCGCGGTCGCCGCCCTCGGCGTCGCGGCGTACATGACCCGCTCGCTCGCGCGCGACGACCTCACCCCCCGCGCGCGGTACCTCCGCTGGAGCGTCATCGGGTGGAGCGGCGTGCTCTCGTCGCTGCTCTGCACCGTCGCGTGGCCCTACCTCCACGCCGTCGCGCGCGTCGACGTCGAGGCCGACGGCGCGTGGCGGCTTCGAAACTATCTCGGCTTCGAACTCGCGCGCGTCGCCCCCGGCGAGGTGCGCGCCGTGAGGGCCTACGACCTCGGCGGGATGCGCCTCGGCTCGGGCTACGTCGAGTTCTCACGCCCCGGCGCGCCCTCCATCGAGAGCGTCCGCGTCGGCGCGTCGGCCTTCGGGCGGCTCTGCGAGACCCTCGGATACACCCGGGAGATGCAGCGCGAGTCCTTCGGCTCCGTGGTGGTCCCCGCGCACACGTTCAGCGCGCGCGGGCCCGCGCTCGTGACGGCCGTCGCGTCGCGCTGACCCCCGGCGTGGCGACGATGGGCCTTGTGCGCGAGGGCGCGCGGCGCTAGTGCCGAAGTCCATACGATCATGGACTACACGGTCACGTTGATCCCAGGCGATGGGATCGGTCCCGAGGTCACCGAGGCCGCGCAGCGAGTCATCGAAGCGTGCGGCGTGAAGATCGAGTGGGAGCGCCACGACGCGGGCGCCGAGGCCGCCGCGCGCACGGGCAACGCGTGCCCCGACGAGCTCATCCAGTCGATCCAGCGCAACCGCATCGCGCTCAAGGGGCCCGTCGGCACGCCGATCAGCAAGGGCTTCCGCTCGGTCAACGTGACCCTGCGGCGCGCGCTCGACCTCTACGCGTGCATGCGCCCCGTCCGCTCGCTCCCCGGCGTGCCCTCGCGCTACGAGGACATCGACCTGGTGATCATCCGCGAGAACACCGAGGGGATCTACTCAGGCATCGAGCACATGGTCGTCCCCGGCGTGGCCGAGAGCCTCAAGATCGTCACCGAGAAGGCGTGTCAGCGCATCTCGGAGTTCGCGTTCCGACACGCGCGCGCGACGGGCCGCAAGAAGGTCACCATCGTGCACAAGGCCAACCTCCTACGGCTCACCGACGGGATGTTCCTCGAGGTGGCCAGGCGCACCGCGACGCGCTTCGCCGAGCTCGAGGTCAACGAGATGATCGTCGACGCCTGCGCGATGCAGCTCGTGAGAGACCCCACGCGCTTCGACATGCTCGTGATGGACAACCTCTACGGCGACATCCTCGCCGAGCTCTCCGCGGGCCTCGTGGGCGGCACGGGCGTCGTCCCCGGCGCCAACTTCGGCGACGAGTGCGCGGTCTTCGAAGCCGTGCACGGCAGCGCGCCGGACCTCGCGGGCCACGGCGTCGCCAACCCCACCGCGGTGATCCTCTCGGCGGCCCTCATGCTCAACGCGATGGGCGAGCGAGAGGCCGCGCGCCGCATCGAGCGCGCCGTCGAGCGCGTCTACGCCGAGACCGACCTGCGCACGCAGGAGCACGGCGGCAGCGCCTCGACCACGCAGTTCACCGACGCGATCATGCGGCTGCTGTGAACCCCGAGCGACGCACCGGCGCCATCGTCGCGCTCGCCCTCGCCGCCGTCGCCGGCGCGCTCGTCGCGAGCCGCCCGCGCCCGCAGCAGCGCCCCCGCGCGCCGCAGGCGACCGCGCCGCGCGCGCCCGAGCTCCCGCGCGATCCCCTCGCGTACGTCCCCGCGTCGACGCTGATCCTCGCCGTGGCCGACCTCGAGGCGCTGCGACGCGCCCCCGCCACGCGCGCGCTCTTCGCGACCGCCCCGTCGGCGCCGCCCGCGTGCGCGGAGGCCATCGCGCAGCGCGTTCGAAGGGTGCTGCTCGTCGTGCCGAGGCCGCGCCTCGACGACTTCGCGTTCGTCGCCGAGGGCGGCGTGAGCGAGGCCGCGTTCGCCGCGTGCGCGCAGGGCGCGCAGTCGACCACGCCCGACGGCGTGCGCATCGCGACGGCCGCGTCGAACCGGGACGCGGGCTCCGCGGGCACCATCGCGTGGACCCCCTCGGGCGTGATGCTCACGGGCTCGCGCGCGCTCGTCGACGCGATGCTCCAGCGGGGACTCGACACGATGCGCGGCGAGGCCTCACCGCTCGCGCTCGCGCCGCTCCGACGGCACGCGAACGAGCGCGCGGCGGTGTGGGTGCTCGCGCTCCCCTCGCCCGAGCGCGTGCCCGACAGCGACCCCCTCGCGGGCGTGACGGGCGCGGCCATCTCGGCCGACGTGCGCGACGGCGTCTCGCTCTCGACGACGCTCCTCTGCGACGACAGCGCGCGCGCGCGCACCGTCGCCACGCGGCTCACGGGGCTGCGCGCCGAGACGCTTCAGGGCGACGCGCCGACGTGGGCCCGCGCGTTCCTCTCGGGCGCGACCTTCGAGGCCGACGGGTCGTCGGTGAAGGTGCGCGCGAGCCTCGACGCGGCGGGCGTCTCGGGCGTGATCGACGGCGCGCTTCGAGCGACGGTCGGCGTCCCGTACTGAGGGTCAGCGCGCGCGGCGCGGCGCGGGGTCGCGCACGGTCTCTGACGAGAGCGCCTCGGCGCCCGAGAGCAGCGGCTTGAGCGGCGCCGCGGCGGGGGCGCGTCCGCGCGCGTCGATGGCGTCGAGGAGGCCGTCGAGCTCGCGCACGTCGAGGCCCGTGAGCACGAGGCCCTGGCGGTCCTTCGCGCGCAGCGTGAGCCGCGTGCGGCCCTGCGCGCCGGGGAAGATCGCGCGGATCACGAAGTCGAAGAGCACGCCCGCGGCGATGAGCCCGAGGCCGAGCGCGACGAGGACCCAGTAGCGCCCGCCCGCGCCCTCGATCATGTACTTGGCGCCGAGCGTCGAGCCGATGAAGAGCGCGCACACCGACGCGGCCACGGGGAGCATCGGGAAGCGCGCCTCGCGACGCACCTCCGTGAGGCTCATGAGCGCGATGCGGTGGTCGTACGTGCGCAGCGTTCGACCGAGGAGCTCCGTGTGCCCCACGACGCGGAGCTGGTCTCCGTCGAGGGAGACCGTCGCGGGGCTGCGGAGTGAGAACACCACGCGGAGCACCGCGCGAACGGCCCCCGTGATCGCGGAGACCATCACCGTGAGCACGCGGAGCCAGAGCGAACGCTCCGTGCCTTCGAGCTCGCCCGCGACGGTGATCGCGCGCCCCGGCGGCGCAGAGACAGGCGCAGGCGCCGACTCGCTCGCGACACCCCGGAGCCCCCGCACGGCGGCGGCGGCGAGGGCCGTGGGCGCCTCGACGGGCGCGGCGCGCACGATGTCTTCGAAGCGCGCGCGGGCCTCGTTTTCAAGGGTGATGCGCGCGGCGGTGTAGGGCGGGTACTGGCCCGTGAACTCGAGCCAGTCGAGCGACGGGAGCATCGCGCGCAGCGCATTGACGCCGTCGCGGCGCTCGAGCACGGCGCCGAGGTGACGCGCGCACAGGCACGCGACGAGGCATCGCTCGGCGTCGTTGCGCGCGCCGCTACGGAGCACCGCGAGCGGGTCTCCAGAGGGCAGCGCGAGCGCGACGGCGCCGTCGAGCTTCGAGGGAGAGACGGCAGCGGCGCGGTGCTCGGCCTGGTCGAGGAGCGCCTCGGCGACGACGCGAGAGAGCGCGTCGAGGGCCTCCCGAGAGGTCGCGCGAGCGCGCTCCGCGTTGGCGATTTCTGCGGCTGCGGCGCGGAGGCTTTCGGGTGAGATTGGGCGCTCGAACATGAGAGGCGCGCGCATCCTACACGGATCTGCGTGCGTGACCAGTTGAGACGCCGCGCGCGGGCGGAGTGGTCAGAAGCCCGTGACGGGCGCGAGGGGATTGTTGGCGCCGCCGGTCATGCCGCGACCGAGCTGGCCGTTGGTGTTCGAGCCCCAGCACACGACCTGGCCGTTCGCGCGCGCCGCGCAGGTGAAGTCCGTTCCGCCCGCGATGCGGACGGCGTCGGTGATCGCGCGCGCGTCGGTGGCCTGAAAGCGGTTGGTGGTCGAGCCGTCGCCGAGCTGACCGTTCGCGTTGGTGCCCCAGCAGCGCACGCCGCCGGTCTTGCGCACCGCGCAGGTGTGGCTCGCGCCCATGCCGACGCTCACCGCGTCGACGAGGCTGAAGACCTCCGTGGGCGACGAGACGGGGGCGCCCATGGTGTTGTTCCCGAGCTGTCCGCCCGCGTTGTTGCCCCAGCACACGATGCGGCCGTTCGCGCGCACCGCGCAGGTGTGGTTGGGTCCCGACGCGAGGCCCACGGCGTCGGTGAGGTTGGCGACGGGCTGACCGAGCGACGAGCTGGTCATGTTGCCGTTGCCGAGCTGCCCGTTGGCGTTGAGGCCCCAGCACTCGACGCCGCCGTTGTTGCGGAGCGCGCACGAGTGGTTGGCGCCGAGCGCGATCGCGATGATGTCCGTGTGCGCGTTGACGCTCGCGGGGAAGGCGCGGTTGGTCATCTGTCCGTCGCCGACCTGACCGCGATCGTTCTGGCCCCAGCACTGCACCTGGCCCGTGCGGCGGAGCGCGCAGGAGTGCGCGCTGCCCACGGAGACCTGGATCGCGTCGGTGATGCCCGAGACCTGCACGGGCTCGCGGTGGTCGCCCTGCGACTCGCCGTTGCCGAG
Organism: Polyangiales bacterium; assembly: GCA_046351535.1. Lineage (GTDB taxonomy): Bacteria > Myxococcota_A > Polyangia > Polyangiales > CAISKJ01. The sequence continues at coordinate 197,070 of JAXLYG010000018.1, forward strand.
CTGGCCGCTGCGGTTGGTGCCCCAGCACCACACGGTGCCGTCGGACTTCACCGCGCACGCGTGGTACTGGCCGATCGCGACGTCGACGGCGCCCGCGATGTTCTGCACCGCGACGGGCTCGTAGCGCGTCGTGAGGCTGCCGTCGCCGAGCATGGCCGCGCGGTTGTCGCCCCAGCACATCACGGTGCCGTCGGCCTTGCGCGCGCAGGCGGAGAAGGGCGCGCCGGCGACGCGCACGCCGCGGTCGTTCATCACGGTGCTGCCGCCGATGGCGGTGTTGCGGGGCCCGCCGCCGTTGCCGGTGCCGCCCGTGTAGTGGAGCGCCGTGCCGCGCGCGCCGACGGCCCAGATGTCGTGCGCGCCCGTGCCCCACACGCTGTTGAGCGTGGTGGTCACGTTGCTCGGCACTTGGAACCACACCTCGCCGTTCCAGTGCACGATGCGACCGGCGTCGCCGACGGCCCAGACGTCGTTGGCGGCGGTGCCCCAGACGCTGCGGATGATCTCCGTCGCGCCCACGAAGTGACGCGACCACGCGGTGCCGTTCCAGTGCTGCGCCGCGCTGTTGCCGACGAGCCAGATGTCGTTGGCCGACGCGCCCCACACGCTGAGGAAGTTCGTCGCCCCCGCGCCGGGGATGTCGACGCGGTTCCACGTGCCCGCCTGCCAGTGATAGACCGCCGCGCCGACGGCCCACACGTCGTCGGCCGACGCGCCCCACACGCCCTGGAGGTCGCTGTTCATCGCGATGCCCGCGGAGCGGTTCTCCCACGCGGTGCCGTTCCAGTGGATCGCGTAGTCGCCGCCGACGGCCCACACGTCGTTCGCGGCGCGGCCCCAGATGCCCTGCGCGTAGAGGCTGCGCATGGGCTCCTGCACCGTGCCCGTGGCGCCCATCACCTTGATGATGAGCCCGCGACCCGCGTCGGGAGAGCCCTCGCCGGGGATCGTCACCGCGCCGAGGAAGGTCGTCGCCGCGTCGAAGCCGCCGAGCGCGCGCACCGCGGGAGGACCGCCGCGGTGACCCGTTCCCTCGGCGAGCTCGGGCACCATCGGCCCGACGACCCACGCGGTGCCGTTGAACTTGCGGACCTCGAGCGCGCTGATCGCCAGCACGTTGTTGGCCGCGGTGCCCCACACGCCGAGGAGGTCCTCCATCGTGCCGGGATTCGAACGCGCCCACGCCCCGAGCGAGCCCGGGAGGGGGTTGGGGTTGGGGTTGGGATTGGGCGTGCCGGGGCCCGTGCCAGGACCGGTTCCGGGGCCAGTGCCCGGGCCGGTTCCAGGGCCGGTGCTCGCGTCGGGATCACCGCCGCCGCCCGTGTTCGCAGGGTCGCTGCACGACGCCGTGCCGAGCAGCGTGAGGCACACGAGGGTGGATCCCCAGAGAAAGGAGGGATGACGCTTCATGGCGATCGAGAGCTCCGTATCGAACGAGTGAGTGGTGGGGCGAAGCGAAGGCTTGTGATCGATGCGATCGTACCGCGCGGCCGCGATCAGCGGCGACGGCGGCGACGCGTGACGAGCACCGCGCCCGCCGCGAACGCCGCGGCGACCCAGCGCGTGTCGACGCGGGTGTTCATCGTGCTGCAACGGCAGCCGCGCGAGCTCGGGGCGAGCACCACGGGGGTGTCGTCGACATCGGCGCTCGCGCCCGTGTCACGCCCGACGGTCCCGTCGGTGCGCGGAACGTCGGTGCGCGGAACGTCGGTGCGGGGCGCGTCGGCCGAGGCGTCGCCCACGCCGCTGTCGCGAACGACCATCGACGACGGCACGCACTCGCCCATCTGGCAGACCTCGCCGCTCGGGCAGAGGCGCGTGTCGGGTCCCGTCTCGCAGGCGTCGCGGCACTGTCCGCCGCGGCAGTACATGCCCGTCGGGCAGGTGATGCCCGCGCAGTCATCCGACACGCAGTAGCCGTCGGGCTGACACGACTGACCGGGCTGACACGGGGTGCACTGGCAGCCCGGCACGCAGAGGCCCGCGCGCGGACCGGGGCCCGGATCGCAGACCTCCATCGGGTTGCAGGTGACGCCCTCGCAGGGGTTCACGCAGCGGCCCGCGCGGCAGATCTGCGCGTGCGGACACGTGACGCCGTCGCAGATGCCCACGCACATGCCGCCCGAGCAGCGCTGGCCCGCGGGGCAGTCGACGCCCATGCACGACGTCTCGACGCAGATGCCCGCGGCGGTGCAGGTGCGGCCGGGCAGGCACCCGAGCTCGCCCGAGCAGCGCTCGACGCAGGAGCCGCGGTCACACACGAAGTTGTTGGGGCACAGGCCCGTGCCCTCGTCGATCATGCCGTTGCAGTCGTCGTCGTTGCCGTTGCAGCGCTCGGCGCGCGGCATGTTCACCTGCTGACAGCGGGTCGCCATGCCGTCGCAGATGTTCACGCCCTGCGAGCAGGCGCCCATCTGGCCCGAGACGGTGCAGGCGGTTCCGCCGCCCGCACAGCCCGTCGAGACGTCGCCGCCGCGGATCTGGAAGCGCCAGAGGCCCGGCGATCCACCGGGGACGTTCGAGGTGCGGCACACGTCGAGAATCGCCATCGAGCGCGACATGGGGAGCGCCACGTAGTTGCGCATGTTGCCCGCGTCGAAGCCGACCTGCGCGGGCGTTCCGCCGAAGCCGCCCATGCCGCCCGAGGCGTCACCCGTGGTCCACTGGCAGCGGTTGTAGCGGAACTCCACGTCGAAGTCGCCCGTGGTCGAGCACGTGTTGCTCGTCGTGAGGATGAGCTGAAAGTCGTTCTGGAGGTCGTCGTGCGAGCTGAAGTAGCCGACGTTGTTCCAGGTCACGACGATGCGGTTGGGCTCGACGTAGAAGCAGATGTTGTTGCGCATCGGCTGGCCGCCGCCGCGCGTGTCGACGTCGGCCCACCACGGCGCGATCATGGGCTGATTCGCGACGGGGAAGGGCATCGGGGTGTACGTGCCCACGGCCCCGCGGAACGTGATGTTCCCGTTCGTGTTCACGTACATCGTGCGGTAGTTGTTGCCGAAGAAGTTGAGGCCCATCGGGAACGCCGTGGTGATCGGGATCGCCACCGCGGGGAAGCCCGTCGTCGACAGCGGACCCGCGTACGACCCGTCGTCGTTCGGGTGGACGCAGTTCTGCGGCAGGCCGTAGCCCGTTGGTCCGCCGAATCCCGTGAGGAGGGGAACTGCCTCGGCGGAGGTCGCGACGGCCGCGAGCAGGGGGAGCTGCAGGGACAGGCACATCGCCGTCCGCACGATCTTGTGAAGCGTTCTCATCGAGCTGTCTGCCTCGATCTCGCGCGCGCTCGTCAGCAGCGCGCGCGGGAAGGATCATCAGGTCCGTTCACGGGACCACGTGGACCGGGGGGTTGCGCGGACCATACTGCAATCTTCCGCCCGCCGTCGAGGGCGCTACCACAAAGGCGATTTCGTCACCTTGAGCCCGTGACAGCGGTGTCATGGGCTGCGCCGCGTTGACCGTTACGCACCGCCTCCGCGAGCGCTTGTTTTCTCGCGTGCGCGAACCGGTATAGCGTCGTCTGCGATGACCCCTGTGAGTCTTCGCAGCGCCACCGCGCTCCTCTCCATCCCCTTCCTCGCGGCCGCGTGCGGCAGCGAGGTGAACGCTCCGCCCGCCGACGTGCCCGCCGTCGACGCGGCCCCTGTCGACGCCTCCGACGCGGCGGTCACCGACGCCGACGCGGGACCGACCTATCACCCGTGGACCCCCGACGCGAGCTCGCCCCAGACGCCCATCGAGGCCCCATCGGAGACGTGGACCTTCATCCCCTTCCCCGACTCCGCGTGCGGCAACGGGAGCCCCGCGGGCATCGGCGTGAACCTCACCACGCGCAGCCGTCGCGTGCTGATCTACCTCCAGGGCGGCGGCGGCTGCTGGGACGCGCTCACGTGCTTTCTCCCCACCGCGAGCAACATCAACGACAACTACACCGCGAGCACCTTCCGCGGCGAGATCGGGGGCATGGGGCGCGCGCTCATGTTCAGCCGCACCGACGCGCGAAACCCCTTCCGCGACGCGAGCTTCGTGTACGTGCCGTATTGCACGGGCGACATCCACGGCGGCGACAACGTCATCACGTACACGCTCGGCGAAGAGGACCGCACCATCCACCACGTCGGCGCGCGCAACATCGACGCGTACCTGCGACGGCTCGCGCTCACCTTCCCGATGGCCGACCGCGTGTGGCTCACGGGCGCGAGCGCGGGCGGCTACGGCGCGGGCCTCCACTGGGACCGTGTGCAGCGCGCGTTCCCCATGGCGCGCGTCGACCTGCTCGACGACTCGGGGCCTCCGATCAATCCCCCGGAGGTGCGCTACGGACAGATGATGGCCTCGTGGAACATCCAGTTCCCCGAAGGCTGCACGGGCTGTCGCGAGAACCTCGGCGCGCTCTTCGACTTCTACGCGACGCGCTTCCCCCCGCCGCACCGCATGGGGATGCTCTCGTACACGCAGGACCGCACGATCTCGACGTACTTCGGCATCACGGGGCCGCAGTTCCAGACGCTGCTCGACGGACTCACGCGGACGTCGTTCGACCCGAGGCCCAACTTCCGGTACTTCGAGCTCACAGGCAACGATCACACGATGATCGGCAACCTCGCGACCGTCACCAGCCCCGGCGGAACCACGCTCCTCCAGTGGGTCACCGCGTGGGCCACCGACGCCTCTCCGTGGGAGAACGTCCACCCGTGACGGCGTCGTTCACGCCGTCTGCGAGCCCATGAACTCCTGCGCGAAGAGGGCCGCGCCGCCTCCGCCGATCCCGTCTCGCTTCGCCACCACGCGCACCGTACGCCAGAGGATCTTCGCGTCGAGCGCGAGGCTCCAGTGGTCGACGTACCAGACGTCGTGGGCGAACTTCTCCTCCCACGTGAGCGCGTTGCGCCCGTTGACCTGCGCCCAGCCCGTGATGCCGGGGAGCACGTCGTGGCGCCGCGCCTGCTCGGGCGTGTAGCGCGTGAGGTAGCGCACCAGCAGCGGCCGCGGACCCACGAGGCTCACGTCGCCCTTGAGCAGATTGAAGAGCTGCGGCAGCTCGTCGAGGCTCGTCCTTCGAAGGAACGCGCCGAAGGGGTGCAGCCGTTGATCGTCGGGGAGCAGCTCTCCGCGCGCGTCGCGCGCCTCCGTCATCGTGCGGAACTTGAAGACCTTGAAGAGCCGCCCCCTGTACCCCGGACGCGTCTGCGTGAAGAGCACCGGCCGCCCCATCGTGATCGCCACGCCCGCGGCCACGCCCGCGAAGACCGGCGCGAGCGCCACGAGTCCGCCGACCGCCGCGACGCGATCGACCGCCACCTTCACCGCCTTGCGCCAGCCGCTCTGCTCCATGTGATCCGCCTCCGCACTACGCGAGGGCGAGACGGTACTCCGCGCGCCACGCCCGCGAAAGCACGACGCAGAACGACGCGTAGAAGCGCGCGGTCTCTCCGTCGACCCACGGAACGAGCGCGTCCGCGTGCCCTCGCGCCGCGAGGTCGCAGAGCACCGTCGACGCGAGCGCGCGACCGAGGCCCCCTCCCCTCGCCTCGGGCGCCACGCCGATGGGACCGAAGTTCGACGCCCACGCGCGGTTGCCCGAGTGACAGGCGAAGCCGAGAAGGTCCTCTCCGCGTCGCGCGACGAAGAGCCCTCCGTGTGATCGCGCGCGCTCCGCCTCCATCGCCCACGTCGACGTGAACGATGCCCCGATGCGCGCGATCACGTCGTCGTCATCCGTCCGCGCGACGCGCGCGTCGAGGGCGTGACCCGCCGTCGAGACGACGAGGTCGAGGTGTCGGTTGGACGCCACGAACCCTCTTGATTCAAGACATTTGCAGAGTTCCGTGTCGTCGAGATCGACGCCCGAGGCGAGGTAGTTGCCGGGCGGTCCGCCGACGGCCAGCGTGCGCGCGCCGTCGACCTTCGCGCGCGCGACGAGCGCGTCGAGCGCGCGGTCGAGACCGTCAGGGAGCCACGCGATCCACGCGATGCGTGAGCCCGCGAGGGGCCTCGCGTAGAGCGCGTCGGCGATGCGTTCGAGGGGACGCGGAGGCGCGAGCTTCTCTCGCAGCGCCTCGGCGGAGAGAGGCGCCCGGATCATCCTCGCTTGAGGGGGATGACGTTGGCGCGCTCATCGGGCGCCGCCGCGGGCATCGTGGGGACGCGACGCTCGCGGTTGGTGCCCGGAGGGCCCGAGAGCACCACGGGGTTGTACTCGGGCACGAGCTGCTTGAAGCACAGCCGCACGCGCTCGTCGTCGGCGCCGTCGGAGCACTCGTGGAGCGCTGCCATGCCGGTCTCGACCTGCTCCCAGTCGTAGGGGCGAAAGCGTCCGACGAAGATCTTGGGGTGCCGCGTCTTGTCGGCGTGCTCGTCGTCGGCGGCGAGCTCTTCGAAGAGCTTCTCGCCGGGGCGAATGCCCGCGAAGGCGATCTCGATGTCCTCGCCGGGGCGCAGGCCCGAGAGCGTGATGAGGTCGCGCGCGAGGTCGACGATCTTCACGGGCTCGCCCATGTCGAGCACGAAGATCTCGCCGCCGTCGCCCATCACGCCCGCCTGGAGCACGAGCTGCGACGCCTCGGGGATCGTCATGAAGTAGCGCTTCATGTCGGGGTGCGTGACCGTCACCGGGCCGCCGCGCGCGATCTGCTCCTGAAAGATCGGCACGACCGACCCGTTGGAGCCGAGCACGTTGCCGAAGCGCACCGTGATGAACTTCGTCTGCGACCGCTGCGAGAGCGACTGGATGTAGATCTCGGCGACGCGCTTCGAAACGCCCATCACCGACGTGGGGTTCACGGCCTTGTCGGTCGAGATCATCACGAACGACTGCACGCCGTACTGGTCGGCGAGGTCGGCCACCTTGCGCGTGCCGAAGACGTTGTTCTTGATCGCCTCGCCGGCGTTCCACTCCATCATCGGCACGTGCTTGTGCGCCGCGGCGTGGAAGACCACGTTGGGCCGGTGGCGCGAGAAGAGCGCCTCCATGCGCCGCGTGTCGCAGATGTCCGCGATCTGCGGCACGAGCGTGATCTCGGGGAAGGCCTCGCGCAGCTCGCGGTGGATCTGAAAGAGCGCGTTCTCGGCCTGCTCGACGAGCAGGAGCTTCGACGGGCCGAAGCGGCAGACCTGGCGGCACATCTCGGAGCCGATGCTCCCGCCCGCGCCGGTGATCATCACCACGGCGCCGTTGAGCCGCGCCGCGATGAGCTCGGTCTCGAGCTTCACGGGGTCGCGGCCGAGGAGGTCTTCGATCGCCACGTTGCGGAGCTGGCTGACCGTGACCCTGCCCTCGATGAGGCTCTCGACGCCGGGGATCGTGCGGATGCGGACGCCGTCCTTGCTGCACATGCCGACGATGCGGCGCATCTCGCGGCCCGAGGCCGAGGGGATCGCGACGATGACCTCGTCGACCTCGTGACGCGACACGAGGTCGGGCACCGACGCGATGGGGCCGAGCACGGGCACGTTGTGGATGCGCTCGCCGCGCTTGGCGGGGTTGTCGTCGACGAAGCCCACGCACTCGTAGCGGGCGCCGTGCGTGCGGGTGAGCTCGCGCATGAGCATCTCGCCGCCGTCGCCCGCGCCCACGATGAGGATCTTCTTGCGGCCGTCGACGTTGCTCGACACCGTGACCTGATGCGAAATCTCGCGGAGCGTGCGCACGCTGAAGCGCAGGCCGCCCACGGCGAAGATGCTCATGAGCCACTCGAGCACGAAGACCGTGCGAGGCAGCCCCAGGGGCCCTACGAAGTGGACGTAGAGCACGGTGATCATCGTCGAGACCGACGCGGCCTGGAACAGCGTCACGAGGTCGCGCGCGCCCGTGTAGCGCCACAGGCCGTGGAACATCCCGAAGTAGAAATAGACCGCGGTGCGGATCGCGAGCGCGACGGGGAGCCAGATGCGGATCAGCGCCCAGAAGGGCGCCGGGATGCGCGCGTCGAAGCGGAGGAGGAACGCGCCGATGAAGGCTCCCGCCCAGAGCGCCAGGTGCACGAGCACCACGAAGACGCGGCGGTACGAGAAGACGAGCTGCGGGAGGTTGCCGACCTCGCGGTTCTCGGCGGCACCATTGCTCATGCAGACCCCTCCTGGTGAACGGGCCGCGACGACCGGGGGCGCGCGCGGAGGGCCGCGGCGCGCACGTTGGCGATCACGCGGTCTTGATCGTCGCGGGTCATGTTGCTCGAGCTCGGGAGGCACACGCCGCGGCGGAAGAGGTCTTCAGCCACGGCGCCGCCGATGTGCTCCACGCCCGCGAAGACGGGCTGGAGGTGCATGGGCTTCCACACGGGGCGCGCCTCGATGTTCTCGGACTCGAGCGAGGCGAGGATCGCGTCGCGCGAGAAGCCCGAGCTCTCGTCGACGAGGAACACGCTCAGCCAGTTGGTGTGGAGGCCGTACGCGGCCTGCGGCATGAGCTCCATGCAGCCGAGGTCGGCGAAGGCGTCGCGGTAGCGGAACGCGATCTCGCGGCGCCGCGCGACGCGCGCGTCGAGCACCTCGAGCTGGCCCCGACCGATGCCCGCGAGCACGTTCGAAAGCCTGTAGTTGTAGCCCATTTCGGTGTGGTGATAGGCCACGCCGGGGTCGCGCGCCTGCTGCGACCAGAAGCGGGCCTTGGCCACGCGCGCGGGGTCCTTCGCGACGAGCATCCCGCCGCCCGTCGTGGTGATGATCTTGTTGCCGTTGAACGAGAACGCGCCGATCTCGGCCATGGTGCCGCAGGGGCGGCCCTTGTAGAGCGTGCCCACGGCCTCGGCGGCGTCTTCGAGCACCGCGACGCCGTAGCGGGCGCAGGTGTCGAGGATGGGGTCCATGTCGGCGCTCTGCCCGTAGAGGTGCACGACCTCGACGAGCTTCGGGAGCTTGTTGCGCTTCGCCCTCGCCGCGAGGAACTCTTCGAGCAGACCGGGATCGAGGTTCCAGCTCTGGCGGTCGCTGTCGAGGAAGACGGGGCGCGCGCCGAGCCACAGGCACGGGTTCACCGAGGCGATGAAGGTGAGCGTCGGGCACACGACCTCGTCGCCGGGTCCCACGCCGAGGAGGCGCATCGCGAGGTGGATCGCCGCCGTGCCGCTGCCGAGCGCCACGCAGGGGAGGCCCATGCGCGCAGTGAACTCCCGCTCGAACGCGTCGAGGTTGGGGCCCACGGTCGAGAGCCAGTTGGTCGCGAAGGCCTCGTGGACGTAGCGCTCCTCGTTCTCGCCCATGTGGGGCACGGACATATGCAGACGCTTCATGCCCAGCTCTCCTCGAGCACGCGCGCCACTCGCTCGGCCGCGCGGCCATCCCACCCTGCGATGGGACCGCCCGTTTTGTATCGCCCCTCGACGATGTCGTTCACCAGTGAAAACGCCTTCGCCAGATCGTCACCGACGATGGTGTTGGTGCCCTGCGTGACCGTCACGGGACGCTCGGTGTTGTGCCGCAACGTGAGGCACGGCACCCCGAGGTAGCTGGTCTCTTCCTGAATTCCACCCGAGTCGGTGAGCACGTAGCGCGCGTCGGCCATGAGCCCCAGGTTGTCGCGATACCCGAGCGGATCGGTGATCTTCACCGCGGTGTTCTTCACCACGCGGTCGATGAGCCCGAAGCGGGTGAGGCGCTCGCGCGTCCTCGGATGCGTCGGAAACACCACCGGCACCCGCTTCGCCGTCTGCTCCAGGAACTCCACGAGGGCCCCGAGGCGCTCCGCCGTGTCGACGTTCGACGGGCGGTGCAGGGTCACCAGCGCGTAGCCCTTCGCCGCGTGCCCGAAGCGCGCGGGCACGTTGAGCGCCTTCGCCCGCGGGAGCTCGTACGCCACCGAGTCGATCATCAGGTTGCCGACGAAGTGAACGCGCTTCGGGTCGACGCCCTCCTTCGCGAGGTTGGCGTCGCCGCTCGGCTCGCTCGTGAGCAGAAGATCCGCCACCGAGTCGGTCACGAGACGGTTGATCTCTTCGGGCATCGTGCGGTCGTATGAGCGCAGCCCCGCCTCGACGTGGGCCACCGCGACGCCGAGCTTCACCGCCGCGAGCGTGCAGGCCATCGTCGAGTTCACGTCGCCCACGACCACCACGCCGCGCGGCAGCGCGGGCTGCGCCATGAGCCACTCTTCGAAGGCCGCGAGCACCTTCGCGGTCTGCGCGCCGTGAGCCCCGGAGCCGACGTTGAGGTGCACGTCGGGCGACGGGATGCCGAGCTCTTCGAAGAACACGTCGCTCATCGCCGCGTCGTAGTGCTGCCCGGTGTGCACCAGGGCGCTCTCGAAGCGCGACCCGGGCGCCGCCATCGCCCGAAGCATCGGGGCGACCTTCATGAAATTGGGCCGCGCCCCCGCCACGAACACCACACGCTGCTGCGTCATCCGAGCGACTCCTTCACGTCCGCGAACATCCCATCCGCGATGCGAAACGATACGTTGCGCGAGCCCGCGCGGACGTTCCATACCCCCGCGAGAAGGGCGACGTCGAGGGGGCCTTCGCCCATCACCGTGACCGTCGTCAGCGGGGCCTCGCCTTCACGAATCACGGCGAGCGAAGGGGTGGGCGCGCGGTGCGCGTAGCGGCGAGAGAGCCAGCCCCGCGGCGGCGACTCGCAGCCCCGCGCCACGTCGCCCGGGAGCGGCCTCGCAGACTCGTCGAAGGTCGCGACAGAATATGTCCCCTCGGGCGTCGCGAGCGAGAGCGTCGCCGCGTCGGGCGCGTAGTCGAAGGGAAAGTCGCCCGCGAGCCAGTGGAGCCTCGCGCGGTGCCTCCCGCTCCCCGACACGCGGTCGATGACGACGTGGAGCGCGTCTTTCACGAAGAGCACCGCGCGCCGGTGGACGCAGCCTCCGGGGTGTCGCGCGTAGCCCGTGTGCTCGCCCGCGGCGAGGCTCCACCCGTCGTGGTCTTCGAACGCGAGGAGGTGCGCGTCGGTCCAGTAGAGGAACTTGAACTGCCGCCAGTGGAGCATCTGATCGCGGTCGTCGACGGTGACCGTGTTGTGGCTCGCGGTGCGGAGAAAATGGTCGAGCCACGCGCGCTCGCCGTTGTAGAGCCCGGTTCCTCCATCGACGAGCACATTGAGCCCGCGCCACCACACGTCGAGGTGGAGCATGTCGATCTGCCCGAAGCGGTCGCGCACCGCGCCGCAGCGGAGCACCGAGAAGTTCGACGGATCACGTCCGCGCAGCGCGTGAAAGCCCGTCGCGGCGAAGCTGATCGAGCGACGCTTCGGCGCGCGCAGGGGCGCGTTCGAAAGCGCTTCGGGGCCGAGCGTCCA
>JAXLYG010000019.1:0-205259 GCA_046351535.1 Polyangiales bacterium
CGCAAGCCCCTTTTCCTCCCCCTCGACCTCCCCCTGCCGCCGCTTCAAATATCACGCTTACAGCCTCGCCCACTCCCTCTCGTCCATCTCCCATTCCGCATACACGGCGACGCCCTGAGACTGCGACGGCAGCGCCTCGGGCAACCCCGCATGAACACCTCGCAGTGCACGCCCGAGATCCTCGACCCACGGGCGGCGCCACCCCACGCCCTCATGGTTTTACGCGGTAAGCCCGAGCAGCAGCGCGCGCGGCATCGCGACGCAACTCCCGGCGTGCGCCACGCTTGGTGTGGCGCCGCGAGGCCAGACGCACACAACACGAATCACACGCCGCCCATCGGACACAGGAGCGGAAACACATCCGTGATCCCGTGCAGCCTCGCGGCGAGCGCCCGCACGGCCTCCCTCCGAGCGAAAGCGCGACGGGTCACGGCGGTTTCTCGCAAACCAACCGTAATGCCCGCTGCGAACCGAGTTGGAGCCAGAGGGCGTTGCTTCTACGGTCGTGGCACCCGTCGGTCACATCGGGGCCTGACGGCCAGATCGCGTAGGCCATCGCCAGGGTCGTACCCACCACTTCCCACCCGCTCCCACGTCCGCGCAGCATCGCGGACATCACACCAGAACACCCCCTCGACACTCCGCGGCGCCCCAGGACTCATTGGCACTGAGTTTTAGACTCTCCGGCATATGGTCAAACTCAGTGGCAATGAGTTTTAGACTCTCCGGCATATGGTCAAACTCAGTTGAGGAGACTTTTTGACACTCCGTCATATCGAAAAAGTCATTGGCAATGACTTTTTGACTCTCCGCCATGTCGGCGGACTCACCCGCACTGACGTTTCGAACCCTCCGCCATGTCGGCGGACTCACCCGCACTGACGTCTGCGACCCGCCCTCAACCCCCGCGCGCTCGCCACGCGTCGACGAGGAAGTCACGCAACGCCGCGACCTTGCGCGGAACGTGGCGCGCCGCGGGGTAGACCACATAGAGCGCGCCGAACCCGTGAGACCACGCCGGAAGGACACGGACGAGCGTCCCCCGCGCGAGATCGGCTGCGGCGTGGGTCTCCGTGAGCGGACCGATTCCTCCGCCCGCGCGCAGCATGCAGCGAAGCATGTCGAGCTCGTTGGTCGCCGCACGCGCCGCGGCGAACGCGCGCCCCAACGTCTCCGGTGGAACCTCCGTGCGCGTGAACACCGGCAGATACGACACGAGGTCGTGGTCGACGAGCTCCTCCGCACGCTCCGGCGCGCCCCGACGCGCCACATACGACGGCGATGCGTACAGCCTCAGCTCCGCGGTGAGGATCTTCCGCGCCACCAGCGCGTCGCCGGTGGGCCTCGGCGTGCCCCGAAGCGCCACGTCGAAGCCCTCGCGTACGAGGTCGACCTGGCGCTGACTCAGCTCGATCTCCAGCCGAAGGCCGGGATGGCGGGCGCCGAAGCGGACGAAGACGTCTCCGAGGAGATCGCCGCTCGATGCGGGCGCGCTCACACGCAACGTTCCGGCGAGGAAGTCGGACTCCTTTCCGACCGTGAGCGCGGCCTCGTCGAGCGCGCTCAGGTGGGGTGCGACCTCCGCGAAGAAGCGGCGCCCCGACTCGGTGAGCGAGATCGACCGCGCGCTGCGCTGCACGAGCTGAACGCCCGTCGCCTCCTCGAGCCTCGCGATCGCACGCGAGAGCGTCGATCGGGGAACGCCAAGCTGTCGCGCAGCTTCGGCGAGGGTTCCGCTCGCCGCGACCCTGGCAAACATCGAGATCTCGTCGAGGAGCATCGGGAGTCACCTTGTTGCGTGGGGGCGACTGCAGGGTCAACTTTCGCCGTCTTCCGCGTCGATCTCCGCAGGACGATGCTGCCCCCACGATCCCACGTGCGGATCGGGAGGCGCTGGAATGACGAAGAAGTTGTGCGTGGTGGTGGGCGTGGGTCCCGGCAACGGCGCGGCGATCGCGCGCAGGTTCGACGGAGAGGGCTACGCGGTGGCGCTCCTCGCGCGGTCGAGCGAGACGACGGAGGCGCTCGCGAAGAGCCTCCGCGATGCGAGGGCGTACGCCTGCGACGTGTCCAACGAGGCCTCGGTCGCGTCTGCGTTCGAAGCGATCGAGCGCGACATGGGTCCCGTCGACACGCTCGTCTACAACGCCGGAACGGGCACGTGGGCCACGGTCGAAGAGGTCGCGCCCGCCGCCCTGGAGAGCGCCTTTCGGGTCAACACCCTCGGCCTCCTGCTCGCGTCGCAGAAGGTCATTCCGCAGATGAAGTCCCGCGGCGGAGGCAACATCGTGGTGATCGGCTCGACGGCCTCGCGCCGCGGCGTCGCGCGCACGGCCGCCTTCGCGCCTGCCAAGGCCGCGCAGCGGAGCCTCGCCGAGTCGATGGCGCGACACCTCTGGCCGCAGCGCATCCACGTGTCGCTGATCATCATCGACGGCGTCGTCGACCTGCCGAAGTCGCGCGCGTTCATGAAGGACAAGCCCGACGACTTCTTCATCTCGCCCGACGCCGTGGCCGCGACGGCGTTTCACCTCGCGACGCAGCATCCCTCCGCGTGGTCCTTCGAGGTCGAGGCGCGCCCCTTCGGGGAGACGTGGTGATGGCGACGCCCACGCTCGAAGAGATCAGCGCGACGCTCGAGAACCACGCGGTCTTCGTCGTGATCGCAGAGACGCTCGAAGCCTGGCAGCCGCCGAGCACGCCCGAGGGACGGAAGGTGCTCCACGCGCACTATCTGTGGGCGATGGAGGTGCGCGCGAAGGGACGTCTTCTCTTCGCGGGACCGCTCGACATGGGCGCGCACGGGCCCGCATCGCCGCCGTCGATCGGCGCGCCGACGGGGCTCCTCGTGCTTCGCGCGGCCTCGAAGGCCGAGGCCGAGGAGATGGCGCAACAAGATCCGCTCCACCGCGCGGGCTTTCGGAGGAACGTCGTTCACGCGTGGTCGATCCGCTGGGGCGAGTCGGAGATCACGTCCGCAGTCGGCGCCGTGCTCGCGACGCCGCTGCGCTGAGCGGCGCAGAAGGAGGCGATCTCGCACCTCCGCAGAACGCGTTGCCTCCCTCACGCTCGCTGCGCGACACTACCGCCCCATGAGCATCGACTGGGACACCGACAACGTCGCGCGGCGTCGACTGCGTGAAGCCCTCGCGAAGAACGACCCCAAGGCCCGCGCCGCCGACACCGTGTGTGAAGACATCGGCGTCGATCCCTCGCGCGTCGACTTCAACGGCGCCGCAGAGAACATCTGGTTCTCCGTCATCGAGGAGGCGAAGAAGTCACGCTGCCTCGCGGACCTCGCCGCCCTCGCCGCCGAACGCTGGCCCAAGGACGAGTCGCTCCAGAAGCTCTCGGCGGGCATCGCGCCGACGCGCGCGCAGCCTCACGCGCACACCACGTCGCCGCAGGCGCTCGCCCTCGGTGCGGGCGTCGTCGCCGAGGTGATGGCCGAGCGAGTGCGCGATCCGCTGGAGAAGGTGCTCAGCGAGCTCCAGATCGCCGACGCCGCGCAGTGGGTCGCGAACTATCAGGCCATGATGGGCCGCGTCGCCCTCGTGCACACGGGCGCAAAGGGAAGCGGGACGGGCTTTCTCATCGGTCCCGACCTCGTGCTCACGAACTGGCACGTCGTCGAGTGCGTCGCGAACGGGAGCGTCTCGCCCGCCGACGTCACCGTGCGCTTCGACTACTGGCGTCCGCCGGGGGGACTCGCCGATCAGTTCACCGACGTGAAGCTCGCACCGCAGTGGCTCATCGATCACTCGCCCTGGAGCGCCGCCGACATCGACGTGAACACCACCGCGCTCCCGAGGCCCGATGAGCTCGACTTCGCGCTCCTGCGCCTCGCGCGGCCCATCGGGAGCGAGACGCGCGACGGCGCTCCCCGCGGGTGGATCACGCTCCCGAAGGAGACCCGCGTGTCGCCGGGGCAGTCGGTGTTGATCCTCCAGCATCCCAACGGACACCCGCTGCGACTCGCGTTCGACGGCGTGCTCTCGATGAACGCCAACAACACCCGCGTGCGCTATCGCACCAACACGCTCCCCGGCTCGTCGGGCTCTCCGTGCTTCGACCAGAACTGGACGCTCCTCGCGCTCCATCACGCGGGCGATCCGAGGCTCGCGTCGACCTACAACGAGGGCGTCCCCGCGGCAGCGATCCGCGCGCTGCTGGAGCAGCACGACAAGGTCACGATCCGCAGCGCAGTGTGACCACGCGCGCGCCACCCATGAGATGACAGCGCCCTCCTCGACCCGTCGCGTGCGGGTGCGTTAGTCTTCGCCGCGATGAACCCGCCGCGCTCCTCGACGCCGCCCGTGATGCTCGCCCCCGGCGCCTCGTCGCACGGCGCGTACGCACCGGGAAAGAATCAGCGGCTGCCCGCGGTCGACGAGCGCCTCGTCGCCCCCGAATCACACGCCGAGATCGTCGATGGACGCGTGTACCGGACGATGGGCGCGAACCCTCCCCACGCGACGCAGCACGCGGAGGTGACGCATCTGTTCATGGGGGTGCTGGCAGAAGGGTACTCCGTTGCGGTCGACATGCTCACGCGCGCAGACGACGACTCCGACGCGGCGCCCGACGTGAGCGTCTTTCCGAGCGCTCCCGATCCCAAGACCGGCGGACGTCAGATCGAGGAGATCGCGTTCGAAGTGCTCGACACCGAGCGCCTCGCGCACGCGACCGACAAGGTCGAGAAGTTCGCGAAGCGCGGCGTCCGAAGGCTCTTCGCCGTGAAGGTCGCCAGCCGCAAGGTCTACGAGTGGGACCACGCCCACCACGACTGGACCGAGCTCGACGCCGCGGCCGAGATCACCGATCGATGCTTCCGTGTTCCGTTCCCCGTCGCGGCCCTCGTCGACCGCGTGCTCGCGGATGACACCGTCGCGAAGGCCCTCCTCGCGTCGAAGAACCGCGTGATCGAGCGCGAACTCGCGGCGCGTGAAACCCGCGGCGTACAGCAGTCTCTCGCGGCGGCGGTGCTCCGTGTGCTCGCGCGTCGCGGGGTGCAGCTCGATGATGCGACGCAGGCGCGTGTGCTCGGCTGCGACGACACCGCGACGCTCGAAGCGTGGCTCGATCGCGCGGCCACCGCCACGCGCGCACACGACGTGTTCGACACCTGACGCCCGCGACCGCGACGCGGACTCCGAGGCCACACGCTTCATGGCGATTCGCGCGCACGAAGACAGATGCCTGACGCGCGCGCTGCTCGCGGTCGCATGCGCGCTCGTCGCGTCGATCGCGGCGCCCGCGCACGCCTTCTGCCGCATGACCGCGCCGCCGTCTCCATCGGGAAGCTGTGAGCTTCATCGCGTCGTCTCGTGGCCCGTCACCTGCGTCGGGATCTCGCTCAACACGCGGGAACTCTCCTCGCCCCTCGACGCGGGGCAGTCGCTCGATGCCCTCATGCGTCGACACCTCGCGCCCGCGGCGCTCGCGTGGAGCGACGTGTCTTGTGGGAGCTCCCTCGCGCTCGTGATCGCGCCCGATGTCGACCTCCCGCTCGACCTCGCGCTCGACGGACGCAACGTCGTCTCCGTCAACCGCCGCTGGACGCCTGACGCCTATCACCGCCCCGGGACCATCGCGTTCACCGTGGTCACCACGGACATTCCCACCGCGACGCTGCTCGAAGCCGACGTCGAGCTCGACGCGCTCTCGATGGAGAATCCCCTCGGCCGCACCTTCGATGACGGAGCGCCCTCGTGGGGTGTGGCGGACATCGCCTCGGTGCTCCTCCACGAGCTCGGGCACGTCGTCGGTCTCGATCACTCGTTCGTCCCCGGCGCCGTGATGCAGTCTTCGATGGAGGTCGAACGACAGCGCAGAGTCCTCACCCGTGACGACCTCGACGGAGCTTGCGCGCTCCATCCTGTCTCACCCGCGCGCCCGAGGCCCGCGCGTGACTGCGCGCCGGAGATCCCCGTGGCGCCGCCGATACGTCCGTCTGCGAGCGGCGGGTGTTGCGCCTCGCACCGTAGACGCGACGCGCCGTCGTCGGGTATCTCCGTAGCGGTCGGGGCGCTCGTCGCGACGCGGAGACGCAGACCACGGCCGCGTCGCCGACCCCCATCGCCGTGACGTCACACTCACCGCTCACACGGAGTAACCCCCCTTGAAGCTCTCGACGTGGATGAAGTCCCTCGCGCTCGGCGTCGCCGTCCTCGCCGCAGCGCACGGCTGCGATGGCGATGACCCCAACGTGATCCGCGCCGACGCGCGCGAGATCCGCGGCCGTGTGCCCGTGCGGATGGGCGCGCTGCGCGTGCTCAGGATCGTCGCCATCAACGCGAAGACCCGCCGCGTCGTCTCGCAGGCCGAGCCCGCCGCCGACGGGACCTTCACCCTCGCGAACGTCACCGTCGGCGCGCCCTACAAGGTCAACGCGATCGTCGGGCGACACGTCGTGCCGATCACGTTCCCCAAGTCGCGAGGCTCGGCCGACAAGACCAACGTCTTCGAGATCGGCACGAAGGACTCGCCCGTGAGCCCCCTCAACGGCCCCATCGATCTCGGGACGCTCCTCGACAACAACCCCCTCGCCTTCGACACCACCCCCGAGCACGCCCCCAATCTTCAAGAAGACTTCGACGAAGACGGCATCCCCGACGGCGCCGACCCCGACATCGACGGCGATGGCGTCGTCAACGCGATGGACATGGACAACGACCGCGACGGGATGCCCGACAACGTCGAGATCGGCGACCTCGACGGCGACGGCCTCACCGCCGAGGCCGACCCCGACATCGACGGCGACGGGATGCCCAACGCGGCGGACACCGACAACGACAACGACGGCGTCCCCGACGCGATGGACACCACCCCGAGCGGCACCGTGGGGAATCCCTCCGACGACCTCGACGGCGACGGAATCCCCAACACCGAAGACGAGACCCCGCGCGGCGAAGACACGCCCGTCGACCCCGACGCGGGCGTTCCCGACGACGCGAGCGCCCCCTCGGACGCGAGCGTCGAAGACGTCGCGAAGCCCGTCGACACCGGCGAGAGCCCCGACGTCGGCGAGGTTCCCCCCGACGCGTGAGCGTGGCGGCGTCGCTGCTCGTCGCAATCGCGTGATCGTTCTGGTACCAACGTTCGCAACGATGAACGCACGCAACGTCACCGCAGCCCTGCTGGCGCTCGCGCTCAGCGCCCAGGCGTCGCGATCGAACGCGCAGCACCGCCACACCTCCCCGCAGCCCGCGCAACCCGCGCAACCCACACAGCCCGCGTCTCCGACGCAGCCCGCGGCCGCCGCGCAGACGCCCGACGCCACACAGGCCGCCGCGGCGCTCGAAGCCGAGCACGTACGCGGCGTCGAGATGCGACGGCAGCATCGCGACGCCGAGGCCCGTGACCTCTTTCGCGAGCTCTATGCGCGCACCCACGAGCCTCGCGTGCTCGCCTGGCTCGCGGGCGCCGAGGGCGCGCTCGGTGACTGGGTGAGCGCCGAGACGCACCTCTCGACCGCGCTCGCGGCCACCAACGACCCGTGGATCTCGCAGCTCCGCGACGAGCTCGTGTCAGACCTCGCGGGCTTTCGTCAGCGCCTCGGCCTGCTCGAGATCATCTCGACCACGCCGGGCGCGCAGGTGATCCTCTCGGGCGTCGCCACACCGCTCCCCCTGGAGCGACCGATGACCGTGCGCGCGGGCGACGTCACCGTCGAAGTGCGCGCCGAGGGATACCTCCCCGAAGTGCGGACCATCCAGGTCGCGCCGGGGATGCGCACGCCCGCGCGGGAGACCGTGAACCTCACGCAGCGCCCGCCCGAGCCTCCGCCCGGGACGACGCCCGCGGTGACCCACACGACCACGGTGGTCGAGGTGCAGACGGGGATTCCTCCGCTGCGCATCGTGGGCGCCGTGCTCGCGGGCGTCGGCGCCGTGGGCCTCGGCATCGGGATCTACGGGATGGTTCACTACAGCTCGCAGCGTGACGACTACGTGAACGCGGGCTGCGACGTGTCGAACCCGCCGGCAGACTGCGCGGGCTTCGACCCGAGCGGCTCGCTCACCCTCGGCATCGCGAGCCTCTCCGCGGGCGGACTCCTCGTCGCGGGCGGACTCACCCTGCTGCTGATCCCGCTCAACAGCTCGCGGAGGGCGTCGGCGAGCGGGTTGAGCCTCGGCGCAGGGCCCGGCGAGCTCGGCCTCTCGCTCCGCGGAGCGTTCTAGATCGATCGGGCATCGGATGAAACGAGCCCCGCGCGGGGTTGTACGGTCCCGTCTCGCAGGAACGCATCGCCAAGCGCGGGGCAGGTGTTCTAAGTTCACGTCCCCAATCACCGAGAGATCGAACGTTGCCCCGCAAGGCCAGCACCGAACCCAAAGCGCCCCGCAGCGGCGCTCGCAAGAGCGCGAAGGGCGCCAACACGTCGTCCGAAGAGGACGCGCGCAAGCGCGCCGCCGCGGGCTTCGAAGAGCCCGCACAGCCCGCGCGCGACGACGACGCGACGGAGCCCTCCGACGACGACGACGCCGTGGTCGGAGAGCTCACGTCGGACCTGCCCGACGAGGAGCCCGTCGAGGTCGTCGCGCCGCGCATCGCGAAGGGCGCAGACCGCGAGCTCGGACGCTACGACCCCTTCACCGCGTACCTCTCCGAGGTGCAGCGCCACACGCTCCTCACGCCCGAAGAAGAGAAGGAACTCTCGACCCGCTACGCGCAGACCGGCGACGTGAAGGCCGCCGCGCGCATGGTCACGGCCAACCTCCGCCTCGTCGTGAAGATCGCGTACGAGTACCGCCGCGCGTACCGCAACCTCATGGACATCATCCAGGAGGGCAACATCGGCCTGATGCAGGCCGTGAAGCGCTACGACCCGTACCGCGGCGTGAAGCTCAGCTCCTACGCCGCCTGGTGGATCCGCGCGTACATCCTGCGGTTCATCTTGAACAACTGGCGCCTCGTGAAGCTCGGCACCACGCAGGCGCAGCGCAAGCTCTTCTTCAACCTCAACAAGGAGAAGCAGCGGCTCACGGCGATGGGCGTCGACCCCACGTCGGCGGAGCTCGCGTCGCGCCTCGACGTCCCCGAGAACGAGGTCATCGACATGGACCGTCGCCTCTCGGGCAACGACGTCTCGCTCGATGCGCCCGTCGGTGACAGCGAGGGCCGCGCCCTCACGCGCGTCGAGATGCTCCCCTCGGGCGGCGCGGGCGCCGACGAGACGCTCGCGGGCGCCGAGATCGACGGCATGGTCCGCGAGAAGCTCGTGGCCTTCGAACGCACCCTCACGGGCAAGGACGTGGCGATCTTCCGCGACCGCCTCATGGCCGACGAGCCCGTGACGCTGCAGGAGATCGGCGACCGCTACGGCATCTCGCGCGAGCGCGTGCGTCAGCTCGAGAAGCGGCTGCAAGACAAGCTCAAGGCGTTCCTCCAGAGCGAGCTCGGCGGGGCCATCGACCTTGGCTGACGGGCCTCGCCCACTCCCTTCGCTCTCCGTGGTCGCCACCCCCATCGGCAACCTCGAAGACCTCTCGCTCCGCGCCCTTCGCATTCTCAGGGAGTGCGACGAGGTGCTCGCCGAAGACACCCGCCACACGCTCGCGCTCCTGCGTGCGCACCACGTCGAGAAGCCCCTCACGCGCCTCGACGACCACGTCGTGCGAGAGAAGCTCGACGCGATTCTCAACGCCATGCGCGGAGGTCGCCGTTACGCGCTCGTCTCCGACGCGGGGACGCCGCTCGTGAGCGATCCGGGCGCGCTCCTCGTACGCGCGGTGTCGGACAACGGGCTCACGGTCGAAGCCATTCCCGGCCCCAGCGCGGTGCTCGTGGCGCTCGTGCTCTCGGGCCTCGGCGGCGGAGGGTTTCGCTTCGTGGGCTTCGTCCCCCGCGACGGGACCGCGCGACGCGCGACGCTGGCCGCGATGGCGCGCGACCCGCTGCCCACGGTGTTCTTCGAGAGCCCCGAGCGAACGGGCGACACCCTCACCGAGCTCATCACGCTCTGCGGTCCCACACGTCGCGTCGCCGTCGCGAGGGAGCTCACCAAGCTCCATGAAGAGTGCCTCCGCGGAGACCTCGCGACGCTGGCCGCGCGAACGAGTGACGGACTCCGCGGCGAGGTCACCGTGGTGCTCGAAGGCGCGCCCGCGGAGGTTCCTTCGGAGAGCGCCGATGCGAGCGACGAGGTCGACCGCGCGCTCGACGCCTCGGTGGCCGCGGGGATGCGTCCGAGCGACGCCGCGCGTGAGGTGGCGCGCGCGCTCGGGCTGAAGCGATCGGACGTGTACGCGCGATGGCTCCAGCGCGGAGGGCAGAAGCCGTGAACGACGCGCCCCGCTGGACGCTCCCTGCGTCGGTGGCGCTCGTCACGGCGGTGTACCTCGCGACCTGCGCCCACGCGGTGCTCGGCGGCGACAACGGCGAGTTCGCCACGCTCTTCGCGGAGGGAGGCGTCGCGCACCCCTCGGGCTATCCGCTCTACACCGTGTGGCTGCGTCTCTGGTCGTGGCTGCCCGCGTCGAGTCCCGCGCACGGCGCCGCGCTCGCGACGGCGCTCCTCGGTGGCTGCGCCGCGGCCGCGCTCGTGTTCGCGACGCGCGCGTGGGGAGCCTCTCGCCTCGGCGCCCTCTTCGCCCTCGGCACGTGGGCCTTCGCGTCACTCCCGTGGAGGCTGTCCACACACGCCGAGGTGTTCTCGCTCAACGCCGCGCTCGCCCTCGCGATCACGGGGCTTTCATCCCCCGACGCGCCCGTGAAGGGCACGCGACGCGCGATGCTCCTCGGCCTCGCCGCGGGGGCCGCGCTGGCGAATCACATGTCGTCGGTGCTCATGGCGCCGCTCGGCCTCTACGGCCTCTACCTCGGCGTGAAGGAGAGCGACCGCAAGCCCCTCGCGCTCGCGGGATCTGTTCTCGCGCTCGTGCCCGGCCTCTCGACCTACGGCTACCTCTACGTCACCGCGCAACACCCCGAAGGACGCTGGATCTGGGGCGCCACGGAGACCCTCTCGGGCCTCGTTCACCACGCGCTCCGTAGCGACTACGGGACCTTCAACCTCTCGGCGGATTCGCGCCGACCCGACGCGCTCGGCGAGCTGTGGTTCCTCGTGAAGCGGTCGTTCATCGACCTGCGCGTGCTGCCTCCGCTCCTCGGGATCGCGGGCTTCTTCGCGCTCACCCGCGAGGTGGGAGACCGCGGGCGCACCGTCGCGCGGGGCGTCTACGCCGCCACGCTCGTGCTCGCGGGCCCCGTCTTCATGATGCGCTTCAACATCGCGCCCACGGGCCTCGGCGCGCTGATCGTGGAGCGCTTTCACCTCATGCCCGAGGCGCTCCTCGCGGCGATGGCCGCGCGGGGCTTCGACCACCTCGCGGAGCGCGCGCCGCTCGGGGTGCGAGCGCAGACCACGCTGGCCGCGGCGGTGGCGGGCCTCGGCCTCACGCTCTCGCTGCCCGAGGTCGGAGACGACCACGAGGCGACCATCGAGACGTACCTCCTCGACACGCTCGACACGCTCCCGCCGAACGCCGTGGTGCTCGGCACGGGCGACCACCGCACGCTCGGATTCCCCTACGTTCAGCGCGCGCTCGGGCGACGGAGGGACGTGCTCTTCATCGACCCGATGCTCCTCCCGCTCGCGCACTACCGGGCGCGCATCGAGCACGCGCTCGGGCGGCGCTTCCCCTTCCCCGTGGGTCCGCGGATCCCGACGGTGCGCGTGGCGGAGACGATCCTCTCGACGGGGCGCGAGCTCTACCTCGCCGACGTGTTCTCGCCCGCGATCCCCCGCGCGCTGCCCACGTACCCCTACGGCACGGTGATCCGCGTGCTCCCCGCGGGCGCGGCCGCGCCGCGTCCCGACCAGGTGATCGCGGCCAACGAGGCGCTCTACCAGCACTACCGCTTGCGTCCGTCGCGCATCCCGCTGCCGCCGTGGCAGGCCGCGGCGCAGGCCGACTACGCCCGCACCTGGATCACGCTCGCGGGCGTCGCCGAGGCCGCGCACCGCCCCGACGTGGCCGGGCCGCTCCGCGCGCGCGCCGCGCTCTACACGCCCACCGAGGACTGAGATGACCGAGAAGCTCCACCGCTCGCACGGCACCGGCGCGTTCTCTCCGAGCGACTTCCGCGCGATCGGCGACGACTGCGTGTTCGAGACGGGCGTGCTGGTGTTTCACCCCGAGAACATCACCCTCGGCCGCAACGTGTACGTGGGCCACTACGCGATCTTGAAGGGCTACTACCGCAACGAGATGCGCATCGGCGACCAGACCTGGATCGGCCAGCAGTGCTTCTTCCACGCGGCGGGCGGGCTCACGATCGGCGCGCGCGTGGGCATCGGACCGGGCGTGAAGATCATCACGTCGGTGCACACCGAGGCGGGCCGCGGTGTGCCGGTGCTGTTCTCTCCGATCGAGATGGGCCCCGTGGTGATCGAAGACGACGTCGACCTCGGGGTGAACTCGGTGATCCTCCCGGGCGTGACCGTGGGTCGCGGCGCGATCGTCGGCGCGGGCGCCGTGGTGAACCGCGACGTCGCGCCGTACGCGGTCGTCGCGGGCGTTCCCGCGAAGGTGCTGCGCGAGCGTCCGTGAGCGTCACTCCGTCGGGTCGCGACGCGCGGCGGACCACATCTGCTTCGCGAGCTCGCGGGCCTCGTCGGTCACGGGGAGATCATCCGACGCGACCCTGACCTCTCCCGCAGGGGCCGCGGGTACTTCGGGCGGCGCGACGGAGACGATCGCGTCGACGCGCGGCCCTCTCGCCCGGATGCGCTGCGCCTGGCGCTTGATCTTCTCGGTCTCCGCGCGCTGCATCACGCGCTGGAGAAGGCGCAGCGGGAGCCGCCACGCGTCGTACCCGTCGAGCGGCTTCACGGGCATGAGGTTCAGCGCGATGAGGAACGCGTTGGCCTCCGTGAGCGCCGACACCGACTGCGCGAGCCACGCGTGCGAGGGAGGGCCCGCGAGGCGCACGATCACGGAGACGATCACCCAGACCGCGAGCTGTACGAGCACGCCGCCCCAGGCGACCTTCGAGTGCTCGACCTCGGTGAGGTCTCCCTCGTAGACGCAGAGGCCGCCGACGGGCATGACCTTCACGGCCACGACGCGCGCGCCGTAGCGCCTCGCGAGGGCCGCGTGACCGAGCTCGTGCGCGACGATGAGCGCCGTGCCCGCGAGCCAGAAGCCCGGGAGCACCTGCATGCGACCGAGGAGGTAGAGCCCGAGCGGGATCGTCCAGTGGAAGAGCAGCGGCGCGCCGCGCCAGCGACCGAGCCGCACGAAGCCCGACTCGCGCCATCGGGATTCGTCGCGAGGGGGCTTCTTCGCGCGGGCCATCAGCGCGCGATCGTACACGAAGCGCGCGAGGCGTCAGTCGCGCTCGCGGAGCTGCGTGAGGTCGAAGACCGTCGCGCGCAGCGCGCGCGTGGTCGCGTCGGTCTGCCAGTCGAGCGGCGCCGCCGCGGTGGGTTCGAAGAGCGCGGGCACGGTGATCCCGCGCACGGCGCTGAGGTCGACGAGCGGATCGCCCACGTGGAACACGTGCGCGCCGGGGTGGAGGTCGTGATAGAGGCGCCGCGCGTCTCCGCCGAAGGCGCTGCGGCTCCGACGGATCACCTGCTTGTCCGACGCGAAGGGCGCGGCGAAGGCCGAGAAGGTGGTGTCGACGGCGCCGGTCTCGACGACGAGGAGCCGCGGCGCCACGAGGCCGTGGAGGTCCGACGCGTCGATGTACTCCTCGATGTCGGCGTGTCTCCAGCGCCAGCAGGGGTGGTTGCCGTGGTTGCGCATGACGCCGAAGTCGGGTGAGAAGCCCGCCGCGACGACGGCGTCGACGCGGGTGTCGAGGCCGCCGAAGATCGTCGCGACCTCGGCGCCCATCGAGAGCCCCGCGGCGAGCACGCGCCCGTCGCGCACGGGGAGGTGATCGAGGGCGTAGTCGAGGGCGCGCATGGCGTCCCAGACGCGCTCGCCGTCTTCTTCCCAGTCGGTGTCGAAGCCCGCGGAGGCGATGGCGGGGTGCGTCCCGTTGCCGTTCTGTTGATCGTCGCCCTCGGCGTAGTCGGCGTAGAGGTCGCTGCGCTCGCTCGCGGGGCGGTGCGACACGTCGACGGCGAGCACCATGTATCCGCGACGGGCGTAGGCGTCGCCGTACCAGTACCGGCTCCAGGGGTACATCACGGCGGCGGCGCTCCCGCCGTGACCGTTGAGCCCGATGACGAGGGGGTATCCGCCCGTCGGCGCGGGTCCCGCGGGGATGGCGAGGTACGCGTGCGAGGCGCGCACGATGTCGGGTCCGCCACGGGGGTCGGCGAGGGTGTGCTCGAAGCGGATCTCCGAGAGGTTGTATCCCCACTCGGGCGTCGCGCCGCCGAAGGCCGACGCGGCCTCGACGGGCGGCACCACGGGGAGCTCGGTGACGGTGGCGCGCGTCTCGATGACCGCGGGGGCGCCGTTCATCATGAGCAGCGAGAGGGCCTCGCGCGCGCGGACGCGCCACGCTGCGAGCTGCGCGGTCGAGCGCGCCGCGATGCCGTGCGAGAGCACCTCGGCGCGCGCGCCGCTCCAGGTGACGACGGCGCCGCTCTTGACCGACACGGCCGTCGCGTGGAGCGATCGCCCCTCGACGGAGCCCTCGAAGCGCCACGCGGAGTCATCGCGAAACACCTGGAATCGAAGGCGTTCACCGTCCCACGAGACCGTGTCGAGGTCGTGCTCGTGCTCCTCGGCCGCCGCGCCGACGCCGTCGCGCGCGTAGACCTTGAAGGTGCCCACGAGCGCGCCCGTCGCCTCGCGGTCGACGCGCACCTTCGCGTGGGTTCCGTCCGCCGCGCGGAGGTCCCACACGCGGGGAAAGAGCTCGCGGTCTGCGACGGCGGCGCTCCAGCCCGTGAGGTGACCGGCGAACTGCGACGCCTCGGGCTCCGACGCGCCGACGCCTCGCGCGAAGCGTCCGAGCATGACCCCGTCGACCACGCGCGCGTCGAGCCAGAAGCGCGCGCCGACGTGTTCGAACGAGAGCCGCAGCGCGTGGGCGGCCGTGTCCCAGCGGGCTCCCTCGATCGCGATCGGAGCGGCGCCGGTCTCTTCGAAGACGAGGGTGCCGCGGAGCGCGTCGGCGTCGGTCAGCGTGAGCGTGGCGCGCGTCGCGCCGATGCTGAGGTACCAGACGCCCGAGAGGCCGTCCTCTCCCGCGCGCGGGGTGACCAGGGCGTCTCCACCCGGGGCCGCGGCGGCGGATGCGCCAGGGGTCTCGGTGGTGCTCGTCGGGTCCGTCGCGCACCCGAGCGTCGCGGCGACCGCTCCCAGAAGCGTAAGGGTGAAGAGCTTCATGGTTGGATTTTCAAGCGCGTGCGCGGGGCTCGCAATCAGGCTTCTTCGCCGCGGCGAGAGCGCCCTGCGGCGACCGCGTCACGCGCGCGCTCGCGACGCTCCGACGGGCCTGGAATCAAGGGCGAGCGGAGGCGCATCGAAGCATCTTCGCAACGCGCGCCGTTGCCGTTGCGCGACGTCGCGAACGGAGGCGTTGCACACCTCCGCGGCGCGCGCCCCGGAAGCGCCCACGGCGCGCCGTGTCGTGCGGGGGAGCGCGTGTCTTCGAGGGGGGCGTTGCGGCGGGTCAGGCGGGCGGCGGGAGCGTCGAGGTGGAGCGGCGCCGCGGAGGCTCGCTCGCGGCCGCGAGGGGGCGCGTGATCCAGCGGTTGGCGGGGCGCGCGGCGTTCGAGGACGCGCCGGGCAGCGACGGCATCTGCGCCGAGGCGGGCGCCGCGGCGTGCATGAGGAGCGTGCCCTTGCGGCTCTTGAACGCGTCGGCCTGGGCGTCGTTGCGCGGCGGCAGCGCGGGCGGCGGCAGCGTGGAGGAGACGCCCATCGAAGAGGGCGCGCGCGGGGGTTCGGCGTAGGGCATCGACGCGTCGGGCGCGAGGGGAGCCTCGAAGGCGTTCATGGCGAGCGTGGCCTTGGGCCGCGACGCGGGGCGCGGGGGGAGCTGCTCCTCGGGCGGGGTCGCGGGGCGCGCGACGCGCTGCGGCCGCGTGGGGACGCGGTGGATGTCCTCTTCGCCGAGCGTGGCCTTCTGCGACGGGGCCTCGCCGAGCGTGGCCTTCTGCGGCGCGGGCTCGTCGAGCGTGACCTTCTGCGACGGAGACTCGACGAGCGCGGGGGGGCGCGTCGCGTTGGGGGTCTTCGTCGCGAAGCGGATCGGCTCGTCCATCACGGCGGTGGTGGGCTTCGGGCGCGCGACGGGGGGGCGCAGCGGCGCGGTCACGGGGGCGACGGCGATGAGGCGATCGGGGTGCGAGCGGCGCGCCTCGCGCTCCTCGACGGCGCGCTCGATCACCGCGAGCACGCGCTGGATGGGCGCGAGGAAGTCCTTCGCGGACTGGAAGCGCTTCGCGGGGTCCGGGTCCATCACCACGCGCAGCGCGTCGTCGATGGCCGCGGGCACCTCGGGGAAGCGCGCGCGCAGCGACGGCGGCGTGGTGCGCACGTAGCCCTCGAAGGGCAGCTCGCCCGAGAGCATCTCGTAGAGCGATGCGCCGACGGCGAAGAGGTCCGCGCGGTGGTCGACGTTCTTGCCCGTGAACTGCTCGGGCGGCATGTACGCGGGGGTCCCTGCGACGATCGACGCCTTGGCGGTGGCGTTGAGCGACTTCGCGAGGCCGAAGTCCATGAGCTTCACCAGGCCGTTGGGCGAGTGCATCATGTTCGAGGGCTTGACGTCGCGGTGGACGATCGAGCGACCGTGCGCGTAGTCGAGCGCGGCGAGCACCTGCGCGGTGATGCGCAGCGCCTCGGGGACGCCGAGCTTCTTGTGCTCGACGACGAGGTCGTCGACGGTCTTGCCCTCGACGAACTCCATGGCGATGAAGGTGCGGCCGTCGAGCGTGCCGACGTCGTAGATCGTCACGATGTTCGGGTGGTTGAGCTGCGCGACGCTCCTCGCCTCGCGGAGGAACATCTCGCGCATCTCCTTCTTCTCGAGGGCGCTCTCGGCGATGAACTTCAGCGCCACGTCGCGGTCGAGCACGGTGTCGGTCGCGCGGTAGACCACGGCCATCCCGCCGCGACCGAGCTCGCCGCGGAGCGTGTACCGGGGCGCCGCGGCGCCGCCCTGCGCGAGCGCGGTTCCGCCGAGCGAGATCTTGCCGCCCATGGAGCTCTTCCACTGTCGGATGGCGTCGGCGCGGCGGCGCGCGTCGCGGTACCCCGGCGAGGCGTCTTCGACGGACTCGAAGTTCTTGAGCGCCGAGTCCCAGTCGCCGCCCGCGAGGCACGCGAGGCCCATGCGGTAGAAGACCTCGATGTTCGAGAGCTCGCAGCGGCCGTTGCCCGTGAAGCGCCGCAGGGCTTCGAGCGAGGGCCCCTCGCGCGCGGCCCGCACCTCGGCGTCGAGGAGGAGGTCGAGCGAGACGGGGGCTGACTCGAGACCCGCGGCGCCCTGCCGCTCGACGGTGATCGCGCCGAACATCGCCGTGGCGCCGTTGGCGGCCTTCGCGGCCTCGCGGGCGATGGCCTCCATCTCGCCGGGCTTGAGATCGCCCGAGACCTGAAAGTTCTGCACCACGACGGTGGTCATCTTGGGCTGCCCGTCGGGGCCCAGCGCGTCGGAGGGAACACCGCGAGGGTTGGTCATCGCGGGGTGAGCGAAGCCCCCGACGGCGGGCGCGCCGTTGGCGAGCATCGTGGAGCGGGCGCCCATCGACGCCTCGAGGTCGCTCACGCGGGCGGCGACGTCGCGGTAGTTCGCGACGCCTCGCATGAGCGTGCGGAACACCTCCAGCGCGCGCTGGCGCTCGCCGTTGCCTTCGAGGTGCCGCGCGAAGCGATAGAACACCTCGGCGCTGTCGTCGCTGGCGGGGCGCGAGGCGGTGACCTCTTCGAAGAACCGCATCGCCACGCGCGCGTCGTTGCGCTCGATCTTGTCGACGAAGGGGCCGACGCGACCGTCTTTGCGCGCGCACTCGGCCCAGGCGGCGGCGGCGCGCTCCTTGTGGCCCGCGAGCTCGTAGAGCTCGGCGGCGCGGTCGTGGTGGCCGCGGGCGGCGACGAGGGCGGCGGCCTCGCCGGGCGCGCCGAGCACGTTCGCGAACAGGTGGATCGCCTCGTCGTGGAGGCCCGCGTCGCGGTACATCTCCGCGGCCTTGCGGATCTCTCCGCCCGCGAGGGCCTCTTCCGCCGCCTGCTGCGCGACCTGCTGGAGCTCGCCCTGCGAGGCAGGATCGGTGGCGCCCTTCGCGAGCATGGCGCGGAGCTTCGACTCGGCGCTCGCCTCGACCTTGCGCGCGACGCCCTGCGCCGCGGGGTAGGCGTTCACCGAGGTCGCGCGGCGCGCCTGGGGCGTGGGGTTCGTCGTCGAGCCGCGGGCGGCGGCCGACGGCGTCGCGGGGGCCTCGACCTTCGTCGCCTCGGGGGGCGCGGCCTCGGCGAGCAGCTCCCTGGCCTTCTGCGCGAGGCCCGCGCGCTCGTACGACGACGCCGCGCGCTGCGTCTCTCCGGCGCGCTCGTAGAGCTCACCGGCGAGGCGGTGGTTGCCCATGCGCGCCGCGATCTGCGCCGCGCGCGCGGGCTCCTGCGCGCGGAGGAAGAGCTCTTGCGCCTCGGTGAAGCGCTCGTGGCGGATGCAGAGCATCGCGGCGTCGTGGTAGCGGCCCGCGGAGAGCATCGCCTCGAGGCCCGGCACGTCCTCGGCGTTGGCCCTCGCTCGCGCGACCATGCGCACGACCACGAGCAGACCGAGCGCGAGCCCTCCCATCACGAGGGCCATCGCGGGGTTCTCACTCAACTTCAGGAGCACTTCCATGAGGATCCCTCTCAGTCCGCCACGGCGAGGAGGGCCTCGCTCGCAGAGATCATCCTTCGGGCCATGAGCAGCGACGCGTACGCCGAGAAGGGCTGGAACGTGCCCGCCCCGAGCGCCGCCCGCTCGATCTCACCGAGCGCCTCGCCCGCCATCAGCGCGTCGCGCGTGGCGTCGGTGAACTGCATCGACTCGAGCACCAGCACGCGCCCCGCGTAGCCGGTCCCGTTGCACGCGTCGCAGCCCACGGCGCGGGGCAGCGACGCCGACGACGCGCGCTCCATGAGCTTGCGCGCCACGAGGCTCTCGACGATGGCCGGCGGCGGCGTCTCGACGCGCGCGCACTGGCCGCAGAGCCGTCGCACGAGGCGCTGCACCATGATCACCGCCACCGACTGCGCGAGCAGCGTGCGGCTGCACTCGAGGTTCTCGAGGCGCTGGAGCACCGCCGCGACGTTGTTCGCGTGCAGCGACGTGAAGAGCAGGTGCCCCGTCATGGCCGCCTCGAGGGCCGTGTGGGCGGTCTCCTTGTCGCGCGTCTCGCCCACGGCGATCACGTCGGGGTCCTGCCGCAGCGTCGCGCGGAGCACCTGCGCGAAGCCGAGGCCGATGGCGGGCGCCACCTGCACCTGCGTGACGCCCTGGAGCCGATACTCGATCGGGTCCTCGACCATGATCACCGCCGAGTCGGGGCGCACCTTGCGGCGCTCGTGGATCATCGCGTAGAGCGTCGAGCTCTTGCCCGAGCCCGTGCCGCCCGCGATGAGCACGCCGCCGTGGGGCCGCTGGATCGCCTTGCGCGCCACGGCGAGCACGTTGGGGTCGACGAACACCTGCTCGAGGGGGCGCATCATCCCGCCGCCTTCGAGCACGCGCATCACCACCTTCTCGCCGCGGCCCGTGGGCATCGTCGAGACGCGCAGGTCGAGCTCGCGCGTGCCCGCCGTCATCCCGATGCGCCCGTCCTGGGGGAAGCGCCGCTCGGTGATGTCGAGGCCCGCGAGGATCTTCACGCGCGCGACCATCCCCCGCGCGAACGACGCGGGGACCGTCTCGCTCCAGTCGACGAGCAGGCCGTTCACGCGGAAGCGCACGCGCACCCCCGCGGCCTCGGGCTCGATGTGAATGTCCGACGCCTCGCGCGAGAGGCCCGCGGCGATGACCCGGTTGAGCGCGCGCACCACCTCGTCGCCGATGACCCGCACCTGCCGCGCGTCGTCGGGCTGCGCGTCGACCGCGTCGAAGGTGAGCGAGTCGGCCGACACCCCGTCGCCGCGCACGGCGTCGCGGTGCGGCGCCTCGATGCGAAAGCGCACGAGCGACTGGTTGAAGTCGTCGACGCTGATCGCCACCACCTCGACCTCGACGCGCTGGAGCACGTGCTGGAGCTCGGCGAGCGCCACGGCGTTGCGGGGGCACACCATCCCGATCGTGAGCGTCTGCCCGACGAGCCTGAGCGGCAGCAGGCGGTGCAGGAGGATGATCTTCGAGGGCACCATCGCGAGCACCTTGGGGCTCACGTCGAACTCGCTCACCTCGACGAAGGGGACGGCCCGGGCGCCGGGCGCCGCGCCCTTGACCGCCGTCGGCGTCACCACGTCGCGGGCCGCGTTGTTGTTCGCCGCGGGGGCCGCGCGCAGGGCCGTCACGCCGAGCTGGATCGTGCGCATCGCGAGGCGGCGCGCGAGCGCGAGCGAGAAGGTCGGGACCTTCGCCGCCAGCGCCTCGACCACGTCGGCGCGCACCCGAAGCACGCTGCACGGCGCGTCGGCGACGAGCGCGTGCGGCTGCGCGGCGCGGAGCAGCGCCGAGAGCTCGCCCGCGTGGTCGCCGGGCGTGAGGGTCTCGATGGTCGTCGCCGCGCCCGTGACGGCGTTCACGGTCACCGCGCTGGCCTTGCCCGAGCGGAGGATCACCACGCCGTCGGAGGCCACGCCGGACTTGAGGATCGTCGCGCCCTGGGCGAACTCGAGGCACTCGACGTGCGGCGCGACGCGCGCGACCACCGAGGGGTCGCAGCCCTTGAAGAGCGCGGTCCCCTTTAGAAAATCTTCGATGGCGTTGGCGGCAACCCGGGCGCGGTCTTCCATGACTCTCCACCCAGATCAACGGCAAGGCTGAGCTCGACCTTAAGGACGTACACGCGGAATTCGTGCCCCGGTGTTCGACACGTTCTGCCCTCCCCTGAACGCGCGACCGCGGACGCTTCGTTTGATCGTTTCGTGCGCCGCCCGCGGGGCCGCGCGCTCAGTGCGCCGCTTCGCCGAGGTAGGCGCCCTGCACGCGGGGGTCGTCGGCGAGGTCGGCGGCGTCGCCCGAGAGGGCCACCTCGCCGGTCACCAGCACGTAGGCCCGCTGCGCGGCGCCGAGCGCGCGACGCGTGTTCTGCTCCACGAGGAGGATGGTCGTCCCCTGGGCGCGGATGCGCGCGATGGCTTCGAAGATCTGGTCGACGAGCACCGGCGCGATGCCGAGCGAGGGCTCATCGAGGAGCAGGAGCTTCGGGTTCGACATGAGCGCCCGCGCGATCGCGAGCATCTGCTGCTCGCCGCCCGAGAGCGTCCCCCCGAGCTGCGTCATGCGCTCACCCAGTCGGGGAAAGAGCGACACGGCCTGCGCGATCCCCTTCTCGATCGCCGCGGGGTCGCTCACCGTGTACGCGCCCATCTCGAGGTTCTCGCGCACCGTGAGGTTGGGGAAGATCGCGCGTCCCTCGGGCGAGAGCGCCATCCCCATCGAGACGAGCGCGTGCGGCGCCACGTCGTTGATGGGCTTGCCCTCGAAGCGCACCTCGCCGGCCTTCAGCGGCAGCGTGCGCGCGATGGCCTTGAGCGTCGTGGTCTTGCCCGCGCCGTTGGCGCCGATGAGCGCCACGAGCTCGCCGCGCCGCACCTCGAGGTCGACGCCCTTCACCGCGCGGATGCCGCCGTAGGAGACCTCGAGGCCCTTCACCGAGAGCACCACATCGGAGGCCGTCGCGGTCTCCGTCGCGCGGTCTGACGCGGTCGCGCGCGCGGGGCCGTCGCCCCCCTTGCCGAGGTACGCCTCGAGCACCTTGGGGTGGCTCTGAACCTCTTGCGGAGAGCCGTGCGCGATGGTCTCGCCGCGGTCCATCACGTGGACGAGCTCGCAGACGTTCATCACGACCTGCATGTTGTGCTCGACGAGCACCACCGTGAGGTCGAAGCGCGCGCGGAGGTCGTGGATCTGCTGCTTGAGCACCTGCGCCTCGGCGCTGTTCATCCCCGCGGCGGGCTCGTCGAGGAGCAGCACGCGCGGCGAGAGCATGAGGGCCCGCGCGATCTCGAGCCGCCGCTGGTCGCCGTAGGGGAGCGACGAGGCGCGCTCGTTGGCCTCGCCTTCGAGGCCGAAGATTTCGAGCAGCTCCATCGCGCGCTTGCGCATCGCGAGCTCGTCCAGCCCGTGGCGCGGCGTGCGGAACACCACGTCGAAGAGGTTGGCGCGGCTCGTCCTGTGCGACGCGACGAGCACGTTCTCGAGCACGCTCATCGTGCCGAAGAGGCGGATGTTCTGAAAGGTCCGCGCGACGCCGAGGTCGGCGATCCTCCACGCGGGCAGGGCGTCGATGCGCTTGCCGTAGAGGTTCACGGCGCCGCGCGTGGGCGCGTAGACGCCGGTCACGCAGTTGAACACCGTGGTCTTGCCCGCGCCGTTGGGGCCGATGAGCCCGAAGATGCTCTTCTCGGGCACCTCGAAGCTCACGCCGCCGACGGCGCGCAGCCCGCCGAAGACCATCTCGACCTGGTCGAGCGAGAGCGCAGCGGTCACCGCGGGGCCTCCGTCTTGCGGCCCGGCACCATGCTCCGGAGGGTCTTGAGCGTGAGCTCGCGCGTGCCGAGGAGGCCCTGCGGGCGCCAGAGCATCATCGCGATGAGCAGCACCGCGTACACGATGAGCCGGTACTGCTGCACGCCGCGGAGAAGCTCCAGCGAGACGGCCACGAAGATGCCGCCCACGACGGCGCCGCTGATGCTCCCGAGGCCGCCGAAGATGATCATCACGAGCATGTCGACGGACTTGTCGAGGCGGAACGCGCCGGGGTCGATGTGCTGCCCGCCCGTGGCGTCGTGCGCGAACATGCACCCCGCGAGGCCCGCCAGCATCGCGCTCACGGCGAAGGCCAGCACCTTGTAGCGGGTGGTCGGCACGCCCGCGGCCTCGGCGGCGATTTCGTCTTCACGGATCGCGGCGAGCGCGCGGCCGTAGGAGCTGTACGTGAGGTTCCACACGGCGAGGGTGCCGAGAAAGGCGGCGCCCCAGATCCACGCGAGGGTGGCGTACGCGGGGATGCTCTCGGCGCCGGGCGGAAAGCCCTGCGAGCCGCCGATGGCCTGCGTGCTCTCGATGGAGATTCGAATGATCTCGCCGAAGCCCAGGGTCACGATCGCGAGGTAGTCGCCGCGGAGCCGCAGCGACGGAACGCCCACGAGCACCCCCGCCACGCCCGCCGCGACGATCGCCACGACGGAGGCCGCGATGAGGGTCACCGGCGCGAAGCGCTCGCCGAGGTGATGGTCGAGCACGAGCGACGCGAGGGAGCCCGCGTAGGCGCCCACGGCCATGAAGCCCGCGTGGCCGATGGAGAACTGCCCCGTGGTGCCGTTCACGAGGTTCAGCGCCACGGCGAGCATCACGTTGATGCCGCACACCGAGAGCACGCGGATCGCGTACGGGTTCAACGCCTCGTTCGCGAGGTATTGCACCCCTACGAGGCCCGCCAGCACCGCCGCGATGAGAAGACCCTTTCGAAGCATCGGTGAACGGGTCGCACTCTTATCAGGGATTCGCGCGGCGCGGGGAACGTATTGACCGCGGAGTCGCGAAGCGGTCTCCTCGGGTGTCACCCAGAAGGAGCATGCGCCGCGTGATCGATCTGCACTACTGGCCCACCCCGAACGGCTGGAAGG
The DNA here is from genome assembly GCA_046351535.1 of Polyangiales bacterium. Lineage (GTDB taxonomy): Bacteria > Myxococcota_A > Polyangia > Polyangiales > CAISKJ01. The sequence continues at coordinate 23,694 of JAXLYG010000019.1, forward strand.
TGAGCATCATGCTCGAGGAGCTCGGGCTCCCCTACCGCATCGTGCCCGTGAACATCGGTCGCGGTGAGCAGTTCAAGCCCGAGTTCCTGGCGATCAGCCCGAACAACCGCATGCCCGCCATCGTCGACCACGAGCCGCCGGGCGGCGGTCCCGCGGTGTCGATCTTCGAGTCCGGCGCCATTCTCCAGTACCTCGCCGAGAAGACCGGGCGCTTCATCCCCACGGAGGTGCGCGGTCGCTTCGAAGTGATGCAGTGGCTCTTCTGGCAGATGGGCGGCCTCGGCCCGATGGCCGGTCAGGCCCACCATTTCAGGCAGTACGCGCCGGAGAAGATCCCCTACGCCATCGAGCGCTACACCCGCGAGGTCGCGCGGCTCTACGGCGTGATGAACAAGCGCCTCGAAGACAGGGAGTTCCTCGCGGGCGACTACTCCATCGCGGACATGGCGTGCTGGCCCTGGGTGGTGCCCTACGAGCGCCAGGGGCAGAAGCTCGAAGACTTCCCCAACCTCGCGCGGTGGTTCGAACTCGTGAAGGCGAGGCCCGCCGTGCAGCGCGGCTTCGACGCGGGCAAGGAGCTGCGCACCGCGGGCGAGCTCGACGCGAAGGCCCGCGAGGTGCTCTTCGGAAAGAAGCCCTGACCCGTGAGCCCCCGCCACGACGAGACGCAGGCCTTCCTCGAAGCCGCGTCGATCCCCACGCGCCGCGCCTTCGCGTGCGACTGCGCCGACCGCATCCTCCAGCGCTACGAGGAGCGCTTCGGTCACAGCCTCCCCGAGCGCGACCTCGTCGCCGACGTGATCCTCCGCGTGCGCCTCGGTGACGAGGGCGACGCGCCCGAGCTCCTCGACTACGCCGCGCGGCACCCGTCGCCCGCGCGCGACCTCGCGACCACCCTCGCCCTCGCCCTCTCGCCCACCGCGCAGGCGTGGGAGATCGCGCAGCTCCTCCCCGAGCTCTGCGCCACCCCCGACGACGCCGACGACGAGCGGCGCTGGATGCGCCAGCACCTCCACGCGGCCCTCTCGAGCGCGCAGCAGACCGTGCTCCCGCCCGCCTCCCCCGACGTGACCCGCAACCTCCGCGCGCTCCCCTCCGACGGCAAGGGCCGCGGCCGCTGACCACACACCGATGTCGTTGAAACTACCGCTCCTCGAAGGGCGCGACGCCGAGACCCGGCTCTGCACCTACTGCCCCAAGCTCTGTCGCCCCGCGTGCCCCGTCGGCAACGCCGAGGCCCGTGAAGCCACCATCCCCTGGGGCATCATGCGCGGCCTCGGCGAGCTCACCCGCGGCGTCGTCCCCGAAGACGCCGAGCGCGACGTCGCCGCGACCGCGTGGGCCTGCACCCGCTGCGGCAACTGCCGGACGCTCTGCCTCCTCGACAACCCCGTCGCCGAGACCGTCACCGACGCGCGCGCCGACCTCTTCGCCGCGGGCCTCGCCCCAGACGCGGTAAGAGCCTTCTCCGACGCCTTTCCCGCGAGGCTCGAGCGCATCGAGCGCGCGGCCGAGGCGCTCGGCGACCCCGGCGTCGCGCGCGGCGACGGCACGACGGCGTTCATCCCCGGCTGCACCGCGGTGCTCTTCGAAGGCGACTCCGTGGCCGCGTCCGCGCGCGCCGTCGCGAGGCTCTCGCCGTCGGGAGGGTGCACCGTCGTGAGCGATTTCTGCTGCGGCGCGCCGCTCCTCGACGCGGGCGATCGCGAGGGATTTCTCAAGCACGCGCGGCGCGTGGCGGCGGACCTCGGCGCGTACTCGCACCTCGTCACCGGCGACGCGGGCTGCGCCCACACGCTCAAGGTCCTGTACGCGCAGCTCGGCGCGGCCCCCTCTCGCTGGGAGCGCGTCGAGCACGTGGCCGAGCTCGCCGCGCGCAACACGCACCTGCTCGATCGCGTCGAAGACCCGCGCGAGGTGGTGATCCACGATTCGTGTCGGCTCGGTCGCGGAATGGGCGTCTACGAGGCCCCCCGCGCGGTCATCGCCGCGGTGCACGGCAAGGCCCCCACGGAGCTGCCCTCGCACCACGAGAAATCACGGTGCTCCGGGGCGGGAGGGCTGCTCCCCGTGACGCGGCCCGAGACCTCGAAGGCCCTCGCGACGGAGCTCGCCGACGAGGTGCGCGAGGTGACCCACGGACGCGACGCCGTGGTCATCACGGGCTGCGCCGCGAGCCGACGCGCGCTCCGCGAGGCGGGCGTCGACGCCGAGGATCTCTCCCTATGGATCGCGCGGTCGCTCCCACGGTAGAACCACCCAACGCCTACGATGCGAACCGTAGGGAGGAGCAGCGGCGCGTGGGCAACGAGATCGAACTACTGGTGAACCCCGCCGCGGGCGGCGGTCGTGCGGGCAGGCTCCTCGGAGACATGACCCGCGAGCTCGCGCGGGCGGGCTTCTCGGTGAACATCCACCGCACGTCGGGGCGCGCGGGCCTCGTCGACCTCACGCGCAGGCTCGTGAAGAACGCCGCGCCCCTCGTCGGCGTGATGGGCGGAGACGGCACCTTTCACGACGCCGTGAACGCGCTCCTCAACGACGACGGCACCGTGCTCGACGCGTCGGCCACGACCTTCGCGGCGCTCCCCGCGGGCACGGGCGGAGACCTCGCGGCGCGCACGCTCGGGATGCCCTCGACCCCCGCAGCCATCGCGACCTGGCTCGGACGCGCGAAGCCCACGCGCCTCGACCTCGGACGCCTCGAATACCTCGCCCACGACGGCGGCTCGGCCTCGACGCTCTTCGTCAACATCGCGAGCTGCGGCATGAGCGGACGCGTCGACGAGCTCGTCTCCACGGGCCCCAAATGGCTCACGGGCAAGTCCGCGTACTTCGTCGCGAGCGCGCGCGCCCTCGTCGGGTGGCGACACAAGCGCGTCCGCGTCGAGGTCGACGGCGAGGTCTTCTTCGACGCACCCGCCCTCACCGTCGCCGTCGCCAACGGAAAGGCCTTCGGCGGAGGCATGCGCGTGGCCCCCGAGGCCGACCCCTCCGACGGGATGCTCGACGTCGTCGTGCTCGGTGACCTGCCGCTGCCCGAGCTCCTCACGGTGTCGCGCACGCTCTACGAGGGCAAGCACATCGGGTCGAAGAATGTCCACACGACGCGCGGTCGCGTGGTGAAGATCCACGCCGCCGACGAGGTGCTCCTCGACGTCGACGGCGAGACGCCGGGGCGCGTCCCCGGGACCTTCACCGCGCTCCCCGGCGCGCTCACGCTGCTGCGCGCGTAGGCGCCACGACTCCGCTCCGATGGCGCGCGCACGGCCGAAACGGATGCGCGTCGGCGCGCTCGAACGCGAGGCGGGCCTCACGCGTGACGTGATCCATCACTACGTGAAGCTCGGGCTGATCCCCGCGCCCGAGAAGTCGAACGCGACGGTGTCGTGGTACGACGAGCGCCACCTCGCGGCCCTCAAGCGCGTGCGCGCCATGAAGGCCCGCGGGCTCTCGCTGGCGGAGATCTAGCGCTTCCTCGACGTCCCCTCCGACGCGATGGGCCTCGCTGACCTCGACGCCGCGGCCACGCTCCTCGCCGCTCCGGGGAGGCCCACCGTCTCGCGCGAGACGCTCCCCGCGGGCTGCGACGCGCTCCTCGACGCGATCGGACTCACGGCGACATCGCACCTCTCCGCGCCCCTCGCCGACGCGCTCTCGCGGCTCGTCCGCGCGGCGCCCGCGGAGGTCGTCTGCACGAGCCTCGCGGCCTGCGCCGACGCCATCGAGCGCGCGACGGAGGCCGTTCACCGCGCGAGCCTCGCGGCCCTCACCACGGCCGACGACCCCGTGACCGCATCGCGCGAAGCCTCGTCTGCGATGGGCGCCGCGCTCGACGCGTGGCGCGCGCAACGCGAGCACGGCCGCACCGACGCGACGCTGCGTGAGCTCACGGAAGCGGCGCGCGCGGCGAGGCGATCTCCGTGGCTCTCGCCCGCGCCCGCGGTGACCGAAGGGGCCTCGCTGCGCCTCGTCGTGCTCGATCGCGCGATCGAGGCGACGCCCGGAGACGCGTCGCTCCACGTCGAGCGTGTGCGGCTGCTCCTCGGCGCCTCGTCCTCGCGACGCGCGGGAGAGGCCGCGCGGACCTCCCTGTCCCTCGGCATCGACGACCCGTGGATCACGCTCGCGCTCGGCGTCGCGGCGCTCGATCGCGACGCGTGTGACGAGGCGACGCGACACTTCGAAGCGTCGCTCACCGCACGGCCGAAGTGGGGTCTCGCGGAGGTCTTTCTCGGCGCGGCGAAGCTCTACGGCGCGGCGCGCGCGGGCGACGGGCTCATCGCGGCGATGCCCGCGATCGGTCTCGTCGACAGGGCGGCTCCGCACGGTGACGACCGCCTCGCGGAGCGGCTCCGCACGCGGCTCGTGGCGGCGCAGACGCGCCTCGCGCTGCCTCCCGTCTTCGACCGCCGGGGCGCCGTGATCGCGACGCTTCGCGAGGTGCTCGACGAGGCGCGCGGCGTGCCCCTCGACAACCTCACGCGCGGCACCGGAGAGCTCGCGCGGATCGAAGGGAACGCGTGGCTCACCCTCGGCGACGCGCGCGCCCTCGAAGGTGACCGCCAGGAGGCCGCCGACGCGTGGCAGCGCGCGCTGAACGCGGGGGGACGCATCGCGTACGCCGGTCGCGCGAGGCTCCGCGGCGCGCCCGCCTGACCACCGCAGCAAAATGCCTCGCAACACAGTGGATCACGGGGCAGCGGACCGATATTCTCGCGCCGATGAGACCTTCGAATGCGCGCTTGATGGCCTCGGCGCTCGCGCTGTCGCTTGCTTCGATCGCGGGATGCGGCTTTCCCACCGACGAGTTCCGCGTCGGGACCACGCCCACGGACGTTCCTCGCGACACCGCCGACGTGCCCCACGACACGACGCCCGACGCCTCGCCCGACGTCGCCCCCGACGTCACGCCCGACGTCACCCCCGACGTGACCCCTGACGTGACGCCCGACGTCACCCCCGACGTCACGCCCGACGCGCCCCCGAGCGACGGCGGCGGCTGCACCACGAGCGCCGACTGCACCGGCGGCAGGCAGTGCTGCGACCGCGTGTGCGTCGACGTGCAGACGGCAACGGGCCACTGCGGACGCTGCGGCAACGTCTGCGATCCCCCCAACGGGACGCCCTCCTGCACGGCGGGCGTGTGCGGCGTCGCGACCTGTGACACGGGCTTCGCCGACTGCGACATGAGCGCGGCCAACGGCTGCGAGGTCGACCTCAACGGCGACCCCGCCAACTGCGGACGCTGCACCAACCGCTGCCCCACCCCCGCGCACACCAACGCGACCTGCACCGCGGGCCGCTGCGAGACCTCGTGCGCGCGCGGCTTCGGCGACTGCGACATGAACGCCACCAACGGCTGCGAGGCCGACCTCACGTCGTCGCTCACCTCCTGCGGGACGTGCGCCCGCACCTGCACCGCGGGCACCAACGCGACGGCGAGCTGCAACGCGGGCGACTGCGAGGTGCGCTGCGCCACGGGCTTCGGCGACTGCGACGAGAACCCCGCCAACGGGTGCGAGGTGAACACCGCGACGTCGACCACGAACTGCGGGAGCTGCGGCGTGGCGTGCTCGTTCCCCAACGCGTCGGCGACGTGCTCGGGCGGGAGCTGCGCGCTCAGCGCGTGCACCGCGGGCTTCGGCAACTGCGACGGCAACCCCGCCAACGGATGCGAGACGCCCACCGTCGCCGACCCCTCCAACTGCGGCGCCTGCGGCACCCGCTGCGCCGCTGGAACCGCCTGCGTCGGCGGGCGCTGCCTCTCGACCTGCTCCCCCGCGCCGCTCATGACCTGCAGCGGCGCCTGCGTCGACACGAGCACCAGCCTCGCGCACTGCGGCGCCTGCGGCCGCACCTGCGCCCCCGCGAACGGCACCGGCGCGTGCGCCGCGAGCGCGTGCTCCGTCGCCGCGTGCAACACGGGCTTCGCCGACTGCGACACCACGGTCGGCAACGGCTGCGAGGTCAACCTCAACTCCGACGTGAGCAACTGCGGCGGCTGCCGCGTCGCGTGCAGCCGCACCAACGGGACCCCCTCGTGCGCCTCGGGCGCGTGCGCCATCGCGTGCAACACGGGCTTCGCCAACTGCGACGGCGACGCCTCCGACGGCTGCGAGACCGCGACGGGCACCGACCCCCGCAACTGCGGACGCTGCGGCAACACCTGCTCGCTCCCCAACGCGACGGCGGCCTGCGCGTCGGGCGTCTGCGCCGTCGCGACCTGTGCGTCGGGCTACGGCAACTGCGACGGCAACGCGACCAACGGCTGCGAGACCCTCACCGCCACCGACGAGGCCAACTGCGGACGCTGCGGCGCCGCGTGTCCCGCGGGTCAGTACTGCGTCTCGGGCGCGTGCACCACGGTCTGCGGCCGCCCCCTCTCGGCCTGCGGGACGCGCTGCGTGAACCTCTCGACCGACGCGTCCAACTGCGGCGCCTGCGGCCGCGCGTGCGCCGCGGGCTACGTGTGCAGCCTCGCGCGCTGCGTCGTGCCTCCGCCCGCGAACGACACCTGCGCCGCGGCGACGGAGATCAACCTCGCCGCGGGCTCGCGCATCACGCTCTCGGTCAACATGACGAGCGCGACGCACGAGCTCGACTCGCCCTGCGACACGGTGGGCGGCGGCGACGCGTTCTATCGCTTCACGCTCACGCGCCGCGAGCTCATCTACGCCGACACCTTCGGCACCGCGTGGGACACCAAGCTCTTCCTCGCGACGTCGTGCACGACGCCGCTCCGCGCGTCGCAGACCTCGGGCGACCTCGTCTGCGACGACAACCTCGGCCCCGGCTGCACGACGGGCGGCACCGCGTCGCAGATCTACACGGTGCTCAACCCCGGCACGTACTACCTCGTCGTGTCGTCGAACGGCACGCCCTCGACGGCGACGATCCGCTTCGAGCACCTCAACGTGGGCACCGGCACCATCGCGCTCCTCGGCCGCGGCACCACCGTGCGATCGGGCACCACCGTGACGGGCGTGACCAGCGGGTACACCTCGTCGTGCGGCGGCAGCGGCCCCGAGCAGGCGTTCTGGTGGACCACCTGCCCCGAGCAGACCGCAGGCACCCTCAGCGCCACGACGTGCAGCCGCGCGACATGGAACACCGTGCTCAGCGTCGTGAGCGGCGGCGGCAGCGGCGACCTCTGCAACGACACCAGCCCCACGTGCAGCCCGCAGTCGACGCTCACGAGCACCCTCGCGGCGGGCGCCGGCCTGCACGCGCTCATCGTCGACGGCTTCGGCGGCGCCGCGGGGACGTACACCGTCCTCGTCACGCGCCCGTAACCCTCTCCCTCCACATCGTGGCGCCGCGGCGGTCTACGCGCCGGTCGTGACCGCGCGTGTCGGCCGCTGCGCGCACAGCAGCGTCGCGAGCGCATCGAGCTCCGGGCGCCGCGCCGTCGAGGCCCGCGAGACGAGCGCGATGGTGCGGCTGGGGCCCCTGACCAGCGGGCGCGCGGTGAGGCCCGTGCCCTTGAGCAGCCCGCGCGCGACGGCCATCTCGGGGAGCAGCGCCACGCCGAGCCCGAACGACACCATCTCGACCAGCGTGAGGAGGCTCGTCGCTTCGAAGCCCGACGCCCGCTCCCGCGCGGCTCGCTCCGCGGCGCCGCAGGCCGCGAGCGCGTGCGCGCGGAGGCAGTGCCCCTCCTCGAGCAGGAGCAGGCGGCCTTCGAGGGGCGCGGTGACCGCCACCTTCGACGCGCGGAGCGACGCGTCGTCCGCGCGGCCGACGATCACCAGCGCGTCGCCGTAGAGCGGCCGCACGAGGAGCCCCGCGGTGTCGTACGGGAGCGCGATGAGCGCGGCGTCGAGCTCCCCCGCGCGGAGCCGCGCGAGGAGGTGCACCGTGAGGTCCTCGCGCAGCGCCAGGGTGAGCTCCGGGTGCGCGCGCCGCAGCTTCGGCAGCAGCGACGGAAGTACGAAGGGCGCCACCGTGGGGATCACCCCGAGGCGCAGGAGCCCCCGCATGGGAGCGCCCACGCGCGCGGCCTCGTCGGCGAGGTCGTCGCACGCCGCGAGGACGCCTCTCGCGCGCGCCACCAGCTCGACGCCCGCCGGGGTGATCGTGACCGACGTCTTGTCGCGTTCGAAGAGCGTGGCGCCGAGCGCGCGCTCGAGCTCCTTGATGCCCGCGCTCAGCGCGGACTGCGTGGCGTGACACTGGCGCGCGGCGCGCGTGAAATTCAGGCGCTCCGCGAGGGCCACGGCGTACTCGAGCTGACGGAGCGTGAAGGCGGCGCGCATCGCGGGACCTCTCTGGCGGCGGGTGAAGACCGTGATCGACTCCATCGATCACACTGAGCGATACTACGCGTTGGACCGATCAGAGGGAGGGGATCAGATTCCCTCTCGCGACGGGCGGCACAGCGAGCCGCGCGTCCGAGAGAGAGGCACCGACGATGAAGACCGAGACGAAGTCACTGACCCTCGCCAACCTCGAAGCCGCCTTCGCCGGAGAGAGCATGGCGCACATCCGCTACCGCTACCTCGCCCGCGTGTGCCGCGCGCAGGGCGACGAGGCCACGGCGCGCGTCTTCGAAGAGACCGCCGCCCAGGAGGTCGAGCACGCGCTCAGCCACCTCGACCTGCTCCTGCCCGCCGATGGCCTCACGCCGACGCGCGCCCTCGAGCTCGCCATCGAGGGCGAGACCCACGAGTACACCGAGATGTATCCCCGCTTTCGGAGCGTCGCGATCGAGGAGGGCGAGCGCGCCGCCGCCGCGGAGATCGACGCGCAGATCGCCGAGTCGCGCGAACACGCGGAGCGCTTCCGGCGCACGCTGGAGAAGGCCGCGAAGCGCTTCGCCGCGCTGGCCCGCGTCGAGGAGCGACACGCGAAGCAATACCAGGCCGCCCTCGATCGCGTCCGAGGCTAGGCGACGCGCACACGCATCTCACACGAACGACCCGAGGAGAGAAGGCACCCATGTGGAAGCGATATCAATGCGTCGTCTGCGGCTTCATCTACGACGAGGAGCACGGCCTGCCCGACGAGGGCATCGCGCCGGGGACCCGCTGGGGCGACATCCCCGCGGACTGGGCGTGCCCCGACTGCGGCACCGCGAAGTCTGACTTCGACATGGTCGAGGTGTAACGATGCGCGACGCGCCCGTCGTGATCCTCGGCAGCGGCCTCGCGGGGTACTCCGTGGCCCGCGAGCTCCGGCGCCTCGACGCCGACGTTCCGCTGACGGTGCTGAGCCGCGACGGGGCCAGCGCGTACGCCAAGCCCTCGCTCTCGAACGCCCTCGCCGCGGGAACGCGCGCCGACCGCATCGCGACGGCCAGCGCCGACGACCAGCGCCGCACGCTGCGGGCCGACGTGCGCCCCCACACCGCCGTCACCCGCATCGACACGGCCTCGCGTCGCGTCGAGTGCGAGGGCGCCGCCATCGAGTACCGCGCCCTCGTGCTCGCGCTCGGGGCCGACCCCGTGAAGCTGCCGATCGGGGGCGACGCGTCGAGCGAGGTGCGCGCGGTCAACGACCTCGACGACTACGCGGACTTTCGCGCGCGCCTCGACGCGACCCGCGCGCGCCGGGGACGCCCTCGCGTCGCGATCATCGGCGCGGGACTCATCGGCGCGGAGTTCGCGAACGACCTCGCCGCCACGGACCACGACGTGACGGTGATCGACGTGTCGCCGCAGGCCCTCGGGCGCCTGCTCCCGCGCGAGGGCGCGGCGCTGCTCGAGGCCGCGCTCGGGGCCCTCGGCGTGCGCTTCGCGCTCGGGCGCTCGGTGTCGCGCGTCGACCGCGACGGCGACGCGCTGCGGGTCACGCTCTCCGACGGCAGCGACGTCACCGCCGACGTGGTGCTCTCGGCCGTCGGGCTCGCGCCCCGCACCTCGCTCGCAACGGCGTCGGGCCTCACCGTGCGCCGCGGGATCGTCGTCGACCGGACGCTTCAAGCCAGCGCCCCCGACGTGTACGCGCTCGGGGATTGCGCCGAGGTCGAGGGGCTGGTGCTGCCCTTCGTGGCGCCGCTCCTGCACTGCGCGAGGGCCCTCGCGCGCACGCTCGCGGGCACGCCGACGCCGGTCGTGTACCCCCCGATGCCCGTGGTGGTGAAGACGCCCGCGATGCCCATCGTCGTGTCGCCTCCGAGGCGCGTGACGGGCGCGTGGCACCTCGACGGACGCAGCGACGGCCTCGTCGCCCGCTACGAGGTCGACGGCGCGCTCGAAGGCTTCGCGCTCGTCGGCCCCTCCGCGGTGAAGGAGCGCGCAGCGCTCACGAAGCTGCTCCCTCCGATGCTCGCGTGATCGATCGGGCGCGCTCAGTCGTAGCGCTCGGTGTGGATGCGCTCGCGCGTGAACCCGAGCGCGTCCTTCAGCGTCGCGCGGACCTCGCGCACCATCGCGTTGAGCCCGCACACGTACGCCTCGCACGCGCCGAGGTCCGCGACGAGCTCCGCGAGGTGGAGCTGCACATAGCCCGTGCGCCCGACGGTGCGCTCGTCGGGACGCGAGAGCGTGCGCTCGAAGCGAAAGCCCCCGGCGCGCGACGCGAGCGCGCGGAACTCGTCGCCGTAGATCACGTCGGCCTCGGTGCGCGCGCCCAGAAGAAGCGTCACGCGCGGCGGTGTGATCGTCCCGTCGAAGAGGCGTTGGATCATCGCGCGGAGCGGCGCGACGCCCGTCCCCGTGGCGACCATGAGCAGCGGCGGCGAAGCGTCTTCGGGGAGCGTGAAGAAGCCCGCGGCGTCGCTCACCGCGAGTGAATCACCGATGCGCGCGGCGTGGAGCCAGCCGCTCCCTTCGCCGCCCTCGACGCGCGTGACGGCGAGGTCGAAGCGTCCGTCGGCGCGCGGGGCCGACGCGATGGAGTACGAGCGCGCGAGGAGGCTCCCGTCGGCGCGCGGGATCTTCACCGACACCCACTGACCGGGTTCGAATGGGAGTGGGGGCGTGGGTTCGAAGGTGAGCTCTCGCACATCGCGCGAGAGCATCCGAGCGGAGACGAGGGTGATCGTGCGCTGCGCCATGCGCGGAGCGGTCGTGCGATCAGTCGACGTTGAAGAACGCGTCGGCCCAGTTGTCGGGGAGGTTCCGCGCGGCCGCGATGCGCTCGAGGCGCACGTAGAGGCTGCTGAGGGTGCTCTCGGCCGACTCGTCCCAGGCCTCGACGCGGGCCATGTGCCGGCCGAGGTCGGCGAGGGCGTCGGAGCGCGCGGCGAGGGCGCCGTTGCCGAGCTTGAGCCCCGAGCGCAGGGGCTCGAGGTGGGCGCGCAGCGCAGCGGGCGCATCGTCGCCGCCGCGGTCGAGCGCGTGGACGATGAGCGTCACCTCGGGCACCTCGGAGTCGAGGCCCATGGCGATGACCTCCTCGTGGGGCTCGGCGAAGTAGCGGCCGTAGAGCTCGCTCGACGTGTCGCCCTTCACGGCCTCGACGAGGTCGTGCGCGAAGGCCGAGAGCGCGGCGTCGAGCGTGACGTCGGCCACGCGGACGTGCGCCGAGGCGCGGATCACGGCGCGCTCGAGGCGCTTCCCCTCGGCCTCGATGTTCTCCCAGTCGTTGAGCAGCGCGGCGGCGCGCGACGAGAGCTTCGCGAGCTCGGCGTCACCCGGGAGCGCGGCGAGCGCCTCGACGGTGAACGCGACGTGGTCGGCATTGACTGCGTGTCCTCGGGTCATGCGATTCCTCCCCTGTGAAGGTGTGTGGGGGCCGTAGAGGGCGCCGACGCTACATCAAGGCGCGCACGCCGAACGATCAGAAAAGCACGCGGATGGTCTGCCCCGCGGGCACCATCGTCGACCGCCGAAGGGAGCCTCCCTCGCGCGCGCACTCGATCTGGTGGGTCCCTGCGCTCACGGGATGGCGCATCAACGGCGCAGGGCCCACGCGAACGCCGTCGACGATCACGACGCAGTTCGCGCCGCCCACGGTGACGAAGGTGTTCGCCGTCGGCGCCGAGGGCGCGCTCGGCCTCGCGGGCGCAGGGCGCACCACGCGAGCCGCGACGGGCGCGGGCGCGGCGGGCGGCGCGACGACGGGCGCGGCCTGACGCTGCGCGGAGGGCGCTTGCGGCGCGGGCGACGGAGGCGCGACGACGGAGGCGTCGGAGGCCGCCGTGGGCGCCGGAGGAGGCGCCGGCGGAACGGGCACGAGCGCCGGGAGCGACACGGCCTGATCGCGCTCGGGGCGCAGCCGAAACTCGATGGAGCGGAACCCCTCGGCGGAGACCATGACGTGCACCTCGCCCGAGCGACGAGGGAGCCGCACGTCGTCGGGGCGCTCGCAGCGCACGCCGTCGATGAACACGCTCGCCCCGCGCGTGAGCCCGAGGAACTGCACCTTCACCACGTTCGAAGCGCGCGCGGGCGGACGCGTGCCCTGATACACGAGGTACGTCGTCGTCCCCGTGATGAGCGCGGTCACGAGCGCGAGCGCCACGAGGAGCGCGGGGTGCTGCGAGGGCGCCGGGTCTTCGTAGATCTCCTCCGAGGGCATCGGAGGCGCGGGCTGCGTGGGCGGGTGCGCCGGCGGGCTCTGGAGCCCCGCGGAGCTCGTCGCGTTGTTGGCGGGCGCGACGGGTCGCACGAGCGAGCGATCGAGGGGACGCACCGCCGTGGGCGCAGCGTCCGACGAGGTCGCATCGTCTTCGAAGCGCACCATGCCGGGAAAGACCGGCGATGCTTCCGAGGTCTCGCCCTCGGGGATCGCGATCACATCCGCCGAGCGGAGCGCGGTGGGGGTTCCGTTGACCGGCGCGGTGGGCCACTCGCGCGTGCGCTCTTCGAAGAGCGCGTTCTCGGCGAGGCCGACCTCGGGGTGCGTGACGACGTAGTCGCGCAGCGCGTCGAGCATCTCGCCCGCGTTGGCGAAGCGCTTGTTGCGGTCCTTCTGGAGGCAGCGGTCGATGAGGTCCGAGAGGCCGCGATCGACGCCGTACTCCGACGCCGAGAGGTGGGGCTCGGTGACCACCGCGACGATCTGCGTGTTGAAGTTGTCGCCGTCGAAGGGCAGGTGCCCCGTGAGGCTCTCGTAGAGCACGACGCCGAGGGCCCAGAGGTCGGCCCGGGGATCGATGGGCTCGCCCTTCGCCTGCTCGGGAGACATGTAGTGGGGCGTCCCGACGGTGGTGTTGATCTGCGTGATCGACCCCATGAAGGCCTTCTCGGGGTTGATGGCCTTCGAGATGCCGAAGTCGACGATCTTCACGTGGGCGTCGCCCTGCGGCCCCTTCGTGAGAAAGATGTTCTCGGGCTTGATGTCGCGGTGAACGATCTCCTCGGCGTGGGCGACGGCGAGGGCCTGGAGCACCTGCGCGGTGACGACGATGGCGTCGCGCGGCTGCATCTGCCCGTACTTGACCAGGTAGGTCGAGAGGTCGGTGCCGCGGAGGTGTTCGAGCACGATGAAGAGCGAGCCGTCGTTGGGGTCCTGCCCCATCTCGATGAACTCGACGATGTTCGGGTGCTTCACCCGCCCGGCGTTGGCGCCCTCGTTCAGGAAGCGCTTGACGTTCTCCTGATTGAGCTGGTTTTCCGGGTGCATGATCTTGATCGCGACCCGGCGCTTGGACGGCGTGTGCTCGGCCTCGTAGACGATGCCCATGCCGCCGCGCCCGAGCACGCGCAGCAGTCGGTATCTCCCGGCGACGGTCGTTCCGAGCCTCCCCTGTTCCGTCGCCGTGGCCGCCACCCGTACGTCCCTCGTTGTCTTTCGCCTGATGCTCCGCTGAAAACGCGGGTGAGCATACAGCAGCCCTCCGGCCGCCGTCACCTCTCGTGCGAGGCCACGATGGGAATCGACCGCCGCCGCCGCTCGCGTCTATGCTCCGCGCGCTGAATGCGGTCGGCGAGGCCCACGTCATCGTCGCGCCGACACGAGAAGGAGCCACCGAACCGATGCGCACGTCTCACCTCGTCCTCGTCCCTCTCTTCGTGACCTTTGCCGCGGGGTGCACCGTCACGACCGCTCAGCCCGTCGCGTACCCGACGCAGACCACCGTCGTCGCCTCGCAGCCTCCTCCGCCGCCGCCTCCGCCCGTGGGCGTGGCCGTGGGACAGCCCGTGTACGGCCAGCCTGGACCGCCTCCGCCCGTGGGCGTCGCGGTGGGACAGCCCGTGTACGGCCAGCCTGCGCCGCCTCCGATGGGCGTCGCGGTGGGGCAGCCCGTGTACGGCCAGCCTGCGCCGCCTCCGATGGGCGTCGCGGTGGGGCAGCCCGTGTACGGTCAACCGGGGCCTCCGCCCGTGGGTGTGGCCGTGGGTCAGCCCGCGTACGGTCAGCCCGGCGTGGCGGTCGCGACGGGTGGCGGCGTCTCGATCGGTCGTCCCGTCGGTCAGCCCACGCAGGGCGTCGTGGTCGGTGGTCCTGTCGTGACCGGCGTCGGCACGCCTGTCGCGCAGGGAGTCCCCGGCGGATCGATGGTGGTCACGGGCCCTGGTGCCCCTGTGGCGCAGGGCGTCCCTGGCGGATCGATGGTGGTCACGGGCCCCGGCGTCGCCGTCGGACGCCCGATGCCTGGTGGGACGATGGCCGTGACGGGCCCTGGGACGCCGGTCGCGCAGGGCATGCCCGGCGGGACGATGGTGGTCACGGGTCCTGGCGCGCCCGTGCCTCAAGGGATGCCCGGCGGAACGATGGCCGTGACGGGCCCCGGAACGCCGATCGCGCAGGGGATGCCCGGCGGAACGATGGTGGTCACCGGCCCCGGCGCACCGGTCGCGCAGGGGATGCCCGGTGGAACGATGGCCGTGACGGGCCCCGGAACGCCGGTCGCGCAGGGCATGCCCGGCGGAACGATGGTGGTCACGGGTCAGGGAACGCCCGTCGTGCAGGGCGCGTCGTCGAGCACGATCTCCGTGACCAACCCTCCGATTCTTCGTCGTCCTCGCGAGGCGCCCGTCCGTCAGGTCCCCGCGCCGCCCGCCATGCGCTGAAGCGCGCCGCGCACGTCGCGCGATTCACACGCACAACGCGCGAATCCTCCGCACGCGAGATCGCGCGAGCGCTCTTCTCATCCCTCGTCGCCTCGGCGATGATGGCGCCTCGGAGAGCAATGCCCAGCCCAGGTCCAGAAGTAGAGGTCCTCGTCATCGAAGACGACGACCTCGTGATGAGCGTGGTGGAGCGTACGCTCCGACACGCCGGGTACGCGGTGCACCAGGCCTACAACGGCGAGGACGCGCTCGAGACCCTCGAGTCTCACGTGGGCACGCTCCGCGCGGTGTACCTCGACCTCACGCTCCCTCGCATGACGGGCGACGAGGTGCTCGCGCGCATCCGAGCGCGTGCGCCGTCGCTCCCGGTGCTGCTCTCGTCGGGCCACGAGCCGCGACAGATCCGCAGCGCGACGCTCTCGTCCGCCGCGGGATTTCTCCAGAAGCCCTTTCGCTCGGGCGAGCTGCTCGACGCCCTGCACCGCGCGATCGGCGCCACCGCGTAGCGACGCGTCGCGCCCGCTACTCGATGCCATAGAGCTCGAGCTTGTTGTAGAGCGTCCTGCGGCTGATCCCGAGGAGTCGCGCGGCCTGCGCGCGGTTGTTGTCGGTCTTCTCGAGCGCCTCGAGGAGCGTCTCTCGCTCGACGCCCTTGCGGCGATCGTCGAGGATCTTGCCGCCGCCGTTGGCCTGCGGCGCGGCGCTCATCACGGGCAGCGGCGCGAACGACGGCGCGAGCGGCGCAGGCGGGATCGTCGGCGGCGGAATCGATCGCCCCACGTCGAGGACCGGCACGCGTTCGAACTCCCGCTCCACGTCGCGACGACCGAGCCGCGGCGTCGCGCTGAGCATCACGAGGCGCTCGATGAAGTGCTGCAGCTCGCGCACGTTGCCAGGCCACGAGTGCTGACGGAGCGCGTCGAGGGCGTCGGGCTCGAGGCTCACGCCGCGGCGTTTGTTGGCCTCGCTCACGAGCGCGCAGAAGTGCAGCGCGAGGGGCTCGATGTCCTCGGGGCGCGCGCGCAGCGGCGGGATCACCACGGGCAGCACGTTGAGGCGGTAGAAGAGGTCCTCGCGAAACTCCTTGCGCGCGACGAGCTCGGGGAGCGAGCGGTGCGTCGCGGCCACGAAGCGCACGTCGGCCTTGATCTTCTCGGAGCCCATCACGCGCTCGAACTCGCGCTCCTGCAGCACGCGGAGCAGCTTCGCCTGCATCTCGATCGGGATCTCCGCCACCTCGTCGAGAAAGAGCGTCCCGCCCTGCGCGAGCTCGACGCGCCCGGGCGTCCTCGCGACGGCGCCGGTGAAGGCTCCGCGCTCGTGGCCGAAGAGCTCGGCGGTGAAGAGGCTCTCGGTGAGGGCCGCGCAGTTGAGCGTCACGAAGGGCCCCGACGCGCGCGGCGACGACCTGTGAACGAGCTTCGCCGCGAGCTCCTTGCCCGTGCCCGACTCGCCGTGCAGGAGCACCGTCCCCTGCCCCTGCCCCGCGAGCACGAGGAGGTCCTTCACGCGCTTCATGGACTCGGACGCGCCCACGAAGCCGTGGTCACCGAAGGCCTCCGGCGGCGGCGGCGCGTCGGGCCTCGCCTCGACCACGGCGATCGCCCGCCGCACGATCGAGAAGATCTGCTCGGTGTCGAAGGGCTTCGTGAGAAAATCGAGGGCGCCGTTCTTCATGGCCTCGACGGCGATGTTGATCGTGCCGTGCCCCGTCATCATCACAACCGGAACGTCGGACCAGCGCGCTCGCACCTGTAGGAGCAGCTCCATCCCGTTCATGCCGTCCATGTGCAGATCGGTGAGCACCACGTCGATGGGCGCGCGCGCCAGCACGTCGAGCGCCTCCTTCGCGGAGCGCACGTACGTCGACCGGATCCCGCCCTGACGGAGCGCGGTCTTCAGGATCCGACCGATCGAGGGGTCGTCGTCGACGATCAGCACCGAAGCAACTGCAGAGGTCAGCATCCGTGCACCACCGTCGCGCGATGGTACTCGAAGCCGCTCCGCACGCGACGATTCCCGCGCCAGGGTCTCGCAACCACTGATCGGGCGCCGCTGCCCCACGTCACGCTGCGCCGGGATACGGGTCCCCCCTCACCCCGTGCTCTGCGCTTCGTCGTGGGACAGCGGCCCCGATGCGATCAATCCCCTCGATGCGCCCCCCTGGACGGCCCGCACTCCCCCCCCGGGTCGTGCGGCTGCCGTCTTCTTGGCATCACTCGGTGATCGTCACCCGACACCTTCGCACGTCCGGCCTCATCGTTCCCCCGAACGACATCCCGTGAACTTCCCCTCAGGCTGCGGCGGCGTCGGGCAGTGGCGGTGTCGGCTCTCTCGATAGGTTCTCCTGGCGTGCGCAGCGACACCTTCGCGCCGGCGTTTCCATGTTTTGCAGCCCATGTGCCACCCGCGCCACGCACCCGCATCGAGGAGATTCACTGAAATTTCCAGCGCGCACCCGGGGCCCTGCGTGCGTGCAGTGTGTATAGCCGCCTGCACACTGCACAGGTCCGCCGTACAGCGCGCTTTACACGTGTGCGCTCGGCGGCACGCAGCGTGATTGACCTCCGAGGCAGGAGCGTCGACCCTCCCGGGCCGATGACCTCCCCCACCCGAAGCGAGACCGCGCGCGCGGCCGACCAACGACTCCGTGAGGGCGACACCCGCGGGGCGCTCCAACGACTCGTGGCCCTGGTGCGCTCGGCGCCGCACGACTTCGACGCGAGGCTCCGCATCGCCGACGGGCTCCTCGCCGCGGGGCAGACGCGCGCCGCCGTCGAGGCCTACACCGCCGTCGCGCGCGAGACCGCGGCCGCGGGGAGGCCGCTCAAGACCTGCGTCGCGCTCAAGGTCCTCGGCGCCCTCGACCCCGGCGTCAACGAGGTCTTCAACGCCCTCGCAGACCGGTACGCGCAGGGCTCCCAGAGCCTCGGGCGCGCGGTGCGCCTCTCGCTCCCCGACCCCGACGCGACGGTGCCCGAGAGCGCGTGGCTCCCCGCCGACCTCGACGACAAGACGCTCCTCGAAGCGGCCTTCAAGGTGGCCCTCTCGCGCGAGGGGCTCCCCACGTATCCGCCCGTCGCGGCGCCCATCCCGCTGCTCTCGGAGCTGCCCGCGGACGCCTTCGCGCGCGTGCTCCGCGCCGTCGACCTCGTGCGCGTCCCCGAGGGGGCCGTGATCCTTCACGAGGGAGAGCCCGCGGAGTCGTTCTTCATGGTCGCGCGCGGCTCCGTGGTGGTCTCTCGCGACGAGGGTCGCACGGTGCTCGCGCGGCCCGGCGAGTCGTCGGTGCTCGGCGAGATGGCCCTCGTCTCGAACGCCCCGCGCATGGCGACGGTCACCGCCGCGACGGACTGCGACCTGCTGGTCTTCGGCCGCGCGGCCCTCGCGTCGGTGAGCAGCGAGCTGGCCGTGGTGGCCTCGGCCCTCGAGCGCTTCATGCAGCAGCGGCTCCTGTCGAACCTCCTGGCGACGCACGCGATCTTCAAGCCCTTCGACGAGGCCCAGCGCATCAACCTCGCGGACCGCTTCGAAACCCTGCGCTGCCCCGCGGGCGCGACGCTCATCCGTCAGGGCGAGGCGGGCCGCGGGCTCTACGTGCTGCTCCACGGCGAGGTGCGCGTGGTCGCGGCGGGAGAGAGCGGCGAGGTCGAGGTCGCGCGCCTCGGGGGGGCCGAGGTCTTCGGCGAGATCTCGCTGCTGCGCAACGCGCCCACGACGGCCACGGTCACCGCCACGCGAGACTGCACGGTGATGTTCCTCGCGCGGGAGCTCTTCGAGCGCCTCGTCGCGGGCGTCGCGCCGCTGCGGGCCTACTTCGAAAACCTCGCCGAGCTGCGGTGGATCGACACGTCGCTCGCCCTCTCGGGCGGCCAGGACGTCGAGGTGCTGATCTGAGCCCGACGAGAGCGTTGGTGTCGCCCGCGCGAAACGTGTTACTGCAACACGCTGAGGCGTGATGGACCTCGTCAACAACACCCCCTACGCAGCGCGGCTCTTTCACGGTCACCTCGGCGCCGAGGAGAAGTGCGCGTGGGTGATCGCCCGCGCCACCTTCCGCTACGACCCCGAGCGCGGCGCCCTCGCGCCCTCCGACGACCCGTGGCCCGTCTTCGATCAGGCCCTCGAGACCGCCGTGGGGCTCTTTCCCTCGGACAACGTCTTCGTGCGAGAGGGCTGCGACGTGGTCGTCGTGGGCGACGTGCGGCTCGACCGCGAGGTCACGCGCCACACGGTGCGCGTCCGCGCGGGCGCCTTCAGCAACGAGCTCGCGATCTTCGGCGACCGCGTGTGGCAGCGCTCGATGCGAGGCCCCCTCACGCCGTCATCGCCGCTGCCCTTTCGTGAGATGACCCTCGACTGGCGGCGCTCCTACGGCGGCACCACCTCCTACCAGTCGACGCCCGCGCCGCACTTTCTCAACCCCGCGGGCATGGGGCTCTACTGGAGCGAGGACGACGCCCGCGAGCGCCCGCTCCCCAACGTCGAAGACCCCGCGAAGCTCATCGCGCGGTGGGAAGATCGCCCCATGCCCGCGGGCTGGGGACCGATCACCAACGCCCCCACCTGGCACGCCACGCGGTGGTTCATGGACCGCGCCGAGCGCGGCGCGGGGGAGCCCTCGCACGACGAGATCGCGTCGGCCTCGCTGGGGTTCTTCGAAGGCGCCGCGACGCCCGCGATGATCGCCCCCTCGCTCGCGCCGGGCGACCTCGTCGAGCTCACGGGGCTCTCGCCGAAGCCCACGCGCTTCACGGTGCCCGACCTCGCGCTGCGCGTCTCGTCGCGCGTCGGCGACGACCTCATCGAGCGGAGCCTCTCGTACTCGGGGCTCTGGGTGATCGCGCAGCACGACCTCGTGGCGCTCACGGCGCGCGCGAACTTCAGGTACCCTTTCAGGCCGCGCGAGCGACGCGGCGCGACGCTCGACGTGATCTCCCGCGGGGCATCCGAGGTGAACGCATGGCGATGAAGTGTCAGCTCGTCAGGCCGCTGTGCCTCAACATCGCCGTCGACATGCACGCGGCGGCGATCCAGTGGCCGTTCATCCCGTTGCCGAAGGGGTGGTACTTCAACATCGCGACGACGGAGTGGGTCGTCGGAGACAAGCAGCACGGCACGGTGAAGCAGCGCGGCGACGGGCTCATCAAGCTCGGTCACGACTGCCAGTATCTCAGGCCGCACCTGCCGTTTCCGGTGCCCTTCCCCGAGGTGATCTTCTGGGCGGTGTTCACCGCGCTCGGGTCGAGCAAGACCGTGTGGGCCTCGTTCAAGACCAAGCACGGAGGGAACCCCACGGCGGTGATGTTCCTCGGCTTCGGCTCGTGCGTGGCGGTCATCAATCAGGCCGACTGCGGCGACCTCTGGTACAACCCGACGATCCTCTCGGTGCAGGTGCCCACCAACGTGTTCGCCGGGATGAGCCTCGGCGACATCCTCGGGTGCCTCCTGATGATCCTCATCGACGTGCTGCTCTCGAAGCTCCTCGAGAAGGTGCTCGGCAAGCTCACCGACCGCTTCACGAAGTGGCTCGCCAAGACGCCCCTCGGCAAGCTCCTCGCGAAGGCCAAGGACAAGGTCTCGAACAAGCTCGCCTCGATCCTCATGAAGGCGCCCGGGATCCGCAGCCTCGTGCAGAAGGCCGTCGCGGCGAACCAGTTCCGCTACGTCACGAAGATCCTGCTCCAGTACAAGAACAACCCGTTCCGCTATCAGATGGCGCAGAACGCCGTCGACCGCGCCGAGTCGATGCTCACCAAGCAGTTCGCCAGGCAGCTCGAGAAGCAGGTCGTCGACAAGGTGATCGGCAAGGGCACGGGCGCCGTGGGCGACGCGATCAAGAGCGCCACGGGGCTCCCCGTCGATCCGATCAAGGCCGCGACCAAGCCCGCCGATGTGATCACCGACCTCATCAAGGGTGAGAACAACGCCAACGTCGAGCGCTTCGCCTCCCTCGTCGACGGACGGCCGTACAGCCCGACGCCTCCGCCCGCGCCGGCGCCTGCGCCCACGGGTTCGGGGTCATGGTGAGCGACGACGTCCTCACCTACGTCACGCAGTCGAGCGACGGTGGCGCGCACTTCATCCAGGTCACGACGCGACGCACCTACGCCCTCGCCAACGGGCGCCGCTGCGAGGTCGCCCCGCGGCAGACCGCGCTCTCGCCCGCCATCGAGTACTACGAAGACCGCGCGGGGCAGGGCGGCGCGATCCTCCCTCGCACGGACCCCGACCTCTTCGCGCCGCTCAAGCTCGCCACCGACGTGGTGGTGCAGGGCAACGCGTGGAGCCCCTCGGGCCTCGTCCCGCAGCTCGACGTGAGCGTGGCGGTGATGCCGCCGCACGCGGGCCGCGACGCCTCTCGCGCCGCGCGGGTGATGCGCGTCATCGGCGACCGACGCGTCGAGTGGAGGGGCGAGGGCAACGCGCCGACCTTCACGCCGCCGACGCCCTTCTCGAAGATGCCCCTCACGTACGACCGCGCGTACGGCGGCCGGGACCTGTGGGGTGAGGTCACGCACCCCGACGAGAACCTCGCGTGGTTTCAGCCCTACACCGACGTCTCGAAGGAGGAGCTCTCGCCCTACAACTACGCGCGCAACCCCGCGGGCCGTGGCTACGTGGTGTTCCCCGACCGCGCGGCCTTCGACGCGTTGCAGCTGCCGAACCTGGAGCTCCCCGGTGACCTTCTGACGCCGGAGCGGCTGTGCTCGGGCGACGCGAACCGCTGGCCGATGCAGCCCGTCCCCGCGGGCTTCGACTGGTGCGAGCAGTCGTGGTTTCCCCGCTTCGCCTTCCTCGGGATGGGCGTCGCGCACGGGGCCGCCGCGAGCGACTTCGTCGAGGTGCGCTCGGGCTACCTCAGCGCCGAGCACGTGATGCGAAATCCCCTCGAGAGCGAGAGCCCCATCACCGAGAGCTTCGACGACCGGATCTACAACGGCGCCTCTCCGTGGCTCATCCTCCCGCGGCTCACGGGGGCCGAGCGCGTGGTGCTCACGAACCTCCACCGGCTTCATTCGAAGCTCGAGTTCGAGCTCCCTGGCGAGCGCCCGCAGGTGCTCGTCGACGTGCCGGGCAAGGGGCCCACCGAGCTCCCCGCCACGCTCGCCACGGTGCTCATCGAGCCCGACGAAGACCGCGTGTCGCTCGTGTGGGGCGCGCGCATCGCCATCGAGCTCCCCATCACCGAGCCGCAGGAAGAGTCGCTCCGTTACGCCGTTCGATGGAGGTCCGCGTGAAGCAGCCTCGCGCGTCTGTCGATACGCCCGCGGCGCGCTCCGAGGAGCCCGCCACGTCGATCGAGGAGCTCCCCCTCGCCACGCGCGAGGTGACGCTGCCATCGGGCCGCGCCGTCGAGATCAGCACCGAGGGCGGCGCCGAACGCCTCCGCGTGCGCGGCCGCGGCGGACGCGTCGAGCTCACCGTGGTGCTCACCGACGCGGGGCCGAAGCTCGTCTTCGAATCCGCCGACGTCGAGATCAAGAGCGTCGGCGCGGTCACCGTCGACTGCGAGCGCTTCGCGGTGAACGCGCGCGCCGAAGCCTCGATGCGCGCTGAAGAGGTGCGCGTCGAGGCCACGCTCGGGAGCGTCGCGGTGCTCGCCAACGACGTGGTCTCGCTCGACGGCGAAGAGGTTCGGATGAACTGCGACAAGCCTGACGACGTCCCGCCGTGGCTGCGCGACACGCTCGGGGCGAAGCTCACGAAGCCCGCCACGACGCCCGCGAGCGACGTGCAGGGCGACGCGTCGCTCCTCGAAGAGTTCGACCGGACTACTTCACGAGACGCTTGAGGGCGTCGCGCACGAGCGCGTCGAGCGGCTCGCCCGCGCGATCCGCGAACTCCGCCGCCACGCGCTCGGCCTCGATGGGCTTGAAGCCGAGGTTCTGCAGCGTCGCGACGAGCGTCGCCATCGGACCCACGGGAGCGGCCGGTGCTACGGGCGCAGACGCCGTCGTCGCGAAGCCCTGCGTCGGGGGCGCGAGGCCCGCCACGAGGCCCGGCGTGATCTTGTCCTTGAGCTCCAGCGCGAGGCGCTCTGCGAGGCGCTTGCCCACGCCGGGAACAGCCTGAAGACGCTTCACGTCGTTGCGCGCGATCGCCGACGCGAGCTCGTGCGGGAGCAGCGAGCCGAGCACGGCGATGGCGATCCTCGGGCCGATGCCCGCCACCGCCGTGAGCGCGCGGAAGGTCGATCGCTCGCCCTCGTTCGCGAAGCCGAAGAGCGTGATCGCGTCTTCGCGCACGTTGGTGACCACCAGCAGGGTCACCGCGCCGCTCGCGTCACGCGGCGCGCGACCGAAGGTGCCGAGGGGCACGCTCACCTCGTAGCCGACGCCGTGCACGTCGATCACCGCGGTGCCATCCGACGACTCAGAGACCACGACCCCATGCAGGCGACCGATCATGACGGCGCAACCATAGGGCACCTCGCGCCGCGTTGCACCGGTCTCTCGCGAGGGCCCCGGACAGGGTACGTCACGGGCGCTCGTGGCCCACCGCCGCGACACGGTTGTCGCGCGCGCCGAGACGCGCCCCGAGAGCGACGCGCGACGATCACGCGAGAAGCCCTTCGCGGCGCCGTCGTGGTACGCTTTTCGCTGCCATGCTCGGTCGCTTGTCACGAGTGATTTTCTTGATGACCACGAGCTGCATCATCACCAACCCGACCGAGTACGTGACCGAGCGACCGCTCACGCCGCCGCACATCCGCGACGTGCGAGGCACCACGCAGCCGCGCATCGGCAACCTCGTCGCCATCAGCGACGCCGAGCCCGACGCGCGCTTCTACGTCCCCGTCGACGACGAGGGGACCAACGACGTGATGGAGTGGCGCTTCTTCATCAACACCGACCGCGACTGCAACCCCACCGTCGACGGCAACTGCCTCCCGCAGCAGGACGGCGAGATCCGCGGCGACGGCGCGGCCACGCGGCGCTACGTCGAGCACACGATCCGCGGCTCGCTGCTCGCCGTGGGGTGCAACCGCGTCGAGCTGTGGGTCTCGTCGCACTTTCTCCCCGAGGGCGATCGGCACACGCCGCAGCGGGCGGGCGACGTCGATTTCGCGACGTGGTGGATCTTCAAGCCCGCGACGGGCGCGGCCACCATCGACCCCATCGAGTCGTGCGCCGAGCGGGTGCAGCCGTGAGCGCGAGGGGCGCGTCGACTCTGGCGCTGCTCGCGGCGCTCTCGTCGTGCGCCGGCGACCGATCGATCGTGGGCCCCGCGACGGTCAACCACTGCGGCGCCGACTCCGAGTGCCGCGAGGGCGTGTGCGACCTCACGCGCCACCGCTGCGTGGCGGTGGCGCGCACGGAGGTGTTCTTCCGCGTGGTCCCGCCCGAGAGCGCGGGTCAGGGCGCGGGCCTCCCGACGCTCACGCCGCCTCGCTCGCTGCGCACGGGCGAGGTCGTCGACCTGTCGTTCCGCGCGCGCCGCACGGTGTACGGCGTCGTCGCGGCGCAGCGCGAGGGCGCCTCGATGGAGGCCCCCGATCCGCTCACGGCCGCGGTGCGCTTCACGCCCTCCGACGCGCCCGAGGTGATGTCCGCCGTCGAGGTGTTCTCGCAGACGCAGCCCCTGCCCTCGATGTCGAACGACCGCGCGATCTACACCTGGACCGCGACGCTCACCGACGGCACCTACGACGTGCTCGTGCGGCCCGCGCAGGCGCTCCGCGCGACGGTTCCGCCGCGCTTCGAGCGTCGCTTCGACGTGCGCTCCGACAGCGCGCAGCAGCGCTTCGACATCTTGTACCCCGCGTCGTACTCGCGCTGGTCGGGGGTGATCCGCACGCGCGCGGGCGCGCCCGTCGGCGGGCTCTCGGTGCGCGCGGTCGACCCCGCGAGCCACAACATCGACGTCTCGACGGTGGTGACCTCGGGCGGCGCGAGCGGCTTCGTGCCCGGGTCGTTCTCCGTCGCGATGGCCCCCGGCGCGCCGCAGGACTGGGTGCTGCGCATCACGTCGAACGTCAACGCGCACGCGGGCCTCGTGGTCGAGATCCCGAAGGCCGACTGCGCGAACCTCGACCCGACGGGCCACGACCTCGCCATCGAGCTGCCCACGGAGCTCGGTCTGCCCGTCACGGGATCGACCATGCCGTCGGGTCCGCCCGGTGATCCGACGCCGCAGTGCACGGGCTGTGTGCTCGTGAACGCGTCGGTCGAAGGTCCTTCGGCCAACGGCGCGAGCCGGAGCCTCCGCGGCGCGACGGTGACGCTCCGCACGCCGATCTCGACGGCGGGGACCTCGCTCGGCAGCGGTGCGCGCGCGTGGTTCGAAGACCGCGTGCAGACCGACGACGACGGCAACTTCTCGTCGTGGCTCGTCCCGGGCACCTACCAGGTCGTGATCGAGCCGCCCGACGCGGAGTTCGCCAACTCGGTGCAGTCGTTCCTCGTGGGGAGCGACGTGCGGGTGCAGTCGGGCCGCGTGCTCACGGTGGCGCCGCGCATCCCCGTCGAGGGCAGGGTCATCACCGCGAGCGGCCAGGCCCTCATGAACGCGCACGTCCACGCGGTGCCCTTTCAAGACGCCTACGCGTCGCACCCGTGCTTCTCCGAGGTCGGGATGCTCGCGCTCGCCCCTTCGGCCAACCCCGACGACACCACCACGGGCGCAGACGGCACGTACCGCCTCGACCTCGACCCGGGGCTCTACCGCATCGTCGTCGATCCGCCGACGGGCGCGGGCTTCGCCACCACGCTCGACCAGACCCGCTGCGTGCAGAGCGGCATCCGCGCGCTCGACGTCGTGATGGACTCGCCCGTCGAGGTGCACGGCGTCGTGCGCGGCCCCGACGGCGCGGTGGCCCCCGGCGCGCGCGTCGAGGCCGTCGTGCGCGTGCGCGAACCCGGCGCCGAGGGCGTCACCGTGCGCGTCGGGAGGGTCATCGCGGGCGCGGGCGGCGCCTACTCGATGCTCCTGCCCGCAGACACCGCGACGTCGCCCTGAACGGTTGCGTGTACGCGCGACGATCGGGATAGAGTCGCGCCCATGGGACACGCGCACGGCTCTCTCGAAGCTCCGTTTGCGGACATCCACGTCGAAGACGGCGTGGTCCGCGTGACGCTCCTCCACGACCCCGTGGTCGACGGCGTCGACATGGCGATCTACATCGACGGCTCGGCCAGCATGAGCGAGGAGTTCGAGTATCGCGACGACCTCCCGACGCACGACGACCACGACCACGCGCCCCCCGCCGCGACGCAGGGCGCCGCCTCCGTCGACGCCCCCGCGAAGACGACGCCCAAGGGCGAGAAGAGCTGGATCGCGAAGCTCTTCGGATGGTTCTCGAGCGACGACGATGACGACGATGACGACGATCACCACGGTGACGACGACGATGACGACGATGACGACGACCATCACGGCGCGCGTCACGGCGGCGCGGTGCGCAAGGGCGAGCGCACCAACATGGTCGAGCCGCAGGTGCGCAGGATGCTTCAGTACCTCGCGACGAAGGACCGCAACGGGAAGCTGAGGATGGCCTACTGGGCCTGCGGCAACTCGGGGTCGCAGATCGAGGTGGTGGGCGAGGTGTCGGGCGTCGACGCGGCGACGCTGCTGGTCCCCGGGCCGGAGCATCAGGGGTCGGGTACGAGGCTCGTCCCCGCGATGAAGGACTTCGTCGCGTACATGGAGGGCGCCGCGCGCGACGGGGCGAAGCGCGGCTGCGGAGTGTTCGTCACCGACGGTCAGATCAGCGACATCGGCGGCGTGATGAAGCTCTCGGCGACCATCGCGGACCGCATCGCGAAGGGGACGCTCCCGCCGCTTCACCTCGTGCTGGTGGGCGTCGGCGAGCAGGTGAGCGAGTCGCAGATGGAGGAGATCTCCCACGCCGAGTTCGCGGGCGCCGAGCACCTCTGGTGTCACCGCGTCGCCGAGGAGATGCACGAGATGGCCGAGCTCGTGTCGGGCCTCGTCGACAGCACCATGACCGTGGCCTCGGGCGGCACCGTCTACGACGCCAGCGGGAGCGTCGTGAAGCGCTACGAGCGCAGGCTCCCCGCGGTGCTGGAGTTCTCGCTCCCCGCGGGCGATCGCAGGTTCACCCTGGAGATCGACGGTCGGCGGTACACGCAGCGACTCCCCGCGGAGGAGCACCACTGAGCCGCGCGTGGCGCCCGCCTCGAAGCGGTCGCGTCGCCCTCCGCTTCGATTTCTTGATGGACGCCCGTCGCCGCGTACAACCCTCTCTGTCGCGCCCGTCGCCTGCGATCGGCGCGAGGAGGAGCCTCTCATGTCACCGGCATTCGCGCGGGCGCGTGTCCCCGCGGCGCTCTCGATCGCACTCGCGCTGACCGCGAGCTGCGCGACGCCTCGCTACCACTCCTCGGCCCTCGCGACGCCGGGCGCGGGGCTCCGAACGCCCATCATGTTCGGCCCCGAGGTCGCGATCCGAAGCCGCGTGTGCGCCCCGCGCGCCTACGTGACGCTCCGCGAGTACCACACGCGCCGCACCGTGCGAGAGAGCGGCGGCGCCTTCGGCACCAGCCGCGACGACGTGGAGGAGCGCAGCGCCGAGGCGGACATCCCCTCGGGCGCCGCGGTCCGAAACGTCACGATCTCCATCGAGGCGGCCACGGAGCGTCCGGCGACCCCGTCGGGGCACGTCTCGTCGGCCTCAGGCGCGGCGGGGGGCGCGATGGTCTTCGCCGCGGGGATGGGCGTGCTCGCGTCCGTCCTCGCCTCGCCGACGTTTCGCGGCACCCTCGACGTCCGCGGTGAGGTGGTCTCGGTGCCGACGGCGGGCTGCGCGTCGGTCGTCGCCCACCCCGCGCAGGCCACGCGATGAGCGCCTCGACGCATCGGCGCGCGGCCCTCGCGCACCTCGCGGCGCTCGCCGTCGCGGCGCTCACGGGCTGCGCCAATCCGCTGCGGCTCACGGCGAGCAGCGTGCGATACCCCGTGTCGCTCACCGACTCGGTCTACGGCCCCGACCACCGGCTCCTGCGCGACGCAGACCTCGTGCGCGTGCGAGAGCTCAGCGCCGAGGCCGACCTCTGCGCCATGGAGCGCGCGAACGGCGACGGGCCCCTCGACCTCTCGCCCATGCTCAACGACCTCATCGCGCAGAGCGACGGCGAGGCCGTGGTCGACTTTCACCTCGCCCTGCAGCCGCCCGCGGGCGAGGTGAACTTTCACGAGGGCGACACCCGCTGCGTCACCGTGCACTGGACCGGGAGCGTCGTGCGTCGCGCGCCGGGCCTGCTCGCGCTCGCCGAGGTGCGCGCCGACTGCGACGAACACCGCGCCCGCGCGTGCGCCGAGCTCGCGCGACGGACGCTCTCGGGCGAGGGCGTCGCGGCCGACGCGCGCGCGGCGCTGCAGCTCTACGACGGGGCCTGCGCGGGCGGCGACGCGGGCGCGTGCGCCGCCACCGCCGCGATGTGGCGCGAGGGGCGCCACGCGGAGGCCGACGTCACGCAGGCCATCACCTACGAGCAGCGCGCGTGCGACCTCGGCGCGCGCGACGCGTGCGGGCGCGTGGGGATCACCCTGGCCGACGAGCGCTCGCCCCTCTACGACCCCGTCCGCGCGCGGGCGACGCTCGCCGCGGCGTGCGAGGCCGAAGACGCGCCGAGCTGCACCGCGCTCGCGAGGCTCCTGACCGCGGGCGCGGGGGGCGCCGCCGACGTGCCGCGCGCCCTCGACCTGTACCGTCGGGCCTGCGCGCGCGACGCCACGGCGTGCACGCGCGCCGCGGCGATCTACGCCGAGGGTCGCAACGGCCGCCCCGACCTTCGCGCGGCCCTCGCGCTCTACGGCGTCGGCTGCGATCGCGGCGACGCGGCGGCGTGCGCGGCGGCGGGCGAGATCTACGCGCACGGCCCCGCGAACCTCGCGAGCCCGCTCCTCGCGCGCAGGAGCTTCGAACGCGCGTGTCAGGGCGGCGACGCCGCGGCCTGCGCGCGCGTCGCGGAGGGCGCGGCCCGCTGAAGGTCGCGGGCGCGCGGCCCTGACGAGAGGTCGCGCGGTCGTCGCGCGCCGGTCACTTCTTCGCGGTCGAGTCCTTCGTCTCTGCGCGCGCCGGCGGAGCGCCCGCGGAGCGGACGTTCGCGATCTTGTTCACGAGCTCGAACCAGAACGGCGCGCCGAGCGAGACGGCGATCGTCGAGCACAGGATCCCGAGCACCTTTCCGAACCAGGCGAGCGCGTCGGACTGCTCGCCCGTGGGGTACGCGCCGTCGTGCCATCCGATGGGCAGGTCGAAGCTCCGCACCCTCGCCGTGTCGCGCTTGAGGTCATCGATCGTGGCCTCGATGTCGGCCGTCGCGCGGACCTCCGACGGCGTCTGGCGCAGCCGATCGGCGGCGGCCACGAGCGCGGCGCGCTGCGGCGCGTCGCTGTAGAGCGAGCGCGCGATCTGGAGGCTGTCGACGTTGCAGATCACGCAGACGCAGGCCGAGATGATGAGGATGTTCCGCTGCGTCTTGCGCTTGTACTCGCCGGAGACGCGGGTCATCGCGTCGTCGAACCAGCGCTCGAGCCGCGTGCGGGCCACGCCGACGCTCTCGACCGTGTCGTCGATCTGGGGGAGCAGCACGGCCCTCGCCCACTCGTCGTGTTCGAGCACGCGGCGGAGCTCGTCGAGGGGCGTGCGCGAGACGCCGTCTTCGCCCTTCGGCGCCTGCTGCCGGAGCTGGTCGAGCAGCGCCGACACGAACATGTGCGACGGCACGTACGAGGGGCCGCGCTCGCCCTCCTGCGGCTTCGGGTCGCTCTTCTCGGCGGGCACGTGGCGCAGGCCCTTGAGGATCGGGTGGTTGAAGAGCTCGCTCAGCCGCGGCGACTGCGGCGTCAGGCTGAGGAGCGTCTTGATTCCGTTGCGGAGCGTGCTCGCGCGGAGGCCGTAGCCCCACGCGATCGCCTCGTTGATCGCCGAGCTGACGACGGCGAAGAGCAGGTAGACGACCGTGAGTCCGATCGCGACGTCGAGGACGGTTCCCATCTTCGTGTTCCCTTCACGAGAAGCAGGCGCAGACGTTGGATGGAGCTGCGCGAGCCCCCGCGCGAGCGGCAGTCTACGCGTGATCTCACGCGGCGCGCGATTCGATTCGACGCCTCGCCTCACCGCGTGCGCGCGCGGCGACGTTGGGGCATAACCCGCGCCCCTCCTCATCCCCCACCGGCACCGATGGAACCGCCTCCCAAGAACGCACCCGCGCCGCTCCGCCGCGGCGTGTACGCGACCTCGCTGCTCGGCCTCCCGAGGCTCTACTGGATCCTCTGGGTGGGGCAGTTCATCAACCGCCTCGGGAGCTTCGTGCTCACGTTCCTCCCGCTCTTTCTCACGGAGCGGCACCGCTACAGCGACGCGCGCGCGGGCGCCGTGCTCTCGCTCTACGGCCTCGGCGGACTCTTCGGCGCCTCGCTCGGCGGTTGGGCCAGCGACCGCTACGGTCGACGCGTCACCATGCTCGTCGCCCTCGTCGCGAGCGCCGCGGTGCTGCTGGCCTTCGGCGTCGCGCCCGCGGGCGCGCTCCTCGCGGGCGCGGCCTTCGCCCACGGCGTGTGCAACGGCTACGGGCCGGCGCTCTCGGCCTCCCTCGCCGACGTGGTCACCGTCGAAGATCGCGCGCGCGCCTTCGGCTATTTCTACTGGGCCGTGAACCTCGGCTTCACCGTCGCCGCGTGCGCCGGCGGGGCGCTGAGCCGACACGGCTTCTTCACGCTCTTCGCGGGCGACGCGGTGACGAGCCTCGCCTTCGCCGCCATCGTGTACGCCTTCGTGCCCGAGACGCGCCCCGAGCACGGCGCCTCGAAGGAAGCGCCCGGCGTCGCGAGCTCGTTCCGCGTGCTCGTCGATCCGCGCTTCGCGGGCTTCGGCGCGGCGCAGTTCCTCGTGCTCATCGTCTTTCTCCAGGTGTTCGTCACGATGCCGCTCCAGGAGCGCGCGAGCGGCATCGCGGTCTCGTCCGTGGGCCTCATCGCGGCCCTCAACGGCGGCGTCATCGTCACCGCGCAGCCGCTCTTCTCCCGCTGGACGCGCGCGCAATCGAGCTGGCGCCTCCTCGCGCTCGCCTGCGCGCTCGTCGGCATCGGCGCCCTCGGCGCGACGCGCGCGTCGACCACCGCGGGCTTCTCCGCGTGCATGGTGCTCGTCTCGCTCGGAGAGGTCGCCTTCGCGGGCGCCGCGCCCACCTTCGTCGCCCTCGTCGCCCCCGTCGATCGCCGCGGGACGTGGCAGGGCGCCTACTCGCTGACGTGGGCCGGCGCGTCGCTCCTCGCGCCGCTCCTCGGCACCGCCGCGCGGCAGCACCTCGGGGCGCCGACGATGTGGCGCCTCGGCGTCGCGTCGTGCGCGCTCGCGGGCGTGCTCCACGCGACGCTCACCCGCAGCGCCGAGCGGGCCGCGAGCGCCTCACCGTCGCCGGCTCACCTCGGTCGAAACGCGTAGGTGTGCTCGACCACGAGCGCGCCCCAGAGCCGCTGCTCGTGCACCGCGACGAAGCTCGCGTCGGGCCAACCCCGATCGCTCGCCGCGACGGGCGCCGCGGGGTCGCGCGCGCGCCAGAACCGCAGCGTCTCTTCGAGCGGGAGTCGCAGCGACCACCACGGCGTCACGAACCACACGCCCGAGGGGTCACCGGCCGCGCGGGGGCGCGTCCCGAGCGTCACCGCGGAGCCCTCCATCGAGAGCCGTAACAGCCCCGCGATGTGCCCTCCCGGCAGCGGAATCGCGACGCTCATCCGGGGCTCTCCCTCGATCACCGAGACGCCGTACGCGAAGACCTGAAAGACCTCTCCGGTCTCTTCGCGGGTGCGCACCACGCCGCGCGCGTCGGGGCGACCCTCCTTCGCGCCGTCGAGCGAGACCATGCGCGCGCGCACCGACGCGACGTCGACGGGGAGCACGAGCTGACCGATGGCCCGCATCGCCACGCGCATCACGCGCCACGCGAGGCGAAACCCGCCGCGCCAGCGAGACCGGATCCGAAGCTCCAGCGACGCGGGGTCTTCGAAGAACGCGCGCACCTCGTCGGGGAACGCGCGCACGTCGACG
Source organism: Polyangiales bacterium (assembly GCA_046351535.1). Classification (GTDB taxonomy): domain Bacteria; phylum Myxococcota_A; class Polyangia; order Polyangiales; genus CAISKJ01. The sequence goes on from JAXLYG010000019.1 coordinate 55,617, forward strand.
TCGCGTCCGGCGAGCTCCTCGACGCGACCCACGAGCCCCCTGGGCGGAGCCCCCGCGGCGGCGAGCCCCGCGCGTTCGAAGAAGTCTCCGCCGACGCGGAGGCCCCCGACGATGCGGCTGAAACGTTGGACCTTCACGCCCGCGGGAGCCTCGCACGCGACCGCACCCCGCGGCCACCGCGACGCGCGGGCTACGGCGCGACGCGCGGCGTGATATACCCACCGGCCCACCGGAGCACATGGCAGAAGGCACGACGACCACGCGGGTGATCTCCCTCGGCGGAGCGAAGGGAGGCGCGGGCGCGACGCTCCTCGGCTCGGGCCTCGCGACCTTTCTCGCGCAGCTCGGCAAGCGCGTGCTCTACGTCGACGCGCACCCGCAGGGGCCCTGCGTCGCGGCGCATTTCGGCGCCGTGCGGGCCGACGGGTCGCTGCCGCCGTGGGCGCCGTCGCCGCCCGAGCCGAAGGGGCGCGAGACCTCCGTCCCCAACGTGCGGGTGCTCGAAGCGACGCGCGAAGACGGGCCCTACCCCGACCTCCCGCTGCGTCACCCGCGGGAGATCGCGAAGGCCAGCGGGGCCGACTTCGCGCTCGTCGATCTCGGGTCTGGCGTACGCACGCGCACCCTCGACGCGATGCTCGAGAGCGACGCCGTGGTCACCGTCACCACGCCCGAGCCCGTCGCCGTCGAGTCGGTGTGGCGCCTCGTGCGTCACCTCTACGCGCGCAGGCTCAGCGAGTAGCTCCGCGCGCTCGACGACCCCGGCGCGCCCGAGGCCGTCGCGTCGCTCGCGCGCGCCATGGCGGGCCCGCCGCCGCCCGTCGACCTCGCGACGGCCATCGCCGCGCGCTCGCGAGAGGCCGCGATCATCGCGTGGGGAGAGCTCGCCCGGCTGCGCATCCGCCTCGTGGTGAACCAGTCGCGCTCGCGGGCCGACCTCGAGCTCGGCGAGGCCATCGTGCGCGTGGGGCAGCAGCGCATGGGCCCGGTGCTCGAGTTTCTGGGGCACGTCGAGTACGACGACGCGGCCTTCCTCGCGGCGCGGCGGCGGCGTCCGTTGCTCGTCGACGCGCCCTCGGCGAAGGCGAGCCGCAACCTCGAGCGCATCGCGCGGCGGCTCCTCTCGCTCGACCTCGGGCGGCTCAACACGCCCGCGACGCCCGAGTCGACCGAGGCGCCGCCCGCGCCGACGCACTACGACCTCCTCGCCATCGACCGCGGCGCGAGCGACGAGGAGATCCGCCGCGCCTACCGCAAGACGCGAGAGATCTACGCGACCGAGAGCGTGTGCCTCTCGGGGCTCATGACCGCGGAAGAGGTGTCGTCGATCGTGGCGCGCGTCGAGGAGTCGCGCGACGTGCTGCTCGACCCGTCGCGGCGGCGTCCGTACGATCTCTCCATCGCGCCGGTGGGCGTGCTCCCGATGGCGACGGGCTTCGACGACGAGCCCGACGCGGCGACGCCGGCCCCGGCGCCCTCTCCGATGCCCGAGATCACGCCCGACACGGAGTTCACGGGACCGACGCTCCGCGCGGTGCGAGAGGCCCGCAACGCCGACCTGCGCGACGTGTCGGCCCGCACCAAGATCTCGCTCCCCTACCTCCGCGCGATCGAAGAAGACGACTTCGCCACGCTGCCCGCGCCGGTCTATACACGGGGCTTCGTGGTCGAATACGCCAAGTTCCTGCGCCTCGACGTCGACCAGGTCGTGCGGACGTGGTTTCGTCGGTATCGCAAGAGCACCGAGCGCTGACCCACAGGCACCGCGAACTCCCGACGCTCATGTATGCTCCCGCGCCAGACGTGACCACCACCGCATCCCCGTACCGCGAAGCCCCCGAACCGCTCGAGCTGCCCTCGGGCGGAACGCTCTTCCCCGCGGGCGTCGCGGTGCTCTTTCTGACCTTCGGGTTCTTCGTCACGCGCGTCTTCGTGGGCCTCGCCGACCAGCGCGTACGCCTCGCGCAGGCGGGCACCTTCGCCACCGTCGCGGGCGTCGTGCTCGCGCTCGTCTCCGTCGCCCGCTTCGCGTGGAGCGCCTCGGGCGCGCGCAGGGCCCTCGTCTCGCTCGTCGTCCGCGCGCTCGCCGTCGCGCCGCTCTTCGCGCTCTCGCTCGCGGCGATGTTCTCGACGACGGTCTCGCGTCCGCTCCAGTGGGCGACGCTCGGCGGCGTCACGGCCCTCGTGCTCGTCTCGGGCGTGCGCGCCATCGCGCTGCTGCTCAAGGGCGGTCACCGCCTCGGCGCCTCGGCCCTGTCGCTGCTCGTGATGGGTCAGCTCATCGAGCTCTTCGGCCCGGCGGCGTCGCTCACGTCGCGCCCCGGCAGCTCGCTCCCTCGCCTCGCCGACGCGCTCGGACGGGCCAGCGAGGCCGCCGCTTTCGTCGGCATCATCCTCGCGCTCGTGTGGGCCTTCCGCCGCTCGAAGGAGCACCTCGGGATCGCGCGCGCGATGGCCTTCCTCGCGATGCCCGCGGGCTTCGGCGCGGTGCTCGTGACGCTGCCCGCGCGGCTCCCCGCACGACGGAGCTCGTCGCGCGCGCGGCCTTCGGGGCTCGCTTCGACCTCGCGGGCGTCGGCGGCGCGGGCCACCCCACGCGCCTCGCGCTCACGGTCTACACCCTGCTCTTCACGGGGATGATCGGCGCGGTGAGCCTCTCGCTCTCGACGCAATCGATCGACCGCGGCGCGGGCGCTCGCCGCGGGCTCGGCTGGGCCTGCGTGCTCCTCGCGGGCTTCGGCACCGCGGGCCTCGCGGGCCCCGTCGACCCGCTGCGGGCCGTGCTCATCGTGCTCGGGGTGCTGCTGTTGGAGCAGTCGGCCGAGCGCGAGTAGCGCGGCTCAGCGTCGGCGCTTCGAAGGGCCCGCGACGGGGGCGGGCGCGAGGGGCTTCTTCGCGAGAAAGAGGTGGTTGAAGCCTCGGAGGAAGAAGTTCTCGCGCTCGGCGGCGAGGTGGTAGTTGCCCTTCTCCAGGTCCTTGTTGTGGCGCACGACGGCCACGGCGTCGACGGGCTCGAAGAACATCGTGAAGATCGAGAAGAGGCCGAAGCCCACGGGCGCGAAGCCCCTCTTCTTCTCGAAGTAATCACACACGTAGAGCGCGAAGGTGCCGCCGGGCTTGAGCACCCGGTTGGCCTCTTCGAAGACCCCGCGCATCGCTTGAAAATACCGGGGATCGAAGGCCGAGAGCTTGCCGATGCAGGCCGGGTCTTCGGAGTAGTCGATGTGGTCGGAGTACGGCGGGTCGACGAAGAACACGTCGACGGAGCCGCTCTCGACGGGGAGCTTCCGCGCGTCGGCGCGCTCGACGTCGGCGCGGTGCGGCGAGAGGTCGAAGCCGCGGGCGCGGCGGTTGAGGTCCTTCGCGACGTCGAGGGTCGTGCCCGAGCCGCACATGGGATCGACCACGAGGTCGCCCTCGCGCGAGTAGCGCTGGAGCACGTTCCAGATGACCCACGAGGGCGTGGCGCCGACGTAGTTGCGGTCGCCCTGCATCCCGTCGCCGTAGTGCTGCGAGGGGTACTCCCAGAGCGTCGTCGTCTGGATGCGGAGGGGGGGCTTCTTGAAGTGCTGCCGCTTGGGCGGCGGTCGTTCTGGCGGGGTCATCGGTCGGGCGCGAGCATATGCCCCACGGGGCGCTCGCGGCGCAACCGTCAGCGCGCGAGGGCGGGGCGGAGGCGCACGCGCGACGAGAGCGGGTGCGGGCTCATGGGCCTGTGGTTCTCGAGGCCGATGACGACGAGCTCGCCGCCGGCGTGGGTGCGCTCGCGCTTCATCTCGTCGAGGCGCTCGAGCACGGAGTGATCGACGAGGAGGGTGTCCGTGAAGTCGATGGTGAGCCTGCGGTCGAGGGGCACCGCCGCGAGCGTGGCCGAGAAGCCGAGCCAGTTCGTGAAGACCGCCGCGTCGCCGACGCGGAGCGTGGTGCTGCTCTCGGTGTCGCTGCGCGACACGATGAACTTGAACATCCGCTTGAAGGGGACGCCGCGCCCCACGTGGCTCGCGGCTTCGAAGAGGATCCCCACGGCGATGCCCGCGAGGAGGTCGATGGCGAGCGTCGCGATCACGGTGGCGAGGAAGGTCACGAGCTGCTCGAGCCCGATGTGGAGCGCGTGGGCGAACTGCTTGGGCGAGGCGAGGCGCCAGCCCGTGAAGATGAGCATCGCGGCGAGGGCCGCGAGGGGGATGCGGTGCACGAGGCCCGGCACGAGGCACACGAAGGAGACGAGCATCCCGCCGTGGTGCCAGTTGGCCCAGCGGGTCTTGGCGCCGTTGGCCACGTTGGCCGAGCTGCGCACGATCTCGGAGATCATCGGGAGGCCGCCGATGAGGCCCGCGATGACGTTGCCGACGCCGGTGGCGATGAGGTCGCGGTCGAGGTCCGAGCGGCGGTGATAGGGGTCGAGGGTGTCGATGGCCTTGGCCGACGCGAGCGACTCGATGCTGCCCACGAGCGCGAACATGATCACGTACTTGATCGAGGCGCCCGAGAGCACGCGCGAGAAGTCGGGGAAGGTCACCACGCGCAGGAGGCTCTCGGGCACGGCGACGAGGAAGCGCGGCCCCACGTCTTGCGGGCCGAAGAGCGACGAGAAGCGGTGCTCGTGGCCGAGGTCGAAGAGGTAGCCCGCGATGATCCCCGCGCCGACGACGATCATCTGGCCGGGGATGATGCGCGCGAAGCGGCCCGCGACGAGGGGCCACACGAAGAGGATCACCAGGCTGCCGATGCCGATGACGGCGATCTCTTCGTTCATGCGCGCGAGGCTGTGGGGGATCTCCGCGATGAGGCCGAGGGGCTCCCTGGCCTCGGGCCGCACGCCGAGCGCGACGTGGATCTGCTTGGAGGCGATGATGATCCCGATCGCGGCGAGCATCCCGTGGACGGCCGACGAGGGGAACAGGTCGCCGAGGCGGCCCGCGCGGAGGAGCCCGAAGCCCACCTGGATGACGCCCGCCACGACGATGGTGGCGAGCGCGAGCTTGTACCCGAGGAGGTTGTCACCGTGGCCGAGCTCCTCGACGGCGCCGAGGGCGATCACGATGAGCCCCGCGGCGGGGCCCTTGATGGTCATGCGGGCGCCCATGAGGGGCGACACGACGAGGCCGCCGATCATCGCCGTGAGCACGCCCGCGAAGGGCGGGAAGCCCGAGGCCATCGAGATCCCGAGGCAGAGCGGAAGCGCGATCAGAAACACAAGGAAGCCCGCGCGGAGGTCGTCGCGCCAGTGCGCGCGAAACCCCGCGAGACCGTCCGCAGGAGGGGGAGTGTGTGCCGTGTTCATCTACGTCTGACCTCGAACGGGAGGCCGCGACAGCGCGGCGGCGGGGCGTAGAGCAATCCCGTTGCCGACGCGAAACACGCTGATTTCAAGGCCATTTCGAGCGACGAGGCGGCGCGCGGGCGGCGCAGAATCGGCCGCTCAGCGGATGCGACGGGGACCTTCTCCTCGGGGCATCACGCGACGACGCGCGGCAGAATCGCGCGGCGCGCAGCGCGCGCAGCGGAGCGGAGGCCCGGCGTGATGTTGGAGGGGGATTTTGGTTGCGTGGCGGAGCGGAGCGGCGCGACGGGCGGCTACGGCCTGACGATGAAGCCGAAGATGAGCGCGCGGTCGGGGCGGCGCGAGCGCACGGTGAAGAAGGGCTCCCCCGCGCCTGCGACGAACTGGATGGTGCTGGTCTGCGCGCCCTGCACGAAGGCCACGTCGACGGTGTAGCGCCCGTCGGCCGAGCGGCCCGCGAGGGTGATGCGCGCGCTGCCTCCGTTGGGCAGCGGGGCCGTCGAGGCGGCGCTCGCGAGGGGCAGCGTCACGCGCGAGACGAGGGAGATCTGCGAGTAGGCGTTGAACGGGGGGTTGCGGAGCTGCGGGATGTTCGCGAGCGAGGCCGCGACGCCGCCGTCGCCCGAGGTGCCTTCGAGCACGAGCACCTCGACGCGGGCCGAGGCCGCGGGCTGCGCTGGCGGGGGCTGCTGCGCGAGGCGCGCGCCGTGTAGGAGCGTGAGCTTGTCGTCACCCTGAGCGCCCACGGAGGCCGTGGTCAGGAGCGCCGCGAGGGCCGTTGCTGCGAAGATCCGTCGCTTCACGTGATCACCCAATCTCTGTTCTTCAATGCGGTGCGGACGATGAAGGCGCGTCGTCGGCGAGGTCCTGGATCCACACGACGGCGGTGGTCACCCCGGGCGAGACGCCGGGGATCTCGAGCACCGCGTAGCTCTGCGCGCCCTGCACGTCGACGCGGGTCACCTCGGCGCCTCCGGGCGCGGCGCCGCCGCCGACCTCGACGGGGTTCGTGCCGGGGAGCGTCTGCGGCTGCGGCGCGGGCAGCGCGACGGTGGGGTCGTGGCCGCGCTCGGGGCCCGTGACGGGCGGCGCGAAGCGGAGCGCGATGAGCGCCGCGGCGGCCACGGCGATGGCGGGAAAGGCCACGCGGCGCACCGGGAAGCTCCGTCGCTCGACGGAGGGGCGCGCGAGCGGGATGACCTTGGCGACGTGGGCCTCGGGGGTGACCGCGGGCGTCACCGTGGGGGCGTCGAGCTTCGCAAAGACGGCGTCGGCGAAGATGTCGGGGTCGTCGCCCTGGTCGGCGTCCCAGCGGACGAAGTTCGCGTGGAGCGAGTCGAGGGCCCGCAGCACGCCCTGGCACCGCGCGCAGGTCGCGACGTGGGCCTCGACGCCGGGGCGCTCGGCCTCGGGGAGATCGCCGTCGTGGAGGCGCTGGAGTGTGGGTTCTTCGGGGTGGTTCATCGCTCTATCCCTCCGTCGGATTCGTCGCGGAGGTCCTGCGGCAGCGGGGCTTCGCTGCCGAGGCTCTCGTGGAGGAGCGCCTGCATCTTGCGTCGCGCGTGGAAGAGGCGCGACATGACCGTGCCCTTGGGGACGCTGGTGGCCTCGGCGATCTCCTCGTAGGAGAGCCCGTCGACCTCGCGCAGCACGATGACCGCGCGGTGATACGCGGGGAGCTGGTCGAGGGCCTTCTGCATGGCGTCGACGAGCCTCCCGCGGTCGACGGAGGCGAAGGGGTCGCTCTCGCCGCGGTAGGGGAGGAGCTCCGAGGGGGCGCCGTCGAGGTCGGTGCGGTCGTCGAGCTCGACGGCCTTGCCGGGTGAGCGCCTGCGCAGAAGATCGATCGAGAGGTTGTAGACGATGCGGTAGAGCCAGGTGCTGAAGCTGGCCTGACCGGCGAAGTCGTTGAGGTGCTTCCACACCCGGACGAAGGCGTCTTGCGCGACCTCGCGGGCGTCTTCGTTGTTGCGCACGATGCCGTAGGCCACGGAGGTCGCACGCCGCTGGTGCCTCGCCACGAGCTCGCGGAAGGCTTTCTGATCGCCCTTCGCGGCGCGCTCGACGAGCTCGCGGTCGTAGGCTCTCTCGCGGGATGCGTCACCACCCCCCTTGGACGCTCTCGGTCCGCGGGGATTCACCGGCGCGTCGTGGACTCCCTCGATGGGATCTTCCCGCGGCGGCGCCTCGGACTCGTCGGCGGAGACGTCGCCAGGGAGGGTCATCGCGGCGCGACGGTAACACACTCGCCCCTGCCGTCTCGAAGCTGCCGTTTTCGTGACCTGAATGCGCGTCCAGTGGTATCGCAGAACCCCTATGGACGCCGACTCTCTCGCGCGTGAGCTCAACCCCCCGCAGCTCCAGGCGGTGCTGCACACCGAGGGGCCGCTGATGGTCTTCGCGGGGGCGGGCAGCGGCAAGACGCGGGTGATCACCTTCCGCATCGCGTGGATCCTCGAGCACTGCGGCGTGGCGCCGTGGCGCGTGATGGCCGTGACCTTCACGAACAAGGCCGCGGGCGAGATGCGCGAGCGCATCGCGAGGCTCGTCGGCCACGACCGCGCGAGGGAGCTCTGGGTGGCGACCTTCCACGCGACGGGGGCGAAGCTCCTGCGGCGCTACGCCGATCGCGTGGGGCTCAAGAAGGACTTCGCGATCTACGACGACGGCGACCAGCGCTCGGTGATGAACCGCGTCTACGAGGAGCTCAAGCTCGATGACAAGGTGCTCGCCAAGAGCGCCGTGCTCAACGCCATCGACAGCGCCAAGCAGGAGGTGCTCGGCCCCGACGACCTCATGGCGCGGGCCACGACGGACCTGCACCGCGCGATGGCCAACGCCTACGCGTCGTATGAGCGGCGGCTCGCGGCCAACAACGCCGTCGACTTCGGCGACCTCATCGCGAAGACCGCGAAGCTCCTCGAGACCGACGAGACCGTGCGGAGGGAGCTCCAGGGGCGGTTTCAGTACATTCTCGTCGACGAGTTTCAGGACACGAACAACGCGCAGTACCGCATCTTGCGGGCCCTCGTGAACGAGCGGCGGAACCTCTGCGTCGTGGGCGACGACGATCAGGCCATCTACGCCTGGCGCGGCGCCGACGTGCGGAACCTCCAGTACTTTCGCAAGGACCTCCCCGGCGCGGCGGTGGTGAAGCTCGAAGAGAACTACCGCTCGACCAGGCGGATCTTGAAGGCCGCCAACGCGGTGATCTCGAAGAGCGCGTCGCGCGAGGCCAAGACCCTCTTCACGAAGAACCCCGAGGGAGCCTTGCTCGACGTGATCCAGTCGGGCGACGAGCGCGAGGAGGCGCGCACCATCGCGCAGCGCGTGGCGGGCTCGATCCGTCAGGGCGTCGAGCCGAGGGAGATCGCGGTCTTCTATCGCATCCACGCGCAGTCGAGGCCGCTCGAGGAGGCGCTGCGCGCGGCCAACGTGCCGTACATCATCGTCGGCGGCGTGCGCTTCTACGAGCGCGCCGAGGTGAAGGACGTGCTCGCGTACCTGCGCCTCATGCTCAACCCCAACGACGACGTGGCGCTGCTCCGCGTCATCAACACGCCGGCGCGCAAGATCGGCAAGACCACCGTCGACCGCGTCGTGGCCCACGCCGCCGAGCGCCAGTCGCCCATCTGGAAGGTCATCGCGTCGGGGGACCTCCCCGCGGACGTGAACGGCGGCGCGCGCAAGGCCCTCGCGGGCTTCTACACCGTCGTGGGGAACCTCCGCCGCAAGGCCGCGACGATGATCGACCGGCCCTTCGAACTCGCCGAGGAGGTCTTCGAACACACGGGCTACAGGGCCATGCTCGAGGCCAACGACGACCCCGAGAACGAGACGCGCCTCGAGAACGTGAAGGAGCTCCTCGGGTCGATGAAGGCCTACCAGGAGGAGGAGCCCGAGGCGTCGCTCTCGGACTACCTGGAGCGCGTCACGCTGAGCGAGCAGACCTCGAAGGGCGACGCCGCGGAGTGCGTCTCGCTCATGACCGTGCACTCCGCCAAAGGGCTTGAATTCAAGCTGGTCTTCATCGCCGCGCTCGAAGACGGGATGTTCCCCTACAAGGGCACGGACTTCGGCGCGGACCCCGACGAGCTCGAAGAGGAGCGCCGCCTCGCCTACGTCGCCATCACCCGCGCGCGGGAGCGCCTCGTGCTCTCGTGGGCCAGCTTCCGCCAGATCTTCGGCCAGACCCGCGCGAGCGTCCCGAGCCGCTTTCTCACGGAGATTCCCGGCGACGTGCTCTCGGCGCCGGTGCGCCGTCGGAGCCTCGGAGACTCGGCGCTGCGACGCACGGGCGGCGGCGCCTGGGCCGAGCGCGACGAGCGCGAGCACCACGACGATCACCACCACCACCAGCTCCACCGCGACGAGCCCGAGCGCCACGCGCCCGCGCCGGGCCACGGCCCGGTGATCGTTCGCAACGGCTACAGCGACGTGATCCCCGACGACGACACGGCCACCGTCACGTCGTTTCGCAAGGGCATGCGCGTCAAGCACTCGACCTGGGGGCCGGGCAACGTGCGCGCGGTGATCCCCGGCGCGGAGCTGAAGCTCGAGGTGTACTTCCCCGCGATCGGGCAGGCGAAGACCCTGCTCGCGCAGTACGTGAAGCCGCTCTACTGAGCGCACCCGGGTCGTCGTTGCGCCCGCGGCGCCTCCGTGCGACCAACGCGGCATGAGCCGCTCCCACGTCGCCCCGCTCGTCGCGCTCCTCCTCGCCTTCACGGCATGCAACGGACAGGCGGTCGTCGGCGGGTATTCGAACGGAGACGCGGCCTTCAACGACCTCGGCCCCTTCGACGCGGGCGACACCACGCCGCCTCCGACCGACACCGAAGACGCCGCGCCCGATGTGACCGACGTCGCCGACGCCTTCGACGCCCCCGACGACGGCCTCGCGCCGGGCACCTGCAACCGCGACGAAGACTGCGCCATGAGCGCCGACGGAGCCGTGTGCGACCTCTCGACGCGCCGCTGCGTGCAGTGCACCGCGTCGCGTGACACGTGCCCCGTCGGACAGTTCTGCGACGGCACGCGCTGCGCGGCGGGCTGCGGCGACGACAGCGACTGCGCGGCCCTCGCGAGCGGGCTCGACGGCGGGACGATGGGCGGCGACGCGGGCGACGGCGGCTCGTCGGCGCTCGGGCTCCGCTGCCTGACCGCGACGCGCACCTGCGTCGAGTGCATCACCGACGCCCACTGCCGCGCGGGCAGCCTCTGCGTGGGCAACCTCTGCGCGCCCGGCTGCAACGAGAGCCGCGCGTGCCCCACGGGCCTCACCTGCTGCACCGGCGCCTGCATCGACGCGCAGTCGAACATCGCGAACTGCGGCGCCTGCGGGACGCGCTGCGCCGGGCCCAACGCCGTCCCCGCGTGCCTCAACGGCAACTGCACCATCTCGATGTGCGCCGCGGGCTTCGAAGACTGCGACATGCGCCTCGACAACGGCTGCGAGGTCGACACGCGCACGAGCCTCTCGCACTGCGGCGGCTGCGGGCGCGCCTGCGACGCGCGCCCCAACGCCACGGCCTCCTGCGACGCGGGGACCTGCCGACACGCCTGCGCCGCGGGCTTCGCCGACTGCGACGGCGACCCCGCCAACGGCTGCGAGGTCGACCTCCGCGCGAGCACGTCGCACTGCGGCGCGTGCGGGGCGCGCTGTGATCCGTCGAACGGCGTCGCGGCCTGTCGCATGGGCGTCTGCGCCATCGAGCGCTGCAACGCCACGCACGGCGACTGCGACGGCAACGTCACCAACGGCTGCGAGACCGACCTGCGCGTCGCGGTGCTCCACTGCGGCATGTGCGGGATGAGCTGCCCCTCGCAGACCAACGCGTCGCCGACCTGCGTGGCGGGCGCGTGCGCGACCGTGTGCACGAGCGGCTTTCAAGACTGCGACGGCGTGACCTCCAACGGCTGCGAGGCCGACCTCCGCACGAGCGCCGACAACTGCGGCGCCTGCGGCAGGGCGTGCCGTCCCGCGGGCGGATCGGGCGTGTGCATGGGCGGCGTGTGCTCCGTGCGATCGTGCGACGCGGGGCGCGCCGACTGCGACGGCGACCCTTCGAACGGCTGCGAGGTCGACACGACGCGAGACCTCCGCGCGTGCGGCATGTGCGGCGTCGCGTGCCCCTCGCCCGCGGGCTCCGTGGCGACCTGCGCGAGCGGCACCTGCGGCTTCACCTGCAACACGGGCCTCGCGAACTGCGACGGCATGGCTTCGAACGGCTGCGAGACCGACACGCGCGTCACCACCGCGCACTGCGGCGGCTGCGGGATGGCCTGCGCCGATCGCATGAACTCCGCGGCGACGTGCGCCGCGGGGCGCTGCGCGTACACCTGCGACGCGGGCTTCGCCGACTGCGACGGCAACCCCGCCAACGGCTGCGAGGTCGACACGCGCACGAGCAGCGACCACTGCGGCGCAGGACGCGTGTGCCGCGTGGCGGGCGGCGCGGGCGTGTGCACCGCGGGGAGCTGCTCGGTGAGCGCCTGCGACCGCGGCCTCGCCGACTGCGACATGAACCCCACGAACGGCTGCGAGACCGACGTCGCGGGCAACGTGCGCGCGTGCGGCGGGTGCGGCGTCGTGCCCCTCGCCCGCGGGCTCCGTGGCGACCTGCGCGAGCGGCACCTGCGGCTTCACCTGCAACGCCGGCCTCGCGGACTGCAACCGCGTCGCCGACGACGGCTGCGAGGTCGACACGCGCACCGCCACCGCGCACTGCGGCGGCTGCGGAATGGCCTGCGCCGCGAGGGCCGGCGCGTCGGCGACCTGCGTCGCGGGCGGCTGCGTCTACGCGTGCAACGCGGGCTTCGCCGACTGTGACGGCGTCGCCCTGAACGGCTGCGAGGTCGACCAGCGCACGAGCCTCTCGCACTGCGGCGCGTGCGGACGCGCGTGCACGATCGCGGGCGGCGCGGGCGTGTGCGCCGGCGGCGCGTGTCAGGTGCGGTCGTGCGACACGGGGCGCGCCAACTGCGACAGCGATCCCACCAACGGCTGCGAGACGAGCATCGCGAGCGACGTGAACGCGTGCGGCGCGTGCGGCGTTCGCTGCCCCGCGCGCGCGGGCGCCGACGTGACCTGCGCGAAGAGCGGGACCTGCGGCTTCACGCCTCGCGGGCCTCGCGGACTGCAACGGCGCCCCACCGACGGCTGCGAGGTCGACACGCGCGTCACGACGGCGCACTGCGGGGATGCGGGCGCGCGTGCGCGGCGCGCCCCAACGCGGCGGCGAGCTGCGCGGCGAGCGCGTGCGTGTACACCTGCGCGACGGGCTTCGCGGACTGCGACGGCGTCGCTGAACGGCTGCGAGGTCGACCTGCGCTCGACGCCCTCGTCGTGCGGCGCCTGCGGCGCGCGTGCGCCGTCGCCAACGGGACGCGGCTGCGCGGCGGCGCGTGCACCGTGGCGAGCTGCAACTCGGGCTTCGGCAACTGCGACGGCAGCGCCGCCAACGGCTGCGAGGTCGCGCTCGACACGAGCAGCGCCAACTGCGGGGCGTGCGGCGTGGCGTGTCCGTCGGGGCAGTCGTGCTACGCGTCGCGGTGCTCGTCGACCTGCGGCGACGCGCGCTCGCTCGGGTTCGCGGGCTGCGTGAACATCGCGCCCTCGGGGAGCGCCAGCGCGGCGTCGTCGTACGTGAGCAGCTCGACGCCCCCCTACGCCAACGACGGCAACCTCTGCACCGCGTGGAACGGCGGCGGATACGCCCCGCGCTGGTGGATGGTCGACCTCGGGAGCGTGCGCACCTTCCGCGGCGTGACCCTCGTGGCCGAGATGTCGCCGAACGGGTCCGTGAGCCACGAGATCCAGGTGAGCACCAACGGCTCGACCTTCTCGACGGCGCTCGCCATCTCGCAGTCGATGGTCGGCGGCGGTCTCTACACCTACGACCTCGGCAGCGCCTCGGGGCGCTACGTGCGCATCATGACCAACAGCTCGCCCTCGTGGATCGCGTGGCGCGAGGTGGCCGTCTTCGCCTGCCCCTGAGGGCCTCTCTCAACGCTCAGCGGAGCTGCTGGCGGATCGCGTCGAGCAGCGCGTGGCGGTCGAAGAGGCGCGTCACGTAGTCGATCTGATCGCTCTCGATGACCATCGTGGGCGAGAGGTCGTAGCGCGCGTACCAGTCCTCGTAGAGCGTCTCGAGGGAGCGCAGGTAGGCCGTGGGAATGGCCTGCTCGTACGCCCTCCCGCGCATGGCGATGCGCTTGCGGAGGGTCTTCGTCCCGCAGCGCAGGTAGATCATGAGGTCCGGCGGGCGGAGCTCGTTGCGCAGCGTGGTGTAGAGGTCGGTGTAGGTCGCCCAGTCGCGCTCGTCGATGTTGCCCTTGCGGTAGTGGTGGGCGGCGAAGACCTCGGCGTCTTCGTAGAGCGTGCGGTCCTGCACCACGGGCTTGCCGAGGGCCTCGATGCTGCGGTGGATGCGGTACCTGCGCACGAGGAAGAAGAGCTGCGAGTTGAACGCCCAGCGCTTCATGTCGGCGTAGAAGTCTTCGAGGTAGGGGTTCTCGTCGTGGGGCTCGAAGAAGGGCGCCAGGTCGAACTGCTGGCAGAGCCACTTCACGAGGCTCGACTTGCCCGACCCCATGTTCCCGGCGACGGCGATGTAGCGCGGCGGCATCGGGAGCGACACGTACTCCGAAGCCGCGAGGGGCGCGAATCCGCTACAGGGCGACCCAGCGCTGGTCGACGCGGGGGCCGTCGTCGGTCATGTCGACGAGGGTGTAGTGCGCGCCGCCGCCGCCCGGGGCCTCGCCCACGGAGCCCACGCACGCGACCTTCACCGCGTCGAGCTCGCGGAAGAACGGGACGTGTCCGCCGCCGCACACGATGAGGTCCGCGGGGTCGTCGGCGATGAGGGCGTACATCTCCTCGTCGCTCATGTCGTGCGTGAAGATCTCTCCGGCGTCGCGGGGGCAGCCGTGCACCACGAGGATCTCCGACGCGTCGGGCAGCTCGATGCGCACGGCCTCGGGCAGGCGCTTGAGCCGCGCGAGGATGAGCTCGCCGAGGGCGTCGCGCGTGCGGAGAAAGCGCTCCATCGCGGCGCGCTCGGCGTCGTCGCGGGGCTTCATGCGCCCGGGTTCGAGCGTGGCGAGGGCGAGGTCCGAGGGGCCGCGCACGCAGCGGGCGTTCACTTCGAGGAGGCGCTTCCACACGCCGAGGGGGTCGTCGCCGCCGTAGAGGAGGTCGCCGGCGACGTAGAGCGCGCCCGCGCGGAGGTCTCGCAGGGCGTCGAGCACGGCGTCGAGCGCGGCGAGGTTGCCGTGGATGTCTGCCACGAAGGCCAACGGCCAGCGGACCTTCTGTTCGATGCGATCGTCGGTGCTCACGCCGGGCGGAATACCCGATGCGACCCGCAGGCGCCAGCGTGACGATGGGTGATACCGTCGCGTCTCCCATGCGCGACCTCGACGCTGCGATCGACGGGTGGAGAGCGCTCCTCGGCGACGCCAACGTGATCACCGACCCCGACGCCCTGCGCGCCGCGGCATCTGCCACCTACGCCACGACGCAGCGCGTGACGGCGATCGTTCGGCCCCGAACGACCGCGGAGGTCTCCGCCGTGATGCGCACCGCCACGGCGCGCGAGGCCCCGGTCTACCCGATCTCGCGCGGGCGCAACTGGGGGCTCGGGTCGCGCGTTCCGACGGGCGACGGGTGCGCGCTCCTCGACCTGTCGGAGATGCGCGCGATCACGGCCTTCGACGAGTCGCTCGCGTGGATCACCGTCGAGCCCGGGGTGACCTTTCGCCAGGCCCACGAGTTCCTCACGGAGCACAGATCAAAGCTGTTCGTGAGCGTGACGGGGTCGTCGCCCGAGGCGAGCCTCGTGGGCAACGCCGTCGAGCGCGGCGACGGCGCGGGGCCCCTCGGAGACCGCGCTTCACACGTCTGCGCCATCGAGGCCGTGCTCGCGACCGGAGAGGTCATTCGAACGGGCTTCGCGCGCTTCGGAGACGTCCCCGTCGCGCCGCTGCACCGCTGGGGCGTGGGCCCCTCGCTCGACGGGCTCCTCTCGCAGTCGAACCTCGCCGTGGTCACGAGGATGACCCTGTGGCTCTCGCCGCTGCCGCGCTCGATCCAGGCGATGCGCTTCTCGCTCCGTGACGACCTGCGCTTCCCCGCGCTCATCGACGCGCTGCGGGGCCTTCGCCTCGACGGGACGCTCCGCGCCACGGCCTCGCTCTGGAACGACCTCCGCGCCCTCTCGACGGAGGCGCGATCGGGCGACGCCGACGCGCGAAGACGCTTTCGAGAGGAGACCGGCGAGGCGCGCTGGTTCGGGCTCACGGGGCTCTACGCGCCCACCGCGCTCATGGGGCGCGCCATGCGCGAGCACGCCGTCGCCACGCTCGCGCCCATCGTCGCGGGCTGGCAGGTCGAGGAGCGATCGGGGGACCCCGCGGCGGGCCGCGAGCTCCTCTGGGAGCCGGAGCCCGCGCTCGGGTTTCTTCAGGGCGTCCCCCACGAGTACGCCCTCAAGAGCATGTACTGGGCGAAGTCGTTCGGATGCGAACGATCGCCCGATCCAGACCGCGACCGCTGCGGCGTGGTGTGGGCCTGCGCGGCCGTTCCGCTGCGAGGCGACGAGGTGCTCAAGGCGTGCGTGACGGTGCGCGAGGTCTTCGAAGCGCACGGCTTCGACCCGATGATCGCCATCGCCACGCCGACGGAGCGCGTCGCCTCGGTGCTCCCGACCGTTCTCTATGACCGCGATCGCGAGGGAGACGACGACCGCGCCATGCGCTGCCACGACGCCCTCCTCGCGGCCTGCGCGGAGCGCGGATGGCTCCCGCACAGGCTCGGCGTCCACTCGATGGCGTCGCTGCCGCCCACGACGGACGACTCTCGCGCCGTGCTCGCGCGGCTGCGGACGGCCCTCGACCCCGCGGGCGTGCTCGCGCCGGGACGCTACGAGAAGTAGCGGAAGCGACGGCCCCGGTGGCGGGTTTTGATAGAGTCTCGTTTTCCCTTCAAAGCCTCGGAGTGAGTGGATGAAGCCCCTGCCCGCTGCCCTGTCGATCGTGTTCGCGTTCCTCCTCGGGCTCACGTGTCGCGACATCCTCGGGCTCTCGACCGCGCCCGACGCGCCGGTGCTCTCCCCCGACAACACCGCGCAGCCCTCACAGCCCGCGCAGGGCGCCCAGCCCGGAGCGGCCGCGAGACCCGCGCCCGACGCGCCGCTCAGCCGCACGCCGCAGCAGGACTCCGACCGCATCCCCGTCGGCACGTCGGCCTCCATGGGGCCCGACTTCGCGCCCGTCACCGTCGTGGAGTTCAGCGACTTTCAGTGTCCCTTCTGCGGCGGCGTCGAGGCCACGCTGAGAGACCTCCGCGCGCGCTACGGCGACCGCGTGCGCGTCGTGTGGAAGAACAACCCGCTGCCCATGCACGCCAACGCGATGATCGCCGCGGAGGCCGCGCAGGAGGCCCTCGCGCAGGGCGGCGCCGAGAAGTTCTGGCGCATGCACGACCTGCTCTTTCAGCACCAGGACGCCCTCGAACGCCCCGCCCTCGAGCGCTACGCGCAGGAGCTCGGCCTCGACATGACGCGCTTCCGCGCGGCGCTCGACAACCACACGCACCAGGCCGCCATCCAGGCCGACATGGCGCTGCTCCAGCGCCTCGGCGGGCGCGGCACGCCGAACTTCTACATCAACGGCACGAACCTCCGCGGGCAGCAGCCCCTCGACACCTTCGCCACCGCCGTCGACAATGCCCTCGCGGCCGTGAGAGGTGCAGCGCCCGGACGCGCCTACGCCGACGGCGTCACCGCGGCCCTCAACGCGCCGCCGCCGAGCGGAGCGCCCGCGGCCGATGATCCCAACGCGGTGTATCGCGTGCCTGTGGGGAGCTCGCCCGTGCGCGGGCCCAACACGGCGCTCGTGACCGTGGTGGTCTTCTCGGACTTTCAGTGCCCCTTCTGCGGCCGCGTGGAGCCCACGCTCGACGCGCTCCGCACGCGCTACGGCGACGACATCCGCTTCGTGTGGAAGAACGAGCCGCTGCCCTTTCACCCCCTCGCCCGCCCCGCGGCGCAGCTCGCGATGGAGGCCCTCGCGCAGCGCGGCCACGCGGGCTTCTGGCGCGCGCACGACCTTCTGTTTCAGCACAACACCGCCCTCAACCGCCCCGACCTCGACGGCTACGCGCGCACGCTCGGGCTCGACCTCGCGCGCGTCCGCGCCGCCCTCGACGGCAACACGCACGACGCCGAGGTCAACGCCGACCACGCCCTCGCGCAGCAGCTCGGCGTCGACGGGACGCCCGCGTTCTTCATCAACGGCCGCAAGCTCGTGGGCGCCAAGCCCCTCGAAGCCTTCGTGGCCCTCATCGACGAGGTGCGTCGCAACGCCGAGCAGACGCTCCGCACGGAGCCCGGCGCCACGCGGGCCAACCTCTACGAGCGCATCATGGCGAACGCGCGCCCCGGGCCTCGCGCGCCGGGTGGCGCCGCCGATCCGGACAGGGTGTACACCGTGCGACCGGCGGCGAACGCGCCCTCGTGGGGACCGGCCAACGCGCCCGTGGTCATCAACCTCTTCTCGGACTTTCAGTGCCCCTTCTGCAACCGCGTGAGGCCCACCGTCGAGCAGATCCGCCAGCGCTACGGCACGCGCGTGAGGCTCGTGTGGCGGAACTTCCCGCTGCGCATCCACGACAACGCGCGCATCGCCGCGGAGGCCGCGATGGAGGTCTTCGCGCAGCGCGGGAGCGAGGGCTTCTGGGCCTTTCACGAGGTGCTCTTCTCGCATCAGGACGCCCTCGACCGGGCGCACCTCGAGCAGTACGCGCAGGAGGCCCACGTCGACATGGCGCGCTTCCGCGCGGCGCTCGACAACCACACGCACCAGCGCTCGATCGACGACGACATGGCCGCGGCGCAGGCGACGGGCGCGGCCCTCGCGATGCCCTCGTTCTTCATCAACGGGCGCTTCGTCGTGGGCGCGGTGCCCTTCGAAGAGTTCCAGCGGCGCATCGACGCGGCCCTCGCCGCGCACTGAGCGCGATCCTCGGCGCTGTGACAGCGGCGCGCTCCGTGCGGGGCGCGCGGGACGTGCAGCCCTTCGCGAACAACAACCCCGCCCCCCGGCTGCGGCGATCTTCGAGTCCCGCGGAGAAGATCGTGTGGCGCGCGCGGTGCTGACCGTCGGCGCCGAGGCCACCGATGATCGCTCCCACCCCGACCGCTCCTCGCGCCACGCGCCCCGATGGAAGGCTGCGCGCGCGCGCCGTGATCGCCGTGAAGCTCGCCGCCTGCGATGGTGTCGAGGCCGTTCGCGGTGACGGCCTGTGCGTCGCCGACGCCGCGACCGATGCGACGGGCGATGTCTCGACGAGCGACGCGCCACGGCTCGCGCAGGACGCGACCGCGACGGATGTCCCTGCGACGGATGTCACCGCGACGGATGTCACCGCGACGGATGTCACCGCGACGGATGTCACCGCGACGGATGTCACCGCGACGGATGTCACCGCGACGGATGTCACCGCGACCGATGCGGGCGTTTCCGGACGGGGCCGGGGGCGCTGCCGACGCCTCGACGGCGCCGCGGCTGGTGGTGAGCGCGGCGTGGCTCGTCGACGCGATGGCGCGCGACGCGACGCTCCAGGTGATCGACGTGAGGGACTACGCGTCGTACCTGAGCGGGCACATCGCGCGGGCGATCCATTTCGACGCGAGCACGCTCGCGGCGACGGTCAACGGCGTGCCTTCGGAGGTCGTCGACGCGGCGATGGTGTCGTCGCTCCTCGGGCGCGCGGGCGTCCGCTCGGGCGTCACCACGGTGATCTACGGCGACTCGACCACCACCACGCCGACGCGCGCCGTCTGGACGCTCCACCACTACGGCAACGACGACGTGCACCTGCTCGACGGCGGCATGACCGCGTGGCGCGCAGCGGGACGCGCCGTCGAGACGGCCTCCGCGACGCCCGCGGCTGCAACCTACGCGACGGGCGCGGGGCGAGACCTCATCGACGCGGCGGGCGTGCTCGCGCGGCTCGGGATGTCGGGCGTGTACCTCGTCGACGCGCGCGCGGCGTCGGAGTACGCGGCGGGACACATCCCCGGCGCGCGCAACGTCGACTGGGCGAGCACCGTGACGGGAGGTTCGTTCCGCAGCGACGCCGAGCTCCTCGCGCGCTTCGCGGGGATCCCCACGGACGCGCCGGTGATCGCGTACTGCCAGTCGGGGGCGCGCGGCTCCGTCGTGTGGGTGGCGCTGCGCAACCTCGGCTTCTCGCGCGCCGTGCTCTACGACGGCTCCTGGGCCGAGTGGAGCGCGCGGGCCTATCCCCACGAGCCCTGATGCCTCCCGGCGCCGCAGCTTCTGTGACCGCGAGGGCGTCGCTGCGGTAGCGTCCGCGCCGATGTCAGACGTCGGCCATTGGGTCGAGAGCGGCGAGCGCGTTCGATCGCTGATCCCCTCGGTGCACATGTGGGCCCTGTCGCCCGACGACGCGTGGATCGCGTGGACCGAGCGGCAGCGAGAGCGCGAGGTGCACGTCACGGAGCTGTCTTCGTGGCGGACGGTGACCACCCTCGCGGGCGGGTCCGTCGTGGCCCTCCGGTGGACCTCGCCGTCGACCCTCATCGCCCTGCGAAGCGCGCAGCGCCACGCCACCTTGCACGCCTACGCGATCCCCGACGGAGGAGAGCTCTCGCGCTCGACGCTCGCCGACGTGGGCTTTCAGGGCGGCGAGATCGACGCGTCGGCCGACGGGCGCGCGATGCTCATCGGGGCGCTCACCCGCAACGGCTGGCTCGGCGCGCGCGAGGCCGTGCGCGAGGTCTACCTCGTGCGGGGAGAGTTCTGCGACGACGTCGCGCGCATCGATCCCTTCGACGTGGCGGGGCCTCGCAGCGCGCTCCCCGGCTGGCAGGGACGCTGCGCGCTCAGCCCCGACGGACACGGCATCGCCGTCGCGCTCAGCCCCGCGAAGCCCGCGTCGGGCGCGTCGTCGAACGAGGCAGAGGCGACGATGACCTTCATCTCGCTCACGACCCGCGCGGTCCGGTCGTACGCGCTCCTCGAGGCCGGCAACCCCACGCACCTGCTCTGGGTGTCGCCGACGAGCGTCGTGGCGGCCTTTCTCGACGACCAGTGGAGCACCGGGCTCCACCGCGTCGACGAGGAGGGCGCCCGCGCGCTCGTGACGCGCCTCGGCCGCAACGAGCGGCTCCGCGCCGGTCCGTCGCTCAAGCTGCACCCCGACCGCGCGCGGATGCTCGCCGTCGTGGAGCGCGCCACGGACCGTCAGCGAATGAACGTGCGCAGCGTCGCGATGGTCGTGGGCCTCCCTCTCGGTGGCGCGGCGCAGTCCGAGATCCTGGGTCTCAGCCGCGACCGCGGTCCGTCGTGGCGCGACCGCAGCGGCGGCGCGTGCTGGGACGGTGAAGGTCGCCTCCTCACGCTCACGCAACCGCGCGCGAACGAGGCCCAGGTCTCGCGCCGCGACGCCGTGCTCACGCCTCCGCACACTCTGGCGCAGTTCGCGTTCCCCGGTGAGACGCCGCACGCGCTCTCGCTCAGCGTGTCGCCGCGCGCGTCGCTCGCGCTCGCAGCGTGGCGTGTGGGCCTGAATGACGTCGGCGACACGGCGAAGCGCATCGCGATCGTGTCGCTCACGTAACCGCTCGCGAGCGCGCCGTGTCGCGTGCGCCTCGGGCACGCTTGTCGCAGACGTTCTGCGCATGAAAACACGCGCCAGCTTCAGCCCGTTCATCGTGCTCGCGATCCTCGCGGCGTGCAGCGAGACGACGACGCAGCCGGTCACCTGCGGCACCACGACGGAGGTCGCGTGCTGCTGTCAGGGCGACGTTCAAGACACGCCCGTGTGCACCGCGAGCGGCCTGACCTGCGGGTCGGGCTTCGGGCTCTACCGCGGAGACATGTGTCGGTGCCTGCCCGACCGCGACACCCCGTGCTGTCTGCCGCATGTGTTTCCCGACGCGGGCCGCGACGTGGTGACCGACACGAGCACCGACACGAGCACCGACACGAGCACCGACGCGTCGAGCAACCCGTGTCCGGGCGGCACCGGGTGTCACCCCTTCAGGGTCACGGGGACGCACGGCGGCGCGTGTCCTTCGGTGGTGTTCTTCGGCACGGCCTGCACCGATCGCTGCCTCGCGTGCAACCCCACGGGCCCCGACGGCGGCCCCGGCTTCGGCACCGGAGACCCGTGCGTGTGCGACGGAACGCGCTGGGTCTGCCCCTCGGACTCGGCCCTCACCTGCGCGGTCAACACGACGTGCTGGCTCGCCGGTCCGCCGCCCGCGTGCAACTGAGCGCGAGGCGCCGCCACCTCGAAGGCGCGACCTCGATGACAGTCGGTGCCCGATGGGGGTAGTGCATTTCGCAGGAGGTCTCATGCGCCCGATCCGTTCGCTGCTGGTTCACATCCTCGCGGTCTGCGGGGCCATTCCTTCGCTTCACTGCTCGGCCACGGTGAGCAGCGGAGTGACCGACGCGTCGGAGGTCTCCGACACACCCGACGCCGACGCTCTCCCCGACATCGTCGACGCGCCCGACGCGTCCGACGTCTTCGACGCATCCGACACCCCAGACGCGCGCGAGGCGGCGACCTGCGACGCCTCGATCTCGGGCTCGGTCTGCAGCGGAACCACCGCGTTCTTCTCGTGCGGGCTGCCTCCTGGCGCGACGCCGGGAGAGTACTTTGACAGCGCGACGTGCGACCGCCTCTGCACGCCGCTCGTGCCTTCGATGATCGGGTGGTGGCGTTGCAGCGTCATGGCAGGGTCCGACGTCGTTCCCGCGTCGATCACCTGCTACCAGTCGTGCCCCATCGACGGGCGACGCCCCGAAGGCTTCACGCTCCCCGCCGCGCCCGAAGGTCTCACGCCGCTCCAGTCGTACCTCGCCGCGTCGGCGTCGCTCGAGTGCGCCGCCATCACGGCCTTCGAACGCCTCGCCTCGGAGCTCGCGCATCACGGCGCGCCCGCGTCGCTGATCGAGCGCGCGATGCGCGCGGCCGACGACGAGCGGCGTCACACCGCGGTGATGTGCGACCTCGCGAGGCGCCACGGCGTCGAGGTGACGCCCGTCGCGCCGCCCGTCGAAGCGCCGCGCCCGCTCCTCGCCGTCGCGCGCGAGAACGCCGTCGAGGGCTGCGTGCGTGAGACCTACGCGGCGCTCCTCGCGGGGTGGCAGTCGAAGCGCGCGACAGACCCGCGGGTGGCCCGCGCGTACGCGTCGATCGCCGACGACGAGACGCGCCACGCGCAGCTCTCGTGGGACGTCTCCGCCTGGATCGAGTCGCGCCTCCGCGAGAGCGGGCGCGCGCGGCTTCGCGAGGCGCGCAGGGAGGCCTTCCTCGCGCTCCTCGACGAGATGACGGCGCCGGTGCATCCGAGCCTCATCGCGGTGGCCGGCGTGCCCAGACCGGCCGACGCCGCGCGGCTCATCGAGATGCTCGACGCGGGCCTCGAGGTCGAAGCCGCGTAGCGCCCGCGGCCGCTCCGCGCGGTTCGTGCAAGCGTCGATCGCCGCAGACCGACCGCCACCGCCGCGACGAAGGAGAGAGACGCACTCATGGGCGACAAATCACCGAAGGCCAAGGACCGGAACAAGAAGCAGGACTCGGCGCAGAAGAAGGCCGCGAAGGCCGACGCCGACGCGAAGAAGGCCGCGCCCGCCGACCCCAAGAAGGGCAAGTAGCCGTCGCGCGAGGGCGCAGCGTCGCGTCGCGATCGGTCGTGGCGCGGCGCCTCGCTGTGGCGCCGGCGCGTGTCGTCTACGTCGGAGAAGCGCCGCGTGGGAGCGCCCGGCGCGCGTGGCACCGCGCGTGCGACCTCCGCAGCGTTGATGATCCCTGTCGCCGCCCGATCGCTCGCGCTCGTCATCGTGGGCTCCACGCTCGGATGCGCGCTCTCGCCGGGCGGCATCACCCGTGACATCGCGCGCGCCGCGCCGCCCGCGGTGATCGCGTCGACGCTGCACGCGCTCAACGAGACCGACAACCAGCGCATGATGCTTCAGCTCCTCGGCAGCCCCGAGATGCGCGCCGTGACGCGCGCCCTCGCCGCCGAGATCGCCGACGGGACCCTCGCCGCCCTCAGCGAGCCCGCGCGCATCGCGCGCATCGAGTCGCTCCTCGCGGGCTACACCGCGGCGATCACGCGCGCGATGACCCGCGGCGTGGCCGAGGGGCTTCGGCGCGACCTCGGCCCCGCGTTGACGGCCGTGACCCGCGACGCCGTCGCAGCCGGGCTCCGCGCGGCGCTCGACGAAGACATGCGTCGCGCGCTCGCGGGGGCCGCGACGGAGGTCACCCGCGCCTCCATCGACGCGGCGAGCCGCGGGGCGGCCGAAGGGTTCGCGCGAGACCTCGCCCCGGCGATCCACGCGGCCATGACGAGCGAGCGCACCTCCGCGGAGCTTCGCGCGGCCTCGCGCGCCTTCGGCCGTGAGGTCGTGCTCGGGAGCAACGAGGCGATGGCGCAGATCCAGCGGGCCCAGGCGGGCGGCGCGAAGCCCTCGTTCTTCAGCCGACTGTCGAGCATCACCGAGAGCGGCGAGCGCGTGATCCAGCTCGTCGCCGTGATCGCCGTCGCGCTCTCCGTCGCGCTCGGGCTGTGGGTCGCGCGGCTCCTCCGTCGGTCGAAGCCGGGGGATCGCGAAAGCCGCGCGTAGAAGGCCCCGCGGGCGAGGCGCGACGCGGCGAGCTCTCGATGGCGAGGGCGCCGCGCGAATGCCGTATGCTCCGCGCCGATGCAGGTCGTCTACGCGCAGCGGGCGCTCCCCACGGAGTGCCTCGGATCGATCTTTCTCGCGGGGCCGACGCCGCGCGACGCGGGCACGCCCTCGTGGCGCCCCGAGGCCCTCGCGCTCCTCGAAGCGCGCGGCTTCGAGGGCACCGTGTTCGTCCCCGAGCCCGAGGACGGCGTCTTTCGTGGCGAGTACGACGATCAGGTCGCGTGGGAGACCGCGTGCCTGGCCCGCGCCGACTGTGTGCTCTTCTGGGTGCCTCGGGTCATGGGCTCGATGCCCGCGATGACCACCAACGACGAGTGGGGGCAGCTCAAAGACTCGGGGCGCTGCGTCTTCGGCGCGCCGCACGGCGCCGAGAAGGTGCGCTATCAGCGCTGGTGGGCGGAGCAGCTCGGCGTGCCCGTGTGCGACACCCTCGCGGGCACCGTCGACGCGGCGCTCGCGTCGCTCGGTCCGTTGACGCCGTCCGACGCGCGGGCGGGCGGGGCCTGCGAGGTGCCGCTCCTCGTGTGGCGTCGGCCGGAGTTTCAGCGCTGGTACGCGCGCCTCGTGGCGGCGGGACATCAGCTCGAAGGGGCGCGCCTGCGGTGGGCCTTTCGCGCGAGCAGGGCCCCGCGACCGCTCGTTCTGTGGGCCCTCCACGTCACCGTGCGCATCACCGCCGAGGGGCGCGTCAAGCGCAACGAGGTGCTCCTCGGCCGCGGCGACCTCTCGGCGACGGTGCTCTTTCGACGCGGGGCGACGCTGCGAGACACCGAGGTGGTGCTCGTGCGCGAGTTTCGAAGCGCGGGCTCGTCGCCGGACGGATACGTCCACGAGCTCCCCGGCGGCTCGTCGTGGCACGGCGCCGATCCGCGCGTCACCGCCGCCGAAGAGCTCGACGAGGAGTGCGGCTTCACCGTGTCGCCCGACGCGCTGCGCGAGGTGGGCGCGCGCCCGCTCGCCGCGACGCTGTGCGTCCACCACGCGCACGTCTACGCGCTGGAGCTCGACGGGGCCCAGATCACCGCGCTGCGCGAGCGCGCCCACATCCCTCGCGGCCTCGCGGAGCACTCGGAGGTCACCTGGGTCGAGGTGCGCACGGTCGGCGACCTCCTCGACCGCGGCGACGTCGACTGGTCGACGCTGGGGATGCTCCTCGGCGCGCTGGCGGGGTGAGCGCAGGAGACGCGCGTCCGAGCGAGCGCGCGTACAATCCGACGTCGCCATGACCCGACGCTCCCTCCTCAGCGCGCTGCTCGGCCTCTACGCCTCGGCCTGCGACGAGCTCCGTCGCTACCACTCCAGCGTGAGCTTCAACGTCTCGCCCGACGCCCCCGCGGCGGGTCAGCCCATCGAGGTGAGCTTCAACTACCTCGACGACGCGCCCTCGGGCTCCTACGAGGTCGTGCTCATCTCGTTCGCCAACGGCGAGGTGGTCGATCGGAGCCCCGTCGAAGACTCGCGCTCACGCCCGACGCTCACGCCGCCGACGTCCGGCGCGTACGGGGTCGAGTTCCGCAAGGGCGGCAGGATGATCGCGCACCGCAGCATCACCGTCCGCTGACGCGCAGCCGCTCCGCCGCGAGGTCGAGCGCGAGGTCGAGGCGGCTCGCCACCTGCGCGCGCGCGTCGCCGTTGGTCTCGATCGAGAGAAAATCCGTGTCGGTGCGCTGCGAGAGCGCGTGCATGAGCGCGTCGGAGACCGCCGACGAGGGCGTCGTCGCGAAGGGCTTGAGCGACACCACGAGGTCGGCGCTGCGATCTCGCGCCGCGGCGAGCAGGTGCCCCGCCTCGACGAAGCCCGGCGCGTCGAGGAGTTCCGTGGGGTAGTGCGCCGCCGCGAGCGACGCCAGGTCGTCGATGTCCGCGAACGGCGCCGAGACGCCCGCCGCCGTCGTCGCGCGTCGATGCAGCGTGCGCAAGACGGAGTCGACCCGTTCGAGCCGTCGTCGCGCGTCCCCGTCGGCCCCGCGCGCGGCGC
The DNA here is from genome assembly GCA_046351535.1 of Polyangiales bacterium. Classification (GTDB taxonomy): domain Bacteria; phylum Myxococcota_A; class Polyangia; order Polyangiales; genus CAISKJ01. The sequence continues at coordinate 81,614 of JAXLYG010000019.1, forward strand.
GCCAGCGCCACAGCGAGACCCACTCGGAGAGCGTCGCGGGTGAGACCCTCGCGCCGCGCGCGCCGAGCTGTCTCAACACGCCGTCACCGCCGTCGCCGTCGGTCATCGAGGCGAAGAAGTCTCCCGTCACGCGCACGCGCACCGGAGGCCCTTCGCGCGACGTGACACCGCGGAGCGCCGTCGGGAGCGCCGCGAGCGAGGACCACGGCGCGACGCCCGATTCGAGGGCGGTGACGCAGCGATCGCGATGATGCGAGAGGGCCTCGTCGACGGGCGCGTCCATCCAGCGCGCGCGGGCCTCACAGCCGGCCAGGAGGAGCGCGTCTCCCGTGGCGACCGCCGTGAGCAGGGCGCGCGTCACGCGCGCGACGGGCGCGCGCAGCCGCGTCGAGAGGGCGACGATCGGGTCGACGCGTCCGAACTCCAGGTCGAGCGTCGGGAGCGCGTCGATCCCCGCGGCGCGCCACGCCTCGCGGTGCTGCGACGCGTGGTGAAAGTACCGCCCCGAGACGCACACGAGCGCGCTCCGCGAGGCCGCCTCCGCCACGGAAACACCGCGCGCGCGGGCCATCTCTCCGAGCTGACGGAGCACCGCGCCGACGAGGTAGAGCCCCGGGTTGGGCGTCGCCCGCGGCAGCAGCGCGCGGCCGACCTCGAGGTCCTCGTCACGCGGCGTCGGGAGCGCCGTCGCGTCGAAGCCGCAGCCCCGCAGCGCCGCCGCGAGCAGCGGGTCGTGGAGCGAGCTCACGCCGCCGATCAGGAGGTCCACGGCCGCAGCCCCCTCGCCCTCATGGCGTGCGCGAAGGTGGCGAGGCGCACCCGCAGCGAGGTGACGGGCCGCGTCTCGTCGAGGTCGCGCAGCGCGCAGGTGACCACGGCGCCGTCGTCGAGCACGCGCCGCGTCGCGCGCTCCAGGGGCGGGTCTTGCGCGCACTTGAACGACGACAGGTCGACCACGCCGAGGCGCTCGTGCCTCGCCGCGAAGCGCGCGGCCCAGAGGCGTTCGAGGCCGCCCGAGTTGGTCGCGTCGTCGCAGAGGTCGCGCACGTCGAAGGGGTCTTCGATCACGCCAGCGTCGAGGTCCGGCGCCATGAGGCCGCGGAGGTATCCGTCGTCGCGAGGGAGCCCGCGGATGGTGATGGTGGGATATCCGAGGGACTGGAGTTCCTCTCCGACGCGGTGGTTGATGCCGGGGTCGGCGTGGTAGGGGCGGCAGAGCACGAGCACCGCCGCGGGGCCTTCTGCGCGGCCTCGTCCGATGCGATCGAGCACCGCGGCGGTCGCGTCACGCAGCGCCTCGTCGACCGCGCGCATCGCGGCGAAGCCTCGCTCCACGGCGCCGTCGCTGCTGGCCCGATCGGCCGAGAGGAGCTCGCCGAACATCGCGTGGAGCTGCGCGCGGAGCCGCGGCGGATCGGTGAGGGTGACGGGGCCGTCGAGGAGGCGGATCCCCTCGCGCTCGAAGGCTCCGCCGGGCTGCGCGAAGGCCGCGCGGAGCATCACGGGCGACGCCTCGACGACGGGGCACGACGCGCAGTCGCGGCCGTGTCGCACGGGGATCGACGCGTGCGTCGAGCGCGGCGCGAGGATCGCGTCGAGGCGTCGACCGCCGCGGTGCACGCGCGCGAGGAGGTGGTGCGCGTGCGCGAGCGTGACCTTCACGGGGAAGCACGGGTCCGTCGCGCCGTGGCCCGCGCCCTCGCGCCAGAGCCGCGCGTCGGTGAAGGGCGAGAACACCACGTCGTCGCTCCGAACGCCGAGCGCCTCGAGGTACGCGCGAAAGAACGGGGCCGCGCGGTACATCGACAGCGCGCGCGGCACGCCGATGCGGACGCGCCGCGGCGGCGTCGAGAGCGGCGGAGGGCCGCGGCGAGGCGCGAAGAGCGTCCGGGCCTCGTCGCCGAGGAGGTTGGGCACCGCGGTGAGCTTGCGCCGCGCGAGGCGTCGACCGTCGATCACGTCGCGCTCGGCGCCGGCCTCGCAGCCGTTGCCCGCGACGTGGCGCTCCCTCGCGCCGTCGGCCATTTCGAGCTCGATGAAGGTCCGCGCGCAGCCGCTCGCGCAGAGCGAGCAGCGCGTGTCGCGGGTCATCTGCGTCGTCGCGCGCACGACCGCGGGCCTCGCGTCGACGGCTCCGCGCGCGCGCTCGCCCACGGCGTCGCGGGCGCAGTACGCCGCGCCGATCGCGCCCGCCTCGGCGCAGAACGGGTGCACCCGCACGCGCACGCCGGGGAGCGCCGCGGTGAGGTGCTCGCGCTGCGCCAGCGCGGCGGCGGCGTTGCGATGGACGCCGCCCTGAAGCACCACGACGCGCGGGCGGCGGCCGTCGAAGATCCCGTGGGCGATGCGCTCCCACACGAGGCGCGGGAGCGCGCGCACGACGCCGGCGAGCACCTCGTCGATGGTCCACCCCTGCCGCAAGAACGTCACGCGGTCGGCGTCGAGGAACACCACGCACCCGTCTCCGAAGCGCGGCGCCCGTCGCGCCGCGAGCGCCCTCGCCGCGACGTCACCGAGCGCGACCCCGAGCTCACGCGCCGTCGCTTCGAGCGCGAGCCCGAGGCCCGCGTCGCACTGGCTCGACAATCGAAAGTCTCGGATGGAGCCCGACGCGTCGAGCGCGAGCACCTTCACGTCCTGCCCGCCCACGTCGCACACCGCGTCGGCGTCGGGCGCGAGCTCGCGCGCGGCCCTCGCGTGCGCGACCGTCTCGAGCACCCGGAGGTCGGCGCCGACCACGGGCGCCACGAGCCCCGCGCCGTAGCCCGTCACGCCGATCGCGCGAACGCGCCACCCCGCCGCCGCGAGCGCGCCTTCGACCGCGCGCACGAGCTCCCTCGCGTCGGTCACGGGGTCGCGGCTCTCGCGCGACGACCGCGCGAGCACCTCTCCCCGAGGGCCGAGCGCCACGGCCTTGAAGACCGTCGACCCCGCGTCGATCCCGATGGACGCGCCCGCTGGATCTACCTGTAAAATAGCCACTTCAGAGGGCCCATGCCCCCACGCGTCGAGCGCGGCGCGGGCCTCGTCGTCGTCGCGCGCGATCGGCGGCTCGGGCGCGCGGTGGCCTCCCGCGGCGACGCCGCCCGAGAGGCGCGACGCCAGCGCGCGCGTCCCCTGAACGGGAGAGGTCACCCCGCGCTCGTCGCCGAGGATGCACGCGCCGAGGGCGCCGTAGAAGAGCGCCTCGTCGGGCACGATGACGCCCTCGCGCGACGCCGAGAGGCCGCGCGCGCGCCACGCGACGCCGAGGTGATGCGCCCACGCGTCGGCGAGCGCGGGGAGGTGCACCACGACGCCGCCGAGCAGCACGGCCGCGGGGTCGAGCGCGACGCCGCGCGCGAGCACCGCGAGGTTCTGGCGCACCACCGCGTCGGCGAGGCTCATCACGAGCGCGTCGAGCGAGGCCCCTGCGCGCGCGAGGTTGACGAGGTCGGTCTCCGCGAAGACGCCGCACTTCGACGACACGGGACGCACCTGCGCGGGGTCGTAGCGCACGGCCCTCGCGGCCTCCGACGACACGCCGAGGCGCGCGAGGCAGCGCTCGATGGTGACGCCGGTCCCTGCGGCGCAGCGGTCGTTCATGGCGCTGTGGATCCGCCGCACGGCGCCGTCGGGGCCGCGGTCGAGGCGCGCGAGCTTGGCGTCCTGCCCGCCGAGGTCGAGCACCGTCGCGGCCTCGGGGTGGCGCGCGCGCACGGCCGCCAGCACCGCGGGGACCTCGTGCAGATGCGGCGCCCCGAGGCGCTCCGCGATGCGCTGCCCCGCGGTGCCGGTGACGAAGGCGCGCACGCCGTCGAAGTCTCGCGCCACGCGGCCGACGGCCTCGTCGAGGCAGCGCGCGAGGTCGCCGTGGTGTCGCAGGTAGATCGACGCGCGCGCGACGCGGCCGTGAGGCGCGACCACGACGGCCTTGAGGGTCGTCGACCCCGCGTCGATCCCGAGCCACGGCGGCTCGTCGTGCCCTCGGCCGCTCATCGCCGTGACGTTCATTGGCGCCGCGACGGTCGCGTCAGTTGACGATGGTCAACAGGTCTGGCGAAAGACCCCGCACATTCGCGCTCGTGCGCCGACGTCTTCGCGTGTGGTCCCTGCTCTGCGTCCTCGCGTGCGCCGCGCTCGCGGTGTCGCTCGGAGGTTGCGCGAAGCGGGCCGCGCCGTCGCGCGTCGTCGTGGGGGTGTCGGCGCTGCGCATCAGCCTCCCGATCTTCGTGGCGCAGTCGCGCGGGCTCTTCGCCCGCCACGGCCTGACGGTGGAGCTCAAGCCCTTCGAGACCGCGCAGCCCCTCGCCGACGAGGTCAGCGACGGGCGCATCGACGCGGGCGGCTACGTCGCATGGCCGATCCTCTTTCTCTCGGCGCGCCGCGGCGCGCAGCCGCCGCAGGCCGCGACCTCGATCGTCGAAGACGCGGGGCATCGGCTGAGCTACGTGCTCGCGCGGCGCGGGTCGGGGCTCCAGTTTCCGCGAGACGTCCGCGGTCGCCGCGTGGGGATCCTCCCGACGGTCGCGTATCGCAAATGGCTCGACGCGATGCTCACCGCGTCGGGCGTGCGCGCGGACGAGGTGAGCGTCGTGCCCGTGGCGCCGCCGCTCCAGAGCCAGACGCTCGCGTCGGGCGGCGTCGACCTGCTCTTCACGAACGACCCCATGGCGACGGCGATGCTCGGCGCGGGCGTCGCAGAGGTCGCCGACCCCGCCCCGTCGTGCCCGCGCATCCTCGGAACGCCCTTTCGCTTCGGCACCTTCGCGCTCTCGTCGCGCTTCGTGCGAGCGCGCCCCGACGTCGCGCGCAGGCTCGTCGACGCGCTCGACGAGGCCATCGCCCTGGTGCGCGCGGACCAGGCTTCTGCGCGGCGCGCGATGGCGCCCTTCGTCAGACCGCAGGAGCGCGCGTGGGTCGATCGGTATCCCGACGCGAGCTTCCTCACGTCGCGAGAGACGACCGCGGCGATGTTCGAAGACGAGGCCGCGCGCGAGGTGCGACTCGGCATCCTGACCGAAGCCCCGCGGGTGACGCCGTGGCGACCGGACGCGCGATGAGCCCGATCGCGCTGCGTCACGGCGAGCGCGTGGCGCTGCTCGGCCCCAACGGCGCGGGCAAGACCACGACCCTCCGCGCGATGGCGGGCCTCACGGGCGCGACGCACGCGCGGAGCGCACCGCGTCGGCGCGTCGCGTACGTGCCGCAAGACGCGGGCGCCAGCCTGCTCCCGTGGCTCGACGCGCGCGCCAACATCGCCCTCTGCGGCCCGCCCGACGAGGCCCTGCGCGCGGTGCCCGCCGCCGCCGACGTGCTCGCGCGCAGGCCCGGCGCGCTCTCGGGCGGCGAGCGTCAGCTCGTGGCGCTCGCGCGCGCCCTCGCGACCCCGGCCGACGTGTTTCTGTTCGACGAGCCCTTCTCGGCGCTGTCGGCGCAGACGCGGGCCGTCGTGCGCGCCTCGCTCCGCCAGTGGCTCGACGCGCGCGGCGCGACCCTCGTGCTGGTGACGCACGACCTCGACGACGTGCTCGCGCTCGTCGACCGCGCCGTGGTGCTCCAGCGTGCCCGAAGCGTCGCCGACGTCGACCTCCGCGACGACCGCACGAGGCGCGCGGAGGCTCTTCGCGCGTGGATGAGGCCCTGAGCCATGCGCGCGTCGCGGTCGCTCGTGGCTCCCCTCGTCGCCGCCGCGGGCCTCGTCGCGTGGGGCGCGCTCGCGTCGATCGCGCCGCTGCGCCGCGCGGTCCCGACGCCCGCGGAGATGGCGGCGACGACGTGGGAGGCGCTCACGCACGCGACGCTCTGGCTCGACGCGGGCGCGACGCTCGCGCGGGTGATCGCGGGCGTCACGCTGGCGTCTGTCGTCGGCCTCCTCGCGGGCGTCGCGTGCGGGCAGAGCGCGCGCGGCTACGAGCGCACCGCCCCGGCGCTCGATTTCATTCGCTCCGTGCCGCCGGTGCTGATGTTCCCTCTCGGCCTGATGCTGCTCGGGTACGGAGAGCCCGCGCGCGTGGTGACCATCGCCGCGGGCACGTGGGGGATCGTCGCCGTCGAGGTCGCCACCGCGCTGCGCCACGCCCCCGCCGCCCGCGAGGAGGTGCTCCGCGTCGCGGGGGTCTCACCGTGGACGCGCTTCTGGCGCGTGCGCGCGTACGAGCTCCTCCCGGGGCTCTTCATGGGTGTTCGCATGGCCCTCGCGGCGGGGATGATCGTCGCGGTCGTGGGCGAGATGCTCGTGGGCGTTCCGCACGGGCTCGGCGCGCGCGCGCTCGACGCGCAGATCGCCGGACGCCCCGACCTCCTCTGGCTGGTGATCGCCGCGTCGGGCCTCCTCGGAACGGCCCTCTCGCGCCTCGTCGCACGGATCGAGCGACGCGTCGTCCGTTGGCGCTGAAGACTCCGCGCTCCGTCACGCGAGGCCCTCGCTCACACACGGCCGCGTCGGCGTCGAGTGCGAGAGCGCGCGATGAGCGCGAGCCCTGCCGCGAGGGCGCCGAGCGCGTCGCGTCGACCCGTCGCGCGCACCGCGCGGCAGCCGCAGTTCGCAGGCGTCTCGGGCGCCGCGGGTCTCGCTTCGAGGTGGCGCACGCAGCGGACGTAGGCGAGGCCCGTCACGGTCACGCCGTCGATCACGCCGAGGTTGAAGCTGATGCTCGACGCGAGCGTCGGGATGCCGTCGTTCGGCGTGCTCGTCCAGTAGAGGTCGGCGTGCGCGCGGGTGAACACCGGATCGAGGACCGCGCCGCGCGCGGTGCCGCCGTACTCGACGAGGCCGCGGAGCTCGCCGACGTTGGGCATGTGCCAGCCCGTCTTGCCCGCGAGGTCGAGGCGCGCGCAGTAGAGGAGCCCGTCCTGCCATGAGCGACGGACGCCGTCGTCTTCGCGCTGCCACTCGAGGCCCGTCGACTCGTCGCGAACGGTGAGCCCGTCGGCCACGAGGGCCCCCGCCTGACGGAGCCTCCCCGCGACGCCCGCGTCGGCGTTGGGCATGTGCCCGTGGACGCAGCGCACGAGGGCCGTGTGTGCGTTGCCGAACTGCACGACCTCGCCGAAATCGAACTTCACGGTCCAGGTCTGCGAGGGCCCCGAGGCCACGGGCGTCGAGGTCCAGTAGTTCGCCGGGAGCGTGTCGACGAAGCGCGGATCGATGGACGGGAGGTTGCGCCCGTAGTCGACGATCGTCGCGAGCTCGACGACGCTCGGGAGGCGCCACCGACCCGCGAGCGCCGAGGGCGTCGCGTAGGCGGCGCAGTACGCCACGGCGCCGGCCTGATCGACCTCGGCGTTCGTGACGGCCTTCTGCCACACGAGGCCCGACACGTTGTCGGTGACCTCCGTCGCGCCCGCCGTGAGGTTGAAGTCGCTGGGCTGAAAATCAGGGTCTTGAAAGGGGTACGCGCGCAGCGGACAGTCGAAGCCCTGGGCCGTGTTCGTCTGGCATTTGCGCGCGCCCGCGCGGTACGCGGCGGGGTGCGGGCTCGGCGCGGTCACCCACACGTCGGGCGCGGGGCCGACGTCTTCGACGGTGGCGTCGCGGCCGCCGTCGAGGGAGGTCTCCTGCGGGAGGTTCGCGGGCGAGAACACCTCCGCCCAGGGCATGCACGTCTGCGTGTTGCAGCCACCCGCGAGGAGCACGTTGCGCGAGTCGAGCAGCATCGCGACGTGGTACGCGCGGTCGAGGTGCATCGCCTCGACGGCGGCCCAGCGGTCCTCTGCGGGGAGATACACCTGCGCGGTGGGCAGCGACGAGGCCGCGCCGTTGGCGCCGCCCGCGAAGAGGATCTCACCCGTCGCGAGCGTGGTCGCCGTGTGGTCGTGTCGCGCCCCGGGCATCGTCGCGCCCGCGCGGAACACGCCGCCCGAGGTCGCCTCGGCAGACCAGAGCTCCGTCGTGGGGAGGGTGCGCAGGCACATCGCGTCGCCGCAGCCGCCCGCGATCAGCACGCCGCCGCTCGGGAGCGCCGTCGCCGAGTGGCCCGAGCGCGCGTCGGCGAGCGTCCCTGCGCTGCGCCATGTGTTCGCCGCGGGGTCGTAGAGCACGGCGCTGCCGAGGATCGTCGCGCAGGTCGTGTCGGCGCAGCCGCCCGCGACGAGCACGCGCCCGTCGGCGAGCACCGTGGCCGTCGCGTGTCCGCGGGGGCTCGGGAGCGGCGCGCGCGCGGTCCACGTGTTGGTCGCCGGGTCGAAGCGATCGACGGCGGTGCTGCACGGCCCCGTGTCACAGCCGCCGATGGCGAGCGCGCTCCCGTCGGCGAGGGTGACCATCGCGAGGTTCGATCGCCGCGCGGTGAGGGCGCCCGCGGCCACCCAGGCGTTCGCGCTCTGCTGATAGCGCTCGGCCGCGTCGGTGGTCTGCGTGCATCCCACGGTGAGGCAGCCGCCCGCGACGAGGTAGTCGCCGCCGTCGAGGGCAGCACCCCCGAAGGCGTAGCGCGCGGTCGCGAGGGGTCGCCCCGCCGTCCACGTGCCCGTGGCCTCGCTCCACGTCTCGGTGTCGGCGAGCACCTGTCCGCAGGCCGATTGCGCGAAGCTCGCGGGGCATCCCGAGAGGGAGCACCCCGCGACGACCATCACGCGCCCGTCGCGCATGCGCCACGCGGAGTCCTGCCAGTGGCCCACGGTCATCGTGCCCGTGGTCGACCAGTCGGGGTCGACGAGGACGGGCGCCGCGAGGCCCTGGAGGTCGATCTCCATCACGATGTCGTCGCCTTCGAGGCGCACGGTTCCGCGCCGACGCTTGCCGTCGCTGGCGCGCGCGAGGGGCGGCGTGAGCCGCAGCCGCGCGTCGCCTCCGCGGTCGATGACCTCGAGGATGCTCGACGTCTGCCGCAGCGACGCGACGCCGGGGCCTCGCTCGATCCGCGCGCGCCGCACGAGCCTCGCGGGCGGACGCCGGAGGTAGAGGTACTCGTCGACGTGCGTGGGCGTGAGCTTGTAGAGCAGGTCGCCGCCCGCCACGGCGCCCGCGTACACCACCACGCCGCGCACCACCTCGGCGCGCGCGCTCGTCGCGGCGTACTCGCGCGTGGTGACCCAGACCGACGGATCCGTCGCGAGCGCGAGGGTGTGCGCCTCGTTGGCGCGCGCGGGCATGCGCGGACGCAGCGTCGCGCCGGCGCCGTCCTGACGCAGCACGAGCGCCGAGTGGAGCGAGCTGAAGTCGGGCTCGAGCGTGCCGTCGGTCGCGCGCGAGAACGAGAGGTCGGCGACCATCGAGAACCAGCGATTCGCCGACGAGACGTGCTGGCCGATCTCGTCGAGCACCGTCGGACGCGGCGGATCGATGGGCGCGGTCTTGAGCGCGCAACCCGCGCCGAGGAGCAGCGCCACGAGCTGCGCGAGGCCGAGCCTGCGGTGGTGTGTATCGAGGGTCATCGGGTGTCTCTCGGGTCCGCGCGGTCGCGTGCGCGGGGGGTCCGCGCGAGGAGCGACCCTATGTCCACGCGTCGCGGCTCGATTTGATCCGCGACAAGAGCGACGCCCCGCGACGGAGCCGCGGCTGCGCGATGTCATCGAGGCCGCGCGTTTGACAAAATTGACAGCGCGACACGCAGCGCATGACAACGCGCGACAGCTTGTTCCAAGGGATAAGCGTCAAACGTTGACGCAGGGGGTCATCGTGATTGAGTTGACGCCCGTCAACACAGGAGGCGCCTCCGTGTCCGTTCAATCCAGCTCGCCGGACTTCGGTCCGGGCGTCCGTGTCACCGGCCCGATGCGTTCGGGCTACGAGAAGATCCTCACGCCCGAGGCCGTGGCCTTCGTCGCGGAGATCGTGCGTCGCTTCGGGCCTCGCGTGCCCGAGCTCCTCGCGAAGCGAGCCGAGCGGCAGAAGCGCTTCGACGCGGGTGAGAAGCCCGACTTCCTCACCGAGACCGCGAGCGTCCGCGCCGCCGACTGGACCGTCGCGCCGCTGCCCAAAGACCTCCTCGATCGACGCGTGGAGATCACCGGGCCCGTCGACCGCAAGATGATCATCAACGCGCTGAACTCCGGCGCGAAGGTCTTCATGGCCGACTTCGAGGATTCGAACTCGCCCACGTGGGACAACAACATCCAGGGGCAGATCAACCTCGGCGACGCGATCCGTCGCGCGATCACGTACACGGCGCCCGAGACGGGCAAGGCGTACCGGCTCAACGACGAGACCGCGGTGCTGATGGTGAGGCCGCGCGGCTGGCACCTGCCCGAAAAGCACTGGTTCATCGACGACAAGGCCGCGCCGGGCGGGCTCGTCGACTTCGGGCTGTTCTTCTTCCACAACGCGAAGGAGCTGCTCGCGCGAGGGACGGGGCCGTACTTCTACCTCCCGAAGCTCGAGAGCCACGTCGAGGCCCGCCTCTGGAACGACGTCTTCGTCTTCGCGCAGGAGAAGCTCGGGATCCCCCGCGGGACCATCAAGGCCACGGTGCTCATCGAGACGCTCCCCGCTGCCTTCGAGATGGACGAGATTCTCTTCGAGCTCAAGGACCACTCGGCGGGCCTCAACTGCGGGCGCTGGGACTACATCTTCAGCTTCATCAAGAAGCTGCGGAACGACCCCGCCAAGGTCCTCCCCGATCGCGCGCAGGTGGGGATGGATCGCGCGTTCCTCCGCGCCTACTCGCAGCTCCTCATCAAGACGTGCCACCGCCGTGAGGTGCACGCGATGGGCGGAATGGCCGCGCAGATTCCCATCAAGGACGACGTCGCCGCCAACGAGGCCGCCCTCGCCAAGGTGCGCGCCGACAAGCTCCGTGAGGTCACCGAAGGCCACGACGGGACGTGGGTCGCGCACCCCGGCCTCGTGAGCATCGCGCGGACGATCTTCGACGAGCACATGCCCGCGAAGAACCAGATCGAGCGCAAGCGCGAAGACATTCACATCGGCCGCGAAGACCTCCTCCGCGTGCACGAGGGGACGCGCTCCGAGGCGGGCCTCCGTCACAACGTCCGCGTGGGCGTGCAGTACGTCGAGGCGTGGCTCCGCGGTTCGGGCTGCGTGCCGATCTACAACCTCATGGAAGACGCCGCGACGGCGGAGATCTCGCGCGCCCAGGTGTGGCAGTGGCTGCACTTCGGCTCGCACCTCGACGACGGTCAGACCGTCACCCCCGCGCTCTTCGCCCGCGTGGTCGAAGAGGAGATGGAGCGCGTGCGCCGCGAGGTCGGCGAGACCCGCTATCTCAAGGGCCGCTTCGACGACGCGCGCGCCCTCTTCGTGAAGCTCTCCACGGCGGAGCGCTTCGAAGATTTTCTCACCGTGCCCGCCTACGAGGTGCTGCTCGCGGCGGAACCCGTGACCGCGGGCTGATCGCCCGTCACCCGATGTCCCACGACGCACTCGACACCACATTCCCCTGAGCACACGGCGCGACGCCGACGACCCCGACGACACAACCAGGAGCACGTTCATGGCAACGACAGAGTTCGACACGCAGGTCGCGGAGCTTCGCCGCTGGTTCGAAAGCCCGCGCTTCGCCGGCATCCGGCGCCTCCACTCGGCGCGCGAGGTGGTCGAGCAGCGCGGCACGATCCGCAACGACTACACCCTCGCCCGCGAGACCGCCGCGGCCTTCCACGCGCGCCTCCGCCAGCTCTTCAACGAGAAGAAGTGCATCACCACCTTCGGCCCGTACTCCCCCGGTCAGGCCGTGGCGATGAAGCGCACGGGCATCGAGGGGATCTACCTCGGCGGCTGGGCGACGAGCGCCAAGGGCTCCGTGCACGAAGACCCCGGCCCCGACCTCGCGAGCTATCCGCTGAGCCAGGTGCCCGATGAGGCCGCGCCCATCGTCCGCGCGCTCGTCACGGCCGACAAGAACCAGTACTTCGCCCGCTCGCGCATGACCGAAGAGCAGCGCCGCGCGACGCCCGAGGTCGACTTCCGCCCGTTCATCATCGCCGACGCCGACACGGGCCACGGCGGCGACGCGCACGTGCGCAACCTCGTCCGCCGCTTCGTCGAGGTGGGCGTCCCCGGGTATCACATCGAAGACCAGAAGCCCGGCGTGAAGAAGTGCGGCCACCAGGGCGGCAAGGTGCTCGTCTCCGAAGACGAGCAGATCAAGCGCTGCTCGGCGGCCCGCTTCCAGCTCGACATCATGGGCGTCCCCGGGATCATCGTGGCGCGCACCGACGCCGAGTCGGCCACGCTCCTCGACGGCCGCAGCGACGAGCGCGACCAGCCCTTCATCCTCGGCGCGACGAACCTCACGACGCCCACGTTCCGCGCGGGCTTTCTCGCCGTGCTCCGCCGCTTTCACCGCAAGGGCATCGAGGAGCTCAGCGGCTATCAGATCTACGCCGTGGCCGACGAGGAGCTCGCGCGCGCCGACGCGTGGCTCGAGCGCGCGGGCCTCGTGGCGCTTCAGGATCAGGCCATCGCCGACTACGTGAAGGGCGGCTCGACGGCCATCGACAAGACGCTCGACACGGTCTTCGACAAGTTCGTCGACGTCTGGCAGGCCGAGGCCAACGTGACCACCTACGGCGAGGCCGTGGCCGCCGTGATGGCCTCGCGCATGGCCGAAGGCGTCGAGTTCGCCATGACCCGCGAGGAGTGGCTGAGCTTCTCGTCGCGCGCGTCGTTCTATCAGATCCGCGAGAAGGCCCACGCGCTCGGCATCGACGCCCCGTGGGACTGCGAGCACGCCAAGACCCCCGACGGCTACTACCAGGTGCGCGGCGGCATCGAGTACGCGATCGCCAAGTCGCTCGCGGTGGCGCCCTACGCCGACATCCTCTGGATGGAGACCAAGACCGCCGACCTCCACGACGCGAAGCGCTTCGCCGACGCCATCCACGCGGTCTATCCCGACAAGATGCTCGCCTACAACCTCTCGCCGTCGTTCAACTGGGACACCACCGGCATGAACGATGACCAGATGCGCGCCTTCCCCGCGGAGCTCGGGAAGATGGGCTTCGTCTTCGACTTCATCACCTACGGCGGTCACCAGGTCGACGGCGTGGCCTCCGAAGAGTTCGCCACCGCGCTCGTGCAGGACGGCATGCTCGCCCTCGCGCGCCTCCAGCGGAAGATCCGCCTGCTCGAGTCGCCCTACCGCACGCCGCAGACGCTCGTCGGCGGACCGCGCCTCGACGCGGGCCTCATGGCCATTTCGGGTCGCACGTCGACCACGAAGGCGATGGGCAAGGGATCGACGCAGTTCCAGCACGCCATCCAGACCGAGGTTCCGCCCAAGGTGCTCGAAGGGTGGCTCGAGATGTGGCGCAAGCAGCACGACATCGACACGAAGCTCAAGGTGCAGCTCCGTCCGCACACGGCGGGCTCCGAGCTCCTCGAGCTGAGCATCCTCACGTCGGGCGGCGCCAAGGCGGCCAACGTGATCTTCGGCGTCATCCACGACCGCCGCGGCCGCGCCATCCTCTCGGTGCGCGACCAGAACACCTTCGACCCCGCGCTGCGCATGAAGCGCCTGATGACGCTCAACCAGCTCTTCCTCATCAGCCGCTACCACGTCGACGCGATGCACTTCGTCACGCCGACCGAAGACAACCAGCGCCAGACCGAGCGCATGAAGGCCCGCGGGATCTTCACGAGCGTGAGCTCCGAGGTCGGCAAGATCATCGTCGCCGACGTGAACAAGGACCGCATCAAGGAGCTGTGCGACGCCGATCAGGCCGCGCTCCGCACGCTGATCCAGAAGGGCTGAGCGGCCCTTCTTCTCCCCCTCCGTCGACGGGTGACGGCGCGCCTCAGCGCAGCGCCGTCACCGACGCCGACAACTTCGCGAGCGAGACCGACACGGGCGTCGTGAGCTCCGGCGCGAAGATCGACACGCGAAGCTCCTCGAAGCACCACCGCAGATCATCGACCGCCTCGCGGTCTCTCGCCGAAGGCGCCTTCGCCGCGAACGCGGCCCACACGGGCGCGAAGGGCGCGAGCTTGGCGGCGTCCTTCTGGGGGTTGTCGACGGCGCGCCCGAGCCGCACCTGGATCGCGCGCAAGTACCTTGGAAAATGACTCAATCGCGTGAGCGCGACGGTCTCCATGAGGTCCGCGGTGAAGAGCCCATCGAGCTGCGCGCGCATCTCCTTGAGCGCGGTCGCGCCTGACGGCTGCTTCGACGCGGTGCGCATCGCCTGGAGCGTCTTCGCGAGCTCCGTCGACGTCAGCTTGATCGCCTCGGCGTAGCGCTGCGCGGTCGCGTCGACGCGCGGAGCACCGTCACGCACGAGCCGCTCGAAGTCCTCTCTCGCGCGCGGAAGCGGAGAATCTCCGCCGATCGCGAAGGCGTCGTCGATGATCCGTCGCAGCACCACGTCGCGAAAACGATCGGCCTCTCCGCGTGAGGGCGGCGCGCCGTCGGGTCGCGGAAAGGGCGCAGGGACCTTCGCCGCCGCCGCGCCGAGGAGGCTCCTCGCGGCGATCGAGACGAGCCGCCGGACGCCCGCGCGCGTCGCCGTCTCCGAGGCGCCCGACGATTCGAGGAGCGTGAGATCCACCGAGGTCTCGCGGTCGACGAGCGAGGGGTAGCTCCGCACGTCGACGCCGCCCACGCGGCGCGTGACGAAGGGCGGGAGCGCGCCGAAGGTCCACGCGGTGAGACCCTTGCGTTCCCACTCGGTCGAGGGCGTGGTGCTCTTGAGCGCCGAGCGCGCGCGGGCGCCGTAGCGCGAGAGCAGATCGCGGATGTCACGGCTGCGCGCCACCTCCTCGCCGCGCTCATCGACCACACGCAGCGTGAGCCTGAGGTGCCCCGCGACCATGTCGACCTCGAGGCTCTCTTCGGTCACGTCGACGCCCGTGAGCGCCGTCGCCGCGCGCGCCACCGCGGGACGCATCGGGCCTTCGAAGGGCTTGAGCTCCGAGGCGATCGCGTCGGCCAGCTCGGTCACCGTGCCGAGGCTCTTTCGCACGGCCTTCGGCGCGCGGTTGAGCAGCGCCGCGATCTTGTCGCGGTGCCACGCGGGGATGGTCCAATCGAGCTCTCCGTCGACGATCTGCGGGAGGAGCACGAGCGGCGCGGTGACCGTCACGCCGTCGTCGTCAGCCGAGGGGTCGAAGCGATACGTGAGCGGCAGCGCGACGCCGTGGAGCGTGAGCGTGTCGGGGTAGTCCGCGGCGACGAGGTCGGGCTCCTTCGCGAGCACGTGCTCCACCGTGAGCACGAGCACGTCGGGGCGCTGGAGCTCGGCCTTCTCGCGCCACGCTTCGAAGCCCTTTCCGTCGACCACGTCGAGGGGGACGCGCGCGTCGAAGAAGTCGAGGAGGGCCTCGTCGTCGACGACCATGTCGCTGCGGCGGGCCTTGTCTCGCAGCCGCGCGACGCGTTCGAGCACCTCGCGGTTGAGCGCCTGAAAGCGCCCGCGCGTCTTGTACTCGCCGCGCACGAGCGCGTGGTCGAGGAACATCAGCCTCGCCTGCGCGGGCGAGATGCTCGCGTAGTCGACGGCGCGGTCCTTCACGATCTGGAGGCCGAAGAGCGTCGCGCTCTCGCGCACCGTGGCGCGGGCCGAGCGCTCGTTCCAGTGGGGGTCGGAGTAGCTGCGCTTCACGAGGTGCGGCGCCGCTTCGAGGATCCACTCGGGCTCGATGCGCGCCACCACGCGCGCGAAGAGCTGCGCGGTCTCGACCAGTTCGAAGGCCATCACCCACGGCGCCGTCTTCTTCGAGAGCGCCGACGACGGATGGATCGCGAAGCGCGTCTCGCGCGTGCCCGTGTAGACGCGGTGCTGCGTGTGCCACTGGCCGACCTTCGAGAGCAGGCCCGTGAGCAGCGCCTTGTGGAGCGCGTCGTCGAAGGGCGGCGGCTCGCTCCCGTTCACGACCTTGCGCGGCGCAGACTTCTTCACCTCGATGCCGAGCTCTCGCACGATGTCGACGAGCTGACGGTGCAGGTCGCGCCACTCTCGCACCCGCAGGAACGAGAGGAAGTTGTCACG
This sequence comes from Polyangiales bacterium, assembly GCA_046351535.1. GTDB lineage: Bacteria > Myxococcota_A > Polyangia > Polyangiales > CAISKJ01. Next base: position 97,484 of record JAXLYG010000019.1, read on the forward strand.
GCACACGCGCCGCAGGTTCGACACGCTCACGCGCTCAGCCTCGCGCACGAAGTCCCAGAGCGTGAGCAGCCCCGCGAAGTCCGATCGGTCGTCGCGAAAGCGCCGATGGAGCTCGTCGGCCCGCTGCTGATGATCGCGCGGCCTCTCTCGCGGGTCTTGGACGTTGAGCGCCGCGGCGATGACGAGCACGTCGTCGAGGCATCCCTTCTCGGCGCCCGCGACGATCATGCGCGCGATGCGCGGATCGACGGGAAAGCGCGCGAGTCGCTTGCCGAGCGGCGTGAGCGCGCGCTCGGGCGTGAGGGCGCCGAGCTCTTCGAGAACGCGGTACCCCTCTGCGATCGAGCGCGGCTGCGGAGGATCGAGGAAGGGGAAGTCCTCGACCTCGCCGAGCCCGAGGGACTTCATCCGAAGGATCACGCCCGCGAGTCCCGTGCGCTTGATCTCGGGGTCGGTGAAGGCCGCGCGCGCTTCGAAGCTCTGCTCGTCGTAGAGGCGCACGCAGACGCCGTCGCGCACGCGTCCGCAGCGGCCCTTACGCTGGTCGGCGCTGGCCCGCGAGATGGCCTCGATCTGGAGGCGCGTCGTACCCGACCGCGGGTCGTAACGTGAGAGCCGCGCGAGGCCCGTGTCGATCACGTACACGATGCCCGGAATGGTGAGCGAGGTCTCGGCGACGTTGGTCGCGAGGATCACCCGCCGCCCCGAGATCGACGAGAAGACCCTGGCCTGGTCGGCCGCGGAGAGGCGCGCGTAGAGCGGCTGAACGACCGTATTCCGAAGGCTCCGCGCGTTGAGCGCGTTCTCGGACTCGCGGATCTCGCGCTCGCCCGGGAGGAACACCAGGATGTCGCCGTGCGGGTCGAGCGAGGTCACGTCGACGACGGCGTCGGCGACCGCGTCGGCGAGGTCTGCGTCCTCGGAGGGAGGCTCATAGAGCACGTCAACGGGGTACGTTCGCCCCTCGACCTCGATCACGGGCGCGCCCCCGAAGAACTCCGAGAAGCGCGCGGTCTCGAGCGTGGCCGAGCTCACGATCACCTTGAGATCAGGGCGCCGCGGGAGGATCCGCTTGATCCACCCGAGGAGGAAGTCGATCGTGAGGCTCCGCTCGTGGGCCTCGTCGAGGATGAGCGTGTCGTAGCGCCGGAGGTTCGGGTCGCCGTGGATCTCCGCGAGGAGGATCCCGTCGGTCATGAACTTGATCGCGGTGCCGGGCGACGTGCGGTCTTCGAAGCGGATCTGATAGCCGACGTCGACGCCGAGGGGTGTTCCGAGCTCCTTTGCGACGCGCGTGGCGACGCTGGTGGCGGCGATGCGGCGCGGCTGCGTGACGCCGATGAGCTTCTTGTCGCCGCGTCCGAGCGTGAGGGCGACCTTCGGGAGCTGCGTGGTCTTGCCCGATCCCGTGGCGCCCGCGACGATGACGACGGGGTGCTTCGCGACGGCGGCGGCGATGTCGTCGACGCGCGAAGAGATGGGGAGCTCGGGCGGAAAGCGCACCGTGCGACGGGCGCTCTCTTCAGGGGTGTCAGGCTTGTCTGCGGTCATCGGCGTCGCGCTGTTGGGAGGGGGCGCAGACGTAGCACGTCTCTACTCGCGCTCGCGCGGCGGAGGTGCGGCGACGACGTGGAGCGTGCCGCGGACCTCCTCCATCACCGCGCGCATCCGGGCGAAGCGCGTGGGATCGGTGGCCGAGAGGTCGGTGCGCTCGCCGGGGTCGGTCGCGAGGTTGTAGAGCAGGAGCCGCCCGCTCCCGCGCTCGATGAGCTTGTAGCCCTCGAACACGAGCGAGCGACGGAGGCTGTTGTAGGGTCCCTCGGGGAGCTCGATGTAGATCGGTCGCTCGGGCTGCTCCGCGGTGAGGTCCGCGACGAGGCTCTGCCCCGAAAAAGCATCGGGCGCACCGGCCGCGGGAGGCGCGACGTGGAGCAGCTCGGTGAGCGTGGGCGCGAGGTCGATCTGGCTGCGCGGCGTGGTGATGTGCCGCGGGGCCACGCCGGGGACGCGCATCATCCACGGCACGCGCACGAGCTCCTCCCACAGCTCGACGCCGTGATAGCTCATGCCGTGCTCGTTGAAGGCCTCGCCGTGGTCGGCCGTGACCACCACGACGGTGCGCACGGCGACGTCACCGGGCAGCGCCCGCAGCGCGTCGAGGATGCGCCCCACCTGGCGGTCGGAGTTCATCACCTCGCGGTCGTAGCGTCCGCGCTCTCCGCGCGCGAAGACGGGGAGGTCGCGGTGCTCGACGTACTGCTTGTGCGGATCGAAGAAGTGCACCCACTGAAAGAAGCGCCCCGCGGTGTTCTCGGGCCGCTGGAGCTGCGCGATCGCGCGGTCGGCCACGGCCGCGTCGGCCGTCGAGGTCTCCTGCCCGTCGCCCTCGGGCTTCGCAGAGAGGTCCCACTCGTCCATGCCCTGCGCGAGGCCGAAGCGCCGTTCGAAGTAGAAGTGCGAGGCCGCGCCGAAGGTGTGAAAACCGCTGTCTTTCAGGCGTTCCGCGAGAAAGACGTTGGGCGGGGTGTAGCGGGTGAAGTGCTCTCCGTCGCGCCCGCACTCGGTGGGGTAGCGCCCGGTCATCATCGGTCCGATGGCGCGTCCCGTGTACGAGCTGATCGCGTAGCCGCGGTCGAAGACCACCGACTCGGTGGCGAGCGCGTCGAGCCTCGGCGTGATCGGGTGGGGATAGCCCGCGTAGTGCAGGTCCCACCGCATCGTGTCGACGGTGATGAGCAGGAGGTTGAGGTTCGACGCCGCGGGCTGCGCGGGTCTCGCGGGCTGCGTTCCCGTGTTCGTGGGCGCGGTCGGGCTGGGGCGCGCCGCGGGCTGCGCGAGGAGCACGCGGCGCGCGTCGGTGCCCGAGCAGTCTTCGTCGATCCCGTTGCCGGGGAGGTCTGCTTCGCCGGGGTTTCTGCGAGGGTTGTTGTCGTCGCAGTCGCCGCCGCCCCAGCGCGCCGCGAAGCCGTCGCGGTCGCGGTCTGAGCGCTTTCGAAGCGCGCGCAGCACCATGCGCGGAAGGCCCGGTCGCGCGTCGATTTCGGAGGCGACGGGAGACGCGCCGAACGCTCGCGCGCCCCTGCTGAGAAGCAGTCCCGCCGCGACGAGCGCGAGGGGGAGCGAGACGAACCACGCGCGACGGAGCGCCGCCGTGAGCACCGCGCCGATGGCCGCGATCGAGGCGAGCATCGCGACGGGCGCGAGGTCGAGCTCGGGCTTCTTCAGCACGCCGTACGCGCCCATGAGGAGCGCCGCGGCGCGGCCGTGTCCCTGCTCGTCGCCGTAGTAGATCCCGTGCGCGACGATCGCCGCGGCGAGCAGCGCGCCCACGGTCACGGGGAGCGCGACGGCCTTCGCGAAGGACGTGGGCTTCGAAGGGAGCCTCGACGCGATGGCGCGTCCCACCACCGTCGCGCCGACCATCACCGCGAGGGTGATGACCAGCAGCGCCACCGACTGCGCGAAGGTCGCGAGGCCGACGTGGTGATACGCGGTCATGAAGTGACGCCCCGCGCGCGCCGTGAGCCCCACCCACACCGCGCACGCGGACGGGAGCACCAGCGCGATCGCGCCCACCGCGCGCGCCTCGGAGAGCATCGCTTCGCGGAGCCGCGCGAGGCGCTCGGACGAGGCCACCGCGGCGACGAGCGAGAGGCCCACGCCGATGAAGAGGCCGGGCACCGAGAGGAGCGCGGCGAGGCGCCAGCGGAGCTCGGACTGGAGCGTCGGCGCGCGCGCGGCGAAGAGGGCGCCGGTGATCATTCCGGCGAGGATTCCAGCGGAGAGCGCGGCGCACACGCGGGCCGCGAGACGAGCGAGCGATGACTTCAACGGGGAATCTCTCAGAACGGGAGGGAGACCTTCGAAGAGGCCTCGATGCGGTACACGAACGACAGCTCATGCGTCCCGCGCGGAGACACGTCGAGCTCCCACTTCAGAAAGCCGTCCTTCGCGTCGTGGCGGGCGCCGCCGGGCTGTGTGACGGCGATTTCGAGCTCCTTCACCTCGCTCACGGGGACGCGCTCGGTGATCGTCACGCGCCGCGCGTCGCCCGACAGGTTGCTCACGTAGAGCCGCACCGTGCGGGTGACCTTCTGCGTGCCCATCACCGTCGTCGTCTCGCGCTTCTCGTCGACGTGACGCCGCACGCGCAGCCCGTCGTCGACGCCGAAGCCCGCTTCGAAGGGCTCTCCGCGGCCCACGAAGCTCAGGCGTCCGCGGCCCACGACCTCGGTCCCGCGCGCCACCACCACGGGCCCCGCGAGGAGCGGAAACTCCCCCGTGAGCGTCGCCGTCGCGCGGACGTGCACCGCCATCGTGCGCTCGGGGTACGCCACGCGATCGACCTCGCAGGGCACCGTCGCGCTCGACACCTCGACGCGCACCGGCGCGCCGTCACTCGGAATGTTCGCGGGCTTCGAAGCCTCGAACCACAGGGCCTCGCCGCCGTCTTCGACGCCGGGCATCTCTTCGACCGCGCGCACGCCGCGCTGGAGCCCCGCCACGGCCACCGACTGCTCGCGCGCCTCGACGGTCACCACGCGACGCTCGTGCTCGGTCTTCTTTCGAAGCACGAGCACGTCGTCGGTCACCAGCGGCGCCGACGCCGACTGCGCAGGACGCGCCGTCGAGAAGCGGCACGTCACGCCCGTCCACGCCTCTCCGGTGGCCTGCCACGCGGTGGCCCAGGTGCGCACCGCGAGCTCGTGCGCGCCGTCTTCACGGGTCACGAGGCGGCACAGATGCTCGGGGCGCCAGAGCGCGCAGGGCGTTCGATACACGAGGTCGATGGTGACCTCGTGGGCCTCGCGAGACTCGACCTGCACCTCGACGACGGCCTCGTGGCGCTGGTGCGTGAGGCGTCCGTTCGCGACGCGAAGCTCCGCGCGGCCGAGGTCGAGGCGCGCGTCGTCGAGGGCGCGCTGACGCTTCGACACGTCGTCGAGCTGCGCGGTCACCGAGGCGTCGAGCTGATCCCACGACCCGCGCCAGCGCGAGAAGGTCCTCGTCGAGTCCTCGCCGCCGCGGGGGACGCGCTTCACGGCGTCGATCCAGGCCGCTTCGAGCGCTCTCGCGCGTTCGAGCGAGGCCCTCGCGCGCTCGACGGCGCGCTCGGCGTCGAAGGTCTTCGTGCGCGCGGCGCGGAGGTCGGCGTCGAGGGACGCGCGCTCGGTCTCGTCGGCGGCGGGCTCCTCGCGGACCTTGCGCACGACGCGTGCGGCGATGACGCGGGCGCGGTCTCCCTGGATGCTCGCGACGAGGCTCGGGTCGTCGAGGGTGACGGTGACGCCCGAGATCGCGACCCACGAGACGCCCGCGGAGACCTCGCAGCGGGCCTTGCGCTGCACCTCGGCGCGGTCTTCGAAGAAGGTCACGCGCGTCGCCTCGCTCGGCGCGGCGCGGCGTTCGGAGCGAGCGTTCAGATCAGTCACGGCGGTTGCCTCCCACGCACTCGTTCTTCGAAGGCAGGGTCACGCGGTACGCGTACTCCACGGTCGATTTCGCGCCCGCGGGGACGATCACGCGCCAGAGCATTCCCCCGCGCACGGGGGCGCCGCGGTCAGACTGCGTGTAGCGCTCGTGCTCGGGTGACACGCGCCCGAGCGCGACCTCGACGCTCTTGTCGTCGGTCACGGGGAGGCGATCGATGACCTCGACGAGCGCCGACTGCGAGAGCGCCGAGACGACCTCGATGGAGACGTCGTGGTGGGCCACCGTGTCGCCGCCGAGGATGCCCGCGGTCTCCTCGCGCATGCGCACGTTGCGAGCGACGCGGAGGCGCTGCTCGACGCCCATGCCGACGTGCATCGTTCCGCCGCGATCGATGCGCTCGACGGAGGCCACCGTGAGCAGGCTCCCGTCGACGTAGACATCGACCGGTCCCGCGAGGAGCGGGGCGTCGAAGGGGTTGCGCAGCTCGGCCTCGCGGTACACCTCGGCGGCCTCTCGCGGCGTCGTGCGCCAGCGCATCGTCGGGGCGCTCTCGGCCTCGCCGATCGAGACCCGGTGCGTCTGCGCGTCGGAGGGCACCTCGGCCTCGCCGCTCACGTCGTAGCGGTGATCGAAGAGTCCGCGCGTCACCGCGGGATCGCGTCCGCCGGGCGGAGACGCGACGGACTCGATGGCGTGGCTGGCGTCGCGCTTCGCCGTCGCGGTGCGCGCGTCGGGCTCGCGCACGAGCCTCCCTCTGCGCGTGCGATCCGAGGCTGGCTTGAGCGAGAGCGAGTCGAAGTCGAGCCACGCGTCGGCGGGTTCGAGGGGGAGCTCTTCGGGCGCTTCGGGGGGCGCTCCGTGGCCGCCGCCGCCGCCGGGCGCGAGCGAGGCGATGCCGTCGACGATTCCGCCCGCGAGCGCGCCGAGCACGCTGCCGCCCTTCGCGCGCGACGCCTGCGGCTGCACCATCGGCCCGCTGTACGACGCGACGGGGACGGCCATCCTCGCCTTCGCCGCGGGCATCTCCGCGCGACGCGCCACCTGGAAGGTGTCCTGCCGCGACAGGCGCGCGTCCTCCGTCTTCTTCATCTTCTCGGGCGCGGGCTCATCGGACTCCAGGTCTTCGAAGCCCTGCTCTTCTGCGAGGAGCTCGTCGGCGAGGTGCGCCGAGGCGCCCTGATACGCGCCGCCTTCGCCGCCGCGCGCGGCGCCGAACGTGTCGGTGACGAGCGTCGAGACGCTGCTCGGCGGAGCGATCGACGCGAAGGCGCGGTCGTAGCCTTCGAACATCCGATCGAGGCCCGCGGGGGGCGCGCGATAGGCCTTCTTCGCAGGCGGTTGCGCCTTGCCGAAGCGCAGCGACGCGAGCTCCGGCAGCCGCGCGTCGTAGAGCAGATCGGCCGTGGAGAGCGAGAGCTTCACGCGGGTCCAGTCTTCGCCGCTGCGCTGCGCGACGAGGGCCTCGGCGATCCACGTGGCCTTGCGGCCGTTCTCTCGGATGCGGAGCGTGTACACGGGCCACCACCGCGCCGCGGGAACGGCGTACGCGAGGTCGACCCACGCGACGGCCCCCTCGCCCGTGAGGTGCACCACCACGCGCAGCGTGGGATGCCCGTCGCCCGTTCGCGCTGCGCTGCGCGCCTGGGCGTCGTCGATGCGCGCGGCCTCGAGCGCGTCTTCGACCTCGCGCAGCGCGGTGACGAGGGCGCTCTCGCGCGCGTCGAGGTCGGCCACGAGCGTCGAGAGCATCTCGGCCGTCGCGATGGCGTCGGAGGTGCGAGGGGCGACGTCGCGCGGCGACGTGTGGAGCGCGCGGGCCCGCACGCCGGGGTCGAGCGTGAGCGACGAGAGGTGGGCGCGCATCTCGCGCAGGTGGTTCTGCTCGTCGCGCAGCCGGTGGAGCCTGCCTTCGAGGTCGCGCACGCGGTCGACGCTCGCGCCCGTCACGGCGCCCGACGCGGGGACGACGAGGGTCGCGCGCACGGCGACGACGGCGCGCTTGCTTCCGTCGGGGAGCGACGCGCGCACGCTGGCGCCCTCGGCGATGGCGGTGACGCCCTCGACGACGAGCTCGACCTCGCCGTCGGGCAGCGCGTCAGGGAGCGCGAGGCGACGCGTCACCAGCGCGCCGCGCGCGTGAACGTTCACGTGAGTGATGGAGCTCTCGCAGGGGATGGCCACGGCGCGCACGATGCCCCAGGTGCGGCCCCGCGCGCAACGCGCCATCGATCGCCGCGCGCACCCCGTGATGACGGCTCAGCGCGTGTGGCCGACGTGTCCTCGCAGGAGGAGCGCGTCGTCGGTCTGCGACGAGGTGATGCCCCAGACGGTGTCTCCGCCGAGGGCGCAGACCTGATCTTGAAGGGCGCGGGTGCACGCGGGCATGTCGCCCATCGCGTCGCCCGTGCAGCGCGCCGTGGCCTCGCCGAGCGAGCGCACGGGGCGGGTCGGCGTTCCGTCGCGCAGCACCTCGACGGGACACCCCGGCGGGAGCGCGTCGGCCGTACGCGTGCGCGCCGTCGACGACGCGCAGCCGAGGGAGGCACACAGCACCACGAAGACCGCTCCGACCCGCTGCATCATCGCGCGAGGAGACACGCTCGGAGCGAGCTCCGTCAAGGCTCCCGTCGCGTCTCGACGCCCGTGGGATACGCGCTCATCGCCCGCAGCCCCAGCACCGAGAGCGTCACACCGATGGCCCCGAGCCCGACGCCCACCGCGATGGTCTCGGGTCCCGTGGGTGAGCCGCCCGAGACTTCGAGCGGGCTGAAGCCCACGAAGATCAGCGCGAGCACCGAGAGCCCGACGCCGCCCACGAGGAGGTTGCGCCCGCGCTCCCACCCCCGGCGCTCGGGCGCGCGCAGCGTCAACGCGTGCGGCGCGTCACCGAGACGCACCGTCGTGACCGCGTCGCGCACCGCGGGAGCCCCTGAATACAAGCTGTATTCGCCAGGACGCAGGTGCAGCGTGCAGGGCGTCTGACACCACGGGTCGACGATCATCCCCTGCGTCGCCTCGGTGCCGACGGGGACGAGCGACACGTTCTGCGTCGCCCCCGACGAGGCCACCGTGAGCGCCACGCGCCCGTCGCCCGCGCGCATCGCCGCGGGGTCGGGCGACGTGTGGATGCGCGGCGTCGACGCGCAGGCCACGGAGAGCGCGGCCGTGAGCACGAGCGCCCTCACTCGACCCTCGCGCTGCGTCGCACGACCGTGAGCGCGCCGGAGTAGCGTCGCGCGGTGAACCAGAAGGTCACATCGCCCGCGTCCGAGGGAGGCACCCACGCGAGCCTCGCGACGCCGTCCGAGGCTTGAATCACCGCGTCGCTGTCGGGGTTCTGGCAGTACTCGGTGCTGGCCGTCGCGGCGCCCGTGACGTGGTAGCCGACGAAGACCACCGAGTCGTCGGGCGCGCCGAGCACGCCGTTGCCCGCGCTCGTGGGCTCGATCACGACGGCCGCGTCGGCGACCTGAAAGGTGATCTCGACGGAGGGGCAGGTCGCGCGCGATCCGTCGCACCTCGCGACCGAAGGCACCGCATTCGCGCCCCACGCGCGGCCCGCGAAGGTGATGCCCTCGATGGAGGTCGGCGTCGGCGCGGCGTCCGACCCGTCGGCGCGCGGACCGGGGATCGAGGCCGTGAACACCACGCCGCGCGCGCCCGTGCAGCGAGGCCAGAGACCGCCCTTCGGCGGCGCTTCGATGTCTCCGTCGGCGCAGGCGAAGCCCACGAGGTCGGTCCATCGGCGGCGCGTGCGATAGGGCACGGCGTCGAGCGTTCCCCCATCGGCGTTCACGGGGACGCGCACGCTCGTTCCGCGCGCGAACTCGCCCGTTGCGAGGCACGGCGCGGCGATCGCGGAGGCGTCGAAGCTCCCGTCGACGGTGGCGATGGCGGTGAGCCTGAGGTTCGTCGGGCAGCGATACCAGGCGACGGTGAGCGCGCGCGCTTCGACGTCGGCGGTGACGGCGCGCACGGTGACGGTTCCGTCAGGCGGCGCGATGGGCGGATCGTAGGTGGTGCCGAGCACGCGCATCGACTTGATGACGTGATAGTCGGGCGGACACGAGTCGCAGCTCGCCACCATCGCCAGAGAGGCGCACGCGACGAGGGTCCTACAGCTCACCGCGCACTCCGATGTTGGGCACGATGGGGAGAAAGACGCCCGACGGATAGGCCGTGGTGTGGTCGGCGTCCCAGGTGACGCTCTCGGCGTTGATGCGGTTGTAGACGTTGAGGATCTCGAAATAGAAGACCATGCGTCCCCACGGATGGGTCCACTGCTTCTCGACGCGCAGGTCGAGCTGGTGAAAGTCGGGGATGCGATCGAGCCACGGCTCGTCACCCGCCGGAACGCTCGTCCCCGTGAGGCCCACGTAGAGCGCGCGATCGAAGGGCGCGGGCCTTCCCGTGACGTAGCGGAAGCGCGCGCCGACCTCCCATCCGCGACCGAGCCTGAAGCTCCCGACGGCCGTGAGAATGTGCGTCTGATCGAACTCGAAGGGACGCCAGAGCGCGTTCGGTCCGTCGCGTCGCTCGGCGCGCATGAGGGTGTAGGCGATCCAGCCGAAGAAGCGCTCGCCCTGCCTGTGTCGCAGCAGGATCTCCACCCCGACGACGCGCCCCTGGCCGTCGTAGCGCAGCGAGTCTGCGCGCGGCACGCCCGCGCCCGCGATGAGCAGGTCGAGCGACGGAAAGCCCACGAGCGCGTCTTGAATCGACTTGTAGAAGCCCTCGACGGAGAGCGTGATCCACGGCGAGAAGCGGTGCTCGACGCCGAGGCCGAGGTGGATCGCGCGCTCGGGCCGCGGCTGCTGTCCGTCGCTCGCGACGCGGTTGGCGAGCACGAGGAGCTCGGGCGCCACGGCGATGCGCTCCGCGAGGCTCGGCTGCGAGTAGTAGCCCGCGCCGAGCTTGATGAGCCCGTCGCGCCACGCGTCCCACTGCACGCTGAGGCGCGGTGAGACGATGGCCGTCCCGGTGGTGCCCGACACATCGACGCGCATCCCCGGTCGCAGCCGCAGCGAGGGGACGGGCGAGAGGTCGAGCTCGACGTAGGCGCCGGGCTGCGCGAGCGTCACGTCGGCGTCGCTCTGCACGCGCGGCCCGTCGGGGCTCGGGGGCATCCCGCGCATCCCGCGCATGCGCTCGGCCGAGAGGTCGCTGTGGTAGGTGCGCGCGCCGAAGACGCCGTCGAAGCCCACGTAGAGCCTGTTTCGTAGCCCGAAGGTGTGCGTGAGCTCGGCGCGCGCGTGGGTCGGATAGCTGCTGAGCGAGAGGCTGTCGGTGTTGCCGTTGCGCTGGTGCGTCGAGAGGGTGAGGCCGTTCCACCCCGAGGCCACGGCGACGGAGAGGTTGGTGCTTTGCGAGAAGGTGTGGTTCCACGAGACCTGGGCGATGTGAAAGCCCATCCCGATGCCGTTGCCGCCGCCGCTGCGGTCGGCCACGCCGACGGAGTCACCGCTGCCGTAGAGCGCGAAGCGAAGCCTGTCGCGCCCCGTCGGACGCCAGTCGGCCATCGCCTGGTAGTCCCAGTAGCCGAAGAAGGTCGCCGTGCCCGTGGCCGCCGCGACGATGGGCGAGAGGAGATAGCCGATCCAACCGAAGCGCCCCGAGACGGCGACGGAGACGTTGCGCGAGAGGGCTGCTTCGGTGAAGGCCCCGGCGTCGATGATGCCTAGGTGCATCGTGGTGCGCGCGCCCTCGCGCATGGGCTGACGGAGCCCCATGTCGACGACGCCGCCGGTGGCCCTGCCGAAGCGCGCGCTGAAGTTGCCCGGGTAGAACTCCAGGCGGTCGAGCATCTCGGTGGCGACGGTGCTCCCGAGGCCGCCGAAGTGGTAGGCCGCGGGGAGAAAGGTGCCGTCGACGAGCACGAGCGTGTCGGCGGGCGCCGAGCCTCGCACCATGAGCGAGCCCGAGAGAAAGGGCGCCCTCGCGATGCCCGGGAGGTTCTGGATCGAGCGCAGCGCGTCGCCGAAGGAGCCCGGGATGCGCTGCACCTCCTCGCGCGTGACGGGCACGACGGTGAGCTCGCGGCGAGGGCGTCGACCGCGCACCGTGGCCTCGCCGGCCTCGTCCTGCGCGAAGGCCGCGGAGGGGAACGCGAGCGAGAGGAGCGCCGCGCACGTCAGTCGAGCCCGATGCACGGCGCGCATGGGACGCGATGAATCGCCACACGGTCAAGCGTTCTCGCCGCGCCCCGCGTGGTTGTAGACTCCGCGGCGCCATGAAGCACACCGCACGCATCGCGTCTCTCTTCGCAGTCGCCGCGCTCGCAAGCTGTGGCGACGACGCGACCCCGGCAGGGCCCACCACGCTCACGGTCGACTCGCTCAACGTGGGGCTCGCGGGGGCGTTCATCCCCTTCGAACCGCAGCGGCGCGCGGCCATCGGACCGGCCATCGCGACGCTCGACTCCGACGTCGTGTGCCTCCAGGAGGTGTGGCTCGAGAGCGACAAGGACGCGATCGTGGCCGCGACGCGATCGCGCTTCCCCTACGTGGCGCGGAGCCGTCACGACCTCAACACGGCGGTCACGTCGGAGATCGATCCGATGTGTGACGTCCCGCCCGCGCCGACGACGCCGCCGTGCAGCTCCGCGGCGCTGCGCGCGGGGCTCGAAGACGGCCTTCGCTGCCTCACGACGAGCTGCTCGACGATGCCCGGCAACGAGATGGGGCAGACCACGTCGACGCAGTGCGCGACCTCGATGTGCATCGGTCAGGTCGGCGCGCTCATCACGAGCCCCGAGGCCGACGCGCTGCGGTGCTACGGCTGCCTCGCGTCGGCGCTCCCGACGGAGACCTTCTCGTCGATCCGCACGCTCTGCGAGACGAACCCCGCGGCGGGCCTCGCGTTCGGCGGACAGAACGGCGTGATGATCCTCTCGAAGCACCCGCTCTCGAACATCGAGACCATCGTCGTCCCCGGCACGTGGAACCGCCGCGTCATCACGCGCGCCACGGCGACGCTCCCCGGCGCGCGGCGCGTGACGGTGTACTGCAACCACCTCACGCCGCAGTTCGAGAGCACGGCCTTCCCCTACACGGGTCGCTACGGCTGCGGTCGCGTCGGCCGCGAGGGATGGGCCTCGGAGCAGCTCGCGCAGGCCCGTCGCCTCGTGCAGTGGGTGACGCAGACGGGCGGCACCGACCCCGTGGTCGTCGCGGGTGATTTCAACTCGGGCCCCGCGTCGTCGGGCGTCGTGGCCGAGGCCGTCGAGACCTACGACTACCTCCGCACGCAGCTCACGCCCGCGGTGCCGCAGGGCTACACGCCGGTGTGTACCTTCTGCGGCGCCAACTACCTCACGGGCAACTCGCCCAACGTGTGGATCGATCACATCTTCGTGAAGAACGTCGCGGCCACGGCGGTGCGCTCGTTCTCGCGCACCTTCGTGACGCCGTCGGTGACGGTCCCCTCGGCGCCGGGCTCGGTGAACGTGTCCGATCACTACGGCGTGCGCGCGGTCCTCACGCTGCCGTAGCGACGCCTCCGCGCTTCTCTCGCGGCGGGCTCTCCGTTACCTTTCGACGCCGGTATCCCGCGACCTTCGTCACGTCTGCTCGCAGCGCTGCCCGTCGCCACCTCGACCTCTCGGCGCAGGCGCAGGTGGCGCCCGCGCGCCGCGCGCTCATCGAGGAGGCTCGCGCGCGTCTCGCGCGGGCGATCACGCGCGCGCCGTCGAGCCGACGCGCCGCGGGGGTGCGCGCCACGCCCTCGTGCTGTCTTCGCGACCGAGCACCTGGCGCTCGGCCACGCGGTCGAGGCCCTCGAGCACGTGTGCGTCGCGCGCGAGCGTCGATGACGCCGTGCCTGACCACGACGACCTCCTCACGCCGCGCGATCGCCAGCGACGCCGAGGCGCGTGTCGCGAGGCTCACCGTGCGCGTCCCCTCGCCCGCGCCCGAGGGGCCAGGTGCACGTCGGCGGCGTGCTCCTGCGCCCCGCCCTCGGCATCGCCGGCCCGTGGCACCCGGCGACGTCGAGGTCCAGCGAGCCGCGGGGTGCCCGTTTCACATCACGCGATCGCCGAAGCCCGCGCCCACGCCGAGGTCCCGTCGAGCTCCCCGACGCGAGCCGCTGCTGGTCGCCGCCCACGCCCCCGCCGCGCGATCGCGCCTGCGCCGCCTGCCGCGAGACCCGTCGCGTCACCGACTTCACGCCCGCGCCGCGCGAGGCGGCGTCACCGGGCGCGGGCCTGGATCCTCGGCGGCGTCGGCCTCGCGGGCTCGCGACGGCGGGCGCGCTCGCCGTGGCGCTCGACGCGCGTGACGCGCGCAACACGGTCTCTCGCGCGACGACTGCGACCCGGTGACGGCCGCCTGCACGACGGGCGCGCCATCGCGACTTCACGCTCGGCGCCGACGTCACGCTCGCGCTCGGCGGCGCGCAGCGGCGCGCCGTCGGGTGGGCCGTCGCGCGCGCCTGCACCCCGCGGCGCGCGCGTCGGACCACGCCTCGGGGCTCGCGCGCTGCGCTGGTGACGCGCGGCGCCGCGGGTCACGCGACCTCGGCCGCGCTGCCCTCGACGTGCCGGCGCGCCTGCCCTCGGCGATCTTCACGCGGAGGGCGCCGCCCTTGCGCTTCGAAGAACGTGACGCAGTCGGAGTCGCGTCGGCGAAGTCCTTCGGACGCGCCAGAGGAGGGTGTTCGATGTCCGTGCTCCGGGCGAACGCGCCCGGCCACGCGCGGCAGAGCACCGCGTCGGGGACGAACTCGCCCGCGACGTAGGGCGGCGGGGCTGGAGCAGGCACGCGACGAGTCGCAGCGCTTCTCCGAGAGGTAGACCTTTCGCTCCCGCCGTTGCCGATGCGGAGCGCGAGGCGGCCGCCGCGCGGCAGGTACGTGAGCACCGCCGAGAGCACGGGTTCATCGGGCGAGGGAGACGCCGTAGGCTTCGACGGGTCCGCGGGCATCGCGCGAGCACGCGCACCGACTCGCCGCCGAGCGTGATGCGCTGACCGCTCGACACGTTGAGCATCTCGCCCTCGGAGAGCGCGCGCCCGAGCGACACGCCCTCGACGCACGCCTCGAGCACGAGCCGCGCGCCCATGATCGTCAGCGCCACGGCGCCCGACGGCCACGCGAGGATCACGACCTGGTCGTCCCGCCGCCGCCGACGGTGGACGCGCTCGCCGCTGAGGCGCACGAGCACGCCGCCGTGGCGCTCGAGGTACCAGTGCAGCTCGGCCTCGGGGCGCGTCCCCGTCACGCGCACTACGAGGACGTGCCCCTCGATCTCGACGCGGGTCGCCGCCCTCCAGCGTGCGGGTGCCCTCCTGCGGCGCGCCGTTGACCACCATCGAGCGCCCGCCGAGGGGGACGACCTCGATGCCCTCGTTGATCACGCGAAAGATCGCGTGGTGTCGACCGACGCGCGGATCGGGGAGCACCACGTCGCAGTCGGGGTTGCGCCCCACGATGACGCACTCGCCGTCGAGGGGAGACTCGCGTGCCCGCGATTTCGATCCAGTGTTTCCGCCTCACCGCAAGACCTTCTTGTAGATGGGTTCGATCACTCGATCGCGGCCTCGCACCGCGGGCGGCGCGCGCGGCGCGCGAGGCGGACACCCCCACGCGGGGGGCGCGCGTCGTCCGCGGCGTCGCGGTCGTCGCCGCGCGCGCCGGGGCGCGAGCGCTCACCTCGGAGGCCGCAGGCGCCGCGGCTCACCGGCGCGCGGGGCGCGGGTCGCGTCGGCGTCGCGGTCGTCGAGGACGCTGTCGGAGCCTCTCGTGACGCGGGCGCGACGGCCGCCGCCGGGCGCGCGGACGGGGGTCGGCGCGGGACGCGCGGAACCGGTGCGAGCCGCGGCACCCACGAGCAGCAGGACCGTCGACGCCGCCGCGAGCCCCACGGCCGCGGAGCGCGCGCGCGCGGCGCGCGGGACGCTGCGGAGCCTTCCGCGACCGCGGGCGTCACGGGCGCGGGACGCGCGCGCGCCTCCCAGGCCCGCTGCGCATCGTCGAGGGCGGCGTCGAGGCTGCGAGGAGGCGCCGACGCGTCGGCGTAGCGATCGACGGGCGCGAGCGAGAGCGCGCGGTCGAGCACGGGCTCCCACGGCCCCACGTCGACCGAGAAGGCCGCGGGCGTCGGGCGGCGCGCCGCGCTGGATGCTCGCGAAGAGCTCGATGGTCGTCGCCCCGCGGTAGGCGCGCTCGCCGACGAGCACCTCGACGAGCAGGAGGGCCAGCGCGTGAACGTCGGTCCAGGGCCCCGAGCGGAGGCGTCCGATCTGCTCGGGGGCCGCGTGCGAGAGCGAGAACGACGAGAACGCGTCGGAGGTGTGGTCGGTCCAGTCGGGCGCGCCCTCCTCGGGGTCGAGGGTCTTGGCGACGCCGAAGTCGAGCACGCGCGTCGTCGAAGCGCCCCGGCGCGGCGACGACACCATGATGTTCGAGGGCTTGAGGTCGCGGTGCACCACGCCCACCTCGTGGGCGCTCGCGATGGCGTCGAACACGGGGCGCAGGAGCTCGAAGGCCTCGCGCGGCGACCGTCGTCCGGCGTCGCGCCCTCGGAGCCGTTGCTCCAGCGTCTCGCCCTCGATCCACTCCAGCACGATGTAGGGCGAGCGGACGTCGCCGAAGGGCGCCGCGCCGACGTCGAGCACGCGCACGATCGCCGGGTGGTCGAGCGCCGCCACGATGCGCGCCTCGCGCTCGAAGGCCTCGACGAAGTGCGCCGGCGCCCTGTCTTCGACGAAGGCCGACGCGGTCAGCACCTTGATGGCCACGGGGCACCCGAGCGCGGGGTGCCTGCTGCGGTACACGGCCCCGAAGCCTCCGCGCGCGACGAAGGCCTCGAGCGGGTACTTCTCGTCGAGCGTCGACCCGACCAGCGCGTCGAGGGTTCTCGCTTCCTCCTCCAACACAGGCCCTGAGTATCACCCGAGTCGAAAGTCTTGAACACGTCTCACGGCGGCAACGCGACCGTGACCGGCGTGAGGCTTCCCTCGAAGGCGTTGTTGCCCAACTGCCCCCGCGAGCCCCCGCCGACGCAGCGGGCGCGTCCGTCGACCAACGCGGCGCACGAGAACTCGACCCCTGCGCTCACGCGCCTCACGTCGCCGTCGAGGGCCGTGGCCGCCACGGGGGCGAGCCTCCGCATGGTCGATCCGTCGCCGACCTGGCCCGTGTCGTTGCGCCCCCAGCACAGGAGCCCGGCGCCCTCGACGATCGCGCAGGTGTGGCGCTGCCCCGTCGTGACGGCGAGCGCGCGACGTCCGCCGAGCGGCACCGCGATGGGTGTTGGATGGTTGCTGAGCGAGCGCGAGACCGCGCCGTCGGAGTTGTATCCCCAGCACCACACGGTGCCGTCATCGAGCACCGCGCAGGCGTGGTTCGAGGTCGACGCGAGCGCCACGGCAGCGGCGGGCAGCGAGGTCCGTACGGGCGTCGCGCGGTCGAGGATGGAGCCGTCACCCAGGCCGCCGAACATGTTCATGCCCCAGCAGCGCACGTCGCCGTCTCGAAGGCGCGCGCAGGTGTGGTACTGCCCGGCCACGACCTCCGCGACGGCCCCGCGGAGCGACGGCACCGCCACCGGCCTCAGCCTCGGGACGACGGTTCCGTCACCGAGCGCGCCGTTGCGGTTGCCGCCCCAGCACCAGAGGCTCCCATCGGCGACGAGGGCACAGGCGTGGGTGCCGCCTGCGGCGACGGCGACCACGGCTCCCTCGATGCCGACGACGCGCGAGGGCGTTGAACGCTCCGTGCGCGTGCCATCTCCGAGCTGGCCGTCGGTGTTCTCACCCCAGCACCAGGCGGCGCCTCCCGCGACCGCGCAGGTCGCCGAGTGGCCGACCGAGACGGCCGTGGCCGGGCCGCCGAGGCCGAGCACTCGCACGGGCGAGCTCCTCGACTCGAGGGTGCCGTCACCGAGCTGTCCCCACTCGTTGTTGCCCCAGCACCACACCGTGCCGTCGCAGCGAACGGCGCACGAAGACTCGTTCTGACTGCTCGAGAGGTCGAGGAGGCTCATCCCCTCGCAGCGCGCCGGCGAGCGGTCCTCTGCGACATCGCTCGGAGCGTCGCCCGGGGCGTCGGTGCGCGCGCCCGCGTCGGGGCAGCGAGGGCCGGTGCAGGTCGTGACGGGCGGCGTCCACGCGTCGAGGCACGAGCCCGTCGCGTGCGCGGCGAGCAGGGTCACGAGCGAGAGGGAGCGTCGAGTTGCGGGGCGCACGCGGCCGAGGATTGTCACTGCGTTCGCGGACGAGATCCAGCGCGTGCGCACGGGCGCGTGTGCCGACGTCAGTGCGACGGTGTGCGGACGTCGGTACATGGGGCGACGGGCCGTTGGTTCGGCGCGAGAGGTCGAGATGGGGGTTGGGGGCGTGGCGGCGGCCGCCGAGCCCGGCAGGCCTGCGAGCGGCGGAGCGCGGCGGCGGTCGGGCCGCGGAGGTCGAGATGGGGTGGGGGCGCCGATGGCGAAGCGCGGGCAGTGGTTGCTTGCGGCGGTGGGCCGGGGTTCGGCGTGAGAGGTCGAGATGGAGTGGAGGCGCCGATGGCGAAGCGCGGGCAGTGGTTGCTTGCGGCGCCTCACCGCCGGGCAACTGAGGGTGGTCGCTCCCTTCGGGAGCTACGGAACGGCGCGCTCCCATTCGTCGACGGCCGTGTGGTTCGCGTGATGTTGCGCCTGACCGAGTACGTAACCGCGGAGGCGCTCGGTGTCTTCGGCCCTCAACGAGAACGCGCCATACCCGTTCTGCCACGCGAAATCGGGAACGCCGAGGTGATGGGATACGAACTGAGACGTTCCCACCTTGAGGCGACGCACCAGATCCGCGACGGCGAGCGAGGGATGCAGACCCACGAGCACATGAACGTGATCCGCGGTTCCTCCGATCGCGAGCGGCGCGCAACGATGGTCCGCGCACAGTCGCGCGAGCAGCCCATAGACACGTGCGCTTCGCCGCTCGTCGAGGATCGGACGCCGGTTCGAAGTAGACCACACGCAATGCACCACGAGGCGAGTGAACGAGGCGCTCATGCGCGCGTTCTCGCGCAGCACACCTCGATGGTTGCGCGATCAAGTCTCAGTTCTTCGAAGCGATTCCTCGATCGCCGCCCGGCGAAACACTTGTCGATCACTGTCGGACCACAAGCGCACGAACGCGCTCGAAGACGTAGCTCCCGAAGGGAGCGACCACCCTCAGTTGCCCGCGGTGAGGCGCCGCAAGCAACCACTGCCCGCGCTTCGCCATCGGCGCCACCACTCCATCTCGACTTCCTCGCGCCGAACCAACGGCCCGCCGCCGCAAGCAACCACTGCCCGCGCTTCGCCATCGGCGCCTCCACTCCATCTCGACCTCTCACGCCGAACCAACGGCCCGCCGCCACGCCACCACTCCATCTCGACCTCTCGCGCCGAACCAACGGCCCGCCGCCACAAGCAACCACTGCCCGCACTTCGCCATCGGCGCCTCCACCCCATCTCGACCTCCCGCGCCGAACCAACGGCCTGTCGCGTCATGGACTGACGTCAGCGCGCCGGAGTGCGGACGTCAGTACGTGGGCGTACCGACGTCCGTACACGGCGCTCGCCGTCGAGCGTGGGTTCAGGGCGTGATCGAGAGCGCGGTGCAGGTGAGCCCGAAGGCCGCGTGCGTGGTGCCGCCGAAGCCGGGGTCGACGATCCTACCCGCGAAGCCGCTAGCGAAGCCGCTAGCGAAGCCGTTGGTGGCCGGGCAGTCGGTGGCGGCGCCGTAGGTCGGCGTCCCCCCCGAGAACGGGTCCGTGCCCGTGCCCGGACCGTCGACCACCGTGCCGCGCGGCACGGCGTAGCCCGCGCCGCTCGCGCTCACCGCGACGGGCGCGCAGCGGAGGTTGAGCGCCGAGATCACGCCGGGCCTCGTCGTGTCGATCTGAAAGCCCACCACGGCCGTCCCCGCTCCGCAGCCGAGTACGAAGGGAAAGCTCCCGCCGAACCCGCCGCGCCCCGAGTCCATCGTCGCGGAGGTGGCGCCCGAGAACGAGACCGAGGGCGTCGCACCGGCCACGAGTCGCGGCGTGACGCAGGTCCCGGTGATCCGCTCGAAGCCGTTGGTCCTCGAGGTCATCCCGGTGAACCTCAGAGCACCTGCCCCTCGGGGCAAGGCGGATGTCGAGCGTCGTCCTGCTCATCGGTCGCCGCGAGCGTCGTCGGCATGCTGACATCGACGCGAGCGTGCGTGCAGTGGGTGCCCCGCAGACCTGCGACAAGGAGCAGCACTCCATGCCGCACGCGCGGTCGTGCCCGTTCCACACGACGACGTCATGCACGTGCTCGAGACACAGCTCTGACCGCCTGCACGACGAGGTGACGCTCGAGGGACACGCCGTGCTCGACCCTGCAGCGCTCCGCGCGGGGTTGCACGCGCTCGTCACCGCCGCGCGGCACTCCGTCGTCGACGGCAGGAACGCGTCGGTCGGACACGCCGCCGAGCCCGTGCAGGTCTCCGCCGCATCGCACACGCCCGCCGCCGCGCGACACACCGTCGTCGCGGCCGCGAACGCGTCCGCAGGGCAGGTGCCTCCCGCCGTGACCTTGCCACGTCGCACGGACCGGCCGACGCGCGATGACCGGCGCCGGGCGTGCAGCCTGGGTGGAGCCCGTGCACGCTCCAGCCGAGCAGGTCTGGCCCGACGCGCAGGCCGTTCCGCGCGGCGCCGCAGTTCGAGGCGCTGGGTGCGCGCGTGTCGACGTGGTGCGCTCGCGCAGTTGCCCTGGGGCACGCCGCGGGCGCGGGCGCGACGTTCGAGTCGGGCTCGCGATGGCGGCGCCCGCGGCGATCGCCCGCCGTCGTCGCCGCGACGCCCGCGGCGGGATCCCGACCCCGATCACGACGGCGTGATGGGTGCGGCCGATCGCTGCCCGACCGAGCCCGGGAGACCGTCAACGGCTCTGGAAGAGAGCGACGGCCGCCCCGACAACCCCGACCCCGACAACGACCTGCTCACGGGGCGACGCGCCTGTTCATCGCCCCACCGAGGCCGAGACGCGCAACAACTACCAGGACGACGACGGCTGCCCCGACGACCCCGACGCCGACCACGACGGCGTGGCGCTGCCCGCCGACCGCTGCCCCGAGCAGCCCGAGACGCGCAACGAGTTCGAAGACGCCGACGGATGTCCCGACACGCTGCCGCCCGTGCAGCTCGCGGGCACGCGCATCACGATCAACGGCTCGATCAACTTCGAGCCCGAGCGCGACCGCATCACGCCCGACTCCTTCGCGCTGCTCGATCAGATGGTGGCGGTGCTCCAGGCGCACCCCGAGATCCTGCGCATCCGCATCGAGGGACACACCGACGCCCAGGGCGACGCGCGCCGCAACCGCAAGCTCTCGAAGAAGCGCGCGAAGGCCGTCGAGCGCTACCTCCGCGAGCACGGCGTCGACCGCCACCGCCTCTCGGCCGACGGCTTCGGCTCCGAGCGTCCGATCGCGACGGGGACCACGCCCGAAGACCACGCGCGCAACCGCAGGGTGGAGTTCTACATCGTCGATCCGCCCGGCGGCGTGTCGGCCACCGCCGCGGCTGCGTCCGCTGCGCCCGCTGCGCCCGCTGCGCCCGCTGCGCCCGCGAGCGACGAGGGCGAGCGCCACGGCCGCCACGGCCACGGCGAGCATCACCGACGCCATCACTGAGCGGCGCCCTGCGTGTACGGACGTCAGATCTGTCTCGGAACCCTCGAAAGCGGGCGGAGACATCGGGCCGTCTGGGGCCGACGTCTTCTCAGGCAACCGTGCGCCACGCGCCGCGACGGCCTCGTCTGGACGCGGCGCGTGACGGGCGCGGTGCCCCGTGGGATCAGTTCACGGTGACGTTGAGGCTGGCGGTGACGCCGAGGCGGGTGATCGCGACGCGCGCGGCGCCCGCGGAGGCGCCCGCGGTGATGGTCCCGCTGAGGTTGCCCACGGTGTTGTTCACCGTCGCGGCGCCCGTCGCCGACCAGTCGACCAGGTTGTTGATGACGCGCGTCGAGGTGCTCCCGTCGCCGCGACGGAAGGTGCCCACGGCGTAGTAGCGCGCCGCCTGCGCGGTCGTGAGCGTGGCCGCGGTCACCGCGGGAGCGCCCGTCGACGACGCCGAGAAGGCCAGCGCGGTGAGCGTCTCGCAGTAGCCCGGCGTGCGTGTCCCGTTGCGATCGACGGTGCCCGGGACCCAGTCGTACGCGCCGTTCGGACACGCGCACGGCTGCTCGCGGCCCTGGCTGAAGAGGTCGCGCACGTAGGCCTGACGGCTCGCGCCGTCGTAGTACGCGTTGAACCCGTTGGGCACCGTGTAGCGCATCACCGACGCCTGCGCGCGGGGAGAGTCGTCGCGCGCGGTGCGACCGGCGTAGGTGGCGAGCGCGAGCCAGACGGCGTCCATGCCGTGGATCGAGGCGTTGCGGAGCGACGACACCGAGACCGCGGTCGAGAGCCCCGCGGTGTCGTAGGAGCCGAACTCGCGGTCGTGCTGGCCGAGGTCGCAGGCCGCGTTGCACTCCTCGGTGGTCACCTGGTGGGTGGTGCCGTCGGGCAGGGTGATGGTCGGCAGCGAAGGGCGGCTGCATCGATACGCGAAGGTCCCGCTCTTGTAGCTCGTGTGGTCCGTGGCCCCCGTCGACGACCCGTTGGTCACCGGCACCGTCACGCGCCACGTCGCCGTGTCGACCGTCTGCCCCGAGAACCACTGACAGGTGAAGTGCGAGTAGCTGTCTCCGAGCGAGTGGAGGTAGATCCCCATGCGAAAGGCCCGCTCGTCGCCCGTCACCGTCGACTGCGGCATGCGCCAGCCCTCGTCGGGCGTCGGCGTCCCCGTGGTCGAGCGGCACACGGAGACCCCCGCGTCGAACTCGGTGTAGCCCGACACCGTCGGCGTCGGGCACGCGGTGGCGCCCGAGGGCGTGGGGTTCGCCATGTCGCACGGGGGGTTGCTCCCCGCGGCGACGGGGTCGAAGAGGTCGGCGCGCGAGCCTGCGGCCCAGCCGCTCAGGCGCTCGAGCACGGTGCTCGTCACGCCCGCGTCGGTGGTGTCGGTCCAGTAGGGGTAGTGAAAGAACTCGCTGTGCCCGCGCAGGCTCGGGTTGGAGGCCGTCGTGCGTCGGCAGCGGTCGGTCTGCGACCAGCGCAGCGTCCCGGTGTAGGGCGGCAGCGCCGAGGCGTCGGCGTCGCCGCGCGCGCCGATCTCGTAGCCGCACGCGTAGCCCTCGCGGTAGTACTGGTCGCCGTTGGCGTTGGCGGCCTTCGATCCGCACGCGGGCGACGACATGTCCGTGGCCTCGTCGGCGGCGGCGATGCGCCGGGCCTCGGCGTCGGCGATGCCCACGCAGCGGGCCATGGCGTAGGTGAGCTCCCAGTGCGCGGTGGCGTGGTCCCACGCGATGGAGGCGTTGCTCCCGAGGAGCGGCTGGGGGTTGGCGCAGTAGGGGTCGCGCACCGTGGTGACGCCGCCGTCGGTGGCGGTGACCACGCCCGCGTCGTAGACGGTCGCGGGGTCGAACGCGGCGCAGGTGTCCTCGTCCCACGCGAGCGCGGGGAGGCTGAACGCCACGAGGGCGCCGAGGGAGAGCGATGCAACGAGGGTGGGCTTCATCTCCGTGTCTCCTTCGCGCCTCAGCGGCACTCCGTGTGGAACTCCAGCGAGATCGGGGTGAGCGCCGACGGCCCCGCCGCGGCGACGCGCGCCACGAACGAGCCCGCGCCGCCCGCGCCCGTGAGCCTCCCCGCGCGGCGCTGCCCCGCGACGAAGCCCGGGGCCTCACCAAACCACAGCGGCCGCCCGTCGGGCCCCGTGGCCTGGAGGTAGAGCGCCTCGCGCCCCGTTGACGGCGCCGCGCCGAACACCCCGCGCACGTAGCCCACCAGCGTCGCGCCGCGGTGGAGCACCCCGCGGAACTCGCCCACCGCCCCGGTCCTCCCCTCCATCGTTCGCGCGAGCGCGAGGGCGCGCGTCACGACGCAGGCGCCGCCGGGGTCTCGCGCCACGGTCACCGTCGCCATCGTCCCGTCGGCGAGTTCGAAGGTCTCGGGCGCCGTGGGACCCGCCGCCGACGCGATGGGCAGCGTCACGTCGCCCACCCGCAGCGTGAGCGTCGCGGTGGCCCCCGGCGCGAAGTACACCACGGCCGTGAACGCGTCGCGGTCGCCCGGCGTGAGCCGCGCGTCGAGCGAGGACTCCCGCAGCGCGTCGGGGGTCAGCGGACGCGCCATGCGCGGCCTGAACGCGTCGCCCGCCTCCACCGACTCGACGCGGCGAGGCATCACCGCGCCCGCGGTCGAGGCCAGCGTCGCGGCGATCGTCGCGTCGCCCGCGGCCCCCTCGGGCCGCGTCAGCGTCACCGTCACGTGAAGCTGCCTCGGGCGACCGTCGAGCGCCGCGCGCGCCGCGGGGAGCGCCTCGGCCGCCTCCGCGAAGAACCCGAACGCGTCGGGCGTCGGGCCGAGCTCCCTCGACGCCGGGAGGCGCTGCGTGAGCGCCATCACCTCGGCGTCCCCGAAGCCCGGCGCCGTGGCCTCCGTCGCGCGCAGCGGCGTCGGATCATCGAGCATCGACTCGACGCCCGAGGCCGCGCTCGCGTCGCGCGTGTCCGCCCCCCGATCGGTCGCCGCGTCCGTCGCCGCGCCCCCGCCGCTGTCACACCCACAGAGCGCCGCCAGCACCCACGCCAGATGCGGCGCCTCAAGGCCCCTTCGCGTCGTCATGCGATCACCTCCGCCGGCGCGTCACGGCGCGCCAGACCGGTGCAACGATGGGGGCTCCGGGCCGCGCCGAGTGTTGCAACTCTGTGGTATCCGCGCCGATACTCCGTCCTCGTTCGATGGCCCTCCGCGACTCGCCCACGCTCGAAGTGCTCGTCGTCGAGGACGACGCGCCGCTGCGGGGCGTCCTCGAGGCGCACCTCCGGAGCGCGGGGATGTCGGTCACGGGGGCGCCCGATTTCGCGACTGCAAGCGCGCACGTGACGCGGGCGGCGCCCGACGTGGCGGTGCTCGACATCAACCTCCCTGACGGCTCGGGGCTCACGCTCTGCCGCGCGCTGCGGGCGCGCTACGGCGCGGCGCCGGGCGTCATGATGCTCACGGGGCTCGGGGCCGAAGACGACGTGATCGCTGGCCTCGAGGGCGGCGCCGACGACTACATCGTGAAGCCGTGCCGACCGCGCGAGGTGGTGGCCCGCGTGCGCGCCCTCGCCCGCCGCGCGCTCGTGTCGCCGAGCGCCCGACCGCCCGTGGTGACGGGCAACCTCGTGGTCGACGCGACGGCGCACTGCGCGTCGGTCGACGGCGCGCCCCTCGACCTGACGGTGATGGAGTTCTCGCTCCTCCAGACGCTCGCGTCGGACCCCGAGCGCGTGTTCGCGCGCATCGAGCTCCTCGCGGCGGTGTGGGGGACGAGCGTGGCGGGCTACGCGCGCAACGTCGACTGTCACGTCGCGCGGCTGCGCCGCAAGCTCGCGGAGGCGGGGGCCGAGCCGCTGCCGATCCGCACGGTGCGCGGCGTGGGGTACTCGTTCGCACCGGAGCGCGCGTGACGGCGGGGAGCTTCGTCTGGCGGATCTACGCCTTCGTGGCGACCTCGTCGCTCGCGGGCGCGGCCCTGGCGCTCTGGGGCGTGCAGCCGCTGCTTCGGGAGGGCGCGCTGCGCGCGGCGGCGGCGTGGGTGATCGGCGGCGCGCTGGCGTCGGGCGTCGCGACGGCGACGCTGGTGGTGACCATCGCGCGGCGTCGCCTCAAGGTGCTCACCGCGTCGCTGGAGCGCGTCGCCACGGCGGACCTGCGCGTCGACCTGCCCGAGCCTCCGGCGGAGGAGTTCAACGACGTGCGCGAGTCGTTCCGGCGTTTGCGCGACGCGATCGACGAGACGATGACCGCGGCGGCGCAGACCGACGCGCAGCGCAAGCGGCGCATCGCGCGCCTCGCGCACGACCTCAGCAACCCGGTGACGACGATCCTGGGGATCGCGGACGTGCTCGGCGACCCCGCCGCGAGCCGCGACGCCCCCGAGCGCGCCGCGATGCTGGCGGCGCTCAACACGGAGATCGATCGGGTGACGACGCTGGTCCACGACCTCCGCGCGCTGGCCCGCGCGCCCGACGAGCCGACGCGCCGGGGCTGACGCGGCCGGAGGTCAGGGCGAGGGGCGTCGGCGCGGGCGCGTCGGGCGCGTGGGCTGTCGGAACAGCGGTCGCGAGTGCGCGAGGAGGCTGTTTCAATTGCGGTCGCGAGGTCGAACGCGGAGGCGCTCCGAAGCTCGGGTGCGGCGTTCCGGCGCTCGCGCGAACGTCGGGACGTCGCACCTTCCCTCGACGCAGGGGTCATCGCCTCACACGAGCTGACGCTCCGCGAGGGCGCGCGCGAGGAGGCTCACCGCGAGGTCGGTCTCGGCCACGTTGCTCGTGATCGCGCCGCGGCGCTCGCCCTCGTCGAACACGCTCGCGTACGAGCTCCTGCGGCGGGGCGCGCTCGCGAGGCGCTCGTCGTGGCGCGCGTCGGGCGCCCGCTCGCGGAGCGTCGCGATCACGGACTCGAAGCCCTCGCGCGTCACGACGCCGCCCGCACCGGGGAGGCGCAGCCCGTCGCGCGTGAGGCGCAGCGTGGGACCGCCCTCGGGCACGAGGTAGAGCGCGCGCTGCTGCGCCCGCTCGTAGCGCGTGTGGGCGACCTTCATGAGCACCGGCGTCGAGCGACCGGCGCGGGAGGCGGTCACGGGCTCGAGGTCCTCCTTCGCGCGCTCGATGACCAGCGTCGCGACGAGCACGGCGCGGAGCGAGGCGTACGCGACGCGGCGACCCGAGGGCCACACCTCGACGCCCGCGTCACCGAGCGTGAGCACGGCGTCTCCCGCGGGCGACCACGCGCGCGCCTCCGCGACGTCGCAGCCCACGGCGCCGAAGCCCTCGGCCCGCAGCGCCTCGACGGTGCGCGCGGCCTCGTCGGGCGCGTTGGTGCGCGCGACGATCCACGGAGCCTCTCCCGCGAGGCGCATGCGCACGTCGAGGCGCGTGACCCCGAGCAGCGACGCGAGCGTCGGGAGCGCGTGCTCCGCCGTGCGTGACGCGTCGGCGGGGCCACGCGGTAGCCGCCCGATGCACCGAGCGACGGGAGACGCGTGATGGCGACGGCGTGGGGCATCGTCGCGGGCGATCGTAGGCGATGTCGAGCGCGACGGGGCGCGCGCCCTCTCCGCTTGCGTTTTCCGGGCGAGAGCGTGTACCGCATCGCCCCCGTGAAGCTCCTCCGTCTCGCGCTCGTGGGCGCGCTCGTTCTCACCGGCTGCGATGACCCCGCGTCGACCCCGGCGCCGCGCGACGCGGCCTCCGAGGGGTCCGCCTCCGACGTCGCCACCGACACGGCGCCCGCGTGCCCACTCCGCGACGCCGCGGGGACCTGGGCGCTCACCACCGAGCACATCACCGCCGCGGGCCTCGACCGCACCTTCACCCTCGCCGCGCCGACGGCGCCCTGCGGATCGCTCTCGCTCATCGTGGTGTTTCACGGCGACGGCGGCGCGGCGGGACGCACGCAGCACTTTCTCCACCTCGAAGACACGACCCTCGGGCGCGCCGTCGTGGTGTACCCCGACGGGCTCCCCATCGCGGGCGCTCCCACGGGCTCGGCGACGACGTGGGACACCTCGACCGCCACCGATCGCAACCGCGACGTCGCCCTCTTCGACGCCCTCGTCACGGCGATGCGCGCGCGCTTCACCCTCGACCCGCGGCGCGTCTTCGCCACGGGCCTGAGCCGCGGCGCGTACTTCACCAACCACCTCGGTTGCGTGCGCGGCGACGTGCTCCGCGCCATCGCGCCCAACGCGGGCGGGGGCCCCTCCGCGAGCGCGGGCTCCGACGCGGGGACCGTCTCGTACGAGGGCGTCACGCTCACCGAATGCCCCACGCCCGCGGTGTCTGCGATGGTCATTCACGGCGACGCAGACACCACCGTCGCGCCCTCCGAGGGCGAGCGCTCGCGGCTCCACTGGGAGCGCTTCAACGGGTGCAGCAACACGCGCGCGCCCGAGGCGCCGTCGCCCTGCGAGGCGTCGAGCGGGTGCCGCAGCGGACAGCGCGTCTTGTGGTGCCTCGTGCCCGACCTCGGGCACCTGTACTGGCCCGCGTTCCGCGAGTCGGTGTGGGGCTTCTTCGACGCGATGCGCTGAGAGGGTGTCGCTTCAGGGCGCCTCGCGCAGCCGACCGAACACCTTGAGCAGCAGCGAGAAGAGCTGCGCGGCCTCGCGCTCGTCGAGGTCGTCGAAGACCTTCAAGACCTCCGCGAGGTCGCCCGGATCGCGCCGTGCCCAGTAGCGCCTGTTCTTCGCCGTGGTGCGGAGCCGACGCACGCGGCGGTCGTCGGCGTCGGCCTCGACGCGGAGGAGCCCCTTGCGCTCCAGCACGGCGATGAGCTGACGCACGTTCTGGTGGCTCGTGCCGAGCATCTCGGCCGCCTCCCCCTGCGTGGGCGCGCCGAGCTCTCGAACGACGCTCATCAGCGCCGCCTGCTGCGTCGTGATCCCGTCGTCGGCGTACATGCGATCGAGCGCGTTCCGCAGGTGCTGCGCCGTCATCAGCAGCATGCGCAGCGTGCGGACCCGCGTCGCGCGGTCGGCGCCGAGCCGGGCCGCCTCCTCGTCGCTCAGGCCGAAGGTCGGAGGGGGCGCGTCGGTGCGTCGGTCGCCGCTGCTGGACATCTATGTAATATATTACCTATACTCCGTCGCGCGATGATCGTTCTGCTCCCGCACGTCGGATTTCTGTCGGAGACCTCGCGGATGATCGCGATCTACGAGGCGCTGCGCGCGCGCGGCGTCGACGCCTGCGTGGCGACGCACGGCGGCACCTGGGAGTCGACGCTCGGCGCCTCGGGCGTCGCGTACGACCTGCTCGAGCCGCGCATGTCCGCGGCGCGCTGCGCGGAGTTTCTGCGACAGATCCCCGGCGTGGCCGCGCGCCCGGGGCCGTCGTTCACGGCCGACGAGCTGCGTGCCTTCGCGCGCTCCGAGGCGGCGTACCTCCGCGCGCGAGGGGCGCGGGCGGTGGTCACGGGCTTCACGCTGAGCGCGCTGCTGTCGTCGCG
Source organism: Polyangiales bacterium (assembly GCA_046351535.1). Taxonomy (GTDB): domain Bacteria; phylum Myxococcota_A; class Polyangia; order Polyangiales; genus CAISKJ01. The sequence goes on from JAXLYG010000019.1 coordinate 125,959, forward strand.
CCTCGCGGGCGTTCCGCTCGTCACGGAGCACGCGGGGTCCTTCGTGCCGCCGATGGCCGAGCGGGGCTTGTTCCCTGCGCCGACGCGGGGGCCGTTCCCCCTCGCGGGTCTGCTCCCGAAGCGCGCGCAGCGGTGGCTCGCGAACCAGGGCCCCGTGCGCGCGAGGGGCTTCACCGAGGTCATCGACGGCGTCGCGCGCGAGCTCGGCGTCGAGGGCGTCCCCACGCTCGCGGCGATGCTCATGGGCGACCTCACGCTCGTCACCGACGTGCCCGAGGTCACCGGCGTCTCGCGAGAAGCGCTCGAGTCGTGGCGCCCGAAGACCCCGCGGCACTACCGCGCCGACCCGGTGCTGCGCTACGTCGGGCCGCTCTTCGCGCGCCTCGCGGTGCCGATCCCCGACGAGGTCGAGCGCTTTCTCCGCGCGCCGGGCCCCGTGGTGTACGTCGCGATGACCTCGTCGCTCGGGTCGCTGGTCGAAGACGTCGTGCGCCGCGTCGAGGCGTCGGGCGCGCGCGTGCTCGTCGCGGCCACGGCGCACCGCCTCGATCACCTGCGCTCGTCGAGGGTGTGCGTGGCGGGCGTGCTCCCGAGCCACGAGGTGTTTCCGCGCGTGGCGGCGGGCGTCGTCACGGGCGGTCAGGGCAGCGTGCAGACGGCGCTCGCCGCGGGGCGGCCCTTCGTCGGCATCCCCCTCCAGCCCGAGCAGGAGTGGAACGTCGCGGCGGTCGAGCGCCTCGGCGCCGCCGTGCGCGTCTCGGAGGCGTCCGCGCGCGGCCCCGCGATGACCGCGGCCGTGCGCGCGCTGCTCGACGACGCCTCCGCGCGCGCCGCGGCAGCGCGGATCGCGGCGGTCTTCGCGGACATCGACGGCCCGGGCCGCTGCGCCGAGGCCATCCTCGAGTACCTCGACCGACGCGAGCGGCGCGCGTCGTGAGCGGTCGGAGACGACACCCGCGCCGCGGAGGGAGCGCACATGCGAACGCACTTTCAATGGTGGGTGATCCTCTGGGCGAGCGTCGGGGCCTGCGACGCGAAGGGGTCCGGTCCGGGCGCCGCGACGACGCCTGAACCCGACGCGGGCGGCGCCGTCACGCCAACGTGTCAGGTCACGAACTTCACGCCCTCGCCGGGCCTCGAAGGCTGCTTCAACTGCATGCTCCAGCGCTGCTGCGAGGAGCTGCGCGCCTGCGACGGCGACCCCGACTGCGTCTACTGCACGAGCGCCGAGGGGCAGCTCGACACGTCGGAGCGCTGCGTCGATCCGCACACCTTCTCGGTGTACCCGAACCGCCGCGCCTTCGGGGCCTGTCAGGTCGAGCGCTGCGTGACGCCGTGCGGCGCCGCGGGCGGGAGCGACTGCACCCCGTCGAACTGCGCGTCGACCTGCGCGCGCTACGCCACCGGCTGTCGCTGACCCCGCCAGCGCCGCGGAGGCGTGTGGTACTCGTCTACGACGCCGTGTCACCGCACGCCCTCCGCCTCGCGTCGCTCACCGCGCTCGCGCTCTCGTGCTCGCCGTCGCGACGACCCGCGGTCACGCCGCGCGACGGGCAACGCAGACGTCGCAGCACCCGACGTCGCCGCGACGCTCGACGCGAGCGCATCGCGCGGAATCCGCACGAGACCGCGCCGCCGCGGTGCGCGAACGCCGCCCACGACGGAGACAGACCGCGCGTCGCCCGTCGCCGAACTGCTCACGGCGGGTCGCGTCGGCTGCGTTCGGATGCGCGACGACACCGTGCGCTGCTGGAACTCCGCGGCCCTCGGCGGCCCTGTGGTGTTTCCGCAAGAGCGCGCGCTCCGCAGGGCGACCCACGTCGCGGGGCTCGACGGCGCGCGGCAGATCGCGCCCGTCGTCGGCGAGCTGCGGGGCTTCGTGGTGCTCGACCGCGAAGGCCACCTCGCGCTGGCGCGAGCGCGAAAGCGACGAGACCGGTCCCACGACACCGTCGAGGAACTCTGGAACAGTCCGACGCCCTTCTGGCCCGACGACACGACCGCGACGCGCATGGCCCTCGTCTCCGACGACAACGCGCGGGGCTGCACCCTCGACGACGAGCGCCGCGTGCGATGCGCAGGCTTCGGCCTGAACTTCATCGGAGACCAGCTCGCCGAGCGGAACGACCCGCCGCACGAGCTCGACGCGGCGCGCTGCGCGACGACGCTCGCGTCGAACAGCATGTGCGTCTGCGCGGTCACGCAGAACGGACGCGTCGTCTGCTGGGGCGGCGGCAACGGGGTCGTGTGCGCGCCCGGTCGCGACCAGGGAGGCGCGCAGCCTCCGACGGAGGTCGCCGGGCTCCGCGACGTGGTCGACGTGTCGCTCGGGGGCGCGCTCGCCTGCGCCGTGACGCGCGACGGCGCGCTGCGCTGCTGGGGCCGCGACGCGCGCTGCGCGGGCGACGCGGAGACGTGCGTGATGCGTTCGCTGCCGCCCGTCGCGCACGTCTCGATCACCGGAGACTACGCGTGTGCACTGACCCGCGAGGGCGAGGTGCGGTGCTGGCGCGCCTCGTCGGAGGAGGCAGGGCCGAGGGCCGTCGCCGGGCTGCGCGGGATCACACAGGTGCGCACGGCGAGCGAGTCCGCCTGCGCGCTGCGCGACGACGGCGCGGTGTGGTGCTGGGGAGACATCCGCGAGCGCGTCAACCGCGAGGGCGAGGTCGAGACCGCGCGCGTCGTGCGACCGACGCGGGTGAGGTTCTGAGCCGAGAAGGATGCGTCTCCCCCTCCGCGCGGCGCGCCGACGCGCGACGGGATGCTGTACGATCGCCGCCTCGCGATGCCTCCCCACGACGACCGCACCGTCACGCGCCCCCGCGCATCCGAGGGGGCGTCGGATCCCGACGCGCGTCCGTGGCTCTTTCTCGTGGCCTGCGGACAGAGCCCCTCCGCGGCGCCCACGCGCTACGCGCTCGACGACGTGACGCGGGTCACGCTCGGCCGCGGCGACGAGGGGCACACGCACACGAACGACGCCCTCCACGTGCGCTCGCCCGACCCGTGGATGTCCTCCACGCACGCCACGCTGGAGCGCGTCGTGGGCGCGTGGCTGCTCAACGACGCGGGATCGAAGAACGGCACGCGGATCAACGGCGCCCCCGCGCGCCGCGCGAAGCTCAACGACGGCGACGTCATCGAGGTGGGGAGCACCTTCCTCGTGTTCCGTGCGCTGCGACCGGCGCCCGGCGCAGACGGGCCGCGCGCGTGGCGACCCGCGGACGACGCGGACACCCCGCTCGCGACGCTGCTCCCCTCGCTCGCCGCGGACATGAGCCGCCTTCGCGCCGTCGCTCGCACCCGCGTGCCGGTGCTCCTCCGCGGCGAGAGCGGCAGCGGAAGGGCGGCGCTCGCCAGCACGCTCCACGCGCTCTCACAGCGCGCGGGCGCGTTCGTCACCGTGCCCTGCGGGGCCCTCGCGCCGACGCGGGTGCAGGCCGACCTCCTCGGCGCGCGACGCGGCGCGTTCCCCGAGGCCGACGCCGACCGCGAGGGGCTCGTCGCGCGAGCCCACGGCGGGACGCTCTTTCTCGACGAGCTCTGCGACCTCTCGCCGACCGCGCAGGCCGCCCTCCTCCGGGCGCTTCGAGAGGGCGACGTGCTCGCCGTCGGCGCCGATCACCCCGTGCGCGTCGACGTCCGCGCCGTGGCCGCGACGCGCCACGACCCCGACGCCTGCGTCCTCGACGGAACCCTCCGCCCCGAGCTCCTCGCGAGCCTCGCGGGCTTCACGCTCCGCGTCCCTCCGCTGCGAGATCGCCGCGAAGACCTCGGGCTCCTCTTGCGCGCCGTCGCCGCGCGCTCCGGTGTCACCGCGCGCTTCGACGCCGCCGCGCTGCGCGCCATGCTCACCTACGCGTGGCCCCACAACCTCCCCGAGCTCGAGCAGTGCGTCGCCAGCGCGCTGGCCCTCTCGGGCGGCGACGTGATCGCGCTCGAACACCTCCCCGACGCGGTGCGCGGCGCCTCGCGCGAGGCCCCCGCGGCGCAGCCCCGCACGACGCCGCCCGCGGCCCCCGACGACGGCGCGCCCTCGCTCGTGCGTGAAGGAGAGTACTGGACCGTCTCGCACCGCGGTGCCGTCGTGCGCCTCCGCGACGGCGACGGCGTGCGCTACCTCGCGTACCTGATCGAGCGACCCGGCGTCGAGGTGCACGCCCTCGAGCTCGCCACCTTCGGCCGCGGCGCGCGACGCGGAGGCCCCGACGCGACCGACGCGGGTGACGGCGACGAGGTCTCCGCCCGCGACGACGGCGCCGGACCGCTCATCGACGCCGAGGCGCGCGCGGCCTACAAGCGCCGCATCGAAGACCTCCGCGGCGAGATCGAGGAGGCCACCGGGTGGGGCGACCGCGAGCGCGCCGCGAAGGCGCAGTCCGAGCTCGACGCCCTCGCGCGAGAGCTCTCACGCGCCGTGGGCATCGGCGGACGCGAGCGCAAGGCGGGCTCGTCGGCCGAGCGCGCGCGCGTCGCGGTGACCATGCGCGTGCGCGCCACGCTCAAGAAGCTCGCGGAGGCCAACGCCGCCCTCGGCGAGCACCTCGACGCGTGCGTGCGCACGGGCGCCTTCTGCTCGTACTCGCCCAGGACCGGGCGAGCCGCGCCCCCCGCGGGCTGACCCCCATGGACGACGTCTACGGCATCGTCGGCACGCTCCTCGACGGGAAGTACCAGGTCGAGGCCGCCGTGGCCGAGGGAGGCTTCGGCGTCGTGTACCGCGCCACGCACCGCAGCCTTCAGAAGCCCGTCGCGCTGAAGCTCCTGAAGGTGCCCGACGACTTTCGCGGCGACGCGCGCGCGGCCTTTCTCGCGAGCTTCGCCGACGAGGCCCGCACGACGGCGCGCCTCGACCACCCGGCGATCGTGCGGGTCACGGACTTCGGCGTCTCGGCCGTCGCCTCGGGCCAGCGCGTGCCCTGGATGGTGCTCGACTGGCTCGACGGCCAGACGCTCGCGGCGCGCCTCGACGCCCGCCGCGGACGTGGCGGCGTCACCCCCGCCGAGGCGCTCGCGCTGCTGCGTCCTGCGTTCGAAGCGCTGGCGTGGGCGCACGCGCGCGGGGTCGTGCACCGCGACCTCAAGCCGTCGAACATCATGCTCGTCGACGAGGGCGCGGTGCCGCTGCGCGTGCTCGATTTCGGCATCGCGAAGGTGCTCGACGGCCCCGCGCCGGAGCGCCCTTCGGGCGAGACCCGATCGGGCACCGCGGGGCGCGCGTTCTCGCCGGGATACGCCGCGCCCGAGCAGGTCGGCGGCACGCGCACGGGGCCCTGGACCGACGTCCACGCGCTCGCGCTCGTGCTCACCGAGATGGTCACCGGAAAGGAAGCGTACCCGGGGACCAACTCCCTCGAAGTGTCGGCCGCCGCGCTCAACCCCAGGCGCCCTTCGCCCGCGACCTTCGGCGTCGATGTCGGACCGTGGGAGCCCATCCTCGCGCGCGCCATGGCCTTCAAGCCTGCCGATCGCCACCGCGACGCGGGCGCGCTCCTCGCGGAGCTCGAGGCCGTCGTGCCCGCAGCGCGCGCGCCTCGGATGCAGAGCATTCCCGGTGTGTCGCCGCAGACGCTCGCCTCGGGGAGCACGGGAGACTCCGCGCCCAGGGAGCTCTCGCTCGGTCCGGGGTCGACCTTCGGGCCGTACACCATCGCGCGCGTGCTCGGCGCGGGGGGCATGGGGACGGTCTACGAGGCCACGCGGTCGGGGCTCCAGAAGCGCGTCGCGGTGAAGGTCATGCACGCCTCGGCCGCGCAGCACGCGGGCGGCGCGGAGCGCTTCATTCAAGAGGCCCGCGCCGCGGTGAGCGTCAAGCACCCGCACATCGTCGACGTCGAAGACCTCGGCGTGATCGACGGCGTGCCCTTCATGGCGATGGAGTTCCTCGAAGGAGAACCGCTCACAGGGCTGCTCACGCGGGAGGGACCGCGCACGCCCGAAGGGGCGCTCGAGCTCATGCTCCCGGTGCTCTCGGCCGTCGCCGCCGTGCACGAGAAGGGCATCGTTCACCGCGATCTCAAGCCCGACAACGTGTACCTCTGGTCTCCGCTCGCGGGGCAGGTGCACCCGAAGCTCCTCGACTTCGGCATCGCGAAGGTGCGCCCCGATCAGCGCGCGGGCAGCGTGACCGCCACGGGCATGGTGCTCGGCACGCCGCACTACCTCGCGCCCGAGCAGGTCTCGGGCTCGCGTCACGCCGTCGAGGCGAGCGATCAGTGGGCCCTCGGCGTGGTGTTCTATCAGTGCCTCACGGGCTCGCTGCCCTTCCCCGGCGCCGACGTGCTGTCGGTGCTGACGCAGGTGCTCCGCGACGCGCCGAGGCCGTTGCGGTTGCTGGTTCCGTCGCTGCCCGCGGAGCTCGAAGCCGTGGTGATGCGCGCGCTCGAGAAAGACCCCGCGCGTCGTCACGCCTCGGTGCGTGACTTCGGACGCGCGCTGCTCCCCTTCGCGGCGCCCGCCACGCGTGACCGCTGGGCGAGGGAGTTCGGGCTCACGCCGTCGCTTCAGGGCAGCGGCTCGTACGCCTCGCTCCACGGATCAACGACCGCCGCGCCCGACACGTTTCAGCGTGCCACGAAGGAGATCGGCGTCGCCGCGCCGAAGGGCTCGCGCCGCGGCGTGGTGCTCGGCGCCGTGGCGGGCGTGGTGCTCCTCGCGGGCGGCGCCATCGCGCTCGCCGTCGCGGGGGCCTCCGCGAACGCGCCCGCGGCCGACCAGGCCGCGACGCAGGCGTCGACCACCTCCGCGGCGTCTGCGAGCGTGCGCGTCGAGCTCCGCGGATTGCCCACCGGCGCGCGCGTGCTGATCGATGGCGCGCCTTGCGAGCACCCCGAGGCCACCACCCTCCCGCGGAGCTCGCGCGAGGTGCCCGTGCGCGTCGAGGCCGCGGGGTTTCAGCCAACCGAGTTTCGCATCAGGCCCGACCGAGACCAGGCCGTGCCTGTGCCCGCGATGGTGGCGATCACGGCGCCGGGCGCTGCGCCCGACGCGGGAGCCGCGCCCGTGGAGCAGGGGCGCGCGCTGCTCGCGCCCGACGCGATCCGTCGCGTGGTGCTCCGCAACATCGGTCAGGTGAACCACTGCCACGAGCAGGGCCTCGCTGTGAACCCCAACGCCGCGGGGCGGGTCCTGGTTCGCTTCGAGATCGGCACTTCGGGGCGGGTGACCTCGTCGGCGGTGAGCGAGACCACGTATCCGATCGCGAGCGTGGGCGAGTGCATCGCCGACGCGGTCCGTCGGTGGCGCTTCCCCGAGCCGGAGGGCGAAGGAGTCGTGACGGTGAACTACCCGTTCAACCTCCAGGCGGGCAGCGAGGGGAGCGCCGCGGCGCAAGGGCGCGCCGGTCGCGCGGGCGGTCGCAACCACCGCGGCGCGGCGGAGCCCGGGACGCACGATCCGTGGCAGGCCGCGCCGCAGCAGCCGCAGGTGACGGGCGCGCCCGGCGGCACCAACGGGATCACGTACTGAGATGGCGAGCGGGGTGTGCCCTCTCCCCGTCCCTCTCCCGCGAAGCGGGAGAGGGTGCCCGTTGGTAGCTGCCATGCCCTCACCCCGCCCTCTCCCGCCCAGAGGCGGGAGAGGGAGTCGACGCAGCGAACTGCGTGGGCGCGACGCGCGGCCGTGCGGACCGACGCAGCAGAAGTCATCACAGCGCAACAGCACGTGTGCATCGGGGGCTCCCTCTCCCGCCTATGGCGGGAGAGGGCAGGGGTGAGGGCATGGCAGCTACCAACAGGCACCCTCTCCCGCTTCGCGGGAGAGGGACGGGGAGAGGGCGATGAGAATGGTCCGGTCGGTGATGTTGCTCGCGCTCGTCGCGGCGCCGTCGGCGGTGTTCGCGCAGGCGAATCCCATCGACGCGCGCTTCGAAGCGGGACGTGCGCTGCGCAGGGACCACCGCGACGCCGAGGCGCTCTCGCACTTTCAACAGCTCTACGCCGAGTCGCACCAGCCCCGCGCGCTCGCGCAGGTGGGGCTCGCCGAGGCCGCGCTCGGACGCTGGGCCGACGCGGAGACGCACCTCTCGCAAGCGCTCGCGAGCCCCGACGCGTGGATCACCGAGAACCGCGCCGCGGGCGCCATACTCGATCAACAGGCGCAGCGCATCGCCGCGCACCTCGGGAGCCTCGACGTCGTGAGCGATGCCCCGGGCGCCGAGGTGTGGGTCGGCGGTCAGCGCGTGGGGACGCTCCCGCTCGCGCGTCCGCTGCGCCTCGAAGCGGGCAGGGTGACCTTCGAAGTGCGCGCCGCGGGCTACGCGCCCACGCAGCGCGTCGCCGAGGTCATCGCCGGAGGAATGAGCCGCGAGAGCGTCTCGCTCACGCGCGCCCTCACCGCCTCGCAGGGGCCTTCGCAGGGCGTGTCGGTGACGCCCGTGCTCGGTCTGCCGGTCGCGCAGCCTCCGTCGAACACGACGCGGACGCTCGCGTGGGTGGCCGCGGGCGGCGCGGTGGTGTTCGTCGCGGGCGGCGCCGTCGCGTACGCGGTGGGCGCTCCCGCCGCAGATCGATGGAACAGCGACGCGTGCCTCGTCGCCGGTCGCACGCGGGAGCAGGTGTGCTCGAGCGACGGTTCGCTCGCGCGGACCATGAGCGCCCTGGAGATCACGGGCTTCATCGCGGGCGGCGCGCTCGCGGCCGCGTCGGCGGCGCTGTTCTATGTGTCGGGCTCGCGCTCCGGCGTCGCGACGACCGCGCTCTCGTGCGGCGGCGGTCCGGGTGACGTTGGCATCGCGTGCGGCGCACGCTTCTGAGGGGTGAGTCGAATGAGTGACCGAAGGACCGCGCGGCTGCTCGCGCTCGCCGCCACGATGTTCGTCGGCTGCATCTCGCTCGAGCCCGGAGACGTCGTCTTCGACGCGCGAGCGCCCGACGTCGGAGACACGGGCGCTGCGATCGACGCAGACGCCGCCGGGGGCGACGCGAGTGACGTGGCCGACGCGAGTGACGTGGTCGACGCGAGTGACGTGGTCGACGCGAGTGACGTGGTCGACGCCAGTGACGCAAGCGACGCGAGTGACGTGGTCGACGCGAGCGACGTGACCGACGCGGGCGACGTGACCGACGCGCCGGACACCACGGCGCTCGACGCCGACGTGCTCGTCGACGCGCCGACGATCGACGCTGACGCTGCGGCTCCAGACACGCCGCCGACGGACGTGCCCACGGACGTCGCGGACGTTGCAGATGTCGCGAGGGACGTTGCTGTCGACCTCTCGACCTGCGCGGCGCCGACCACCCTCGGGTCGACCTGCGTCGATACGTCGAGCAGTGCGGCAAACTGCGGAGCGTGCGGGCGGGCGTGTCAGACAGGGCGGGTCTGCGCCGCCGGGAGCTGTGCGTGCGCCATCGCCGGGCAGACGTTCTGCGCGGGTCTGGGGTGCATCAGCACGACGAGCGACGCCTCTCACTGCGGCGGCTGCAGCGTCGTGGCCCTGCAGGGCAGTCGTGCGTCTCTGGCATGTGCATGTGCCCGACGGGACTCGCGTCGTGCACGGGGGCAGGCTGTCGAGACCTCCAGGCGGACTCGAGCCACTGCGGGGCGTGCGGCAGCGCATGCAGCGCCGGACAGAGCTGTGCGAGGGGTCTGCGCGTGTCCTTCAGGCAGACGTCGTGCGGCGCCGCGGGCTGTTCGAACCTCCAATCTGACGCGAACAACTGCGGCGCGTGCGGCACTGTCTGCCCCGTCGGTCAAGTTCTGTTCGAGCGGCGCGTGCGTGTACCCTTCTGGGCTGTCGGCCATGCGGCTCCGGCGCGTCGCTCGCGTGCGAACCGCCAGACCGACAACGCCAACTGCGGCGCCTGCGGGACCTCGTGCGCGACGGCGTTCGCCAACGCGGTCGCCGCGTGCGTCACCGGCGCGTGCAGACAGACCGCGGTCTCGCGGGCTTCAGCGATTGCATCCTCGGCAGCGGCGCCGTTGGTGGGTGCGAGACGAGCTCGGCGACGGATGTGAACAACTGCGGCGCATGCGGGAACCGGTGCAGCTTCCCCAACGCTGCGGCGATCTGTTCGGCAGGCGCGTGTCGCCAGAGGCGCCTGCAACGCGGGCTTCGCCGACTGTGACGGCAGCGCAACCAACGGCTGCGAGGTGAACCTCAACACCGCGCCACGAACTGCGCCGCGCTGCGGGAACGCGTGTACGGCGCCGACCGGGCGCACCGCGACGTGCAGCGCAGGCGTTTGCGGCGTCGGCTCCCCTGCCCTCGGCCTCGGCGACTGTGACGGCAACGGCACCAGCGGCTGCGGTGATGCTCAACACCGACGCGGCCAATTGCGGCGCCTGCGGTCGCGCGTGCAACCGTACGAACGGCCTGCCCATCTGCGCGGGCGGAACCTGCGTGTCGATCACGTGCAATTCGGGCTTCGGCAACTGCGACAGCGACGTCGCCAACGGCTGCGAGTCGAACTTCGCGACCAACGCGAGCCACTGCAACGGATGCGGAAACCGATGCAACTTCCCCAACCGGCGGCCTCTGCGTCAGCGGCTTCTGCACCCTCGGCACCTGCGACGCGGGCTTTGGCGACTGTGACACGAGCCGCACCAACGGATGTGAGACCGCCACCGCGACCGACGTCGCCAACTGCGGCGCGTGCGGTCGCGCCTGCGCCGCGCGCGCCAGCCGCACGCCTCGTGTTCCGGCGGCGCGTGCGCGTACGCCTGCGCGGCGGGCTTCGGCGACTGCGACGGCAACGCGGCCAACAGGTGCGAGGCGCCGCTCACCACCAACGCCAACTGCGGCGCGTGCGGGCGGAGCTGCCCCTGCAACGCGGGCGCGTGCATGACCACGGGCGGCCTCTCGGCCTCCGCGGATCAGACCTGCGCGCGACTGTCGAACGGCACGGCGTGGTGTTGGGGCGGCGGGTACAGCGGCGGGGCGACGTCACCGACGCGCGTCGGGACGTCGACGACCGCCGCCGAAGTTTCGGCCGGGGTCGACGAGACGTGCGTTCGACTGTCCGATGGGACGGCGCAGTGCTTCAGCAACACCCGCACGCTGTTGATGCTCGGCGGGACGTTCTCGGGCATCGCCTCGCTGTCCGCTGAGAATGGGCATCGTTGCGCGACGCTCTCGGATGGGAGCGCACGCTGCGGCGGCATGAACGAATCTGGCCAGCTCGGCGATGGGACGATGAACAACGGGTCTCCGCTGGTGCAGGATGGCGTCGCTGGTGGGGTGCTGATGGGGGTCGCGCAGGTCGCCTCCAGCAGTCAGCGGACCTGTGTGAGAACGACCAGCGGGGCCGTTCGTTGCTGGGGAGCCGGGTATCACGGCGACGGGGCTGCGTTCGTGACTCGGACCCGGCCGGGCGCGTCTGCGATGGGCCTTTCTGGTGCTGCCGAGATCGCCACGTACTTTCGCGACACCTGCGCCCGACTGACGGACGGATCTGTCTGGTGTTGGGGGGCGTTCAACTCCTTCGGCGAGCTGGGCGACGGGACGACGTCGGCGCGGGAGCTTCCCGTCCGCGTCGCGGGATTGTCAGGCCTTGCGGCGGGGTCGGGGACCTCTCCTGCGCTGGCCGTGGGCAACTCGCACGCGTGCGTGCGCCTCGCGAACGGCACGGTTCAGTGCTGGGGAGACCTCGGCGGCGCCGGGGGCGCTCCGAGGACCGTCGCGGGGCTCGCGGACGTCGTCGAGCTCGCAGCAGGCACGTCGCACGTCTGCGCGCGCACTTCGAACGGCGTGATCTGGTGCTGGGGCGAGAACGGCCGCGGACAGCTCGGCGACGGGACCACCTCGACGCGATCCGCTCCGACGATGGTGCGGTGGCCCTGAGCGCGTGCAGCGCGTGCGGCGCGGAGCGCCTTGAATCGCAGTGTTGGAAGTGGTTCCCTTCGAGGCGAAGTGGCAACGGCGAGTGACGAGTTCAACCTCGCGGGGCAGCGTCTCGAAGGGCGCTACGACGTCGAGCGCGTGGTGGCCGCGGGCGGCTTCGGCGTCGTCTACTTCGCGCGTCACAGGGCCCTCAAGAGCCCCGTCGCCGTGAAGGTGCTCCGCATGCCGACGGACCTCTCGGCCGCCGAGCAGAAGGACTTCGCGCAGCGCTTTCTCGTCGAGGCCCAGACGCTCGCGTCGCTCCAGCACCCCGCGGTGGTGCGCGCCGTCGACTTCGGCGTCGCCGACATGCCCGACGGAAAGACCGCGCCGTGGACGGCCCTCGAGTGGGTCGAGGGCCAGACCCTCAAGGACTTCTTCGACGCCCGTCGCGGTCAGCCCATGGCGCCCCGCGAGGCCCTCGCGCTGCTCAAGCCCGTGTTCGAAGCGCTCGCCGCGGCGCACGCGCTCGGCATCGCGCACCGCGACGTGAAGCCTGCCAACATCATGCTGCCGAAGGAGGGCATCTCGTCGCGCATCCTCGACTTCGGCATCGCCAAGACGATGGAGCCCGGCGAGTCGTCGACCACGACGGGCGAGACGCGCACGCGCTCGCAGCTCAGCAGCTTCTCGATCAAGTACGCCGCCCCCGAGCAGATCGGCGGGATGCGCACCGGGCCCTGGACCGACGTGCACGCGCTCGCCCTCGTGCTCACCGAGGCGCTCGTGGCGCAGAGCCCCCTCGCGGGCGACGACTACGTCGAGATCGCGGCCAACGTGCTCCGCCCCGAACGCCCGACGCCGAAGCACTTCGGCTACGACGCGGGGCCCTGGGAGCCCGTGCTCTCGGCCGCGCTCTCGATGAAGTCGTCGCTGCGCTTCAAAGACGCGAGAGAGTTTCTCGACGCGCTCGAGAAGAGCCTGCCCGGTGAGCTCCGCGCGGTCTCGGTGACGCCTCCCCCGGTGACGACCGAAGACCCTGCGCTCAACGCGTCGACGCTGCGTCCTTCGCTGGTGAACACCGCGCCGCCGGTCGCTGCGAAGCCGCGCTCGCCGCTCACCATCGCGCTCGCGTTGATCGCCGTCATCGCGCTCGTGGGCGCCCTCGTCGCGTTCGCCCGTCCGCGCTCGGGTGCGGCCACCACGCACGGCGAAGGCGCGTCTGCGCAGATCGCGCCGACCGAGCGCGTCGCGCCGACGGAGATCGTGCTGCCCATCACGGCCCCGGCGCCCGCGCCGGTGAACCCGACCGCGCAGGTGAACCCGACCGCGCAGGTGAACCCGACCGCGCCGGTGAACCCGACCGCCTCGGTGAACCTGACCGCGCAGGTGAACCCGCCTGCGCAGTGGTCGCTCCGTCGACGCCGATCGTCGACGCGGGGGCGCCCGTGAACACCGACGCCACGGGCATCGTGACGGCGGGCGGCATCACGGCGGCGGCCGTATTCGCGCCCCACAACCGAATCCTGGCGTCGCCGACCCGCACGTACCTCTGGTCTGACCTCCCATGCGCACTCTCTCCCGCTCGCTCACGCTCTGCCTCGCGCTCCGCTCCTCGACGGTGTTCGCGCAGGCGGGCACCGAGGAGCTCGCGCGGCGACAGCTCCTCGTCGAGGCCGACGCCGCGCGCAACAGCGGCGACCACGCGCGGGCCCTCGATCGCGCGCAGCGCGCGGGGCAGATCCGCATGACGCCGTCGGTGCGGCTGCTCATCGCGCAGGAGTCCGAGGCGATGCTCGCGCAGCCCGGTCACGACGAGAACATCCTCGTCGCGCTCACGGCCGCGGAGTCGTGCGTCGCCGAGGCCACCTCGTCGCTCACGCTCGACCGCCGAGACGACATCCTCCGCGGGTGTCGCAACGTGGCCGACCGCATGCGTCCGCGGATCGCGCGCGTGCAGGTGGCGGTGCCTGTCCCTGCGCCCGCCGACGTGCGCGTGCGGGTCAACGGCGCGGAGGTCCCGCGCGCGCTGTGGGGCGTCGACTATCCGGTGCTCCCGGGCGAGGTCGTCGTCGAGGCCAGCGTGGCCGACGGGCGCACCTTCCGCGAGTCACACGTCACGCCCGCGGGTGCTTCGTGGGGCGTGACCGTTGAGTTCCCCGCCGCGCCGCCGCCGCCGCGTCAGCCACCTCCGACGCCGCCGACGCGCGAGGTCGTGACGCCCGCGCCGCCGCGCCCGATTCCGCCTCCGCCGCGAAGGAGCGTCGTGCCGTGGGTGGTCGTCGGCGCGGGCGCCGCGGTGGCCGTTTCGAGCGTGATCTTCTTCGCGCTGCAACAGGGCGCGCAGGGTGACCGCGAGCGGCTCTGTCCCAACGACGCGAGCGGGGGAGGGGCGTGTCCCTCGGCCGACGCGCTCACGCAGGCCACGTCGGCGCAGTCGTCGGAGCGCGCGTACAACACCGCGGGGTGGGTGCTCGCAGGCGTCGGCGGCGCGGCCGCGATCGGCGGCCTCGTGTGGGCGCTCACGTCGCGCGGCGACGCGTCTCCGCAGCGCACGGCGCTCCGCTGGAGCGTGACGCCGAGCGCCGGCGGCGTGATGGGCGTCGTCGGCGGCGCGCTGTGATCCGTTCGCTCGTCGCGTGTCTCGCGCTCGTGTCGTGCGTGCCCGGCGTCAACCTCTACGTCGCCGACGCAGGGCGCGACGCGAGCGCCGACGTCGCGGCGGACGCGGCGACCGATGCGGTCACGGACGCGCCTCCCGACGTGCCCGCGGAGCTGCGGCAACAGAGCTGTCCGACGGGCGCCGAGTCGGGCTGCGGGATGGCGCGCATCGCGGGGGCGACCTTCGCGATGGGCGAAGACGATGTCAGCGTCGAGAACGCGCGGCCGCGACAACCGGGCATCACGGTGAGCCCCTTCGCGATCGATCGCTACGAGGTCAGCGTCGAGCGATTCAGGCGCTTCATGGCGCAGGGGCGTCCCCCGGTGGCGGGCGGGAGCGTGACGTACCCGTCGCGCGCGTTGCCGTGGACGGGCGCGACGACGGACCCCGCGGAGGCCGTCGCGGGTGACGACTACCTCTCGTTCTGCGACTGGACGCCGATGCCGGGGACGCGCGAGCGCCACCCCATCAACTGCGTCGACTGGTTCACCGCGCAGGCGTTCTGCGTGTGGGACGGCGGACGCCTCCCCACGGAGGCCGAGTGGGAGCTCGCCGCGCGAGGCGCAGAGGGGCGATCGTATCCGTGGGGCGAAGACGCGCCCGGCGGACGCGCGTGCTGGAACCGCTGCTCGACCGCTCCGATGTGCGCCTCGAGCACCTGCGCGGTCGACGACCTGACCTACGGCGCGGGGCAGACCGTCGACGGCGTGTGGGACCTCGCGGGCGGCGTCGGAGAGATGACCGCCGACGGCGTTCGCGCCTACACCGACACGACGTGCTGGGGGGCGATGGCGCGTTCGAATCCGCTGTGCCTCACGTCGGTCACGGGCGCGCTCTGCAGGTCGGGCTCGGGCTGCAAGACCGTTCGCGGCAGCTCGTGGAGCTCGTCGAGTGAGACCGAACTGCGCGCCGCCGGACGCGGGGGGCTGGGCGCGACGGAGCGCGCGGACTTCATCGGCTTTCGCTGCGCGCGCTCGCTCTGATCGCGCTCGCGCGTCACGCCTCGCGCGCGTGGAGGAGCCACGGGAGGCCGTAGCCCACGGCGGTTCCTGCGAGGGCGCCCGCGGTGACGTCGGTGGCCCAGTGCATGTCGGCCACGACGCGGAGCAGCGCCACCCCGAAGGCCACGGCGAAGCCCGCGACGGCCACGGGGCGCGCGCTTCGATAACCTCTTCGCGAAGCGATGGAGAGCGCGGCCGCTGCGAAGACAAAGCCCCACGCCGTGTCGCCCGAGAAGAACGACAGGAAGCGCTCGAGGGGCGCGTGGGCGGCTTCGAGGAGCGCCGCGCGCCCGTGGTGAAAGCCCGGTCGCTCACGGTCCGCGAGCTTCTTCACACCGTCGGCGAGGCCCGTCGTGAGGAGGAAGGCGCTCAGCACCATCGCCGCGTTCTGCGCCGCGTGGCGCGGCTTCGAAGCGCGCAGCGCGGGGAGCGCCAACGACCCGAAGGCGAGCGTCGGCGCGACGCCGAGCGAGAGGACGTGGCTCATCTTCGCGGCCAGGCTGGGGTCGTCGGCCACGAGGATCCTGCGCACGGCCTCGTCGAAGGCGTTCGAGTCGCACCAGCCGCAGGCCGTGGCGGGCTCTCCCGCGGCGACCGAGAAGGCCACGAAGGCCCCGATGACCCCGAGAAACTCCGCGCAGAGCGCGAGGGCCGAGGTTCGACGGAGCGCGGAGGAGGCTTCGGTCGAGGCCGGGGTGTCGGTGCTCACGGAGGGCGAGTTCATCGCGATGCGCGCGCGCGTCAAGCGTCGAGATCGGAGGCCCCGTCGGTGTACGCTCCGCCTTGATGAAGCGGGCGCTCCCGGTCGTGGTGCTGCTGGTCGTGGCGATCGCGGTGTGGCTCGCGACGCGCGCGCCGCCGTCGGGGCGCGAGGCGGCGCATCCGACAGAGGCCGCTGCGGCGCCCGATGACCCTGCGGAGTCGACGGCGCGCGCGATCGCCGCCGCGCCCGTTGAAGCGCGTGACGCGGGCTTCGCGGCGCCCGATCACACCGTGCGAGACCGCGCGACGCGCGACCTCGTGCGCGCCCAGATCTACCGCGCGTGGGCCGAGGCGATGGGCGATCCCACCCCCGCGCAGGTCGATCCGCTGCACGCGCCGATGCCGACGCTCGACGGTGGGCGCGTCGACCCGAACTACCTCCGGCAGCGCATTCGAGAGGACTTTGTACCGATGGCGGCGAGCTGTTACGAGCAGTACCAGCGGCGCGCGCCGGGGCAGCAGGGGCGCGTGGTGATGCGCTTCGTGATCCTCGGTGACGTGCACGCGGGCGGCGTGGTCGACGAGGCCGAGCTCGAAGGCTCCGACGGCGGCCTCGGCGACGGTGGAACGGGCGATCCCGAGTTCGCGACGTGCCTGCGCGAGTCGATGATGGCGATGGCGTTTCAGCCTCCGCCCGAGAGCGGCAGGTTGCGCGTGACGTACCCCTTCACGTTTCGCCCCGACGACGCGGGGCGCGAGGCGCCGTGATGAATCGCGCGCGCTTCGCGAGCACCCTCGCGCTCACCTTCGCGCTCACCTTCGCGCTCGGCCTCCCGGCCTGCGGCGTTCGCAACGCGTCGACCGCCGACGCGTCGACCGCGCGCGACGTCGCCCCCGATGTTCCGCCCACGCGCGTGGGCAACGCGTCCGGCGGCGACGGAGACTGCGCGGGGCTCGTGTGCGCCACGCGCTTCGATCGCATGTGCAACGGGCCCATCAGGCCGCACGCGTGGGGCTTCGAGTTCCCCGGCGGCTGGTGTCAGCCCGCGGTCGACCTCGCGCGGGGAGACATTCCCGGCGGGTGTCCCGCGGGCTCGCGGACGCTCACCGTGATCACGGGCTGCGACGGCATCCCGTTTCGGTTCTGCACCCGCCCGTGCGCCTCGGACCGGGATTGCAGGGCCTCCGAGGGCTACCGCTGCAACCTCGAAGCGCTGCTCTGCTATCCCCCTGCGCTCGTCACCGAGGAGCCCGACGCTGGCTCCGACGCTGGCTCCGACGCGGGTCCCGACGGCCCCTGATCGCACGCCTCGCGAGGGTCAGCCCTGGGCGTCGGTGACCGGGATCCGCGCCGTCTGCGCGCCCTTCACGGCGTCGTCGACGAAGGACCGCAGGGTGTACATCTCCTCGGCGCCGAGGCCCTGGCCGATGAAGGCCGCGCCGTACGTGAACGCGATGAGCCCCAGCGAGATCGGGACGCCGATGAGGGCCCACGGCGGCTCCTTCACGATCCACTGGCTCACGCCGTACATGAGCCCCGCGACGCCGAACATCCCGAGGATCCCGTAGATGCCCATGAAGAGGATCCACACGTTGGGCTCCGGGGCGAAGCGCCCTCGTAGCATCCAGCGGCCGTCTTCTTCGCGCGTCACCTCGACGCTCAGGTAGGGCGACCAGAAATGGTGCTGCGCCGCGTGCGTGGTGAGCTCCGCCTGGGTCTTGAGCACCGAGCCGTCGACGGTCGCCTCGGGCGCCGCGAGGTGTCGTCGGATGCTCGCGAGCACGGCGTCGCCGGGCACGTCGAGCTCGACCTCGAAGCGCGGGCGCATCCTCGGGCGCTCCATCTTCGCACGGACCATCGCGGCGCTCTCCTCCATCGTGCGCGTGTTGCGCACCGTCGCGACGTTACCAGAGCGCGTCTTCGGGGCGCCGCGTCGAAATGGATGACAGAACGCGGCGCGCGCGCCGCGCGCAGGAGAAGCGCGTTCGCGCGGGCCCAGATGTAGTGCTGTTCAAGGGCGCGTGTTTGTGTACGATCCCGCCGCTTCAGCAGGTCCAAAGCACCTTCACCGAGGTTCACGCACGCAATGGCCGCCGCCGCTCCCGCAGAGATCCTCCGTCAAGAACTCGAGCAGCTCTTCGACCTCGACGAGATGCACCGCATCACCCGAGAGCTCCTGGGCCTCTCGCCCGACGACGTCGCCGCCGGGGCCGCCAAGGCGCCCTACGCCCGCGCCCTCGTCGAGCGCTCGTACCGCGATGACCTGCAAGAGGCGCTCGCCGACGCGATCACCCTGAAGGACCGCGGCGCCGAGGCGCGGCTCCGCCCCGTGTTCGAAGGCCGCCACGCCGACGACGTGGCCCCCGGCACGGTCATCGAGGGCTACCGCGTCACCAAGCGCGCGCACGACGAGGGCATCAGCACCGTCTACGCCGCCATCGGCCCCGAGAACCGCCAGGTGACCCTCAAGGTGCTCCGCGAGGGGCGCCTCCGTGATCGTCGCGGGCTGCACCGCTTCCTCCTCGCGCAGCGGGCGCTCAAGTCCATCGACCACCCGGCCGTGCAGCGCGTGGCCGCCGCGGGGCTGCTCCCCGACGGGCGCGCCTACCTCGCGTACGACCCCATCGACGGGCAGCTCCTCTCGGCGAGGCTCGGGCGCGCGGGCGCCATGCACATCAACGAGGCGAAGCTCGTGCTTCAGGCGCTCTGCGAGGGCCTCGACAAGGTCCACGCCGCGGGCCTCGCGCACGGTGACATCCGCACCGACCACGTGGTGCTGGTGCGCCGCGACGGGCAGCTCTCGGGCGTGCTCGTCGACTTCGCCGTCGACCGCCTCCTCGGCGCGCGTCCGGGCACCGATCCGTCGAACCTCACGGTGCTCGTGAACACGGCGAAGAGCCTCGCGCCCGAGCGCATCCGCAACGGCTCCGCGGCCGACGCGCGCTCCGACGTCTACGCCCTCGGCGTGCTCACGTGGGAGATCCTCACGGCGAAGCCGCTCTTTCACGCCGCGACCAACTTCGACATGGTGCTCGCGCACATCTCCGAGACCCCCGAGGCCCCGAGCAAGGTGGCGCCGCGCGGCTGGGTGGCGCGCGAGGTCGACGCGGTGGTGCTCAAGGCCCTCGCGAAGGACCCCGCCGATCGGTACCAGTCCGCGGGGCAGTTCTTCGTGGCGATCACCGACGCGCTCAAGGGCAAGCGCTCGGGCGACATTACGCGCGACGAGTTCGACGCGCGCAAGGCCGCCGTGGCCGAGGCGCCGGGCGACGACGAGAAGACCCTCGCGCTCGAGCAGTCGGGCGCGCAGGGGATCCCGTGGGCCGACGTGGCCGAGGCGCTCCGCACGCTCGCCGACGGGGTGGAGGACAAGGCCGCGCGCAAGGCGCTGCTCTTCCGCACGGCCCGCGTGCTCGAGGCCGAGGTGAAGGACCTCGCCGGCGCGCGCAAGGTCTACGAGTCGCTCGCCGAGGGAGACGAGGGCGACGAGGTCGCCAGGGCCCGCGTGCAGGAGATCCGCCGCACGCTCGCGACGCCCGAAGAGAAGGCCGAGATCCTCCTCGAAGAGATCGACGCCGAGAAGCTCGCCTCGGAGCGCGCGCGCCTCTACGTGTCGCTCGGTCGCATCTACGAGCGCGAGCTCAAGGACGCGGAGAACGCCCTCGTGGCGCTCACGCAGGCCGTCATCGAGGCGCCCGCCGACGACGACATCGCCGCCGAGGTCGAGCGCCTCGCGGGCGACGACGCCAAGAACTGGAGCGAGCCGCTGCAGGTGATCTCCGACGCGATCAAGGGGCGCGACGCGGCCGAGCAGGTGCCGCTCTACCTCCGCGCGGGCAGGTGGTACGCGGAGAAGACCCTGCGGCCCGAGTTCGCGCTCGCCTGTTACAACCAGGTGATCGCGCTGTCGCCGGGCAACGACGCCGCGCTCGAAGGCGCCGCGAACATCTACCGCAAGGCGCAGCAGTGGGCCGAGCTCACGGGCACGCTCCTCAAGCGCGGCGACGCGGCGGGCTCGACGCCGAAGGGACGCGACGCGCGCGCCGAGGCCGCCGACCTGCTGGAGTCGCGGCTCAACGACGCCACGCGGGCCCGCGACTTCGCCGAGCGCGTGCTCGCCGAGGACCCCGCGCACCCGCGCGCCAACGAGGTCATCGAGCGCATCTACCTCCGCACGGAGGACTGGAAGGGCCTCGCCGCGCTGCTCCTGCGCAAGGCCGACGCGCTCACGGGCGACAAGCGCGCCGACGCGCTCTGCGAGATCGCCGAGGTCTACGAGGATCGCCTCTCGAACGCCGACAAGGCCGCGGAGTACTTCGAACAGGCCCGCGAGGCCGACCCCCGCAACGTCGCGTCGCTCAAGGGCCTCGAGCGCCTCTACGCGCGCACCGACAACCACGACAAGCTCCTCAAGACCCTCGAGGCGCAGGCCGCGCTCGCGCCCACGGCGCGGCAGAAGGTCGAGCTCTTCAACCGCATCGGCGCGCTCCTCGAAGAGGAGTTCGTCGATCACCTCCGCGCGGTGTCGGCCTTCGAAGAGGCCGTGCGCCTCGACCCCGCCAACGACGCGGGCCTGCGCGGCCTCGGTCGGCTCTACCGCGTGCTCGGCCGCTGGGACGAGCTCGCCTCGCTCCTCGAGCGCCACGCGACGATCGTCGACGACGCGGCGAAGCGCGCGGACATCCTGCTCTCGGCGGGCCGCGTGCTGCTCGACCCGATCGGCGCCGTCGACCGCTCGCAGAAGTGCTTCGAGCGCGTGCTCGAGGCCGACCCGACGAACGGTCAGGCGCTCGAGGCCCTCGCGCGCATCGCGGCGCTCACGGGCGACGCGCGCGCGGCGACGGAGGCCTACGACAAGCTCGCGCAGGCGGCCAAGACGCCCGCGGAGAAGCTCGAGGTGCTCCTCAAGCTCGCGAAGGTGCTGGAGGACAAGGGCGACCGCGACGCGGCGATCGAGCGCTACAAGCAGTGCCTCGACGCCGACCCCGACTCGGTGGCGGCCACCACGCGGCTGCGCGAGCTCTACGCGGCGCGCGGCGACGCGGCGGGCGCGATCGAGCTCCTGCAGCGCGAGATCGAGGCGGCCGAGGGGAGCAACCAGCGCGCGGCGCTGTGGGCGCAGGTCGCGCGGATCTACCGCGACCGCGTGAAGGACAAGGTCAAGGCGCGCGAGGCGGCGGAGAAGGCGCAGCTCCTCGACTCGACGCACGACGAGGCGGCGGCGCTGCTCGGCGAGCTGGCCTTCGAAGAGGAGCGCTGGTCCGACGCCGTGAAGCTCTTCGCGAGCCGCGCGGCGCGGGCGAAGGAGCTCGGTCGCGAGGAGGGCCTGCCTCTCGCGCTGAAGTACGGTCAGGCGCTCGCGCGGTCGGGTGACGGCGCGGCCGCGCTGGCGGCGTTCCGCACGGCGAAGGAGATCGCCCCCGAGGACCGCGAGGTGCTGCTCTCGGTGGGTCACGCCGCCTGGGAGGCGGGCGCGTGGAGCGAGGCCGCGGCGGTGTACGCCGACGTGCTGCGCGCCCACGGCAAGGACCTCGACAAGGACGCCAGGGTCGCCGCCCTCTTCGAACTGGCCGACGCTTCGAAGCGCGCGGGCAACGCCGCCGAGGCGCTCAAGGCCGCGGTCGAGGCGCACGAGCTCGATCCGCAGAGCGCGAAGGTCATCGACCTCGCGTCGAGCCTCTACGGCGACGAGGGCCGCTGGGACGAGGTGGTGAAGCTCAAGCGTCGCCGCGTCGAGCTCGCGGTGAGCGAGCAGGAGCGCTTCGACGGCAACCTGGAGCTCGGCGAGCTCCTCGCGACGAAGCTCGGCGAGAAGGCCAAGGCGGCGCGGGCCTACTCCGCGGCGCTGGAGATCAAGCCCGACGACCGCAAGCTCCTCACGCGCCTCATGCAGCTCTACTCCGACGAGAAGGACTGGGGCCGCCTCGTCGAGGTGGTGCTGCGCCTCGCGGACCTCCTTCAGGACCGCGCGCAGCTCGGCAAGTACTACCTCACGGCGGCGCAGCTCTGCGACGTGCACCTCGGCCGCGTCGACGAGGCGATCGACTACTACGAGTCGGCGCTCGAGCACGACCCCTCGCTGGAGCGCGCGCTCGAAGGGCTCGCGAACCTGCGCGCGTCGAAGAGCGACTGGCAGGGCCTTGAGAAGAGCTACCGCAAGGTGCTCGGCAAGCTCCCCGAGTCGACGCCCAAGGCGGCGAGGGCGAGGCTCCACGGGCTCCTCGCGGCGCTCTACGAGGACAAGAACAAGCTCAACCAGGTGGCCGAGGCCGTGGCCGAGTACGAGAAGGCCATGGAGGTCGCGCCGGGCGAGGCGGACTACGGCGACAAGCTCGCCGAGCTCTACCTCTCGGACACGAAGCGCTACTTCGACCGCGCCGTGTCGACGCACCGCTCGCTGCTCGCGAAGAACCCCCTGCGCGTCGAGTCGCTGCACGCGCTGCGGAAGGTCTACACCGAGGTGCGCAAGCCCGACGAGGCGTGGTGCATGTGCCAGGCGCTCGTGAGCGTGAAGGGCGCCGAGCCCGAGGAGGAGAACTTCTTCAAGAAGTTCCGCACCGACAGGCCCGCGGCGGCGCAGGAGAAGCTCAACGACGAGCGCTGGGCGCGCGACCTCGTGCACCCGTGGCAGGACCCGCTCATCACCTCGCTCTTCGCCGTGATCACCCCCGCGGTGCTCAAGGCGCGCGCGCTGCCGATGAAGGACTTCGGTCTCACGGATGCGAACCGCATCACGCCCTCGACCGACGAGCGTCAGATCGCGCAGACGATCCACTACGCCGCGGGGGTGCTCGGCCTGCCGACGCCGCCGGTGCACGTGCTCCCGTCGCACGATTCGGGGCTCAACTTCGCGGCTACCTCGCCGCCCTCGCTCTTCCTCGGCGCCACGGCGCTCGCGGGCGGTCCCTCGAAGGCCCTCGCCTTCCTGGCGGGCGTGCGGCTCTCGTACTTCCGCGCGGGCCACCAGGTCCGGCAGATCATCCCGACGGGCACGGGGCTTCGCGCGTGGCTCTTCGCGGCGATCCGCGTGGTGCAGCCGTCGTTCCCCGTGGCCGCGGAGCTTCAGGCCCAGGTGGCCGACAACGTGGCGGTCATCAAGCCCCTCGTGACGGGCAACAACCTCGACGTGCTCACGTCGCTCGTCTCGAAGGTGCTCCAGAACGACGCCTCGCTCGACCTCAAGCGCTGGATGCTCGGCGTCGACCTCACGGCCGACCGCGCGGGCTTCCTGCTTTCGAACGACCTCGCGATGTCGCTCGCCGTGGTGCGCGCCTCGCCCGAGGATCAGTCGCTCGTCCCGCAGGCCGACCGCATCCGCGAGCTCCGCCACTACGCCATCAGCGAAGACTACTTCCGCCTCCGCCAGCGCCTCGGCATCGCCATGATCGTCGGCGAGAAGAAGTAGCTCGCGCGCCCTCCTCCGCGGGGAGCGTCTCGGCTCCCCGCTACTTCTTCACGGCCGCCGCGAGCGCGTCGGGCACGTTCACCGTCATGTGCTGGATCTTGAGCTCCGCGAGGCGCTGGAGCCTCGTGAGGGGCTCCAGCGACGTGATCCCGCGACACGCGCGGAGCGTGAGGCGCGCGAGCTGCGGCGCGTGGGTCACCGCCGTGAGGTCGAGGTCGTCGGCGCACCCGTCGAGCGACAGCGATTTGAGCGAGACGCACTCCGAGAGCGGGCCTGCCAGGCCGTTGAGCGAGCTCGTCGTGACGGCGAGGTGCTCGATGCTCGCGCGCGTCGAGAGCCTCGCGAGGAGGTTCGGCGAGGCCGCGCCCGTGAGCTCCACGCGGCGCAGCGACGCGAGCCCCTTCGTGCCGCTGATCGCGAGCCCCGAGGGGAGGTGATCGAACGCGACGCGTCGGAGCGCCGCGCAGCCCGTGAGGTCGAGGCCCTTCAACTTCGGGGAGTACTCGATCGTGAGCGACTGGAGCGCGGCGCAGTCCGTGAGGTCGATCGCGAGCGCCTCGTTCACGAAGCCGAGCTCCAGCGTGGTGAGCGTCGCGAGGCCGCGG
This sequence comes from Polyangiales bacterium, assembly GCA_046351535.1. Taxonomy (GTDB): domain Bacteria; phylum Myxococcota_A; class Polyangia; order Polyangiales; genus CAISKJ01. Next base: position 150,093 of record JAXLYG010000019.1, read on the forward strand.
AGCGCCTCGACGTGGCGGATCGTCGTGGGCCGCGACACCCAGAGCCGCGAGAGGTTGGGCAGCTTCGCGAGCGCGCCGAGGTCGACGGGCCCCGCGTTGCCCCAGCGGTTGCTCGCGCCGAGGTAGAGCGAGCGCACGCCGTCTCGCAGCGCGCGCGCGGCGGTAGACCCATCGGGGGCGCGCGAGATCACCGCGAGGATCGCCGCGGTTTGAAAGGCGTTCGCGTGCTTCGTGGTGCCGAGGGCGGGCGGCGGCGTGAAGCCTCCGTGACCGTTGGGGCGCGACGCGTTGGTGGCGTCGGTCCACGTGGCGCCCGCGATCATCTCGTCGAAGAGCGTCGGGTCGTCGAGGGCCGCGAGGAGCTCGGCGCCCTGCTCGATGAGGTCGAGGTCCTTCGTGTTGAGCTGCGCGCGGACGGCGCTGAACTGCTTGCGAACGGCGGCGCCCTGGCCCTTCGGTCCGAGCACCATGCGCGGCCTCTGCGGCTCGTCGGGCGCGAACGCGCGGTCCATGTCGGGCGAGCGCGCCCAGGTCACGGCGTGGCGGTGTTCCTTCGGGAGCGACTCGCGGGGAACGGCCGTCTCGCAGAGCGCCACGCGCCGGATCGTGGGGATCTTCCAGAGCGGCGACGCGTCGCCGAGGCTTGAATTGAAGCGCAGATCGACGGAGACGAGCGACGGCAGCGACGCGAGCGCCTCGACGTCGCGCACGTCGGCCCCCGCCACCGCGAGGCGCGTGAGCGAAGGGCGCGACGCGAGGGGCGTGAGGTCCGTGAGCGCCTTCGCGCCCTTGATCGTGAGCGACGAGAGCGCCGCGCAGTTCTCGATTCCGCGGAGGTCCGAGAGCGCGGGCATGTCGACGACGACGTCGCGGAGCTTCGTGAGGCGCGCCATCCACCCGAGGTCGCGCGTGACGGCGGTCTCGTTGGGGCCTTGCGAGAGGAAGGGGTTCGGGCTCCGCTCCACGCGGAGCGTCTCGAGCGCGGCGCAGTCGGCCAGCGGCGAGAAGTCGGTGAAGCCGTTGTGTGTCGAGAGCGCGAGGCTGCGGAGCGCGGCGAGCTCTCGCAGCGGCGCCATGCTGCGCACCGACGTGCTCGTGAGGTCGAGCGTCTCGATGGGCAGCCCCCGCAGGGGCGTGAGGTCGGTCACGGGCACGTTGGTCAGGTCGAGCGCGCGCAGCGTCGCGATGGAGGCGATGGGCGCGAGGTCCGTCGCCGCGTAGCACCGGCTGAGGTTGAGCTCGGTGAGCGAGGGGTGACCGCGCAGCGGTTCGAGCGAGTGCACCAGCGACGACGACACGTCGAGGGCGCGCAGCGCGGTGAGCTTCGCGACGCCGTCGAGGCCGTGCGCGAAGCCCATCCCCGTGAGCGAGAGCGTGGTGACCGAGCGCGGGATGCCGAGCCCGGCGAGGAGGACGTTCGAGAGCCCCGAGAGGCGGAGCTCGAGGAGCCCCGAGAGGCCCGCGAGCCCGTCGCTCGCGATGGCGGGCGCGTCGTCGAGCGCGACGAGCTTGCGGAGCGTCGGCCAGTCGCCCAGCGGCGGGAGCGGACCCCCGCAGCGACGCAGCGTGAGGGTCTCGATCGAGGCGCAGGCGCGGAGCTCGGGGACGGCTTCGACCGCGCAGGCGACGAGGGTGACCGCGCGGAGCTTCGTGAGCGACGCGAGCGCGTCGAGGCGCTGCGGGCGCATGGTCGAAAGCGAGAGCTCCGTGAGCGCCGTGTACGACGAGAGGAAGTCGAGCGGGAGCGAGACGCCGGGGCGCAGCGTTCCGCCCGAGACGTGGAGCTGCGTCGACGCGCACAGGGCCTTCGCCGCCGCGACGCGGTCGGCGACGCGCGGCGCGAGGCGCAGGAGCGCGTGGTCGAGCCACGCCTGCTCGGGGCCGTTCTTCCCCGTGAAGTAGACCGAGCGGGTGAGGCTCGCGAGGCCGTCGCGCTCGTCGCTCGCGGGGGCGGCGATGGCGACGCCGTCGAAGAGCGGCGTGAGCGCGTCGTCGGGCAGCGCGGCGAGCGCGTCGATCGCGGCGAGGGTCGCGTCGAGCGAGCGTTCGAGGAGGCGGCGGCGGAGGGACTCGACGGGTGATTTCGAGGGAGCTTTCACGGCGCCCGACGGTACATCGAGAAGGCCGCGGAGGGCGCGCGCCTACCAGTCTCCGCTCGACCCGCCGCAGTCCGACGAGCAATCGCTGGAGGCGCAGTCCGACGAGCAGTCGCTGGAGGCGCAGTCGCTGGAGGCGCAGTCCGACGAGCAGTCGCTGGAGGCGCAGTCGCTGGAGGCCCAGCTGCTCGACGACGCGTAGCCGCCGCTCGATGCGTCGTAGGAGTGCGTCGCCACGACCCGCGCGTGCTCTACGGCGATGCGCGCGCTTCGAAGCGCCTCGAGCGCGGCCACGAGGCCCACGAGGTCATCGCCAGCGTCGTGGAGCTTCTGCGCGCGGTGGTGCTCCCGCCGGAGCGCGTCGAGCTGCGCGCGCGTGGCCGCGGGGTGCGCCTGCGCGAGCGCCGAGGGCTTCGCCGCGTCGAGCTCCGCCGCGAGCGCCGAGAGCTTCTCCGCGGCGGCGTTGAGGGCCTCGTAGCGCCGCTTCGCCGCGTTGGCGTCGTGGATCGCGCGGTCGACGTGCGCGTCGAGCCGCGAGAGCGCGCCGTGCCCCGCCGCGACGCTGAGCGGCCGCTCGAAATCGATCGTCGCGAGGAGCTCGGCCTGCTCCTTCGCGTAGCGCCCGGCGCGGAGCTCGGCCTCGACGAGCCGCTGCGTCTCGTCGTCGAAGCCCTCGCCGGGCCACCGCGATCGCATCGCGCCGAGGGTCGCCCGATTCTCGGCGATGAGCTGGGGCATCGCGCGGAGCTTCTCGGCCAGCACGGGGACGAGGCCGCGCGTGCTGGTCTCTCGCCGCTCCGCGTCGTCGAGGGGGGCGATCTTCTCGCTGAACTCGCGGGTCACCGCGTCGATCTCGTCGGCCGCGCGCGCCCCGGAGCGCGTCTTCGCCGCCTCGATCCTCGCGCGCAGCGGCGCGAGGATGGCGTCGACGGGCGCCGCCTTCGCGTCCGTCGCGGCCTCGCGGTACCCGCCGGGCGTCTCGGTCGGGTCCGCGCCGAGTGCCAGCTTCGGGAATCGCGTCGCGAGGTCGCGGAACCTCCGCGCCTGCGCTTCGAAGAGCGAGAGGCCGTCCTCGTAGCGCGCGCGGGCGTCGGCGCGGCGCTTTCGAAGGCCCCAGAACGCGACGCCGAAGCCCGCGGCCGCCACGGCGAGGCCGCCGATGGGATAGCCGTCGTCGTGCGGCGCCTCGGGCGTGAAGCGCGGCGGCGAAGGATCCTCGACGGCCGTCGGCATCTCGGGCTGCGACGGCATCTCGGGCTGTGACGGCACCGCGGGCTGCGCGGTCGCGGCGCCGATGACCCTGTCTCGCAACGCCTCCATCGCGCGGAGCGTCGCGGTCTCGACGCCCTGCGCGCGCGCCGTCGGACGGAACACGTCGTCGAGCACGTGGCGCCGAAAGTCTTCGGGCATCGCCGCGAGGGTCTGGTTGCCCGCGACGATGTGGTTGCGACGCGCGCCCACGGCGACGACGAGGAGCGCGGCGCGTCCGGCGGTGGTCTCGCCGAGGCTCCACGCGCGAAAGAGCGCGAGGGCGTAGTCGTCGACGGGGCGCGGCGCGGTGTCAGCCACGAGGGCCACGGCGAGGCGCGTGTTGGCGCGCGCCCACGCGTCGTCGATGAGCGCGTCGAGGCTGCGTCGGGTGGCAGCGCCGAGCGTCGCAGTGCCGTCGTAGACCCACGACGCGCCGACGCGGGCGGGCATCGCCGACGGAGTGTCCTGCGCGCGCGCGGGGGCGGGGAGCGAGGGGCCGAGCGCGAGCGCGACGAGCGCGATGAGAGTTCGTGTGTGCATCGGGTCCCATCCAGTCGAGCGACGCGGCGCGCTACGCCATCATCGCGGCGAGCGCGGAGATCGAAGGCGCGAAGAAGTATCCTCCGCCGCGCGTGGTCACCCACGCGGGCACGCCGTCGCATCGCACGGCCCTTCCGTCGGGGAGCGTGCCGAGCGAGAAGCGCCGCGGCGCGGCGTCGGAGCCCTGACCGATGAGCGCGTCGTGACCGCTGTTCGGGCGGGGCGCGTCGGGGTCCTGCACGAGGCCCTGCTGGATGAACTCGAACTGCTCCACGATCGAAGACTGGTAGCAGAGAAAGACCAGTCCGCGGTCGTCGCCGGGGGCGTCGGCGACGGGCGCGTCGAAGGTCGAAGGGCTCGCGTCGCCATAGGGGAGCGAGCGACGGAAGATCACCCGGCTGCGGTTGTGATCGGCCGAGAGCGCGGCGCCCGTCGAGGGAGAGGCGCCCTCGTCGTCGCGGGGGTTGGCCTTTCGAATGTGCGCGCTGAAGGGGCACACCTCGCCGCGCGGATCGGCGATGGCGGGAGGCGCCACGGGGCCGCAGTCGCCCGCCACGGTGCTCGCGCCGAGGTGCCGCCCGCGCGCAGAAACTGAAAGTCGTTGTACGCGCAGGGCGACGACCCGAGGGCGTGATCGTCGTGGTCGGCGCGGAGCACGGGCGCGCCGCGAGGCCATCGCCCGAGGATCCGCGACGCGACGAGCGCGGGCGCGACGCCGAGGGCGCCCGCCGCGTCGCGCACGAAGCGGTGCATCGCGCCGACGTGCTGCTGGAGCACGCGCGCGACGAGGTACGAGCCGTTGCGCGTCCACGCGGGGGCGTCGGCCGCGAGCCCCGTGAGCAGTCGCTCCGGCGGCGCGAGGCGTTGACCCGGCACGCCCTCGGCGCGGTTGCGCGGGTTTCTTCGCCCGGTGACCGCGCGGCGCGCGCCCTTCGCGTCGAGGAACCACCCGAAGAGGCCCGGCTGCGAGCGCCCGTCGGAGACGCCGAAGTGCTCCCGTCCGCCCGAGAGTCGGCTCGCGTCGCCGCGGAGCTCGTCGACGACGCGCGCCCCCGCGAGCGCGGCCTTCACGTCGGCCACGAAGGCGTCGAGCGTGGCCGCGGCGTCGCTCGCGAGGAGGAGCGCCGCGTGGAGCGCGCCCGGCCTGTCAGACACGCGCCACGCCGACGCGTCGCGGTCTCCGAGGCGCGCCGCGCGGGCGCTCATGCCCTGCGTGAAGGCCTCGTCGAGGGGCGCGTCGTCGACGGGCACGCCGAGCAGCCGGAGCCCCTCGAAGGTGAGCGCGACGTTGAGCCACCGAAGGCCGCTGGCGGAGGCGTCGCGCGCGGTGACGACGGCGGCCATGCTCGCGACCGAGGGGTGCAGCGCAGACATCGCGGCCTTGAAGGCGGCGAGGTCGGTGACGGTCACGAAGAGGTGGTGCTGATGAAGCTGCGCGAAGCCCGGGAGCACGTTCCCCTGGATCTCGTCGGCGTCGAGGCGAGGCTCCGAGGGGAAGAACAGGCTCTCGGGGCCCGCGAGGTCGTAGGGGATCGACGGCATGGGCGTGGCCTCGTCGTGCGGGTCAGGACACCTGCCACGGGTGCTGCAGCGTGAAGGTCACGGGCTCCGGCGCGCTGTACGCGCGCGTCACCGACTGGCCCCACGGACCGACGATCGTGTGGATCCGCGTGTCGAGCTCCTTCGCGAACGAGACGTGGCTCTTCGCGTAGCCCGGCTCGAGCTGGAGGAACTGCGGCGTGAAGACGTTCGACTTGGCGAAGCCGTCGACGGTGGCGCAGAGCATCTGCACCGAGGGGCCCACGGGCGGCCTCGCAGACCGCAGGAGCGCGCGCGGCGCCGCGTTGCGGAAGCCCTCGACCCAGCGCAGGAGCGCGCCGTCGGGCACGTCGATGACCACGTTGCGGTGCGGCCCTTCGAGCTGCCAGCGGCGCAGCGCGGACGGGTGATCGGCGGCGATGCGGCCCTCGGCGAACGCGGACATGAGCACGGCCTCGCGCTGCTTCTTGGGCAGGAGCTGGATGCGATGCCGCGTCGCGGGGCTCACGAACCGGTCGGAGTTGAACTCGGCGAAGGTGCGGGGCCAGAGGCGGTCGGGCAGCGCCTGGCGGTACGCGGGGAGGTTTGCGATGAACGACAGCTCCGCGTGGTGAAACGGGAGGAGCTTGCCGAAGAACTTCGCGGCGCCGAGGGCGACCTGCTCGGAGTCCTTTCCGCGCCCGAGCCAGTCGAGGAAGGCGCGCTCGATCGCCGTCGGCATGCGACGCATGCGCGGCACGTCGGGCTGCGACGGACGCGGCGGCAGGTGGGGCAGCCCGTGCGGGACGGGCGAAGGCGACGGAGGAGGGCGAGGGGGCGCGGCGGCGAGCACCGGGTCGGCCTGCGTGCCGAGCGCGGGGCTCTCGAGGCCGTCGGTCATCCCGCCCGAGTAGCACGAGTCGAGGAGCACGAGGACGCGCGTCCCGGCCTTGAACTTCGCGTAGAGGAGCAGGAGCTCGTCGTCGAGGAAGGGGCGGTCGAAGAAGCAGATCGCCGCGTTGAGGTCGCCCCACGACGGGCTCGACGGGTCCTCGTGGAGGTTGGGCGCGTAGAGGATCGTGCCGTGCCCCGAGAAGTGCAGGATCACCAGGTCATCGCTCGTGGCCGCCGTCGCGACGGAGGTGACCGCGCTGTAGAACGCCGCCGTCGTCGCGTCGCCGCCCGTGAGGCACGCGTGGATCGTGAGGCCCTCGGCGAGCGCGCGGTCGCGCACCGCGAACGCGTCGGTCTCGGCGCTCGGGAGCGAGTACGTCACGTCGGGGCGACCGAACGGGGCCCCCGACACGAGCGAGGCACCCACCGTGATCACATATCCCTTCGGCATCGTCGCGCTCTCCTTCTGATCGATCCGCGCGCTCAGCGCGCGTACTGCTCCGGCTCGTTGGACTCGGGCGGGATCTCTTCGGGCTCGACGCGGGGGAGCACCACGCAGAACTCCACGCCGTCGCCGTCGTCGGGCGCCCTCGCGCTCAGCCACCCGTTGTATCGCACCGCCAGGACGCGCCCGATCCCGAGCGCGATGCCGTAGCCGCGGTAGCGCTTGGGCGCGTCGGCGGTGGGGCGGTCGTCGTCGAGCGAGAGCGCGCGCTCGATGCGCGCGAGGGCCTGCGGCCGCAGCTCGGCGGAGACGCCGCGGTCGCGGATCGTCACGCGGTAGAACCACTCGTCGCAGACCGCGCCCCGCACCTCGAGGGGCCGGTCGATGGCCTGGAGCGCGCCGTTGGTGAGCAGGTTGGCGAAGGTCGACGCGTGCCCCGCGGTGACATACACCGACGACGGCGCGAGCTCGATCGAGGGCTCCGCCACGCCGCGCTCGCCGTGGGTCTCGAGCGTGGCGAGGGCCTCCTTCCAGGCGCGGGTGAGGAGCGCGTCGACGGCGACGGGCTCCACCGGGTCGCGGCGCTTGAGCGCCGTGGCGTGCGCGTCGGCCATGGCGCGCATGCGGTCGCACGCGCCCTGCGCGATGTCGAGGATCTCGACGAGGTCCTCGCGCGCCTGCGGGTCCGCGCCGTCGGCGAGCTGCGCCACGCTCACGCGCGCGCCCTCGACGGCCATCGTGAGCGCCGAGATGGGCGAGGCCACGTCGTGGGCGAACTTCACCGACGCGAGGCCCGAGGTCATGAGCCGCGCGGCGCGCTCGAGCACCTCGCGCTCCTTGCGGTACACGGCGAGCTGGCGCGTGAGGTCTTGCATCTCGCGCCCGCGCACGTCGCGGTCGCGGTTCTGCCGCCCGACGGTCACGATGAGGCCCTGCGTGAGCACCACGAGGCCGAGCTGCACGGCGCCGAAGACCAGCACGCCGCCGCGCGCGGGCACGACGCGGGCGGCCGCGTCGGGGCGCAGGAGCCACAGGAGGCCCAGCGCGACGTCGACGACGACGGCGGGCACGAGGTACTGCCTGCGGAGCAGGGGGCTGTCGTAGAGGTAGCGCGTGTCGTTGAAGATCAGCGCGAGGAGCGCCGCGAGGCCGAGGATCGAGAAGAAGTCGTCGACGAGCAGGCTCACGAGGTAGAGCCACGTGAGGAGCGCCGCGCCCTGCGCCGTGAGCACCTGCCAGAAGCGCTCGCGCTGACGGAGGAGGAGGGGCCTCCGCGTGGCGACGGTGAGCGCCGAGGCGACGGCGAGGGTGGCCATCGAGGCGACCACGCCCCAGACGCCGAGCGTCGACCAGTCGCCCGTGAGAAAGCGGTTCGTCGCGAAGGCGAGCGCCGACGCGAAGGTCGTCATCGCGACGAGCGCGGCGATGTTCTTGGGGAGGAACGCGTCCCTCAGGGCCTCGTAGGCCTCGGGGTCGTTGAAGACGTCGGCGCGCGTCGGCGGCAGCGACGTCAGGCTCACCGCCGCGACGCGCGCGGAGAGCTTTCGAGGGGGCGCCTCGGCGGTCGCGTCCGGCGCGCGCCGAGCTCATGGCAGCAGCGCGCGCGCCGACAGCTCGTCGCCCTCGGCGAAGGGCTCATCGCGGGCCACGCGGCGCGCGCGACCTCGCAGGCGTCGCGGTAGCGCCGCGCCGCGGAGGGGTCGTCGGGGGCCTCCGCGGCGGCCTCGCGGAGCTCCCACGTGCGGCCGTACGAGAAGGCCCAGCGCTCCGTCGCGACGAGTCGCTCGCGGTGCGAGGGCGAGTCGTCGAAGACGAGCCACAGGGGGAGGCAGCAGAGGAGACCCTGCATCCCCGACGCGAGGTCGACGCGCGCGTCGCTCCCGTCGTCGGCGGCCTGTCCGACCACCATGCGACCGAAGACCGTCGTCGCCCGCGCGGCCGCCGCGGCGCCCCGCAACGGCGCGGGAAAGAACCGGTGGATCCCGCTCATGAGGCACCCCGCGAGGACGCTCGGCATGCAGAACAGCGCCGCCGTGGGCACACCCCCGCAGGCAGCGAGGGGGCTCACGCCGCGCGCGAGGTCCTTCGGGAGGTCCGTGAGGTTGTCGACGAGGTCGACCATGACCTGCGCTACGTCGAGCACGGCGCCGCAGCGGTCGACGCTCACCTCCTCGAGGCCGACGGAGCGCGCGATGGGCTCGACGAGGGCGCGGTGCGTGACGCCGCCGCGCGTCGAGAGCGTGGCGTCGGTCGAGGCCATGACGGCGCGCACCCACCCGTCGAGCGGGGGCTCGAGCGCGTCGAAGAGCGAGCGCGTGCTCGGGTGCTGCACCGTGCGGTGGCGTGTGTCGAAGGGCATCGGCGGGGGGTAGGACCGCGTCTCGTCTGCGCGGTCGGAACGTCTCAGGGGATGGGCCTCGGCGGCGAGTCGTTGTCGCGGATCAGCACGCGGACCTTCTCGAGGAACGACAGCTCGCGCTGCGCGATGTGGAGGTACCGCTCGTAGGCCGTGAGCGCGGCGCTGAGCTCGCGGTCGAGGCCCTCGACGGCGAGCGGGTCGTTGAGGTCGATGCCGAGGAGCGTCGCGATGGCGGGGCGCACGCGCGGCATGAGCTCGGGGCGTCCGTCGGGCGCGAGCTGAAACATCCGGAGCCCGAGGCGCGCGAACACGTTGAGGAGGTCGTTGTTCAGAAAGAACGCGACGAGGTCCTCGTTGGCGTCGGAGCCCTGCGGCGCGCCGGGGCGTTGCGGTGCGCCGGGGCCCAGGCCCTCGGCGCCCGGCGGCGGACCGACGACGATCATCCCGCCGGCGTTGGGCAGCGGCACGCCGATGGCGCCCATCGCGTCGGTGGTGGGCGCGAGAGGCTGCGGCGGCGCGGGTTGTGTCGAAGGCGCGGGGGTCGTCCCCTCCCCGTCGGGGTCCTTGCTCTCCATGAGGCGGGAGAGTACCCAAACTCATCTCGGCGATGCCAGCGCGATCCGATGGGGGCTTCGCGGGCGTCGACGCGCCGGTCGCGATTGGGGGCACGCGATGCGCGACGGCGTACTAGAAAGCTGTGACGGTGATGACCACCCCCGCGTCGACGATGCCGCCCGCGCCCTCCGCGGTGCGACGAGTGCTGTTCCGGCTCGCGGCGCCGATCCAACGGTTCTTGCGCACCGAGGCCGCGAGCGGCGCGCTGCTCCTCGTCGCCGCGGCGGTCGCGCTCGCGTGGGCGAACAGCCGCTTCGCCCCGTGGTACCACCGCGCCGCGGAGCTCCCCATCGGCGCGCGCGTCGGAGGCGCGTCGTCGGTGTGGTCGCTGCGTCACGTCATCAACGACCTGCTGATGACGCTCTTCTTCCTCGTCGCGGGGATGGAGATCCGCCGCGAGCTCTCGACGGGCGAGCTGCGCACCCCTGCGCGCGCGGCGCTGCCCCTCGTGGCGGCGCTCGGCGGGATGATCGCGCCCGCGTGCGTGTACCTCCTCATCGCGCGCGGCGGCGTGGCGTCGCGGGGCTGGGGCATCCCGATGGCGACGGACATCGCCTTCTCGCTCGGGGTGATCGGGCTCGTGAAGCGCCGCGTCCCGCCGTCGCTGCTGGTGTTCCTCACGGCGCTCGCGATCTTCGACGACCTCGGGGCCATCGTGGTGATCGCGCTCTTCTACGGCGCGCGCGTGTCGCCCGTGCCGCTCGTCGCTGCGCTCGCGCTCGCGGCCGTGCTCGCGGCCCTCTCTCGCAGGCGCACGCAGTCGATCGTGCCCTACGCGGTGCTCGGCGTGGCGCTCTGGGTCGAGCTCGCGCGCGCGGGGCTGCACCCGACGCTCGCGGGCGTGGTGGTGGGGGTGTGCCTCCCGCCGACGCCCGCGCGGCCGCCCGAAGGCGTGCTCGTGGAGCTCGACGCGGCGCTCGCGCAGCTTCGGGCGCGGGGCGTCGCGGGGCGCGACGTGCTCGGCGCGATCGAGCGGCACCTCGAGGCGATGCAGTCGCCGCTCGACCGGGTGATGCATGGCTTGCACGGCGTGGTGGCCTTCGTGATCGTCCCCGCGTTCGCGCTCTTCAACGCGGGGGTGGCGGTCGATGTGCGCGCCGCGGGGGCGGCGCCGGTGACGCTCGCGGTGGCGCTCGGGCTCTTCGTGGGCAAGCCCCTGGGGATCACCCTGGCGACCTTTCTCGCGGTTCGTTCGGGCGTGGCGCCGATGCCGACGCGCGCCCGGTGGCGCGACGTGGCGGGCGTCGCGATGGTGGCGGGGGTGGGGTTCACGATGTCGCTCTTCGTCGACGAGCTCGCTTTTTCAGGCTCGGCGACGGCGAACGATCAGGCGAGGGTGGGGGTGCTGGCGGGGTCGCTCGCGTCGGCGATCCTGGGCCTCGCGTGGCTCCGCGCGCTGGGACGACCCGAGGCGGAAGAGCCCGAGGTTGAAGACCTCCCGGTGTACGCGGACTCGGTGTAGCATCCGACGCGCCCGCGGCGGCGACACGGCGGCGATGGAGCGGTTCATCGCAACGCCGCACGAGAGACCAAGACCGCCCTCAGACATACAAGGGAACATCGCGCATGAGCACCTCTGACGGAACCTCCCTGCCCGACGTCGAGCTGAGCCTCGACGTGGTCGACGGAAGCAGCGCTGGCGCGTGGCGTCCGGTGCACGTTCACGCGCGCGAGACGCTCTCGCGAGTCTTCGAGTGCTCCGTGGTGCTCGCTTCGTCGCACCTCTCGGCGGACGTCGACGAGCTCTTCGAAAAGTCGGTGGGCGTCGAGATCGTGCGGGCCTCGCTCGTGCGCAACGTGAGGGGCTGGGTGCGCCGCGTCGAGGACCTCGGGAGCACCGGGTCGTACCGCTTCGCGCGCATCCTCATCGTGCCGCAGCTCTTCAAGCTGTCGCACCGCGTGAACTCGCGCATCTGGCAGCACGTCAACGTGATCACCGTCGTCAAGGAGGTGCTCAAGGACGCGGGGCTCTACCAGGGCGACGGCGGCATCGAGCTCGGCGCCGGGATGGACCTCCCCGCGCGCGAGTACTGCGTGCAGTACCGCGAGAGCGACCTCGACTTCGTGATGCGGCTCCTGCAGGAGGAGGGCATCGCGTTCTTCTTCAAGCACGAGGGGCCCACGGAGACGCTCGTGCTCGCGGGCGAGGGGCACGCGTACGAGCCCACGCCGACGCTCGACGGCTCGGCGATCGAGATGCAGGACGGCGGCGTCGCGACGGCCTCCGTCGAGTCGCTCCAGTGGTTCGACTGGCACCGCAAGACGCACCCCACGGGCGTGACGCTGCGCGAGTTCGATTTCACGCACCCGCGGTCGTTCCTCGAGTTCACTTCGAAGGCGCCCGGTGACGTGGGCGCGCGGCCCGTCTACGACTACCCCGCGCGCTTCAACCTCGGCGACTACAACGAGGGCGGCCACGCGTACAGCGGCCACCACGGCGGTCGCATCGCGCGCATCCGCAACGAGGAGCTCCGCCACGACGAGCGCGCCGCCCACGGCCGTTCGAACGTCACGGGGCTCATGCCCGGTCTGCGCTTCACGCTCGCGGGCCACGTGCGCGCCGAGCTCGACGGCGACTGGCTCGTGACCGACCTCATTCAAGAGGCCATCGCGTGGGGAGACATCCCCTCGGACACGCGCCGCAGCGAGCACATGAAGGCAATCCTCCGCGAGGTGTCGGCGGACATCGCGCCCGACGCCGGCGGCGGGTCGCACTACGAGGCCCGCTACACGAACCGCTTCGTGGGCATCCCCTCGGCGATTCAGTACCGCCCCACGCGCGTCACGCCGCGGCCGCTGGTCTACGGGCCGCAGACCGCCACGGTGATGGCCGAGCCGGGCACCGACGACGAGATCTGCGTCGACTTCCACGGCCGCATCCTCGTGCGCTTCCACTGGGAGCGGCCCGAGCTTCGGCCCGGGAGCCAGCGCGGCAAGAACGCGTCGTGCTGGATCCGCGTGGCGCAGACCTGGGCGGGCTCGGCCTGGGGCGCGATGTTCATCCCGCGCGTCGGGATGGAGGTGGTGGTCACCTTCCTCGAAGGCGACCCCGACAAGCCCCTCGTCACGGGCTGCGTCTATAACGGCCAGAACAACGTGCCGTATCCCCTCCCCGAGGAGAAGACCAAGAGCACGATCAAGTCGAGCACGACGCCCGGCGGCGACGGCTTCAACGAGCTGCGCTTCGAAGACCTCAAGGACCGCGAGCAGATCTTCATCCACGCGCAGCGCGACCACGACATCGTGATCCGCCGTGACAACACGCTCTATGTCGGCAACGACCGGCAGAAGACCGTGCTCGGGTACGAGAAGAACACCGTGGTCAAAGACCGCGTGACCGAGGTGCAGGGCACCGAGAAGCTCCTCGTGCAGGGCGACCGCAACGTGCGGGTCAACGGCGGCAAGGGCTACGCGATCAACGTGGTGAACAACCTGTCGATCAACGGCGACGCGAGCATCAAGCTCACGTGCGGAGGGAGCTCCATCGAGATGCTCCCCGACAAGATCACCATCGCGTCGAAGACCGTTCACGTGCTCGGCGGGAGCCTCGTGAACGTCAACGGCGGGCTCGTGAAGATCAACTGCGGCGACGACCCCGGCGGCGCCAAGGCCGACAAGAACGACGTCGAGGCCGCCAAGCCCCTCGAGCTCCAGGGCAAGAAGGGCGACTGGCTCTCGCGCATCAAAGACCTCCTCCAGCCCGAGAAGCTTCAGGAGGCCGCTTCGAAGGGCCTCGACAAGGTGCTCACGCAGGCGGGCGTCCCCGACAAGATCAAGGAGCGCCTCCAGGGCCTCTCGAAGAGCGTCGTGGGCGAGCTCGCCACGGCCCTGAAGGAAGGGCGCAAGCCCGACTGGGCGAAGATCCGCGGCGAGTTCCAGAAGGCCGGCGAGGAGGCCATCACGCAGGGCATTCAGGCCGGGGTGAACGCCGTGTTCGCCAAGGTCGAGAACATCCCCGCGGTGAAGAACAGCAAGTTCCTCTCGGGCCTCGTCAAGGAGGTCAAGGGCGTCACCACCACGGCCGCCACGTGGGGCACCCTCCACGCCGTGGGGCTCAACAAGGGGCTCGCGAAGGATCCCTTCTGGACCGTGCTCAAGCAGAAGCACGGCGAGTCGGTGAAGACCTTCCTCGTCGACAGCGGCAACGAGCTCGCGCAGCAGGTGGTCACGGGCTTCGTGAACAAGGTCGGCAACTTCCCGCTGCTCGAGAAGAACCCGAAGCTCAAGACCAAGCTCATGGACTTCCTCTCGAAGGCCGCGAAGCAGGGCGTCGAGAAGGGCGTCGCGCAGGCCCTCCGCCTCGGCTGATCGTCACTCCCTCCGCCTCACACTCACAGCACAGCTTCAGTCAGGGATCGTCGTCGCGCGAGATCAGCGTCGGCGGGACCTTGCGCGTGATGAGCCGCGCGCCGCGCCCGAACGACAGGTACGACCACGCCCACGAGAGCACCACGAAGAGACGGTTTCGAAAGTCGATGAGGGCCATGATGTGCACCGCGAGCCAGGCCCACCACGCGAGCACGCCCGTGAGCCGCGTGCCGTTCACGTCGGCCACGGCGGCGTTGCGTCCGATCGTCGCCATCGAGCCGAGGTCTTTGTAGACGAACGCGCTGGGGGTCTCGCCGCGGAGGCGCCGCGCGATGGTCTCCGCCGCGTGACGACCGCCCTGAATGGCGCCCTGCGCGACGCCGGGCACGGGGCTCCCGTCGAGGGTGACCGACGCGAGGTCGCCGATCACGAAGACCTCGGGGTGACCGGGAATGGTGAGCGACGCGTCGACGATCACGCGGCCCGCGCGATCACACGGCGCGCCGAGCGTACGCGCGATGGGAGAGCCCGCCACGCCCGCGGCCCACACGACGGTGCACGCGGGGAGCCGCTCCGCGCCGATGTGGACGCACTCGTCTTCGATGTTGGTGACGCGCGCGCCGAGGCGCACCTCGACGCCCCTGCGATCGAGCTCGGCGAGCGCCGAGGCCGAGAGCTCCGGCGCGTACGAGGGGAGCACGCGGTCGACGCCCTCGACGAGCACCACGCGCGCGCTCCGCGGATCGATCGCGCGAAACTCCGAGGCCAGCGTGTGCCGCGCGATCTCGGCCATCGCGCCCGCCATCTCGACGCCCGTCGGGCCCGCGCCGATCACCACGAAGGTCAGCAGCGCCTTGCGTCGATCGGGGTCGGGCTCGCGCTCCGCCGCTTCGAACGCGAGGAGGAAGCGCTGACGGATCTCGACGGCGTCTTCGAGGGTCTTGAGCCCCGGCGCGCGCGCGGCCCACTCGTCGTGGCCGAAGTACGAGTGCGTCGCGCCCGTGGCGAGGATGAGGTGGTCGTAGGCGAGCTCGCCGTCGACGAGCTCCACCACGCGCCGCGCCGTGTCGATCGCGCGCGCCTCGGCGAGCAGCACCGTCACGTTGCGCTGTCGACGGAGCACGTGACGGATCGGCGCCGCGATGTCGCTCGGGTTGAGCGCCGCCGTCGCGACCTGATAGAGCAGCGGCTGAAACAGGTGGTGGTTCTGCCGGTCGACGAGCGTGACGCGAACAGGGACCGAGCGGAGGGCCCTCGCTGCGGCGAGGCCACCGAATCCTCCCCCGAGGATGACGACGTGAGGTCGGGTCATTGCCCGTCATCGTGGGGCCCGAGCGCCCGCGCGACCAGCCCCCCACGCGACGCGAACGCGCATGTGGACGCGCTTCTCGCGCGGCTGATATGGTCCCCGGCGGCGATGCGCTCGACCCGTGCCCTGTTGGCGGCCTGCGCGGTGGCGCTCGGTGTGGCGCTCGTGCTCCGCGCGTTTCAGCACCCGCTCGTCGAGGGCGACACGGTCACGCTGCTCCGAGGCGCGCGCGCGGCGCGGCTGTGCTTCGCCCGCGGCGCGTGGGGACACTGCCCCGAGGCGTCGTATTTCCCCGTGGCGCAGTACATTCCCGCGTGGGCGGCGCTCGCGGCGGGCTTCAGGCTCACCTTCGCGTCGCGCGTGCTCATCGCGATGAACCTGGCGTCGTTCATGGCGACGCCGTGGCTCGTGTGGTGGGCCCTGCGCGAGCGCGCGGGCGCATCGGTCGCGGCCCTCGTGGCGCTCATCGCCGTCGACGGACCGATGCTCTACTACGCGGGGTCGAGCTTCAACGAGATGACCGCCGCGTGCCTCACCGTCGCGGCCGTGGCGCTCACGCTCCGCCGCGCGCACCCCGTCGCGTGCGCCGCGGCCTTCTTCGCGGCCTCGCTCACCAAGGAGATCGCGCTGCCCTTTCTCGCCGTGCTCGCCGCGGGCGCGCTCCTGCCCGAGCTCGCGCGCAAGGGCGAGCGCCCGTGGCGTCACCTCGTGGGCGCCGCCGGAGGGAGCGCGCTCGGCCTCGTCGCCACCTCGCTCTTCAACCACTTTCGCGAGGGAGGCTTCAGCAACACCTTCCTCCTCCAGCCCATGCTCCGCGTGCCGTGGACGAGCGTGAAGGTCACGCAGTCGCTCGCGCTCTGGTTCGCGCCGAGCAGCGGCGTCGCGGTCTTCTGGCCCGCCATGACCGCGGTGCTCGCCGTGGCCTCTCGCGTCGAGCGCGCGCGCGCTCCGCACCGATCGCAGCCTCACGTCGCCCGCGTTGCCCGGCGCCCTCGTGGCCCTCGCGCTCCTCGCGCTCACGTGGGGCCTCGGCGGCTGGTACTCGCCCTTCGGATGGTGGGCCTGGGGGCCGAGGCTGATGCTCCCGTGGCTCCCCGCCTTCGCCGTGCTCGGCGCCGCGTCGCTCACGGAGGAAGCGCGCGCGCTCGCGGGGCGCATCGTGGCGAGGCCCGAGCTCACCGCGGCGGTGCTGTCGCTCTGCGCGCTCCCCCACGTGGCGGCGGTGTTCGACCCCGACATGGTGAACCGCTTCCTCGGACCCGACGAGGTGTGCCCGCGGCAGGTCATCATCCAGATGGGCGCGGAGCCCTTCTACGAGTGCGCGCACCACTACATCTGGGCGAAGGGATCGATGATGTCGGGCTTCGTCGACGTGTATCTCCGCTCGTGGGCGGGCGTCGCGTGGGCGCTCCTCGCGGCGGTCAACGTCGCCGGGCTGAGGGCCGCGCGCGCCGCGGGCGAGGCTCCGCTCGCCGATGTCGGTGCAGCTCCGCGCGTGTGAGACCCTCGCGAAAAGCGCTTGTTTTTGCGCCTCGCGGCGCGGGCGGGCGCCGTTGAAGCCCCATGTTACTTTTGCAACGCCGCGCTTTCGGGCGGAGGCGGGGGCGTGGTACGGTCGCCCGCGGCCACGATGTCGATGAACGCACGCGAAAATAGCGCTCGCTCATCCCTCGTCGGGTCGCGCATCGGCAAGTTCGACGTGATCGCCGAGATCGGCACCGGGGGGATGGCCTCGGTGTACCTCGCGAGGTCGACGGCCGCGGGGGGCTTCAACCGCCTCGTCGCGATCAAGGTGATGCACCCCCACCTCTCGCAGGAGGACTCGTTCGTCGAGATGTTCCTCGACGAGGCGCGGGTGGCGGCGACGATCCAGCACCCCAACGTGGTCTCGATCATCGACGTGGGCATCGAGGAGGGCTTGATCTTCCTCATCATGGACTACGTCGAGGGAGACAGCTTCTCGAACATCGAGAAGATGGCGGTGAACCTCCGCCGACGCATCCCCCTCGGGATCATCCTCCGCGTGGTGCTCGACGCACTCGCGGGGCTCCACTACGCGCACGAGCTCACCGACCACGCGGGCACGCCGCTCAAGATCATCCACCGCGACGTGTCTCCGCAGAACGTCGTCGTAGGCGTCGACGGCACCGCGCGCATCGTCGACTTCGGCATCGCGAAGGCCGAGAGCCGCATCACCAACACGCAGGTGGGGCTCATCAAGGGCAAGCTCAACTTCATGGCCCCCGAGCAGATCAGGGGTCAGGCCCTCGACCGCCGCGTCGACGTCTTCGGCATGGGCGTCACGCTCTGGGAGGCCATCACCCTCCGCCGACTCTTCGCGGGCGACAACGAGTTCGACACGGCGCGGCGCATCCTCGCGGGCGAGTACCCGAGCCTCCTCGAGTACGACGCGCGGCTGCCGCCCGTGCTCGACGAGATCTGCAAGCGCTCGCTGCACCCCGACCCCGACCAGCGCTTCCGCTCGGCCGCGGAGTTCTCCGAGGCCATCGAGCGAGAGCTCCACAGCTCCATCGCGGGTCCGCGCGAGGTGTCGGGCTTCATCTCGGGCGTCGCCACGCAGAAGCTCGAACGCGAGCGGCGCGCCGTGCGAGAGAGCGCCGCGATCACCGCGCACGCGTCGGAGCCCGACGACGACGACGAGCCCGCGTTCATGTCGACCACCGTGGTCGAGGCGCCCGTCACGCGCGCGCCGTCGCCCATCGGCCCCGTGAACCCGGTGCTGCCGTCGTCGTCCGCGCCGCGCGACCGCTCGGGCGAAGAGAACGCCACGCAGAAGGCCTCGCGGTTCCGCGCGCCGACGATGACCATGCCCACGCGCGGCGGCGGCGCGCAGGCTCCGGCGGCGCGTTCGAGCGCGCGCGGCGTCGTCGTCGACGACACGCCCGAGGTCGGCGGCGAGACGCGCTCGCTGCGCATCCAGGCCCCGCGAAAGATCACCGAGATCCCCGCGCCCGCGGCCATGCAGACGCCGGTGCAGGCCCCCGCGCCCGCGCACCCCGAGTACGACGACGAGGGGGCCACGTCGCCCTTTCACGCGATGGCGATCGTCGAGAAGGCGCGCGCGTTCAAGGCCGCGTCGATCGCGCCCATCGCGCCGATCACGACGCCCGCGCCGCCGCCGGGGCCAGACCTCGCCGATCACCTCTCCGACGAGGACGACGACAGCGCCGAGACGGGCTCCGCGCGGACGCTCTTTCAGCCGCGCTACGTGCCCGGTGACGGCGGCTCGTCGGGCGAGGTCCCGCGGGCGATGCCGCCGCAACAACCGCAGCAGCCCGCGATGCCGCAGGCGCCCGCGGCCGATCGCTCGTACCCCATCGACCTCGTGCCGCGCCCGAGCGAGCAGGTCACGGCGCCGTCGCCGCCGTATCCCCCGCCGCAGCCCTACGCGCCCGTCGGACAGCTCACGCCCTACGATCCGTCGCAGCAGATGCCCGTGGGGATGCCCCCGCAGCGCGCGTTCCAGGCGCCGCCGCAGCCCGAAAAATCAGGGCTCCCCGCGGTGGTGTACGTGCTGCTGAGCGTGGTGCTCGTCGGCGGCGCGGCGGCGGTGTTGCTCTACGTGCTCCGCCTTCGCAACGGCTGAATTGCGTTGATGGCGGAGCGCGGGCGTCGGTAGGGTTGCGCGCCGCGGGCGTCGCCGCCGGTGCCGCTCGCCACACGAACCATTTCATCCACAGGATCGACTGCACCCATGGCCGTCATTGCCGTCGTCATGCCCAAGCTCGGCGAGAGCATCGTCGAGGGAACCATCAGCCGCTGGCACATCAAGCAGGGCGATGTGATCAAGAAGGATCAGGTGATCGTCACCGTGTCGACCGACAAGGCCGACACCGACGTGCCTTCGCCCGTGAGCGGCGTCGTCGGCGCGATTCTCGCGCGCGAGCAGGACGTCGTCCCCGTCGACCGTCCCATCGTCGAGATCGACACCGCCGCGGGCGCCGCGAAGCCCAGCGCGCCCGCGCCCGTCGCCGCCGTCGCCGCCGCGCCCTCGGACCCCGCGACGTCTGCGCCCCTCACGCCGAAGGTCCGCGCGATGGCGCGCGAGCACGACGTCGACCTCTCGACCGTGCAGGGCACCGGGGAGCGCGGACGTGTCACTCCGCGCGACGTCGAGGCTGCGCTCCAGGCCCGCGCCGCCGCGCCCGCAGCGCCTCCGCCCGCGGCTCCGCCCGCGCCCGTCGCGGTCTCCGTCGCGCCCGCGTCGGCGGCGCCGTCGCGCGTCGCGCAGGCGAGCGAGTCGGTGGCGGCGCTCGCGCAGTCCATTCCCGCGGCGCCGCGCGGTGGATTTCAGGTCAAGCCCTACGCGCCTTCGCCGGGCGACGAGGTGGTGCCCTTCAACCGTCGCCGCCGGATCATCGCCGACCACATGGTCTATTCGAAGCACGTCTCTCCGCACGTCTACACGTTCGCGGAGATCGACATGCACAAGGTCTCGCGCCTGCGCGACGCGCGCAAGGACGCCTACAAGGCCGAGGGCGTCTCGCTCACGTTCCTCTCGTTCATCGCGGCGGCCACGGCGCGCGCGCTGCGTGAGAACCCCGTGCTCAACGCGCGGGTGCTCGACGACGCGTACGTGAAGCTCCGCGACATCAACCTCGGCATGGCCGTCGAGACCCCTGGCGGGCTCATCGTCCCCGTGGTGCGCAACGCCGACGAGCTCACGGTGAAGGGCCTCGCGAAGAACATCGACGCCGTGGCCCGCAAGGCCCGCGACGGCACGATCTCCGCGGACGAGCTCTCGGGCGCGACCTTCACCATCTCGAACCCCGGGCTCAAGGGGAACTTCGTCGGCGCCGCGGTGATCTCGCAGCCCAACGTGGCGATCCTGCGCACGGGCGAGATCGTGAAGCGCCCCGTGGTGGTCGAGGTCGACGGCGTCGACACGATCGCGATCCACCCCGTGATGTTCGTGTGCCTCTCGTACGACCACCGCATCGTCGACGGCGTGGCCGCGAACAACTTCCTGCACCGCGTGACCGAGCTCCTCGAGTCGGGGCAGTTCGAAGTCTGATTACGGGGCGCGCGGGTCTCGTCTCTCACGGGCCTTGACCCGCGCCGCCGCACACCGCGAGGATAGCGCCCCGCGGGGAGCGCCGCGCGCCGTCACCCGAGAGAGCACCAGGGAATCCCATGAGAAAGTCGCCCATCGCAGGACTCGCCGCGTTCGCGGTCGCCACGCTCGTCGCGCCGCTCGCCCTCGCGCAGACCATCAACCTCAACACGGGCTTCATGCCCGACCCGCAGCGCTTTCAGGGCATGGCGGGCGGGCCCGTCTCGGCGCAGACCGTCCAGGCCGACTGCCGTGGGTGGATCCCCGCGCAGCCGAGCTACATCCTCCAGTCGCCGACGGGGTTCCGCTTCCTGCGCATCTTCGCCGAGTCGGGCTCCGACACGACCCTCATGGTGCGCGGCGTGAACCAGACGTGGTGCGCCGACGACACCTACGGCAACATGCCGGGCCTCGACCTCCGCGGCCTGCCGCCCGGGCGCTATGACATCTACGTGGGCACGTATTCGCAGGGCCAGGCGGCGCCGTTTCAGCTCGCGCTGAGCGAGCTCACCTCGTCGCGCCCCTCGGGCGCCGTCGGAACGCCCAACGTCCCGCAGCCCTATCAGCCCCCGGTGCCGAACCCGCCGCAGCTCCCGAGCCTCGGCGACCTCGACCCGACGCTGCGCGCCGTCGGTCGTCCGCTGAACATTCCCCCGAACGCGGCCCGCCCCATCGCCGCGATGGGTCGCACCAACGGCGTCTTCAACTCCACCAACGTGCGCGGCGAGGGGACGTGCCGGGGCTGGGTCCAGGCCGCGCCGTCGCACACGATGCTCGTCCGCACGCCGCAGCCCTTCCTCCTCGTGGCGGTCACCTCGGCGGCCGACTCGACGCTCATCATCCGTCGCCCCGACGGCACGCTCGTCTGCAACGACGACCAGTTCAACCTCAACCCCGGCGTGCAGGGCGCCTTTCCCGCGGGCGTCTACCAGATCTGGGTGGGCAGCTATCGCCAGGGCGAGGTGCGCCCCTATCGCATCACGGTCAGCTCCGATCCCTCGGTGCATCCGTGACCGTCTGCGCGCGCGTGGGTTAGTCTCCGCCCCGCGCTCATGCGTCGAACTTCGAACCTCCTCGCGGCGTCCGCGGCTGCGCTCCTCGCGGTCGCCGCCGGAGACGCGCACGCGCAGACCATCCGCGCGTATCACCCGCGCATCTTCCTGAGCGCCGCGGGCCAGCGCGGGGTCACGCCCGCCACGATCCGATCACGCTGCGAGGCCCCGGGCTCGCTCTACGCCCGCGCGTGCCGCGTGGCCGCGCCGATCCCGCTGCCGCCGACGACGCGCAACCCGCCGCTCACGGTGATCAACAACGCCCTGCGCTACGTGCTCTACGGCGAGGACACGACGCTCCAGGCCGTGCGCGACGAGCTCAACCGCGTGGGGAACTTCGTCGACCGCGGCGACGAGCGCGGCCAGCTCCTCTCGAACGCCGCGCGCGTGCTCCACCTCGCCATCGCGTACGACTGGCTCTTCAACGACCTCACCACCACCGACCGCGAGACGCTCCGCCGCCAGCTCGAGTCGTACGCCGAGTGGTCGCTCGCCCATCAGCCGCAAGACGTCTTCTCGTCCGAGGCCTTCGCGCAGGCCGCCGCCGTGGGCCTCGCGGGCCTCGCGCTCGCGTCGCCCGGCGACTCCGCGATGACCACCTCGGCGCGCTACGTGGCCTACGCCAACGCGCGCTGGCGCACGCAGCTCCTGCCCGCGCTCGGGTACGCGCGCGGGTGGTGGCCCGAGGGCCCCGCGTGGTTCGACAACTGGGCCGGCCGCTACGCGCTCTACTACGTCATCGCGTGGAGCACCGCGATGGGCGAGGACCTCGTCGCCTGGGCGCAGCAGAACGCGTCAGACCCCTTCGGCGCGTTGGTGCGCTATCACCCCTACGCGCTGCGCCCCGACCTGCGCTATCCCACCTTCGGCGACGCGCTCGGCGACGCGCCCGCGGGCGCGGCGGGGCAGCGCGCGGTGCTCGACATGCTCGCGTGGGCGACGGGCTCGCCCGTGACGCAGTCGCTCGCGAACGAGGTCACCGTGCGCCTCCCCGCGGGGCAGGACTACGGCGGCCCCGAAGCGTGGCACCAGATCGTGTTCTGGGAGCCCGCGCGACCGTCGCGGCCCGCGCGCGTCGATCTCCCGCTCGCGGCGCACCTCTCGCCGACGGCAGCCGACGTGGTCGTCATGCGCGGCTCGTGGAACGACGCCGACGCCGTGCACGTCACGCTCTCGTGCGGCGACTGGTTCACGCCGCGGCAGCACATCGAGGCGGGGAGCTTTCAGATCTATCACCGCGCGCCCCTCGCCGTGCACACGGGCGCCTACGACGGCTTCGAGACCAACCACTGGCTCAACTGGTACGCGCAGCGCTCGGTGCACGCGAACACGCTCGCCGTCGTGAAGCCCGGTGAGACCTTTCCCAACGCGCGCCGCATCCCGAGCGTGAACGACGGCGGGCAGCGCGCGATGACCTACGCCAACAGCGCGCGCGCCACGGTGTCGCTCTACCGCTCGAACCTCACCGAGGGCGCGCAGTACGACACGGGCTCGGTCACCGCCTTCGAGAGCTCGCGCTACCACGACTACGCCGCCTGCAACCTCACGCGCGCCTACAACTCGTCGGCGGTGACCTCGACGGGCGCGAGCGCGAAGGTGCGCGAGGTCACGCGGCAGCTCGTGTTCCTGCGGCCCGAGCTCGTGGTGATCTTCGACCGCGTCGAGTCGACGGACCCCGCGTACGACCGACGCTTCGTGATGCACTCGCTCGCGCGCCCATCGCTCGAACGCGACGGCCGCTTCTCGCTCTCGCGCGCCAACGGGCGGCTCATCGCGCGCACGCTCCTGCCCGCCAACGCGACCACGCAGGTCGTCGACGGCTTCGCGGTCGACGGCACCACGGTGAACCCGCTCGTGACCGTCGAAGACACCCGCGGCATGCGCGTCGAGGTGACCGCGCCGCGGGGCAACGCGAGGGAGTACTTTCTCCACGTCATCGACGCGACTGACACGGACCACGACGCGATGCCGCCCGCGTCGCTCGTCGAAGACGCCGACAGCGCGGGCGTGCGCATCGCCGACCCCGCGGGGCAGCGGTCGTACACGGTGACCTTCCGCCGAACGGGTGACCCCGGCGGCGAGATCCGCGTGCAGGACACGCAGGGCGCGACGCTCTACTACGGCGCGCTCGGCGCGGGGGGGCGGTTCTATCCGGTGCTCCCCGACGCGGGCGTCTCGCGCAGCGACGCGGGCGTCGACGCGGGCGGCGACGCGGGGGGCGGGCGCGTCCCCGGCGGCGGCGGATGCTCGTGCCGCGCGTCGGCGCCGACCTCGCGCTGCGCGTGGCCGTGGGCGATCGCGCTCAGCGCGTGTGCGCTGCGTGCTCGTCGTGGTCGTGGGCGCCGTGCGAGAGGCCGTTGAGGTAGCGGTTCACCGTGATGACCGTGTAGCCCCACACCGCGACGCCGCCGAGCGTCACGAAGGGGAAGAGCGGCGTGAACACCCCGACGAGCAGCGTGAGGCCGAAGAGGAACAGCATCATGTCGCCGCCCACCAGGCCCACGCGCGTCATCAGCGCGAGGAGCTCGGGGTCTCGATGCGCCGCGGCGTCGCGGACGGCGCGGCCGAGCGGTGACTCGCCGCTCGCGTCGCGCACGCCGTCGTCGATCGACGCGGCGCCGAGCAGGAGGCTCTGGACGCCCTGCACCACGAGGCTCACGCGGAGCACCGCGCTCGGCTTCGCCTCGAACGCTCGGAGCAGGGCGGCGCGCTCCTCGCCGGTCGCGTCGTGACCCTGACGGAGCAGCGACGAGAGCCTGCGGTGGAGGAGGTCCCACGCGGCCGTTCCGCTCGCGCCCACGGCGGAGGCGAGCACCACCATGAGGGCCGCGATGACGCCGCCGTGCGCGCGCGCGAGGAGCACCGCGCCGCCAAGCATCATCGACGCGAAGCCGATCACGTCGCCGGCCTGATCGAGCGCGCGGCCGAAGGGCGACGACATCTTCTTCGCGCGCGCCACCACGCCGTCGAGGCAGTCGAGGATCGCGCGCGCTTCGAACATCAGCCCCGCGGCCACCATCGCGCGCGTCGTGCCCTGCGAGAGCACCACGCCCGCCGCGACCCCGAGCAGCGTGTGAAACACCGTGATGTGGTTGGGCCGCACGGGCACCCGCATCGCCAACGGAACGAGCGCCCGCGCCAGCGGGTAGCGCCACAGGCGATCGGCGGGGCACGCGGTCAGGTCGAGGAGCGCGTCGAAGTCGGTGCGTTGAGCGGGCGCGTTCATGGCGACAACCCCTCACGCTACGCACGAGGTGTTCCGCGGTCGCGTCCACACGCGGCGGCGACGCGCGCGTCGCAAATACGCTCAAAGTTGCCGCAATGCCTTCATTCCGGTGCGCACGACAGCAGAGCTTTCGCTGCGTCGGCGCGGTGGCACCCGCGTCGCGCGCGATCCATGGGGTGACGAAATCGGGCGCGGGCCTAGCCCGCGAAGAAGGGGGCGACGTCGACGTAGGGGACGAGCGCTCTCGCGCGTTGCTCGATGGACGCGACGGGCTCCCGCTGGAGCATCTCGGGGTGCACCTCCCAGCCCGAGAGCGCGCGTCGGAGGAGCGTCTGCGCGCTGGCCTCCGCGAGCGTCTCGAGGAGCCCGCCGGCGACCTTCGGCGCCTCGCGGGCGAGGGGGGCGCCCTGCGCGTCTTGCAGCGTGAAGCCCGCGCCGCCAGGGCCTTCCCAGATGCGCGCGCGGAGTCGGAGCGAGCGCGCGCCGGAGCCCGTGCTGATCCACCCGAAGCCCACCACCGCGAGCAGCGTGAGGCCGACCACGGTCGACGCGACGGCCCCCACGTTGGCGCCGCCTCCGCCGCGACCGAGTTCGAAATCCACCACGCGGCTCGCGCCGTCGTGACCGGCCCACACGGGCGCGCCGAAGAGCGTCGAGAGCGTGAGCTCGAGGTCCGCCGCGCCGAGCGGCGAGCGCTGCATCGGCCCCGTGCGACCGTGCCCTCCGCGGAGCGTGCGCTGGAGCCGCAGCGCGCGCGTGACGAAATCGCGGCCCACGTCGGGGGTCATCGTCCCGCGGGCGACGGTGGCGTGCACGAGCTCGAGGATCGTCGCGACGCGCGCGTCGGGCCACGAGAGCGACTGCATCGCCGCCGCGGCGCCGCTCGGGTCGTCGGCCGTCGGCGACGCCGCGGGCCACGCGGTGCGGTGCTCCGGCGCGAGGGACCCGAGGCGCGTGAGAAAGTCTGCGACGGCGCGCGCCGCGGGATCTCGCGCGATGGTCTCGAACCGCACCGACGACGGCCCGGCGCTGAAGATGAGCGAGTGCGAGAGCATCCCGGGCTTGAAGGTGAAGCCCGTGATGGCCGCGTAGGGGATGTCGACGGGCGTGTCGACGAGGGCAATCACGCGTCGGTCGGTGAGCGCGATGAAGCGCGTCCCGTCGCTCGACGCGGTCTCGTCGAGGAGGCACAGGAGCTCCTCGCCCGCGTCGTGGTCGAGCCAGGCGTGGGCGAGGTTCGACGCGACGTGGATCTGTCGCGCGGGGATCCGCGGCGCCGCGGGGAGCTCCGGTGCGACGAGCGTCTGTGCGGCGAGCTCGCCCACGGGCCCCGCGAAGGGGCGCTGACCGTACGGAAAGCGCGACGCCCCGCGGTTGAAGAAGGCCACCGCGCGCAGCGCGCGGAGCATCGCGACGGCGTAGTCTTCGAGCATGTCGGGCAGGGGAACGGGGCCCATCGCCGTGGGCAGCGTCGCCGCCTTGCCCGCGCCCTGCGTCGCCACCGGGGGATACACGATCGCCTCGATGGGCACGCGCGCGCGCGGGTTGTCGAAATACGCCGCGCGGTCCGTGAGGAGCATCCCCGCCTTGCCCGAGAGCATCACCGAGCTGTCGACGATTAGCAGCGGGACCTCGCCCTGCGTGGGCTGCGCGTAGGTGAGCACCCCCTGGAGCTTCTTCGGCGGGATGTCGGGCGAGATCGCGAGCCCCGACGAGGGATCGAGGCTCCCGAGCGCGGCGCGGAGGTACGGCAGTGAGGGCGCGCTCTCGGCGCGCGCGGGGTCGCGGTACATGGCGCGCGGAGCATCGCATCGCGAGGGCCGCGCGGGCGAGCGCTGTACACGCCTCTCGACGCGGTCGTATGCTCCGCTGCACCGAGGGAACGAGGCGCGTGAACGACCCGACGGAGCACGACGCGGCCGACGACCCCGTCGCAGAGGAGCCCACGGACCGTGGCGTCCCGAGCGTCGGGTCGCGCGCCGTCCCGACGACGCTGCTTCCGTCGCGGCGACGCACCTTCCTCATGGGCGACACGATCGTCGACCTCGAGGCGCAGACCGAGATCTCGCGCGGCACCGTCGTGGCGGGCGAGTACGAGGTGCAGCGTCGCATCGCGCGCTGCGACCTCGGCGTGCTCTACGACGTGATGCGCAAGAGCAACGGCCGCCCCTGCGCGCTCAAGGCCCTCGAGCGAGCCTCGACGCGCGGCGCCTCGGAGCGCGCGCACTTCGCCCGCGAGGCCCGCATCGCGTCGCGCATCGACAGCCCGCACTGCCCCGCGGTGGTCGCGTCGGGCGCCGACCCCGCGACCGACGTGCTCTGGATCGCGCTCGATCGGCTCGTGGGCGAGACCCTCGCGGCCCGCCTCGCGCGCCTCGGCGTCGGCGTTCCGATGGAGGGCGCCGACGCGCTCGAGGTCGTCGCGCAGCTCGGGCGCGGCCTCGCGAGCGTGCACGACGTCGGCGTGGTGCACGGCGACCTCAAGCCCGCCAACGTGTTCCTCTCGCCGGGGGAGCCCTTCACCGTGAAGCTCCTTGATTTCAGCGCGGCGCGCGCGGTCAACGAGCCCGACAACGACGACGGCCCCCTCGGCACGCCCCTCTGGATGTCGCCCGAGCAGGCCGCCGGGAGCGTCATCACGCCCGCGACCGACGTGTGGTCCGTGGGCCTCCTCGCGTTTCGAATGCTCACGGGCCGGAGCTACTGGCTCGGCGCCCGCAACGCCGTCGTCGAGATGAAGACCTTCCTCGACGAGCTCATCGAGACGCCGCTCCAGACGGCCTCCGAGCGTTGCCACGAGGTCGGCTGCGAGCGCGAGCTCCCCGCGGGCTTCGACGCCTGGTTCTCTCGCTGCGTGGCCCGCGACCCCCGCCGCCGCTTCAGGAACGCCGACGAGATGACCCTCGCGCTCCGCGACGTCGGTCAGCGCCCCTCGATGGTCTCTCCGCCGCCCGCGCGCGTCGTCGTCTCGGCCGACGCCAGCGGCCGCGTCTCGCAGGTCGCCGAGGCCTCCGCGACCGCCTCCCAGACGCGACGCGAACGCCACGACGCGATGCGCGCCTCGTCCGCGGGCATGGCGCCCGCGATGTCATCCTCGCAGAGCCCTCCGCAGAGCGCCCCGCCGAGCGCCACGCAGAGCGCCGCGCCGCAGAGCGCCCCGCCGCCGCTCTCGTCGCCGCCGCCGCCGTCGCTCGACAACCCCGTGTCGTTCGCCTTCTTCAACGAAGAGAAGACCCGCACGATCCAGCGCCCCGCCCCGGCGCGCCCGTGGAAGCTCATCGCCCTCGGCTTCTCGCTCGGCGTGATGCTCGTCGCGGGCACGCTCGCGCTCCTCCACATCGCCGAGGACGACGACGGATCGCTCTCCGTCGCCGCCGCCGTGAACGACCCGCGCCGCGCCTTCGCGACGATCGCCGCCCCGTCGCTCCCGCGCTCGCCCGACGCCCGCGCCGCAGACCCGTCTGCGCTCACGCCGCCGGGCTCGAACGTCGCGCGCGCGGAGACGCCGTCAGACTCGGGCACCAACGCGAGCGAGTGGGGTGCGCAGCCGCGCCGCGCGTGGCGAGGTCGCGCGACGGGTGACGACGGCGAGTGGACCTTCGCGCTCACGCTCACGCGCGCCGACGGAGACAGCGTGCGCGGCTACTTCGCGTGGACCGCCGCGCGCGCCACGGAGGCGAGGGAGGGCGAGCAGGTGCGCGAGAGCGTCGAGGGGACGTGGATCGCCGCCACGGGAGAGCTGCGACTCCGGGGCGTCACGAGCACGGCGTCAGACCTGCTCCCCGTGAACGGCTATCGGCTCACGGTGAGCGCGACGGGCGCGCTCGAAGGGACGACCCTCGACGAGCGCGGCCGCATCACCGCCGAGCCCGCCGCGAGCGCGCGCCGCTCGCGACGCGTGGCGCGCGACGACGAGTAGCGCTCAGGCCCGCGCGCGGCGCTGCGTGAGGCGCGCGAACGAGACGATCCACCACGCGAAGACCCACGCGAAGAGGAGCTGCGCCACGCGCACGCGGTCGTCGCCGAACCACCCGAACCTCGCGAGGAGGATCGGGAGGTTGAGCGAGAGGTGCATCGCCATCGCCGTCGCGACGCCCGTGGCCGCGGCCCTCGGGCTCGCCGTGAGCCCGCGCATCGAGGCGCTCACCATCAGCCCGTGGATGGCCGCGACCTGAAAGCGCTCGGCCACGAAGCCGCTGAACGCATACCAGGCCAGGTCTGGCGCCTGCCGCGCGAAGAGCGCCGAGAGAAAGATCGCCTCGCCGGCCCCGAAGCCCGCGCCGAGGGCCCACGCCGCGCCCTCGGAGTCGCCCTCGCGCACGCGCTTCCACACGAAGGGGAGCGCGAGCGGGAGGAGCTTGGCGGGCTCCTCGGTGAGCGGCGCGAAGGTGATCGCCACCCACGGATAGAGCGGGCTCGACGCGCCGAGGAGGTGCCGCACGAGCGCGTCGAGGGGCGCGCGCACCCCGTAGAACGCCGCCGCCGACATGGGGAGCTGCGCGAGCATGAGCCCCACGAGGAGCGCGCGATCGGAGCGCTTCGCGCGGGCCGTGATGAGTCCGCCGTAGACCACCAGCGCGTAGAGCGCGACGACGAGGCCCGCGACGATGAGTCCGTGCACCACGGGGCGGCACACTATCGCGATCCACCTCCGGGCACCACGGCGCTACCATCGCGGGCGCATGGGCAAGAAGAAGAAGGCCGAGCCGCAGACCGCACCCCGCGACACGTGCTCCCGCTGCGGGAGGACGTACGAGCTCTGGTACAACCAGGGCGGCGCGCACTACCTCGACGACGTGGTCGGAGGGGTCCACCTCTTCGGCGACGGCGAGGTGACGAAGGACCCCGTCGCCAATCACTTCGGCACGTACATGTTCGGCAGCGGGCGCCCGTCGCTCTGCATGAGCTGCGCGCGCGCGGAGTTCGGCGCTCGAAGTGAGCGTCGGCTACTCGAGCTCGTTCTGGATGGTGATGTCGCCCGCGGCGTAGCGTCCGTCGGCGCCCGGGCAGACGCGGCGCGAGAAGGTCGAGCGCGTGCCGTCACCGTCGAGGTCGCCCGACGCGGCCACGACGTAGCAGCGCCCGTCGACGTCGACGCGGTACTGGTAGTAGTGCCCGACGTCGATGCTGAAGCCCACGCGGCGCCACGCCGGGGTCGCCCACGCGGCCGGGTTGGCCGGGTACTTCGCCTCGCTCGGGGCCGCGGCGGGCGTCGCGGGGATCGCCACGAGGCGTCGCCGCGCGGCGGGCGTGTCGTTGAGCTGCTGCGTGAGCGCCGTCGAGATCATGGTGACGTTGGCCGTGGCCTCGGCGGTCTTCGAACGCTTCACGTAGCGCGTGAACGCGGGGATCGCGACGGCCGAGAGCACGCCGAGCGTGATCGCCGTGGAGCCCGAGCCGCCGAAGGACATCTCGACGACGGGGCCGTGGGCCTCCATCGGCGCAGCCTCGGTGAGCCACGACGACATCTCCGCCGAGAAGGCCTGCGCGGCGCGCGGGGCGTCGGGGTTGTCTCGCATCTCCTGCGTGATGAGCCGGGTCATGTAGTCGGGGATGCGCGTGCGCATGTCGTCGCGCGAGGTGGTGACGTAGCGCTCGGCGTCTTCGGGCGTCGCGAAGAGCATCGAGAGGCGCATGTCGAGGTCGCCCGAGGCGGTCTGACCGACCTCGATGCGCCCGCCCTGGAGCGTCTGGAGCGCCTGACGCGAGGCCAGTTCGAGGCGCGGGAGCGCGGGGCGCGCGGGGCCTCCCTCGCGGGCCTCGCGGTGACCGAGCTCGTCCTGGAGGGTTTCGAAGTAGTCCATCGCGTCGCGGTAGGAGCGCCCTCGCACGAGCACCACCGCGATGGGCGAGGCCATGCCCGGCGGGAGCCGCGAGAAGGCTTCGTCCTCCGAGGCGTTGCCGTCGCCGAGGCGCGCGGCCATGAGCGGCGGACGCGCGGCGTCTTCACCGAGCACCAGCGCGACGGAGCCGCCCACCTGCCGCGTGCGGAACGCGTTCACGTCGGGCGCGCCGAGCACCGTGGCCGCGCATCGGTGGCTCTCCTCCGCGACGGGCCCGAGGAGCGCGACGGCCGTGTGTCCCTCGCGGTACACGGCCTCCAGGGTCTGAAGCTCCTCCCACGGACGCTCGGTGCAGGCCTCGCGGTAGCGGGCGTACTCGCGCGACCAGACCATGAAGGGGGAGGCCATGCGTCCGAGCCGCGTGCCGAAGAAGCGCCGCACGTCGACGCGCGCGACCACCTCGGCCCCGCGCGGAATCCGCGAGAGCAGCTCGGAGACGGGGGCGCCCTGCGCTGCGGCGGGCGCGGCGGTCGACGCGCTCGCGGCGGTCGTGGCCACGGGCGCGGTCGCGGGGCAGCGCGCGGGCCCCTGCGTCGAGGCGCAGGCAGCGAGCATCGAGAACGCGAAGACGGAACGTCGCATCAGCAATCAACCTCCGCGGCGGAGGGTCGTTCAGGTGGCGTGCGCGAAGCAAGCGCGAAGGTGCGGCGGTCGCGTCAGCGCTCCACGCGCAGCGTCGGGAGCCAGTGCGCGCAGAAGCTCTCGTCGGAGACGACGAAGTCCTCGGGGCCCGCGCAGGTGGCGACGCACATCCGCCAGCCGTCGATGAGGATGTGCTGACGGATGAAGTGGTCGGCCGTCGGCGTCGCCATGCCGTCGTAGTCGATCTTCGTACCCGCGGCCGTGCGGCGAATCTCCCACGACGCGAGCTCGACGCCGTCGCGCTCCATCTCCGTGCGCATGCCGGCGATGACCTGCGCGACGGGCTGCGTGATCTCGCCGCCGTTCACGCTGATGACCGGCGAGCGCGGGCCTCGCGTCTCGACGACGCTGATCGCGCCGTCGCCCGTGTTCTGCGGGAGCCACGCGTCGGGGGTCTGCGCGTAGATCCCGCGCGCGCCGGTCCAGTGTCGGCCCGCGGGCGCCGTGTCGGGGCGCGGCGCGTCTTCGCGCGAGAGCGAGAGCGACTCGATGGCCGCGTCGCACGCGCGCTCGACCTCATCGGACGCGTCTCGCGGCGCCGCGCACGAGACCACCGCGTAGCGCCGCCCCGAGAAGAAGAACCGCCCGCGCTCCCGCCGCTCGACGCGCTGGTGCAGCCGCCACGCGGCCTCGGCGGCGGCGCCCGCGACGAGGGGCGCGCGAAAGTAGATGAACACCCCGCTCTGGTTCGACACCCCGTTGCGCAGGCCGCGCTCGTAGTCGGTCCAGTCGATCGTCGAGCCCGCGCTCCAGCTCCGCGTGCTGACGCCGAAGTTCACGAGCTCCCCCGTGTCGGTCTGCAACGACACGCGCATCCCCATGTCGATCGCCTCTCGCGTCGCGTCGTCGGGCACGGCGATGCCGCAGCCGCGGAACACCTCGCGTCGGCTCTGCGGCGGGTCCCTCGGGTCGCTCGCAGGCGCGGCCACGGCGGCGCCCGCGTCGCCTGCGTCGCGCGTGGCGGTCGCCGCGGTCGCCGTCGACGCGTCGAAAGCCCTTGTCTCCGTCGCGTTCGTGACCACCGTGGGCGGGCGCCGCCCCGACGCGCACGACATCGCCAGCGCGCACACCACCCGCGCACAACGCCCCCGCAGAGCCCCGCTCAGATCACCCATCACCCCGTGAGGGTCGACGCGCCGACGCGGCCTCGTCAAGCGTTGCGCGCGGTCCCCGATTCGTCTGCTCCGTGTCTCTCGACGGCGATACCATCGCGCGCATGGAATCGATGCTTCGTCTGCCCGCAGGCGCTCGATGGGTCCTCTCGCTCGCGCTCGTCACGCTCGCGGCGTGCTCGGGCGATCCCGTCGTCGGAGGCCGCACCCAGGACGCGACCGCGGACATCGTCAACGACATCGCGCCCGACATCGCCCCCGACGTCGCGCCCGACATCGCGGCCGATGTTCCCGTGACGCCGGACGTTCCCGTGACGCCCGATGTGCCCGTCGACACGGGGCCGCCGCGCTGCGCCTCGAACGCAGACTGCCCCGGTCGCGCGTGCGACGTCGCGTCGGGGATGTGCGTCGAGTGCCTCGCCACGGCCGACACCTGCCCCGCCGATCGACACTGCGACGGCGCCTCGCACACCTGCGTCGCGGGGTGTCGCTCCGACGACGGCTGCCGCGTCGCCCCCGTCGACGGCGGAACCGCCGGGCCCGCACAGCGCTGCGAGCTCTCTCGCCACGAGTGCGTCGCGTGCATCGTCGACACGCACTGTCCGCCGGGCAACCTCTGCGTGGGCAACACCTGCGTCGTCGGATGCAACGCCACGCAGCCGTGCCCCACGGGCCAGACCTGCTGCTCGGGCGCCTGCGTCGACACCGACAGCAACAGCGCCAACTGCGGCGCCTGCGGGATGCGCTGCTCGCTCGCGGGCGCCTCCGCGGGCTGCAACAACGGACGCTGCGTCGTGAGCTCGTGCAACGACGGCGTCGGCGACTGCGACCGCGACCCCACCAACGGCTGCGAGGTCGACACGCGCACCACCGTGGCCCACTGCGGCGGCTGCGGAATGGCCTGCGCCCCGCGCGCCAACGCCACCGCGTCGTGCGACGCCGCGCGCTGCGCGTACGCGTGCAACACGGGCTTCGCCGACTGCGACGGAGACGCCGCGAACGGCTGCGAGACCGACACGCGCACCACCGTCACGCGCTGCGGGAGCTGCGGCACGCGCTGCGACGCGCCCAACGGCGTGGCCGCGTGCGAGGCGGGGCTGTGCCGCGTGGCGAGCTGCAGCACGGGCTTCGCCGACTGCAACGGCAGCGCGGCCGACGGCTGCGAGGTCGACACGCGCACCACCACCGCGCACTGCGGAGGCTGCGGCATGGCGTGTCCCGCGCGTCCGAGCACGCTCTCGGCCTGCGTCGCCGGAGGCTGCGTCTACGCGTGCACGCTCGGATCGGGAGACTGCAACGGCAACCG
The DNA here is from genome assembly GCA_046351535.1 of Polyangiales bacterium. Lineage (GTDB taxonomy): Bacteria > Myxococcota_A > Polyangia > Polyangiales > CAISKJ01. The sequence continues at coordinate 183,683 of JAXLYG010000019.1, forward strand.
CACCGACGGCTGCGAGGTCGACTTCTCGACGAGCGAGCTCAACTGCGGCGCGTGCAGTCGTAGCTGCGTCACGGCCAACGTGGCCTCCGCGCGCTGCGCCGACGCGCGCTGCGCCATCGTCGCGTGCGCGACGGGCTTCGCCGACTGCGACGGTGACCCTTCGAACGGCTGCGAGGCCGACACGCGATCGAGCAACACCCACTGCGGCACCTGCGGAACCGCCTGCGCCGCGGGAACCGCCTGCACCGCCGGCGTGTGCCGCTCGACCTGCGCGACGGGAGAGACCTTCTGCACGGGCCGCTGCGTGAACACGCAGACCGCCGTCAGCGATTGCGGCGCGTGCGGGACGACCTGCCCGACGCGCGCGAACGCCACGCCCACCTGCGCCGCGGGCGCGTGCGGAATCCGCTGCGACACGGGCTTCGCCGACTGCGACGGCGTCGCCGCCAACGGCTGCGAGGTCGACACGCGCGTCACCACCGCGCACTGCGGCGCCTGCGGTCGCGCGTGCACGGTTCCTGCGGGCGCGGCGGCGACGTGCTCGGGCGGCGTCTGCGGCTACGCGTGCACGACGGGCTTCGCCGACTGCGACTCGACGGCTTCGAACGGCTGCGAGATCAACACGCGCACCGACGCTTCGAACTGCGGCGCGTGCAGCGCGCGGTGCTCGCTGCCGGGCACCGCCACGGTGACCTGCGCGGCGGGCGCGTGCGCGGTCGGAGCGTGCTCCACGGGGCGCGGTGACTGCGACGCGATGGCCTCGAACGGATGCGAGGCCGACCTCACGTCGAGCGCCACGAACTGCGGCGCGTGCGGCGTCGCGTGCGGCTCCGGACGTACGTGTCAGGCGGGCGTGTGCACGGGCTTTCCGAGCACCGGGGCCGACGGCGTGTTCGACCCGGCGTCGAACATCGTGCTCCCCTCGGGGGTCTACAATTACCGGTCGATCCGCGTGAGGGCGGGCGTGACGGTGACCACGAGCGGCGACGGCGTGCTCGACCTCCGCAGCCAGGGTGACGTCGACATCTCGGGCGTCATCGACCTCTCGGGCGGACGCGGCGGCGACGGAACGATGTGCAACGGCGCGGCCTCTGGCGGCGGCTCCACGGGCAACCCCACGAACGGAATCTCGAACGACCTCCGCCCCGACAACTCGGGCTCTCCCGGCGGCGGCGGCGGACGCGGATCAGCTGGCGGCAACGGTCAGAACGCGACCGCGGCCTGCCTCGGGACGGGCGGAACCTTCGGCGGCGGCGGCGGCGGCGGATGGCCCACGACGGGATCGATTCCGGGCTGCGGCTCCGGCGGCGGCGGCGGCGCAGCGGGCGGCGGCGGCGGCGGCGGCGGCATGTGCTGCTCGCCCTCTTCGTACGGCGGACGCGCGCTCTACTCGGGCGGTCCCGGCGGCGGATCGAACGGCGGCGCAGGCGGCGCTCCGAGCGCTCCGGGCAACGGCGGCGGTGGCGGCGGCGCGCCCTACGACGGCGCGACGGGCGCGCCCGCGGGATGCGGCGCCGACGGCGAGGGCGGCGGCGGCGGCGGAAGCATCGGCGCGACGGCGGCGAGCGACCTCGCGATGGTGACGACCTTCCAGCCCGGCTCCGGCGGCGGCGCAGGCGGCGGCGGACACGGCATGGGCGGCGGCGGCGGTGGCGGCGCGCTGCGCATCGCGACGACGACGATGATGAGCGTCTCGGGACGCATCCTCGCCAACGGCGGACGCGGCGGCGACGGCACGCCGAGCTGCTGCGGCGCAGGCGGCGGCGGATCGGGCGGCGCGATCATGCTCGTGGCCCCGCGGCTCACGGTGACCTCGACGGCGACGGTGAGCGCCGTGGGTGGCATCGCGGGCGTCGCGTCGGCGCCCTACGGCGGCGCGGGCGGCGCGGGCGGACTCGGACGCATCGCCATTCAGTCGACGACCGCGACGTGCTCGCTCGCGGGCACGTTCAACCCGCCGCTCGTCAGCGGCTGCACGCCCACCACGGGCGCAGGAACGCGCGGACGAGCGTACGTCTCGACGCTGTGAACGCGCTCGCGTAGGCGACCAACGCGTACGCGACCTGTCACAAGATCCACAAGATCCCGCCCCCCTCTGCCTGCTGCGCGCGGCCCCGTCTCGACCTCCGATCGCCCACAGGGCACCGTGATCTACCCCGACACGCGCCTCGACACGCGCCGCGCGCCGTTCCGTGATCGTGAGGCCGTGGTCCGCCGACGTGTGCCCGCTCAACCCGCGCGGTGCGGACGCAGGTCGTAGAGCCACACCTCGCACCAGCCCACGGTGCCATCGCCGTCGGGCGCGCTCGTCCACCAGCTTCGCCCGATGCGCGTGTACCCCCGCGCCCGAAGGATCGCGAGCATCGCGAGGTGGTCCTCCCACACGACGCTCACCTCGTAGTCGAAGCGCTCGGCCATCCACGCGGCGAGCAGCGGCCACGCGCGTCGCTCGCCCAGAATGCCCGACGCCTGACATCGCGGAAGCAGCCACTCGTCGAGCTGCACGGCCCCCGCGGGCACCGCGACGCCGTCGCCCACGTTGGGGCTGCGCTGCACGACGCCCGCGCCCACGGGCTCTCCCTCGACGCGGATCACCACGCCCTCGTGCGTGCGGCAGTAGGCCGTCGCGCGCGTCTCGTCGAGTCCCGCAGGGAGCTCCGTCGCCGCGCACAGGGCCGCGTCCGTCGACGCCTCGATGAGCATCGCGATCACCGCGGGGTCTCGCGCGCCCTCGTCGCCGAGGGGGCTCAGCGTGATGCCTTCCGTGCCTGCGAGCGGCGCGTGGACGTTGCCTCCGTCGAGCGCGCGGGCCACGTCGGCGAGCGTTCCCTCACGCGCGAGGGCCAACGGAATCCGCGCGCCCGGCGCGATCTGTTCGAGCGCGAGCATGATGCTCCGCGACCGCGAGCGAGTCGCCGCCGAGGCCTGCGAAGGTGTCGTCGCGGGCCACGTCGTCGCGACGCAGAAGCGCCTTCCAGAGCGCCGCTACGCGGGCCTCGGTGTCGCCGCGAGGTCGCGCCTCGTCGGCGATCACGCGCGTCGCCACGCGTGCGCGGGCCGTGAGCGCGATGCGGTCGCACTTTCCGTTGGGCAGTCGCGGAAGGGCGTCGAGCGCCGCGTAGCGCGCGGGCCGCATGACCGCGGGGAGCCGATCGCTCGCCACGCGTCGCAGCGCGTCGAGGTCGGCGTCGGTCGGGGTCACGAAGGCCACGAGCGCGTCGTCGTCGGCGCGCACCACGACCACGTCGCAGCGCGCATTGGAGAGCGCGGCCTCGACCTCCTCGAGCTCGACGCGCACGCCGCGGACCTTCACCAGATTGTCAGCCCGACCGAGATAGCGAAGCGCGCCGTCAGCTTCACGGCGCACGAGGTCGCCCGTGCGAAACGCCTTTGCGTCAGGGCGTTGGGGGTGTCGTGGAAAGCGCACGCCGTCCTCCTGCGGGCGTCGGTGGTAGCCCCGCGCGAGAAGCGGTCCGGCGACGAAGAGCTCGCCGCGTTCGCCTGTAGCGACAGGCGCTCCCGCGGCGTCGAGCACGAGAAGCTCCGCCCCCGCGATGGCGTGACCGATGGGCACGGCCCCTTGGGGCAACGGATCACCCGGCGCGAACACGGCGCCCGTCGCGTCGCCCGTCACCTCGGTGCTGCCGTAGAGGTTCACCACCGTGGCGCCGGGGTGCGACGCGCGGAGCGCGCGCAGAAGCTCCACCGAAAGGGCTTCGCCGCTGCTGATCCAGAGGCGCAGCGCGGGGAGCGCCTCCGCGAGCGAGGGCACCCGGCGCACGAGCGCCGCGAGGATCGAAGGGACCACCGTGATGCGCGTGGCCTCCATCGCGCGAAGGGCGCCCACGAAGCGCGCGAGGTCCGCCGTCTCGTCGGGGAGCACCACAGCCGTCGGCAGTCCGCGCAGCAGCGCGGTGAACATCTCGGGCCCTGCGTCGACGAAGTTGAGCGTGGCGCGGTGCGCGACGACCTCGCCCGCGTCGAGCGGGAGCGCATCCCAGGCCCAGCGCAATCGGTTGAGCATCGCGCCGTGCGTGCCGCAGACGCCCTTGGGGCGCCCCGTGCTGCCCGACGTGTAGAGCACATTGAGCAGCGCGTCGGGCGTCGGTGCCACGGGCGGGAGCGCGCCGCCGTCGCCTTCATCGCGGTCGAGGTCCGCGAGGTCGACGAGCGCGTCGCGCGAGGCCCACGCGGGGGCAGGGGTGAGTCGCGTGTCGACGAGGAGCGCGCGGATTTCCGTGTCCGAGGCCAGTTCGCGTTGACGGGCGTCGGGGTACGCCGGGTCGATGGGCACGTACGCCCCGCCCGCGCGCAGCACGCCGAGCACCGCGGCCATCGACGACACCGAGCGCGCGACGCCGACGCCCACGGTGACCTCGGGGCCCACGGCGCGGTCGACGAGCGCGCGCGCCACGCGGCCGCTGCGGCGACGGAGTTCCGCGTAGGTGCAGTCGCCGCGCGCGGAGCGCAGCGCGACGGACTCGGGGCGCGCGTGTGCGGCGGCGTCGAAGAGGCCGACCAGGGTGACGGCGGCGTCGAGGTCGAGGGTGAGGGGGAGGGCCATGCGCGAGCGCCGACCGTACCGTCAACCGCCGCGCGATGCGTACGCGCCGTCGCTTCGGATGACGTCTCGACGCTCTGAATCCCCTGCGCGCTCGTGTACCCTGCGCGCGATGTCAGCCACCCCCGAGACCCCCTGGCGTTCGACCGCGTGCATCCTCTGCAGCCTCAACTGCGGCGTCGAGGTGCGCGTCGAAGACCGTCGCCTCGTGAAGATCCGCGGCGACCGCAAGCACCCCGCGTCGCAGGGCTACACCTGCGAGAAGGCCCACCGCCTCGACCACTACCAGAGCGGAACACACCGCCTCACGACGCCCCTCCGTCGCCGCCCCGACGGAACCTTCGAAGCCATCGACTGGGACACGGCCATCACCGAAGTGGCCGCGAAGCTCGCCGCGGTGCGCGACGCCCACGGCGGCGAATCGATCTTCTATTACGGCGGCGGAGGGCAGGCCAACCACCTCGGCGGAGGCTACGCGCTCGGCGTCCGCGCGGCGCTCGGCGTGGCGTACTCGTCGAACGCGCTCGCGCAGGAGAAGACCGGCGAGTTCTGGGTCGACGGACAGCTCTTCGGCCGCCCGCGCTGCCACACGTCGGGCGACTTCGAGCACGCCGAGGTGGCCGTGTTCGTGGGCAAGAACCCGTGGCACTCGCACGGCTTTCCCCGCGCCCGCGTGGTGCTCAAGGAGATCGCGGCGGACCCGAAGCGCGCGCTCGTCGTGATCGATCCGAGGCGCACCGAGACCGCGGCGCTCGCGAAATATCACCTCCAGGTGAAGCCCGGCACCGACGCGTGGTGCCTCTCGGCGCTCCTCGCCGTGATCGTGCAGGAGGGCCTCGCAGACCGCGCGTGGCTCGACGCGCACGCGAACGGGTACGACGCGCTCGTGCCGTATTTTCAGGGCCTCTCGGTGGCGCGCTATTGCGCCGTGGCGGGCGTCTCCGAAGAGCTCGTGCGCGAGGTGGCGCGTCGCATCGCGTCGGCCGGGAGCGTGTCGATCTACGAGGACCTCGGCATCCAGCAGGCGCCGCAGAGCACGCTCAACTCGTACCTCGAAAAACTCATCTACCTCCTCACGGGGAACTTCGCGAAGCGCGGCGCGATGAACATCCACACGCGCATCGCGAAGCTCTCGGGCGGCGGTGGCGGCGGACGCGACCGCAGAACCCCCGTGACGAATCAGCGCATCATCACGGGGCTCGTGCCCTGCGCGGCGATCCCCGACGAGATCCTCACCGATCACCCCAAGCGCTTTCGCGCGATGATCGTCGAGAGCGCCAACCCCGCGCACTCGCTCCCCGACTCGCCGAGGATGCGCGAGGCCCTCGACGCGCTCGACTGCGTGGTGGTGATCGACGTCGCGATGACCGAGACCGCGCGCCACGCTCACTACGTGCTCCCCGCGGCGTCGCAGTTCGAGAAGTGGGAGGCCGCGTTCTTCACGCTCGAGTTCCCGCGCAACGTCTTTCAGGTCCGCGCACCGCTCATGGAACCCCTCGAAGGCACGCTCCCCGAGCCCGAGATTCACCGCCGCCTCGCGCGCGCCCTCGGGGCCTACTCCGACGCCGACCTCGCCGCCCTCCACGAGGCCGCGAAGTCCGACCGCGACACGCTCGCGATGACGCTGCTCTCGATGCTCTCGGAGCGCCCGAAGCTCGCCGACCTCGCGCCGCTGATGCTCTACGAGACCCTCGGCCCCACGCTCGGCGCAGGTCGCGAAGCGCTCGCCGCCGTGTGGGCCCTCGCGCTCACGTGCTTCATGGCCTACCCCGAGTCCGTCGCGCGCGCGGGGCACGAGAGCGGCGACGCGCTCTTCGAAGCGATCGTCGCGCACCCCGAGGGCGTGACCTTCACCGTCGACCCCTACGAAGAGACCTGGCGCCGCGTCGAGACCTCTGACAACAGGGTCAACCTCGTCGTCCCCGAACTGCTCGAAGAGTTCTCTTCGCTCTCGCCCGACGGACCCGTCGCAGACCGTGATTTCCCGATGATCCTCTCGGCGGGAGAGCGCCGCACCTCGACCGCGAACACCATCTTTCGCGACCCCGCGTGGCGTACGAAAGACGCGAACGGCGCCCTCCGCGTGAACCCCGACGACGCTTCGAAGCTCGGTCTGCGCGACGGATCACCCGCGCGCGTGAGCACGCGAAGGGGCAGCGTCGAGGTGACCGTCGAAGTGTCGCCCACGATGCAGCGCGGACACGTCAGCCTCCCCAACGGCCTCGGGCTCACGGGCCCCGAGCGTGAGGGGCATCCCCGCGGCGCGGCGCCCAACGAGCTCACCTCCAGCGACCACCGCGACCCCATCGCGGGAACGCCGTGGCACAAGCACGTCCCCGCGCGCGTCGAGGCGCTCTGAGCGTTGTGCTCGCTGCGCTCGTAGGGGTATCACTCCCGTCGCCGTGAAGACCTCCATCGCCTCGCTCGGTTGCGCCCTGGCGCTCGCGTCTACGTCGGCCTTCGCGCAGGAGGCCGAGCGCACGGGCGGACGCTTCGGCGTGTCGCTCACCGCGGGCTACGCGGGCATCGTCGACGCCGAGGGCAACGGCCACCCCGCGGGCCTCGTCGGTCCCACGTTCCGCTTCGGCGGGGCGCTCACCGATCGCTTTCACCTGCTGGGTGAGCTCACGATGCAGTTCCTCCCGGGCTCCACCGTGGCGGGCGATCGCGCGGCGACGTCGTGGAACACGGCGCTCACGCTCTCTGCGCAGGGCTACGTGGGCACGCGCTTCTTTCTCCGCGGCGGCGGCGGCGTGGGGTGGATCGGCGGGCTCTCGGACAGCATCTGGTACCTCCCGCTCCCCGGCGCGCGCTTCACCGGCGGCTTCGGCTACGACATCTGGCGCGAGGGAGAGCGCTCGCTCTCGATCAACTTCGACCTCGGCTACGCGTCGATGTCGCGCGTGAGCGGATCGTTCGACCGCATCCTCACGCTCGCGGTCGGCGTCGGCTTCGACTGGTACTGACCGCCGCCCTCACGGCCCGATCACGGCAGGAATTTGCCTCTCTCTCTCGGGGCTGTGTAGAGGCGTGGGGTATGTCGATCCGCGCCCTCCTGGTGTTCGCGTGCGCGCTCCTGTGCTTCTCGTGTGACGGCGGGACGCAGGTCGGCCTCGGTCGCTTCCGCATCATCGCGGCGCGCGGGGCGAACTCGTGCGGTCCGCAGTCGGGGCTCTTCAACGCCTCGGCCACCTTCGACGTCGAGCTCAAGGTCGGCAACGGAACGCTCCGTTGGACGCCCTCTTCGGGCGAGACCGCCACGGGCTCGTGGAGCGCCTCGCTTCACGCCTTTCGCGTCGTGCTCGAGCAGGACGCCGTCGCCATTCCCCCCGACCGCCGTACGCAGTTCGTGGGCTGCACGATCCGTCGCACCGACATCATCGAGGGCACCATCAGCTTCGACGACGCCGACGCCTCGGTCACCGCCGACGCGTCCGCGCAGGTCGACGCGGGCACGGCGCCCGTCGCGCGCTCGCTCACCGCGACCGAGACGATCGTCTACGGCGCCGTCGACGGCACCGACTGCCGCTCGCTCATCGGCGCGGGCGACGGACAGCTCAACGCGATGCCCTGCAACGTCACCTACGCCCTCTCGGGCGTGCGCACCGGCGACGTCTCGGCCACGCCCGCGATCACGTTCTGATCACATCGCGTTGAGCGCGGCGACCGTCGGCAAGAGATCCCCGAGGTCGTAGAAATCCACCGTGACGAAGTTGGGGAAGCGCATCCGCTCGCGCTGACACCGCCGCGCGTGATCGAGCAGCGCGGGGTTGAAGTTCACCATGCGCGCGAGCTCCGGCGAGGCGAGGGGCGCCGTGAGAAAGTGGTTGAGGATGAACAGCGCGTTCGACGACGAGCCGCGGTTCTGCGCGCAGCTCAGCCCCGACGGGGTCGTCGCCGCGTAGGGGTTCTCCTGCGCGTAGGCCCACACGTCGTGGTACCAGCTCGCCGCGTCGTCGTCGCGGTCGGTGAAGACCACGAGCCGCCGGCCGCCGCGCACGATCTCTCCGAGCGTGGGCCACGGGGCGCCCGCGGGCTGTGAGACGGCGTCGGCGTCGAGGCCCACGGCGCGCAGGTCGGCCACCACGTCGGGGCCCGGCACGTAGCTCTCGTAGATGAGCGTCACGACCTCCGTCGGGTTCGCATCGAGGAACTGCGCGATCTCGCAGAGCCCCTCGACGTGCCGCTGCGCGCCCGCGAGGCAGGTGCCGTGACAGAGCCACGTCTCGGCGTTCCACGGGTGGACGTCGAGCATGAGGCCCCGCACGCCGTCGCGGAGCTGACGCGTGATCGAGAAGCGCTGGTTGGGCGACGCGAAGCCGCGCTCCTCCGACGACATCGCGTTGTGGGTGGTGGCGTACGCGACCTGATCGAAGCGCCGATCGCAGAGCGCGCCCCCGTTGCACACGGTGACCGTCGAGGGCGGCGCGGGGCGCGCGCGCGGGCAGCGAAACCCCGCGTCGGGCGTCGCGCCGTTGTCGACGGCGACGTCGACCGCGGCCTCCGTCGAGGCGTCGTTCGTGGGGGGCGTGGTGCTCCCGCAGGCCGCGAGGAGGGCCGCGGAGAGCGCGGTGAACGCAGGGCTTCGCATCGACCGCGAGGGTATCGCGATCCGACGCTTCAGAGGGCTGTGAAGGGAGGGGAGGGCGCCCTCGCGGCGCTCACGCGAGCGACACGAGGGCGGTCGGGTGACGCGATCTCAGGGGCGCGAGATCGACACGGTGTACGCGCCAGCGCCCGCGGCGTAGCCGTCGACGTAGAACGTGTGGAGGCCGGGGCCCGCGGGGATCGCCGCGGTGAGCGACGACTGCGTGCCGCACGAGTCGTCGTTGCAGGTGCTGACCGTCGCGCGACCGGCGCTGCGCTGGTCGAGGGTGGTGTCCCACGTGGCGCGGCCGCAGGTCGACGCGGTGAACGAGCCCGCCGCGGCGCCCTGGCAGGTGTACCAGTAGTAGGTGTTCTCGGGGCCCGCGCCGGCGTTCGTGCTGCCGCCGCAGGTGACGTTGAGGCGGCCCGTGCCGCTCGTGGTGCCCGAGGGCGTCGAGGCGCCGCGCGCGAGGGGCGTCAGCGTGCCGTTGCCGATCGGGAGGCGCTGGACGCGCAGCGAGGCGTTGCCCGCCGTGCAGCCCGAGAGCACGAGGTAGTAGTTGCCCGGGCCGAGGCGCGCGAGCACCTGCGACTGGGTGCCCGTGGCGCAGCCCGTGAGGCCCGTGTCGTCGTTGCAGGTCGAGCCGTTGGTGAGGCCCGACGACGCGAGGTTGGTGCCCGCGCCCGTGCCCGCCGCCGGCGCGGTCTGGAGGAAGAGCGACGTGTCGAAGGCCGAGCCGATGGTGTCGGCGTAGAAGAGCTCCTCGGTGCCCGCGGCGACCGTGAAGCGGTAGAAGACGTCGTTGCCCGACGTGCAGGCGCAGGGGCCGGCGATGTCGTTGCGGTACGTCGAGGTGTTCACCGTCGTGGTGAAGTTCGGCACCGCGGCGAGGGCGATGGGGTTGTCGCTGGTCTCACCGGCGGGGCGCGCCATGCACGTGCCCGCGATGCAGAACTGACCGGCGGCGCAGCGGTGCGAGCAGCCGCCGCAGTTGTTCTCGTCGGTGTTGGTGTCGGCGCAGACGGCGCCGCAGCGCGCGCCCGTGGCGCAGTTCGCGAGCACGTAGCTCACGGTGTAGTTGCCGCTGCCGCTGCACGCGTCGAGGACGAGCGTGTTGAGGCCGACCTGGTTGGTCGTCGTCGCGGGCACGTTGGAGTTCACCGTCGCGCCGTTGCCGCAGAGGAAGAGCGTGTCGTCGTTGCAGACCTGCACGCCCGCCGTCGGGCGGAGGGCGCTGTACTGCGCGAGCTCGATGTCATACGTGGCGACGTTGAGGCCCGTCGTCGCGCTGCACGAGGTGGCGTTGAAGGCCGCGGCGGCGGTGCCGGGGCACGAGAGCCACCACGCCGAGTTCTCGGCGCCGCCCGAGCAGCAGGTCGACGAGACCGAGCCCGTGGCCGTCGCGGCGATGGTGCCCGCCACGGTCTGCACGGTGGCGCCGGGCGCGATGCGCGTCTGCGAACCGTTGCCGGCCTGGAGGTGCTGGAAGTGGATCTGCGCCATGCCCGCGCCGCAGCCCGAGAGCACGAGGTAGTAGCGGCCCGCCGCGAGGCGGACGAGGATCTGCGACTGGAGGCCGCCGAGGCCCGTGCAGAGCGCGGCGCTGGCGACGTCGTCGTTGCACGAGACCTGGTTCGAACCCGCCGCGGCGGCGACGTTGGTGCCCGCCGTGTCCTGGATGTAGAGCGAGGTGTCCCACGTGGCGCCGAGGGTGTCGGCGTACACGTACTCGGGCGAGGTCAGCGTGAACGTGAAGAACACGTCGTTGCCGTTCGTGCAGCCGCACGAGCCCGTCGTGTCGTGGCGCGCGCTCGTCGTGTCAGCCGTGAGGGTCTGCGCGGCGCCCGCGGCGAGGTTGATCACCGTCGCGCCCGTGCGCAGGTCGTTGGCGGGCGGCGTACCGCGGCACACGCCGGCCATGCAGGGGACGCCCGTGGGGCACACGGTTCCGCACGCGCCGCAGTTGGCGGCGTTGGTCATCGTGTCGACGTGCGGCGGCCGAGCCGGTGCCGCACACGCGCTCGACCTGTCGGCCACGCGCAGGCGCCGGCGGTGCGGCAGGGTCTGGCCCATGGCGCAGGCCGTCGTGCAGGTGCCGCAGTGCGCGCGGTCGGTCTGGAGGTTCGTGCACGCGGCGGCCGCGCTGGTGCCGCAGAGCGTCGAGCCCGTGGCGCAGGCGCAGCGGCCCGCGGTGCAGGTCTGTCCGCCGGTGCAGGCGAAGCGCTTGCGGCGCCGCAGTTGGTCGCGTCGGTCTGCGTGTTCACGGCGCAGCCGCCGCAGAGCGTGGTGCTCGTCGCGCAGGCGCAGGCGCCCAAGGTGCAGACGCGGCCCATCGGGCAGGCCGCGCCGCAGGTGCCGCAGTTCGCGCAAGGCGTCCGTCTGGAGGTCTACGGTGCGTCCGCAGACCGACTGGGTCCGTGCGCCACGCAGCGGCCGGCGGCGCAGGTCTGACCCGTGGGCAGGCGTTGCCGCAGGCGCCGCAGTTGGCGCTGCTGGTGTTGAGGTCGAAGCAGGTCATCACGCCCATCGGCGTGCAGTCGGTCTGACCCGTGGGGCACATACGGGGCGCCACGCAGGCCGGCCATGCAGACCTGACCTGCCGTGCAGGGGTTGCTGCAGCGGCCAAGGTAGCGCCCCTTTCCGCCTGGTCGGGTCGGTGTTGGTGTCAGCGCAGGCCGTGCCGTGGAGCATCTGCCCCGTGGGGCACATGAGCGTGCCGGTGCAGCGCCCCGCCGTGCAGGTCTGGCCCGTGGCGCAGGCCGTGCTGCAGGCGCCGCAGTTGGCGGCGCTGGTCTGGAGGTCGACGCAGGTCGTGCCGCAGAGCATCTGGCCCGTGGGGCAGCCCATCGCCATGCAGGTGCCGCCGGTGCAGACTCCGCCCGCGGTGCAGGCCGTTCCGCAGGCGCCGCAGCGGCACGCCGCCGGTCATCGTGTTCGATGCAGGTGCCGCCGCACGAGGTCTGCCCGTGGGGCAGGCCATGCCCGTGCACATGCCGCCCGCGCAGGTCTGGCCCGCGGCGCAGGCGCTTGGCGCAGCGGCCGCAGTTGGTCGCGTCGGTGTTGGTGTCCACGCAGGCCGTGCCGCAGGCCGTCTGGCCCGTGGGGCACATCGGAGGCGCCATGCAGGCGCCGCCGGTGCAGGTCTGGCCGGTGGGGCAGGCGTTGCCGCACGAGCCGCAGTTCGCGGCGCTCGTCGCGGTGTCGACGCACATGCCGCCGCAGCGCTGCTGGCCGGTCGGACAGGGCATGTCGTCGACGCAGGCGCTCATGCGGCAGACCTGGGTGCCCGTGCAGGTGGTGCCGCAGGCGCCGCAGTTGGCGTTGTTCGACGTGGTGTCGACGCAGGTGTCGCCGCAGCGCATCTCGCCGGGGTTCGTGCACGCCGTGGTGCCGTCGGGCGGAGGCGTCACGTCGGAGGCGTCGTCGCCCACGTCGGTGACGTCGTCGGGCTGCACGACGTCGGGCGCGACGTCGGGGGCGACGTCGGGCGTCTTCATCGTGTCAGCGGGAACGTCGTTGTCGACCGTGTCGGGCTGGACGTCCGCGGGAGGCGGATTGGTCCCTCCGCCGCCGCTGTCTCCACAGCCGATCGCGGTGGCCATCGCGCCTGCGAGCCACCACCAGTGTGTACGTTTCATCGAGTGCGATCTCCTAGGATGGGGTCTGTCAGTGGGTCATCCCCGGTCGCTCGCTCGGGCCGCGAAGCCCGCGCGAGAGGCCGATGGACTGGAAAGGGAGGTGTTGAGGGCTCGAACGTCGGCGCCTTCGATGCGCCCCCATCGGCGCATGAATCACCCACGATCGATCGGGGTTGACCGATAGCCTGCCCGGCGCCCATCTGGAAGAGCGTTCGAGCGGAAAATCACCTGCGGGGGTGCGGCGCACGTCGCCCCGGTCGGCGCTTCGAGGCTGCGAGGGCGCAAATCGACCACAGCGCCGCGAGCGCGCGCGTCTCGTCGCCTCCGCCGCGCGCGCCGGGGACGCGGCACGCGCAGTCCGCGGGGGGCTCCTCGTAGCGGGTGACGTCGGCGTCGGGGACGTCTGAGACCGCGTCGCGGAAGGCGTCTGCGGGCCCCACGTCGAGGCGTCGCGCGGCGTCCGCGGAGGCGTCGACGACGACGTCGACGGAGCTCCGGGCGTCGACGGGCACGTCACGCGTCGCGACGTCGACCGCGACGTCGATCGCGACGACACCCTCGGGAGCGCGGCGTCAACGGGCGCGCCCGCGTCGAGCGCGACGCCGACCCGGTGAGCCTCAGCTCGCCGAGCCAGTACGGCCCTTCCGCACGCCGATGCCCGGTGTGAACTCGATCCATCCCTCGCGTCCCGAGCCGTCTGAGGTGCTCGCGCCGTCGTTGTCGTTCACGAGGAGCGACACGCCGAACACGGCCCCCTCTCGCAGCGCCGCGGGCGCGACCGAGGCCGCCGGGAGCGCGACCTCGTAGCGCGTCGTCGTCGCGTCGCGCCGGATCATCACGGGCCCCGGCGTCGCGGCGCCCGCGGGCCCCACGAAGCGAAACGACCGCGGGGCGCCGCGCGCGAGCGCGAAGTTGAGCTCGTGGTCGTCCGTCGCGTCGTAGCGGTCGCCGTAGTTCCTCGCCACGTCGAACGCGAGCTGGAGCGAGTCGCCGATCCAGAGCGTGTCGTCGGAGCGGTCGTTGACGTGGCGGTCGTCGGTGACCTCGACGGCGACGTAGAGCGTGTCGGCGCTCCACCGCGCAGCGACGCGCGCGCCGACGTCGCTCGCCCCGCCGTACGGAACCACGCCCAGCCAGTCGCCCGCGCCCAGCGTGACCCAGCGCGCGTCGCGCCACTCCGAGAGGTCTCCGTCGACGGTGACGCCCGCCGTCGCCGTCGCTTCGATGAACCTCCTCGGCGGATCGTCGGACTCGTCGGTGTCCGTCCCGTCGCGGCACCCGCGGTCCGCCGCGTCGATGCGCCCGTCGCCGTCGTCGTCGCGACCGTTCCCGCAGGCCGCGGGCGCGACCCTCGCGACGATCTCGGGGTGCGCCGTGATGAACGCCCTGATCGCGTCGTAGGCGGGCTTGCGTCGGTAGTCCGCGGGCCACGCGCGCGGCCCCGACGCGATCGATCGAAGCCCGCGCGTGATGCCGAAGCCGTCGATGTCGCACGTCGGCTGATCGGCGCCGCAGTCGGTGATCTCGTAGAAGAACGTGTTGGTCCACCACGCGCGGGCGAGCTGCTCCTCCATCACGCGCCGCACGTAGGTGGCCTGGCGGGTCTCGTCGGCCGCGTCGCCGACGCGCGCGCGCAGGCCCGTCTCGGTGATCCACACCTCGCGCGTGAAGCCCCTCGCGTCGAGCACCTCCTTGAGCGCCGCGCGCGTGAACGAGAAGCGCCGATGCTCGAGCGCCTGGAGAAAGTTGTCGCCGTCCCAGATCGCGGTCCCGGTCTCGGGCCAGCCCGCGTAGATGTGGTGCGCGAGGATGTCGATGGAGCTCGCGGCGCGCGAGAGCACGCGGTCGAGCGCCACGTCGTAGGCGCCCACGTGCGCGAGGTCGGGGCCGAGCACGCGGCAGTCGGCGCACACGCGCCGCACGGTCGCCGCGCCGGGCACGAGGATCTTGTCGATGTACGCGTCGATGCCCGCGGCCTCCTCCCAGAAGCCGCCGAGGTTGGGCTCGTTCCAGATGCCGTAGTGCGTGACGCCGCGGGCGCGGTAGCGGGTGACGGCGGCGCTCACGAAGGCGGTCCACTCGGCGCTCGTCGCGGGCTCGTCGTTGCCCGAGTACGCGTCGGTCCTCGCGCGGGCGACCTTGGGAACCCACGTCGGCGTGTACGCGAGGGTCATGTACACGCGCAGCCCCCTCGCGCGCGCGTCGTCGACCACGCGGTCCATATCCGTCCACGCGTAGATGCCCGACGCGGGGTTCATGTCGAGCCAGTTGGCGTCGACGCGGATCCACCCCACGCCGAGGTCGACGCAGAGGTCGAGGAGGTCTCGCGCGGGCACGTGCGTGTTGAGCCCGAGGGCGTCCTGCGCGCGCGCCGACGGCCCCGCGAGCACGCCCGCGACGACGGCGATCAGCGCGATGAAACGCTTGAAAAATAGCCTCTCACGGGGCTTCGTGCGGTGCATCGCGTCACTCCGGCGTGGGGACGAACACGGCGGTCCATTGAGGCACGTGGTTGCCCGAGGGCGTGGCCTCGTCGACGTTCTGTCGGGGCATCCAGATGGGCGGATGGCTCGGGTCGCTGGCGAGCACGTCTCCGTCGCCGAGGGTGATCGCCGAGAACCAGAGCTGCGGCGGGCCGTCGGGCGCGCGGCCCGTGTTGTCGCCCGGCAGCCGCAGCCCGTACGGACGCTTCGACGAGTAGGCCACCCAGTAGAGCTCGGCGCCGCGGAAGCGGCCGTGGTTCGGCGCCCAGCGGGGCCACGAGTTGGTCCACGTGTCGTCGCCGTTGAGCCGCGCGAGGTCGACGGGCGCGCCGCCGCTCGTCGAGACGATCATCACGCGCGCGCCGGGGTTGTCGTAGCCCGAGCAGTTCGCGGCGGCGCCCGAGCGATCGACGGCGTAGCCCTGGCCGTTGCCCCGCGCGTCGCAGCGCACGCGGTTGAACGCGATCCAGCGGCCGTCGTCCGAGAGGCCGGGGTAGTGTGAGGTCCACTCGCGGCCCGACATCGCCGTCGAGCGCGGAACGACGAGCCTCGGAGCGCCCACCGTGTCGCCGTCGACGGAGGCCACATAGACCTGGCCGTAGGGCGTGAGGTCGCCGTTGTCCTTCGGGCGGTTGTCGCCGCACGGGGGGCGGTCGCAGTCGTACATCGTCGGGTTCCACCCCACGAACGCGAGGAGCCGCCCGTCGGGAGACCAGTACGGCTCCGTGGCGAGGTCGCCCGCGGTGAGCCCCGTCGCGAACAGCGGAGCGCCGATGGCGGCGAGCGTGTCGTCGACGCGTCGCAGGGTCATCGTCCCGCGGAGGGCGGTGACGACCCGTGATCCGTCGGGGCTCAGCGCCGACATGGCCGCGAAGGTGGCGGGCGCGCCGTACGCGTGATCGCCGAGGCGCGTCGCGATGGGGCGCCGCGTGGCGATGTCGTAGACGCCGAAGTTGCCCGGGTCGCTGCCGCCGAACGAGAGCGCCATGCGGCGCCCGTCGCGCGAGACCGAGTGGCACCCCACGCAGGGGCGCTCGCTTCGAATCACCGGCGCGTCGCGCGTCTGGAGGAAGAAGGGCTCCGGCGGAGACCGCCCCGACTCGAGGTTGTAGCGGTAGATCGCCGTGGCGTTCTCGCCGAGGCGCGTCGACCAGTAATACAGGGCGCCCGTGAGGTTCACCGAGGTCCAGCGGACCTCTCGCGCGTCGCTCTCCGCGAGGTGCGTCCCGTCGGGCGCCGCGAGCCGCACGCGGAGGGTCATGGTCGCGCCCTCGCTGGCCCCCGCGAGCAGGGGCACGAGCGCGCGGTCGACGGTGATCGCGCACCCGTTGGCGACGCCCGCGATGGGCGCGCAGGTCGCGTACATCGAGAGGTCGATGAGCGTGCCCGAGAACCACAGCCGCGCGATCGACTGCGACGCGTCGGTCTTCGTGACGTGCACCTCGGTGTCGCCGAGGTTCGCGGGAAAGATCGCGCCATCGAGCGGATACGCGATCGCGGGCCGCGCCGCGCTCGCCGACACCGCGCCCCCGAGCCTCGACGGAGCATCCGCGGGCGCGCCCTCGACGCTGAGATCCCCCGTCACGCGCACGGCCACGTCGGCCCGCGCGGCGCGGCCCCCGAGCGTCGCAGAGACCGTGAAATTCCCTGCCACCGACGCGGTGAAGAGGCCCCCGCGCACCGTCGCGGGAGGGCCGCTCACCGACCACGCCACGGCGTTCGTGAGGTCGTAGGTGTGACCGTTCGCGTAGCGCCCCGTGAGCGCGAGCTGCCGGGTGACGGTCATCCCTCGCACGAGCGAGAGCTCGACGCGCGCGGGCGTGATCTCGAGCGCGGTGAGCGTCGACACATCGGGGATCTCGCCGATCACCGTGGGGTCGTCCTCGGAGCAGCCCGCCGCGCTCGCGAGCGCGAACCCGGCCGCGAACAGGAGCGCAAGGCACCGCGATCTCATCGTCGCCTCCGGGGCGCGATTGTCGTCCATCTGCCCGCGGGCACAAGCGATGACTTCGTCGCGCGCTCAGCGCCCCGTCGCGCCGACGAGGGGTGCGCCGAATCCCGCGGTGGCGTCTTCGGCGCTCACGAGCGTCATCGTCGGCGCGGTCGAGAGCCCGCTCATCGAGCCCGCGAAGAGGTGCACGCGCGCGGGTCGCGCCGCGGTGTTCGCGGCGGAGATCACGAGGTCCGCGAAGCCGTCGCCGTTCACGTCGCCCGCGCCCTGCGTCGCGGCGCCGAAGGCCGACATGGCCCCGTCGGGCGCTGCGATCACCGTCGCCGCCGTCGTCGAGAGCCCCGTCGCGCTCCCGAGGAACACGCGCACGCGCCCGCCCGTCGCGGCGTTCCCCGAGAAGAGGGCGACGTCGCCGTAGCCGTCGCGGTTCACGTCGCCCGCGGCGACGACCGAGGCGCCGAGGTTCGTGTCGGTCCCCGAGACGCCCGCGAAGCGCGTCGCGGGCGTGGTCGAGAGCCCCGTCGCGCCGCCGTGAAACACATAGACGCGCCCCGCGAAGGAGCCCACGCGATCGGCGCCCACGAGCACGTCGCCGTAGCCGTCGCCGTTCACGTCGCCCGCGCTCGCGATCGAGACGCCGAAGTCTGCGAGCGTGCCGTCGGGGCCCGCGAGCACCGTCGACGCCGTCGTCGGGAGCCCCGTCGCGCTCCCGAGGTAGAGGTAGACCTTTCCCGTCGCGGTGTCGGTCATCGCGGCGCCCACGAGCACGTCGCCGTAGCCGTCGCCGTTCACGTCCCCCGCGCTCGCCACGGCGTTTCCGAAGAAGCCGTTGGGCCCGTCGGGGCCTGTCCACGAGGTCGCGGGCGTCGTCGCGAGCCCCGTCGCCCCGCCGAGGTACACGTACGCGCGCCCGGTGAAGCGCGACACCACCGAGGCCCCCACGACGAGGTCGCCGTAGCCGTCGCCGTTCACGTCCCCAGCGCTCGCGACCGAGATGCCGAAGTCACCATCGGCGCCGTCGCGTCCGACGAGCGTGGTCGACGGCGCCAGCGCGACGCCGCTCGCACCGCCGTGATGCCCGTAGACGCGCCCGACCCCTGACGAGGCCCGGTACGCGCCGATCGCGAGGTCGACGAAGCCGTCGCCGTTCACGTCGCCGGCGCAGGCCGCGGCGCTTCCGAAGACGGCGTTCATCCCGTCGCGTCCGTCGAGCGTGAGCGAGGGCGCGGCGCCGTATCCCGTCGCGCCCGCGGTGTAGATCAGCACGCGACCCGTCGACGACGCGCGGTTGGGAACGCCCACCGCGAGGTCCGTTCGACCGTCTCCGTCGGGGTCGAAGGCCGCGCCCCACGACGTGTCGACCGCGGCGCTCCGCGCGCCCACCACGAACTGCCACGTGGGGCTCACCGCGCTCCCCGTCGTCGAGCCGACGCGACCCCGCGCGCGCCAATACACGCGGCCCGGCGCGAGCTCGCTCGGAGGCATCGCGCTCGTGCCCGTGGCCTCGAGCGTCGACGTCACGGTGGCGCACATGCGATCGGCGCAGAGGTCGATCACGGCGCCGTCGGTGCCCGCGGCGAGCGACCATCGGAGGCGAGGACGACGACTCGTGACCGCCGCCGTCGTGAGCGGCGCGAGGAGCCTCGGCGGATCGATGCGCACGCACCCCGCGCCGACGCGCGTGTACATCGCCTCGCAGGTGAATCCGCAGGCGCCGCGCTCGCAGGTCGCCGCGCCGTGATCGGGCGCGACGCACGCGTGATCGCACGCGCCGCAGTGGGCGAGGGAGCTCGTCACGTCGACGCACGTCCGCCCGCACGCGGTGGCGCCCGCGTCGCACACGAGCACGTCGGGGGCCGCGTCGATGGACGCCTCGATCACCGCGTCGCGCGTCACGTCGAGCGCGACGTCCGCGGTCGCATCGACGACGTCGGACACATCGACCACGCCACCGTCGCGCTTCGAAGCGTCGAGCGTCGCAGCGTCGCTCGCGTCGACGAGGTCGGTCGCGACGTCGCGCTCGCTCGCGTCGGGCGCGGCGGAGGTGGTCGCGTCGTCGCACGCGGAGAGCGACGCGAGGAGCGCCGCGGCGGAAGCCAGTCGAAGTCCCGAAGACGGTCTCATCGCGACGAACGCTACGTCCGAGCGGCTGTGGCAGAAAAGCCCTGAACGCGCGGTGTTCGCGGCCGCGCGCGGAGCGGATCGCGCGCCTCATCGACGGGAGCCCCGCGCTCGTGCACATCCTCTCCGCCACGAACAGGGAAGCTGCCCTCCATTTTCCCCCCACACGGAGCCTCGCCATGTCCCTCGCGCGCACCCTCGCCTTCACCCTCGTCTTCACCGCGGCCTGCGGCGCCGACACGACCCCCGGACCCACGGGACCCACCGCGACGCAGGCGTGCACCGCGCTCGCGCAGGCCGAGTGCGCGCGGCGCGACGCGTGTTCGAACCACTTCCTCATCGGCCGCGTCTACGGCGACCTCGCGACCTGCGAGCAGCGCGTCCGCGACGCCTGCGTCACCTCCCTCGCCGCCCACGGAACGGGCCAGACCCCGAGCAACGTCCAGGCCTGCGCGACGGCCTACCCCTCGATCGCGTGCGCCGACTACTTCAACAACACGAACCTCCCCGCGAGCTGCTTCGCGCAGCCGGGCACGCTCGCCAACGGCGCGGCCTGTCGCTACGCGTCCCAGTGTCAGAGCGCCTTCTGCGCCGTCCCGACGGGCACCTCGTGTGGCGTCTGCGCGGCGCGTCCCGCCGCGGGCGCGCCCTGCAACGGCCCCGGCGCACCCGTCGGATGCGGCGGTCACGGGCTCACCTGCGTGGGCGAGACCGCGACGGCCCCCGGCACCTGCGTCGCGCTCGGCGCGATGGGCGCGACCTGCGACCTCTCGCACCCCTGCGGCTCGGGGCTCTCGTGTACGCCCGTCGCGATCGCGGCCCCCTCGCGAACCTGTCAGCCCGCGGGCGCCGAGGTCGGCGTCGCGTGCGGCGGCGCGAGCGCCTCGGGCTGCGACAACGAGCGCGGGCTCGCGTGCAACACGATGTCGCGCACGTGCCAGAACATCACCCTCGTGGCGGCCGGAGCCGCGTGCGGCGTGGGCGCCGACGGGGGCTTCTCGTCGTGCGCGAACAGCGGCGACTGCATGGGCTACACGCTCGCCACGCTGCGCGGCACGTGTCGCGCGACGGCGGCCGACGGGGCAGCGTGTGATCGCGCCGCGGGCCCCTACTGCCGCACGCCCGCGTCGTGCGTGACGCCGGCCTCGGGCGGCGCGGCGACGTGCGCGCTCCCGAGCAGCGCGAGCTGCGGGTGACGGACGGAACGGAGCGGTCGATCAGGGGCGAGGGGAGGGGGAGAGGGAGAGCGCGGGTCAGTCGCAGCTTCCGCCGAGGAGGCCGCGGCGCAGGCCCGCGTTTGGCGGATGCGATCCCAGCCAGATCGAGAAGAAGACCCGCGCGAAGTCCTCGCCCTCGATGATGCCGCGCGCCGAGCTCCCCACGTGAACGCGCAGGCCCGCACCGGGGATGTACGTGAAGGTCAGCTCCATGCCGTTGGTGGCCGCGGGCATCCACCCGATGAGGCGGTTGATGCGCGCCTGAAGCGCCCCGAGCGAGCCCCCCGCGTTGCGGCGAAAGCCCTCGGTGAAGGCCCCCGTGAGGTCGTCGCGCGACACGTCGCGGACGAAGTGCAGCACGAGGCGGCGGTGCTCATTCGCCGCGGCGATGGCGTTGCCGTCGCCCGAGCGGTGCTCGACGTAGAGGCCCGCCACGTACACGTCGATGTTGAACACCGTGGCCTCGCGGATCCCCATGCCGTTCAGCACCAGCGGGGTGTTCGCGACGGTGATCTGGTTGGGCATTCGCACCGAGCCACACTCATTGGCGAGGGCCGGTGACGCCATGCTCAGCGTGACCGCCAGCGCGCACGTACGAACGAACGAACGCATGATCGACTTTGCCTCCTGCAACCGATGTCTGGTTGCACCGTGCGGCCGCCCGTCGCGACCGCGATGGGCCGTAGGACGTGCCTTCTCCGCCGGATCGTCAAGGCGCTTCGAAAAAGACTTCGAATGAGTCGCTCGCGGTGCGGCGCGTCGAGGCAGGCGGTGCGCGTCGCGGCCCCTACCGCACGGGCGTTGCGGCGGTCGGAGCCCTCGCGAGACATCGCGACGGAGCGCTCCGAGAGACCTCCCCCCGCACGATCACCCCGAGGTGCGTCGCCACCACGCGCGGAGCTCCGTCGCTCGGGTGGTTCACGGTGCCGAGGCCCGCGATGAAGAGCGTCGACGACCCGCCGCCGTCGAGCTTCACGGCCTCCCACGCGCCGAGGCCCCTGAGAATCGCCGCGAGCTC
>JAXLYG010000020.1:0-201123 GCA_046351535.1 Polyangiales bacterium
ACGCTGTCATCGTCGCCCCCTGATGGGTCGCACCCATTCCGAACCGATCTTCGTAGCGCTCGGAGATGGGTCGCCCGTCACGCCCGTCGCACCCGTCGCGGACCACGCGCAGCCCGCCGCTCCGCCGAGCGCGCCCGCCGCGAACGATGGCGCCGCGCCGCATCGCAACGTCGCGTAGAAACGCGGCGCTCCCTCAGCGCACCACGCGCAGACGCACCACGCCGTCGCCTCCGCGCACGCGCAGCTGACACCCCAATCGCGCCTCCGTCACCCCCGGAAACACCCGATCCAGCACCTGTCGCTCGTCGTCGCTCGGGGGATCGCAGAGCGACATCCCCTCGACCACGAGCAGCCGACACACGCCGCAGTTGGCGTGCCTGCACGCGAAGGCCACGCCCGCGAGGATGTTCTCTTCGCACACGTCGAGCACGCGCGCGCCGTCGGGCGCGTCGACCTCGTAGCGCGTCCGTTCGAAGATCAGCCGCGGCATCTCACAGCCCGAGCGTCGCGCCCGTCGCGTCGCCGCCGAAGCCGCGCTCGAGCGGCGCTTCCATGTGGATGCGCTGGTTCCACACGCGGTCGTTGCCCTCGGGCGGAGACGTCACCGACGTGCGGCGGTACGTGTCCGCGCCGTCTCCATCGAGAAAGATCCCCACGGTGGGGCGCATCAGTCTGCCCATGTCGGTGAGCGTCTCGAGCGCCGCGTTGCCGAGCGTCAGCGCGCTCGCGGCCTCGTAGGTGTCGGCGCCGCCCTCGTCGGCGAAAATGCCCGCGCCGTTGGCGTTGCCCGCGCCGAGCGCGAGGTTGGGCACGCCGTACACGTCGTCGTCGCGCCCGAGCGAGAGGAGGATCCCGAGCGAGAAGTCGTGACCCGCGCCCGCGGTCATGTTCTGACGCGTCGACGTCATGTTGTGGACGTCGCGTCCGCCGCCGTCGACGAGCGCCGCGTAGGCGAAGTGCGCGGCGCCGCCCTGCGAGTACCAGCGACCGTCGTAGTGGTCGTCGCCCGCGCCGTCGAGGAGCAATCCCATGCCGCCCCAGTAGCCCGTCGCGGTGCCGAAGATGGCCGACGAATAGCGGTCGTTGCCCGCGCGGTCGCGCAGCACGCCGAGGCCGCCCGACATGTTGATGTGATCGGGCGCTCCGTCGCCGCGGCGTCCGAAGCCCGCGCCCTGCGTGAAGCTCGAGTTCACGGTCATGTCTTGCGGCGAGCCGTAGAGCACCGGCGTGATCTTCGAATCGTAGACGTCGGTGCCGTCGCGGTCGTAGAGCACCGCCGCGCCGCGCACATACGCGAAGCCTTCGGCGAAGGCCCACGCGCTGTATCGATCGTCGCCGCCCGCGTCGACGAGCGCAGCCACACCCGCCACGGCGGCGCCCTGCGAGCCCGCCTCGACGGTGTACTCGTCGGAGCCTCCGTCGTCGTAGAGGCCGCCCACGCCGTACGACGCGAAGCCCTGCGATATGCGCAGCGAGCGGTAGTGGTCGGCGCCGCCGCCGAGGTCGTAGAGCAGCGCCACGCCGAGGCGCGCGGAGCCCTGACGACCGATGTTCGAGACCGAAGGCGTCGCGGTTCCACCGGCGCGGGCGCGTCCGTCGCGGTCGCTCGGGAGCGTCTCGGGGCGGTCGAGCGGTGAGTCGACCTGCGGATACGCGTAGGTGTCGTCGCCGCCGAGGTCGACGAGCACGCTCACGGGGTTGTCGGGGTCGGCGTTCGCGGCGATGGGGTTCTCGTAGCGGTCGTTTCCACCGAGGTCGATCACCACGAGCGTGCGGTCTTGCTCGGTCGCCGTGTACGTGTGCGGTGCCGCGTCGCGCACGATCACCGCGCCCATCGGCGTGTCGAGCGCGAGCGCCGGTCCCATCACGCCGCGGAGGGGCGTCCAGTCGATCGACTCGATCGTGCGCGCGTGGCGCAGCGCTTCGGGCACGGGGACCGTCACGTCGCCGAGGA
The DNA here is from genome assembly GCA_046351535.1 of Polyangiales bacterium. Lineage (GTDB taxonomy): Bacteria > Myxococcota_A > Polyangia > Polyangiales > CAISKJ01. The sequence goes on from JAXLYG010000020.1 coordinate 1,955, forward strand.
GGCTCCCGAGGTCGAAGGCCTGCGCGAAGTCGGGCCGCTCCGACGCGCGCACCGTGGGGAGGAACATGTGCGGTCCGATGTCGAAGAGGCGCTGCCGCTCTTCGGGAGACGCGGCGAAGGGGAGCCCGCGGTCACGCGCGCGCGCCGCATCGAGCGAGGCCGAGAGCACACGCGCGAGCGCGCTCACCAGCGCGGGAGGCCACGACGCCATCGCCTGCGACGCCCGCGTTCGATCGACGGTGGCGCCCGTCGCGACGAGCCCGTCGAGGAGCGCGGCCATCGCGTCGGAGGGAGCCGCGACGGCGTCGGGCGCGGTGACGCTCGTGGTGCTCCCGTCGGCGCGGAGGCTCGCCATCGCGGCGAGCGAGCCCGAGAGCGTGGTCGACGCGGTGTCGAGGGCAGGGCCCATCTCGCGCGACCATCGAACGCCCGCGAGCCAGTCGCGGTGGATGCGATCGAAGACAGGCATCCGGAATCGATCGCGCGACACGTTGAGCGGAAACGCGTCGAGGTTCGGGATCGTGAAGTAGAGGTTGCAGCGCGTCCACGCGGGCGTTCCCTGTGCGAGCGCGCGGTCGAGGAGCGCATCTCGCGGCCCCGCGGCGCACGCGCAGTCGTCGGGCACGCAGCGCATCCCGCGCGCGCCGAGCGAGAGGCAGCGCGCGCCCGCGCCGCACGCGGCGTCGTCCGTACACGTCGCCGTGCAGAAGCCGCGGGTGAGCGCGGGGTCGACGTCGGTGGCGCATTCGAGCGACGAGGGACACGCCGTCATCGCGTCGCAGGTCGCGCCGATTCCACGCGCGTTGACGGGCTTGAGGCCGCACGCGTCGGGCCCGAAGCGGTCGTCGGGGACGCACGCGCGCACGGGCGCTCCCTCGCGCGTTCGGATGGTCATGCAGCGACGGAGTCCGTCTTCGCAGTCGGCGTCGCGCTCGCACGGCGGGAGGCACACCACGCCCGTGCGACCGTGCACCGCGTCGGCGTGCGTGAGGTCTGCGCACACGCTGTAGCGGCCGGTGCATCCGTCGGCGGGACACGCCTGCGCGCGTCGCGAGGTCATCGGCGCGCAGGTGTCGTTGGGCGTGCAGACGAGGTCTCCGGTGGCCTCGTCTTCGCGGCACGTCGCGGGCACCGACGCGGCGCACGGAGCCCCTCGCTCGACGCACGCCACGAGGCACTGACGCACGCCCGGCTGGTTCGTCGGATCGAAGGGGACGCAGTGTCCGCCAGGGCCGCACTCGCTGTCATAGAGACACGTGCCGCAGGTGTGCGGCGGGGGCGGCGCGGCGTCGGCGGGCGCGTCGGTCGAGACCTCGGAGGGAGCGTCGGACGCAGCGTCGGAGGGAGCGTCTTTTGAAGGCGCGTCGGAGGCTGCGTCGAGGGCGTCTCGCGCGGCGTCGGCGGGTGTCGAGGCGGTGGTCCCGTCACACGCTGCGACGAGGGCGAAGAAGACCAGGAGCGTGCTCGATGGGCGCATCACTTCGTGGCGGAGCATACTCGCAGCGCACCGTGCGGTGACCGCCTCTCCGCAGTAGCGCGACGGGACCTTCGCCCGTATAGTCCGCGCCCCTTTTTCGCCCCCTACCCTTCATTCTCACTCCCCCGATCGTTGGAGGCACCGTGAACCCCTCGCAGATCCCCGTCGGAGCCGATGCTCCGGCCTCGGACGCCGCACTCGTCGACCGCGCTGTGGAGGCCCTCGAGGCCGCCGCCACCGCGAGCGAGAGAAGCGTGCGACCGACAGGGATCGTCGCGGTGCCCGCGGACGCCTACGCGCTCGTGGAGATCCCTCGCGTGCGGGCCTCGCTGGAGCGCGTGCTCATGGGCCGCGACCCCGAGGCGGGCCTCGACGCGCTGCTCGAGCTCGGCGCGCTCGATCTGCTCCTGCCCGAGGTGAAGGCCCTCGTCGGCTTCGGCGACGGCGAGTGGCGCCACAAGGACGTGTGGAAGCACACCAAGCAGGTCGTCCGTCAGGCCGTTCCGCGGACGGAGGTCCGCTGGGCCGCGCTGCTGCACGACATCGGCAAGGTGAAGACCCGTCGCATCGAGCCCAACGGCGAGGTTCACTTCTTCGGTCACGCCGAGGTGGGCGCGTCGATGTTCGACCGCATGCAGCGCCGCGTCGCGATCTTCAAAGGCCAGGAGAAGCTCTCGTCGCAGGTGCGCTTTCTGATCCTGCACCACCTCCGCGCGAGCCAGTACGACGGCTCGTGGACCGACAGCGCCGTGCGACGCTTCGCGAAGGAGATGGGCGGCGGCCTGTGCGACCTCCTCGACCTCTCGCGCGCGGACATCACCACCAAGCGCCCCGAGCGGAAGAAGAAGGGCCTCGACGCCATCAGCGAGCTCGCCCGCCGCGTGCGCGAGATCCAGGAGATGGACGCGAAGATCCCGCCGCTGCCCAAGGGCGTCGGGACTGCGATCTCCGAGCGCTTCGGGATCGCGCCCTCGCCGCGCCTCGGCGAGCTGATGAAGGTGCTCAAGGCCGCGGTCGAAGAGGGCCGCCTCGATGCGCAGCGCGAGGCGTCGTACTACCTCGACTGGCTCGTGGCCGAGAAGCTGGTGTAGCCCTCTCCCCGTCCCTCTCCCGCGAAGCGGGAGAGGTGCCGTTGGTAGCGCCATGCCCTCACCTTCCCCCCCGCCAGAGGCGGGAGGAGTCGGTTGATCATCGGGAGAACGAGGGGCGGTGCTACGTGCGTGCGAGCATCGGTGGTAGTGCGTGCATCGGTGGTACGTGCGTGCGAGCATCGGTGCTACGTGCGTGCGAGCGTCGGTGCTACGTGCGTGCGAGCGTCGGTGCTACGTGCGAACGAGCGTCAGCGCTGTGCACGAAACGCTGTCGGCGCTGTTCAACGGCGATGCGCGCCCGCTGTCGCAGCCGTGTGGTCCTCTCCCGCCTCTGGCGGGAGAGGGCGGGGTGAGGGCATGGCAGCTACCAACGGGCACCCTCCCCCGCTTCGCGGGGGAGGGACGGGGAGAGGGCTCACGGCGCGACGCCGTCGAGCATCGCGTCGATCTGGTAGCGCCACGCGTTGATGCTCGCGCCGTGGCCGATGTACCGGATGCGCCCCGTCTGATCGAAGATGATGATGCCCGGCAGGGTGCCGCCCGCGAAGCGGCGCACGGTGCCCGTCGGGTCGATGGTCATGCGGTTGGTGAGGTGGTACCGCGACTGCCACGTGCGGCAGAACTCGGCCGTCCCCGCCGTGCGATCGGGGTTCTCAATGATCACCTGGATGAACCGCACCGGGCGACCGACGTACCGCTGATTGATGTCTCGTTCGAGTCTCCCGGACTCGGCCTGGCAGGTGCCTCACCACCCTGCCGCGAGCGATATCACCGTGACCTGGTTCGCGCAGAACTCGGGGTCGTCGTAGAGCGCGTAGGGCTCCTCGGTGGTGCAGTCGGTGAGCGAGGTGCGAGGGAAGACCTGTCCGACCGTCATGCCGTAGGGGCGCTCGGGCACCGTGCAGGTGGGCACGTCGGGCGTCACGGCCGCGTCGGCCGCGCCGTTGAGGTTGTCGTTCCCCGCGGTGTCATCCGAGCAGGCCGAGAGAAGCATCCCCAGCAAGGCCACGCGTCGATGGTTCATCTCGGTTCCCTGTCGCTCCTTCGCGCAACTCTTACGGGATCACACCCAGACTCCGCCCGTCAACGCGTATTCTCGCAACCGTGCGCGTCCATTCCGCTCCCCTGATCGTCGTCGCGTCGGCCCTCGGGGCCTGCGCTCACACCCTCAACGTCCCGCAACCCGCGATGGGCGGTCCCGGCGCTCCGCTGCCGCCGCTGTCGGCGTCGCGACTCGAGGTCCCGCTCGCCGCAGACGTGCGCGAGACGTTGCGCACGCTCGACGCGCAGGTGCCCGCGGTGATCGACACGGGCGGAGAGTTCCGCGCCCTCGGACCGCTGCCCGTCTCGGTGCGCTACACGGTCCGTCGCGGGCCCTTTCACTTCGAAGCGCGCGACGGCGTTCTCCACGCCGAGTCGGTGCTCCAGCTCTCGGCCGAGGCGTGTCCGTCGGCGCCGCTCGGACTGCCCATTCCCTTTCTCTCGGGCGGCGGCGGAGGGCTGTGTCAGGCGCTCGCGAGCTGCGGCGTCGGTGAGGCGCCGCGCCGTGTCGTCATCGCGACCAACACCTCGCTGCGCCTCGATCCGTCGTGGAGGCTCGTCGCCGAGACCACGGCCGAGCCGCCGAGGGTGATCGACGCGTGTCAGCTCACGCCCCTCCGCGTCGACGTGTCGGGCTTCATCGCGGGCCTCGTCGGCGAGCAGGTCGCGCAGGCCACGCGGCAGCTCGATCAGGACATCACCACGCGCGGCGACCTCAGGCCCACGGGCGAGCGCCTCTGGGCCGGGCTCAACGCGCCCATCGACCTCGGCGAAGGCTTCTGGATGACGCTCGATCCCGACGCGGTGTACGCCGGTCCGCTCGCGCTCGATCCTGCCGTCGTGCGCGCCTCGGTGGGCATCTCCGCGAGGCCCCACGTCGTCGCCGGCGCGCGTCCGCAGGAGGGCGCACGGCCGCTGCCTCCCCTCGCCCCGCAAGACGGCAACGGAGCGGGTGGCTTTCGCGTGACCTTCGACGCCTCGGTGGGCTTCGACGAGGTCACGCGGCTCGTGGCGCAGGAGTTCCGCGGACGCACGATGACGCTCGAAGGCCATCGGGTGCTCGTGCGCGACATCCACGTGTCGGGGAGCGGCGCGGCGCTTCTCTTTCTCGTCGACGTGCGCTTCGAAGACGGCGCCTTCGAAGGTCAGTCTGCGACGGTGCACCTCGCGGGTCTGCCCGACTACGACGCCGCGCGCGGAGAGCTCGTGGTGCGAGACCTCGACTACACGCTCGAAACGCGCAGCGCGCTCGTCGAGTTTGGCGAGTGGTTCCTCCGGAGCGGCTTGCGGAACGATCTCGCAGCGCACGCGAGGTTCCCCCTCGGTGACCGCATCGCGAGACTTCGTTCGAGCGCGGAACGAGCCCTCACCCGTGAGCTCGCCCCGGGCACGCGCATCGAGGGACACCTCTCCGCCGTCGCGCCGCAGGGCGCCGCGGTGACCGAGACGGGCGTGACTCTCCGCGTCGCCGCGGAGGGCACCGCGCGCATCACGCAGGACGTCAGCACGCTCAACCTCACGGGTCGCTGACGCCCGAAAGAGTCTCGCGCGAGGACGGTGCGGGCTGATAGCTTCGCCCGCCATGACCATCGATCCCCGCACGCAGTGGAAGGAAATCATCGCCCCTGACGAGGAGACTCGCTTCAAGGGCTTCGCGGAGGAAATCCGCGGGATGCAGGACCGCGCAGCGAAGGGCGCGAAGCCCGGTCGCGCGCTGCACCTCAAGGCCCACACGGGCGTGGCCGCCGAGCTCACCGTGCGCGCGGATCTCCCCGAGGAGCTGCGCGTGGCGATCTTCGCGAAGGCGGGCACCTCGAAGTGCTTCGTGCGCTTCTCGAACGGCGTCGGCGTGCGGCAGAAGGACGGCGTCCCCGACGTGCGCGGCCTCGCCCTCAAGGTGCTCGACGTGCCGGGACCGAAGCTCATCCCGGGCCTCGAAGCGGCCACCACGCAGGACCTCCTCTTCATCACGGTCCCCACGTTCTCGATCGGGAGCCCCGATGACTTTCTGAAGCTCCTCCGCGTGGTCGAGCGCGGTCCGCTGCACCTGCTCCCGGGCCTCGTGAGCGCCCTCGGCTGGGGCCGCGCGCTGCGCTTCATCAAGGAGCTCGTCACGCGCCCGCAGCCCTCATCGCTCGCGACGGCTCACTTCTTCACCGCGGCGCCGCTCAAGCTCGGCCCCTTCGCGGCGAAGTTCTCGGTCGCGCCCACGGCGCAGGGCGGCAACATCGCGACGGGCCCCGACGGCTATCGCGCCGACCTCGCGAAGCGCCTCAAGGAAGGACCCATCACCTACAAGCTCCGCGCGCAGCTCTACGTCGACGACACCTCGACCCCCATCGAAGACGCCACCGTCGAGTGGAAGGAGTCGGTCTCTCCGTGGATCGAGCTCGCGACGCTGACCATCCCCCAGGTCGACGTGACCGCGGGCGAAGGCGCGGCGACGGAGAAGGCCGTCGAGGAGATGTCCTTCGACCCGTGGCACGCGACCGAAGAGATGCGCCCCCTCGGCGCCGTGATGCGCGCGCGCAAGTTCGCCTACGGCCCCAGCGTCATCGCGCGCGGCGCCTCGGCGGAGCCGGGCACCGCGAAGTAGCCCCCGCTCAGACCTCCACGCGCGAGAAGTCGAGGTGACCTCTCGCGACGTCGGCGGCTTCGAGTCGCACCGTGAGGTGCTCGCCCACGTCGAGCCCCTCGGCCTTCGCGACGAGCTTTCCTTCGACCGCGGGACGGAAGAGACGCACCCACGTCCCGCGCGCCGTGACGCCCGACACCACCGCTTCGAAGCGCTGCCCCACGCGGTCCGAGAGGAACAGCGCCGCCGCGCTCTTGGCGACCTGACGCTCGACGCGCGCCGCGTTGCCCGCCATCACCGTGCATCGATCCGCGATCTCGGCGAGCGTGTCGTCGTCGAGGGGCGCCTCGTGGCCCGCGCAGATCGCGTGCAGGAGCCGCTGGATCGCCACGTCGACATAGCGTCGGTTCGGCGCCGTGGAGTGCGAGTAGGCGTCGGTCGCGAGGCCGAAGTGTCCGCCGGGCCGGTCTGATCCCGCGACGCGGAGCACGTACGCCGCGCGGCCCGAGAGCTTCATCACCGACACCGCGATCTCTTCGGCGTCGGCGGGGCGCGCGCGCGTGGCCCGCGCGAGAAAGGCGCCGAGCGCTCTCGCGTCGGGGTGATCGGGCAGCGCGTCGCCCCAGCGCTCGGCCACCTCGCGCATGCGATCCCACCGCGGCGGCGGCGGAACCACGCGACGGATCGACGAGAACCCGCGCCCTTCGAGCGTGCGCGCGACGGCTTCGTTCACCGCGATCATGAGGTCTTCGACGATGGCGCCCGCGCGGGTCTGCGTGCGCGCCACGATGTCGACGACGTGTCCGTCGGCGTCGCGCACGAGCTCGGTCTCGGGCAGGTCGAAGCCCGCGCCACCACGGGCCACGCGCTGACCGCGGAGCCACTTCGCGGCGTGCTCCTGCAGGGCGCCCTGCTCCTGACGCACGGCGTCGCTCGCGAGCTCGGGCGGGAGCGGTCCTCCGTCGAGCCACGCGCTCACGGACTCGTAGGTGAGCTTCCGTCGATTGCGGACCCACGCGGGGCAGTGCTTCGCTGCGAGCACCCGTCCGTCGGGCGCGACGTCGATGGCGGTGACCATCGCGCGCCGCACCTGGCCGTCGAGGAGCGACGTGGCGTCTTCAGAGAGCGTCGTCGGGAGCATCGGAAAGATGCCCCCCGCGGTGTAGACCGTCGTGGTGTTGTGCATCGCGGCGCGGTCGAGGGCGCCGCCTGCGGGGGCGTACGAGGCCACCTCGGCGATGCCGACCATCACGCGCACGAAGCCGTCGTGGCGCTGCGCGTACTCGACCTGATCGAGGTCGCGCGAGAGGTCGTTGTCGATGGAGCTCCAGGGCAGGCCGGTGAGGTCGCGCAGCGCGCCGTCGGGCGTGCGGTGCTCGAAGAGGGGCCGCGAGAGCTCCGCGGGAAAGTGCGTGCGAAACCCGCGTTCGGCGAGCGCGCGCTCGGCGATCTGTCGGAGGTCGTCGCGGTCGTCGCGTCCGTTGTTGTCGCGGTCGATGAGGGTCACAACGGAACGAGAGGGTCTCAACGGTTACGCCGCCCGCGCAAGGGGGCATCTCGCTCGCGCGGGCTACGAAATGGCGTGAACCGTCAGGAGGATCAGTACGATCCGACGTTGGCCGCGGGGGTCGAGACCGCGCCGCTGGCGCCGGGGCAGGCCGCGCCGTTGAGGGTCGCGCAGTCGATGCGAACGCGGCCCGCGGAGCCCGCGCCGCCCGTTCCCGAGCCGCTGGTGTTCGAAGCGCCGCCCGCGGCCACCACGCGTCCCGCGGTGATGGTCACGGTGCGTCCCGCGAGGAAGATGGCGCCTCCAGCGCCGCCCGCGCCTGCGCCCTCGTAGCTCCCGCCGGTGCTCCCCTGCGCGCCCGACGAGAGGACGTTGCCCGTCACCGCGAGGGTCGTGGCCGAGAGGATGATGACGCCGCCGCCCGCGCCGCCAGGGCCCGACGCGACGTCGCAGTTGCCGCCTCCGCCGCCTCCGCCAGAGCCGGGATGGATGCGCGCGAGGGCCGTGTCGCCGTACGCGAGACCGCCGACGCCTGCGCCCGAGGCGCCCGTTCCGTTGGCGCCCGCGAGGCCGTGTCCGCCGCCGCCGCCGCCCGGAGACTGCCCCGCGCCGCCGCAGCAGAACACGCCGCCACCACCGCCGCCGCCGCCGCCGCCGTTGGTCGCCGTGGAGCGTCCGCCGGGACCGACCGCAGACTCGCCCTGCGCGCCCGGTCCGCACATGCGTCCGCCGCTGTCGCCCGCGCCGCCGCGGAAGCCCCGCGCCGTCGCCGAGAGGTCGCCCGTGATGGTGGCCGTGCCCGACACGCGAATGGGCAGGACGCCGCCCGTGGAGCCGTTCCACGCGGGCGCCGAGAGCGTCTGCGAGGCGTTCACGGTGAGCGCGCTGTAGCGGAACACACGCACCACCTGGACGCGTCCGGTGCCGCCCACGTACATGCTCGTGAGCCCCGTCGCGAGGGTGATGGAGTTGGGGGTCGTCGACGCGACGCGGCCGTACTCATACTGCCCCGCGCTCACGCCCTGCATCCCGATGATGAGCACCTCGTTGCCCTCGGCGAAGCCCGTCGCCGAGATGACACGGAGCACCGTCGAACCCGCGGCCGTGTCGGACACGAGCGGCGTGGCCACGGGGGTGAGCGTGGTCGCGGTGCTCACGGTGAGCGTTCCGTCGGAGCCGTCGCCGCCGCGATCGCAGACGCCCGCGGTGCAGCGTCCGGTGGTGCACACGCGGCCGCAGGCGCCGCACGCGTCGACGGTGGTGCGGATGTCGGTCTCGCAGCCGTTGGTGGGGTTGGCGTCGCAGTCGGCGAAGCCCGTGTTGCACGCGCCCATCGCGCAGGCGCCCGCGACGCAGCTCGCCGCCGCGTTCGCGAAGGAGCACGCGCGTCCGCACGTTCCGCAGTTCGAAGCGTTGGTGCGCGTGTCGACCTCGCAGCCGTCGAGCGCGCTCATGTTGCAGTCGGCGAAGCCCGCGTTGCACGCGCCCATCGCGCAGGTTCCCATCGCGCAGCTCGCGGCCGCGTTGGGGAACGAGCACGCCCGACCGCACACGCCGCAGCTCGTGACGGTGCTCCGAAGGTCGACCTCGCAGCCGTTGGCGGCCATGTCGTCGCAGTCTCCGAAGCCCGTCGCGCAGGTCGCGACCGCGCAGGCCGAGGCCACGCAAGCCGGGACGGCGTTGGTGAGCGAACACGCGCTCCCGCAGGCGCCGCAGTTCGAGGCGTCGGTGCGCGTGCTGATCTCGCAGCCGTCGCCCGCGCGCATGTTGCAGTCGGCGAAGCCCGCGTTGCAGCTCGCCACCGCGCACGACCCGCCCGTGCACGCGGGCGTGGCGTTCGAGGTGACACACGCGTTGCCGCACACGCCGCAGCTCGCGACGGTGACGTTGAGGTCGGTCTCGCAGCCGTTCCCGCGGTCGCCGTCGCAGTCGCCGCGTCCGGTGGCGCAGGCGGTGAGCTGACAGACGCCCGCGACGCACGCGGCGGAGCCTCCGGTGAAGCTGCACGCGTTGCCGCAGCGTCCGCAGTTCGAGGTGTTGGTGGCGAGGGCGACCTCGCAGCCGTTCGAGGGGCTCATGTCGCAGTCGGCGAAGCCCGCGTTGCACGCGCCCATCACGCACGCGCCCGCCGCGCAGCTCGCCGCCGCGTTGGGAAAGGCGCACGCGCGTCCGCACGCGCCGCAGTTCGTGGCGCTCGTGGCGAGCGTGACCTCGCAGCCGTTGGTCGCGCTCATGTCGCAGTCGGCGAAGCCCGCGTTGCAGGTGTCGAGCGCGCACACACCCGCGGTGCAGCTCGCCGACGCGTTGGCGAAGGCGCACACGCGTCCGCACATCCCGCAGGTCGACACCGACGTGCGGAGGTCGGCCTCGCAGCCGTTGGCGGGGTTCATGTCGCAGTCGGCGTAGCCATCACGACACGTACCGAGCGCGCAGGCGCCGCTGCGGCACACGGCCGTCGCGTTGGCGAAGGAGCACGACCGCGCGCAGATTCCGCAGTTGTCGGTCGTGGTGATGGCGGTCTCGCAGCCGTTGGCGGGGTTGGTGTCGCAGTCGGCGAAGCCCGCGTTGCAGGTGCCCATCACGCAGAGCCCCGCGGCGCATGTGGCGGCGGCGTTGGCGAAGAAGCACGCGCGTCCGCACATCCCGCAGTCAGTGGCGGTGACGCGGGTGTCGGTCTCGCAGCCGTTGGCGGGGTTGGTGTCGCAGTCGGCGAAGCCCGTGTTGCAGGCCGTGATCGCGCAGCTCCCCGACGCGCAGGCGCCCGTCGCGTTGGGGAACGTGCACGCGCGTCCGCACATGCCGCAGTGCGTGCCGCTCATCGAGGTGTCGGTCTCGCAGCCGTTGGCGGCGTCGCCGTCGCAGTCGGCGAAGGGCGCGGTGCAGCGGGCCACGGCGCAGCGTCCGTCGGTGCAGGCGGGCGAGCCGTTGGCGACGGTGCAGGCGCGTCCGCAGGCGCCGCACGCGGCGACGTTCGACTGCGTGTCGACGCACGCGCCATCGCAGCAGGTGGCGCTCCCCGCGCAGGGCCTCGTGGCGTTGCATCCGGCGACGCAGACGGCGCCGACGCAGAGCATCCCCGAGGGGCAGTTCTCATCGGCGCGGCACTGCACGCAGCGGTGCGCGGTCGTGTCGCAGACGCGCGCGGGCACGCCTCCGTCGGTGCCGCCATCGACGACGCCGCCGTCGCTCGCGGGCGTGGCGCAGCCGTCGTCGCTGCGGCATCCGTCGACGCAGACGAAGCTCATCGGATCGCAGTGCTGCGCGGCGGGGCACGTGTCGGCGCTCGCGACGCAGCGCACGCAGCGTCCGCTCGCGGTGTCGCACACGGCGCCGCCGGGATCGCTCGCGCAGTCGGCGTTCGCGCGGCATCCGGTGGGAGCGTCGGAGGCGTCAGAGGCGTCGGGTGCGTCGGTGACGTCGGGCGCGTCGGTGACGTCGGAGGCGTCGCCGATGTCGCTCACGTCGGAGACATCGGCGGTGGCGGCGTCGGGTCGGCCGCCGACCACGGCCTCGCCGGAGCACGCGCTGAGCGACCACGCGGCGCAGAGCGCGGCGATGGCGGCGAGGCGCCGTTTCGAAGAGGGATCAAGCATGGGTGTGGGTCCCGTCCTTTCGGCGCCATCGCACCGTGCGGGGGAGCAGCGTGTCAAGCTTGCAAGCCGCGTCGCGCGAGCGACGGAGGCCGACGCGACGTGGCAGCGTGCGAGCGCCACGGCCCGCTACGATGTCCGCGATTCGCGGAGCGGAACGCCCGAGACGCGCTCCTCCGGCGAGGGCGCGTCTCCGGTGATGGAGCTGTCAGCGGTCGGTGCCGGTGGGCTTGAGCGCGGGCTCCGCGACGGGCGCGACGGGTGCGACCGGGGTCACGGGCGTGGCGGGCTTCTGCACGGCGGTGGTCTTCGTCGCGGGTCGCGCGGCGGTGACGACGTCGTTGAAGGGCGCGAGCAGTTGCGCGGCGAGCGCGTCGGAGCCGGGGACCTCCGGGGCCACCATCGCGTGGACCTTGAGCACGTACTCACGGAGCACCGTCTGCACGGCCGTCATCGAGTCGCCGATCCCGACGCCCGCATCGCCGGAAGGCGTCGCGGTCATGCGGAGCGCGACATCGACCTCGTCGTGCACCGTGCGAACGCGGGCGAGCACGTCGGTTCCGCCGAGCGAGGCGATCACCGCGTCGAGGCCCTCGGACTTCATCTCGTCGAGGGTCTCCTGCCCCGAGGTCCACATGGCGCGGGCGCTGCCCTTGAGGATCGGGCGCTCGTTCGAGGCGCCGAAGACGCGCGCGACGGCTTCGCGGGTCGCCTCGTCGAGCGCCGCGATGGTCCCCGCGTCACGCCACACGCCGAACTGACGGTGGAGCACGTTCCACGCGCCGCGGTAGCGACCTGCGACGCCCCGGCGCTCGCCGGTCGCCGCGGGCTTCGAGGGCGTCCCCGTGACGGCGTCACGGCGGGCCTGCGAGAGCTGCGCGCACTCGGTTTGGAGGCGCTTCATGCACCCCGTGACGGCGGCGGGGATCGCCACGGGCACCGCGGCGCCCTGCGGCGTCTCCTTCGCGCGCTGGCGGCCCGTCGCGTTGGCGGCGCGATCTCGCGAGGCGTCCACCTGCGACGCCTTCGCGGCGCGGAACGAGGTCTTCAACCGGAAGACGACGGCGATCAGCTCCCCGGCGCTCATGCGCGGGAGCACGATCGTAGGAACGAGCGGAATGTTCATGCTCTCTTTCTCCTTTCACCCGGTTCAACGGCGGTTGCTCGGAGACCGAGAGGAAGGAAATGAGGTGCGTGATTTTTTTCGACGCGAAGGGGGCGCGCACCTGAACGAGCGCTCAGACGGAGGGACTCGAACAGCGTTTAATTCTCGCGTGAGGCGCGCATGGCGGGGCCGATCTGCACAGTTCCGGCCACCGACGCCGGGTGGGAGCTACGTGGCGGGGCGTACCCTGAGCCACGTGGCCCACCAGAGCGCACGCGCGATCGAGGGCGCGACGTAGCCCTCCTGCACGAGGAACTGTGTCGGAGCAGCGAACCCGAGCCCTCCAACCTCCCAGCTATTTCGAAGAAGGCGGGGAAACGCTGAGAGGGGTCGAGATCGCTCGAATGTGAGGTATCCCGAGTTCGGATCCCCGGCGAGAAACGTGCCCGCGTCGGTGACCCGCGTGACGAAACGACTCAGGGCGACCCGAGGAATCGGCGCGATCTGCACACCAGGGCCCTCGCGGTGTGGAGAGCGGGGATCCTCCGTGGGGTCGAAGAGCGGCGGCGTCTGGTAGACCTCGGGGGTGCGCGTCACGAAAGAGCACCCCACCGTGTTGAGTCGTCCGCCAAAGTCTCTCGTCGGCGGAAACACCACCGTTCCGAGCGGGGGCTCCTCCCAGATCACCGCAGGCGCGGTCTGCACGTACGAGAACGCGAGCGCCCACCGATGCTTCACCCCCGAGAGCAGCACCGAAGCCTGGTCCGTCACGCCCAGCGAGAAATCCACGCGCGGAACGACCCGTAGGAACGTCGGGCTGACGCTGTCGCAGAAGCTCGCGTTGAGCGAACCGTAGGGGGCGTCGCGAACCGTCGGCGGTTGCAGCTCGATGTCGGTCGCGAGCTTCAAGAACACGCTCGGTGACTCGTCGAGATCGAAGTGGCAGGCCATCACGTCGAGACGCCCGCCAGCCGTGCGGATCGCGCGCAACGCGAAGCGTGTGAACGAGCAACCGTCGACCACGAGCGTTGCAGCGAAGGGTGTGCTCGACGACAGCGCGACGTGCCCCGTCGATCCGAGCGCGGGCACCATCGAGTCGGAGACGCCCGCGAAGAGGCAGCGCCGGAACCGGGCGACCAGAGAGGCCCCACTGCGGGCAGCGTCGGAGTCGTCGTAGATGGCAACCTGTCCACGCGCTCCATTCGCCCAGGAGCACCGCTCGATGAGAATCTGATGCTCCCGCTGGTCGCGCACCAGGGAGACCTCGAATCGGAGGCAGAGCCACGCGAACCCAGCCGCGTCGAAAGACAGGCCGCGGATGACAACGCTCGTCGCGCGCCGGAAGAGGAACACGAACCGACGCACCGCCGTAGTCGACGAGGAGACGCAACGGAAGGTCGGCGATTCCAGCGAGGTCGACGCCCCCTCCAGAACGACGTCACGCAGCCCATCGGGGAGCACGATCTCGCGATCGATCGCGTAGGTGCCCACGAAGTAGATCGAGACCGGAGGCACGGGCGCGTCACGCGTAAACGCCTCTCGATCTGCGATGGCGGCCCGAAATGCGGCCTCGATGGCGACGCAGTCGACGACCGGATCTGCCGCACGCCAGTCACCCTCGGCGCCCCACCACTCGGGAAAAACCTGCGTGAGCTGTGTCCCCGTGAGCGCGACCCGTCCGAGCGTAGGGCTGGCGGCGCCGGCCCCGAATCCAGGCGTCGTCCACGTCGGAGCCGTCGCGAAGATGCGGCGCCGTTCGGCGTCGATCGGCCCCCTGATCTGGATCACCACGCTCTCTGGAATCGGTGGGCCGATCTCAGACGGCGGCGCGATCGGAACGAGGACCGCGCCCGGCGCGAAGGCGAGCGTGATGTTCTCCCCGATGACGAGGCCCGTCTCGATCTGGTACTCGCCCGGCGGAAACCACACCACGCCGCGCCGCGAGGCCAGATCGTTGCTCTCGATCCTCGCGATCGCCGCGCGGAGCCGAGCGGTGTGACTGTCGAGCACCGTTCCCCCAGAGCCCATCAGGACGAGGCTGGGATCCATGAGGTTGACGAAGTTGGCCGCGAATCCAGGCATGGGCCCCTCGCTTCACGCGTGTAGCGACTACAGCTTCCGGTACCACGGAAACGCCGAGAGGCGAGCGCCGCTCAACTGTTGAAACACGGGCACACCACCGCCCATGCGGTTGTACTGGTAGAAGAGATTCGTCGAGTCCGTCCTCGTGTACTCGGCGGCGGTCCCCACATCCGCGACGGCAGTCCCCAACGCAAGCTGGTCGACGACGATCGCCCCAGACGGCGGGTCGGAGCCGTCTCCCATTCGATCCGGTGCGCCGGGCCTGGGGCCCGCGAAGGTGCAACCGACGAGCGTCAGAGATCCAGCACGTGCCACCGGCATTGACGAGGCCGCCGGGCCGCTCCAGAAGATCGCGGGCGGCGCGGTGGCGGCTCCGTCCGACGTGACGTTGTGGGTCACCCCCTGAAGCACCGAGGGTTGAAACGCGACCCGCCCGACCGAGGCAGAGAGATGTCGGAACGTGTCGAGAAACTGGTCGCTCTGAGACTGAAACTCGAAGACCGTGAGCGCCGTGGGACGGATCGCATTGCCGGGGGTGCTCAAGAGCGGATCCCCGATGAAGATGTCCACGCCGCCACGCGGTCGATCACGCCACACGTCACTCGTGCTTCGTCGCTCACGGTAGGGCGAGGCAGTCATCTGATTTTGCGCCGTGCCACCTCGGATGATCAACGCGCCGCCGTATGCCTCGACGCACGCGAGCATGGGCCCGGAGAACTTGCACTGATCGAGGGTCATCGGGAGCGTCTCGTGCGCATGAAAGACCAGCCCCACGAGCTGGTCCCTCCAGGTGGCACGCCGAGTGCCGACCGAGAAGATGCAGTGCTCGAACGAGAGACCGCTGAGATCCCAGTTCGCGCGCACGCGGCCGTCAAGGCGCGGCAACGGCGGGTTCCCAGCCCCCATCGCAGGAATTGGCGGGCTCGTATCCTCGATCACGTAGTCGCCGACCTGCACCAACGCGTGCCTCGCGTTTGTGAACGCGCAGCCGCGGAACACGTTGAGCTGGGAACCTCCAGTGATCTGCACACACACAGAGGCCACTCCGCCCGTGTCGTCTGCACCCCCCGCATCGAAATTGACGCCGTCGATCGTCGACCCGTGAAGATCGACGATGCGAAGGAGGGCTCGTCCAACGACCTCTCGCTCCCCGCGCGCCGAAAAGGTAGCCCCGGAGCCTTTCAGGGTGGGCACCCCCGCACCTGTAGAGCCCGTCGAACGCCGGCCCACGATCACGACGCCATCAATCTTCTTCTGCCCGGAGACGTCGCGCCATGCGGGATCACGGAGGTCAGGTTCGTGGCCTGGAGTTGGGAGGCGGGCGGCGTCCTTCGGTTCGATGACGATCTCGCTGCCGACCGTATATTCTCCGCTGAGAATCACAGGGATCACGGGGTAATTCCGCCCGCCGAAGGATCGGTCGGTGTGCGCGGCGCGAAAGCAGTCCCGAAGCGCCGACGCGTCGTCCGTCGGAGAAGTCGGAATCGCCTCATCCAGACGGGCTCGCGCACCCCACCACTCGGGGAACAACGCCGGAACTTTCGACGAGAGAATCACCACCCGCCCTTCCCGATGACCGGGGGAAATCGGGCGTTTTTCGAAGATCTGCGCCACTTCCGCACGCAAACTTCCGAGGATGCTCACGATCACATCTTGTTCAAGGATCAACCGTGCTCCAGGAGCAAACCAGACCTGGACATTCTCGTGAATCAGCAGATCAGGAGCGGTCAACACCTCGTCGTTATAGGTAGCCGGAATCGGTCTAGTTCCTTCACGAGCAATCCGATATTGCCCCGGCGGCAGATACACGATCCCCCCCGGGCTGTGCGATTGACTTGCGGCGATGCCCTCTCCCGAACTCGTAACATCAAGAACTCGCTGAAGGCGTCTCTGAACGTTGCCGACCCCTCCATTGTCCAGCATTGGATCGAGGTCCAGAACATTCACAAACTCGTTGCCAAACGTTCCCATCAAGCACCTCTCTGTCGCGAGACCATGTTGTTCGCCGCAACAACCCCCAACAGCGAAGTATAATTTCGGAAGATCCATGCCATGGCGAACGATGGTCCATCGAATGATCCCGGGAGCACGTACGTCGTGGGTAGATTCGGGTCAGAGCCATACGCGAGATTCGCGGTCGCCTGAACGATCTCAAGATCGCCAATACCATCGTTATTGAAATCCCCAATTCCTCCGATTCCACCACCAAACTCTGATCCGGGGAAGGTCCCTCGAAATACGATCGGGTCAGAAGCGACGCCACCCGGCTGTCCGGGGAAGATAAAGGCAGACCCGGTTCCCTCGTCGAAGTGCCCCACATAGGGGAGACACCGGGCGCCGATCGCGAGATCCGCTCGTCCATCACCGTTGAAGTCGCCAGCACGCCCGATCGAGGAAGCAAATCCGAACGTGTCCAGGAAGCACCCCCCCTCTGGGCTTGGAATCGTGGTCACCGGGCGAGTGGCGAATGCGCCCTCCTGCCCAAGGTAAATAGACACCTCCTCGGCAGAACTGATCGCGAAGTCCGCCACGCCATTCCCATCAAGATCCCCGACGCCAGCCATGGCGTGCCCAAAATGGTACGTTCGGGTCGGCTGAGGCAGCGCGATCCAGGAGCGCATCGGCGCCGATGGGTGACCCGCGACCAGCCATGCCCTCCCGATCTCATTGCGCGACGCGTCTCGGGATCGATAATAGGTCGTGAGAATATCGGCGTAGCCGTCGCCGTTGACGTCGCCTACCGAATCAAAGCTGGAGTTGCCCTGATCGGCTGGATGCGCGTAACCCTCTGCGTAGGTTGGAGTGAGAATGGTCATGCCAGGCGTAGTGGCCAGTCCGAGCGCGCTCCCCGCAAAGACATGCACCTCTCTCGCCCCCGGACCGGTGTCGGGGTCGGTCTCTGAATCGGTGATCACATCACTGAAGCCGTCGCCGTTCACATCCGCCACGGCCAGCAATCCCGCGAGGTCCGGCGTGCTCCCAAGGGCCAGCAACAGCGACTGTTCTTGGGGGAGTCCTGCGCTGCTCCCATAACGAATCTGCACACGTCCAGGCAATCGGTCGTACTTGTTGGTTGTCGCGAGGTCAGCGTAGCCATCGCCATTGAAGTCCCCCACCCCCATCGAATAGACCTCGGACAATTCGGAAGAGAGCGTCATCGACGGGATGGAGGCCCCCACGCCCGAGCGTCCCTGATAGATAAGCGTATCAGAGCCTCCGCCCGTATCGACCACGGCAACATCATCAAATCCATCACCGTTGAAATCCTTGATCGTCCCGAAGCTTGTGTCCACGACTGCATCACGCTGGCCGACTACGTACTCCCATGTCGCGCTCGACCACGCGACGCCGCCGTCGCCATCGAGCCCACGAACACGCCAGTACGTCACCCCAGGTGAGAGCATCTCCGTCGGTCGCCACGAGGTCCCTGTGACCTCCTGCTGCATCAACATGCGTGTACACGGCCTGTCCGCGCACACCTGCACCCGCGCCCTCGTCACCCCATCGGGCAGCACCCAACGCATGGTGGGTCGTCGCGAGGTGACACGAGACACCGACTGCGGAGCGATCAGCCGGGCGCCCAACGGAGGAAGCACCACGTCCGACGTAACGACATCGGGCGTCCCTGCATCGGGCGCCGCGCACTGACAGGGCGAGTACGTGAAGTCCGACCGACAGACCTGCGCGCCCATTCGACCATCGACGCAAGCACACGCGATGCTCATCCCAGGAACACAGGTCGGTACGGGCACGTCCGACGCATCGCTGACATCGCTCGCGTCGCGGCTGTCACCAGACACATCCGTCTGCGTGGAGACGTCCATCTCGACATCGACGACCGCGTCCCCGAGATCACTCGCGACATCCCCCGCAGCATCGACATTCGCGGCCGTATCCGGGCAACCCGTGAGAAGGCACGCGAGTGCCATCACGCAAAGCCAGAGCGCCAACGTCGTGCCTTGGGGGACTCGCATGTCGATTCTCCTGGCGAACCGTCCTGGATGAGACGGTTGCCCGAGGAGGCTGCTCCCGTTCAGGGGTTCCGCGCAACTCCGCTCAGCGTGAAGTACGCGCTGGTGAGGTCGGTGAACGTGGTGACGTTCCAACGCACGTAGCGCAGCAGGTCCGTGAAGTTCTTCTTCTCCTGTGCTGGCAACGCGCTCACCGCCGCGAAGGCCCCGAGCGAGAACCAGGTCTCGGCCTTCGGATCCATCGAGGTCTCCAGCGTCAGCGCGAAGCTCGGGCTCCCGCCGCTCACAGTCAGCCCCACGAGGCTGAGCTGGAGCGTCAGGCTCGCGAAGTAGAGCCCCACGTCGAGCACCTGATCCGTCGTCGCAGGCCCGGAGGCCGTCACAGGGATCGGCGTGCCACCGAAATCCAACAGCGCCATCGATCGCCTCCCCTCGTCTTCCAGCGCGTCAGCCCGCGGCCGCGACGCCCGAGAGGTCGAAGGTCGCGCCGGTGGTGTTGGCGCTCAGCGTCACCTTGTAGCGGATGTAGCGGAGGATCCCCGAGGTGATCGACTGCACGTCGCTGCTGTTCGAAGCGCTGATCGCCGAGAAGGTGCCGATGGTGTTCCACAGCACGGCGTCGTCGGCGACGTTCTGCATCGACGTCTCGATGATCACCGTGACCGACGGCGGCGACCCCGACGTCTCGTACACGAGCAGAAACAGGTTGACGCTCCCGAAGCCCAGCGCGTCGATGGCGTCGCTCGCGGCCTGCGTGGTCGTCGCGATGACGCGCTTCGGCGCGCCAATCAGGCGAATCTCCGTCCTCATCACGTTCCCTCCCAGATGATGGTCGAACCGAACGTCGCGAGCGTACGGCCGCCCCCCTCCCAACAAGTCAAGCGGAGATTCGCGCCGGACAGGTCCGGCGCTTGTGTCGGAGAAGGCGCGAGCCGGAGCGTCGGCTGTGCTTCGCCGTTCGTTGCCCCGCTCGCTCGATCGCCTCGTTGCCCAATAGGGGTAGGGACGGCCGGTTGGACCGCGCCCCTCCTCCGAACCGCGGCGGGTCTCCCGCATGCGGCTCTCCGGTCGGTGGTTCACCCGCTCGGGGAGTGCGTGTTTGCTCCGGGCTCTGACCAGCGAGAAGAGCCCCAGATCCTGAAGAAGATTCGGCCAGCGACTGGTCCGGGCCGCCGCCCTTGCCGCGGCGGTTGTCACGCCGCCGCAGGATCGAGCGAAGTCGTCCACGGATCCACTTGTCCAGTGCGACAAGCCCACATCGGTCGCTCTTGCGGAAGTAGCCGAAGAAGCCGCGCAGCACGACGTTCACCCGGCGGAGGATCGCCTCCAGCGAGTGGCCGTTCGTTCGCTTCGTCAGCGGGCGCACCGCGGTTTTCAGCTTCGCCTGGCTCTTCTCTCGTGGCCACTTCCTCACGCGCTTGGAGTCCTCCTTGCGCGCGCGGAAGTGGTAGCCGAGGAAGTCGAAGCCCTCCGTCGCGCTCACCCTCACGATCCGCGTCTTCGTCGGATGTACCGTCAGCTCGGCTTCGCCGCACCACCGGGTCACCTCGGCGAGGGCGCGCACCGCGTCCTCTTCGCTTTGACACTGGATCACGAAGTCGTCGGCGTACCGCGTCATCTCGAAGCCCGCGCGCACCATGTGGTGATCGAGCCCATCGAGATACACGTTCGACAGCACGGGGCTGACGACCGCGCCTTGCGGCGTACCAACGCTCGGGGTCCACTGCCGCCCTTCCTCCGCCACGGGTTGCCTCAGGAACGTCTCGATCATTTCGAGGACGCGACCGTCCGCGACCCGCGCGCGCACCTTCGCCATCAGAGCGGCGTGCGGGACCGTGTCGAAGTACGACTTGAGGTCCACGTCCACCACCCACTGCATCCCTGCGCAGAGCAGGTGCTCGACGCGGTCGATGGCCTCATGTGCGCTGCGTCGTGGGCGAAAACCGTAGCTGTGATCTGCGAACTCACGCTCGAAGATCGGCTCGATCGCCGCCCGCAAGGCCGTCTGTACGACACGATCGCGCACCGTCGGAATCCCCAGCGGCCGCAGCTCCTTGCTGCCCGCCTTCGAGATGTAACACCGACGAATCGCCGACGGTCGGTAGGTGCCGTCCTTCAGCGATGCGTGCAGCGTCTTGAGCGTGCGCTCCTTGTCTCTCTCAAACGCCTCGACCGAGACGTGGTCGACGCCCGCTGCGCCGTCGTTCGCCTTCACCTTCGCGAAGGCGGCCTCCAGCGCGCGCGGTGCGATGACCTTGTCCCACAGGCTGTACCACTTGCCTCCCTTCACCCCGTCGTCCAGGGCCTGCACCATGCGCGGCGTCCAGATGGTGGGCTCCACCCAGGACCACCGCTCGGGTCGCCCTGCCGTCTCTCCGTCGCGGTTAGCCCTCGCGGGCACTCCCGTCGGCGACTCGTTCCGCGGACCCTCCTCGGGCGCCGCGGCGGTTGTGCCTTCCTGTCGTCCGTTCACCTCGCGTCCACCTTCCTGGCCTCCTTCGCTCCGCGCCCGTTACGGCGCCTCCCAGCTACTACGGGGCCTCTGACTTCCACGGCGCTCGTTGTGGCTCGCCGTGGATCTCTCTCCTTCACGCCACCGTGCCTTCTCGCCATCCTGTCCCCACTCACCCCATGCGTCCCATCGTCGCCGCGCACTCTGCACGCGATGGGTTCCGTCCTCGAACGGGCGGCCTTCGACTTCGCCACCGCTCAGCAGGCTCGTCGACGCATCAGGCCGAAACGGGTTCCTTCCGTACGGGCTAGCGATTCACCTCCAGTTGCTCTCCACCCCGCCTCACGGCGACGCAGTTACCTTCGTTACGGGCCGGAGTGACGGCCCGGCGAGGACTTGCACCTCGCTGACACAGGCGCTCGAAGACGCACTGAGCGCCGGACGACGTCCGGCGCGGCGCTCATGACTTTGCCCGGGGTGACGGTCCGCCGGAACCCCGGTGCACACGCGCGATGGGAATCACCCTCGGAGCGAGGAGTCGCGTTTCGTCGCGGGGAATCCACGCCCGACGCCACTGTCGCCGCGCTTCGCGCGACCGGGCGCGAGGCGCTCACGATCCTCGACGGAGACCTCCCGGCGCGAGAGACGGAACGCTCCGACCGCGACCGCGTTTCGTCGCGACGAAACCTCGACCCCAACCGTTTCGCGTTCGCGGTATCCCCGAGGGAAACGAGAACGCAACGGTCCTACACTCGCGTTCCGCGCGGACATCCCTCACGTCGAACCGTTCGCGCGCACGTTCCCCCGGACATGCGGTGACCCCAAGGGGCGTCGCCTTCGCGCTCCCCGCGACAAGCGCGGCAACGCAACGCCGCAGCGTCCGCGTTTCCCCCGGATGATGCGCGGCCCGCCGAGTTGCCTTTGCGGCTCACCCAGACCACCCACGACCCCAACGTGCTCAGGTCGCGCGCTCCCCCAACCCTCGCGCCCTCGGATCACCCGTCGCGAAGGCTCACCCCGAGGCTCTTCGCGAGCGCTTCGGCCCCCGGTCGCGCGCCCGCGCGCTGATCCGCGATCGGCCCCCGGCGCTCCCACGGGCGCAGCGCTTCGAAGCGTCGGCCGTCGCGCAGCACCACGGTCACCACGAGGGGGAACTTCGTCGACAGCTCCACGGCCTCGACCTCCGCCGCGGAGAAGCGCGTCACGGTGCTCCCCACGATGCGCTGCGCGGTGTGCTCGACGGCGCGCTTCTCGATGACCGTGCGCAGCCTCCACGGCGCGCGCGCGAAGGTCACCGCGAGCACCGCGGCGACGACGGCCGAGCCGATGAGCGCCGCGCGATCGAACACGGCCACGCGCGCCGTGCTCACCGACACCACCACGAGGAACGCGGCGATCAGCGAGAAGGCCACGCCGAACACGCGGTACGCGGGCTGACGATCTTCGAACTCCACAGGGTCCATCGCGGGGGTCACCACAGGGCGTCGTGGTCTTCGACCACGCCTGCCACACCTTCGATGCGCGAGGTGACGTCACCGACGCGGAGCGTGCCGCTGAAGCGTCCGTAGGGCTGCGCGAAGCGGCTCTTGATGAGCACCATGTCCTCGTGGCCGAAGCGCGCGCCCGCGGGGTCGAAGCGGAGCTCGACCCCGTCACCCGTGATCGTCCAGCGTGAGCTCCCCGGCGCGCTCGCGTCGAACTCGAAGCGCACCGGGCCGAGCGCGTAGGGAGCCCCGTCGACCCAGAGCAGGTTCTCTCTCGCGCGCTCCGAGTCGTTGTGGAGCTCGCAGAGGTTGAGCCCCACGCGCCTCCCCTCGGCGTCGGTGCCCGCGAAGCTCGCCCAGCGCCACACGGTGTGCCTCGGCGGGTACGCGTCGGTCACATCGATGATGGCGGGTGCGCGCACTTCGAAGCGCTCGGAGCCCCACTGCACGAAGCCCGTCGCGGTGAGGGTGTTGTCCTTGGTGGTGAGGTTCCAGCGGCCGTGCGCGTCGTCGCCCGCGGGTGCGACGCAGGTCATCTCGGTGACCGCGTCGGTGGTGCGCGTGAGCGCGAGGTCGAAGCGCGCCGCGTCGGCGCCGTCGCCGATCGTGCCGTGCAATCGACCCGGCGCGATGCCCTCGGGGAGCGTGGCGGTGATCACGTCGTAGCCCGAGCGCCAGCGCGCCTGACGACGTCCGACGACGGCGCTCCACGAGGGGGCGACGGCCTGCCACGCGCGGGGGGATGCGGGCGCGAGGGAGCCCACGTACGCGAAGGCGTTGCCCGCGATGCCGATGTCGACCACGGCGACGCCGAGCACGAAGCGCGGATCGTAGACGCCCGTGTAGATCCAGCGCTTGCGGCGCGTCGCGGCGAGGGCGATCGAAGGCGTGGGAGGGCCCTCGCGCACGGCGCCGCGAAAGAGCCCGTACGCGACGGCGTCCATGCGAGGGGAAGCGTCGCCCTTGAACCACGCGGGGGGAGAGACCGACGAGGCGTCACGCACTGCGCTCACTCACTTTCGAGGCGTGGACTCTACCAGCGGCGCGTCGCGATCGAGCACCTCGCGCACCTTCGCCACGAGCGACTGCGACGTGTAGGGCTTCTGGAGGAACGCCACCTCGGCCTGGAGCACCCCGTGGCGCACGACCGCGTCGGCCGCATAGCCGCTGGTGTAGAGCACGCGCACGGTGGGGCAACGGCGGGTGACCATCTCGGCGAGCTCGCGGCCGCCGATGCGGGGCATCACCACGTCGGTCACGAGCGCGTCGACGGTGCCGCCGCGGGCTTCGAGGAGCTCCATCGCCTCCTCGGCGCCATCGGCCTGGAGCACGTCGTAGCCGCGCGCGACGAGGGCGCGGTAGGCGACGCGGCGCACGGTGTCTTCGTCTTCGACGAGCAGCACCGACTCGTGGCCGTTGAGGCTCCTCGGCGTGACCGCCACGCGCTCGACGGGGGCGCGGGCGTTCACCGCGGGCAGGAACACTTCGAAGGTCGCGCCGGATTCGGGTTCGCTCCGCACGTCGATGTGTCCGCCGCTCTGGGTGACGATCCCGTGCACGACGGCGAGTCCGAGGCCCGTGCCCTTGCCGGGTCCCTTCGTGGTGAAGAAGGGTTCGAAGAGCCGCGCGCGCACCTCGGGCGACATCCCGACGCCCGAGTCAGACACGGTGATTCGAACGAAGCGACCGGGCTTGATGCTCGGGTTCACCCGCGCGTGCTCCTCGTCGAGGTGCACGTCGCGGAGGTCGATCGACAGCACGCCCCCCGCGGGCATCGCGTCGCGCGCGTTGAGCGAGAGGTTGAGGAGCACCTGGCCCACGAGCCCCGCGTCGGCCACCACGCAGCTCAGCGAGGGCGCGACGGACACGACGAGCGTGACCTGCTCTCCCAACAGCCGACGGAGCATGCGCTCGGTGTCGGTCACCACGGCGCCGAGGTCGATGACCCGCGGCTCCATCACCTGCTGTCGGCTGAACGCGAGGAGCTGGCGCGTGAGGGTCGCGGCGCGCTCGCCGGCCTGATGGATCTCGTGCACGAGCTCGCTCAGCGGGTCGTGGTCCGCGAGCTCCGAGAGGATCGCCTCGCTGTTGCCCGCGATGACCGTGAGCCAGTTGTTGAAGTCGTGCGCGACGCCGCCCGCGAGGAGCCCGACGCTCTCCATCTTCTGCGTCTGTCGCAGTCTGGCCTCGAGCTGCCGTCGATCGGTGACGTCCTCCGCGACGCCGGCCACGCGGATGAGCCGCCCCGTCGCGTCGCGCACGGGGTAGGCGTGCCCCCGCACCCAGCGGATCGTGCCGTCGGGTCTCACGGCGCGGTACTCGATCTCGCAGTCTTCGAGTCCGTCGGCGGAGAAGCAGCGCGCGACGCGCTCGCGGTCGTCGGGATGGACGGCGTCGAGGAGGCCGTCCGGCGAGGCCATGAGCTCCTCGGGCGAGCGGCCGAAGAGCGACTCGCTCACGGGGCTGAGATAGACGAGCCGCGCGCCCACCGGATCGACGAGCCAGAAGACCTCGCGGATGTTGCCCACGAGCTGGAGAAAGCGCTCCTCGCTCGTGCGGAGGGCCTCCTCGCGGGCCTTGCGGGCGGAGATGTCGTGCACGGTGGCGAGCACGAGGGCCCCGCCCTGCGCGCTGATCCTGCTGATGCCCACCTCGACGGGAAACACGGTCCCGTCGCTCCTCAACGCCGCGAGCTCTCTCCCCTGGCCCATGCGCGAGGGGCGCTCGCCGACCATGAAGCTCGCGCGCATCCCCGCGTGCGCGCCTCGGACCTGGCTGGGTATGAGCGACTCGACCGTCTGCCCCACGAGCGCGCCGCGATCGACGACGAACATGGTCTCAACAAGGTGGTTCGCCGCGACGATCGCGCCCGACGCGTCGACAAGGAGCGCGCCCGTCGGCAACGCAGAGAGCACGGCTTCGAGATCTCCTCCGCTCAACCCCGGCCCGGAGTGAGAGCCACCCCCCGGTTCACCCGTTGTTTGTGCGGAGTCCATTGCGTGCGAATACCTCCTCCGCAGGCGGAGCGCATCAGAAAGAACCCCGCATCCGGGGCGTGCGGAGGGCCTCTGTTCTGCCATTTTGCGTGGCGCAATCGATCTTGCAGTGAGGTTGTGCGCGCGCGACCGCTGCGTCGCGTCGACTGCGCCTTGTGTCGAGCGTTTGTTCGCGCTCATGTCGTCGCCGCATGCGACTGGAACGCGCCGACTTTCTCCACCTCGTCCGCAACGGACCGCTCGTCTCGATCGACCTCATCGTGCGTGACGCGGAGGGCCGCGTGCTCGTCGGGTGGCGCGTGAACCGTCCCGCGCGCGACGCGTGGTTCGTCCCCGGCGGACGGATCTACAAAGACGAGCGCATCGGCCTTGCGTTCGAGCGCGTCACGGCCGCGGAGCTCGGCCGCGCGAGGGATCTCTCCGAGGCGCGCGCGCTCGGCGTGTTCGAGCACCTCTACGACGACAACGGCCTCGACGTGCCCGGCGTGAGCACGCACTACGTCGTGCTCGCGTACGAGCTCCGCGCCGACGACGTCGCGCCGCCCGACGCGCAGCACAGCAGCTACCGCTGGATGACCGTGCCGGAGCTCCTGGCCGACGCGGCGGTTCACCCCAACACGCGCGCGTACTTCGAAGCGTCGCCGGCCACGGCGCCGCGCGGCTCAAATCGTCTGGAGCCCGCGAGATAGGGGGTTCCGAGGCTCCCGCCCGTTCTCGTAGAGTGTCGCGTCTTCGTGGGCCGCTGCGTCGATCGAGGCGCGCGGCGACCGCTTCTGACCGACCCGCTCAGGGAGGACGCATGACTGTTGATCTAGGACTTCGCCGCGGCGCGATGCTCGCGGCGGCACTGCTTCTCGTGGCGTGCGGCGACTCCGCGCCCGCGGGAAACCCGCCCCCGGCCGACGTGGTCGTCGACACGCCGGAGAAGGACGCGACGCCCGACGTGGCCCCCGACGTGGCCCCCGACGTGGCCCCCGACGTCGCGCCCGATGTGGCCCCTGATGTGGCGCCCGATGTCACCCCCGATGTGACGCCCGATGTCACCCCCGATGTCACCCCCGACGTCACGCCCGACGCGGAGCCCGACGTGCCCGTCGATGTTCCTCCGGCGTGCGCGGCGCCGATGACGATGTGCCGCGACCGATGCACCGACCTGCTCACCGACTCGATGAACTGCGGCGCGTGCGGGACCGCGTGCCCGGCGAGCCAGAGCTGTATGGCCGGGCGCTGCGCGTGCCTCACGGGTCGTACCGCGTGCAGCGGCACCTGCGTCGACACGCAGTCTGACGAGCGCAACTGCGGCGCGTGCGGAACCGCGTGCCCCGCGGGCCAGAGCTGCGCGGCGGGGATGTGCGTGTGCCCCACGGGCCAGACGCTCTGCGGCGGCGCGTGCGTCAACGCCCAGACCGACACGGCCAACTGCGGACGCTGCGGCAACGCGTGCCCCGCGAGCCAGAGCTGCGCCGCGGGGGCCTGCGCCTGCGCCGCGGGTCGCACCGCGTGTGGGACGGGCGCCTCGCTCACCTGCGCCGACACGCAGACCGACAGCTCGAACTGCGGCGCCTGCGGAACGGCCTGCGGCACGGGTCAGAGCTGCGTCGCGGGCGCCTGCGTGTGCCCCACGGGTCAGACCTTCTGCGGCGGCGCGTGCGTGAACACGATGACCACCAACGCGCACTGCGGACGCTGCGACAACGCGTGCGGCGCGGCGCAGACCTGCGCGGGCGGCGCGTGCACCTGCCCCATGGGCCAGACGGCCTGCGGGACGAGCTGCGTGAACACCCAGACCGACGCCACCAACTGCGGCATGTGCGGCAGGGCCTGCCCCACGGGGCAGCTCTGCACCGCGGGCGCGTGCGTGTGTCCCACGGGACAGACCGCGTGCACCGTCGCGGGCGCCACGGTCTGCGCCGACATCACGTCGAGCACCTCGCACTGCGGCATGTGCGGCAACGCCTGCCCCACGGGTCAGTCGTGCGTGGCGAGCCTCTGCGGCACGATCCCTTCGAACGACACGCGCGCCGGGGCGATCACCATTCCCCTCACGGCGCCCTCGACGACGCTCACGGCCGACACGACGGGCGCGAGCAACCACACCGACGGCCTCTGCGGCTGCACGAGCGGGCGCGACGTGTTCTACACGTTCACGCTCACGCAGGAGGAGATCGTCTACGCGGACACGCACGACGACGAGACCTGGGACAGCTCGCTCTTCCTCCAGAACGAAGCGGGGACCAACGTCGCGTCGATGGGTGACTCGACGGCGTGCAACGACGACTCGTGCGGCGGACGTCGCTCGCAGATCGCCGCGCGGCTCGCGGCGGGAAGGTACTTCCTCGTGCTCTCGGGCTGCGGCCAGGGCCGCGCCGCGGTGCGCTTCCAGCACCTCGCCGTGGGCAGCGGAACGGTGACCCGCGTGTTCACCACGTCGACCACCACGCAGACCGTCACGGGCACCGTCGCCGCGGGCACCGGACGCGTCAACGGCGGCTGCTCCTCCGACGGCCCCGAGAACATGTTCTTCTTCACCACCTGCCCGTCGTTCCCCACGACGCGCATGCACATCTCCACGTGCGGCGCGACGACCTTCGACACGGTGCTCCACCAGACCTCGCCCGCGCGCATGCCGGTGACCGTCTGCAACGACGACTTCTGCAACCTCCAGTCGTCCATCGACCCGACGATCCCCTCGGGCTCGGGCCTCCACGCCTGGTACGTCGACACCTTCGGCTCGCGCGCGCCCGGTGACTACACCCTCCGCTACCGCTTCGGCGCGTGCAGCACCGACTTCACCGACTGCACGGCCGTCTGCCGCTACACCGTGGCCGACAGCTCGAACTGCGGCGCCTGCGGCACCGCCTGCACGGGCGGCACGTCGTGTACGGCCGCCGCCTGCGTGTGCCCCACGGGCCAGACGCTCTGCACCGGCACCTGCGTCGACACGCAGGCCGACAACCGCAACTGCGGCGCCTGCGGACGCGCGTGCGGCGCGGGCGCGACCTGCTCGGCGGGCGCGTGCGTGTACACCACCAGCGCCGTCGACGTCAGCGTCTCGGGCACCGTCACGATCAACACCGTGGCGGCCTCGGCCAACGCGGCCGCGGCGAGCAGCACCGTCGCGCTCACCAACGTGGTCGGCTCCTTCGCGGTGGGCGACCTCGTGGTGCTCCACCAGACGCAGCGCGCCACGGGCGTGATCGGCTACTACGAGTACCGACGCGTGACGGCCGCGTCGACGACCTCGCTCACCCTCGACGCGGCGCTCACCAACGCGTACGTGACCAGCGACTCGCCCTTCGCGCGCGCCCAGGTCGTGCGCGTCGTCGAGGCGCGCAACTACACCGTCCCCGCGGGCGCCACCGTGAACGCCCCCGCGTGGAACGGCACGACGGGCGGCATCCTCGCGATCACGGCGGGCGGAACGCTCACCGTCGCGGGTGCGATCAACATGGACGGCCGCGGCTTCCGCGGTCGCGGACACGCGTGCACGTACCGCTGCGCGCGCGGCTTCCAGGGCGAGGGCAGCATCGGCCTCGGCGGCGCGGACATCGCGTCGAACGGCTCCGGCGGCGGCGGCGGCGGCGCAGGCCAGGACGACGGCTCCGGCGGCGGCGGCGGCTACGCGGCCACGGGCGCCGCGGGCGGCACCGGAACCTGCGGCGCCTGCCGCGAGGCGTGCCCCATCCCCGGCGGCGTCGGCGGAAGCCTCACGGGCCCCGCGGACCTCTCCGCCGCGGTCTTCCTCGGCGGCGCGGGCGGCGAAGGCGGCGCTGACGAAGACGGCAGCTACCCCGGCTCCGGCGGCTCCGGCGGCGGCATCGTGCTCGTTCGCGCGAGCGCGGTCACCGTCACCGGCAACATCTTCTCGCGCGGCGCCACGGGCGCGGGCGGAAGCAACGCGTGCGGCGGCGTGGGCTGCGGCATGGGCGGCGGCGGCGGCGGCGCGGGCGGCGCGGTGCGCGTCCAGACCATCGGCGCGGCGACCATCGGGTCGAACCTCATCGTCGTGGCCTCGGGCGGCGGCGGCGGCGCGACCTGCGGCAGCGCGAGCGGCGGCGCGGGCTCCGTCGGACGCATCGGCGTGAACGCCGCGTCGGTCACGGGCACGACCACCCCGGCCTTCGATCGCAACTGATCGTCGGCTCCCCTCTCCCCGACACATCACCCGGGCGCGGCGGCGAACAGCCGCCGCCGCGTCTCGGGCGTCGACCTCCGCGACGCGGATCAGCGTCCGTAACGGACGATCGCGCCGCGCGCGCCGACGGCCCAGACCTCGCCGGTCTGCGCGCGCCACACCGAGACGAGACCGGGGCGCGGTACCGTGGCGAGCGTCCAGCGCGCGCCGTCCCAGCGCGCGACCTGCGACGCCTCGCCGACGGCCCACACCTCGTTGGCCGACTCGCACGCGAGCGCACGAACGGTCCCGAGCTGCGCGAGCGGGTACGACGACCACGCAGACGAGGCGTAACGGAGCACGTTGGCGCCCGAGGCCACCCACAGCGCGCGATCGCTCGTCACGCAGAGGCCGCCGTCGAAGGTCGACCCTCGCGGCAACAGCACCGGAGGCTCCCAGCCAGCCGACGTGTGGCGAACGAACGCGGGGAATTCTGCGGCGGCCCAGAGGTCGTCGCCCGACCCCGTGATGGCGACGAAGCCCGGGGGACGCATGCCTCCGGGCACGAACTCGGGTCGCCATTGCGTCCCGTCCCAATGCCACGTCGAGGGGTCGGGCATCTCGGCGACGCCCGTGAGCCACACGTCGGTGACGCCGCTCCCCCACACGGCGCGCAGCGAGGTGCGCGAACTCCGCTGCGGCGGGGCGGACATCGCCCACCGAGACCCGTCCCAATGGAGGAGCACGCTCGATCCGTCGAGGCCCGCGCCCACGGCCCAGGCGTCGTTGGCGCGCGCGCCCCACACCGCCACGAGGTTCGCCGACGTGCCCGTGGCGACCGGGCGCCACGCGACGCCGTCCCAGCGGAGCGCGACGCCGCCGTCGCCGACGGCCCACACGTCGCGCGGCGAGGTCCCCCACACCGCGCGGAGGTCGCTCGCGAGGGGGCTCGAGACCTCGGTCCAGCGGGGAGCCTGCGCGTCGGGTTCGCTCGCAGACGTCGCGCGAAGGAGCTCGACGTCGGGCTCACACCGCAGCGAGAGGAGCGCAGCGCACGAGGCCAGCGCGGCGCGATGTCGTCGGTTCATGGGGTCGTGTCGAAGAGCCGCCTCGCGCGGGCGGCGTAGGGGCTCGAAGGGTACCTCGCCGCGAGCGCGTCGGCGCGAGCCCGCGCGTCGGACTCACGCCCGAGGCTACGCAGCAATCGCACCGCGAGGAACTCCCGTTCGGGCGCCATCTGACCGCTCGGAAACTCCCGCGCGTGGCGATCGAGGGCCGCGAGCGCGCCCTGGGGATCGCGCTCGGCCGACCCGGCCGCGGCCGTGAGGAGCCCGCTCTCGCGCTCGAGCGCGTCGGCGGGCGCGGCCATCGTGGGGACCACGTGCGGCGGCGCATACCCGCTCGACGCGACGCCCCCCTCGGACGCGGGCGCCGCGATCGGGCTCGCTCGATGGGGCGACGCGACGACGACGTGCGGGCGCTCGACGGGCGCAGGCGCGGCCGCGACGACGGGCTCGACCGCGGGGGCCGCGGGTGCGACGACGACGGCGGGCGCCGCGATCGCAGAGGGCCTCTGGGCCGCGGGTTCGACGGCTGCGGTCGGCCGGGTCACCGCGGGAGGCGCCTCGACGCGCGCCGCGCGCTCGACGATGGGCGCCGGCGACGGAGGCGCCGCGGCGCGCGTGACGACGGCGGCGTGGTGGGCGTCGCGGTGGGATCGTACGCGTTGCACGGTGACGCTCGCGGAGACCGCGACGAGGGCGGCGAGGCCCACCTTCGCGGCGAGCTTGGCGCCCAGGAGCGTCGTCGTCGGAGCGCTCACGGCGCCCGCGGAGATCTTCGCGATGGCCGCGGCGTTGCGCGCCCTCGCGGCGGCGTCGAAGGCCCGCGGGGCCGCGGCGTGGCGGAGCAGCTCCCTCGCCTCGGAGGGCGCGTCGCCGTCGGGGCTTCGCCAGCGTGCAGGGTCGTTCATCGCCGACCTCCATGTGCGTCGCGGGCCTTGTGGCGCGCGAGGGCTTTTTCAAACTGCTTTCGCGCGGCGAAGAGCCGCGAGTGAACGGTGCCCACGGGCACGCCCACGAGGGCCGCGATCTCGTCGCAGCCGAGCTCTTCGATCTCGAACATCACGAAGACCGCCCTCTTCTCGACGTCGATCTCGTCGAGAATGACCTCGAGCCTCGCCTTCGCCTCGCGCCCCACGGCGTCGTCTTCGGGCGAGACGGTGGTGCCGCCGGGCGGCTCCTCGACGGCGGTGTCGCCCACGTGCTCACGACGCCTCCACGCCCTGCGGCGATAGTCCGACGCGGCGCGGAGGCAGACGCCGTAGAGCCACGTCGTGAGCTTCGACGAGTGATCGAAGGTGTGCAACCGCTGGTGCACGATCACGAAGACCTCCTGCAGCATGTCGTCGAGGTCGTGCGGTCGAACCCCCATGCGTTGCAGAGACGCCCAGACGAAGTCGCCGTGGGCCGCGTACACGCCCGCGACGTCGAGCTCAGGCTGGACGCGGGCCGTCATCGTGGCCGGGAGGGTATCGAACATCCGAGCACTGAATGGGCGCCCCCGACGATTGCTTCAACGAAAGAGCAGCCCCACGCCCGCGGAGGCCGTGACCGCCACGGGAGCCTGCTGAAACACCGTCTCGCCGTTGCTCCCATCGAAGAAGCGGTGCCGCACGAGGGGCGCGAGGCCCTCGACGCCGACCTCTGCCATCAACGGTCCCGCGATGCGCGCGCGGAACCTCACCCCGAGGAGCGCCGCGGCCCACCCCTGGTCGCCGGGTCCGCCGGGATTTCCCCGTAGCACCACGGTGTGCAGCGCCCCCGCGTAGACGCCCGCGAAGGCGGCGAGCGAGAGGTCCCTCGTGCGCAACACGTCGATGCCCGCGGCGACCCAGGCCGAGGTGAGCCCGACCGCGTAGCTCGATCTCGCCGTCGACGCGCTCACCTCGGGGACGAACAACATCCCCGCGCTCCAACGGAGCCGACCGGTGATGGGCCCCTCGGCCGCGACAGAGGCCCCGGCCGCAACGCGCGGCAACAGGAGCGCGAGCCCCGTCACACGCGCCGTGATGCTCGGTCCGCGCGAGCGAAATTCATCGCGCCGCGGCGCGACCGCAGGAGGCGGCGGTGGCGGTGGTGGCGGTGGCGGTGGCGGTGGTGGCGGCGGCGGTGGTGGCGGCGGCGGTGGTGGCGGTGGCGTCGGAGGGCGAAGCGCGGCCTCCGGGTCGATGGAGAGCGCGACGCCGAGGGTCACGGCGGCTGTGATGGCGACGCAATCGGGCGCCTCGCTCGTGAACTGACGCGCCCCGGTCTGAACGTCGGCCGCGTCTCGCACGACGAGGCGCGCGATCCAGCGGAGCCCCTCGTGGCGAACGGAGGCTTCGATGGAGGGGCCCTCGGTGTCGATGAAGGGGTCGTTGCCGAGGCGGGTCACCACGTCGCGACGGATCGCGAGGGCGTCGGGGCACCGCTCGGCCCCCTCGTCGCGCGCCCACGCGAAGCGAAAGCGCCCCACGGGCTGCGCGCTCCCCACAGCGGGGAACGCGAGCGCCACGGAGAGCGCGGCGAGGAGTTGCGACGAGTTCACGCGCGCGTCGTACCGCATCCACCGAGGTCGTGTCAGCACTGCCGCGCCCCGCCCGGCGGAGGGCGCGCCGCGTCAGCCGGGCGCGCGCCTGGGACGCTCGTGCGCGCGCTCGTGTCGTTTGTGTGAAGCGCGCGGGGGGGTCGCTCCCATCCATCGACAGGAGACAGCACCCGTCGCCCCCGCCGCGCCCGGTGCTCCCTGCCACGGGCGACGACCGGGTCGCGCTCGACGATACCGCCATGACCCGACGCCGGAGGGACACGACAATGGAGTTGAACCCGTGAGCGCAGCCCTGAAGCTCTCGCCGCGCGTGGCCGCGGTCTCCGCAGCCGCCGCCGTGTTTCAGCCCGCGACGGCGAGCGAGCTCGAGCGAGCCGCGCTGACCCGGCGGTACGACAGGAAGTTCCTGCTCCGCCTTGAGGACGCGGCCGACGTGGTGGCCGCCGCGGGTCGCGATTACCGCGTCGTGCTCGCGCGCGGCGAGCGCTTCGCCCTCTACGACACGACCTACTTCGACACTGCCTCGCTGCGCTTCTATCACGACCACCGACGCGGGCGCCGACCGCGCGTGAAGCTCCGCGTGCGCAACTATGTCGACCGCGAGCTCTCGATGCTCGAGCTGAAGGTCAAGACCGCCCGCGGCGAGACCCAGAAGGCCCGCTGGGAGCGGCCCGAGATGACTTCGACGCTCACCGCGCTCGACGTCGAGCGCCTCCGCGAGTCTCGCCCGTCGCTCTTCTCCGAGGGCGAGCTCGTCGCGCAGGCCCGCACGGTCTTCTTCCGTCTCATGTTGGTCAACACGGTCACCGTCGAGCGCGCCACGCTCGACTTCGGCCTCTCGCTCGAGCGCGACGACCAGCGCTGCCTCCTCGACGAGACCGTCGTCGTCGAGGTCAAGGACGGCGGCCGCGGCGCGCACAGCCCGCTGGTCTCCGCGCTCCGTCAGCACGGCGCGCGCGCGCTGCCCTTCAGCAAGTACTGCATGGCCGTGGCGGTCCTCGGCCACGAGCGCGCCAACGCGTTCCGCCCCGCGCTGCGCGCGATCGAAGGGGGCCTGTGATGTCCGACGTGGTCCCCATGATCGCCGACGCGCTCGCGAAGCTCGCCCCGCGCCTCGCGCTCGACCTCGCGTGCGCGTACATCCTCGTGCAGGGGATCTACGTGCGGCTCTATCCCCGCCGCGAGTACGCGTTCACGTACTGGCTCCTCAACCTCATCACCTTCGCGGTCGCCTACACGCTCTCGGGCGTGCGCGTCGAGATGGGCCTCTCGCTCGGGCTCTTCGCGGTCTTCGGGATCCTCCGATACCGCACCGAGGCGATGCGCATCCGCGACCTCACGTACCTCTTCGTCATCATCGGCCTCGCGATCTTGAACGGCGTCGCGCACCACGCCGAGGGCATCATCCGCGTGGTGCTCATCGACGCCGCCGTGCTCACCGTCGTCGCCGCGCTGGAGCTCGGTCACTGGGGCAGCCGCGAGGACACCGTCGTCGTGCGCTACGACCGCCTCGAGCTGCTCCAGGCCGACCAGCGGGCCGCGCTCCTCGCCGACCTTTCGAAGCGCATCGGCGCGCCCTGCGAGCGCGCCGTCGTCGAGCACGTCGATCTCATGCACGACAGCGCCGAGCTCGTGGTCACCTACCGCGCCGCGCCGCGAACGCCCGCGCCCTGATCCCGCAACAGGAGAGAACGATGCAGGTCCACACCACGCTTGCTTCTGCCCCCACGCTCCGACGCCTCGCCTGCGCGCTCGCGGCGCTCTCGCTCTCCGCGTGCGGCACCTCTGCGACGCCCGCCGACGCGTCCTCGACGGACGCCTCCACCGACGGCCCCGCGGCCGACGCGTCCGCGAGCGACGCGGTGATCGGGTCGTTTCAGGTCAAGCTCGTCGCGCCCACCGACGCGGGCGCCGGGTACACCTCCGTCGTGGGACGCGTGCAAGACGGCCCCACGCCCGCCGCGATCGTGTGGGAGCAGGCCGCGACCGACGGAGACTGCCGGCTCCTCACGCCGCGCGTGCCGTTCTGCGCGACGCCCTGCGGCGGCAGCGCGGTCTGCGTCGAGAACGACACCTGCCGGCCCTACCCCGCGGCGCAGGTCGTCGGCGCGGTCACCGTGACGGGCGTGCGCACCTCCGACGGCGCGACGAGCTTCGTGATGAACCCCATCGCGAACACCTACCAGCCCACGGGCGTGATGCTCCCCTTCCCCGCGTTTGCGGCGGGCGACGCGATCCGCTTCGACGCCGCGGGCAGCGCGTGGACGACGGCGTTCTCGGTCAGCGCGCGCGGCATCTCACCGCTCGCGCTCACGACCAGCCCCGTGCGCATCCAGACCGGCCAGGCCCTCGAGCTCGCGTGGACGGCGCCCGCCACGCCCACCGAGCGCATCGTGGTGCGGCTCGACATCAGCCACCACGGCGGAACGCGCGGCAAGATCGAGTGCGACACGGCCGACGACGGCGCGCTCACGATCGCGTCGGCGCTCCTCACGCGGCTCGTCTCGCTCGGCGTGGCGGGGTATCCCACCATCGTGGTGACGCGCGTCGCGAGGGGCGCCACGCCGATCCGCGCGGGCGTCGTCGAGCTCAACGTGTCGTCCGAGGTCGAGACGCCCGTCGAGATCCCCAACCTTCGATCGTGCACGAGCAACGCGGACTGCGACGGCGGAACGTGCCGCGCCGACCTCACCTGCGGCTGAGACAAGAGGAGACGAGATGCAAGCACACACCCGAATCGCAATCGTCGTCGCGCTCGCCGCGATGGGCTGCGGAAACACCGTCATTCAGGCCGTCTCGCCCGACGCCTCGGCCCCCACGGACACCGCCTCGCCCGTCGACGCGACGACGCCCACGGACGCGACCTCTCCCGCAGACGTCGTCACGCCCGTCGATCGCCCCGTCATCACGGACGCGCCCGCCGTCGACGCGGCGGGGCTCGGGCGCTTCAGCTTCTTCGTCACGAGCCTCCGCGCGCTGCAGGAGCTCTCGGGCAGTCAGAGCGGCTTCGGCGGCGACCTCCGCTTCGGCGAGACGGGCCCCGGCGCGGGCCTCCGCGGCGCCGACCGCATCTGCGCGGCCATCGCCGAGCGCAGCATGCCCGGGTCGAGCGCGAAGCAGTGGCGCGCCTTTCTCAGCGTGACCAACGGCGGTGACGGGACGCCCGTGCACGCCATCAATCGCATCGGCACGGGGCCCTGGTACGACCGCCTCGGGCGCCTCTTCGGCAACAGCGTCGCGGACATCCTCACGGAGCGTCCGACGTCGGCCGACCCCGCGATCCGCAATGACTTCCCCAACGAGGACGGCGTGCCCAACCACGCGCCCGACCCCACGATGGGCCAGGTCGACAACCACGACATGCTCACGGGCTCGAACACGCAGGGCCGCCTCTACTCGAACACCGGCACCTGCCTCGACTGGACGAGCGCCCTCGGCACGCCCGCCACCGAAGGTCGCCCCCGCGTCGGTCACTCCTGGCCCCGCGGAATGGGCGGCCCCGGTCCCGGCCCCGGCGGCGGCAGCATGAACAACTGGATGTCGTCGCTCGACGAGGCCGGCTGCCGCGCGGGCGTGAGCCTCATCGAGATGGGACCGCCCATCGCCAGCAACCCCACGGTCGGCTCCGGCGGCGGCTACGGCGGCTTCTACTGCTTCGCGCTCACCCCCTGACCGCTCCCGTCGATGAGGCCCATGATGGCAAGGCTCCGCACGATCCTCTCGGCCTTCGGCCTCGTCGCGGCCACGGCGCGCTGCGGCTCCGACGCGGCCCCGGCGCAGCCGGTCGACGTTCACATCACCGAGGGCGCGTGCACGATCGCGACGGGCGCGACGGCCCCCGACTCGCTGCGGCAGATCCAGTGCAGCGCGGACTTCAACGCGCTCGCGTCGGAGCCCCTCGACGCCACGCTCCCCGGCGCGCGCTCGGTCAAGGTCATCTACGACACCGCGACGGGCTCGCTCTACTTCCAGAACAGCCAGCGCTTCCAGATCCACTACGCGTTCGTGTCGACGCACCTCTCGGGCAACGGGATGCCCGTGGTCCCCTCGCTCACCGAGTTCAACACCACGGAGTACTTCAGCCCGAGCCGACGCTTCATCCTCGGCGCGGTGACCCACTACGAGGGCCCCGGCGCGTGGGCCCTCGAGCTGTCGCCCTACGACACGGCCTCGGCCCCCATGGCGACCGCGCTCTACAACGCCGTGAAGGGCGCCGCGTTCTTCGGCCCCGCGCTCTCGTTTCACCCCACCTCCGACGCGGTGCAGTCGATGTCGCGCGCGCTCTCCTCGGGCGTGCGCGTGGTCACCACCGACCAGCTCTACGCGAGCATCGCGTATCAGCCCCTCACGCTCGGCACGGCCATCGGGAGGCTCCGCTTCGCCACGGCCACATCGCTCGCGTCGCTCTACCTCTCGTACGAAGACATCGTCGTGCTCGACGAGGCCCCCAACGACATCTCCGTCGTGCAGGGGCTCATCACGCAGACGTTTCAGACGCCGCTCTCGCACGTCAACGTGCTCTCGCAGAACCGCCACACGCCCAACATGGGGCTGCGCGGCGCGATGACCGACCCGCGCCTGCGCGCGCTCGAAGGCCGCCTCGTCGAGCTCGTGGCGCGCTCCGACGGATGGACGATCCGCGAGGTCGCGCAGGCCGACGCGGAGACCTTCTGGGCGGCGCACAGGCCCGCGGCCGTGACGCTCCCGACGCTCGATCTGACGGTCACGAGCGTGGTCGACATCGAGAGCGTCACGCCCGAGCCCACGGGCGCGCAGACGCTCCGCGACGCGATCCGCAACGCGGTGCGGGCGTTCGGCGGCAAGGCCGCGCAGTACTCGATCCTCGCGCGCACCGACGGGGTGCCGGTGCGTCCGGCCTTCGCGATCCCGGTGTACTTCTACGACCTCTTCATGCGCCAGAACGGCTTGTGGGACAGGCTCACGGCGCTGCAGGCCGACGCGCGCTTCCGCACCGAGCCCGCGTATCGGGCCGCGCGACTCGGGGAGTTCCAGCGCGCGATCCGCGCGGGCACCGTCGACGCGTCGCTCCAGCAGGCGCTGCGGGAGCGCGCCGCGGGGCGCTTCGCGAGCGCGACGAACAAGCTCCGCTTCCGCACGAGCACCAACAGCGAGGACCTCGAGGGCTTCCCCTGCTCGGGCTGTTACGAGTCGCACTCGGGCGATCCCAACGACCTCGACGACATGCTCGACGCGATCCGCGAGGCGTACACGAGCGCGTGGTCGTTCCGCACCTACGAGGAGCGGAGCTACTACGGCGTCGATCACCGCAGCGTCGCGATGGCGCTGCTGGTGCACCACAACTTCCCCGACGAGGAGGCCAACGGCGTCGCGGTCACTTCGAACCCCTTCGACGCGTCGGGCCTCGACCCGGCGCTCTACGTGAACGTGCAATTCGGTGGAAACGCCGAGGTCGTGCACCCGCCGCCCGGCGTGCAGAGCGACCAGTTCCTCTACTACTTCAATCAACCGGGCCAGCCCGTGACGTACATCGCGCGCTCGACGCTCGTGCCCTCGGGCCACAACGTGCTCACCACCACGCAGGTGCATCAGCTCGGCGTCGCGCTCCAGGCCATCCACCAGCGCTTCTCGCCCGCCTACGGCCCCGCCGCGGGAAACACCGGCTGGTACGCGATGGACGTCGAGTTCAAGTTCGACAACGACAACGGCTGGGGCGTCCCCTCGCTCATCGTCAAGCAGGCGCGGCCCTACCCCGGCCGTGGTCAGTGACGACCGCGAGGCTTCTGGTAGCGTTGCGCCCCCGTTGAGCCTCACCCTCTCAAAACACCGCGTCTCCCGCGTCTTCCTCGCGCTGGCGACGGCCGCGGCGCTCTCGCTCTCGTGCCGACACCACCCGGGCAACCACCGCGGAGACCTCCTGCGCGCCACCTTCCTCTCGGCGCGCGACGGCGCCTTCGACGCGCGCCGCAACGCGCTCATGGCCGCGTCGCCCGTGAGCTTCTACCGCGCCACGCTCTCGCTCTTTCGCCGCGACTGGATCCACAACACCGCGGGCCTCTCCCGCTCTCGCTTCGCCGTCGCGGGCCCCATGCCCCTCGGCGTCGGCGATCCCCACGTCGAGAACTTCGGCACGCTCCTCGGCCGCGACGGGCGCGTGACCTTCGAGCCCGACGACCTCGACGCCGCCGCGCGCCTCCCCTACCTCTGGGACCTCCGACGTCTCACCGTCGGCCTCTGCGTCGCCGCGCGCGATTCGAACGCCAGCTCCCCGAACGCGAGACGCGCCGCGGCGTCGGCCGCGACGGCCATCGCGAGAGAGACCGCGCGGGCCTACGCAGAAGCCATTTGCGAGCGCGCGCCCGACGCGCCCTCCGCCGACGGAGCGATCGTCGACGACCTCACGCGACGCGCCGCCTCCGACGCCGCGAGCCGCGAGGAGCTCTCGGAGCTCACGGTGATCGCCGACGGCGCGAGGCGCCTCAAGCGCGGCCCCGTCGACCCTCGCGACGCGTCGGAGCAGCTCCTCGACCCGTCGCGCGCCGCGATCGACGCGCTCCCCGAGCTCTTCGAACGCTACCGCCAGACGCTGCGGACGCCGCCCGACGGGCGCTTCTTCACGCCCCTCGACGTCGCGCGCGCCACCGGACGCGGCGCCGCGAGCAGCGCCACCGCGAGGCTGCTGGTGCTGCTCCGAGGCCCGAGCGACGCGCCCGAAGACGACGTCATCGTCGAGATCAAGGAGCTCCCCGAGGCCGTCACCCCCGACGCGTCGCTCGATGTAGACCCCGTCGCGCGGGTGCTCGCCGCGCGCGAGGTCCTCTGGTCGCGCCCCGACGCAGACCCCTACTGGGGCGCCGCGTCGTGGCGCGGATGCCCCGTGCAGCTTCGCGCGGAAACCGCTGCGGCGAAGGGCATTCACGTCTCGCGAATGCGCGGACGCCTGGGCACCCCCGAGGCCCTCACGGAGCTCGCGCGAACGCTCGCGAGGCGGCTCGCGGCGATCCACCTGCGCTCGCTCCCGCGCCCACCTCCGCAGGCGGAGGGCATCGCGCGCGACGTCGCGGGCTTCGTCGAGGAGCAGGCGCAGCGATCGACGCGCTACGCCGACCTCGTCTTCGAAGACTGGGCGCGCTTCCGTCGCATCGTGCAGTCCGAGCGACCCGCCGCGGCGCGCGCGAGCGGCCCGTCGAGCCGCCCCGCGTGCTCGCTCTTCGAAGGCCCCTGAGCGCGATGACGCGCGACGCGATCATTCTTGTCGAAGCGGAGCGCCCGTGGCTCCCATACACGAGGGAGAGGCGTCGGACCCGTCACCGGCGCGCGCGTCCCTCGCGCGAGGAGGTGCAGATGAAGAGTCCGGTGCCATCGACCGTGCGCAGCGAAACGCCCCCCGCCTCGCGCCCCCACGCCGTGATGCTCGCGGCGACGATCGCCGCGGCGCTCGCGCTCACGCCCCGCGAGGCGCGCGCGAACGCCGAGACCACCGAGGTGTGGACGGAGGTCGGCGTCCGCGTCGTGCCCCTGCGCCACCTGCGGCTGACCTTCTCGCAGAGCGCGCGCTTCTCGACGCTCTACGGCCTGCGCCGGGTGATCCCCGAGCTCGAGGCCGACTACAGGATCATCGGGCCGCTGCGCCTCGGCGTCGGGTATCGCTACCTCTGGCGCAACAACAGCCTCGACGAGGTCGAGGAGGGTCACCTCGTCCACGGCGACGTGATGGCGCAGTTCAGGCTCTTCCGTCGCTTCGACGTGGAGCTCCGCTCCCGCGTCCAGTGGCGCACCGTGGGCCAGGTGAAGAGCGGGTACACGTACGACGACACGCGCGACATGTGGCGCAACCGCGTGAATCTCGAGTGGGGCTTCGCGCGGCCGCTCACGGCCAACGCCTTCGTCGAGCACTGGACGCGCTTCGACGACACCGTGCGCCACGACCGCTTCCGCGTCGGCGCCGCGCTCTCGGTCGAGGTCTCGAACTGGCGCTTTCAGCTCTTCTATCAGCGCGACATGCCCGACTTCATCGACAGCCCGAACGTGAACATGGTCGGCATCAACGCGCGCCTCGAGCTCGACCTGGTGCACCGATGAGACCCGCGCGCGCAACGCTCCCCGCGGCCCTCTTCGCGCTCGTCGCGCTGGCCCCCGCGGCCTCGTGGGCGCAGGCGAGGCGCTGGTCTTTCCGCGCCGAGCTCGGCGGCGGCACGATGCTCCACGACTTCGACCACGACACGCTCAGCGCGGGCACCGCGACCTTCGAGGCCACCGCGAGGGTCGGCTTCCGCGTCGTGGGCCCCCTCGCCGCGCAGGCGAGCGCGGTGTACGGACGCTTCCTCCGAGACCGCCGCGCGCTGCCCCTCGTGGGCGGAACGCTCGGCGTGCGGTTCGAGCCGCGCGTCGGGACCCTCGGTCGCCTCTGGATCGACGCGAACGCGGGCGTGTACATCCCCGGCACGGCGACGCGCTTCGGTTTTGACGCGGGCGTGGGCTTCGCATTCGAGCTGCTCCCCGTGCTCGAGGTGGGCCCCTTCGCGCGCTTCTCGCACGTGTTCGACGGGCGCGAGGGCCGCGCGACGCTCGACCTCCCCTACGTGCGTCAGGCGACGCAAGACACCGACGACATCCACTGGTGGACCGCGGGCGTCGCGATCACCCTTCACCTCCCTGCGAAAGCCCCGCGAGCGACCGGAGAGAACCGATGACGATGCGCCACTGGATCCCCTGCGCCGCGCTTGCGGTGATGGCCTCCGCGGGCTGCGGCAACGTCGACCCCGTCGCCACGCAGCTCGTGGTCAACGAGATCGGCGCCACGGGCAACGACTTCGTGGAGTTCGTGAACACCTCGACGTCGAGCGTCGACGTGTCGGGGTACGCGGTCTGCGACAGCCGAAAAGACGGCCTCCCGAAGCTCTCCCACGCGATCCGGTTCCCCGCGGGGACCGTGGTGCCCGCGGGCGGGTTCCTCGTGGTGCTCTTCGAAGGCGAGTGCCCCTCGGCCTCGGCGCCCTACGTGTGCGCGCGGGGCACGGGCGTCGGCGGCGTCTCGCAGACGCACGGCGAGAACGTCCACATGATCGACCCCGAAGACCAGGTGATCATCACGGGCACCTATCCGCGCAACGGTTCGCCCACGGGATGGACCTGGGGGCGCTTTCCCAACGGGACCGGCGCCTTCGGCACGACGCGCCGCACGCCGGGGTACACCAACGCGCAGTGACGCGTTCGCGCCGCTCGACCGTTCCCCCAGAGGCCGGATTGGGGTAGACAACGGCGATCATGATCCAGGGACAGCGTGTTCTCCTCACGGGCGGCGCAGGCTTCATCGGCACGGCGCTCGTACGGCGTCTGTGTGAGTCGAACGAGTGCGTGGTGTTCGACCTTCTGCGCCGCAACGCGCTGACGCCCGCGGGCCTCGACAAGCACCCCAACGTGAAGCTCATCGAGGGCGACGTGCGCGACCCCGTGGCGCTCCGCAAGGCCATGGAGGGCTGCGGCTACGTGGTGCACCTCGCGTCCATCGCGGGCGTCGACACGGTGCTCAAGAACCCCGTCCCCACGATGGAGATCGCCCTCGAAGGCACGATGAACGCGCTCCGCGCCGCCGCCGAGCGAGGCCCCGCGATCAAGCGCTTCATCGACTTCTCGACGAGCGAGGTCTTCGGCCGCTACGCCTTCCGCGTCGGAGAGGGAGACGTCACCACCCTCGGCGCCGTCGGCGAGGCCCGCTGGACCTACGCCGTCAGCAAGCTCGCGACGGAGCACCTCTGCCACTGCTACCAGAAGCAGTTCGGGCTCCCCACGGTGTCGATCCGCCCCTTCAACATCTTCGGCCCGGGGCAGGTCGGCGAAGGCGCCGTGCACGCCTTCGTGGTGCGCGCGCTGAAGGAGGAGGCCATCTCGATCCACAACGAGGGCGATCAGATCCGCTCGTGGTGTTACATCGACGACATCATCGAGGGCATCCTCCTCACGATGGAGCGCGACGAGGCCATCGGTCAGAGCTTCAACATCGGCAATCCCCGCGCGACGGTGACCATCTACCAGCTCGCGCGGACCATCGTTCGACTCGCCGACTCGCGCTCGGAGATCAAGTTCGTCGAGTGGCCCTTCGCCGACGTCGAGCTGCGCATCCCCGACATCCAGAAGGCCGAGAAGCTCCTGGGCTACAGGCCCCGCGTCGAGCTCGAAGACGGTCTGATGCGCACGATCGTGTGGTACCGCGAGAAGCTCGAGCGCGAGCGCCGCGACTCGATCCCCGCCGCACCGACGAGCGCGGCGCGGTCGTGAGCGTGCGCTCCTACGACCTCGACGTCATCCGCTCCGACGGGTGGTTCGAGCGCGTGGTGACGAGCGTCCCTGCGCTCGGGCGGCTCT
The DNA here is from genome assembly GCA_046351535.1 of Polyangiales bacterium. Lineage (GTDB taxonomy): Bacteria > Myxococcota_A > Polyangia > Polyangiales > CAISKJ01. The sequence goes on from JAXLYG010000020.1 coordinate 45,372, forward strand.
GCGAGTCGCTCGGCGAGGCCCTCGTGGCGCTCTCGCTCGTGGCGGGGTTTCGCATCGTCTCCGCGGGCATCGACCGCGCCTCGGGCGAGGTCACGACGCTCCAGTGGGTGCGCGACGCCGAGGGCTCCGAGGTCACCGACTCGGGTCCGCCCGACGCGCTTCGCTCCGAGGTGATGGCCGCGCTCCTCGGTGACGCCGACGGCGTCGTCGAGCTCAGCGACGTGCCCGACCCGGGGGAGCTCCGAGACTGCGTGGGCCCGCGCTACGTGCTCCTCGCGCCGCTCTTCGGGATGACCCTCCTGCGCCTCGACGTGGAGCCCGACGGCGAGGAGCCGCGCCTCCTCCTCGTGCACGATCGCGGGCAGGAAGCCGTGCCCCTGCGGCAGTTCCGACGCTTCCTGCGCTCGCGCGTGATCGACGTGCTCCAGCAGCAGCGGGCGCGCTCCGTGGCGATCGACCTCGAACAGGCCGAGGTGGCGCGCGAGGACTTCGAAGCGGGCCGCTACGACGACGTGGTCACGCGCCTCGGCCCGTGGGTCGCGCCGCTGCTCATGTACCTCCGCACGCCCGAGGGCGCCGCGCTCGACCCGAAGACCCGCGCCGACCTCGGCCGCGCGCTCGGGATCCTCGGCGAGTCGCTGCACCTCCTCGGACGCAGCGAGGAGGGCGAAGAGACCCTCCGCCTCGCGGTGCAATACGCCCACGACGGCCCCGCCGCGGGCGAGCTCTACCGCACGCTCGCGCGGCTCCTCATCGCGACCAACCGACGCGTGGAGTCCATCGGGCTGATCCGTCGCGCGCTCTCGCTCGAGCCCGCGGTGCGTGAGCTCGTGCCCGACCTCGCGCTCGGATTCCTCGCCGCAGGGCGCTCCGTCGCGGCCCTCGGCGTTCTTCGAGAGCTGCGCTCCTCGGGCGTCGACCCTTCGGTCACCGAATCGATCGAGCAGGAGCTCCGCGAGCGACTCGGCGAGGGCTACGCCCGCTTCGAAGCGCACGTCGCCCCGCTCGGGGGCTGAGCTCAGACCGCGCGTCGACGACGCGCACGCAGCGCGATCACGGCCACACCGAGCGCCCACGCGCCGAGCGAGGCGTCACCCGCCGAGGGCGTGACCGAACACCCGCTCGACCTCGCAGGCGGCGCCGGAGGCTGCGCAGGACGCGCCGTGGGCGCTGGAGTCGGCGCGGGCGCGGGCGTCGGCGCAGGCTGCGTCGGTGTCGGCGCCGTCGCGTCGGGCTGGTTCTCGTCGACGACGCAGCTTCGCCAGCGTCGATGCGTCTGCTCGTCGGAGAACTCGCGGCAGTGCGCAGCACGACCGAGGTACCCGTGGCACGCCGCGCCGATCTCGAGGGAGCCGCACTCGTCGGTGTCAGCCTCGCAGACGATGTCGACGCGCCCCGGACGACGGGGATCGGGCGTGTGCACGCAGCGCCCCGCGGTGCCGTTGAAGCGCACGCAGCGGGCCCCCGCGGGCTGCCCCACGCAGTCGGGCGGCGGAGGCGCGATAATGTCGGCCCTCGCCGCGCGACGGCCGGAGACCAGCGAGGCGAGCGCGAATGCGAGGGCCGCGACGCGCCACCCACGTGCTTCGAACGTTCGGAGCGTCATGCGAGAGACTCTGCCCCGAAGGCCCTCACCGAGGCAATGGGATCAACCGAGCGCCCCATGACTCTGGAGTCGGTCTCGTCGGGGGGTTCTTGACGTCTTCCGCGGACCCTCTACCGTACGCGCGAAATCCCCGTAGCACCCGCATCACAACAACCGCGAACCGATCTTCACCCTCCCCACGAGGAGCACAGTCTCACATGGCATCCAAACACATGCGCTTCCTTCTGGTCGGCCTCCTCGCGCTCGGCGGACCCTTCGCGTGCTCTGCGCGCGGCAGCACGGGTGGCGGCGGCCCTGTCGGCGGTGACGACGTCCCCGTCGGCGGCGACGACACGCCCGTCGGCACCGACACCATCGTCGTCGACGACAATCCTTCGACGGGTCCCGACGTGGTGGTGACGCCCGACCGCCCCGTGACACCCGACGTGCAACCGAGCTGTCCGCCCCCCCGCGCCCAGTGCGGAACGGCCTGCGTCGACACGCTCACCGACACGTCGAACTGCGGCGGCTGCGGGCGCGCGTGCGCGTCGGGCCAGCAGTGCAACAGCGGCACCTGCATGACGGGTACGACGTCGTGCACCTCGCCGCGGGTGATGTGCGGCTCGTCGTGCGTCGACCTCTCGACGGACGCCACGAACTGCGGCGTGTGCGGCTTCCGCTGCGCGACGGGCCAGACCTGCTCCGCGGGCGTGTGTCGCACGGGAACCACGACGACCTCTCGCGCTGGGGCCGCTTGCACGAACCCGGATCCGATGGGTGGGGTGGATCCGGCGTGCGGTACTGGGAGCCTCGTCTGCGTGGACACGCAGTCCACCCCCATCTGCACGAACGTCTGCGATAATAACGCCTCCCAGACGAACGAACAGGCTCAGTGCGAGGGTGCTGGTTCGACCTGCCTCACGGTGGGCGACGGAACGACGGCGCAATCGCTGTGCACCGCAGCGTGTCGTCCTTCGTCCGGCGCGAGCGCATGTCGCTCCGGTTTCGTGTGCACCGGGTGGTGGTTCACGCACGCGATGGGGACGCCCGACTCGACGGGTTGTTACGGATTCTGTACCAGCAACTCGCAGTGCACGGGTGGGATGCTCTGCAACTCGCGCACGGGTGATTGCGGAACGACGGGCGTGGTTACGTCGCGCTTGCCGGACGGATCGCCGTGCAATCCCACGATTACCGTTACCGTTCCGGGCGAGACCACCCCGCGCAACGTCCAGTGCCGGGGAATCTGTTTCCGCACGGACAGCACCTCGACGCACGGGATCTGCGGCAGCATGATGAATCAGGCGGTTTCGACCTCGTGTCCGGATGATCCGACGAACGTGCTGCCGCGCGCACCGACGGGAGGCACCGACAACCTCGCCATCTGCATCTGGCGCAACTGCACGCGAAACAGTAACTGCACCTCGCCTCACATCTGCCGTTACCCCGAGGACTCGTCTGGTACGGCGATCACCACCCTCGACCGCACCTGCGACTACCCGACCGCGTCGCAGAGCACCGGCGTTCCCTGACAGCACCTCGATCGACTGCGCCGATCCCTCCTCGAACTGACTCGAAGCACGCATCCTTCTGCTTGCGCGGGCCCGCCGCCGCGAAGGATGATGCGCTGTATGGCGCACCTCCTACGCGTTCCGAGCAATATCTCCCTCGTAGCGCTACTCGTCGGGTGTCTCCCCAAGGTTGACTTCACTCCGTGCGCACAGACTGACCGATGCGTCGTCCGAATGGACGCCATCGAAGAGGTCGATAGCGGGCCTGCCCGCCCAGACGTTGCGCAGCACGATACCGTCCCGGAGCAGCCGCAAGATGGGGCCGTCGTGGATGCTTCCCCACCGGACCTTCCGCATGTGGACGTGCAATCGGCAGACGCCGCGGACGACCTCGCTGACACTCCGCCCCCTATCGACGTGGGAGCAGACGCCACCTGTGCGGAAGGAGAAACCAGATGCGGAGGGAGCTGCGTTTCCCTCGCAGACGATCCACGTAACTGTGGACGCTGCGACAATGCGTGTCCTTCGCCTGTCGGTGGCACAGCGGAGTGTCGTGCCGGAACATGCATCGATCGCTGCCCGTTGGGAACGATCCCGCGCCCCGGACGTTGTGACGCATTGCCTCCGCCACGCTTGGTATGGCCGCCCCCCACGTCACGCGTCAGCTCCACACGACCGTCCCTCGGCTGGGAAGTCCCACCCGGCGCGGAAGGAGTTCGAGTCGACTTCTGCCGCACGCCCAACTGCTTGACCCCGATCACGTCAGAGGACTTCTTCCTCGCCTCTGGAGCGCCTCACCTTGCCCTCCCTCCTGGCACGGTGTTTTGGCGCGCGCGTTCCCTGCTATCGAGCGGCGCCTCGGTCCGAACGAGCGCGGTCTGGCAGTTCGTCGTGCCCTCGCGAGACGCCGCGATCCAGACGGCAAGCGGATACTCGTTGGATTTCAACGGCGACGGGCACCGCGATCTCGCGATCTGGAACTCGGCGGGCCATGTCGAGATTCACCTCGGCGGCACCGCGGGACCGAGCAACACGATCTCGGGGACCCTCCGTACCACAAGAGGAACGGGGGCGAGCGTGCGTCTGGCTGGCGACGTCAACGGCGATGGTTTCAGCGATCTCGTCGTCTCGGTGAATGCGACGAGCACGCTGTTTCTGGGCTCGACGGACGTTCGCGCGGACATCGTCGGACTTCCGATCTCAGTGCGAGACGCGACCCGCACGACGGACGCGATCGGCGTCGGCGATGTGAACTGCGATGGCTTCGATGACCTCGGCGTGCTCCACGATCGGGCGTCAGGTGCGCCAGAAATGACCGAATCGTCGATCGTCTTCGGCGCGTCGTCCCTGCCTTCAAGCTGGGTTGTAGCAAGGAGCTTCGGGGCCGCCTCATTCCTCGCGATTCAGGGCGCCGCAGCACTCAACGATGACGCCTGCTCGGACGTGCTGGTCGTGCGTACCTCGGGCGTACAATTCTACCTCGGGGCGCGAACGGGCTTTGGAGGATTGCCTCTTTCAACAGTCAATCTGTTCTCGTCCCTTGGCGTCGGCGCCAGTTTCGTCGGAGACGTGGACGGCAACGGGCGCACAGACGTAGCCACCACGTTCATCTCTGTGCTCGACATGACACCTATCAGCGACCTGTACCTCACACCGGAATTGCCTCCGTTCTCTCGCGCCTCGCAGCACCTCAGCGCACTCGCCCCCAACATCACCCCCATCGGCGACGTCGACAACGACGGCTTCGCCGACTGCGTCGCGCTCACCGCCGACGAGCTCCGCGTCCACCGCGGCACCGCCGCGGGCTACGCGACAACCCCCTTCGCGACGCTCCCCCGACGCGCCGGCGAGACCGTCCCCATCTCCTCGGGCGCCGACTTCAACCGCGACGGCTTCGACGACCTCGTCGTCACGTCACCCGCCTCGCTCACGATCTACCGCGGCGCCGCAACACCGCCACTCACGCCCCTCACCACGATCGCGATCCCCTCGTCGACCGTGGCGTTCTGACCCTTCGTCTCCCGTCGCTTCGCCGCTCTTGACGCCGCGAGCGGACCTTCTACCGTCCGCTGCACGGACCTCCGCGATTCCTCGCGTGAGCGGCGTCCGCATGGAGCTCGCCCGATGCACCTTCGATCCTTGCTCAACGCGCTCGCGCTCTGCTCGCTCGCAACGCTCGCCGCCTGCTCGAACGCGGGCGGCGGCGGGTACTACTTTCCCGACGACGCCACGAAGGACGGCGACGACGCGACGCCCGAAGACACCGAGCCGACCGCCGACACGCCCGTGACCTGCGATCCGCCGCGCGCGCTCTGCAGCGGCGCCTGCGTCGACACGCTCGGCGACGTGCGCAACTGCGGCGGCTGCGGACGCCTCTGCCCGAGCGGTCAGACCTGCGACAACGGCGCGTGCTCGGGGGGAACGCCCACCTGCGCCGCCCCGCGCGCGCTCTGCGGGACCGCCTGCGTCGACACCCTCAACGACAACGCCAACTGCGGCGCATGCGGACGCGCGTGCCCCACGGGACAGACCTGCAACGACGGCGCGTGCCGCGCGCCGACCCCCACCTGCGCCGCCCCTCGCACGATGTGTGGAACCTCCTGCGTCGACACGCAGACCGATCGCGCGAACTGCGGCGGCTGCGGGCGCGCGTGCGCCTCCACGCAGAGCTGCGCCGCGGGCGTGTGCGCGGCGATGCCTCCGACCTGCGCCGCGCCTCGGATGATGTGCGGCGCGTCGTGCATCGACGTCACCACCGACGTGAACAACTGCGGCTTCTGCGGCGTGCGTTGCACCACCGGACAGACGTGCTCCACGGGCCTCTGCTTCGGCGGCCCCACGTGCGCCGCGCCTCGGACGATGTGCGGCTCGCTCTGCGTCGACACGACCACCGACGTCACCAACTGCGGCGCGTGCGGCGTGCGATGCGCCACCGGACAGGCCTGCACCGCCGGACGCTGCCAGACCACCTCGACGGGGTCCTCACGCGCGGGAGGCGCCTGCACGATGGGCTCCGCGACGGGCGAGAGCGACCCCGCGTGCGGCGCGCTCCTCTGCTACGCGGAGACCGCGCTGCCCTACTGCACCGACGGCTGCACCAACAGCACGTCGCAGGCGGTCGAGCAGTCGATGTGCGGCGGCGCGGGATCGACCTGCCTCCAGCAGGGCGACGCGCCCGATGACGCGTCGATCTGCACGGCGTCGTGTCGGCCGTCGGGCACGACGACGGCCACGGGCGCGTGCCGCTCGGGCTTCATCTGCACGGGCTGGTGGTTCACCCGCGCGACCGGCGACCCCGACGCGACGGGCTGCGCGTCGTTCTGCTCGTCGAACGCGAACTGCCAGTCGGGGTATCGCTGCAATCCCCGCACGGGCGACTGCGACGCCATGGGGCTCGTCACGACGCGCCTCCCCGACGGCTCGGCGTGCAACCCCACGACGACGGTGACCCTCCCCGGCGAGACCACGCCGAGGAACATCCAGTGCCGCGGCATCTGCTTCACCGTGGGAACCGCCACGCAGGGCATCTGCGGCAGCTTCGTCGACATGCACACGACGACGACGTGTCCCGACAACCCCGCGGTGATCGCTCCCCTCGCGCCGCCGGGCACCGACAACCTGGGCATCTGCATCTTCAGGGATTGCGCCCGCGGCAGCGACTGCGCCTCGCCGCTCATCTGCCGCTACCCCGAGGACGCCACGGGCACCCCCGACACCACGGGGCCGCTCACCTGCGACTACCCCACGGCGCGGCAGCCCCGCAGCGTCCTCTGAGCGAACGCGCGTCGGGCGCGATCAGGCCCGCGCGACGCCGCGGTTCACAGTCGGCAGCCGTGCGACGCCATGTAGCTCGCGCGCGACGCGTCGTCGGCGAGCGCCGCGAAGTTCGACGACTCCTCCTGCATGCACGCGCGCTCGTGCGACGAGGAGCCGTGCGAGTGGTCGATGCACCACTGATCGACCTGCGCGGCGCAGCGGTCCCATTGCGCGCGCACGTTGTCGGGCATCGAGACGACCGCGGGACGACGGGCGCCGCAGGCCGCGACGAGGACCAGCAACGACAACACCGAGACACGAGCGAACTGCAGCATCGGGCGACTCCTTGTGTGAGACGAGCGCCAGTGACGCAGCGCGCGTGCCACGCGAGAAAAGCCTCAATTTCGCGGTGAATCCTGCGGACGAAACGTGTTCGCGTGCGGCGAACGCCCGACGGGGTGCGGCGGGGATGTACCCGCGTCCAACGACCTCCGCCTCAGCGAGAGCGTCACGGCGCGAACTCAGCGCAGGCCGCTTCGCCGCTTCTCGCCCGTCTTCACCGCGCGCCCGCAGTGCCTCAGCGCCGCCCTCGCGGCCTTGCCGAGACTCGCGTGCTCCGTGAGCGAGGTGCACAGCGTCACCCACCGCGGGTCATCGCGAAACAGCGTCGCGACGCACGCGTCGGTGAAGCGCTTCGCCTCGCCGGTCTTCGAACACGGCGCGAAGCTCGCGAGCACCGCGCGAGGAATCACCGCGCCGCCCGCGCGCGAGAGACGCGCTTCCGCGAAGTACGGCGCGAGCTGATCGAACGCGCGCATCGCGTCGCCGTCGAAGATCGCCCGCAGCGCGAGAAAGACCGAGAGGTGATCGGCGTCGTCGATCATCGCGGTCAACGCCGCGCGTGCGTCACGGCTCCCGATCGCGCGCAAGGCATGGCCCGCCTGCACGCGAACGGGCGAGATCAGGCACTCCCGCCAGATGCGCGCGAGCAACGGCACGGACGCCTCGAAGCGCGCCTCTCCGAGCGTTTGAACGTGCGCCGCGAGCGCCGCCCAGTCGGGCACGCGCGCGACGGCTTCGCGACCGCGCGCGTACTCCGCGTTCACCTCGTCGACCGTGAGCGCCGACTGCGCCGCGTGCGAGACCTGACGTCGCCGCGGAACCTCGTCCGCGAAGAGCCCCGAGGCTTCGAGCGCGCGGAGCGAGCGCGCCGCTTCGTCGCGAAGGTCCGCACCCGGTGACGCCGACGCCACGATCGCGCCTCGAAGGCCGACGCTACCAGCCCCAGCGCGCGGGGAGGTGGATGCCCCCAGGCAGTCCGCGGGTCTGGAGGAGCGCGGCCATGTCCATGCTCACGGCGACGGTGACGTGGATGAGAAAGCCCGACCAGATCGAGCGCGTCTTGAGCGAGAGCGTGCCGAGCACCGTGCCCGCGAGGATCGCCGCGAGCGCCTCGGCCCAGGGCTTACCGAAGTGGATCATGCAGTAGGGGACGACCATCGCCATGATGACCGCCGAGCCCATCGCCTCGCGCCCCGCGAAGATCAGAAAGCCGCGGAAGAAGAACTCCAGCGTGAAGAACTGTGAGGCGTACACGAGCTCCCACGCGAGGAGGTCGCGCCAGCTCCGCGAGGCGTCGTGATAGAAGGGGTAGTAGTGTGAGAACTCGCCCGTCTGCGAGACGATCACCACCGCCACCAGCACGATGCCGAAGAAGAGCGCGTAGATCCACGCGTGCGAGAGGAAGCCCTTCGCGCTCAGGCCGTAGTCCTTGAGCTTGTCTCTCCGCCAGAAGAGCATCAGGCACGCGGGGACGATGAAGTACCCGAGCGAGCGCGTGAACGACCAGTACATGAGCCCGTAGAGCTCGTTCCACTGGGGGTTCTGCGCCCAGAGCTGCGGGCCGAGGAGCGTGAGGTGGTGCGTCGCCGCGCCGTTCGGTCCGCCGCCCCAGTCGATGACGAAGCCGCGCGTCACGAGGGCCGTGAAGGCCACGCGGTCGCCGAAGTACTCCTGCAGCGTGAGGATCACCGCCGCCGCGATGTACGCGACGATGGGGCGCCAGTCGTAGCCCAGGCCCGCCGCGAGGCGCGCGGCGCGAGCCTCCGCGGCCTGCCGGTCGACCTCCTGCCACGTCTCGAGAAAGAACCTCCGCGGGTGAAGCTCGGGGAGCTTCTTGCGCGCGAGCAGCGCCACCACGGCGACGTAGACGAGCGAGGCGAAGAAGACGACCTTCACGGCGGTCCCTGTACCCTTCGGGTGCGCGAGCGGAGATTCAGACCGACGCCTTGCGGAGCCGCGCCACGGACACTTCGCGCCCGAGCACGGCCATCACCTCGTAGAGCCCCGGCGTCGCGGTGCGCCCCGTGAGCGCCACGCGGGCGGGCTGCGCGACGACCTTGATCTCCAGCGACTTCGAAGCGAGCCAGGCCTCCATCGCGGCGTGGATCGCCGGCTCGGTGAAGTCCCCGGCGATGCCTTCGATGAGCGTGGCGAGCTCCGCGAGCGTCGGCTTCGCCTCGGCCGTGAGGAACTTCTCCGCGGCCTTCGCGTCGGTGACGGGCTCCTCGCGGAAGTAGTAGTCGAGCGCGTCGGCCATGTCGGCGAGCGTGCTCGAACGGGGCTTCACCGTGCGCACCCCCGCTTCGAGGCGGCGGTCATCGCGCGTGACCGCGAGCCCGCGCTTCGCGAGGAAGGGCAGCACCATCGCGGCGAGCTCGGCGTCGGAGCGCTTGCGGAGGTGCTCCGCGCTCACCCAGAGGGCCTTCTTCGTGTCGTAGCGACCGTCGTGGTTGCCCACGTGGTTCCAGTCGAACTTCTCGATGAGCTCCTCGCGCGTGAAGATCTCCTGATCGCCGGCGCTCCACCCGAAGCGGGCGATGTAGTTGAGCACCGCGTCGGGCAGCCAGCCCTTCTCGCGGTAGTTGCCCACGGGCACATCGATGCCCTGCTGGTCACCGAGCCGCTTCGACATCTTCTCGCCCCTGGGCGTGAGCATCATCGGCAGGTGCGCGAACTGCGGAACGTCCGCCCCGAGCGCGCGATAGAGCAGGATCTGCGGCGGCGTGTTGATGAGGTGATCTTTTCCGCGCGCGACGAGCGTGACGCCCATCGAGACGTCGTCGACCACCGCGCCGAAGTTGTAGAGCGGAATCCCCGTCGAGCGCATGAGCACCTGATCCTGCATGGCGTCGCAGGGGGTCTCCGTCGCGCCGCACACGAGGTCGTCGAACGCCACGCGGCCCTCGCGCGGGATCTTCTGCCGGATCACGTACGGGAGGTCGGGCTGGTCGGTGCGCTCGCGGCACGTGCCGGGGTAGGTCCAGTGCGGGCGCTTCTTCTCGGGGAGCTTGTTTCGCTGCGCTTCGAGCTCCTCGCGGGTGCAGTAGCAGCGATAGGCCGCGCCCTTCTTGATGAGGTCCTCGGCGTACTGCTTGTAGAGGTCGAGGCGCTGCATCTGAAAGTACGGACCGTGCGCGCCGCCGACGTGGGGGCCCTCGTCCCAGTCGAGCCCGAGCCAGCGCATCGAGTCGAAGATCACGCGCTCGGCCTCTTCGGTGCTGCGCTCCTGGTCGGTGTCCTCGATGCGGAGGATGAAGGTCCCGCCGGTCTTGCGGGCCCAGAGCCAGTTGAAGAGCGCCGTGCGGGCGCCTCCGATGTGGAGGTATCCCGTAGGCGACGGAGCGAAGCGTACGCGAGGTTTGCTCATGGCGTGGGCGTGTGTGGGTACCGCGCCCGCGTGCGCGTGGTCAACAGCGCCCGACGGCCCCGAGTGGCGGTCCGCCACGATTCGTTGTGAGGCACGGAACGGGGGGCGGCGTGGCTCAGTCTCGCGTCACGTACTCGACCCGGTGCGCCTCGGTCGCGTCGGGGACCTCCCAGCGACTCAGCATCCCCTCGATCGCGGCCTCGGGCACCCGGCGCTCCCTCGCGCGGTTCTGCGAGAGGAGCTCGCGCCACGGCGACTCGACGTAGACGATGCGCACCCGCGCGCCGTAGTCGGTGCACAGCGCCACGAGCTCGGATCTGCGCTGTCGCGTGAGGTTCGTCGCGTTCCAGATGAAGCCCTCGCGACGGCGGAGCATCACGCGGGCGCGCTCCTTCGCGGCGGTCACCACGGCGCCCTGATCGCCCGTGGCATCGGCGTCGAGCGCGTCTCGAAGCGCGTCGAGCGAGATGACCTCGCGGCCGCCTCCGTGCGTGCGCACCCAGGTGTCCTTGCCCGCGCCGGGGAGCCCCGAGAGGAGCGTCACTTCGAAGCCCTCGTCGCCCTCCCAGGCCGCGTAGCTCGGGTCGCGTTCGGGGCGCTGAAAGAACTCGAACCTCGAGGTCTCGTTCGCGAAATCCCACGGCGCGCGGAGCACCCCGTCCTCCTCGCAGAGCGCGCGGAAGAGGGCCACGTTGTCGAGCGCGCGCGAGGCGTCTTCGCAGACGCGTCCGCGCATGTCGGCCTCGGCCAGGATCGCCAGGTGATCGCAGCGGGTGCGGTACGAGAGCCCGATGGCCCTGCGCCGCGCGTCGCGCTCGTCGATGAGAAAGAACGGGAGCTGGTGCACCGCCACGAGCGACACCACCGACTCTCGCAGCGCGAAGGGGACGCCCATGCGGTAGAGCTCCGAGCGCGCCATGAGGGCGCCGCGGCGCGAGTGGCCGTGCGCGGTGATCCGCCCGTCGGCGTCGCAGCGCGTGGTGGCGGGCTTCGCGATGTCGTGAAAGATCCCCGCGGCGAGCACCGTGGCCCGCTCGCGCTCGGGGAGCGCGCGCCACGCGGGCATCGCGATCATGGTCTCGCACACCATCCGGGTGTGCACCCAGACGTCGCCCTCGGCGTGGTGAATGGGGTCTTGCGGGCAGCCCGCGAGCGAGCGCATCCACGCGAAGGTCTCGACGAGGCGATCCCAGTCGAGCGCGCTTCGTTCAGGCGTCGGGAGGTCGATGGGGAGCGCGTCCACGGTCGGTCACGCGAGCGAGGGCGCGAAGAGGTCGACGCCGTCGGCGAGCTGGTTGGGGACGATGGGGCGATCGAGCCAGTGCGAGCCCGAGTCGAGCACGGCGGTCACGAAGCTCGGTCGGATGAACTTGTAGCGCCCGACCACGGCGCCCTTCTCCTCGACCTTGAGATAGAGCCCCTCCATCGCGTCGGAGAGGTCGGTCTCCGCGCGCACCTTCGCGCCGTCGAGGCCCTCGCGCCGCGCGACCTCGTCGAGGCGATCGCGCCACCCGTCGGACTTGAACGCCGACGGCGCGACGAGCGCGCGCAGGTGCTCGATCGAGATCGCAGGGCCCTCATAGAGCACGCGCACGGGCACGATCGGGAGCCCCCGAAAGAGCATCGCCCGCGCGGGCGTCGAGAGAAAGACCCCGCGCTCCGTGTCGAGCACGTCGAACTCCATGAGGTAGTGCGGCAGGCGATCGTAGAAGACCGTGTGCCGCGCGTAGAGCCACTCGCCGTACATCACGTAGCGTGACCCGAGGGCCTCTCGCAGCGCGTGCTGGTGCGCGCTCGCCCAGGTCTTGTAGAGCGCGAAATGCCGCTCCCGCGGCCCTCCGGTGAGAAAGTGACCGCGGCTCTGGAGCAGGAGCCTCCCGTCGTCGGCGAAGCGCAGGCCCGCGTTGGCGCCGTCGACCTTCTCCTCCACGACGATGTGGCGGCCGCGGATCGCTTCGAACGCGACCTGCTCCAGGTCCTCGTCGCCTGGTTGGAGGCGCGAGCCCTGGATGTGCTGCGTCCGAGGGTATTTCAAGATGTCGGGGTTCATGGCGAGGGCGCGGAGGATGACCCCGCGACGGCCTCGCCGCAAACGCCGCCGCGTCGTTCAGGCGCGGTCGATCTCGCGGGCGATCTTCTCGAAGGTGTCGCGGGCGCGGCCTTCGACCATCGCGTTGAGCAGGCGCCGCGCGCCGGGGTCGCGGTCGAGCACCGCGTCGATGTCCGACTTGTCGAAGCGCACGACGCTGGTGTCGGTGAGGGCCGTCACGGTGGCCGTGCGAGGCATCCCCGTGAGCATCGCGACCTCGCCGAAGAAGGCCCCGCGCTGGAGCGTCGCGAGGGCCACGGAGGCGCCGCTCGGGCCCACGGTGGTGACCTCCACGACGCCGCGGTCGACGAGGTAGAAGTCCGTGCTCCGCTCGCCCTCGCGGAGGATCACGTAGTTGGCGGGGAAGAGCATCACGACGCCGCGTCCGACGAGCTCGCGCCGCCCGACCTCGTCGAGCGAGCGGAAGAGCAGCGAGCCCGAGACCACCTCCTCGACGTTGTTCCAGAGGCTGTCGAGGATGTCCGCGCTGTCGCGGGGGCTCTGCGCGTGCGAGGCGTCGGCCTTGTCCTCTGCGGGCGCGATGCCCGTGGGGTTGTCGGAGGAAGTCATCGTTCGCTGCCTTTGGGAGCGCCTCACGCGGCGTGGTGCGCGGGTGTGATCCTACGCGCGAGGTGAGCTTCTGGTACTCCAACCCCCCCGCCGCTGTCACGCATCGGACGTGCGAAGAGCGCGCGGGCGGGCCTTGAGTCCGCGCGATGGCATCGGGTAACGTCGCGCCCGTGGCCGCTCAGCCCCCGCCGACGCACCATTCAAACCTCCCGTCGCCCGCGCTGATGGCGCCGGGCACGCGCCTGGGGCGGTACGAGATCATCGGCGAGCTCGGCACCGGCGGCATGGCGACGGTCTACGAGGGCCGCGCGCTCTCGGTGGGCGGCTTCGCGCGGCGCGTCGCGATCAAGTACCTGCACCCGCACCTCCTCCGCGACGAGCAGTTCGTGCAGATGTTCATGGACGAGGGGCGCCTCGCGGCGGGGATCCACCACCCCAACGTGGTCGCCGTCGTCGACCTCGTGCTCGAAGCGCAGTGCATGTACATGGTCTCGGAGTACGTCGAGGGCGATCAGCTCCTGGCGCTCTTCAAGTCCGCGCGCGACGCCAAGACGCGCATCCCCGCGCCCATCGCCATTCGCATCGCGCTCGACATGCTCGCGGGCCTCCACGCGGCGCACGAGCTCGCGGGCGACGACGGCACGCCGCTGCGCATCGTCCACCGCGACGTGTCTCCCCACAACGTGCTCGTGGGGGCCGACGGGATCACCCGCATCACGGATTTCGGCATCGCGAAGGCCGAGGAGCGCATCTCGACCACGCGCGACGGGATCGTGAAGGGCAAGCTGTCGTACATGGCGCCCGAGCAGCCCGACGACATGCCCGTCGACCGCCGCGCCGACCTCTTCTCCGCTGCGACGGTGCTCTGGGAGTGCCTCACGAGCCGCAGGCTCTTCCCCGGGCGCAGCGATCGCGAGGTGCTCGAGGCCCTGCTGCGCAAGCCGATCCCGACGCTGCGCGAGGTCGTGCCGGAGCTCCCGGTGGAGCTCGACGAGGTGCTGATGAAGGCCCTCGCGCGCAACCCCGACGAGCGCTTCGACACGGCCGCGGAGTTCGCCGAGGCGCTCGAAGTGGGCGCCCGGGGCGTCGGCGTCGCCACGCCGCGCGAGGTGGCCCGCTACGTCGAGGTGAAGTCCGCTTCGAAGCTCGGCGCCGAGCGTCAGCGACGCCGCGCGATGACCACCAAGGAGCTCCCGGTCTATCGCCCGAGCGCCACGCCCGACGCGCCCGCCGCGGCGTCGTCCACGGCCACCACGTCGCCCGTCCCGTCGACCACGTCGGTGCGCACCGAGCCCGGCCTCGGCCCGCCGCGCGACCCCGACGACCAGCCCACGATGCTCAGCGCGCCGCACGCGATCAAGAGCATCCGAGGCAGCGGCGCGCCGCTCCCCGTCGACGAGTTCGAAGACCCCACGATCGTCAAGCCCGGCGCCACGCCCAAGCCCCTGCCCGCGGTGCTCCCCTCGTCTGCGACGCCCGGGAGCGCGACGCCCCCAGCCGCCGCGGCCGCGCACGTCGCCCCCGTGGCCGCGCTCGCGCCCCCCGTCGTCTTCAAGCCGCCGTCGCTCCCGACGGGCCCCGTCCCCGCGCCGCCGCGCCCCTCACAGAGCCCCCGCGTGGCGCTCCTCGCGCTCTTCGTCATCGCCTTCGGCTCCGCGCTCGGATACGGCATCTGGCTCGTCGTGCGCCCGACCGCGCCCATCGACACCGCGGCCAGCGTCACGCCCTCGACGAGCACCGCGACGGCCGCGCTCGAGACCACGCGCGCGATCAACGCGCCGCCGCCGATGGCGCCGCTCACGGACATCGCGCCGCCCCACGTCGCGCCGCCTCCGATCGCACCGCCGCCCGAAGCGCCGCCGCACGTCGCGCCGCCGCCGATGGTGCCTGCGACCGCGACGCGTCCGTCGCCCGCTGTCGTCGCCGCGCGCCCCGTCGCGCCGCGACCGATCACGCGTCCTCGCGTCGCGACGGAGCCCACGCCCACCGCGCCCCGCGAGGCGAGCCCCGCCCCGACCGCATCGCCCGTCGCTCCGACCCCGCCTGCCGCACCCGCGGCGCCGAGCGGACCGCGACTGCCTCGTCACATCTGAAGCGTATGAACAGTCGATCTTCTCTCTCGGCCCTCGGGTGCGTCGTTGCGCTGACGCTCGCGAGCGCCGTCGCGTCGGCGCAGCCAACGCAGCCCGCGAGGCCCGCATCGACGCCCGTCGTCGACGCGACCCGCCACGCCGCCGCGCAGCAGCGCTTCGAGCGCGGCCTCGGGCTCTTCGACCACGAGGACTACGCCACGGCGCTCACGGAGTTCCGCGCGTCGCTGGAGCTGTACCCCTCGCCCAACACGCGGCTCTACGTCGGGATCTGTCTGCTCCGCCTGGGGCACCTCTCGGAGGCGCACGCCGAGCTGGAGCGGACCTTCGCCGAGGCCCGCGACCTCGCGCTCACGGACCCCAACTACGTCGACGCGCGTGACCTCGCGCAGCACGAGATCTCGCAGCTCGAGCCGAGGCTCGGGCGGCTCGTCTTGCGCGCGCCCGCCCCCGTCACGGGAACCACCGTGACCGCGGGCTCCGTCGAGGTGCTCCCGGCGATGATGGGCATCGCGTTGTGGTTCGACCCGGGCACGCTCGTCGTGACCGCACGGGCGCCAGGGTACAGAGATTTCCGTCAGACCGTGCAGCTCCAGGCGGGCGCGACCAACGAGGTCACGGTGTCGCTCCAGCGAGACCCCAACGCGACGCTTCCGACGCGCGGATCGGCGGCCACGCACGTCGGCACCGAGCCCCTGCAGGAGGTGCCCCGCACGCTCGTGAGCACCACGACGGGCGGCGGCGTGCGCGTCGCGGGCTTCGTCGTGGGGGGCCTCGGCCTGCTCGCGCTCGGAGGCTTCGCGCTCCTCGGCAACATGGCCGCGACGCAGTTCGATCAGGTGCTCGCCGAGTGCCGCGGACGCTGCGCCGATCACCGGCACGACGACGAGATCAGCCAGGGCGAGACCTATCAGATCCTCGCCAACGTGAGCCTCGGCGCCGGGGCCGCGTTCACGCTCGCGGGCGTCGTGATGATCGCGGTGGGAGGCCCTCGCGTGGTCGAAGAGGGACGCACGGCGCGCTCGACGCTGCGCCCGTGGTTCGACGCGTCGCGCGGGATGATGGGGGTCGGCGGTGCGTTCTGAGAGCCTTCGCAAGCGGCCCCTCCTCGCGCTCTTCGCGCTCGCGGCGGGGTGCTCCTACGACTGGGACTCGCTGCGTCCCAACGGCAGCGTCTCGACGCCCGACGTCGTCACCGACACCGCCCGCACCGACGCGACGGACGAGTCTCGCACCGACGCGCCCACCGACCGCGTGACGCCCGACGTCGTCACCGACACCGCCCGTGGTCGACATGCCTCCGCCCGACGTCACGCAGCCCGACGTCCCCTCGCTCGACGCGGCCGATGTGACCGACGTGACCGACGCGAGCGATGTGACCGACGCGAGCGACGCGCTCGACGTGATGGACGCTCGCGACGCCGCCGACGTGACCGACGCGAGCGACGCGCTCGACGTGATGGACGTTCGCGACGTGATCGACGTCACCGATGTGCCCGTGGATACGGGTCCGCCCGATGTGGGCCCGCCCGACACGGGCCCCGTGTGCTCGGGACCTCCCGCGAGCTGCCCCTGCTCCGCGACGAACACCGCGGGCTACTGTCGCCCCGGCGAGGCGTGCACCGGCGGACGCTGCGAGCCGGGCACCCTCGCGTGCTCGCTCGTCATCACCGAGATCATGAACGACCCCGACTCGGTGCTCGACGAGACCGGCGAGTGGTTCGAGGTCTACAACCCCGGCGCCACGCCGCTCGACCTGCGCGGGATGCGCATCAGCAACAGCCGCTCGCAGTCGACGTCGATCACCTCGACGACGCCCGTGATCGTCGCGCCCCGCTCGTACGCGGTGCTCGGACGCAACGCCACGACGATGTCAAACGGCGGCGTGACGATGCTCTACGCGTACGGCGCCACCGTGATGACCAACGTGCTCACCTTCGGCAACACGAGCATGGACGCCGTCATCCTCGACCTCGGCTCGTCGACGACCGAGATCGCGCGCGTCGCGTACGACGGAAGCACGGGCTCTCTCTGGCCTCGCACCGCGGGCAAGTCGAAGAGCCTTCGCCCCACGGTGCTCACCTGCACCGACGCGCTCGTGCCCGCGAACTGGTGCAACGCCCCCACGCAGTGGGTCACAGCATCCGGCGACTACGGCTCCCCCGGCGTCGCGAATCCGCCCTGCCCGTAAGCGCCGAGCGACGTTTCCGAGAGTGACGAGGAATGTCCGCGGAGGCACGTCGCGATTTTCTAATCGTGACCGCGTTCGGCGCAGAGTCGCTTCACCAACAAGGAGCGACGACGATGAACGACAACGCGCACGACGAGGGACTCACGCACACCGGCGACCGCTACGCGATCAGCGACCGCGACCTCGACAAGCTCGCCGAGGCCGAGCTCGCGTGGGAGCGATGGGACCGCACCGCGCGCTGGTGGGCCACCGGCGACCTCGACGCCATCGAGAGCTGGAACGCTGCGTGACCACCTCGCGCATCGCTCACCCCCGCCACGGCACCGTGATTCCTCGCGCCGCGAGCGGATCGATCACCTCACGACGCACCGTCTCCCGCGCGAGCGCGGCGTAGTCCTCCGAGAGCATCCACCCCAGCTCGCGCACGTGTGACACGAGGAAGCCCTCGGAGGTCACGCCGTTCCGCACGCGACTCTCGAGCCTCTCCCACAGCGGCGCGTAGGCCGAGAGCGTCTCCGCGGCGACGCGCCCGAGGCGGTCGCGCTCTGGCGCGCGGAGCGTCGACGCCACGTGATCGAGGTAGAGGAACCCGAAGCGCCCGTGCTCGGCCTCGTCGCGCACGATCGTGGTGAGCACCGCGCGCGTGAGCGGGTGCGTCGCCGACCTCATCGCGCCCGTGAGCATCGGCAGCGAGAAGGCCTCTCCGACGCAGCACACGCGCACCACCATCTCCGTCGCGCGCTGCGCGTGCGAGAGCGACGGGTCGAGCGCCACAGGCACCTCCGACGGATCGAAGCGCAACGGAAAGATCCCCCGAGCCGATCGGCGACACGCGCGCAAGCCCACGTGAACGACCTCTTCGAGCAGAAAGCCGCTCGCCATCGCGCAGAGGTCGAGCGGCGCACCCGACAGCGCGAGGCACTGGAGGAGCTGCCCCATCGCGGCGCCCGTGCAGTGCTCGTTGAACGCGTTCTCGGTCCATCCCCGACGCGCGCGCTCCACGAGGAGCGGCGGATAGCGCGCGGGGTCGAGCGAGGCCCACGGATACGCCTCTTCGAGACCGAGCTTCTGATGTCTCCGCAGCGCCGCGCCGCGCGTGAAGGTCACCGAGAAGTCGACGAGCGCGCCCACGCGATCACCGCGTCGAGAGGAACCACGCGATCGCCGCGCCGAGGAGCCCGAGGATCGACATCGCGACGACGACACGCGCGGGGCCGCGGCGGTTGAGGCCGCGGTCGTAGAAGCTCCCCTTGGGGTTGCCGAGCACGAGCTCGGGACGGTCGACGGGCTTCGTTCCCCGGTAGCCGCTGCGGTCGTCGACCTGACCCGCCGTCGACAGGCCGCGGTCGTAGAAGCTCCCCTTGGGGTTCCCCGCGAGGATGCCCACGTCGAGCGGAAACTCGGGTCCGGGCGGCGCCGCGAGCATCGTGAGCAGCGCGTCGGCGGCCTGCGCCATCGCGGGACGCTCCTCGGGGTTGCGCGCGGTGCAGCCCAGAAACCACGACTCGAAGCCGATGGGCAGCGCACCCGGCCTCGGACACGACGACGCGCGAACACCGGGCGGCACACGCGCGCCGATCACCTGCGACGCGAACTCGATGAGCCCTGCGCCGGGCGTCGGCGGCGTCCAGTAGCGCGCGCCGGCGAGCAGTTCGAACGCGATCAGCGCGAGCCCCCACACGTCCGACGCGGGCCCGATGGGCACGCCGAACAACGCCTCGGCCGAGAACCACACGGCCTCCTCGACCGGGACCGGCGGCGCGTGCGAGCCCATGTTCGCGGTGGAGTGCGCGAGGAGCGGCGCGATGCCAGGCGCGATGAGCGTCACCACCGCGGGGCCGCGATCGGGACGTCCGTACCAGATCCACGACGGTGACAACGCGCCGTGCCATCGCCCCGCGGCGTGCAGCGCAGACAGCGCGTGACACAGCGAGCAGAGCGCGGAGCGCGCGTCGTCGAGCTCGAGCGGCGCCGCGGTGAGCGTGCGCGCGAGCGACTCTCCCCACGGCGCTTCGAACACCGCCCACGCGCCAGGAGCTCCGTCTTCGGGAGACTCCTCGATCGCGCAGTCGAGGAGCGTCGTGGCGTACCCGTCGGCGTGGCTCCGATCGCGGAACGCATCACGCAATCGCTTCTCCCACGCGCGATCCGCCGTGAAGCCGGCATCGATGAGGAGCAGGAGGAGCGGGCTGCGCACGGCCGCGTCGTCGGCGCGCGCGGCCATGTAGAGGGCGTAACCGCGTCCCGCATCGGGCGCGCTCGCGATGCGATAGCGACCGACGTGGAGGCTCGCGATCTCGAGCGTGTTGAGCGTCATCGGGCGCGGCCTCGATGCGTCGTTGGGAGGGAGCGAAAGCTCAGAAGCGAGCGGTGAACTGGATCGAGCCCGAGTTCATCTGCGCGGTGTACGTCCCGCGGTTGATGGTGCAGGCCTCGGAGCCGCGGGTGTTGCCCGTGCAGCCCGTCGCGGGATCGATCTGGCCCTCGGGGGTCACGCCGGGCGGCGGGTGCGCGGGGTCGGCCACCGTCGACGAAGGTACGGTGATCGCGCGCTGACCCGTCGAGGCGTCGAAGGTCTGGAAGAAGTAGTGCCCGTAGCCCGCGGAGATCGTGAGCCAGCGCCAGCGGTACGAGAGGCCCGCGTTGACGGTTCCGCCCGCGTACGACGGGAGGTGGATCGACGTCGCGCTCGGAGACGCGCCGCCGGTCTCGTAGGCGCCGCCGAGGCGCACCGCGAGGACGCCGGGGATGATGTTCCAGTCACCGCCGAGGCGGAAGCCCATGGTGTCTGAGAGGGCCGAGCGGATGGTGATCGAGCGCGGCGCGGGGACGCTCGTGCCCGACGGGTCGATGCGGATCGTGCCCGTGTTGGTCAGCGAGGTCTCGGCGAGCGAGCTCGTCGACTCGTAGGTGACCATCGCCTCGACGTCGAAGACGTCGTCGCTCATCGGGTCGTAGGTGCCCGTGCCGTCGTTCTGCGTGGGCCGCCCGGCGCGCGGGAGGTTGTAGCGAACGCCCGCGCGGAGGGTCCACGGGAGGTTCACCTTCATGCTGTTGATGTCGAACGAGCTGGTGATGTTGCCCGCGGGGGCGCGCGTGTAGGGCAGCGCGACGTTGTTCGCCGTGCCCGACGCGTCGATGCCGAAGTTGTAGTGAAACTGCGCCGCGAACGAGAGGAACGACGTCGGGAGCACCTGCGTCGAGAGGCTGCCGGCCATGAAGAAGCCCGACGCGTCGAGGTTGATGCGCACGTCCGACGAGGGCGACTGCGGCGCCGTCGAGATCGCGTTCACGTGGAGCCCGAACTGAAAGCGCCCGAACGACGGCTCGATGCCGAGGCCGAAGCGGAGCCAACGGAGCGGCTGCACGGCGACGGCGATCACGGGGTGCAGCACCGTGAGGTTCTTGTCGAAGAGCAGGTTGCGCACGGGCGACGGCGCGTTGAACGACATGTGCGTGACCGAGTCCGTCGCCACGACGGTGTCGGGGAAGCGCTGACCGGCGCCCGTGGTCGACGGCGCGAACACGCCGAAGCCCAGCGAGAACATGCGGTTGATGCGGTACGTGCCGAGGAGCATCGGCGCGAGCGCCACCTGCGTGTCGTTGCACACCTGCGGGTACGGGACGTTGCCGCTGAGGTACGCCGGGTCACTGCCGTTGCCAGGATCGAAGACCGTCCCCGTGGCGTCGACCACCGCGCCCGACGACGAGCCCTGGTAGTTGCCCGTGCGCTGAAAGCAGTGCTCGAAGCGGCCGATGTTCGACGACAGCGTGATCTGAAAGCCCGAGAGGCCCGCGATGCCCGCGACGTTCTGCATGACCGCCGAGGGGTCGCTCGCGCGCGTCATGAAGGCCCCGCCGCGCCCGAAGGCCGTCGCGCCGTTCTCAGGGATCTCGATGCCGAAGCCCCACGCCGTCGAGGGGATCGCCGCGACCGCCGTCGCCGCAGCCGCGACGAGGCCCATGACCTTGTTCGAATTCCGCATTGGGACCGTTGACCTCCGTTGAAACCCTTCGAGCGAACGTGCACCGTACGCCCCGCGTCGCGCTGATCGATCGACGCGCGCCGACGATGACGTCAACCCGACTCCGCACCGTCGCCCGTGGGGGCCTGGTGGCGGCGATGCTCACCGCACCGCTGGTCATCACGCAAGTGCCAACTGTACGCGGCGCCGTCTTCTCGCTCGCCGACACCATGCGCACCGACGGCCTCACCGGCCTCGCGCTCTACGCGGCGGTCTACGTCGCGGGCTCCGTGCTCACCGTCCCCCTCTGGATGCTCTCGGGCCTCGCGGGCTTCGCGTACGGCTTCTCTCGCGGCCTCGCGGCGGCGATTCCCGCGGCCACGATGGGCGCCACGACGGCCTTTCTCCTCGGGCGCCTCATCGCGCGAACGACCCTCGGCGAAGCCCTCCGCGACCATCACCGCTTCCGCATGATGGAAGCCGTGGTGCGTCACGACGGACGACGCATCGCGGCGCTGCTCCGCGTCACGCCGATGATGCCGCAGAACCTCCTGCACTACGCCCTCGGTGCGACGCCGCTTCCGCTGCGAGACTTCGTGCTCGCGACGGCGGTGGGGCTCATCCCCATGACGGCCTTTCAGGTCTACGCGGGCTCCCTCGCGCACGACGCCGCGAGCCTCTTCGAACAGGGCGGCGCCTCGGCGAGAGACCCCGCGACGTGGGCGAAGGGCGCGCTCGGACTCGCCGTCACCGCGGCGCTCCTCACGCTGATCGTGCGACGCGCGCGGAGGGCGCTCGCCGAGGTCGTCGCCACCGTCGAGCGCTCGGGCAAGGCGCCCTGAGCGTCGCGCACACCCGCGCAGACGGCGACGAGCGCGTCCGCGCCGTGGTCAGAACACGCTCTGCCCGAAGCGCGCGAGGAGCGAGACGGTCTTCGTGAGCGGCAGCCCGATCACGGCCGTGAAGTCGTCGCCCGTGACGCGTTCGAAGAGCGCGATGCCGAGGCTCTCCACGCGGTAGGAGCCCGCGCAGTCGATGGGGTCGTCGGCCTTCACATAGCGCGCGATCTCGTCGGGCGTGAGCGCGCGCATCACCATCGTGTGCGTGTCGAGCGCCGTCTCGACGCGCCCCGTGGCGCCGTGATGAACCGCCACCGCCGTGTGGAGCCGGTGGGTGCGTCCGGCCATGCGTCCGAGCTGCGCGCAGGCGGCCTCGAAGGTGTGCGGCTTGCCGAGGCGCGCGCCGTCGAGCTCGCCCATCTGATCCGATCCGATCACGAGCGCGTCGGGGTGCAGCGCGGCGAGCGAGGCGGCCTTTCCTCGCGCGAGGTGCATCACCAGCGACTCGATCGGGAGGTGCGCGTGCGCGTCCTTGTCGGCGTCCTCGTCGTAGGGCGGCGCGAGGCTCTCGATGGGAACGCGGAGCCGCTGCACGAGCTCTCGCCGATAGCGCGACGTCGACGCCAGGATGATGCGCATGAGGCGCGCGAGACTACTACGCCATCACCGCCGCGACGACGCGTGAGAGCGCCTCGTCGTCGCGGCCTCCGCGGGCCACCACGTCGGGACGCACCGGGCGCTCGTAACCCGCGTCGGCGCCCGGCATGTGCGCCACGGAGCCCGCGCGCTGCGCCGCGTAGAGCCCCTTGGCGTCGCGCGCCTGCGCCTCTTCAGCGGGAACCTCGACGTAGACCTCGACGAAGCGCGGCGCTCTCTCCCGCGCGCGCTCACGGAACGCGCGGAGGTTCGCCGTCGCGGGGACGAGCACCGTGAGACCCTGCGCGGCGAGCATCGCGGCGAGTCCCGAGAGCGTGTCGTAGAAGTGGTCTCGCGAAACCGGGTCGTAGCCGTGTCGCGGCGCGATCACCGAGCGCACGGCGTCGCCGTCGAGCACACAGACGGCCGTGTGTCCCTTCGCGCGTAGCGCCGCCGCGACACGCTCGGCCAGCGTCGACTTGCCCGACGAGGGAAGGCCCGTGAACCACACGACCGCGCCGCTCATCGGAAGAGCTCGTGCGCCATCGCGGGGTCGAAGCGGTCACGTCGGAGCGCCCGCTCGACGAGCGTGAGCACCCGGTGGCGCGCCTCGGGGTCGACGCCCGGATACCACGCGGGGTTGCACACCACGAGCGCGCGCCACGTGAGAAAGGGGGCGGCGACCGAGAGGAGTTCTTCGTCGCGCGTGGCGTCGAGGTAGGTGCGCCAGAAGAGGTCCCACATGGGGCCGAGGGCGTGGGGCCACGCGGCGGGATGCTCGACGGCGAAGAACACGTAGTTGATCGCGAGGCAGCACACGTCGTCGGCGGGATCGCCCGCGCAGCCGCGGCTCGCGTCGAGCGGAACGGGCTCTCCGTCGCGTCCGATCACCACGTTGAAGGGGTGAAAGTCGCCGTGCGTGCGTCGGAGGCGATCGGTGTGGGCCTTGAGTCGCCAGCGCCACGCGACGGCGGCGCGCTCCAGCGCTTCGAGGCGTGACGCAGGCGCCATCGCCACGTCTCTGGGATACCCGTCGATGATGCCGAAGATCCCCTCGCCCGAACCCACGAGGTCGCGCGCGGCGCGCACGTACCTCGGCGGCGCATCGATCCGCTCCGCGTGAAGCCCCGCGAGGTACCGCGCGAGCGACGCGACGCAGCGGAGGTCGTCTTCGGTGGCGCTCGCCTCACGCGCGATGCGGCGGAGGTCGTCGGCGTAGAGCCTCCCCTCGGCGTAGCGGGTGACGAGGTAGAACTCGCCCACGTCGCGCAGCGAGACGAGGCCGCTCCCGTCACGGCGAATGGCGCCCACGTCGAG
Source organism: Polyangiales bacterium (assembly GCA_046351535.1). GTDB lineage: Bacteria > Myxococcota_A > Polyangia > Polyangiales > CAISKJ01. Next base: position 69,630 of record JAXLYG010000020.1, read on the forward strand.
CGCCTCGACGTGGCGCGGAATGAGCCCGAAGGTGTCCCACGCGAGGAGCATCTCCGACGCGCGGTCGGAGCGTCGGTCGTGACCGAACACGTCGGGCGAGGCCGTGTGAAACACGAGCTCCGCGTGGCGTCCGTCGGCCTCGCGGACCTTCAATCGCAGCGGCTCTCCGTACCCGGCGCCCTTCTCGGTGCCCTCGTCACGCTCCGCGGCGTCGTCGGCCGAGAGCGCCTCCGCGGAGAGAAGCTCCGCACCCGGAAGCACTTGCGCGACGAGCGCCTGGAGCGACGGCGTGATCGTTCGTGCGAAGGTCATGGCAACGCATTGCTGGTAACCACCCGCGCGCGGCTTCGCTACGAGATATTCATCGCGTTCGCGGGGTGACCGTGACGTACCCTCGCATCCCGTGACGCTCCGTGGCTGCGACCCCGACGACCCCGCGCGCTTCGGCGGCGACGCCCGTGCGAAGCTCGTCGAAGCGGCCGCGGAGCTCTCATGGCTCCTCGAGCGGAGCTACCCGATGACGCCGACCCTCGCGCTCGTCGGCGACCGTCACGGGCTCGATGCGCGCGCTCGCCTCGCCCTCCAGCGCGGCGTCGTGGGCGCGACCGTGTCTTCATCGCGAAGGAGCCGCTGCGTCGAGGTCACCTCGCTCGCGGGCGCCACCCTGGAGATCGACGCGTTCAACCTCGTGGTGACGCTCGAAGTGGCGCTCTGCGGTGGCCCGGTGTTCGTCGGACTCGACGGCGCGATGCGAGACCTCGCGGGGCTGCGCGGGAGCTACCGCACGCTCCCCGAGACCGACCGCGCGCTCACGCTGCTGGCCGGGACGCTACGCGCCGCGGGCGTGGCGCGGTGCCGGTGGTGGGTCGACGCCCCCGTCTCCAACGCGGGAACGCTCGCGACGAAGCTCCGCGCCTGGCACGAGGCGGAGTCGATCGCGGGCGAGGTCGAGCTCGTGCGCGACGCAGACCCGGTGCTCGCAGGGCGTAGCCTCGTGGTCTCGTCAGACGCGCGGGTGATCGACGAGGCGCGGTCGTGGGTTCCCCTCGCGAACCTGGCGCTCAGCGCGGCGACCCCTGCGCCGTGGACGATCGCGCTCGACGCACAGCCCCGTTGAGCGCACCGAGGCGACAGAACCGCGGCAGCGGCGCGAAAGACACAGAAGCCGTTGCGAAACGCGTCCGGCAGGTTGTAGTGGCCTCCACAGAGACGAGGAGCACGCGATGAGAAGAATCCTCCTGGCCCTCTCGATCGCCAGCGCGGCGCTCGCAGGGTGCGGCACCGACAGCGATCCTCCCCCGCCCGAAGACCCCGGCGCGGCGGCGGTTCAACGCGGAGGCTGCGCCGACTGTCACGGCGGACCTTCCCTCGGCGGCAGCGACACGCCCGTCACCGGCTCGATGACCTACGGGCCCAACCTCACGCCCGATGAAATGACCGGGCTCGCAGGGTGGACCGACGAACAGATCATCCGCGCCATCCGCACGGGCATCGACGACGAGGGAGCCCCCCTGTGTCCGACGATGCCGCGCTACGACTCGATGACCGACGAAGACGCGCGGCTCCTCGTGCGCTACCTCCGCTCGATTCCGCCGGTCAGCCACGACGCGCCCCACAGCGTGTGCGAGGAGCCTCCCGCCGACGGCGGCGACGACGCGCCCTCCCCCGACGTGACCGAGCCTGACGTGATGCCGCTCGACACGGGCGTCGACGCGTCGGTCGATGTCCCGATCGACGTGCGATTCGACGCGGGTACGGACGCTCGTCTCGACGCCGCGATGGACGCTCGCGTCGACGCTGCGATGGATGCCCGCGTCGACGCCGCGATGGACGCGCGCGCCGACGTTCGCACCGACGTCGCCGCGGATGTTCGCACCGACGTCGCCACCGATGCGCGCACCGACGCGTCGATCGACGCGCGGGTCGATGCGGCCACCGATGCGCGCACCGACGCGACCTCGGATGTCCCCGTCGATGTGCCGCCGCTCGGGTGTCACCCGGTCATCAACGAGATGGTGACGGGCGTGACGAGCGCGGCCACCAACGAGTGGATCGAGCTCTACAACCCGTGCACCGCGGCCATCAACATCACCGGGTGGCGCATCGGATACCGCGGCGCCACGACGGCGGGGCCCCTCACCGCGGCAGACTCGCAGACGCTCTTCACCTTCCCCGCGCGCACCATCGCGCCGATGGGCTACCTGCTCATCGCAGGCACGGGCTACACGGGAACGGTCGACGGTCGACTCTCGACGGGCGTCGCCGATCCGGGCGGCGGAATCGGCCTGCGCAACACGGCGGGAACGGTCGTCGATTCACTCGGCTGGGGCACGGCCACCAACGCCTTCGTGCGCGTGCGTCCCTCCGCCGTCGCCCCCCTCGCGGCCGCGCCGGGGAACTCCATCCAGCGCCTCCCCGACGGCGCGGACACGGGCAACAACATGGCTGACTTTCACATCAGCATGCGCCCCACGCCGCGCGGCGCGAACCGCTGACCTCAAACGATCTCCAGCGCTTCAGATCCAGCGCGTCGGCGGAACCCATCCGCCGAAGGCGTCTTCGAGATGCTCGGCCACGCGGATCGTGACGTGGTCGCTCCCGGACGCGCCCGCGACCTGAACGCCGAGCGGAAGTCCCTCGGGCGTGAGTCCGAGCGGCACCTGCGTCACCGGGACGTGCAAGACGTTGAAGGCCGCGGTGTAGCCCCACTGCACGGGCCAGAAGAGAGCCGTGCCGTGCCTGGGCGCCACGCGCGTGTGCGGCGGATAGAGCATCACGCCACGATCACCGAGGAGCGTCGCGAGCTCCGCGCGCGCCTGACGGGAGCGTTCGAGCACCTTCGCCATGTTGTTCGGGAGGTTCTTCGTGGCCCGCTCCAGCACGCAGAGCGCGAGCGACGGGAGCGTGTAGCGCGAGTGTCCTCGCACCGCGCCAGGGATCTCTCGCAGCACGTCGCGGAGACGCAGCTTCGTGCCGTTGCCGAGCATCAGCGCGTAGGGCGTATCCGCGGCGTCGTCCATGGCGGCGGCCCAGAGCGCGATGGCGTCTCGCAGCGCGGGGAAGCTCGTCACGCGCACCTTCGCGCCGCGTCGTGAGAGCTCGCTCGCCGCGCGCTCCTGCGCGTCGTGGAGCCGATCATCGACGGGGAATCCGAGCCCCGCAGACTCCCTCACGTCGTGCACGGTGACGCCCTTGAGGTCGACCTCGGCGGTGTCTCCGAGGTGCTGCTCGGTGGCGTAGTCGTCTCCCTCGTGCGGTCCCGCGAGAATGCGGAGCACGGGCATGAGGTCCCGCGCGCGTCGCGTGAGCGGTCCCGTACCGAGCATGTGCTGCGCGTCGCCCTCGGCGTTGGGATACTGACCGCTGTTGGGCACCAGGCCCGGCGTGGGCTTGTGACCGAACACGCCGTTGAAGAACGCGGGCATGCGGATCGATCCGCCGATGTCTGCGCCGAGGCCCACGGGCGATGCGCCGCTCCCCACGATCGCGCCCTCGCCGCCGGAGCTGCCGCCCGCGGTGCGCTCGGGGTCGTAGGCCGAGCCCGTGCGGCCGTAGAGCATGTTGGTGCTCTCCATCCACATGCAGAGTTCTGACGTGTTGGTGACACCGAGCGGGATCATCCCCGCCTCGCGCAGACGCATCACCGTGGGCGCGTCGTGCTCGGCGATGACGTCCTTGCGCGCGACGAGGCCCGCGGTCCAGGGCATCCCCGCGACCGAGAAGCTCTCCTTGATCGTGCACGGAACCCCGTGAAACGCAGGCAGATCCGCGTCACCCGCCTCGATGCGACGGTCGGCCTCGTCGGCCTCAGTCCGCGCGAGCGCGAAGCGATCCTTCACGACCGCGTGGAGGGTGGGATTGACGCGCTCGATCTGTCGGATGTGCGCCTCGACGACCTCGCGCGAGCCGCCCGCTTCTCTCGGATCATCGCGGCGAGCTCGACGGCTGACTTCAGGCAGATGGGGTCCACGGTGAGCGGGAGCGTTGCACCTCCGCGGGCCGTCTCGTCAAGCGCTACGGCGCGGCGGTGACGTTGTCGTCGGCGCAGCGGAACCCGCTCACGGGATACCGTCCCTCGGGCTTGTGGTGCACGCGGTTCGAGCTGCGCAGCCCCGAGGGCCAGTAGTTCCACGCGCCGCCGCGGAGCACGCGCTGACACTCGTTGGGAATGCCCATCGCCCCCGTGAACGCGTAGAGCCTCAGGTGGTTGAGCTCGCGAAAGGCCGCCATCGCCATCTCGCAGGTCGAGACGGTCTCGGGGTGGCGATACGCGTAGGGGTCATAGACGCTCTCGGTCCACTCCCAGACGTTGCCCGCCATGTCGAGCGCACCGTACGGAGACGCGTTCGTCGGATGCGTTCCCACGGGCTCGGGCTGTCCCGTGGTCATGCGTTGCCCGAAGACGGCGCGCTCGCGCGTGGGCTCCTCGTTGCCCCACGGATAGCGTCGTCCGTCGGTTCCGCGCGCGGCCTTCTCCCACTCGGCCTCGGTGGGGAGGCGCCCCCCGACCCAGCCGCAATAGAGCCTCGCTTGAGACCACGAGACGCCCGTGACGGGTCCGTGCGGGTCGGTCCACGCGGGTCTCGCCCACGCCTCGGGGCAGTGATTCGCACGCGAGCAACGGAAGTAGTCCTCACGCGTGACCTCGTTTCGATCGATGCGAAACGCGGGGAGCGTGCGCGTGTGCTGCGGCCGCTCGTCGGGCTCACCGTCGACGTCGTTGCCCATGGTGAAGGGCCCCGCAGGCACGAGCACGCGATCGATGGGCGGAGGCACCGCGGGCGGACGACGCGGACGACGCTGCGCGAAGATCGGCAGCGCGACGAGCGCAGCGGCAGAGAAGAGCGAGAGCGTGACGGAGCGGTTCATCGCGTGGAGGCGGCGACGGGTATCACAACACCGCCGCGCGGGAACAGTGTCCGCCGCCCCGGTCGCTCCCCGCGAAGCGGGACCCTCTCCCCGTCCCTCCCCCGCGAAGCGGGGGAGGGTGCCTGTTGGTAGCTGGAATGCCCTCACCCCAGCCCTCTCCCGCCAGAGGCGGGAGAGGGTGACAATCCCAGGCGCGCAGCGTCTCATCGTTCGATTGCTGGAAGCGCAGACGACGCCACGAAGCGCTGACGACGTCACGAAGCGCAGGCAACGTCACGAAGCGCAGGCAACGTCACGAAGCGCAGGCAACGTCACGAAGCGCAGGCAACGTCACGAAGCGCGCGCGCGTGTCTTCGCGATTGTCGATTGACTCCCTCTCCCGCCAGAGGAGTCTGACCGCCATTGGGGAGTTGACGGCGCCAGACGCTTCCCGTCGCGCCTGGGGTTCGGCCCGCGTGAGAGGGACGCGCGTGACGCGCCCAGGGCTCGCCCCCCAAGGGATGTACGCGATCGGGGGCTCGGCCTGGGCTTCATCAAGGCACGGATCACCGGTCTTCGACCGGTTCAAGCGCATGGGAGCTCTCTCTGCTGAACCCTCGAAGAGGTGATCCGTGCCTTGATGAAGCCCAGGCTGAGCCCCCGATCGTGTACATCCCGCAGAGGCCCGCGTCCGCCGCGTATCTCCCTGGGCGCCTCACGCGCGTATCTCCCTGGGCGCCTCACGCGCGTATCGCCCTGGGCGCGTCACGCGCGTCCCTCTCACGCGGGCCGAACCCCAGGCGCGACGGGAAGCGTCTGGCGCCGTCAACTCCCCAATGGCGGTCAGACTCCTCTGGCGGGAGAGGGCTGGGGTGAGGGCATTCCAGCTACCAACGGGCACCCTCTCCCGCTTCGCGGGAGAGGGACGGGGAGAGGGTCACGCGACGCGGCGACTGGCAGGCGTCTGCGTGGCGTCGTTGGCGGGCGCGGCGTCGCGGAGGGTTCCGTCGGGCGCGGGCGCGGGCTTCTCTTCGCCGTCGTCGCTCTCGGCGTCGGCGTACTCGTTGCGCGAACGGTGAAGATCGATCGGTTCGAGCATGTGGGAGACGCGCGCCACCTCGTCGGCGTCCTTCAGATCGGCCGAGGCGATGACCTTGATGGCGTAGTGCTGAATGGACTGCACGAGGTCGTCGCGCAGCGCGCGGAGGTCGATTTGCGAGGGCTTCTGCGCGACCTCGCCGGTCATTCCGAGCGCGACGCCCGCGGCCTGGTGGGCCTTGCGAAGCGCGGTGACGAAGGGGTTGCCCGCGAGGCGCACGAAGGCTTCCTTGTGCTCCGCGTCGGAGATCATCTCGAGCCTGCGATCGGACTCGAGCCACTGCTGACCGGGGTCACCGAGGAGGAACCCGAGACCCTCCGTGGAGAACACCTCGGCGATGAGGTCGCTGGCCTCCGTCGACTCGGCGTGCTGTTCGGCGGGGAGCTTCGACCACGCAGAGACGCGCGCATGGAGGGCGTTCCACGCGCCCGCGAGCTCGGCCATCGTGTTGCGGAGCGTGGCGGGCTTGCGGGCCTGGGCGCGGGTCTTCCACTCCTCATGGAGCTTCTCGCTCGCGACACGCACGCGGGCGGCGGCCTGACGCACGGGCTCGGGCGCGTCGTTGCCGGTGCGACGAAGGAGCTTCGTCGCCATGAGAATCCCCTGCGCCGCAGACACACGGAAGGTCAGCACATACCGAGAGACGTCGAGCTCTTTCATGGGTTCCTCCTCTGGTGATGGGCGGTCGCGGGAGCGCCTCCGCCGACGGTCTGATCCGTTCAACGGCCCCCCACGCGGGGAGTGTGAGAAGGAACGAGGAGGAAAAAGTCCGGGCCTTGCTTTTTTCTCGGCGCCCCGATCGGAGCTTCACCGACATGACCGTGCGGAGACTCGGGGAGGTCCGACCTCACCCACGGGAACATACGAACATCACCGTCGACCAGAGCCTCGGAGTCGAGTGTGTGATGCGCGGACACGTCTACCGGCAAAGCCAGTTGACGAACCAGCTCGCGCCGACTGCGACCTGTGCGAGGCAGACCAGGGTCACGAACTGGCGAGTGAGGTGATACGCCCTCGACTGATACAGAAAGAAGAGCGCGAGAAGGGAGGTCACCGCCGAGACTCCCGCGAGCGGCGCGAGCACGGCCCGCGACAGCACGAGCAGCACGGGAGAGACGATGAAGCCCGCGACCAGCGAGGCGACGAAGAAGTCGAAGGGAAGGCTCGCGAGAACCCGGTTCCACCGTGAGGCCGCGCGCACGTCTTCGATCTCCGAGGGCTCGAAGGGAAGCATGTACGGCAACGCGACGACGCGGCCGAGGAGGTAGATCCCGACGCAGGTCCCTTCGGGGTCGACGACGAGAATGCCGTCCCACGCGCCGCGGAACCGCACGTCGATGTAGCGCTGCCCATCGGGCGCGGGCGGCGGCAGGCGCGCGATGAGCGCATCCGTCAGGCGGAACGGGTGGACGGTCTTCACGCGGATCACGACGGCCCAGCTTTCAGCCGTCGCATCACGCGATCAAGCGGGAACGTAGGTCAACCGGATCACCTGCGCATCGACCTGATCGCTCGCGGTGAGGCGGAGCGGCGCCCGGGGTCCGGCGAAGTAGGGCGTGCCGTGACCGAGCACGAAGGGATGCAGATAGATCTGATAGGTGTCGATGAGTCCGAGCTCCGAGAGGTGATGCGCCAGCGCCGGGCCGGCGACCTCGATCTCACCGTCGCGCTCGGCCTTCAGCGCGCGGATCGCGTCCCCGAGCTCGCCTTGAAGGAGGGTGGCGTTGGGTCCGACGGTGGTGAGCGTGCGAGAGGCGACCCACTTCGGCAGCTTCCGCCACGCGAGGGCGAAGGCGCGCTCCTCGTCGTCCCACCCGGGCTGGTCGTCGTCCCAGTAGCGCATGATCTCGTACATCTTGCGGCCGTACACAGCGCCCGCCCTGCGCTGAATCGCGTCGATGAAGTGGCGAAAGAGCACCGGAGACGGCGCGAACGCCGTGTGGTCGACGTACCCGTCGAGCGTCTGGTTCATTCCGTACACGAGCTTCGCCATACTTCGAGGCTACCGCTTCTTTCCCCCGACACCGGGCACGGACGCTACTTGATGGGGTCTGACGGCGGGCCGAGGTGGTGCAGAGCGCTGGCGATGCGCGCGTTGGGGGTGTCAACGCGACCGTCGATCAGCCTGGCGCGATCGACAGTCGTTGTCGAGGCTACCGCTTCACTTTCCCCCCGACACCGGGCACGGACGTTACCTGAATCATCCATGCCGCGACCTGGCGCTCGTCGAGGTCGTCAGGCGAGGTGAGCTCCACGCCGCGCGTGGCCTTGCCCATCGCGACCGGCGTCACGGGCGGCACCGGGTCGAGCGCGGTACCGTTGATGAACATCAGCTTGACGTGGTCGGCGAAGCCGCCGCAACAGAAACACCAGCCGTCGCCGACGCCATAGTACGACATGCCCCATTTCACGGAGCGCTGCAGGCCGGGGAGCGTACTGGCCGCGAGCGCATCGACGCGCTCCGCGATGCCGCGCTGAGGCTGCGGAAGACTGGCGATGTAGGCGAAGACCGGCTTGTCGCCGACCGCTGGCTTCGCGGCGCTTGCCTTGCCGGTCACCATGGATTCGGGCAGCGTCGCGGCGGTCTTGCTTTTGGTCGCCGTGCGGGCGGGCGGTTTCGGGGCTGCGGGTCTGGAGGTCTTGTCAGTGTTGCGGGTCGTCATGGCGGTCACATCCCGTGACTCACGGGAGCATTCGGTGGGTGATCGTTGCGGCTGCCACCATCGACTCGTTCGGCCGTTTGGGCAAGAGCATCCACAAGGTACCGCCGCGAGGACGAACCCACCGGAGGCGCGGCGACCCGGGGTATGGCGGTGCCAGCCCTCTGGCCCGTCAACCAGACGCAACGGGGCGGAGCGACGTGCATCGGCACGAAGCATCGGCTGACTTCTGCCGACGCGTACGAGGGTTGGCATCCGCGCCGTTGAGTGTGGCATCCTCCGTTCCATGACCATCGAGCAACTCGTCTCTGCCATCCGCTCGTTGTCGGTCTCTGAGCGGCTTCGCGTCATCGAACTGGCCGCCCACGACGTCGCGAACGACGTCTCCCGAGGGGCGCCGGAGGCGGCGGAAACCGCGCGGGGCGCAGGCGTCAGTCTGATCGAGCGCCATGGCTTCCTCGTCGCACATGGCGAGTCTGGCGACGCCCTGCCCGAGGAAGCGATTCGACCATCGCTCGGATCGCGAGGCGCGCGCAGAGGCGCTCTGGAGTGGTTCGTGAAGGTCGCATTCGACTCGAGCGTCGTCATCGCGGGCACGCACGACCTCCATCCCCATCATCGTCGCGCGATCGTCTGGATCGACGCTGTTCTCGAACAGCGAATCACGGGCGTCATCACATGGCACGCCCTCGCCGAGATCTGGTCCGTGCTCACACGCCTGCCAGCGCCAGCCCGCCTCAGCCCAGAGCAAGCCATGCAGGTCATCCGTCGTGTTCAGGGGCTGTTCCAACTCTACCAACTGGAGCCACTCGTTTACAACGAAGCGCTCCAGCGGTGCACCGATCGCGGCTTCGCCTCCGGCGTTGTCTTCGATGCCCTGCACCTCGTGGGCGCGGAGCATGCTGGAGCCGATGCGATCCTGACGTTCAATGGTGCGGACTTCCGTCGACTCGCGAACCCCACATCACCACGCATCGTCATCCCGCCGGATCCGCCCGACGTTGCGCTCTGACGGCCTGCGCGCTGTGCTGGCGGGGTGTGCTACGCGTGGCGGCGGCCATCACCCGCCGCCGGTCCTCGCTGTTTGCCGCTCGTTGAACCGCTGAACGGCTGGCCGATGTGCCGCCGCCCCGAGGGCCGTGCGGGCTCCGCAAGGGCAGCGGTGGCGGTCGGCACCATCGGCTTGTTGGGCATCCCGCTCGTGCTCGCATCACACGCGTCCGACGCTCTCTGCCGCCTCCTGCTCGTAGCTTTGTTCATCTGCCTCTCCCGTAGCTGCGCCGTGCCCGTCGGCAACGCCTGCCGCTCCCTAGCGGGCCGTCGGGCGGAGGCACATCGAACGGCGGCAAAGAATCACGCTTCGGAAAATCCCGGGTTCATTGGGGCGGACTTGATTGAGTACATCGACTGCATGTTGGTGGCGGGCACCGAATCATCGACAGCCTCGAAGCGCACGTCCGCCAGAAGAGCTCGCCGCTCCCATTGAGAATATTCGAGATGAAGATCGCGTTGGCCTCCTCGGGGACGTCGAGCACGCACGCATGGTGAGTCCATTCTGTAGTTCCGGAGACAGCTGGACGCGTCTCCATATTGTCGAACGCTAGAGTTCGTCGTGAGCCGTCCGACTCAGCGCCATCGATGCGGAAGCAAATCGCCCGGCGCGGCCGGTTACATCTACCGTGCGTAGAGCAGCCGAGAGCCGGACGCGCCTCCCACGATATGGATCGGGCTTGAATACCTGAAACATTGCGCCGAAGCCATCAGCCCCATCAGCCGAACGCCACATCGAACAACGGGCTTTCCGCTGTGCACCTCAGAACTGACCTCAGCCGAATACGCGTCGCTCCTTGAACCCGTAATGCCCAGTCCTTCACCGCACAGGTGCCCATCAGGTGCCTCCTTCTCGACCGTAGAGAGAATTCGGTGCTTTCGCAGGCTGCCCAACGGCTCGCCGATGTGCCGCCGCAGTGGGTGAAGTGAGTATTCATTGGGTGCAGTGGGGGCGGTCGGCACCATCGGCTTGTTGGGCACGTTCAACATCGATAGCCGAATTCATTCATTGGCCGCCGAACACCGAGTGGTTTCGTCGTCATTCCGGTGGCACGAAAGGCTGCCATTGCAGCTATCGCCACCGCAGCGCCTTGGCTGACCTCGACCTCCGCATGGAACGCATCTATGTCGTGCGCCAGCACCTCTACACACGCTAGACCCAAGCCGCAACTCTCGTTCCCAAAATCACAGCATGGCTGCGATCGTGCACCACAAGGCAGACACACTTGGGTTGTACCATAACCCAAGCGGTACCGCCGACCACAGTCGACTTTCAACTGGAATTATTCCTCGGCTACAGTAATGGCTTCCGTCGCGCGTTCCGGCTCCGTCACAGGAAGCCTGTCTCGCTCACCACAGGGAATGCATCGAAGACGAATTGCAGCGAGTTGTCGTGTTGTAAGGGTCTTGGACTTAACGTCGATGAGCAGAGCAGACCCTGGCGACACATTGGATCCCCTTCTGAACAGCAGGGTTGACCAGTCCTCCACATGGCTGTTCGATTCCAGTACTAACCAGTTGATGGCTGACACGGATGCCCATCGCGCAACCCCGTCGCTATACGACGCGTTGATCTCGGACTCTCAGTCATCGATATGCGTCGCTCACAGTCACTGAACTCGACGGTGTGCCCTCCTGCTTCGTGCAAAGTTGATTTGTCCGACTCGAAAAGAATTGCACCTTTGAAGTAAGGCGAAGCACCGGTTCACTCGCGAATACGGATCTGTGATCGGTTGTCCATCGTCGTCGGTCTCATGCCTTGTGAAGCAATAAGCAACCGCCTGCTCAACACACGGAGGCTGCCCCACTTCCAGACACTCCTGTTGACTAGATTGGCAGACACGATAGTTATGGGTGTCGCAGAAAAGGCATTGCTGAAGCCGTGGGTGTTGCTATCAAAATTGACGCAAAGAGCGGCTACGCGACCGGCATTGCATGCAGGATGGCTACGCATCAGCTTCATGCTGCGCCTCTGTCTGAATCGATAGCGATGCTCAGCGTCCACTTCACGCAACGTTCTTCCGTTGTTCTCAGTACGGCCGATTCCGTTCCTGCACTCGCACCACGGTCCCATTCCGTCTTGCTGCGACCGAAAGCCCCGTCACCCAGGCCGGAACCGTCAATCTCCTACCCACGTCGCCCAGTTGAACTTGTAATTGAGCGGAGGCAGTTCGCCGAAGATTTCCAAGTACATTCAGAGCATCTCGCCTTCAATGCGATACGCATCGTCCTTGTTCTGTGCCTTACGATAGCTAAATCGCAGATCGGCCACAGTCACCCCGAGACGTTCGAGGAGCCCAAAGCTCCCCAGCCTCCAACCGGCCATGTGTCCCTGCTGTAGCGCTTCCTGCACATCGCACAAAGTCGCGGAGTCTACCCTGCAACCGCACAGCTCTCGCCGATATCGACGACCGCATGGGGGTCGTCTGCGAGAAGCCTCCCGATCCTGTCACGCCTGGAGGCCAACAATGTGAGCGCTGCTCTCCTCGGAACGTCCTTGATCTCCGCATCGGTCAGCGGGGAGCCACTCCATCCACTCTCCAGCGCGCGCTGTGGTCCAGAGCACTCCAGTTCGTCAGCGTTACACTCATCGAAGTCTCCTTCTCCGCTCTTCGAATGACCCAACTCAGTAGTGACCCGCAGCGGCCTACCCGCCCCCCACTCACCAGCCCGCTTCTGCGGCGCTTTCGAACGTCCTTCCGACACCCTATCCGCGGATCGCCGTAGTTCGACCGCTTCTCTGTAACACCCGAACGCGCAATTCCGCAAGCACTCTTTTCCTCCCCTCACCCCCTTCATCCTCCCCCGCCCTCCCCCTACCGCCGCCTCAAATACCGCGCCCGCAGTTCCGCCCACTCCCCCTCGTCCATCTCCCACTCCGCATACACGGCGACGCCCTGATACTGCGGCGGCAGCGCCTCGGGCAACCCCGCGTGCACACCCCGCAGCGCATGCCCGAGATCCTCGACCCACGGGCGGTGCCACCCCACGCCCTCATCGGTGTACGCAGGAAGCCCGAGCAGCAGCGCGCGGCCTCGCGTCGCCGTGAGCAGCTCGCCCGTCCAGCGCGCCATCAACGCCTCATACGCCTTGGGAATCACGATCCCCGTGTCGTACATCATCACCGCGAGCTGATCGCTCGCCTGCGCGACCCTGGAGAGATACCCGAGCTCCCAATGGATCTCCGCGTCGGGTTGCCACCGCGTCGGCGGAGGGTACGCCGCCACCGACAGCACAGCCCCCGACGGAAGCCCCGCCCGAAGCTCCCCGAGGAGCGTGAGCATTCCCGTATCACCAGAGGGCCACGGCTCGACGTTGAGGTGTACGCCCGCCAGCCTCGGATGCGCCTCCAACAGCGCCCGGACCTTCCCCACGAAGCGCCTTCGAAACGCGGCGTCGTCGGGAAACACGTGCCGATCGAGCACCCCACCGATCCACGGCATCACCCTCACGCCCGCCATCCCGTCGAGAAAGCGCTCGACCTGGGCGTCGTCCACCGGCTCCGGCCCGCCGTCTCCGCCCACCGGACACAGGTGCGGAAACACATCCGTGATCCCATGCGCGCGCAGCCTCGTGGCGAGCGCCCGCACGGCGGCCTCCGATCGAAAGCGCGACGGGTCACGGTGGTTTCTCGCGAACCACCCGTCATGCCCGAGCCACCCGTGCTGGAGCCACAGGGCGTTGCGTCCACGGTCGTGGCGTCCGTCGGTCACGTCGCGGCCTGACGGCCAGATCGCGTAGACCATCGCCAGGGTCGCACCTACGACACACCACCCGAGCACACGTCGACGCAGCGTCGCAGACATCACAGCAGAACGCCTCCTCGATGCGCCGCCGGGTCGAGAGACTCAGTCGCACTGAGTTTTGGATTCTCCGCCATGTCGTCGGAGTCAGTCGAACTGAGTTTTAGACTCTCCGGCATATGGTCAAACTCAGTTGCGATGACTTTTTGACTCTCCGTCATATCGAAGAAGTCACATCCGATGACTTTTTGACTCTCCGTCATGTCGTCAGACTCGGTCGCACTGACCTTTCGAACCCTCCGCCATGTCTGCGGGCTCAGTCGCACTGACGTTTCGAACACTCCGCCATGTCTGCGGTCTCTCCCGCGCTGGCTTCGGCGACCTCCCGGGGAGTCTGCCCCGTTGCGCGGCTGCGGCACACCGTGCGACACCGCGTCGCGAGGACATCGTGAAGACCGCCCGCTATCGCGCCTACGGATCGCCCGACAACATCGAGATCGCCGACGCACCCGATCCCACCCCCGCCGCGGGTCAGCTCGTCGTGAAGGTGCACGCCACCAGCGTCAACCCCGTCGACTGGAAGATCGCGCAGGGGGAGTTTCCGATGAACCTCATGAAGCCGGGCCTGCCCTACGTGCCCGGCCACGACGTCGCGGGAACCGTCGAACACGCCGCCGGCGCGTTCAAGGTCGGCGACCGCGTCTTCGCGCGCATCCCCGGACGCCGCGGAGGATGCTCCGCCGAGCGCGTCGCCTTCGACGCCTCCGCCGCCGCGAAGATGCCCGACGCGATGACGTGGAACGATGGCGCCGCCATTCCCCTCGCGGGACTCACGGCGCTCCAGGGGTTGCGTGACTACGCGAAGATGCCCCTCTCGGGCGCGAGCGGGCTCCGCGTGCTCGTCGTGGGAGCCTCGGGCGGCGTCGGTCACTTCGGCGTGCAGATCGCGAAGTGCGCGGGCGCTCACGTCACGGGCGTCTCGTCGGGACGCAACACCGAGCTCGTGCGCTCCCTCGGCGCCGACGCGGTGATCGACTACACGAAGACGAAGACCTTCAACGAGGGCGGCGACTTCGACATCATCCTCGACTGCGTGGGCGGAGAGAGCCCCTCGCGCTTCACCCCGTGGCTCAAGAAGGGCGGCACCTTCGTGTGCTGCATGCCGGGTCCCGCGGTGATCCTCCGACAGCTCACGAGCTCCCTCGGGCTCGGCGCGCGCGTGCGGGCCGTGATGATGCACCCCGACGCCGAAGGGCTCGCGTGGATGGCGGGCCACTACGAGGCGAAGCGGCTGCGCGTGCAGATCGACGAGGTGTTTCCCCTCGACCGCCTCGCCGACGCGCACCGCAAGAGCATCGAAGGACGCGCCCGCGGAAAGATCGTCGTCTCCGTCACGGCGTGATCGCAGCGCGATCGCCCGACGACGCGCGCAGGGTAGCGCCCCAAGGGGATGTACGCGCGTAACGCGCCCAGGGTTCGCCCCCCAAGGGATGTACGCGATCGGGGGCTCAGCCTGGGCTTCGCCAAGGCACGGATCACCCGTCTTCGACGGGTTCAGCAGAGAGAGTCACTCGATGCCTTCTGAACCCTCGAAGAGGGTGATCCGTGCCTCGACGAAGCCCAGGCTGAGCCCCCGATCGCGTACATCCCTTGGGGGGCGAACCCTGGGCGCGTCACGCGCGTACATCCCCTTGGGGCGCTACCCCTGGGCGCGTCACGCGCGTACATCCCCTTGGGGCGCTACCCTGGGCGCGTTACGCGCGTACATCCCCTTGGGGCGCTACCCTGGGCGCGTTACGCGCGTACATCCCCGCAAAACGAACCCCGGGCGTCCCGCCCCCAACCTCTGCTCAATCCCAGATCGCGTGAAGCGGGTTGTTCCCCTCGCACCCGCTGCGTGGACGACCGCCGCAGAAGGGGTCCGCGCTCCACGCGCGCTCACCCGCGAAGCCGAGCGGATCGAGCGCGTCGACGAACGCGTCTCCAGGGTGAGCGCCCGACTCTCCCACGTTGAGCCGCCACCTCGGCGCGCCTTCGGCTTCGAGCGTCGGGACGATCATCGCGCCACGTCCGTCGACCCCGTCGGCGCATCCCCACGACGAGTACGGCGACGACCTCCCGCTCGCGCGCGAGTCGAAGAAGGGGTGGTGCTTGCCTGCGCTCAGAAAGATCATCGGGTGCTCGCGGTCCTGCACCCTCATCGGCACGTCGGGAAAGCGAAAGCCCCAGTTCCACACCGAGCGGAGGGTCACCCTGCGACCGCGCAGCGACACGTCGAGCACCACGCGGAGGTACTGGTCGTCGCCCGCGTGACGGTCGCCGCACAGCGTCGACGTCGCGTAACCACCATCGTCGCGAAAGAGGTACGCGTACGTGACCTCGACGCGATCGGGAACCGCGCCGCAACCGTTCGCGTGACCTGACGGATGCGCCTGGTAGAGCACCACGGGCTCCATCGCGCGGCGCGCGTTCTCCCGCGTGTCGAAGAGAAAGACCGGGCGGAACCACCGCGCGATCTCGTGCTCCGCCGCGTCGCGCATGCAGTCTCCGTCGCGGTCGTCGGTGCCGTCGAACGCGCCCTCACCGAGCGGCATCGGGTCGAGGTCGTCGGGTCCGTTGGCGACGGGCCAGTCGTCGAGGTCCGCGAAGCATCCGTGGAGCGCCAGCGAGAGCGCGACGACGCCCGCGAGCCTCACATCTCCCCTGTGACCGTCACCCCGAGCGCCGCGGCGGGCATCGTCGGGAGCAGCGCGATCGTCGACGAGTCCGTGCGATCACCGCGCGTGAGCCGCGCGATCGCGAAGCCCGACACGCCGCCGAGAATCAGTCCCGCGATGCCCGTGATCGACACGCGCGACCAGGCCGCGTCGGTGATCCCACGATCGCGGGAGTAATACGTCCCGAGCACCGCGGCCGCAGGGAGGATCCCCGCCACGCCGCCCACCGCCGTCAGTCGCATCTCGCGGGCTGTCGGATTGAGCGCGCGCATCGACGCGAAGGCCGCCGCGAGACCCACGAGCTCGCCCGTGAGCGCCCAGGCGCCGAGGTCTTCACGGCAACGCGCGGCGCCACAGAGGAGCGCGCCGAGGGCGGTTCCGCCGACGACGCTCGTTGCGACGTAGAGGGCCTGACCGGGACGCGCGTCGGTGAAGTGTCCGACGAGGATTCCCGCAGCGAGGCCCGCCGTGCTGCCGATGAAGGTGGGCGGGCCCGCGATGCCGATGCCCGAGGGAAAGGCTTCACCCCGCACCTGCATCGTGATCGAGAGCGCCGCGAGGTAACCGACGAGCGTCCCTGCGCCGACCGAGAACGCTCTTCCCCTCCGCAATGGAAAGTAGTGATCGACGAGCAGCGCGCCCGTCACGCTGGCGAGGGCGAGCGATCCGGGGAGGATCCAGAAGGTCTCGGGCTCTCCGTCGTTGGGTCTGCGCCCCGCGGCCCACTCGATCATGGTGCCGACGCGGAGTCCGTACGTCGCCGCGGCGAGTCCGAAGGTGATGAGCTCGCCCGTGCGACGCCGCTCCGCGTGGTCTTCGTCGACGGGGTTCGTGAGGAGCTGCGCGCTGGCAGATCCGGCCGCGGTGAACGCTGCGAGGGCGACCGCGACGAGTCCCCTCACGTCGCCCTCACGACGCGCGCCGCGAGGAGCACACCCACCACGATCGCGAGCCCGACGCGGTAGTACCCGAAGATCGAGAGGCCCCTCCGCTGGAGCCACGAGACCATCCAGCGCACCGCCGCGAAGGCCGACGCCGTGGCCATCGCGAACCCGATCGCGAGCTCCGCGGGACCGTACGCCGCCCGGATCGCCGCGCCGCTCTTCAGTCCCTTGTAGGCCGCCGCGGCCGAGAGCGTGATGAGCCCGAGGAGGAAGCTGAACTCCACCGCGGCAGACATCTCCATGCCGAGGAGGAGCGCGCCCACGATGGTGGCGAGGCTGCGCGAGGTTCCGGGCCAGAGGGCGGCGCACTGGGCGAGCCCGATGAGGGCCGCGCGCTTGGGGGTGAGCTCTTCGAGCGACCAACCCTTCGTGCCCGGCGCGGTCTGCTTCGCGAGCACGAGGATCGCGACGCCGCCCACGAGCCACGCGACGGTCACGGGCCACAGACCGAAGAGCACGCGCTCGATGGGGTTGTTGAACAGCTTGCCGAGCACCGCCGCGGGCACGAAGCCCACGAGCACGTTGATGGCGAGGCGACCGCCCGCAGGGTCACCGCCGAACACGCCGCGGATCATCGACGCGATGCGCACGCGATAGAGCGCGAGCACCGCCACGATGGCGCCGAACTGGATGCACACCGCGTAGGCGTTCGAAGCCTCCGTCGTGGGCATCCCCAGGAGCCGCTGCGTGAGGAGCAGATGCCCCGTGGAGCTCACCGGCAGGAACTCCGTTACGCCCTCGACCAGACCCAGCACGATCGCCTGCCACCACTCCATGTGAAATCGCTTGTACCGCAACGCTCCTCGCGTGTCGCCGGGGACCGGGTGTAACCTCGCGCGCCATGTTGACGGCAAGGCTCCAGACCCCTCCCGCGCTGAACGAACCCGTCCTCTCGTACGCCCCTGGAACGTCCGAGCGCGCGTCCCTCGAACGCACCCTCGCGGACTTCGCTTCGAAGCGCGTCGACATCCCGATGTTCATCGGCGGCGAAGAGGTTCGCACCGGCACCACCACCACGGTGCACGCGCCCCATCGCCATGAGCTCGTGCTGGGCGAGTGGCACCGCGGCAACGCGAGCCACGTCACGCGCGCCATCGACGCGGCCCTCGCCGCCCGCGCCTCGTGGTCTGCGATGCCGTGGAACGCGCGCGCCGCGGTGTTCCTCAAGGCAGCGGAACTCCTCGCGACGAAGCACCGGCAGCGGCTCAACGCGGCGACGATGCTCTGCCAGTCGAAGACCGCGCACCAGGCCGAGATCGACGCGGCCTGCGAGCTCATCGACTTCTGGCGCTTCAACGTGGCCTTCGCAGAGCGCCTCTACAGCGACCAGCCTCTCAGCCCGCCCGGCGTGTGGAACCAGCTCGAGCTGAGGCCCCTGGAGGGCTTCGTGCTCGCGGTCACGCCCTTCAACTTCACCTCCATCGCGGGCAACCTCCCCACGGCGCCCGCCCTCATGGGCAACACCGTCGTGTGGAAGCCCTCGGCCACGGCGGTCTACTCCGCGTGGTTCCTGCTGGAGATCCTGCGTGAGGCGGGGCTTCCCGACGGGGTGATCAACCTCGTGCTCGGCCCGCCCGGCGAGGTGGTCGACACGGCCATCTCGCACCCGGCCTTCGCGGGGCTGCACTTCACGGGCTCCACCGATGTGTTCCAGGGGCTCTGGGCCAAGGTGGGGGCCAACGTGGCGGCCAACCGCTACCGCACCTATCCCCGCCTCGTCGGCGAGACGGGCGGAAAGGACTTCATCTTCGCCCATCCGAGCGCCGACCTCGACGCGCTCGCCGTCGCCGTGCTCCGCGGAGGCTACGAGTACCAGGGCCAGAAGTGCAGCGCCGCGTCGCGCATCTACGTCCCCCGCTCGCTGTGGAAGGGGCTCTCCGACCGCGTGACCGCGATGATCGACGAGGTGCGCGTCGGCGACATCACCGACTTCAAGAACTTCATGGGCGCCGTGATCGACCGCCGCGCGTACGACCGCCTCTCGGGCCGCCTCGCCGCCGCACGCGCCGATGCGCATTGCGAGGTGCTCCGCGGCGGCGCCGATGACCGCGTGGGGTACTTCATCCAGCCGACGCTGGTGCGCACCGACGATCCGCATCACGCGCTCATGCGCGACGAGCTCTTCGGCCCGCTGGTGACCGCGTTCGTGTACGACGACGACCGCTACGACGAGGCGCTCACGCTGTGCGACGAGGGCTCGCCCTACGCGCTCACGGGCGCGTTCTTCGCGCGAGACCGCGGGGCCATCGAGGGCGCGCTCGCGCGGCTCCGCGAGACGGCGGGCAACTTCTACATCAACGACAAGCCCACGGGCGCCGTCGTGGCGCAGCAGCCCTTCGGCGGCGCGCGCGCGTCGGGCACGAACGACAAGGCCGGCAGCGCGATGAACCTCCTGCGTTGGAGCTCCGCACGCGCGATCAAGGAGACCTTCGTGCCTCCGACGACGTGGCGCTACCCCTTCATGGGCTGACGCGCGCGAAGCTGCGGCGGACGCCAACGTCAACAATACGCGGATGGACCTCGCGTCCTCACAGCCTGTCCGGAGCAGCGCTGCGCCCTCACGCCGCGTGTTCGAAACACGCGGCAAAGAAGGCATTTCGAGGAAGATCTGCAGGAAGTCCCGCTGCGCGGGACTCGCGCGTGCGAGGCGCTGAGTGGGAGTCCTGCAACGCAGGACTTTTCGCGAGATGCTCACGAAATGCCTTCCCTGCCGTGTGTTTCAACACGCGGCGTGAGGGCGCGGTGCTGCTCCGGGCAGACTGAGAGGGCGTGAGGTCCATCCGCGTATCGCGGACGTTCGTGTTGGCAACCCGGCGCGCACGCGCCGGGGCTTGCAGCGTATCGCGCGATCGCTTGACGGCGGGGCGTGCGAGCGTGTCTCCTGATCTCCGAGAGACGGGGCGTGACGTCGCGCCGACCGTTCGATCACGGAGCGCACGATGTCGAATCCGAAGTGGCCTCAGCAGCCGAACATGCCGCCGCAGCCCGGCGCCCCCGCACAGGGTGGCGCGCAGCCCTTCGCCTCGACGCAGGCGATGGAGTTCACGCCGCAGCAGCTCCAGAACATGATGGGCGCGCAACCCTCGCAGCAGGGCGCGCCCTTCGGTCAACCGCCGCAGGGCAACGCCTTCGGGCAGCCCTCGCAGCCCGCCTTCGGGCAGCCCTCGCAGCCCGCCTTCGGGCAGCCCGCAGCCTGCTCGGCAGCCCTCGCAGCCCGCGTCTCGGTCAAGCGCCGCAGGGCAACGCCTTCGGGCAGCCCCGCAGGGCAACGCCTTCGGGCAACCCTCGCAGCAGGGGTCGCCCTTCGGTCAGCCCCCGCAGGGAAGCGCCTTCGGGCAGCCGCCGCAGGGCAACGCCTTCGGACAACCGCCGCAGGGCAACGCGTTCGGACAGCCTTCGCAGCCTGCGTTCGGTCAACCGCCGCAGGGCAACGCCTTCGGTCAGCCCTCACAGCCCGCGTGGGGCCAGGCCCAGCAGCCGCAGCAGGCCGCGTGGGGTCAAGGCCCCTCGCAGCCTGCGTGGGGTCAGCCTGCGACCGGATACGCCGCGCCGCCTGCCGCGCCGCAGCCCGCGAGCGGCAAGTCTGCGCTCTCGATGGCCGGCGCGGGTCTCCTCGTGGTGCTCGGTGTCGGCGCCAAGGTCGCGCTCCGCGCGGGCGGACGCTCCATCACGCGGAACGTCACCACGAGCTCGACCACGGGCTCGACGATCCGCCCGATCATGCCGCTCGGGACGCAGCATCGCGCGCACGCCACCACGCCTGACGAGCAGCTCCAGGACAAGATCGACCCCTACGTCGAGCACTGCCTCAACCGCTTCTCGCGGCAGGTCTTCGACGCCGAGAACCGCTACTACGACTGGGTCGATCGCCGAAAGGGTCCCACGGGCCGCGAGCGCGTCGTCTACGGCATCTACGACGTCAACGGCGACCCCGGCGAGTGCTCCCGGGCGGTCACCTCGGCCGCGACGCTCACGCCCTCGGTGCCCGCGCTCGAGGCCGCGGGACCGCGCTTCTCCGCCACGCTCGCGACGGTGGTGCCGCTCATCCACCAGGCGCACAACTACTACGCCAACCCCGCGCTCTACCGCGGCGACAACATGGCGCAGGGCGCCCTCCTGCACCCGCAGCTCGTGGCGGCGCTCGCGGCCTTCACCGACGCGCAGCGCGCACTCAGCGAGGCCGTCTCCGCGAGTCAGGACACGGCCACGGAGTCGTTCCTCGCGCGCGTGCGCACCGATCCCAACATGGTGGTGGAGTATCACCTCAAGAACGATCAGCGCATGGCGCGGCACCTCGCGCGCGCCCTCCGCGGCTGGGACGTTCGCAACGGGCAGGTCACCGGCATCGACGCGACGACCTTCGTCCCCGCGGTGAACGAGTACGCCATCGGGGTGAACAGCCTCGCCACGGTGTCGCTCCAGAACCCGCAGCAGGCCGCCGCGGTGCGGGGTCTTCCGCTCTATCAGGCGCGGAGCGCGACCTACCTCCGACAGCTCCAGGGCCTCTCGATGCGCATCCAGTCGGGCGATCGCTTCACCCGCTCGGAGCTCAACGTCATGCGCATGCGCATGGGCTGGACCGTGCAGGGCTCCCCCGACGCGGCGAACCGCGCCTACAACGAGCTCGTTCAGTCGTACAACGCCCTCCGCTGAGGGCGATGGACAGCCTGTGACCGCCTCCGTCCCCCGGTGATTGACGCCCGCGCGAGGGAGGTGCATTCCTCCCCATCGGGCTTTCAGAGGGTCGCTCGCGCACTCCGCGTGAGCCCCATCGCGCGCCATCCCTTTCAGAACTGGTAACGGTCATGAGCATCTCCTCGCTCCGTCGCACCGCGCTCGCGGCCCTGGCCCTCGTCTGGGTCGCGGCGTGCACAAGCGATCGCATCCCCGCGGGACAGTGTGAGTTCGACTCCGAATGCGCGTCGGGGCAGGTCTGCGCCGGCCGCACCTGCCGCGCGCAATGCGCCACCGACGCCGACTGCGGGAGCGGTCAGCGCTGCGTCGCCGCCGACCGTCCCGGCTCGATGGCCTGCGTCTCTCCGCCGGTCGGCACGCCCTCGTGCGTTCGCGACAGCGACTGCACCGACGGCCAGGCCTGCCTCGACGGCCTCTGCCGCCCGCAGTGTCAGAGCAACTACGACTGCCAGGTGGTGAACCCGCTCGCGATCTGCACCGCAGGCCGCTGCGTGCCGCAGTGCACCGTGGGGCGCGCCGACTGTGACGGCGTGATGCCCAACGGCTGCGAGGTCGACACGCGCACCGACGTCCGCAACTGCTCGGCCTGCGGTCGCGCGTGCCCCGCGGGCGAGGTCTGCTCCGCGGGCGCGTGCCGCTCGGTCTGCGCGGCCGACGAGACCAACTGCTCGGGCTCGTGCCTCCACGTCGCCACCGACCTGTCGAACTGCGGACGCTGCGGCAACGTGTGCCCCATGCCCGCCAACGCCACGGCGACGTGCGCCGCGGGCGCCTGCGGCTACACGTGCGCCGCGGGCTTCGGTGACTGTGACGGCATGGCCGCCAACGGCTGCGAGACGGCGCTCGACTCCGCGGATCACTGCGGCGCGTGCGACACCCGCTGTTCTGGCGCGACGCCGCTCTGCACCCCCGGCGAGGGCGGACGCCGCAGCTGCACCGCGACGCCATGCTCGGGCTCCGTGTGCTCCGGCGCGTGCGTCGACACGCAGACCGACGTGATGAACTGCGGCACCTGCGGAACCGCGTGCCCCTCGGGCTCGCACTCCGCCGCGCGCTGCGAGGCCGGGCGATGCGCCCTGCGCTGCGACGACGTCACGCGCTACCGCGACTGCGACGGGATGGCCTCGAACGGCTGCGAGGCCGAGCTCCCCATCGACCCGATGAACTGCGGCGCCTGCGGGACGCGCTGCGCGGGCGGCGCCAACGCCACCGGGCAGTGCGTCTCGATGGCCTGCCGGCTCGTGTGCAACACGGGCTTCGGCGACTGTGACGGCGTGGCCTCCAACGGCTGCGAGGCGAACACCACCACCGACGCGACCAACTGCGGGATGTGCGGCCGCGCGTGCTCGGCCCCTTCGAACGCGCGCGCCACCTGCGCCGCGGGGACGTGCGGCTTCGCGTGCACGACGGGCTTCGCCGACTGCGACATGAGCGCGACGACGGGCTGCGAGGTGAACACCCAGTCTGATCGCGCCAACTGCGGCGCGTGCGGGCGCGCCTGCGCCGCGGGCGAGGTGTGCTCCGCGGGCGTGTGCGCGTCGTCGTGTCCGACGGGGATCACCAACTGCTCGGGCTCGTGCGCCGACCTCAACACCTCGGTGAGCCACTGCGGCATGTGCGGCCGCGCGTGCCCGTCGCCCGCCAACGCGGTGGCCTCGTGCGCCGCGGGGCGCTGCGCGTTCACGTGCAACACGGGCTTCGGCGACTGCGACGGCAACGCCGCCAACGGCTGCGAGACGAGCCTCCAGAGCACGCCCACGAGCTGCGGGCGCTGCGGCAACGCGTGCTCGCTCGCGAACGCCACGGCGGGGTGCTCCTCGGGCGCGTGCGCGATCGCGAGCTGCAACGCGGGCTTCGCCAACTGCGACGCGATGACCGCCAACGGCTGCGAGGTGAACACCGGCACCGACGTCGCGCACTGCGGCGCCTGCGGCCGCGCGTGCTCGCTCGCGAACGCCACGGCGAGCTGCGCCTCGGGCGCGTGCGCCATCGCGCGCTGCAACGCGGGCTTCGCCGACTGCAACCGCGACCCCTCCGACGGCTGCGAGGTCAACACCACGACGAGCACCGCCCACTGCGGCGGCTGCGGCATGGCGTGCAGCGCGGCGGGCGGCGCGCCGATGTGCGCCGCGGGCGTCTGCTCGATCACCTGCGCCACGGGCCGCGGAAACTGCAACATGAACGCGACCGACGGCTGCGAGGTCGACACCGCCACCTCGGTCTCGAACTGCGGCGCCTGCGGACGCGCCTGCACCGTCGCCAACGCCTCCCCCGCATGCAGAGCGGGCGCCTGCGCCGTGGCGAGCTGCAACACGGGCTTCGGCGACTGCGACGCGAACCCCGCCAACGGCTGCGAGGTCAACCTCACCAACACCGTGACGAGCTGCGGCGCCTGCGGCCGCGCGTGCTCGCTCGCGAACGCCACGGCGAGCTGCGCCTCGAGCGCGTGCGCGATCGCGAGCTGCAACGCGGGCTTCGCCAACTGCGACGGCAACCCCGCCAACGGCTGCGAGGTGAACCTCAACACCGATCCCACGCACTGCGGCAGCTGCACGACGGCGTGCAACGCCTCGGGCGGATCGGCCACCTGCGCCGCGGGCGTCTGCGGCATCACCTGCGCGTCGGGCCGCGGCAACTGCAACATGCTCGCGAGCGACGGCTGCGAGGTCGACACCAACACCACGGTGGCCCACTGCGGCGCGTGCGGACGCGCGTGCGCGCTCCCAACGCGACGGCGAGCTGCGCCGCGGGCGCGTGCGCGGTGGCGACGTGCAACGCGGGCTACGCCGACTGCGACCGCAACCCGGCCAACGGCTGCGAGGTCAACCTCAACACCGACACCACGCACTGCGGCGCCTGCACGACGGTGTGCACCTCGGGCCAGGTGTGCTCCTCGGGCACCTGCACGCTCGTCTGCGGAACGGGCCTCACCAACTGCGGCGGGCGCTGCGTGAGCCTCGCGAGCGACACCTCGAACTGCGGCACCTGCGGCGTCGTGTGCCCCGCCCGCACCAACGCCTCGACGACGTGCTCGAGCGGCGCCTGCGGCTTCACCTGCGCCGCGGGCTTCGCCGACTGCAACATGGGCGCGGCCGACGGCTGCGAGGTCAACACGCAGACCTCGGCGTCGAACTGCGGACGCTGCGGCGCCGCCTGCAACGCCACGGGCGGAACGGCCATGTGCGCCGCCGGCGCGTGCGCCATCACCTGCGCGGTCGGGCGCGGCGACTGCAACATGAGCGCGGCCGACGGCTGCGAGGTCGACACCAACACCACGGTGGCCCACTGCGGCGCGTGCGGACGCGCGTGCGCGCTCCCCAACGCCACGGCGAGCTGCGCGGCGGGCGCGTGCGCCATCGCGCGCTGCAACGCGGGCTACGCCGACTGCGACCGCAACCCCGCCAACGGCTGCGAGGTGAACATCACCACGAACGCGTCGAACTGCGGCGCCTGCGGGACGGTGTGCTCCTTCGCGAACGCCACGGCGGCCTGCACCGCGGGCGCGTGCACCATCGGGAGCTGCAACGCGGGCTACGGCGACTGCGACGCCATGGCGTCGAACGGCTGCGAGACCGACACCAACACCACCGTCGCGCACTGCGGCGGCTGCGGCATGGCGTGCAGCGCCAACCACGGCCTCCCGTCGTGCTCGGCCGGCACGTGCGGGATCATCTGCCAGCGCACGGGCAGCATCGACGGCTTCTTCTACTACACGTCGCTCTGGGGCAACTGCGACGGCAACGCGCGCACCAACGGCTGCGAGACCGACCTGCTCACGGTTTCGAACTGCCAGGCCTGCGGCAACGCATGCTCGTTCTCGAACGCCGCCCCCGCGTGCGGTCAGAACTCGGGCACGCAGTGCTACCTCGGCATGTGCAACACGGGCTTCGCCGACTGCAACGGCGCGCCCTCCGACGGCTGCGAGGTGAACACCGACAGCGACAGCGCCAACTGCGGCTCCTGCGGCCGCTCGTGTGCGCGCGAGTCGGCCGCCGCGGGTCAGCCCTTCACGTGTCGCTCGGCGACGTGCCGCGCCGCCAACGACGTGTGCGCCGCGGCGACGGCGATCAACCTCTCGGCGGGGCGACAGATCTGGCTCGACGGCATCACGTCGGGCGCCTCGCACGACATCGACCCCTCGTGCCGCGCGACCACGTCGCCCGACGTGTTCTTCAGCTTCACGCTCACGCAGCCCGAGCTCGTCTACGCGGACACCCTCGGCGACGGCACCACGACGCACCCGGCCCCCACGTGGGACACGGTGCTCTTCTTCGCGAGCTCGTGCACGGCCTCGATGCCCGCCTCGGGCGGCCCCGCGGGGTCGGTGTACTGCAACGACGACGCGTCGTCGCTCGGGTGCAGCACCGACGGCAACCGCTCGCAGATCGCCGCGGTGCTCTCGCCGGGCACGTACTACCTCGTGCTCTCGGGCTACGGCGGCGCGTCGGGGAGGGCGCCGATCAACTTCCAGCACCTGCCGGTGGGCAACGGGTCGGCGGTGAACCTCGCGTCGATGGGCATCGGCTCGTCGTACACGTTCACCAGCACCACGTCGGGCACGGGCACCCTCGCCCCCTCGGCGGCCTGCTCCGCGAGCGGCCCCGAGGTCACCTACTGGTGGCGCCAGAGCGCGTCGTGCTCGGGTCGCTTCTCGCTCTCGGCGAGCACCTGCAACGCGGTGACGAACTACGACACCGTCGTGTACTACCGCAACGCCACCAGCACGGCGGACATCTGCAACGACGACGCGGGCGCCACCTCGTGCCCCGCGCGCAGCACGGCGTCGATCATGTCGACGACGGTCTTCGGCGGCGCGGGGATCAACACCCTCACCGTCGACGGCTACGCGGCCTCGTCGCTCGGCACCTACCAGCTCACCCTCGGCGGCTACGCGATCATCGCCACGATGGACCCCGTCCGCGGCGTGTGCCGCGACCCCCGCCGCCTCGCGCCTCCCCCGCGCACGCACGCGTCGGCGGGGGCTCCCCGGCCGCGCGGCTGAGCGCTCGCTACGCGTCTTGACCCGCGCCCCCGGGCACGCGTAGGGTCCGCGCCCGTCGCATGGGCACCCTCCAGGCAGTCAATGGCATGAACGACCTCCTCGCGAGCGACACGCGCTCGGGCGAGGTCTCGGTGGAGCGCTGGCGCGCGCTGGAGGAGCGCTTCCGCGTGGCGTGCGAGCGCGCGGGCTTCCGCGAGGTGCGCACGCCCGTGTGCGAGTACACCGAGCTCTTTCAGCGCGGCGTCGGCGAGGTCACCGACATCGTCGAGAAGGAGATGTACTCGTTCGAAGACCGCGGCGGGCGTCACATCTGCCTCCGCCCCGAGGGCACCGCGGGCGCCGTGCGCGCGGCCCTCGAACACTCGGTGCTCGAGCGCAACCCCGTCGTGCGCTGGTACTACGCCGCCGCGATGTTCCGCGCGGAGAAGCCCGCCAAGGGGCGCACGCGGCAGTTTCACCAGGTGGGCATCGAGGTGTACGGCGACCCGTCGCCCGCCGCCGACGCCGAGGTGATCGACCTCTCGGCGGGCTTCGTGCGCTCGCTCGGCATCACCGACTTCACGGTGCACGTGAACTCGATGGGCACGAAGGCCTCGCGCCAGCGCTACCGCGACGCGCTCGTGGCGCACTTCGAACCCGCGCGCGACAAGCTCTCGCCCGAGAGCGTCGCCCGCCTCGCGAAGAACCCCCTCCGCGTGCTCGACTCGAAGGACCCGCGCGACATCCCCTTCAAGGAAGGCGCGCCGTCGATCCTCGACTTCCTCTCGACGGAGGAGCGCGCGCACTTCGACCTCGTGTGCGGCTACCTCACGGCCCTCGGGACGCCCTTCGTCGTCGACCCCACCATCGTGCGCGGCCTCGACTACTACACCCACACGGTGTTCGAGTTCGTCGACACCTCGGGGCGCCTCGGCGCGCAGAACGCCCTCGGCGCCGGAGGCCGCTATGACGGACTCTTCCGCGAGCTCGGCGGCGGCTCCGACGTCCCCGCGGTGGGCATCGCGCTCGGCATCGAGCGGCTCCTGCTCTCGGCGCCTGAACCCGCTGCGAAGAAGCCCTTTCGCGTGGCCGTCGTGGCCGCTTCGAAGACCGACGTGGGCGTTCACGTCGCCTCGCTCCGCACCGCGCGGATGCTCCGCGACGCCGGCATCGAGACGCACGTCGACACGCGCTTCGGCTCGCTCAAGAGCCAGATGAACCGCGCCAACGAGCAGCTCGGCGCCGCGGTGGTGCTGGTCATCGGCGGCAACGAGCTCGCCAACGGCACGGTCACCCTGCGTGACATGGGCCTCCCCAAAGACGACCCCAACAAGCAGCGCGACGTCGCGAACGCCGAGCTCGTCGCAGAGGTGCTCCGCCTCCGCGACGCCGCGGAGACCGCACGTTGATGCAACGCCTCGCCTTCGCACTCACGGCCTCGCTCGCGCTCGTGCCCGTCGCTGCGCTCGCGCAGACATCGCCCGGCGACGCGGGCGTCGACGCCCCTGCGTCCGCTGCGCCCGCCGAAGCCCCCGCGGAAGCCCCTGCGCAAGACGAGGCCGCGCAGCCCGCGCCCGCCGAGGCGCCCGCGGCGCAGGTCGAAGCGCCCGCGCAGCCCGCGGACGAAGAAGAGGCCCCCGCGCGACCCGCGTCGGGACGTCAGCCCACGGCCGTCGCGCCGCTCACGCCCGAGGCCCGCGCGGAGCTCGGGAGCGCCCCCGGAGACTTCACCCCCGCCGCGGAGGATGAAGACCTCCACCGCGTGCTCATTCCCCCGCTGCTGCTCGTGGAGCGCGGGCGGCAGCGCGCGACGACGGTGGTGTTCCCGCTCTTCTATCGCGATCGACGCGGAGAGAGCTCGTCGCTGCTCATCCCGCCGTACTACCGCCACCGGTCGCCGACGGCGCAGACCGACGTGGTGTTTCCGCTCGTGTGGCACTGGCGCGGGACGCGCGACGAGGGCGGCACCTTCGGCACCGACGTGGTGCCTCCGTTCTACCTCCACACCTGGCAGGGACGCGGGGAGCTCCACGGCTCGGCCTTCGGCGTGGCGCCGCTGTTCTTCTACGGCGACTCCTTCGGCGAAGACGGCGCGCTGCGACGGGAGCACCTCATCATCCCGCCGCTGCTCACGGTCCACACGTGGACGCCCGAGCACGCCTTCACCTGGGCGGGGCCCTTCTACTACGACCGTCTGAGGGCCGACACCGACTGGGGTGTGGCGCCCTTCGTGTTCGCGGGGTCGAACCTCCACCGCTCCTACACGCTCATCCCCCCGCTGCTGACCTATCACCGCTACAACCGCGACGAGGACAAGTCGCTCACGGTGGTGGGTCCCTTCTGGACCACGAGCTCACCGGACTCCTTCTCGGTGAACCTCGCGCCGGTGTTCTTTCACCACCACGACGCGACCTCGAGCCGCACGACCCTCGCGCCGCTCCTTCACATCGATTCGGGCCCCGACCGCCGCACGCTCATCACGCCGCTCTTCTATTACGGGCGTCGCGGAGAGTCGTCGACCTTCGTGAGCTGGCTCTACCAGAACCACCGCGGCGCCACGAACTGGGATGCCGTCGCGCCCTTCTTCTTCTCGTCGCGCGAGCCCGCCACGGGCGCTCACACCGAGGCCTTCTTCCCGCTCTTCTATCACCGCGCCACGCTCAACTCGAACACGTGGTGGGTGGCCCCCACGATCCACTACGAGCGCGAGGGGCGCGACTGGTTCTTCAACCTCTACCCGCTGGTGTTCACCGGACGCAGCGGAGCCCGCACGCACGCCGTGATCGGGCCCCTCTACGCCCGCTTCACCAACGAAGAGACGCACTCGGATCTCATGATGGTCACGCCGCTCTTCTGGCGTTACCGCGACCCCGAGTCGCAGACCATCGTGCTGCCGCCCGTGCTCTTCATGGAGTCGCAGCGCCAGGGCGTGCGCTCCTACGAGTGGCACGTGCTCCCGCTCTTCTCGTACGCGCGCCCGCGCCCCGAAGACTTCTCGTGGAACGTGCTCTTCGGACTCGTGGGCTATCGCCGCTCGGGCACGCACCGTCAGCTCAAGCTTCTCTACATCCCGATCAACCTCGATTGACCTTCGCCGTCGCGCGAACGGCTCGTTGAGGTTTCATCGTTTCCAGGTTGCCCGGGTAGACAATCCGGCGCAGCGGGCGCTATGTTGCGGCCCACGAGGTGACCATCACAGGGGGTATCGAAACGTCGCGCCCCCGAACGTCCCGTCCGAGAAGGAGATGTCGCTGTCATGGGCACCAATCCCCGCGATCCAGTGGTTCTGATCCGCAGCAACCCCCTCGAACGCGTCGACCGTGACGTCCTCGTTCGCGTGCGTGAGCGCATCAAGCGGATCCGCACCGGACCTCACGCCGCGGCCCCATCGCCATCGCCCCGCACCGAAGCGACCGAGGCGCCGCCCTCCGAGCCGCATCGAGACTCGGCGCCGCCGCAGTAGGGCGCACCCTTCGATCGCATCGCGCACCCGTCCCCTCGCAGCGCTCGTCCGTCACGCCGCACGAGGCCCCACGTCTGCCTTGACGTCGCGTGGTGATTCGAACGACACCCTTCGCCCGCCACGCCATGACATCCCTGGAATTCACCTCCCTCGAGGCGCACCGCGCCTGGCTCGCATCGCAGTCCGCACTCCCGCGCGGGTTCCGCGTCGGGGCGGCGCGCTTTCCCTTCGTGCCCGCCGAGGTTCACAAGCCCTCGGCCATGACGGTCACGCTGGTGGCCCTCGACGAGCCCACCGACGCCTTCGCCGCGATGTTCACCCGCAACGCCTTCCCCGGCGCGCCGGTGATCATCGGACGCGCGCGCCTCTCGTCTCCGCGCCTCGCGGCCATCGTGGTGAACAACAAGGTCTCGAACGTGTGCGCCCCCCGGCGGCGTCGAGGCCTCCGAGCGCGTGTGCGACGGCGTCGCGAAGCTCCTCGGCGTCGCGCCCTCGGAGGTGCTCCCGTGCTCGACGGGCGTCATCGGGTGGAGGCTCCCCACCGACGCGATGCTCGAACACCTCCCGAGCGCCGTCGCTGCGCTTCAGGGTGAGTCCGTGCTCCCCGCGGCCGAGGGGATCGTCACCACGGACCTCTACCCCAAGGTGCGCCGCGCGCGCGTCGGCGACGGCTCGATCGTGGGCATCGCGAAGGGCGCCGGCATGATCGAGCCCAACCTCGCGACGATGCTGGTCTACCTCTTCACCGACTGCGACGTCTCCCGCGAAGACCTCCGTGACGCGCTCCGCGACGCGGTGGAGCCGACCTTCAACGCCATGTCGATCGACAGCGACACGAGCACGTCGGACACCGTGGCGCTGGTCTCGTCGCGCAAGGTCCCCTGCGACCTCGCGGAGTTTCGCGCGGCCCTCACGCGCGTCTGCGCGGCGCTCACCGAAGACGTCGTGCGCAACGGTGAGGGCGTCCACCACGTGGTGCGCGTCGAGGTGCGCGGCGCGACCGACAGGGCCCTCGCGCTCGGCGTGGGCAAGGCCATCGTGAACTCGCCGCTGCTCCAGTGCGCGATCTGCGGCAACGACCCCAACGTCGGCCGCCTCGTCATGGCGATCGGAAAGCACGTGGGCTCCGTGCTCCCCGGCGCGGACCTCTCGCGCTGTTCGATCTCGATGGGCGGCCGCGAGATCTTTCGCAACGGCGCCTTCGCGCTCGACCCCGCGACCGAAGAGGCCCTCGTCACGCACATGCGCGAGGCCGAGCTCTACGCGAGCGTGGCGCCGCCCGACGGGCTGACCTTCAAACCCGCGCTGCGCTATCCGCGGCACGAGCGCAGGGTCGAGATCACCGTCGATCTCGGCCTCGGAGCGGCCTCGGCCGCGGTGCTCGGCGCGGACCGCACGCACGAGTACATCAGCGAGAACGCCGACTACCGCACCTGATTCGAGCGCCGCTACACCCGCCACGAGCATCGCAGAAGAGAGGTCCGCGTTGGCCGACGAGATCCCCAAAGGGCGCTTCGCGCGAGGCATGGCGCTCGTGAAGCTCGCCGCGAACGAGCTGCCGAACATGGCGAACCGCGCGCTCCGCGGCGAAGACCCGCGCGAGATCGACATGGCGCGCTTGCAGGAGTCCGCCGACCGCGCGCTGAAGGTGCTCGGCGACCTGCGCGGCCTCGCGCTCAAGGTCGGGCAGACGATGTCGTACGTCGACGGCCTGCTCCCGCCCGAGGCGACGGAGATCTATCAGAAGACGCTCACGAAGCTTCAATCGGGCGCGCCCACCGTCACCTTCGACGACATCCGCGCGGAGATCGAGCGCGGCCTCGGACGGCCGCTCGGCGAGGCGTACACGCGCTTCGACGAGACGCCCGTGGCCGCCGCATCGATCGGTCAGGTGCACCGCGCGGCGCTCGTCGACGAGGCGGGCGTCACGCACGAGGTCGCGGTGAAGGTGCAGTACCCGTCGATCGCGCAGGCGCTCACGAGCGACCTGAAGAACCTCGAGGCGCTGCACCCGATGATCGCGCTCATGGCGCCGGGCGCCGACACGCGCGGCGGCGTCGACGAGGTCGTCGAGCACATCGCCGCGGAGCTCGATTACACGCGCGAGGCGCGCAATCAGGACCTCTTCCGCGAGATGACGGCGGGATGGCCCCGCGTGGTGGTGCCGACGGTGTTCCACTCGCACACGGCGCGCAACGTGATCACCATGAGCTTCGTCGACGGGCGCTCGCTGCGCGACGTGTCGGAGCACGGCGATCAGGCGCTGCGCGACTCGGTGGGCGTGTCGATCTTTCGCTTCACGCTCGGGCTCGCGATGGGGCGCGGGGTGTTCAACACCGATCCGCACCCGGGCAACTACCTCGTCACGCGAGAGGGCGACGTGGCCTTCCTCGATTTCGGCAGCGTGAAGGTGATGCCCAGGGAGCTCCACGCGCGATGGAAGGCCCTCGCGACGCTCCTCGTCACGGGCCGCGAGGCCGAGTGGCGAAAGGAGAGCGCGAACCTCTTCGGCATGGAGGCGATGGACCCGCGCGCCCGCAAGCACCACCAGGACTTCATGCTCCACACGGCGGCGATGGTGGCGCGCGACGAAGAGGTGACCATCGACCGCGCGCTGCTGCGAACGGCCGTGAAAGACGGCGTGCGGACCGTGAAGGACATCGGCCGCGACGTGGGCTGGCTGCCGTCGAAAGCGAAGACCGCCGCGATGCCCGCCGACTTCGTGATGGCCGGACGGATGCAACTGGGACTCTTCGCCGTGCTCGCCCACCTCCAGCCCCGCGCGAACTGGAACCGCATCCTTCGCGCAGAGCTCGGGGTCTGATCGACGCGTCGAGGTCGTGCGGCGCGAGGTCCGCGCGCGCTTCGAAGCGTGTGTGGTGTTGGCTCGACGGAGGGGCGTCTTCGTTCCGATGCCCGTTGACCCGACCGGGCGGAAGGGCGAAGGATCACGGTCGAAGTGAGAGCGCATCGCATGCGACCGGGCAGCTTCCTTTCGATCACCGCGGTGTTGTGGTTGGGGCTCGTCGCGGGATGTGGCGACGCGCAGAGCGTCCTCGCGGGCGGCGATTCGGGCCTCGGCGCCGACGTTCAGGGCGACGGCACCGCGCCCGACGACGCGACCTCCGACGCGATGAGCGACGCCAGCGCAGACAGCCCCGAGGTCGCCGACGCGCCGGGCGATGGCGCGGGTGACGCGAGCGATGCGAGCGATGCGAGTGATGCGGGCGACGCGAGTGATGCGACGCCGACCGACGCGCCGATGGATGTGCCTCCCTCGGATGTGATGGACGTTCCGCCCGTCGATGTGGAGATGGACGTTCCGCCGGTGGACGTGCCGATGGATGTTCCGCCCGTCGATGTTCCGCCGATGGACGTGACGCCCGTGGACATTCCGCCGGTGGACGTGCCGATGGATGTTCCGCCGATCGACGTGATGGACGTTCCGCCGGTGGACATGGGCGTTCCGGACGTTCCGCCCGTCGATGTGGGCCCGACCACGATCCGCGGGCACAGGGCGACGTCGGTGGTGAGCGCGGGCTCGGTGATGACCTCGCGGAGCTACCGCATGGTGTCGACGCTCGGTCAGTCGTCGATCACCCAGTCCGTGCGTCAGTCGACGCGGTTCCGCCTGCGCGGCGGGCTGGTCGGCGCATCGGGCGGCACGCGGTAGGGCGTCACACGGCGGCGCGCGAGGGCGCGTCTCGAACGCGGGTGGCTGCACTTGCAGATGCAGACGTCTGCACTTGCAGAGGCAGACGTCTGCACTTGCGAGCGATCCCCTCGACGAGGCGTCCGGCGGCGCAGCGATGCGGAGCTGCCGCGAAGCGATCGACGCGGAGGTCATCCACCACGCCCCTGGCGATCTCGTGATGGCGCCGAACGGACGATTGCCTGAAGACCGCGGGTCGCCCGGAGCCCCCAACCGTACGTCAGCGGCAGTCTTGCATCGACTCCGGTCGTCGAGAGATCAACCGCGAGACGCGAGGAGTGGAGCGCATGAGGTGGTGGGCTGGCCTTGCCCTGGTAGGCGCGTGCCTCGAGGCTTGCGGCGGTGAGCCGCAGTCGGCCGAGTGCCGCCAGTTCGTCGCGTGTGTGCGCGCGCTCGACGCGCAGGATGGGCGCACGACGAACACGCTTCGCTTCGAACCCGCCGGGCCCTGCTGGGGCGGAGCGGCAGGGGCGAAGCTCTGCACCGACTCGTGCGTGCGGGGGCTGGCGTACATCCGACGCGCCGCCACGACCCCCATGGCCTGCGCCGCGGGGGTGACGCCGTGAAGCCCCGAAGACACGCAGCGGTGCTGGCCCTCCTCACCGTCACGGCCTCGGCGTGGGCGCACGCGCCGGGCACGCTCTCGCCGGGCACGCCCTTCGAAGTCGCCGACGCGACCATCAGCCGCGCCCTCTACGGCTCCTTCGTCACGGGCGCCGAGGTGTTCGTCGTACGGATGAACTTCCCGACGGACTTCGCGCTGCCGATGGAGCTGATGGTGCCGCACAAGGAGTCGCTGCGCGAGCACCGCCCCGCGTACGCCTTCGCCTGCGCGGGCATGCCCGAACCCACCGCCGAGGAGCGCGCGGCCCTCCCGCGTCCCCTGCCGACAGGTTGGGGCGCCTTCGTCGACCTGGGTCGCGTCACGCCGCGTCCGGCCTTCTACGAGAGCTTCACCCGTCGCTTCTTCTGGACGACAGGCGCCGTGGCCCTGCGCGTGCCGCGCGGATCCTGCGAGGTCTGGATCTGGTCGCCGCAGCACACCGCCGGCGCCTTCGCCTGGGGCGGCGGCGTGGAGGAGCGCATCGACATCGGCGAGGCGCTCGATGACTGGGGGACGTATGCGTACTGAGCCGCTCGCGACGGCCATCAGCTTCGCCACGCTGCTCTCCGCCAGCGCGGCGCGCGCGGAGGGGTGGCTCGATCACTTCGAGTTCGGCCTCGCGCCCGAGGTCACCCTGGTGGGCCTCGCGGGCGGCGCCCGCGCGCAGGTGCACTGGCGCCCCGGCGGTCCTCGCACGGTGAGCCGCGTCGTGCTCGCGCCGGGGCTGCTCATCGGGCCGGAGTTCGATTACATCCCGGTGGCCCTGGGGTACCGGGCGATCTTCCGCGCGGGGTCCATCGTGCGGCCGATGGTGGGCGCGGGGCTCGAGTACCAGCACCGCTGGGTCGACGACGCGCCCGCCGCGCGGCAGCTCGCGTTCTACCTGGAGTTCGGCGCGCTGTTCTCCGTGGCGCCGCAGTGGAACGCCGGCCTCGCCGTAGGCACCGACGTCACCTTCGCGGGCGGCATGGGCTTCGGGCTCCTCGGGCGCGCGATCGTCACCTGGTCGCCGACACCCTCGCGGTGACGCGCTCGTCCGCGCGGCGCGCCACGGCGTCGCGCTGATCGAGATCGCCCCACGTCGACGAGGCCGCGTCGTGATCGCTAGGGCGTGTACTGCTCGCGCGAGGTGGCGTGCGCGATGACGTCTGCCGGCGCGAGGTACATCGGCAGCGCGCGGTTGCCGAGCCAGAGCGCGGCCTGGTCGCTGAAGTTCGGCGACGTGTTGAGCCCCGACTGACCGCCCGGAACGACGTTGCGTCCCTGCGTCGTGCCGTCGCTGTGGAACGACACCACCATGCGGTAGGTCGGGCCCGAGCCGAAGGTGAAGTTCTCTCCGCCGAGGCCCGAGTTCGCCGCGTCGACCACCCACTGATCGCCGCCGCGGGGGAAGCCCGGCAGCGTCGCGCGCGGATCACCCGCGGGGATCATCGAGGCGAGCGGGAGGTTCATCGGCGTGATCGAGAAGCGCCCCACGATCGGCGCCAGCGTGTCGTTGTTGCCGAGGAACGACGACAGGATCGAGTCGAAGCGAACGTGGTGACGCAGGCCCCAGAGGTACTGCGTCATGTCGTTGGTGCCGAAGCCTCCGGCGCCCGGTCCGCGCGGCGTCGAGCGGAGGTACGTCAGCGCCTGCGTGAGCGCGCTCAGCGCCACCTCGCGGCTCGTCTCGATGGGCTCGGTGCCGAGCACGTCGAACCACGCGCTCTCCTGCGTGGCGGGGTTCCATGACGCGAGGCGCGTGCTGTTCATCGGGCCGCGTCCGTCGAGCATCAGCACGAGCGTGCGCGCGCGCGCCGCGCTGCCTCCGCCCTCGAAGGGGTCCGCGGGGAAGCGCTCGTCGTCGAAGACGCCGCGGATGAAGCGCCCCACCCACGCGTTGAAGAGCGTCGTGGCGACGGCGTGCTCGCGCTCCCCGTCCGCCACCGTGTGATAGAAGGTCTCGACCCCCGAGGGCGTGGGAAAGTCCGCCGTGCTCCACGCGCGGAGCCTGCGCGCGACCTCGTCGAAATCCGCGCTCGCGGCGCGGTACATCGCGGCGAGGCGCGCGTCGGCGGTGCCCGCGGCGGGCGTCCCCATCGAGGCCGTGCGCGCCGCGTCGATCGCGTCGAGGAGCGCGGGCGTGAACTGCCCGCCGAGGGGAGAGCGGGCGTCGGCCTGAACGCGCGCCATCGCCTCCTCGTCGAGGTTGCGCGCGGTCACGCCCGCGCGAAGCAGCGTGTCGATGCGCTCGGCGCGGTAGCCGTCGTTCCACGGGCCGCCGATGTAGTAGGGGTCGTTGGTGAGGGAGTTGTCGTCGGTGATGTGTCCGGGCTCGTTGTTGGCCGTGAACACATAGCCCCGCGTGGGGTTGAGCGACGCGGGCGTGCGCTCGAAGGGGACCACGCACGCGTACGGGTCCGTGGCGCCCGCGGTCTCGTCGACGATCGTGTCGCGGATCGGGATGTGAAAGCCTCCGAAGCGCGTGCCGTCGAGCAGGAGGTTCGGGTCCGCGCCCATGACCCACGAGCGATCGGCGTTGCGAGGGAGCCACTCCCTGCACGGCGTCGCTTGGTAGCCCGAGTAATAGACCGAGCCCGCGGAGTCGGCCGCCACCTGGTTGAGCGAGAAGGCCACGAGGCCGCGCGTCGCCTGGCGGTACTCGGCCACCGTGCGCGACGTGCCGAAGCGCGCGAACGACTCGAAGATGTTGCTCGCGTCGAGGCCCACGTAGTCGAAGCTCACCGCGGTGATCGCGCCGTCGCCGTCGGTGTCGCGCGGCACCACCCACTGCCCGAGCAGGTACACGCGAGACTCGCCGGGACCGAGCGCTTCGGTCGCCGTCACGGTGCGCCCCTCGATCGCGGTGATCCAGCGGCCGTCGAAGGTCGTGAAGCGGGTCACGGTCTCGGTGCGTCCGCGGCTCATGAGCGCGGGGACGTCGGCGACCTCGACGCGCTCGTCGACGCGCACGAGCGGACGCGCGGCGCCCATGAAGCGGCTCGCGGTGGGCATCCCCGAGGCGTCGAGGGTGAGCTCCTCGCGGTACCAGTCGGTGATGTCTCCGCTGAGCTGCGTGAAGCCCCACGCGACGCTGCCGTTGGTGCCCATCGCCACGTACGGAAGCAGCGGCAGCGCCACGCCGACCTGATGGATGTCGCCGCCGCCGAGGAGCTGCGTGTCGAGGCCGATCTGATAGAAGAGCGACGGGATCGTGAGCGGGAGGTGCCCGTCGGCCGCGAGCAGCGTCGAGCCGTCGCGCGTGTGGCGCCCCATCACGGCCCACGCGTTCGAACCGAAGCCCTCGACGCGGAGGAGCCTCGTCTCGATGGAGTTCAGCGTGTCGGCGAGGCGCGAGAGCATCTCCTGCGGTACGCGCTTGGGCGTCGCGTTGCGCGTCGCGGGCACCCTCGGGAGGTGACGCTCGGTCACGGGCGGCGGCGTCGGGATGCGATCGAGCGAGCTCGGCACGGGCCCGCCCTCGACGCCCCATCCGTCGGCCGAGGCGATGTTCCGGATCTGCGTGACGCGGTCGAAGATGTCAGACCGCACGCC
The DNA here is from genome assembly GCA_046351535.1 of Polyangiales bacterium. Classification (GTDB taxonomy): domain Bacteria; phylum Myxococcota_A; class Polyangia; order Polyangiales; genus CAISKJ01. The sequence goes on from JAXLYG010000020.1 coordinate 107,680, forward strand.
CGCGCGGCGGAGCTCCGCGAGGGCCTGTCCGGTGAACTCTCCGGGGAGCCCCGCGTTGGAGCGCGCGCGCCCCACGTCGCCCGTCTCGTAGCCGCTCTGGTAGAGGAAGGTCGTGCCCATCGCGACGATGTCGCGGCGGTTGAACTCCTGCATCATGTCGATGGGCTGGCGCCCGAAGAGAATGGCCGCGAGGCGCAGCTCGCTCGGCGGTTCGAGCAGCCCCTCGCGCACCTTCGCGATGTACGTGTTGATGCCCGCGGCGAAGGCGTCGAAGCGCTGCGCCTCGGCGGGCGTGAGGGCCCCTTCGAGCTGCTGCGTGACGTAGGTCATGCCGGTCTGCCGGCTCTCGAGGTCCGTCGCGAGCGCCGCGTCGCCGAGGAGCGCCGAGAGCCTGCCCTGCGCGAGCCTGCGCGCGAGGTCGAGCATGAAGAAGCGGTCGCGCGCCACGACGAAGCCCTGCACCCTCGCGAGGTCCTCGCGGTCGCGGGCGTAGATGTGCGGCACGTTCGACGCCGTGCGGAGCACCTGCGCCTCGCCGTGGAGCCCCGGGATGCTCCAGGTCTCCTGGGCGGGGACGGAGGTGATTCCGCCGTCGCCGCGGGGCGCGTCGATGCTCGCATCGGAGGATGCGTCGGCCGAGGCGTCGGGCACCGTGGGCTTGGAGTCAGCGCACGCGGCCGAGAGAACGACCGCGGACGAGAGCGCGAGGAGGCGTCGCAGCGAGGGGCTCATCGCGAGGGATGAGGCACGAGTCGCCGCCGCGGTGTCAACCGTCAGGTCTGCGATGCGCGGGGGGCGTTCAGACGCGATCGAAGAGCAGGTCGAGGGCGTCTTTGAAGGCGCGCGCGTTGGCGAAGCGGTCGGCGGGGTTGCGCGCGAAGCACTTCTCGAGCACGTGCCACGAGGCCTGGTTCATGAGCCCCGCGGCGGCGAGCGATGGCGGGTCTTGCGTGGCGAGGATGCTGATGAGCGACATGGGGTTGCCGTCGGCGGCGTTGAAGGGCGGCTGCCCCGCGATCATCTGGAAGAGGATCACCCCGAGCGCCCACACGTCGGCCCGCGCGTCGACCTTCGAGGCCCCGAAGAAGGCCTCGGGGGCCATGTAGAGGGGCGTGCCCATGAGCTCGTGCGACGAGGTCATGCGCGCGTCGCTGAGCTGCGCGATGCCGAAGTCGAGCACCTTGGGCATCGGGTCTTCGTTGCCCTTGTAGACCAGAAAGATGTTCTCGGGCTTGAGGTCGCGGTGCACGACGCCGGCCTCGTGGGCGCACGCGATCGCGTCGATCACCGGGAGGAGGAGCACCACGGCGGCGCCCGCGGGCAGGCGGTGGTCGGGCAGCTTGCGGAGGTACGCCTCGAGGGTCTCTCCGCGGAGGAACTCCTGCACGGAGAAGAGCAGCCCCGTGGGGCCGTCGCGGCCGACGTCGAGGGCGTCGACGACGTTGGGGTGCGGCGAGCCCTCCTTGCGCACGCGGTTGGCGGCCTGGGCCTCGCGGACGAAGCGCTGCATGGCGTTGTCGGCCGAGGCGCCGTCGTAGTGAAAGAGCTTCACCGCGACCTCGCGTCCGACCCAGGTGTTCACCGCGCGGTAGACCGCGCCCGAGGTGCCCGCGCCGATGAACTCGTCGAGGCGGTACTTGCCGTCGACGACGCTCCCCACGCGCGCTTTACAGGTGCGAACCAGCTTGTCGTAGGCAGGAGAGCTCATGCGCCGCGCGCCGTCCCTTCCGTAAGGTGCGCCGAGAGGAGCGCGACGTAGCGCGCGTGGTCGTCGGCGGAAGCACATTCTCGCGCCGAGTGCATCGACAGCATCGGGGCGCCCACGTCACACACGGGCACGCCGAGCCTCGACGCCGTGATGGGCCCGATGGTCGAGCCGCAGCCGATGTCCGTGCGCGTGACGAAGTCCTGCATGGGCACGTCGGCGCGTCGCGCGATGCCCTTCACACGCGCGTAGGTCTCGCCCGAGGTGCCGTAGCGCTGGTTGTGGTTGCTCTTGAGCACCACGCCGCCGCCGAGCGCGGGCTTGTGCCTCGGCTCGTGGCGGTCCGCGAAGTTGGGATGCGTCGCGTGGGCCATGTCGGCCGACACCATCAGGCTCGACGCGAGCGCCGCGTGCCAGGCGCTTCGCGAGGCGCCGAGCTCGGTCACCACGCGCTCGGTCACCACGGAGAGCAGCGTGCCGTCGGCGCCGTCGGTCGAGGCCGAGCCGATCTCCTCGTGGTCGAAGCACGCGAGGAGCGGCGCGGTCTCGGCGTCGCCGTCGCTCGCGGAGAGCATCGCGGCGAGGCCCGCGTGACACGACGCGAGGTTGTCGAGGCGCGCCGAGAAGATGAACTCGTCGCGCGCGCCGCCGAGCGTCGGCGCCGTGAGGTCATAGAGCGACAGGTCGTGCCCGACGACCTGCGACGCGTCGACGCCCGCCGCGCCGGCGATGAGCGAGAGGAACTCCTTCGCGGCGTCGGCGCCGTCGCGCGCGAGCGACCACATGGGCGCGAGGTGGAGCTGCGGGTTGAGCTTGAGCCCCTCGTCGTTGACCTTGCGATCGAGGTGGATGGCGAGCTGCGACACGCGCGCGAGGGGCTTGTGGAGCCGCGCGAGGTGGGCGCTCCCGTCGTCGGTGAAGACGGCGCCCGCGAGGCCGAGGTCGCGGTCGAGCCACGAGTTCCAGAGCGCGCCGCCGTAGACCTCGACGCCGAGCTGAAAGAGCCCCTCGTTCGCGTAGGCGGGGCGCGACTTGAGCCGCAGGTGCGGCGAGTCGGTGTGCGCGCCCACCATCGCGAAGCGCCGCGGCGCAGCGCCCGAGCGCAGCCTGAAGGCGATCACGGTGCCGCCGCGCGCGACGTACCAGCCCCCGGGGCCGAGCTCCCACTTCGGAGACTTGAGGTCGAGCGCGCGAAAGCCCGCGGCGGTGAGCGTCGAAGAAATCAGGGCGCCCGCGTGCCTCGGAGACGGAGCATCTTCAACGAAGCGGCAGAGCGACTGCGCAGGGTGCATACGCCCGCGATCAAGCACGCGGGGCGGCGCCGGTGTCAATACGCAAGCGCGCGGAGATACGTGTGGAACGCGCGGTTTGCGCGCGCTCAACGAGCGAGCGAGTGATCGTGCGACCGTCGCGTCAGCCGTCGCAGACGACGAGGTCCATCGCCGCGAGCTCTTCGAGCGAAGGCGCTTCGAGGTAGGCCACGAGCGGGAGGTACGCCTCGGCGAAGCCGCGGATGATGAGCCGCGCGCCCCACTCCAGCATTCCGCGGCGCGTGCGGGCCTCGAGGCCGCCGAGGGCGCCGTCGACGTCGAGCGCCGACACGCGCTCGGCCTTCGCGCGCACGGGGTCGTTCGCGAGGGCCTCGCGGAACGACGAGAGCGCCGCCCTCGTCCGCGCGAAATCGCTCTGCGCGCCGCCCACGTCGCGCAGCCACCGGTCGCCCGTCATCGGCACGCCGGGACCGAAGCCGCGGAGCTCGCGGAACCACCGCCGCGCGCCGTCGACCATCGGGGCCTCCGAGGCGCTCCCCACCTTGAGCGGCGCGACCGCGCGGCGCATGGCCTTGCGCGCGTCTTGAAACTCACCGCGCGCGTAGTGTCCCGCGGCGGCGGCGAGCCACACCGCGGGCGAGCGCATTCGAAGCTCGGCCTCGGCGGGGCACTCGACGAGCACCGTCGCGGCCGAGAGGTCACCGCCGAAGTAGAGCCGCAGCATCGCGGACCACAGCCGCGCGCCGTCGTCGTCGCGATCGAGCGCGAGCGCGTTTCGCGCGGTCTGGAGCGCGCCCATGAACTCCCCCGCCGTCGAGAGCGACACGGCCAGCATGCGCTCGATGCACGCCACGCCGGGGGCGAGGTCGCGCGCGGCGATGAGCGCCCAACTCGCGGCGGGCGCCTGCGCGAGCGGATCGGGATCGCGCAGACCGAACATCCCGAGCGCCACGTAGGCCGACGCGCGCGAGGGCTGCGCCGTGATCGCCTCGTGGAGCCGTCGTCGCGCGCCCTCCACGTCGCCCGCGAGTCCGCGGGAGACCGCAGCGCCGACACAGGCGCGCGGGTCCCCTGCCCTCGCGGCCTCGTCGAAGAGCACCGCGGCGCGCGAGACGAGGCCCGGCGAGGCCCCGCGGTTCCACGCGGCGAGGCCCTCGTAGAGCGTGTGGACGGCGGCGTCGAAGGGGCTCACGCGGCGCCTCCGAGGGCGAGGTCTTCGATGCGGGTTCCGTCCGCGCGCGCGCCGCGGAGGGCCACCTCGACGAGCGCCGCGCCGCGGAGGCGGTGATAGACGCGCAGCGCCGTGCGGGCCCAGTCGTCGACGGCGACGCGGGCGTCTCGTTCGGGCACGAACCAGTCGAGGAGAAAGTCACCCGCGAGCTGTCGGGCCTCGGCGGCGGCGCGCCCTGCGCGGCTGGGCTCGGGGCCGAGCTCGCCGTACTCCGCGGCCCCGGCGCTCGCGTCGGGCTCTTCGAAGAAGCGCTCCTCCGTGGCGGCGTGGAGCCACGCGCGGATCGAGGCCGAGGCGTGGTCCCTCGAAGCGGCGCAGCGGAGGTGCTCCCACCGCACGCTCCACGGGTGCGCGAGGAGCTCGACCATCTCGCGCGCGACGGCCTGCGCGAGCCGCGGGAGGGGCTTCTGGAGCGGCTCGAGGAGGCTGTGCGCGAGGTCCGTCATGCGCCCCCGGGCGCGCTCCTCACCGCTCACCCACTCGGCGCTCGCGGCGAGCCACTGCGAGGCCGCGTCGAGGGAGTCGAGGTTCATCGCCCTCAGCCCATCGAGGCCCGCCCAGCGCCGCGCGAGCACGAAGTCGTACCAGTGCCGCGCCACGCTCACGGCCCGCACGGGCGGCTCCTCGGCGTCGGAGGCGCGGAGCCGCTGGTAGTGATCTCGCCACGCGTGAAGGTCGCCCCCGCCCGCGTTCACCGCGAGCGCGACCTCCGTCGAGAGCGAAGGGACGGCCGAGAGCGCGCGGCCCACGTCGGCGCGGAGGACGTCGCTCGCGCCGAGGGTCCCCGCGAGGCCGAGCACGAGCGCGGCGGACCACGACGGCGCGCGCCCCTCGACCGCCGCGGTCGCGAGGTGCCGCAGCGGCTCGGCGCCGAGCGCGGGGTGAACGAGCATGGTCAGCGCGTGGTCGCTCGCGCGGGGGTCTGCGTTGGCGGCGAAGGCGCGCTGCACGAGGGCGAGGGCGCGGCGGACCTCCGAGGCGTTCGCGCCGTGACCGAAGAGGGGCACGTAGCGTCCGTTGCGAAGCGCGACGAGCTCGGCCGCGCTGCACGGCGTCGAAGGGAGCTCGACGAGCGGCACCTCCGAGGGCGCCACGCGCGCCAGGCGACAGGCCGCTTCGGAGATCGGCGCGTGCCACGGAGGCGATGACGTGAGCCACGGGGGTCGGGATTCGGACACGGCGCGTCGGGCACTCTATCCCATTCCCCTCTCGCGGTGGGAAGCGTCGCCCGCTCGTCCGTCGCGCTTGACAGCGCCGCGCCGGTCATCGACACGTCTCGCTCGCGTGTTTCGCCGCTCCGCAACCCTCGTGATCGGGCTCTTCTCCGCGGCGATGTCGCCGTCCATCGCGCGCGCGCAGCTCCCGCCGCTCGAAGCCACGCGGCCGGGTCCCCGCCCGCCGCGCGTCGCCGAGGGCGACGTGATGATGTACGCGCGCGCGTTCTCCGCGGCCCGCGACGGCGCGCGCGTGCTCGTGGTGTACATCGAGAACCAGGGCACGAGCGCCCCGCTTCGATCCGCGCTCTTCAACTTCGAAGCCCCCGCGGGCGGCGCCGCGACCCTGACGCGGGCGCGCGAAGACGTCACCCTCGCCCCCGACGCGCGCGCCGCGACGCTCGCGTGGGACGGCCACCGCGGCGCCGTCGCGTACGTGATCCCCCGCTCGCTCGCGCCTGCGCTCCCGCCGGGTCAGCGCCGCGTGAGAGCGCCCGCGGTGGGCGTGCCTCCCTCGACCGACGATCCCTTCGGGCCGCCCGCGTCGTCGGGCGGTTCGGTGGCCCTCATCACCCTCGACGCCGATGGAAACGCGGCCTCTCCGGCGCGTCCGGTCTTCAACGAGAACGCGCGTCTCTGGCGCGCGACGCTCGTGCGAGAGCCCGACGCGTGGGCCCTCGCATGGACGGGCGCGACGGTCACCGACGACGAGGTGCGCGGGACGGTGCGCGCGATGCGCGTGCGCGACGACGGGACGCCCACGCGCCCGATGGCCGCAGCGACGGGCTTCTCGGGCGACCCCGGCGACGGGCTGCGGCTCCTGCGCGTCGAGAACGCCACGATGCTCGCGTTCACGGGCTCACGCTGCGTCGCGCGAGAGGGCGAGCCCGCGCCGCCGCCGTCGCTCAACGACGACCCGTCGAGCGCGATCGATCCCCCGACGCGCAGCCCCCAACCGCAGGGTCCCGTACACCGCGCGCCGGGACCGCCCATCGAGTGCGGACCGACCGCGCTGCACCTCTCGGAGCTCCGCGCGAACGACGCCTTCGAGCGGCTCCTCCCCGGCCCCTGGATGCGCTCCGACGCCGCGGCCTTCACGGCCAACGCGGTGTACGCGTCCCTCGTCCGAAGCCCTTCGACACCGGTGTTTGCGCGCATCCCGCTGCGCCCCGGCGGGCTCGGCGCGCTCGTCGACGCGGCCTCGGGCGAGCCCTTCGCGCTCGGCGCTCCGCCGCCGCCGCACCCCACGTCCGTCGAGAACCTCACGCGCCCGTCGCCCGACGCCGAGCTCCCGCCGCGGGTGCACCCGATCGCGCCGCCCCCGGTGCCGCCCGAGGCGCCGCTCGCGGAGGCCCTCGCCACGCCGCGCGCGCTCGCCGCCACGTCCGATGGTCGCGTGCTCGTCGCCGTCACGGGTGACCGCCGCGGGCTCGCGATGGTGCGCGCGGGGGCCGCGGGCGCGTCGCTCCTCGCCACGACGCCGTCGCTCTTTCACGAGGTCGCGGCGCTCGACGCCGTGGGTGCTCCGACGCTCGCGCTCTCTCGCGAGGGCGTGTGGAGCGGCCCGGTGCGCTGGTTCGCGCTCCCCGCGTCGGGCGCGCCGACGACCGTGGCCCTCGCCGAAGCGCACGCCGCGCCGCCGCCTCCGCAGATGCGCGCGACGCGGTATCGGACAGTGACGCCGCTGCGGTACGACCCCGAGTTCTCGCGGCTCTTCGCGCAGACGCGGCTCCTTCGCGCCCAGTTCATGCGCCACGAGAACCTCGCGGGGATGATGGCCGCGCGCCCCGAGGCGCCGACGGACCCGCGCATGCCCGGGCTCATCGCCGTGCGGAACAGACTGCGGAGTCGGTGGGAGTCTTCGTGCGGGCAGCTCCGCGCGCGGGCCTCGACGCTCGCGCGGGCGGGGGCGGGCGACGACGTGCTTCAGGGCGTGCAGCAGCTCTGCGAGATCCACGCGGACCTCCAGCTCGGCGTGCCGGTGAACCCCGCGCTCTGAGCGGTCACTTCTTGGACTTCGCCGAGAGGAGGCCGTTGGCGGCGTTGCGCAGGCCCGAGGCGATGTTCTTGTTGCCGAGGAGCTTGCGCACGTCGGTCTCGCGCAGGTGCGAGAGGAACTTCATGCTCTCGGTGAGCGGGGTCTTGGGGTTGTTCACGAGGTTGAGCTTCACGTCGTAGAGGCGCGTGAAGCCGCGGTCGCCCGCGATGCGCCGCAGCACGTCGCCGCTCACCTGACGGCTCGCGGCGTACTTGAGCACCTCGTCGTCCTGGAGCTTCGGCGAGTTGAGCACCGCGGCGAACACGAGGCGGTTGGGCGAGCGGATGAGCAGCGAGCGCTGCGCCGCGTTGCCGAGCATCGCCGTGCGGATCTTCTCGGTGATCGACATCTTCGAGATGGCCTTGTCGGCCTTCTTGCCCTTGTCGTCGAGGTTGAGGCTCCCGTCCTCCTCCTCCTTGATCGCGTCGGCGGTGAGGTCCTTCGCCTCCTCGAGCGCCGTGCGGAACTCGTGGTCGATCTTGTCGGGGTCGGCCACGGGCTCGGCGCGCGCCGCGGCCACGCCCGCGCCGCCCTGCTCCTGCAGCGCCGCGACGATGTTGTCGAAGCCGGGGATGTTGACCTTGAGTCCGTGGCGCGCCGCGAGCTCGACGATGCGATCGGCCGTCGACATGCGCGTGTTGACGTTGAGGTAGAGCGCCTCGATGACCTCGGGGTGCGCGAGGAGCCGCTGCTCGTTGGTGGCGATGAGCTCGGTGAGGGCCTCGTCGCAGCGCCTCGCGAGCGCGGCGATGGTCTCGCCCGCGGTCTGCTGGTGCCGCACGATGCGGTCGAGGACGCCGCGGTTGTCCTTGAAGCGCGCGGCGAGGTCGTCGAGCACCGCGGGGTGCAGGTCCGCGGCGCCGAGCGCGCCGTTGAGCACCGCGTCGGGGAGCCCGCCGAGGGTCTTCTCCGCGGCCTCCTTGAGCTTCTCGTCGTCGCGGCTCCAGGCGAGGCCGTAGAGGGCGCTGACGAGCGCCGCGGGCGGTAGCGGGGCCATCCCCCGCGCGACCATCATCTTGAGCGGCGCGGGGCCTCCGAGGGCCTTGCGCGCGGCCTCTGGGAGCTGACTGAGATCGACCGGGTGATCCATAGGTGCCGTGACGGTATCGCCGTCAGGGCGAGGCGGGGTAGCGCGTTCGTGGGCGTCGCGCGCGGGCGCGGCGCGTGCGCGCTCGGAGCGTCAGCCGCCGGAGCCCTTCTTGAGCTCGGTGAGCACGAGCTTGGCGACGGACTTGAGCGTGTCGAAGACGCCGTTGCCGCGGCTGGCGACGGCCTCGTAGTCGGGCACGTTCATCGGGTTGAGCAGCTCGCGCAGCTCGCCGATGGGCGCGATGTTGGGGAGGTCGCGCTTGTTGAACTGGATCACGTACGGGATCTTCTCGAGCTGGTAGCCCTGCTCCGAGAGGTTGAGCTGGAGGTTCTCGAGGGACTCGAGGTTGGCCTCCATGCGCTCGATCTGCGAGTCGGCGACGAAGACGACGCCGTCGACGCCCTTCAGGATGAGCTTGCGCGAGGCGTCGTAGAAGACCTGCCCCGGCACGGTGTAGAGGTGAAAGCGCGTCTTGAACCCGCGGATCTCGCCGAGCGAGAGCGGGAGGAAGTCGAAGAAGAGCGTCCGGTCCTGCTCGGTGGCGAGGGAGATCATCTTGCCCTTCGCCTCGGGCGCCGTGCGTTGATAGATCCACTGGAGGTTCGTGGTCTTGCCGCACAGGCCCGGCCCGTAATAGACGATCTTGCAGTTGATCTCGCGGGAGAGGTAGTTGATGAACGACATCGGCGGCCCCTGTGGAGTTCAGTCGTTGAAGAGGTTGTCGATGTCCTCGTCGGTGATCTCACCGAACGGGGTGTTTCCGCCGCGCTGCGGGATGCGGCGCGAGAGGGCTTCGAAGATGGCGTTGAGCTCGTCGCTCGCCCGCTTCACGCGGAGCCGCACGAGCCCGAGCGTCGCGCGCGAGTCGAAGATCACCGCCAGGATCACCCGGTTGCCCACGAGCTGGATGTGGATGTTGGCCTTCACGCCCTCGTGGAACTGCGTCGGAAACTCGTTCTCCTTCAGGAGCTTCGCCATGCCGCCCATCGCCGCGATGGTCCCCGCGATGAGCGAGGCGAGCGACGTGGTGTCCAGGTTGTCGGTCTCGCCGCTCGCGGCGATGAGCTGACCGTTCTTGTCGACGATGCAGACGACGCGCGCGTTGGCGTCTCGCACCAGCTTGTCGACCACCGTCTGGACCTGATTCAGCTCCTCCTCGTACATCACCATGTTCATGGTCGTCTCCAGAACACCCTATCAGGCGCGATGGCGCCTTCATTCGAGCTCAACGACGGGAGGACAACTTCCCTAAACCCCTCGAACGCATCTCCGAGGCGGAGCCCGGTATCGGGCGGTGTCTCGGAGGCAATGCTTCCTCGGGCCTTCAAGCGACGCACTCATCGATACCAGAGCGAGGAGCGCGGGGCAACACCGGACTCCCTCCGCGGGCTCCGCCGCGCGCGCCGCGGTCGGTCACACCGCGAGCGTCGCGTCGACCTCGTGCCGCAGCGTCGCCCCCGCGTATTCGCAGGTCTTTCTGATCTCCTCGAGCCGCTCGGGCGCGCAGCGACCGAGGAGCATCACCGTCCCGGGGCGCACCTCGAGGTCATCGTCGTCGACCCCGCGAAGCACCGACAGCAACCCCAGCGCGTCGGGCGAGGCGATCACCACGTCGTGGGGGCTCATCGGGTCCGCCGCGGGGACCTGCACCACCACCGACGCGGCCCACGGCTCGTGCTGCTCCGCGCGCACCCGCCAGCCCACGCCCGCCGCGAAGGCCACGAGCGCCCGCACGATGGCCCCGCGCGCGGGCTCGTTCCACGCGACGAGGACGCGGGCCGTGCCGTAGGCGGTGTCGGCGAGGCGGCCTCCCCCGAGCTCGGAGACCTTCGTCGCAGCGCCCGAGAGCGCCGCGCGTACGAGCGTCGTGAGCCGCCCCTCGAAGGGGTACCCGAAGGCGTCGGGCTCGGGCTCGCGTACGGCGATCCGCGACGCGCCGCGCGCCCTCATCGCCACGTACTCCGAGGGAAAGGGCCGCCGCTGGCGCACCGCCACGCACGGCCCCGCGGCGTCGAAATCACCGCCGCCCAGCTGCAGCCGCGCTTCGCTCCCCGGGGTGACGTTTCCTGTCACGGGGGCGAGCGCCGGGCGGCGCGCGGAGATCCACGACCACGCGAGGTCCGTCGCGGTGAACCACGGGGACGCCAGGTCGACGGGCGCGTCGCTCCACCACGCGGAGGTCTCTTCGCGCGAGGGCGCCTCACACGCTCCGACGGCGCAGCCGACGAGCGCGAGTTCGAAGGCCACGCACCACGGCGACGCGGTTCTCGACGCGAGCGCGCAGGCCGAGAGGGTCATGTCGACGACGTCGCGCACACCCGCGGCCACGAGCACGCCGACGGGCCCCTCGAAGAGCAGCGCGAGGTCGTCGTACGGCCCCTCGGGCGCCGCGCGACCACGCTCGTCGCCGTGCGCGGGCATCACCACCAGCGCGGGGCGACGCGCCTCGAAGAGCTCGCGGAGCGCGGGGAGGGCAAGGCCGGCTGCGTCGCGTCCCGAGAGCACGAAGGCCACGCGCGCGCCCGCGGCGGCCATGCCAACCGCCACGGCGACCGCTTCGCCTCCGCGCTCGGGGAGCACCCTCGCGCGGCTCGCCTCCCCCGCTGCGAGCGCATGTTCGAAGCGCCGCGCGCCCTCGCCGCCCACGATCGCGACCGCGTCGACCGCGCTCGCAACCACGGACGCGCAGGCTTCGAGGCCGCTCCGCGCGATGATCGCTCCGTCTCGCATCGAGGTCCCCCGACGCGCGTCAGTCGGCGCTCGCGTCGGTCCTCGCGGCGTCGGCGGGGGCGCCCGCGTCGACCGCGGTGATCTCGACCTCTTCGCGGTGGTACTGCGCGCGCGGCGTGTCGATGTTTCCGAGGCCGTTCGCGCCCACGTCTCCGACGCTGTAGGTCGTCGCGGAGACCGTCCCGAGGCTCGCGCCGGCCACGCGCACGACGCCCACGCTCGGTCCGCCGATGCCAGGGCCGCCCGCGCCGCCGACGCCGCCGAGACCGCCGCGTCCGCCGCGTCCGCCGCGCGACTCGGGAACGCCCGCGTCGGCAGCGCCACGCCCCGGCGCGCCCGCGCCGCCCTCGCCGCCCGGCGCACGCGCGGGGCCACGCCGGCGTCGCTCATGAAGCCGTCGCCGATTCCGCCGTTGCCGCCGCGACCGCCGTTCCGCGAGGTGATCGAGCAGTTGATGATGTTCGCGACCGTCGTACGCCCGTAGAGGTACACGCCGAACGATCCGCCGCCGCCCTGACCGCCCGTGCCCGGGTCTCCGCCGCAACCGCCGCCGCCACCGCCGCCGCCGCCGCCGCCGACCGCGGACATCGTCGAGTACGCGCCGCCGCCGCCGCCGCCGCCACCGCCCGCCTCGCCCGGTTCGCCGCTCGCGCCCTCTTCCGGCGTGAAGCCATCGGGGCCGTAGGTTCCGAGTCCGCCGTTGGTGCCCGGACGCCCTGAAGCGCCGTCGGTGCCCATCGTTCCGTCGAGGCCGAGCACCGCGCCCGACGTGCCCGCCGGACCGCCCATCGCAGCCGTTCGAGGCGGCGGAACCTGACCGCTCGCGCCCGCCGTCGGGTCGTCGCCGCCCGAGACGCCCGCGTCGCCGCCGCCACCGCCCGCGTTCGCCACACCCGCGCACGCGCGCCCCGCGACGCCGCCCATGCCGCTCACCGCGTCGCCGCCAGGAGAGCCCGCCGCGCCGGCGCGCGCGGGACGACCGTCCCTCCCAGGCGCCGCGTTGTTCGACTTGATGATGAGGTCTTGCAGCGTGAGGTTCGGCGCGTTGACGGCGAAGACGCCGTAGACGCTCACGCCGTCGATCGCCGACGGCAACACGCCTTCGACGGTGAGCCCTCGGAGCGTCACGTCGGGCCCCGTGATCGCGATGCCGACGTTGGGCCCCGACACGACGGTGTCGGGCATCGGCGTCGCGGACGTGTCGCGCGTGATCCACTGCGAGCCGGTGTAGCGCCCCACGATGGTCATCGAGCGATCGACCGTCACGAAACTCGGCATGGTGCCTTGCGAGGAGTCGTAGACGCCGGTGCGCATGAGGATCACGCTCCGGCCCTCTTGCATCGCGCGCTGCAGCGCGAAGGGCAGCGAGCGAACGGGCGCGTCGGGGGTCGTCCCCGCGGTCGAGACGTCGACGCCCGTCCCCGCGACGAAGATCGTGTTCGCGAGCACGCCGTCGACGCCGTCGCAGTTCTGGTCGAGCCCGTCGGCGACCGGATCGGCCGCCATCGAGACGCCCCCGTCGGCGCCGCACATCACGGGCGGCACGTCGACGACGTCGCCGCCCGCGTCGGAGCCGCCATCAAGGACGCAGCGGAGCTCTCCCCCCACGAGCACGGGCGTCCCTGCGCGACAACGGCTGTGCGACGAGGTGCACGCGAAGAGCGAGGTGGAGCAGAGGAGCAGCGCGGACCAGCGGGTGTGTCGAAGCATGGGCAACGCGCGCAGCATACCCGAAAGCCTTTGCTACTGCTCAGCTTCTTGCAACGCTGGCGGTCAGGGCTTGGGGGCCGCCGGGCGCGCCGCGCCGAAGCCCAGAAACTTCGCGATTTCGACGGCGGGGATGGGCAGGAGCGAGAGGGCCACGACGACCCAGATCTCGTGGCTGTTCCACACGTGGTCGGTGCGAAACACGGGCTGCAGCCCGCGCACCGCGATGGAGACGGCGTGGACGCACGCGGACACGATCACCGCGCCCACGAGCCACGGGTTCGAAAAGAGTCCGAGCTTGAAGATCGACGCCGTGCGCGAGCGGCAGTTGAAGGCGTGCGCGAGCGGCGCGAGCGCGAGCAGCGTGAACACCATCGTGCGCTTCGAACTGATGACCTCGTGCGAGGTCGGCGCCGCGCTCCAGATGGGCAGCCAGTAGATCGCCATCGCGCACGCGGCCATGAGGGCGCCGATCGCGAGGACGCCGATCCAGTCGCGGCGGTCGAGGATGGGGTCGCCCTGCCTGCGCGGGGCCTCGCGCATCTGTCCGGGCTCCGGGGGATCGATGCCGAGCGCGAGCGCGGGGAGGCCGTTGGTCACCAGGTTGATCCAGAGGATCTGGAGCGCCGTGAGCGGCGGGGCCTGCTCGGGCGAGAAGAAGCTCGTGACGAACACCGCGATGCAGAGGCCCGCGTTCGAACTCAGCAGGAAGAAGATCGACTTCTGGATGTTGCGGTAGATCGCGCGGCCCTCGCGCACGGCGTCGATGATCGTGGCGAAGTTGTCGTCCTGGAGGACCATGTCGGCGGCCTCGCGCGCGACGTCGGTGCCCCCGCGGCCCATGGCGATGCCGATCGCGGCCTGCTTGATCGCGGGCGCGTCGTTCACGCCGTCGCCGGTCATCGCCACGGTCTCGCGGAGCCCGTCTTGAAGCGCGCGCACGATGCGGAGCTTGTGCTCGGGGTCGACGCGCGCGAACACGCGGACGTGGGGGAGCACCCTCTGGAGCTCGTCGTCGCTCATCGCGCGGAGCCGCTCGCCGGTGACCGTGAGCGCGCCGTCGTCCCAGAGCCCGAGCTCGCGCGCGATGGACTCCGCGGTCACCGGGTGATCGCCGGTGATCATCACCACGCGGATGCCCGCGGCGTGCGCCTCCTCGATGGCGCGCTTCACCTCGGCGCGAGGCGGGTCGAGCATGCCCACCATCCCCGCGAACACCAGCGCGCGCTCGGCCTCGGCCTTGTCGAGGAGCTCCTCAGCCCCCTCGCGCGTCGCCATCGCGAGCACGCGCAGGGCGCGCGACGAGAACTCCTGGGCCTTCGCGGTGAGCGCCTCGCGCATGGCGTCGTCGAGGTCGACCTCGCCGGCGTCGGTGAGCACGCGCGTGCAGAGCGGCAGCACCACGTCGACGCCGCCCTTCACGTGCGAGGTGAAGTTGGCGCCGCCGGGGCGGTCCTCTCGCGTGACCACGGTCATGCGCTTGCGCGCGCTGTTGAAGGGCACCGACAGCACCGGCACGCGCTGGCCGAGCGCGCTGTGCCGCTCGATCTGGATCTTGCTCGCGAGCGCGAGGAGCGCGGCCTCGGTGGGGTCTCCCGTCACCTCGACGCCCTTGCCGTCGCGACGGAGCTGCGAGGTGTTCACCACGGCGCCGACGCGGATCACCTCGCGCACGCTGTCGGTCGGATCGTCGACGCGCGCGCCGTTCTCGAGGAGCTCTCCGCGGTCGTCGTAGCCCTCGCCCGTGACGGCGAGCTCGTGGCCGACGACGGCGATGGCGCGCACGGTCATCTCGTTGCGCGTGAGCGTGCCCGTCTTGTCGGAGCACACGGTCGTCGCGCAGCCGAGGGTCTCGACGGCCGCGAGCTTGCGGACGATGGCGCCGCGGTGGGCCATGCGCTGCATCCCGAGCGCGAGGGTGATCGACGTGATCGCGGGCAGCCCCTCGGGGATCACCGCGACGGCGACGCTCACGGCCGTGAGCAGCAGCACGTGCCAGGGGACGGTGCCCTTGACCGCGCCGATGGCGAAGAGCGTGGCGCTGAGGGCCACGGTGATCCAGAGCACGCGCGTACCGAAATCGTCGAGGCGCTCTTCGAGCGGAGAGCGCTGCTTCTCGACGTCGGCGAGGAGGCGACCGACGCGGCCCACCTGCGTCTCGCGGCCCGTGGCGACGACGACGCCGCGCGCGTCACCGTTGACCACCGTGGTGCCCGAGAAGACCATCGTCGACTGGTCGCCGAGGGGCGCGTCCGAAGGGACCGTCGCGTCGGGGGACTTCTCGACGGAGGTGCTCTCGCCCGTGAGCTCGCCCTCGACCGTGTGGAGCTCCGAGGCCGTGACGAGGCGCAGGTCCGCCGGGACCTTGTCGCCCGCCTCGAGGAGCACGACGTCGCCGGGCACGAGGTCCTGCGCGTCGACGGTGATCACCTTGGCCTCGCGGAGCACGCGAGAGCGCGCCGCGGAGAGCCTCGCGAGGGCCTCGATGGCCTTCTCCGCGCGCTTCTCCTGGTAGAACCCGATGAGCGCGTTGACGATCACGATCGTCATGATCGCGATGGCGTCGCTGAAGCGAGACCAGCCGCGGCCGCCGCTGTCGCCCCACACGGCCACGGCCACGGCGATGGCCGCGGCGGCGAGCAGCGTCCCCACGAGCGGGTTCACGAACTGCCCGAGGAACTGCTTGAGCGCCGAGGGCCTCGTCGGCGCGGGCAACGCGTTGGGGCCATAGCGCGCCGTTCGCTGCGCGACCTCCGCGGCGCTCAGGCCGACAGAGACATCGACTACCTGCGTTCGCGCGACCTCGTCGGCGGACGTGGCATGCCAAGCAATTTCCGTTTGGGGCATCGGCGCGGGGAACATAGAGCAGTCGCGCATGCGCCACCAGCGCTACGCAGCGATCGCCCGGCGTTCATCGGGTGCGTGGCGGCCGCCCCCTCGTGGCGGCGCGGGCCTTCTGCTGCCTCGCATCGCGCGCGCTCGCGGCCTCGACCGAGAGCTTTCGCCAGCTCGCGAATCGCTCGGGGTCGAGCGCCCCCGACGCGAGGGCCTCCCGCACCGCGCAGCCGGGCTCGGCGCCGTGGCCGCAGTCCCGAAAGCGGCACCGGGCGACGCAGCCGGTCACGTCCTCGAAGGCTTCGTCGAGCCCGCGCGAGACGTCCCAGAGCTGAAGCTCCCGCATCCCCGGCGTGTCGATGAGCAGCGCGCCCGTGGGCAGCACGAAGAGCTCGCGGTGCGTGGTCGTGTGGCGCCCCCGCTGATCGTGCTCTCGCACCCCCGCGGTGCGCTGCGCCTCGCGGGCGAGGAGCGCGTTGGCCACGGTCGATTTGCCCACCCCCGACGAGCCCATGAAGGCCACCGTGACCCGCGGCGCGAGGAGGGCGCGCACGCGGTCGAGTCCGTCGCCGCGGACGGCGCTCGTGGCGATGACCTCGGCGCGGCCGGCCACGCGACGGGCCTCTTCGACGCGGGCGCCCACGTCGTCGACGAGGTCGCACTTGGTGAGCAGCACCACGGGCGTCGCGCCGCTCTCCCAGGCCACGGCCAGGTAGCGCTCGAGGCGGCGGAGGTTGAAATCTCCGTCGAGCCCCGCGGTGATGAACGCCACGTCGACGTTGGCCGCCACGACCTGCTCGTCGTCGCGGTTGCCCGCCGCGCGGCGCGAGAACTTCGTGCTCCGAGGCAGGAGCGCTCGCACCCTCGCCCGGTTGTGATCCGTGGCTTCGAGGGTGACCCAGTCGCCCACCGCGGGGAGCTCGCCCCTGCCCGACGCGCGCGCGAGGAATCGCCCCACGCACTCGGCGGCGTACTCCCGCCCCCCGGCCCAGACGCGGTACTCGCCCTTCGACTCGCCCACGACGCGGCCCGCGAGCTCGCCGTCGCCCATCGCGGCGCGCTGCGCGTCACCCAACCCGAGCGCTTCATTGTCTGGGATCACGTTCATTCGGGCGTCGACCATACACCCGACGCCGACGCGCGCCGCGGCCGAGCAGACGCGATCAGGGGTGGAGCGAGAGACCGAGGCCCGCCGAGAATCCGTGCATCTTGTCGTCGCCGAAGAGCCCGACGTAGCCGCCGCGCAGCTCGACGTCGAGCACGGGCATCGCGTGCCACGAGAGCCCCGCGCCGAGTTCGAAGAGAAAGCCCGAGCTGAAGATCGACCCCGCCGGCGCGCGCTGATAGCCGACGGACGCGTAGCCCATCGGGTCGACGGACGTTCCGGGGAGCCCCGGTCGGAGCGTGGCGAGCGCGCCGGCGCCCCAGCCCGTACGCCCCTCGTCGAAGCCGCTCAGGGTCTCGACGTAGGCGCCCGCCTGGAGCCACGGGATGAAGCCCACCGTCCCCTCGGCGCGGGCCATGAACGACATGCTCGATTGACCGTTGCCCGAGATGCGCTCGACGCCGCCGTACGCGCTCGCACGAAACTGGGCGCTCGCCTCACGAGGCGCGAGGAGCGCGCCGACGAGGATCATCAGGGGCGCGATCGCGCCGAGGCATCGAGCGTTCGGGTGCTTGTTCATGGGAGTCCTCCATCGCATGAGACGTGCCGTCTGGCGTGATACGTGTCGCGGCGCGCTCTCTTCCTTCAACGGCGCATCGAGGCGGTGTCGACAGCGTGCGACAGGGCGAGGCGCGAGGGCCACGGCGTGGCGCGGGCCGCCTGTACACGCGCGCGACGCGGGGTGTAGCTTCTGCGCCGCTGCCGTGCCCCCGCTTTCTACCGCGAACCTCGTAGGGAGAGAGGTCCTGAGCCGCTACGTGCTCGGGCGGCGGCTCGGGCGCGGGGTCACCGGCGAGGTGTGGCGCGCGACGGACCGGCTCACCGACGACGACGTCGCGGTGAAGATCCTCAACAGCTGCGAGGACGAGCGGGCCACGCTCCGGCGCGAGATCGCGGCGCTGCGCGTGCTGCACGTGCGAGGCGTCGCGCGCTTCATCGACGAGGGCGTCGACCACGTCGGCCCCGTGGTGGTGATGGAGCTCGTCGACGGCGTGCCCTTCCCCGGCGGATTCAACGGCGAGGAGGAGCTCGCCGCGGTGACGCGGAGGCTTCTCATCGTGCTCGGGCGGGTGCACTCGCTCGGCCTCGTGCACCGCGATTTGAAGCCCGCGAACGTGCTCGTGACCCGCGACGGTCACCCCGTGGTGCTCGATTTCGGACTCGCCCTCGGCGCCGTCGCGCGCGCGCGGCGACGACAGCAGCATCGCGGGGACGCCGCCTACCTCGCGCCCGAGCAGGTGCTCTGCGAGCCCATCGACGCCCGCGCCGACCTCTACGCCCTCGGCGCGATGCTCTTCGAAACGGTGACGGGCGCGCTCGCCTTCCCCGACTGCGCCACGCTCGACGGCATCGCGATGCGCACGCGACAGCCTGCGCCGCGCGTCGAGTCGCTCGCCCCCTCGACGCCGCGCTCCCTCGCCACGCTCATCGACCGGCTCCTCGCGACCTCGCCCGACGACCGCCCCTCGTCCGCGGCCGAGGCGCTCCACGTGCTCGAAGGCGGACGCTCGCGAACCCCCGGCCGCGCTCCCGAGGCTCGGCGACGCGGCGCCCTCGCCGCGGTGCTCCGTGCGGCCAGCGCGGCGAGGCCCATCGACGTCGTCGGCCCGCCGCGGATCGGGGCGAACGAGGCTCCTCGATGACGTCGCCGAGACGCTCGCGGAGCGAGGTCGCGAGGTGCTCCGCGCGAGCGCCGGAGAGTCGCCCTTCGAGAGCCTCCGCGCGGTGCCGACGACATACTCCGGCGAGTCGCTGCGCGAGCGCGCGACGAGCCTCTCCGAGGAGACACCGAAGCGACTCGCCGCGGGGGCGGTGCTCCTCGTCGACGACTTCGAACGCGTCGACCGGTGGAGCGCGCAGCTCATCGCCGCGTGGGCGAGCGAAGGCGCCGTGGTGTGTGCGCGCGAGGAGGCCGCGCACGGTCGCCCCGCGGTGATGCTCGGCCCCCTCGCCGTCGACGATCTGCGCGAGCTCTTCACGGGCCCCGAGCGTCTGCTGCACATCCCGAGCGACGCCGCGGGGGCGCTCTGGAACGCCACGTCGGGCATCGCCGCCCGCGTCGCCGAGGAGGTCGAGGCGTGGACCCGCGCCGATCTCGCGCGCTGGGACGACAGCCGCCTCGTCGTCGATCGCGCCGCGCTCGACACGCTCTCCAGCGACCTCGGCCCGACGCTCGGGGCGCTCAACCGTCGGCGCCCCGGGGGGACGCTCTTCCCTTCGCGACGACCGCAGCTCCTCGAGTGGATCTGCGTCGCGTGGCCGCACACGTCGATCGCGCTGCTGGCCCGCGCGCTCGATCGCACCGTCGCCCAGGTGACCCGCGAGGTCGAGGAGCTCGTCACCCGCGGCGACGCGCGCGTCCTCGTCGACGGCCGCGTGGAGCCCACCGCGCCGAGCGCCCCGCTCACGCATCCGCCGTGGCTCGCGAGGGCGCAGGCCGCGCTCGCGACGGCGCTCCCTCGCGGCGCCGACGGGCGGCTCTTTCACCTCGTGGCAGCCGCGAGGCGCTCGCCCGAAGACCCGCAGTGGGGGGCCCGCATCGCCGACGAGACCGAGGCCATCGCCCGACGCCGCGTCGACGAGGGACGCCACGGTGAAGCCTCCGCCGTCCTCGCCCGCGGCCTCCGCGCCGTGCGCGACCTCGCCTCCCCCGAGACGGCCCCGGCCGCCGAGGAGCGCGTGCTCGCCGCGTGGGTCGAGGTGGCGCTCGGCGACGTGAGCCCGCGCTCCGTCGATCGCGTCGCCTACGAGCTCTGCCGCGTGCGCTCTCCGTCGCCGCGCCTCACGCGCATGCTGGCCCTCGTCGAGGCCGCGCTCGCCGCGCGAAAAGACGGGGCCCGCGCCCTCGCCGCCGCCGAGGCGATCGACGCCTTCGACGACCCCGCCCTCGAGTGGTGGCGACACGCGGTGCGCATGCTCGCGGCGCGGCGCGCTTCGAGCGAGCGAGAGTCTTCCGTGCTCGCCGACGTCACGGCCTGGGCGTCGGCGCGCGGCGACGCCGATGCGCTCCGGAGCGTGGCCGCGTGGCGCGGGCGGTGGATGTACCGAAACGGCGACTACGAGGCCGCCGCGCGGTCGCACCTCGAAGCCGCCGAGGGTGAGCGCAACGTGACCCGTCGCCTCGGCGCCCTCACCAGCGCGGCCTCCGCGTGGCTCGAAGCGCTCCGCCTCGACGACGCGGAGCACGTCGCGCGATCGGCCTTCGAGGAGGCGCGGACGCGGCGACATCCGTACTTCGAAGCCAGGGCCGAGTGGATCCTCCGCGCGGTGCGCTACCGGAGGGGCTGCGACGAGCGACCGGACGAGGACCTCGTCACCGCCGTCGCGTGGCTCTGCGAGAACGACATCGAGGGGCTGATCGTCTCGACGGAGGCCGCGTTCGCGTGGCGCAGCGGGCTCACCCCCCGCGCGAGGGAGCTCGCGACGCACGCGCACCGGCTCTGGGCTGGCGCGGGCTTGCCCTCGGCGGGGCTCCTCATGCGGTGCCTCGCGGTCGCGGTGGGCGACGACGTCTCCTCGATCGAGCTCGCGGAGCTCGCGCGCGCGGCCGTGCGGTGTCCCCTTCCCCGTCTTGCGGCGCAGGCCGTGGGGCTCCTCGCGTCACGGGTCGCTGTCGACGGGGCGGCCCCGGTGCTCGAGGCCGCGCGGCGCGCGATCCCCGAAGGCGGCCGCGACGTGCGCCTCGAGGTGCTGTCGCTCCGAGAGGCCGTCCGAGCGTGCGAGCGCGCGCCGAGCGCGGTGCGCAACGGGCCGCGATTCACGCGCCGGAGCGCGCTTCTCTGGCGTCGCCGCTCGCGCGCCGCGACGCGACGAAGCCCGCATCGCTGAGTGCGGACGCACTCCCCGCCGCGGTCGCGGCGCACCCGGGTGTTCCCGGTATTTTTCGTGATCGCCCTTGACGGCGCCCGCGAGAGAGACCCATGGTTGCGACGGAGAGAGACCGGGGGGACGCGGTATCGCGTGATTCGTCGCGCCGTGCCGTGAAAATCGGAGATCTGATGTCAGGAGCGCGGGGGCGCTCACGTCCTCCCATCGTGGCGAAGGACCACGTGATGTCCTTCGAAAGGGAACGGATCATGACACTCGAAGAGAACGGCTATCTCTCGATCGCAAAGCCCGCGCAGATCGATCCCGGCTGGATCGCGTTCTGGCTCGGCAACAACACGGCGCTCCCCGCGGACGCCGCGGTCTGGACCGACCCGAACGACCTCACGACCGAGAACTGGTACCTCAACACCACGCTCTCCTCGATCGCGCAGTCGAGCGTGCAGACCGTGAAGAAGATCTTCTCGAACTACGACGACTACACGCCGCCGGGCTCGCTCGTGAAGCACGCCCACACCATCACGACCCCGGGCAACCCGGGCTTCGTGACGGGCCTCAGCAAGTACTTCGTGATCAAGAACGCGAGCAACGCGGTCGTCGCGGTGATCGGTCAGAACCAGTCGAACAACCCCTGGGTCGAGCACTGGTGGCTCGACCAGGGGTGGGTGAACCTCGCGTCGACGAACGGCACGACCATCACGCTCACCGCCGAAGCGCAGAGCACCGCGAGCACGAAGTACAGCGGCCTCTCGGGCATCACGTACAAGAAGCACACGTTCTCGCCGTGATCGCGCCCGCCACGCCCGCCCGACGTCCGCGGCCGTGAGCCTCGGCGGAGTCCCCGACGACCGCCCCGCGCTCCGCGCCGTCGCGCAGCTCGCCAACGGCTCCGGGGTGCTCTTCGCGCCCCGACGCGTCCTCACCGCGGCCCACTGCGTTCGCGGCGATCACGCGGAGCTTCGTTTTCGCGACGCCCGCGCGTGGACGCGCGCCTTCACCGGGCGCGTCCAGCGCCACCCCGAGTTCGAACTCCCGCTTCGAAGCGACGGCCGCGTGGCCGCGTCGCGCATCGAGGACGTGCGCGCAGACGTCGCGGTCATCACCCTCGACGAAGACCCGCGCCTCGACGGGAGCCCCATCGCCCCCATCGAGCTCACGGCGCCCGACGACGGGCTCGACGCGGGGGCGCGCGTCTCGATGATCGGCTTCGGCGACGCGGCGCCGGGCTCCTCGCTCGCGTACATCCGAAGGCGCGGCGAGGCGCGGATCACGACCCTCCACCCCGCGCACATCGCCATCGAGGCGCGCGACGGCGCGGTGATGACCTGCGGAGACTCGGGGGGGCCCCTCGTGGTCGAGCGCGACGGCGGGGGGCTCTGCGTGGTGGGCGTCGGGAGCGTCTACGCCGAGGGGCTGTGGTCGCTCTTCGCGCGCGTCGCGGCGCACCGCGACTGGATCGCTACGCGCGCTTGACGTCGCGGCGTCGGACGACGTCGCGGTAGCGCTCGCGCTCTCGCACGAGGCTCCACTCGTCGCCGTCGACGAGCACCTCGGCGGGGCGCGCGCGGAGGTTGTAGTTCGAAGCCATCGCGTAGCCGTAGGCGCCGGCGTTGCCCACGGCGACGAGGTCGCCCTCCTCGGGCACGCGCATCATGCGGTCTTCGGCGAGGATGTCACCGCTCTCGCAGATGGGCCCCGTGAAGAAGCAGCGCTCGGGCGTTCCCTCGCGCGCGGGCCAGGTCACCACGGGGTGATACGACTGGTAGAGCGCGGGACGGATGAGGTGGTGCATCCCCGAGTCGGTGCCCACGAAGACGCGGTCGCGCGTGCGCTTCACGGTGGTGACGCGCGCCACGAGCACGCCCGCTTCGCAGACCACGTAGCGGCCGGGCTCGAGCACGAGCTTGAGGGGTCTGCCGTAGCGCTTCGCGGCGGCGTCGAAGCGCTCGGTCACGGCGCGCCCCCAGGCGTCGAGGTCGATGGGTTCCTCGCCCTGGTAGGGCACGCCGAAGCCTCCGCCCACGTCGACGAACTCGAGGTCGGGGAAGTCGACGAGCAGCGCGAGCAGCGGCGTGAGGGCTTCGAG
Organism: Polyangiales bacterium; assembly: GCA_046351535.1. Classification (GTDB taxonomy): domain Bacteria; phylum Myxococcota_A; class Polyangia; order Polyangiales; genus CAISKJ01. The sequence continues at coordinate 130,577 of JAXLYG010000020.1, forward strand.
GAAGAGGTCGAGTTCGAAGATCCCCGAGCCGATGTGCTGGTGCAGGCCGACGATCTTCAGCTTGTGCTCCGCCGCGATGGCGCGCGCGTCGGGGAGCTCCTCGGGCGAGAGGCCGAACTTGCTCTCGGGCCCCGCGGTGACGACGTGGGGGTGGTGGCCTCCGCCGACCTCGAGGTTGACGCGCAGCGAGACCTTCGCGCCGGGCGCGATCTTGCCGTAGCGACGCAGCGACGAGAGCGCGTCGAGGTTGATCATCACGCCCTCGCGGTGCACGGCGCGGAGGTCGTCGTCGCTCGGCATGTTGCCCGAGTAGATCATGCGCTTCTTGCGGAAGCCGAGCTCGCGCGCGAGGAGCACCTCCCACGGAGACACCGTGTCGACGCCGAGGCCCACGCGGCGCGCGACGGAGAGCACCGCGGGGCACGCGTTGGCCTTCATCGCGTAGCGCACCTCGGCGCCCGGAAAGGCCTTGAGCAGCGCGCGCGACCGCGCCCGGAGGATGCGCGCGGAGTACGCGTAATAGGGCGTGCCGAAGCGCGCGGCGAGGGCCTCCGCACGCTTCGGTCCGAGCCACACGGGGCCCGTCACGAGCGCGCCCCGAAGAGCGCGCGATGGAGCGCCCGCACGGCGTCTTCGCCGCGGTCTCCGGCCACCACCATGCTCACGTTGATGGCGCTCGCGCCCATCGAGAGGAGCTCCGTCGCGATCCCCTCGCGGCCGAGGGCGGCGAAGATCTGCGGGCACACCTCGGGGCTCGTGAGCAGCCCCGCGGCGACGACGCACACGAGCGTGCGACCGCTCGCCACGGAGGCCTCTCCGATGGTCGAGAGCTCGGCGAGGGCGGCGTCGAGCCCGTCTTCGCGGTCGACCGTGCAGCTCACGCTCACCTCGCTCGTCGACACGAGGTCGACCACCACGCGGTGCCGCGCGAACACCTCGAAGATCCGCGCGAGAAAGCCGTGCGCGAGGAGCATGCGCGTCGAGACCACGTTCACCACGGCGACGCCCTTCTTGTGGGCGATGGCGCGGGCGCCGCGGGCCGCGCGGTCTCCGTCGGCGGTGATCACCGTGCCCGGGTGCGCGGGCTCGAAGGTGTTCTTCACGCGCACGGGGATGCCCTTGCGCACCGCGGGGTGGATGGTCTTCGGGTGCAGCACCTTCGCGCCGAAGTACGCGAGCTCCGCGGCCTCATCGAACGAGAGCACCGGGATCGTGTGGGCCTCGGGCACCACGCGCGGGTCCGAGCTCATCACGCCGGGGACGTCGGTCCAGATCTCGATCTCGTCGGCGCCCACGGCGGCGCCCACCACGGCGGCGCTGTAGTCGCTCCCGCCGCGGCCGAGGGTGGTGACGCGGCCGTCGAGGGTCCTGCCCACGAAGCCCGTGATGACCGGGACGCGCCCCGAGCGCGCGAGGGCGCTCACCTGCTCACGGAGCAGCCCGTCGCTCGACGCGAGCGGCTCGGCGCCGCCGAACTGGTCGTCGGTGATCATCCCCACGTCGAAGGCGTCGTGGTGCGTCGCGGGAATCCCCTTCGCCGTAAGGGTCGCGGCGATGCCGCGCACCGAGATGCGCTCGCCGTAGGAGGCCACGAGGTCCGTGAGCTCCGCGCTCGCCTCGCCCGCGTCGCGCACGGCTTCGAGCGCCGCGCGCAGCCCTGCGAGCTCCGGCGCGATGAGCGCGGCGTCGATCTCGAACGCGCGGAGGAGCGCCGTCACGCGGGCCTCGATGGCGTCCATGTCGACGGTCCCCGCGGCGGCCTTTCGCGCCGCGGTGAGGAGCATGTCGGTCACCTTCGAAGCGGCGCTCACCACGACCACGGGCTCGAGGTGCAGCGCGCCGCGGACGATCTCACAGAGGTTCGACACGCGCGCCGGGTCGCCGACGGAGGTGCCTCCGAACTTCATCACTCGCATGGCGCGCGATGTACCAGACTTCGGGCGGCGTTGTGAAACGCGCTGCGTCAGCCGCGCGGGGAACGCGTCAACGGTCGGCGCTCGCGTCGCCTACGAGGGCTCCCCCGTCGGACGCCGCGGGGGCGAAGCGGAGCACTTGAGACAGCGGTAGCGCGGTCACGCCGCGCTCTCGGGCGAGCTCGGCGACGCGGGCGCGCTCCACGGCCACGCGGCGCTCCATCATGATGCGCAGGCGGATCCAGTCAGACTGCGCCGCGAGCGAGCGCTCCTCGCCGCGACGTCGGCTGACGAGGTTCACGATGAAGTACCCGGCGACGCCCCGCCAGCTCCCCTCGACGACGCGCGGGAGGGTGTCGCCCTCGCGGGCGATTTCAAAGATCGCGGCGCGCACGGCGGAGTCGAGGTCGAGGCCGCCGTTGATGCGCGTCGGCGTCACGTCGCGGAGGTCGCCCGCCATCGAGCGCAGGTGCGGATCGTCGTTGTGCTCCGACGCGAGGCGACGGAACTCATGCACCGGGCGCTGCCTGCGACGCGAGAGCGCGAGGCGCAGCACATCGAGGGCCTCGCGGCGGTTCGTGAGAAAGATCACGCGCGCGCGGCGACGCTCGGGGATGTGAAATCGCTCGGGGTGCGCGTCGTACCAGGCGCGCACCTCGTCGTCTTCGGGCCGCGTGGTGTCGGCCGCGGGGTTGAGCACCAGCGCGCGGAGCCGTGACACGAGCGCGCGCTCCACGGCGGCGCGCACGAGCGGGTCCGCGTCGAGGCCGCGACGGCGCGCCTCGTCGGCGAGGAGGCGGTCGGCCACCATGCGATCGAGGAGCTCCTGCGCGAGCGAGGGGTCGGTGGCGTAGCCCTCTTGCAGCGCGCCGGAGGCGTCGTGAAAGCGCGCGATGACCTCCGAGGCGTTCACGCGCAGACCGCGTCCCGTCGCGACGGGGCTCGACGCGTCGACGAGGGGCACCACCGCCCACCCGACGCCGGCGTCTTCGGAGACCGCGGGGGCCTCGTCTTCGGTCGGGGTCTCGGCCGGATCGGGCGTCCCGGGCGGGCGTCCCGGCGTCTCGGGGGATGCCGTGTGAACGGGCTGTGCGACCGCAGCGGCGCACGAGAGCACCAGCCCGAGGGCGATCCACCAGGGCCTCTTCGCGGCGCGGATCATCACCGCGCGCCGTGGACGCTCGTCGCGCAGATGCGATCGAGCGCTCCGTCGTCGAGGGCCTCGCGCGAGAGCACCGCGCGGTCGAGCACGAGCGAGGTCACGAGCGCGACGGGGGTGACATCGAACGAGGGGTTGAACACCGCCACGTCGCGCGGCGCCCAGCGCACCGCGCCGAAGGAGCCCGCCACGCCGCGCACCTCGTCGGCCGCGCGCTCCTCGATGGGGATGTCCGCGCCCGAGCGGGCCTTCACGTCGACGGTGGTGAACGGGGCCACGGGATGAAACGCGACGCCGTGCGCGCGCGCCGCGACGGCCACGCCGTAGGTGCCGACCTTGTTCGCGAAGTCGCCGTTGCGCGCGATGCGGTCGGCGCCGACGAAGACGCGCTGCACGCGGCCGTGGCGCATGAGAATGGGCGCCATCGAGTCGGTGATGAGCGTGTGCGGCACGCCCGCCCTCGCGAGCTCCCACGCGGTGAGCCGCGCGCCCTGGAGGAGCGGCCGCGTCTCGTCGGCGTAGACGTGGATCTTTCGACCGCGCTGCCACGCGCGCACGATGACGCCGAGCGCCGTGCCGACGCCCACCGTGGCGAGGCCGCCCGCGTTGCAGTGCGTGAGGATCCCTTCGCCGTCTTCGATGAGCTCGGAGCCGAGCTCTGCCATGCGCTCGCAGAGCGCGACGTCTTCGTCGAAGAGCGCGAAGGCCTCGCGCGTGGCCCCGGCGCGCCCTCCGCGATCGAAGGCCGCGAGCACGCGGTCGACGGCGTTCATGAGGTTCACCGCCGTGGGACGCGCGGCCCTGAGATGCGCGGCGGCGGCCCTCCAGGCGTCGTCGGTGACGTCGGTCTCGGCGTAGAGCCCGAGCGAGAGCGCCGCCGCCACGCCGATGAGGGGCGCGCCGCGCACCGAGAGGCAGCGGATGTGCCCTGCCATCGCGGCGGGATCGTTCGCGTCGAGCCAGCGCTCCTCGTCGGGGAGCAGTCGCTGATCGAGGACTTCGAGCCGCGCGCCGTCGAAGCGGAGCGCCATCGAGTCGAGGGGCGTATGGGCCATCAGGGCGAAGGGCTACACGAGCGCGACCGGCCCGGCAACGGCGGCGTACCCCCATCGACGTTCCCTCGACCTCGCCGCCGCGCTGGCGAAAGGGGTCGGCGGTGCGGCGAGAGCTTCCGCCGCGCTCGGAGTCGGGCTCTGACGCGCGACGAGGCATCTGCCAGCGCGGCGAGGGTTACTCCGTCGCGCGCACGAGCACGTTCTTGAGGTACTCGCCCTCGGGAAAGGCCGCGAGCGTCGGGTGGTCGGGCGGCGCGCCCCATCGATCGATCACCTGGAGCACACGCCTCGCGCGCAGCGACGCGTCGGCCAGCGTCTCGGTGAAGGCCTCGCGGTTGACGTGGCTCGAACACGATCCCGCGAGGTACCAGCCCCCCGGCGCGAGCAGCGCGAGGCACGACTGGTGGAGCGTGCGGTACGTCTTGAGCGCCGCTTCGAGCGCGTCTTCGCGCGGCGCGAAGCTCGGCGGGTCCGCGATCACGAGGTCGTAGCGCGCGCCCGAACGCGACTCCTCCGCCAGAAACGCGGGAACGTCGGCCACGCGGCCCACGTGCTTCGCGTCGTCGAGGGCGTTCGCGGCCCACGTCTCCTTCGCGAGCTCGATGGCGCCGGGGGCCACGTCGACGGTGGTGACCGCGCGCGCGCCGCCGAGGCCCGCGGCCACCGAGAAGCCGCCCGTGTAGCCGTAGAGGTTGAGCACGCGCAGGCCCTTCGACATCGCGCGCACGCGCCGCCGCGACTCGCGCTGATCGAGAAAGAGCCCCGTCTTCTGGCCGTGCGCGAGGTCCGCGCGCAGCGACATCCCGTGCTCCTTCACCGTGATGGTGCCTTCGGGGAGCGCCCCCCACGCGGGCTCGACGCGGCGCTTGTCTCCGCGGCCCGACTTCACCAGCAGCGAGGTCACACCGAGCGTCGGAAGCGCGCTGCGCAGCGCCGCTTCGATGACATCTCGCCACGCCTCGGCGCCCGGTCCGTCGAGCGAGAGCACGGCCCACGCGCCGTACACGTCGCACACGAAGCCGGGGAGGCGATCTCCCTCGCCGTGCAGGAGCCGCCACGCGTCGGTGTCGTCGGGCGCCACGCGCTGACGGAGCTCGATCGCGCGCTTCACCCGCATCTCGAAGAGGTCTTGATTGACGGGTTCGTCGCGCGTGGTGAAGACCCGCACCGCGAGGGCCGCCCCGTCGACGATGCCGCGCCCCACGAAGCGTCCGCGCTCGTCGACCACCGTCGCCACGGCGCCGGGAACGGACTGAAAGCGCTCCAGCGCGTCGGCGTAGAGCCAGGGGTGGCCCTGCGCGATCACGCGATCGAGGGGCTTGCGGAGCTTGACCGTGACCGGCGTCGGTTTCATCGCCGCTGCGAGTACCGCGGCAGGCGGCGCGTCGTCCAGTGACGCGATCGAGGCGCCGCGGCCGATGACGACGGCCCCGCGCGACACTATCGTCGCCGTCGTTGCGCGCCCTCTCCGCCACCGCCCTCGCGCTCGTCGCCCTCTCGCTCGGATGCTCCGACGAGGCCGCGCCGTCGCCGTCGATTCCCCTGCGTTACTGGGGGTCGGGCCCCGCGCCGCACGCCTCGACGCTGGCCCTCACGCCCGACGACCGCGCGCTCGTGGTGGTGCACCCCGACGCCGACACCGTCGCCTTCGTCGACGTCGCTTCGCGCACGATCACGCGCGAGGTCGCGCTCGGCCCGACGCCCACCCCCGACGCCGACGGACGCTGGATCGCGCCCGTTCACCCCCTCGCCGTCGCCATCGCACCGCACCGCGGCCTCGCGTTCGTCGTCGGACGAAACTCGGGCGAGCTCATCGCGCTCGACCTCGCGACGCGCGCGATCGTCCGCCGCGCGCGCGTCTGCACGGAGCCCTCGTCGGTGCTCGTCGGGCCTCCGAGGCGCGCGTCTTCGTGGCCTGCGCGCCTGATCGCGAGGTCGTCGCGGTCGACCCTGTCACGCTCGCGGCGCGGTCTCGCGTGACCGTGCCGCACGAGACGGGTGCGCTCGCGCTGCACGACGACGGAGGCGGCGTCTTCGTCACGCACCCGCTCACGGGCGGCGTCACGCTGCTCGACGCGGCGACGGGCTCGATCCGCGCTCGCGGCACGGTGCCCGAGGCGCCCTACCGCGGACATCCCATCCGCGCGCACGGGCTCCCGAGGGCCCTCGTCGACCTCGCGATGCGGCCCGCGACGCGCGAGGTCTGGGTGCTCCACACGCTGCTGAGCGCGCAGAACGCGCAGCCCACGCTGAACTTCGAATCGACGGTGTTTCCTGCGGTCACCACGCTCGACGCCGACGCGCCCGACAGCGCCCCCGCGCGGCCGCTCATCACCACCGACGCGCGCCTCGCCGACGTCGACGGCGCGCTCCGTCACGTCGTGTCGGGACCGCGCGCCATCGCCTTCACGCCCGACGGATCCTTCGCCCTGATGGTCAACCTCAACAGCGAGAGCCTCACGGTGATCGACTGCGTCGCGGGCGTCGAGGCGGGCTACCTCGAAGACCTCCCCGGGGCCCTTCACGACGGCGTGGTGATGCGCCCCGACGGCGCCCGCGCGTGGATCAACGCGCGCAACACGGGGACCGTCGTCGCCCTCTCCGTGAGCCCTCGCGGAGAGGTCGCGCTCGACGGTCGTCCCTTCGCGTCGCGCGGCGCCGACCCGATGCCCGCGGCGCTGCGCACGGGTCAGTGGATGTTCCACACGGCGAACGACCACTACCAGGCCTTTCCGATCACCGTGAACCGCTGGCTCTCGTGCGAGAGCTGCCACGCGGGCGGCGGCAGCGCGGCCGTCACGCAGCGCATGGCCGTGGGCCCCCGTGACATCCCCGACCTGCGCACGGGCTACGACGGCTTTCTCATGCGCACGGCGACGCGCAGCAGCCTCCGTGAGTTCTGGCGCACCATCGAGATCGAGCAGGGCGGCTCGATTCGCCCCGACGACGACGTGTTCGGCCCTTCGTTCGACGGGCTCATGCAGTACGTCGAGCGCGCCATTCCGCCAGCGTTTCCGCCGCGCACCGACGCGACGCGCGCGGCGCTCGGACGGAGCGTGTTCGAGCGCGCCGACGTGGGCTGCGCGCGCTGCCACAGCGGACCGCGGCTCACCGACTCGGGCGCCGACAATCCCACGCTCGACCTCGCCGGGCCCGTGCGCCTCTACGACGTGGGGACCTGCGACACCGCGGACCCGTGGCCCGACCGCGCGCACATGGACACCGCGCGGCACCCCCGCGACGCGTGCCGCTTCGACACCCCTTCGCTGCGCGGCGTCTCGCGCTCGGGGCCGTGGCTCCACGACGGGCGCGCGGCGACGCTGCGCGACGTGTTGACTTCACGCAACGCCGGTGGTCTGCATGGCTCTACCGCGCAGCTCTCAGCGGCCGAGCTCGACGCGCTGGTCGAGTACCTCCGCTCGCTCTGATCGACGCGCCCTTCGGTGACCTGATGCGAACGACGCTCTTCTTCGTGCTCCTTGGCGCTGCGGCTGCGGGCTGTGACAGCACCACCGCGCAGACCCCCGACCGACCCTCGACCGACGCGACCGAGGCCGCCGTCGACGTCGCCTCCGACCGCGCCGACGAGGGCAGCGCCGACGTGACCGCCGACCGCGACGACGTGACCGAGGCCGCCGTCGACGTGACCGCCGACGCCGCGGTCACCGACACGCCCGACGCGACCGCCGACGCCGACGCGATGGTGCCCTGCGCGCTCGACGTGGCGCCGCCCGACACCTCGGGCACGAGCGTCGGATACATCCGCTTCGCCAACTTCGCGCGCGGCGCGGGGACGCTGCGCTTCGTCGCGCACAGCCTCCCGATGTTCAGCCCCGCGTACGTCGAGGCGGTCGTGCCCGAGGGCACCGCGACGGAGCACATTCGAACGCTCCCCGTCGCGTACGAGGTCCACGTGACCGCTGCGCCCGACGCCTCCGCGGGCTACGCCGTCGACGCCTCGACGGGCGACGCGGGGATGCTCTCGGCCGACGCGGGCGCGCCGCCGACGCTCTGCAGCGCAGACGCGGGACCGGGCGAGGTCGTCGCCCCGACGTGCACCGACGTGTACTTCTTCGCGGGCTGCACCATCGTGCTCGCGGGCTCTCGCGCGGGCGACGTCCCGCAGCAGCGAGACCGGCGTCTGTGGCGCCTCTCCGACGTGCCCGTGCGCTCGAACGACTGCTACGCGGGGCGCGTGCGCACGCTCAACTGGTACGCCGAGGGCCCTGCCATCGACGTCGACGGCCCCGACGGAACGCCCCTCGCCCGCAACGCCGCCTATCACGAGACCACGGGCTACCGCGCCGTCACCGCGGGTGCGCTGAGCGTCACTGTGCGCAACAACGAGACCGGCGCCGCGCTCGGCACGCACGCCGCGGGCACGATCAACCCCGGCCACGCGCACACGCTTCACGTCTGGGGCGACGCGCGCGAGCCTTCGAACATGGGCGTCAACGCGCTCGTGCTCGACGACGTGTCGCCCGTGTACCGTTGAACGAAATCGCAACGGCGGAGAGCGGGTGGCGTGGGCATGAGCGGCAGAACCTTCGTGATCGGTGACATCCACGGCGAGGTCGACCACCTCCGCAAGCTCGTGGCGCGCATGCCCGACGTCGGCGCGAGCGACACGGTGGTCTTTCTCGGCGACTACATCGACCGTGGGCCGCGGTCGAAGGACGTCGTCGACGCCGTGCGGGGCCTCGACCGTGACACGGGCTGCAAGGTCGTGTGCCTGCGCGGCAACCACGAGGACGCGTGGCTGCGCGTGCGGGCCGAGGGCTGGGCCGGCTTCGTGCTGCCGCCGGGCAACGGCTGCGTGGCGACCTTCAACTCGTACCGCGGCCGGGGCGCGAAGGCGCCGCTCTCGGAGGCCGACATGGAGAGCCTCCTCTCGGGGAGCTTCTTTCCCCCGTCGGTGGTGGCGTGGTTCGAAGCGCTGCCGCTCTGGTACGAGGACGACCACGCGATCTACGTCCACGCGGGCGTCGCGCCCGACGCGAAGGGCGCGTTCCCGCATCCTCGCGACGTGGCACCGCAGTCGTCGCTCCTCTGGACGCGCACGCAGGCCTTCTTCCGCGAGTACCGCGGCAAGCGCATCGTCGTGGGCCACACGCACACGATGGAGCTCCCGCAGGAGCTCTCGACGCACACCGTCGACGACCCGACGGACATGTGGGCCGGTCCCTGCGTCACCGCGCTCGACACGGGCTGCGGCCGGGGAGGGTTCCTCACCGCGCTCGAGCTCCCCGCGATGAAGGTCTACGAGTCGCGCTGAGCCGCGTCGCGGAGCGCTTCGTAGGGCGCCATCTGTACGAGCGCCGTCACGTTGCCACCGCGCGCCGCGAGCGCCCTCGCCCGTCGCGCCCTCGCGCCGAGCCGCCCGAGCGCGAGCGAGACCCGCGCCATGAGCTCGTCGCGGTCGCGCGTCGTCAGGTCGCGGCGCGTGCGCAGCCTCGCGAGCGCCACGCGCAGATCGGCCACGTCGCCAGCGCCCGCGCGAGCTCCTCGATCGCGAAGAGGTGCGCGTCGGGGCGGTTCGCGCGCGCGTCGCGGAGCTGCCTCCAGCGCTCGACGGCGACCGTAGAGCGCCTCGCCCGTGGCCCTCGGGAGCGCGCCCGCGAGCGCCGCGCCGCTCGGCGCGAACGCCCGCGACTCGCCCGCTGCGAAAGGCGTCGGCGCGAGGGGACGAACCTCCGCCGCGGCGAGCTCGGGCAGCTCCACGTCGAGCAGCACGGGGTGACCCGGAGACGCGAGCGCGAGCCTCCTGCGCGCGGCCTCTGAGAGCGCCGTCGCCCGCCGCGGAGGCGCCGCGGGAGAGGGCCACAGCGTCGCCGCGCCCTCTTCGAGCGACACGCGCACGCTGCCGTCGTCTGCCACGACGGCGATGGCGCGCCCTGACGAGACGATGAGCCTGCCCGCGGGCGTGTCGATGCGCGCCGGTTCGCGCGCCATCATCGGAACGGTCACGGTGAGCGTGCCGCGCGAGAGCGTGAGCGCGGCGCCCGCGTAGCCCGCGGCCTCGACGCGCGCGTCGGCCCCGAGCGACGCGCGAACGTCTCCGTCGAGCGCGAGCGTGACGCCGCTCTCTGCGCCCGAGACGCACTGGTCACAGGCGAAGAGCGAGCGGCCCACCGCGGCCTCCTGGAGCGACACCGCGGCGTCCCCTGCGCGCGGTCGGCGTCGCAGCGCAGCGATGTGTCGACGGTGACGCCGCCGCGCACCTCGACGATCATCACGCGCGAGACGGGCGACGGCGGCGTCGCGGACTTCGAGCGCATCGACGGTGATCGCGGCGTCGCGGCGCGCGGCGTCTACGGGGTGCGCGGCGTCGAAGACGGGGCGGTATCGCTCGCGACACGCGACGAGCGCGAGCAGGAGCGCGAGGCGCGGAGGCCGGATCATTCTTCGGGAGATCGGGGGCGCCACGAGACCGAGGCCAAGCGCGCCCGAGCGGCGCACAGGCGGAGCGTCGAGAGGGAGCGTGTCGCGCGTCCCGGGCTCGCGCGCCTCGTCGATCATCGCGGGCGCCTCGGAGTGGTACTCCTCGAGGAAGAGGTGCGCGGTGAGGTCCTCGGCGGCGAGCGCCTCGCGCGCCTCGCCGAGCTGCGTCGAGGTGTCACGGAGCCGCCCCGCGAGCGCGGTGATGATGTTCCAGAGGAGCTTGATCCCCGTGTCCTTCGACTCGCGGAGGATGCGGAAGAGGCTCGCGCGGGTGAACTCCAGCAGCCGCGCGTCCTCCTCGACGACGACCGTCGCCGAGCGGGGGACGCGCTCGACCATGGCCATCTCGCCGAAGTGCTCGCCGGGGCCGAAGCGCGCGATCTCGACGTCGCCCTTGCGCACCGCGCAGCGCCCCGCGAGGATCACGAACATCGAGTCGCCGGCCTTGCCCTCGGCCACGACGCACTCGCCCGCCGCGCGCTCACGCACCTCCGCGAGCGCCTGCACGTACATCAGCTCCCGCGGCTCGAGGTTGCGGAAGAACGGCACCGTCCCGAGCATCGTGTACGACTGCGCGAGGTCCTGCACGACGGTGCTGTCGGCGGTCTCGTCGGGCAGCGTCACCACGATGGCCGTGATGTTGTCGACGCCGCCGCGCTCGTTGGCCCACGCGATCATGCGACCGGTGGCCTCCTCGTCGTCGCCGCGCGCGAGCGCCGCGAGGTCGCTGTCGCGGTGAAAGTACCGATGCAGCCCGTCGGAGCAGAGCACGAAGCGGTCGCCCGGCGCCGCGAGCACCTGGAACGTGTCGACCTCGACGGTCTCGAACACGCCCACGGCGCGCGTGACGGCGTTCTTGTTCGGGATCTTCTCGAGCACCTCGGGCCGCAGGCGCCCGCGGCGCTTGAGCTCGTTGATCACCGAGTGGTCCTCGGTGAGCTGGCGCACCTCGTGGCCGCGCACGAGGTAGAGCCGCGAGTCGCCCACGTGCGCGATGAAGGCCCGTCGCCCCACGAGGAGGAGCGCCGTCAGGGTCGTCCCCATGCCCCGTCGCTCGGGCACGGCTTGCGCGGCGGCGTAGACCTCCGCGTTGGCGGCGTTCACCGCGGCGCCGAGGAGGTTCTTGATGTCCTCGGGGCGCACGCTCCCGTCGCCGTGGGCGAAGTCTTCGACGAAGTCCTTGTCGCGCCGCGCGGCCGCCGCGAGGGCCTGCATCGCGAGGTTCGACGCGACCTCGCCCGCCGCGTGTCCGCCCATCCCGTCGGCTACGGCGTAGAGCCCGATCGTCGGGTCGCAGAAGTAGCTGTCCTCGTTGTGCTCTCGCGAGAGCCCCACGTCGGTGCGCGCGTGCATGCGATGAGAAGACATCCCCGTGGCGGTATCACGGCGCGAGAAATCCCGTCAACGCGGGCGAGCCTGAACCGCAGGCCTCGCGCACGCCGCCCCTGCACGCGACGAGGTTGAAGCGCCGCGCGCGCTCCGGCGACGCAGCCACGCCGGGACGCGCCGCCGACAGCAGCCGCGCCGCGCTGTGACACGCTTCGAAGTCATCGGCGACGCAGGCGCGTTCGAAGAGCGCCAGCGCGCGCGACGTGTCCGCCGCCACGCCCTGACCGCGGAGGTACGCGCCGCCGAGGAGGCTGCACCCCTCGGACTCGCCACCGTCGCACGCGCGCTGAAAATAGGCCACGGAGCGCGCGACGTTCTCGCCGCTCGTGAGCGCGCGCCCGAGGTCGACGCAGGCCCGCGAGCTCCCGCCGTCGCACGCCGCCTGGAGCACCGTCGCCGCGCGCGCGAGGTCCTGCCCCTCGCCCTCTCGCTGGAGGAGCGCGCCGAGGCGCTCGCACCCGCGTCGCTCGCCCGCGGCGCAGATGCGCTGATACTCCGCCGCGGCCGCAGCGCGGTCGGGGGGGCCGCCGAGGCCGTCTCGCACGAGGTCCGCCGCCGACACGCAGCGACCGAGGTCACCCTGCGCGCAGGGCGCCTGAAACGCGGCGCGGGCGCGGGCGTAGAGGGGCGCCGCGCGGTCGGCGTCGACGGCCACGCCGCGACCGAGGCGGTAGGTGTCTCCGAGCGTGACGCACACCTCCGAGTCGCCCCCCTCGCACGCGCGCTCGCGCAGCGCCGCCGCCTGCTGACGATCCACGGGAACGCCCTGCCCCGCTTCGTACATCGCCGCGAGGCGTCCGCACCGGGGGCCGCCGCGCCGGTCGCAGCCCTCGCCGTAGAGGTCGCTCACCCAGTGGTAGAGCCGCGTCGCGCCGGGGACGTCCGCCGGACCTCCGAGGCCCGCCGCGGTGAGGTCCGCGAGGCCGATGCACGCGGTGGCCTTGCGCGCCTCGCACTCGGGCCACCAGGCCGCGCGCGCGCGGCGATAGAACTCCGTCGAACGCGCCGCGTCGGGCTCGACGCCGCGGCCCTCGGCGTAGCGATCGCCGAGGAGTCGACACGCGTCACCCGAGCGCAGCCCGCACGCGCGCTCGAGGAGCGACAGCCCCCGCACGGGGTCGAGCGTCACGCCCGGTCCGCGGAGGTGCATGAGCCCGAGCTCCATGCAGCCGTCGGCATTGTTGTCACTGCACGCCTGGAGAAAGAGCCGCGCCGCCTGCGCGCGGTCCGAGCTGGTCCCCGCGCCGTCTCGCTTCGCCGCGGCGAGCCGCACGCAGCCCTCCTGCTGGCGGCCGTCGCACGCGCGCTGAAAGAGCTGCACCGCGCGGAGCCTGTCGCGCTGCACGCCGCGCCCGTCGACGAGCATGCGCCCCATCGAGACGCAGGCCTCGAGGCGCCCGCCGTCGCACGCGCGCTGGTACGCCGTCGCGGCCTTCGCGGCGTCTCTGCCCCGGCCGCGCGAGAGCGTGTCGCCGAGGCGACCGCAGCCCTCGGCGCTCCCGAGCGTGCACGCGCGATCGAAGAGCTGCGCGGCGCGCGCGGGGTCCGCGGTCACGTCGCGCCCCGCGGCGTAGCGCTCGCCCTCGGCCACGCACGCGGCCGCGGCGCCGGCCTCGCAGGTCGTGGGCGTCGCGCCGCGCGCGAGGAGCGACACGGCGAGCGCCACGCCCACGCCGACGAGCGCGAGCACGAGCACCACGCCGAGCAGCACCCAGCGCGCCTTCGAACGCGGCGGCGCGGGCGCGGGCACGGCGACGTGCGTCACCGGCGGCGGCACGCTCGGCGCTTGCGGCATCTGCGAGACGGGCCCCGTCGAGACGTGCGCGAGGCCGTTGTACGGAACCAGCGAGACGGGCCCCTGCGCCGCCGCGCTGGCCCTTCGGAGCAGACCCACGAGCGCGTCGCAGGCCACGCCGCCGTCGACGAAGCGCGCGTCGGCGTCGCGCACCACGCAGCACGAGAACCACGCGTCGAAGCCCGGCGGGAGCCTGTGCGCCACGCCCTGCTCGGCGGCCCGCACCGACGCGGGGACGAGGGGCTCGATGGCGACCTCGACGAGCACGGCGGTGAGGTTGATCTCCGCGTGGTTGGCCGACTTCCAGTAACAGACGCCGGTGAGGAGGTAGTACGCGACGAGGCCGAGGGCCCACACATCCGTCGCCGGGCGCAGCGCGCTGCCGGGCTGGGCCTGCTCGGGCGCGAGCCACAATGGCGAGCCGAGCACGCGCGTGACCGAGGCCGACGCGAAGTTGTGGGCCATCATCTTCGCGATGCCGAAGTCGAGCACCTTCACGACGAAGGGCATCCCCCGCAGGCCCGAGCGCGCGAGAAAGAGGTTCTCGGGCTTGATGTCGCGGTGCACGACGCCCGCGCGATGCGCCGCGCGCAGCGCCTCGCCGACGTGTTCGAAGACCGTGCGCACGTCGTCGAGGGCGAGGCCGCCGGTGCGGGCGACGACGGCGGAGAGGTCCTCGCCTTCGAGGTACTCCATCGCGAGCCAGGGCTTGCCCGTGGCGTCGTCGATGCCCGAGGCGACCACGTCGACGATGTGCGCGCTGCCGATGAGGGCGCCGATGCGGGCCTCCTGCGCGAACTGCTCGCGCACGCGCTGGTCCGAGACGATCTCGGCGTGCAGCACCTTGAGCGCGCGGTGCTTGCCCGTGCTGAGCTGCTCGGCGACGTAGACGGTCCCCATGCCGCCCTCGGCCAGGAGCCGCAGGACCCGAAAATCGTGGGCGAACACGGTCCCCACTTCGAGCCTTCCGCCGATCGCCATCGGACGGAATGTACCCAACGAACGCGCCGCCGCGCCGCCCCAATCAGCGCGCAAACGACGCCCTGACGGGGATGCTACCCTCGCGCATCGTGAAGCGAACGCAGCAATGCCCCAAGTGCCAGGGCCGCAAGCTCTGGATCATCGAGCGATACCGCATCCCCGGGGAGTACGCGGGCGGCGTGGAGCTCCCCATCGTCTCGCACCAGAAGGAGGAGGGCGGCTTCCTCTCGATGGCGCGCACGAGCCCGCAGGGCCGCTTCGACCTCTGGGTCTGCGAGGGCTGCGGCTACACCGAGCTCTGGGCCGCGGGGCTCTCGGGCCTGCGCGAAGACCCCTCCCTCGGCGTCCGTCGCGTCGACACGACCCCCGAACCCGCCGGGCCCTTCCGATGAACGCGCGGATCCGACCGATCCTCGCGGCCCTCTCGGGACTCGCCGGCGCGGGGTACTTCTACTTCGCCCTCCCCGACGCGGCGAAGCCCGCGGCGTACATCCCGCCCGTGTCGCTCGTGCTCGCGGCCGCCGCGGCGCAGGTCCCGAAGCTCGGCGCGCAGCTCCTCGCGCGGGGAATCTGGTGGTCGAACCTCGTGCTCGGCGTGCTCCTCACGCTGCTCGGCTCGGGCTCCGAGGGTCACCTCGGCGTCGGGCTCACGGTCGCGTGCGGCGCCGCGCTGGTGCTCTCCGATCACCGCACCCTCACGTCCGCGGCCGAGTCCGCGGGGTTCCGACCCGCGGCCTACGGGGGGACGCTCCAGCTCCTCCTCGTGCTCGCGCTCGCCGACGCGCAGACGCTGATCCTCTTCGCGGCGATCGAGGCGAGCGCGCACGGCGACTCGTCGAAGCTCTTCGCGCTCGTGGCCGTGGGGCTGCTCGTGGGCTTCGTGGGCCTCCTGCGCCTCGCGCTGTGGGGCGTGGGGCTCACGATGGCGTCCGCGTTCGCGCTCGCCGCGGCGATCGTGTCGGGGGCGGTGCGCATCGACCACGACCTCCACAAGCCGCTGCTGGTCATCGCGGCGATGCAGCTCCTTGTGCCGCTCCCGATGCTCGCGTCGATGGCGCTCAAGCGAAGGCTCCCCGAGACCCCGACGCGGCTGCGCGCGCACCTCGCGAGGGGAATCGTCGTGACCGTGGTGGCCCTCACGGTGCTCGCGCGGATCTTCTCGGTGCGCTTCCGCTGACGGTCAGCGCGACGGCGTGACGGCGCTCGCGGCGCCCGCGGGACGGCCCGCTTCGACGCCGGCGTTGTTGTGCGAGTGGCGGATCTCGACGCGCGTCCCGAGGCGCGTGGTGTCGGCGTTCACGCCGTGCCAGCCCGGCGGCAGCCGCGGCTCCGTCCAGAGGAAGATCCTGCGCGCGTCGGCGGGCGAGAGGTTCACGCAGCCGTGCGACATGCGCCACCCGTAGTACCCGTGCCAGAACGCCGCGTGCAGCGCGTAGGAGCCCTGGAAGTACATCACCCACGGCACGTCTTCGATGCTGTACGGGCCGTCGGTGGCGGTGTCGCCGTCCATCGTGGTCGAGACGTGCTTGGCCTGGATGCGGAAGCTCCCCGACGGCGTTTCGAAGCGCTCCGGCGCGCTGCGGCTCGTGCGACGCCCCGACGAGATGAGCGTCGCGAACACGGGCCGCGGACCCTCGTACGCGACGAGCACCTGCTCATCGAGGTCGACGTCGATCCACTTCTCGTCGGCGCCGACGCCCTCGGGCGGCGTTCGAAGCGTCGCGCGCCGCACGTTGCCCGAGAACACCGCGCCCCCGTCCGTCGTGGGGAAGAAGGTCCTCGCGCCCGACGTGATGGGCGGCGCGTCGGCGAGCGCGAAGGCCGTGAGCCTCGGCGCGCGCGCGGCGCGTGACACGCGTCCCTGGGGGTTGATCGTGTACGTCCACCCGAGCTCGCTGACCATCCAGGCCATGGGGAGCGCGTGCGTCGCGTCGAGCTCGACGCCCTGGTACGTAGGCGCGTCGCGCACCTCCGAGAGCCGCGAGTCGATGACGAGCCCGCCGCTCTGCGTGAGCCAGTAGCGATCGCCGCGCGCGGTGTTTCGCACGGAGCGGTCGAGGGCGACGTACATCCCCGTGGTCATCCGTCGGATGAGCGCGCTCGACGGGTCGCCTTCGAGCTCATCGAGGCGCGGTCGCGCGGCGTCGCGAGGCCCCGCGTCACGCACCGGAGGCGGCGCAGCGACGACGGCGGCGTCGTCGGTCGGCGCGGCGGACGCATCGCTCTCGGCCACCCTGAAGCGCCAGGGCTCATAGAGCCTGAGGTCTTCGGTCGTGGGGATTCGGCGGTACATGTTCGATCGCCCGTAGCTGATGGCGTAGCGGTAGGGCATCGACGCGTCGAAGTTGGGCTGCGTCGGCGTTCGGAAGTCGCGCGCTGGCTCGAGCGCGGCGTTGCTTCCGCCGACGCAGAGGTAGCCGTCGCCCTCGACGCGGAACCACCCGCTCGGCCCCTCGGTGTCGCGCGGTCGCGGGCATCCGTCGCTGCCGTGCGGTCCCGACACGCTGACGACGACGGCGCCCGCGCGGAGGTACCCGACGAGGTCTCCATCGCGTCGAGGCGCGCGTCGGACGGGCGTCCAGGTGCGCAGGGCGACGATGCGTAGACCGGCGTTCTGCGCGGGAGCGTCGTCGACGGCGGTGGGCGCATCGGCGGTCGCGGCGACGCTGGCATCGACCGCGGCCGCGTCGGCGGGCGCCTCACGCGCGATGGAGGCCTCCGCGGTGACGATCGCGTCGGGTTGCGTCGGGTGTGCGCCGTTGCACGCGGCGGTGGCGACGACGAGGAGCGCGAGGACGGAGAGCGTGGTGCGGGCCATTGGAGGGCGCCGACGCGCATAGCGGGAGAGCGTCCGCGGTTCAACTTATACCTGGGCACCGTCGCGGACACGTCCCCACGCGTCGGTGACGCGAGGGTGCGCCTCGGTGGAGGTGCGGTCAGGGTCGGTGGAAGCATCCCCGAGATCGGTGGAAGCACGCCCGCACTCGGGGGAAGGCCCCCATCGCTCGGTGGGAGCATCCTGGCACTCCGTGGGAGCATCCCGGCGCTCCGTGGAAGGGCGGTTGCACTCGGTGGAAGCACCGTCGGGCTCGGTGGAAGCACGGTCGCGCTCGGTGGGAGCACCGCGACACTCGGTAGGAGCACCGCGACACTCGGTAGGAGCACCGCCACGCTCGGAGGAAGGGCCGTCGCGCTCGGGGAAGCATCCCGCCGCTCGGGGGAAGCACCCCGCCGCTCGGGGGAGCATCCCGCCGCTCGGGGGAGCATCCCGCCGCTCGGGGGAGCATCCCGCCGCTCGGGGAAGACAGCCCCACAGCATCGTGACGCGCCGCTCGCCGTACAAGCCGGCGGCCGTGAGGACGCCGTAGCTGACGCCCAACGCCCTCCGTGGCGACCGTTACTCCCTCGCCCACATCTTCACGGCCGCTGCGCACCAGCGCGAAACGCGCCTCGCACCCGCGGCTTCAAGTAGACTGCGCGCCGTGACGACGCTCACGAACGACGACAACGCGTGGATGAGGGACTTCTTCGTCGCGTTGCGCGACGCTCCCCTCGAGCCTTCCACCGACCGTGGCTACGTCCCGCTCTATCGTCGTCCCGACCTGCAGAGGGTCGACCCGGTGCAAGAGCTTCTGCGGAAGATCCTCTGGAACGGTCCTCGGAGTACGCAGCTCCTTGCTGGACAGCGCGGAACGGGCAAGACCACCGAACTACGTCGGTTGAGAGACGAGCTCCGCGCCGGGGGGGCGACGGTTGTGATCGTCGACGCGGACTCGTACCTCGACATGTCTGCGCCGATCGGAGCGTTCGTCTTCCTGACATTTCTGGCTGGTGCGTTCGGCGAGGCACTGGTCGCCGAGGGAGTGCTCGACGACCGCGATCTCGATGGAGGTTTCTGGCCGCGCGCGGCGAAACTGATCTGGAGCATCGACCGACAGCCTCACGGGACGACGGATGAGACCGAGCCCATGTTTTTTGAGTCGAATCTCGGCGCGGCGAGCGACTCACTCAAACGCCGGATCCGAGAAGACCGCTCGTTTCGCGCGAAGCTCCAGAGACGCACGGAGGCCCACCTCGAGCTCCTCAAGCGCGAGGTGAACACCCACTTCGCGGAGTTGATCTCCGTCGTGCGGGAGAGGCGCAGCGCCCCCGAAGCCCGCGTGGTCTGCCTCGTCGACTCCATCGAGCATTTTGATGGAACGCCCGCGAATGGCGACGAGGTCAAGGAATCGCTCGAATCGCTCTTCGTTCGCCATGAGAGTGCATTGCGATTCGATGAGCTCCACATCGTGCTCGCAACGCCCGCGTGGCTCCAGGTGCGCAACCCTGCGGTGGGGACGCGCTACGACGGCATCCAGACGCTCACGGCAATCCCCGTCGCCGAGAAGGATTCGGGAGAACCGTTTCTGCCCGGGCTCGAAGCACTCGAAGCGATCGTCGCCGCGCGCGGTGATTGGAAGCGCCTCCTCGGTGGCGCCGCGCGCCTCGACGCGCTCATCAAGGGCTCGGGAGGCCACATCCGAGACCTCCTCTGGCTCGTTCGAGAGGTGCTCGTCGGCGCAGATTCGCTCCCAGCGAGCGATGTCGCCTTCAACCGCCCGATCACAAAGCTGAAGCACGCGTCGCTCGCGACGTCCCACGACGACGCGGTGAAGCTCGCGATGATCCACGCGACCCGACGACTCCCAACGAGCGCGTGGGGGACTGCCGACGTCGAGCGCCTGCTCGATACCCACCTCGTGCTGGCGTATCGCGACGCACGCGGCGGCGAGTGGTACGACGTCCAGCCGCTCATCGTCGACGAGGTGATCGCGCAGGCGGCGAGCGCCGCGACGCACCCGAACGTCGCCACGCCTTCGCGGCCGACGCTCGAACACGTCGCGCAACTCGAAGCGCTTCGAATCGCTGGTCTGCGCGGGTTCGATGCGTTCGAGCTCGCCTCGCGCCGCGACGCAACGACTCGGGGCAGTGGGTGGTTCTGCTCGGCGAGAATGGCGTCGGAAAGTCGACGATCCTTCGCGCCATCGCGTTCGCGCTCGCAGATGGAGGCGCACGCGAGCGCCGCGCTCGCGACATCCACGGTGGGCTACCAGCGATCGCCGCCCGAGAGCGCCTCGATCGAGCTTCGGGTCAACGGCTCGCGGTACGCGGCTGCGGTCGATGTCGTGGCCGACCT
The DNA here is from genome assembly GCA_046351535.1 of Polyangiales bacterium. Taxonomy (GTDB): domain Bacteria; phylum Myxococcota_A; class Polyangia; order Polyangiales; genus CAISKJ01. Next base: position 150,486 of record JAXLYG010000020.1, read on the forward strand.
CGAGGTCGTACGCCAACCCCTGCAAGCAAGGCTTCCCGTCCCCTTTCTCGTCGCGTACGGGTGCCAACGCGGGTCGGCCCTCGGCGGCCCCGAGCGTGACCTCGACTTCGACCCGCCGCACCACATCGAGACGCTCTTCAACGACACGCGCGCGGGGCTGCTGCACGCGGAGTCGTGGCTCAAGAGCCTCCGTCACGCCGCGCTCGACGGCGCGGACCCCGAGGCGCCTGCGATCCTCGACACCACCCTCGCCGTGTTGCGCGCGATGCTCCCCGGCGTCTCGCTGATCGACGTTCGCCCCGACCGCGTGTGGGTCACCGGCGAACAATGGGGACGGTGCCCTCTCGCCGCCCTGAGCGACGGGTACCTCACCAACGCGGGATGGATCGTCGACCTGATGGCGCGTTGGATTCACGCCCGGCGAAAGGCTGGCCAGCCGGTTCCCGCGAACTTCCCCGAGACGATGACCGGCGTGGTGTTGCTCGACGAGATCGACCTGCACATGCACCCGCGCTGGCAGATGCAGGCGATCCGCGCGGTGCGCGAGAGCTTTCCGAAGCTCACCTTCGTGGTGACGACGCACAACGCGCTCACGCTCCACGGCGCCCGTGAGGGCGAGGTGTACGTGCTCCGACGCGATCAGGACGGGCGGGTCCAGGCAAAGCAGGTCGACGTCCCGCACGGAATCCGCGCCGAAGACGTGCTCACGGGCGTGTGGTTCGGGCTCACCTCGACGACGGATCCAGAGACCCTCGAGCTCTTCGAGCGACACCAGAAGATGATGCGGGGAGAGTCCGTCCCCCCGGGGCCTACGCTCGCGGAGACCGAGGCCGAGCTCCGGCGGCGCCTCGGTCGCTTCGCAGACACATCGCTCGAACGGAGCGCGCTCCAGGTGGTCGCTCGCCTCCGCGCGAACGCCCCACCGAATCCGACGCCAGAAGAGCGTCAGAGGCTCCTCGACGACGCCGTTCGCCTGCTCGCGGAGGAGGCGGAAGGCTCGGGAGCGGCTTCGTGATTCGTTACGAGCGACCGTCCATCCCGGAGCGCTTCGACGCGTTGACGAAGGACGCGCGTGACGCGATCGAAGCCCTCGTCGCGAGGGGTACGCCGCCGAAGCACGGGGACTTCAAGAGCACGTGGGGTTCCCTCAAGGGCCCGCTCGTCGAGCGACAGCATGGCAAGTGCGGCTACTGCGAGTCGCGCATCGACGGCCACGCGTGGGAGGAGGTCGAGCACTACCGCCCCAAGTCCGCGCTCTCGGCGTTACCGCCCCTCACCCTCCCGCTTCATCAACACGTGAGCGGACCTCGCGCTCGCGGGAGCGCGATCGCGCTAGGTGACCGCGGCTACTGGTGGCTCGCGTACGTCTGGGAGAACTGGCTGCTCGCGTGCGAGCACTGCAACGGCTGGTTCAAGGGCACGCTCTTCCCCATCCGCGAGTCGCCGCGCCCTTCTCTCATCCCTGGCGCGGAGAAGCTCGAGACGCCTCTTCTTCTGAACCCGTTCGACACGTCGATCGACCCCCTCGACCACCTCCGCTTCGACTGGGACGGCACCGTCGCGCCGATCGGCAACAGCGTTCACGGCGCAGAGACCATCAGGACGTGCGGCCTCCACCGCGAGAAACTCGTCCGCGACCGCAGAGAGCTCGCGTCCCTGATCCGCGAACTCCTCGACGAGTACCGAAGGGCGCAAACGCGTGCCGACCAGCGCCGCCCCCTCCACGCGATCATCGACCGCGGACGCGCCGAGCGGCCGTTCGCAGGCGCAGCGCGGTCGCTCACATCGCAGTGGTTCGGATGTCACTGGCGAAGGCTCTGGCCGACGTAAGCCGCCTTCCGCGTCGGCATGGCACCAACATCCGCGCCTCCGCCCATCCTCCGCCATCACCCGTTCACTCGGGCTCCCCCTCCCCCCGCGCGCCGACGATGCGCGTCGGCACCTCGCGCTCGCTGCCATCGTCGAGGTCGTAGAAGCGCACCTCGCACGACGGAAGCTCCACGATCGCGCAGGTGTGGCTGTCGCGCGTCCGCCCGCACGCGACGCTGCCGGGATTCACGATCCACAGCGCGCCGACTCGCACGACCATCGGGCGGTGCGTGTGGCCGAGCACCAGCACGTCGCACTCGAAGCTCCGCAACGCCCTGCGCATCTTCTTCGGCACCGCGTCCCCGAACACGTACTCGTCGACGCGCCACGGGGAGCCGTGTGCGATCGAGACGCGCGCCCCGTCCCACTGCCACGCGCGCGTCGCGGGGAGCGCGTCGAGCCACGCGACGGTGTCGTCTCGCAGCCCCCCTCCCCCCTCGTCGCGCGCGCTCACCACCGCGGCCTCGTCGTGGTTGCCGCGAACGGCGGCCACGGCGTTCCACTGGAGCGCGTCGACCACGCGGTCGCCGTCGTCTCCCTTCTCTACGATGTCGCCCATGCAGACCACGCGGTCGGCGCCGCGGCGCTCAAGCGTGTCGAGCGCGCGCCCGAGCGCGGCCGCGTCTGCATGGAGGTCCGAAATGAGCCCGAGCCTCATGCGAAGCACCTCCGTCAGGTTCACGTCGATCGTCGTTCGTGAAGGCGGAAGGTCAGTGCATCGGGACGCGCGAAGCTCCGTGTGAGAGGGCGCCGCACGGTAGCACGCGCGCGAACGCTCGCGCCCGTCACGCCCGACGACGCGCGGCACACACAACAGCGGCGACACGAGGCGCGGCGGTCCGATAGCATCGCCCGCCTCACCGCACGCGCGATCAAGGCGCGCTCGATGTGAGATCCCCGAGGGTCGACGATGGCTGACGACTGGATGATGTTCTACTACGCGCACCCGCAGCCCGAGCGCTTCGTCGACGAGGTGCGTCGGCTCGCCGAGCGCGGCGCGATGACGAATCCTGCGCAGAGCGTCGCGAGCGCGACCTTTCTCAGCAGGGTGATGGCCGCCAACCCCTCGCGCGTGGGGCCGTGGCTCGCCGCGCTCGACGGCCTCGACGCCGTCTCCAGGCAGACGCTCCAGATCGCGGCGTGGATGTCGGACACCGACGCGGGGCGCGCGTGGCTTGCGAGCGCTCCGCAGTTCGCGGGTCCTGCGCCAGACGTTCTCGCGGCGCCGATCAACGACGCTGCGCTGCTCGACGCGTTCTGGGCCTGGTACTTCGCCACCGGCGACGCGCGCCCCGTGCGAAGGATCGTCTCGGCCCTCGAGCACATGTCGGACTACGGCGCGGCCGACCGCTTTCGTCAGAGCGCGCAGACCGACGACGACCGGCGACGCGCGATGAACGACGCGATCTTCAGGGCCGCGTCGTGGTCGCTCGGGAGCCTCATGCAGCAGCACCCACCGCTCCTGGCGCTGTGCGAGGGGCTCTTCGAGACCTCCGACCTCTCCCCGACGGAACGCTGCGCGCTGGCCATCACGCTGCAGAAGGTCGCCCCCTCGCGCTGGCGCGTCGAGATCGACCCGAAGACCAACCAGGCCAGCATCACGCGCCTCGACGCCCCCCACTGACGCGCTCGCCCCGGCGCAAACGACGCCCGGACCGGCGGCCGTAAGGACGCCCGGAGCGATCGGACCGCGGCCAGTCACGCCCTCGCGCAGCTCAGTTCGCGGGCGCGCAGCGGTTCGTCGCGGCGTCGCAGCGGAGCCCGGCAGCGCACGCGCCACAATCGAGCGTGCGACCGCAGCCATCGGAAACCGTCCCGCAGTTGGCGCCGCGCGCCGCGCAGGTGGTCGGCGTGCAGCCGCACTGGTTCATCACCCCGCCTCCGCCGCAGGTCTCGGGGAGCGCGCACTCGCCGCACGCGAGGATCGCGCCGCAGCCGTCGGAGATGCGTCCGCAGCGCGCGCCGAAGCGGGCGCACGTCGCGGGCTGGCAGGTCTTGCCCTCCTCGCTGCACGTCGTCGGTCCGACGCCGACGCACACCTGACGACGGTCGCAACCGCCGCACGACAGCACCCCGCCGCATCCATCGGGAACCGCGCCGCAGTGCGCGCCGAGCGAGGCGCAGGTCTCGCGCACGCAGCCGCAACGGTTCGCGCCGCCGACGCCGCAGGTCTGCGGCGCCGCGCAGCCGCCGCAATCGATCGTCCCGCCGCAGCCGTCGTCGACGCGTCCGCACTGCGCGCCGGCTTCGGCGCACGTCCGCGGCGTGCACCCGCAGCGATGCGCGACGCCGCCACCGCCGCAGGTCGCAGGCGCATCGCAACGGCCACACGAGAGCACGCCCCCGCAGCGGTCGGAGTACGCGCCGCAGGTCGCGCCGAGCTGCGCGCAGGTGATGGGCGCGCAGGGCCTCGGCCCGCAGCGGTTGGGACCGCCTCCGCCGCACACCTCCCCGGGGGGGCATGCGCCGCAGTCGAGCGTCGCGTCGCAGCCGTCGAGCACGCGTCCGCAGTTGGCGTTCGCCGCTTCGCACGTCGTGGGACGGCACCCGCAGCGGTTGTCCTCGCCGCCTCCGCCGCAGGTGAGCGGCGCGCGGCACACGCCGCAGTCGAGCGTGTGACCGCAGCCGTCGTCGACGCGTCCGCAGGTGGCGTTGAGGTCCGCGCAGGTGAGGCACGCCGTGTCGGCCGCGTCGTCGTCGGGCGCGTCGGGCAGGGTGAGCGCCGTGCGGCTGCATCCGAGCAGCGCCATGAGGGCCGCGGGCGCGAGGCGTCGAAGCATGCTCATCGTGGACCGCAAGCCGTGGGTCTCGCGCAGGCCGAGCGCGTGGTGTCGGTGAACGTGTCGCAGAGGCCGCCGCCGCAGGTCGTGTCATCGACGCAGGCCCGGGCGCAGTAGGCGTTTCCGCTCGCGCCCGCGAGGCAGCAGTAGCCCGCGGCGCAGGCGCAGCCCGAGGCGCATCCGTGATACGGGCCGCAGTCGTCGGCGACGCAGACGAAGGGACGCGTCGGTGCCCCGCGCGCGTCGAGTCGAGGCGCACACGCGCCGCCCGGACAGTCGTTCGCGCGCGCGCATCGACACGTCGCGGTGGGACCGTTGGCGACGCAGGCGCCGTACGCGCGCGGGCTCCCTGACGCGTCCGTGAGCAGCGCGCAGCACGGCGCCGACGCGGGGCACTCGGAGCTCACCGCGCACCGCGGCGCACACGCGGGAGCCCCCGACGCGTCACGCGCGCAGACCATGTTCTCGGCGCAGCACGCGGCGCCGCAGACGCGCGCGGGATCGCTGCAAGCACCTCCGTCCGTGGGGATTCCGCAGGTCTCGTCCGAGAGGCACACCTCGGGCGCCGCGCAGCACGCGCCACCGCACGCGGCCGAGTCCGCAGCGCAGGACGCGTCACCGTGGTCGACGCGAGCGCCACGCGCCCCGGGGCCGCGTCCGCACGCGGAGAGTGTGAAGAGGGCGAGGACCCAGCGCGCGGAGCGACGTGACGGCACACTCCCTTTGGTCTGTGGAGGCGCAGACCTTCACGGGAATCGACGCGCGGCGTCGTCGACGCGCAACGTCCACCGTGGGCGCTTCGTCAGGTTCCGCGCAGGTCTCGCCTGGCGGTGGTGGGCCGATCGAGTCCAGCGACCGCGCACATCGGTCGGGCGGGGAGGGCGCTCGCGATGGTGTGGCACGGCGCACCTGGAACCCGCACCCGCGTTCCCGTAGAATCGACGCGTGGGTCCCATCAAGCTGCCGCAAGGTCGCTTCTTCGGACGTTCGGAGGTTCGTCGCGAACTCGGGGAGCTCGTGCTGGTCGAGTCTCACCACGCGGCGGGCTCGCGCCTGCCGCGGCACTCGCACGAGCACGCGTACTTCTGCTTGAACCTCGGCGGAGACTACGCGGAGCGCTACGGGCGACGCCGACGCGACTGCCACGAGGGGATGCTCGTCTTCCACCCGCCCGGCGAGTGCCACACGGAGGAGCACCACAGCGCCGTGGCGTCGCTGAACGTCGAGCTCGATGGCGCGTGGCTGGGACGCATCGCGGGGCTCGTCGCGCCGCTCGATCAGCCCGCCGAGTTCCGCGGTGACGAGATCGCTGCGGCGGGCGTCCTGCTCCTGCGCGAGCTGCGACGCGACGATCGCGACTCGGCGCTCGCCATCGAGGGCCTCACCTTCGAAATCCTTGCGGCCTCCGCGCGCCGCGAGCGGACCGTGGACCGGCGCGCGCCGCGCTGGCTGCGCGACGCGTGCGATCTCCTGAACGAGCTGACGGACGGCGTCTCGCTCCGCGCCGTGGCCGCGCAGGCCGGCGTGCACCCTGTCCATTTTGCCGCGACATTTCGGCGCTTTCTCGGCTGCTCCCTCGGCGAGTACCAGCGGCGGCGACGCTTCGAATACGCGCGCGAGCAGCTCGCCGATCGCGCGATGCCCCTGGCGCAGATCGCCGCCGACGCCGGCTTCGCCGATCAGAGCCACCTGACGCGCACGTTCAAGCGATTCTCTGGGATGACGCCCAGCGAGTACCGCACCTTTCTCGGGTTCAAGACGCGCCGCTGACGCTCGCGTACCACCTCCACCCCGGAGGTGCCGGATGAGAGTTCATTGTGCGTTCGCCCTGTGCCTGATGGCGTGCAGCGGCGAGAATCCGTCGAACGCAGGCGGGACCGACGCGAGCGTCGACGTGCGCAGCGACCTGAGCAGCGACGCGAGCAGCGACGTGGGCAGCGACGTGGGCAGCGATGTGGGCAGCGACGTGACGGCAGACGCGCCGAAAGACGCGGACACGGACGCGGGATCGACGGCGTGCAACGCGCTCTCGAACGTGTCGGCGCGATCGTTCAGCAGATGTACGTCGCGACCAGTCCCGTGACGGGGGACGGCGGCGTGATCGCCGCGGGGACGTATGTGCTGACCGCCGCCGCGGTCTACACGGGCCCTGATGGCAGCGTGGGCGCGACGGGTACGACGTTCTCGGACACGCTCGCCCTCGCGAACGGAGGCATGTACGAACGCGTCGTCTCCGTCGTGAATGATGCGGGGCTCGACAGGGGCCCCTTCCACCAGAACGGGCGGTTCACGAGCGACGGGGGCAGCGTGCAGGTGACCCAGACGTGCCCCCCGGGGCGGCAGCCGTTCACGTCGTACGACTCCGATGGGACGAGGCTTCGCATCCTACGCGCCGGCCGAGCCCTCGGCCCCGGCGTGATGTTCGAGTACACCCGACGGTGAGACCGTGGCGGGCAACGGAATCCAAACCTCCGCGCCCGAATCCACGGCCCGAGCAGGCGTCACGCGCTGTTCCCGGACACGCTCGTTGAGGGCGGCGCGCGTGTCGCGATGTCGGCGCGCGAAGGTCAGCGCGCTGACGCCACGCGCTCTTCCCAGCACATCACGGGCATCGTCCCCGAGGCTTCGTAGCAGAGCCGTCGGTGCCCCGCGGGAGACCCGTACGCCGCGCACCACGACTCTTCGTGGATGACCTCCGCGGGCCCGACGTCGCGAGACTCCAGCGTGAGCGTGGCCTCGCGCGCGCCGTCGCTCCATCGCCACGACGCGACGCACGAGCAGTCCCGTACTCTTCCGTGAGCAGCTGCGCTTCAGAGCCCGGAGCGCCTCGTCGAGGCCGCGAGCCGCGTCGCGAGCGCGAGGAAGTCACGCTGCGTCTTCACCGCGTCGTCGTGGAGCGTGCGCGCGAGCCAGCGGTCGAGGAACTGCGCGGTCCACGGCGAGACGCGCGCCCGCAGCGCCTCGGCGAGCGCGCGGTCGGCCTGGAGCGCGCGGGTGAGCCCCGTAGATCGACGCCTCTGCCGAGTAGTGGTGATCGAGGGCCGCGGCAGCGCGTCGACATCGCGCGCGTCGACCATGGCTCGGAGCGCGCGGCGATGGGGTGGTACGTAGTCATCGAGGAGTCCTCCGTCGGGCGCGGCGCGACGGCGGACACGCAAGGGGAGCCTGTCGGGGGGTGCCCTCCGCGAAAACACCTTCTTTCACCGAAAAAACTCGTTTTGTCCGACCGGTCGGACAGCGGGTGTGTGTGGCGTGTCAGGCTCGCATCCGTGCCCACGTTTCGTTTACCCTTCGCGCCCCTCCCATGCGCGTCGGATTGATCACCTGGGGCACCGAGGGCGACATCCGCCCGTTCTTCTCGCTCGCGCGGGCGCTCTTGCAGCGCGGACACCGCGTCGAGATGGAGTACACCAACGTCGAGGGGCGCACCTTCGAGGGGCTTGCGCGCGCCTGCGGCGTCGAGGCGACGCCCTTCGCGGGGGAGTACTTCCGCGCGAACCGCGAGGCCCTGCACCGCGCGTCGGCGGCGAGCCTCGAGCGCGCGTCGCCGCCGGAGCAGTTCGAACTGATCCTGCGCGACCTCATGGACCCCATCGCCGAGGAGATGCTCTCGCGCTCGCTCGCCATCGCGGCGCGCAGCGATGTGGTGGTGGGCCACGTGCTCGCGCACCCCGTCGCGACGGCCACGGCGAAGGCCGACGTGCCCTACGCGGCCGTGGCGCTACAGCCCGTGTTCCGCTCGAAGCACTACCCCCCGGCGGGCGCCTCGAACGGCGGACGACTCTTGAACCCGCTGCTCTGGAAGCTCGCCGACTGGATCATGCGCCGCGTGCTCGACCCGCGCATCGCGGCGCAGCGGAGCGCCCTGGGCCTCCCCCCCGAGCGCTTCGACGCGAGCCGCGCGTCGCCCTCGCGACGGGTGCTCCTCGCGGTCTCGCCGTCGCTCTTCGCGCGCCCCGACGACTGGAACGAGCACATCGTGTCGACGGGCTTTCTCTCGATGCCCGCCGGGGGCGTCGGCGACGCGCCGGGCGAGGCGCTGCAGCGCTTTCTCGACGGGGGCGCGCCCGTGTTCGCGTCGTTCGGGAGCATGTTCTCGCTGAGCGACGACCTCGCGCGCGCGGCCGTCGAGATCTTCGTCGAGGCCGCGAAGCTCGCGAAGACGCGTCTGCTGGTGCAGTGCTCGGCCGCGGTCTCCGCGGGGATCGACGGGGGCGACGACGTCCACTTCATCGAGCGCGCGCACCACGCGGAGCTCTTCCCCCGGTGCTCGCTCATCGTGCACCACGGCGGCGCCGGAACGACGCAGTCGGCGCTCGCCGCGGGGAGGCCCTCGGTGGTGGTTCCCCACGCGGCCGATCAGTTCTACTGGGGCGACGCGCTCTACGCGCGCGGCGTCGCGTCGAAGCCGCTCAAGCGCACGAAGCTCAAGGCGAAGCCCCTCGCCGAGCGCATCCGCTGGGCGCTCGACCGCCCCGCGCTGACGGCGCGCGCCGAAGAGGTCGCGAAGTCCCTCGCGCTCGAAGACGGCCCCACGCACACCGCGATGGAGATCGAGCGCATGGTCGCTGCGCACGCTCGCTGAGACCGCGTTGCGTTACGATCGCGCGATGAACGCGCGCTGCTTGCTTCTCGCTGCGATCGCCCTCGGATGCTCCGAGGGCTCGGTGCTGCTCCCCGACGACGACGCCCTGACGGTGATCGACAGCGCGCGCGCGGACACGTCGACCGACGCCACGCCCGACGCCTCCATCGACAGCACCGTCGGTGTCGACCGAACGGAGAGCGACGCGCGCAACGACGTCACACCCGACGTCACCGTCACACCCGACGTCACCACCACACCCGACGTCACCACCACACCCGACGTCACGGTCACGCCCGACGTCACCATCACACCCGACGTCACGGTCACGCCCGACATCACCATCACACCCGACGTCACCGTCACACCCGACGTCACCATCACACCCGACATCACCGTCACGCCCGACGTCACCGTCACACCCGACATCCCCCTCCCCCCCGACGTGTCCGTCACGCCCGACGTACCCACGATCGACCGGGTGTGTCCGAGCGTCGTGATGCCGCCGCCGGAGCCTGATCCGTGGAGCATCGGGCTCGCGAGCGCGGGAACCCCCACCACGCGCATGGTCACCAGCGGAACGCACCGCGACGTGTACCTCCGCGGCCCCGGCGGCGTCGCCGAGATCGGCGTGCGGCTCGACTGGGGAGCCAGCGTGGTGTTCTTCGGGCAGGCCGGGGTTCCCGCGTCGAACACCATCGACGGCGGTGACACGGGGCGCGAGCTCCAGCTCGCCATCTACGACCCCACGCGGATCGCGCAGTCGTGCGCCTACAACGCGAGCTGCATGGGCGCCAACCCCTGCGGCAACTCCATCACGTACCTCGGGTGGAACCCCGTGCAGGGCGGCGACGAGTGCGGCCACGGCGCGCGCGTGCTCCGCAACGAGCTCGTCGGCGATCAGCTCATCGTCGCCGTGCGCCCGCTCCAGTGGAACCCCGACTGGTCTGCCACCGACTGCCGCCGCTCGGCCTGCGCCGCCACGGGGACCGACGTCGCCGTGACCTACACCCTCGGCTTTCGCTTCGTGCACACCAACGTCGTCGAGGTCGACATGCAGGTGAGCTCCGAAGAGACCTTCAGCCACCCCGCGACGGAGCAGGAGTTCCCCACGCTCTACGTCGGCAACGGGATGAACGGCTCGACGGACCTCCCCCTCCTCCTCACGAGCGCGGGGGCGCCGGTCTCCATCGACATGCCCGCCAACGACGGGTTCACGTACCGTAATTTCAGCTCCCCCTCGGGGTGGGTCGCCTGGCAGCACGCGTCGCGCGACTACGGCGTCGGTCTCGCGATGGACCACCTCGGCGCAGACTTTCAAGCCTGGGCGGGCAGCGGAACGGGCGCTCCGTACTTTCACAACGTGCGGCCGCGGCAGCGCTTCGGGCTCAACGCCGGCGCCACCGTGCGTGGCCGCGCGTACCTCACGCTCGGCAACGAGGCCACCGTGCGCGGACTCATGAGCGCCCTCACCGCGCGACGCGCGCCCTTCGGCGTCGTCGACGCCCCCGCCGCGGGCACCGTCACCGCCGTCACCGGAGGATCGCTCCGCCTGTCGGGATGGGCCCTCGACAACGCGTCCCTCGACGCGGTGCGCGTGCGCCTCGACGACCGCGAGATCGCCACGCTGCCCCGCACCGCCGATCGCCCCGACGTGTGCGCGGTGTTCCCCAACTACCCGGGCTGCACGCGCGTCGGCTTCGACGGAAGCGTCTCACTCCCCGCGGGAGACGGCTGCGTCCACACGCTCTCGGTCGTCGCGCGCGACCTCGACGGCAACGAGACCTTCCTCGGCCGACGGCTCGTCCAGGCCCGATAATCCGCTCGAAGTAGTGCTTGACACGCACATGGCGCGCACGCGATCAACATTTGGTGTCGGCGATCACCCACGGGGCGTACCTCGATCATCGCGCGTCGCGGGGCGATGACCTCGATCACAGGCGGCTCCTCGACGGCCCCTTCTGGCGCGACGTCTACGCGTACCGCGACGTCGACGAGGCGACCTTCGGCGACCACGCGTGGCAGGCCCGCAACGCCGTCACCAGCGTCGCCGAGCTCCGCGCCGCGCTCGGCCCGCGGGTGAGCCCCGCGCTCCTCGACGACATCGAGCGGGGGATGCGCCTCGCCACGATGAGCGTCCGCGTGACGCCGTACCTCCTCTCGCTCATCCGCTGGGACGAGGCCCACGAAGACCCGCTGCGCGCGCAGTTCTTTCCCCTCGCGTCGCGGATGCTGCCCGACCACCCCCTCGTCACGCTCGACTCGCTGCACGAGCAGCACGACGCCGTGACCCCGGGCCTCGTGCACCGCTACGCCGACAAGGTGCTCTTTCTCTCGACCTCGACGTGCCCGGTGTACTGCCGCTTCTGCACGCGCAGCTACGCCGTGGGCATCGACACGCCGCGCGTCGAGAAGGTGCGCCTGCGCCTCCGCGACGACCGCTGGCAGCGCGCCTTCGACTACATCGCCGCGACGCCCACGGTCGAAGACGTGCTCGTCTCGGGCGGCGACGTGTGGCAGCTCCGCGCCGCGCAGATCACCGAGATCGGCGACGCGCTGCTCGCCATTCCGCACGTACGACGCGTGCGCCTCGCGTCGCGCGGCCTCGTCGCGTCGCCGCAGAAGATCCTCACCGACGCGCCCTTCACCGACGCCATCACGCGCCTCGTCGAGCGCGGCCGCAAGCTCCACAAGGAGGTCGCGCTGCACGCGCATTTCAACCACCCCCGCGAGATCACCGCCACCACGCAGCGCGCCACCGACCTGCTCATGGAGCGGGGGGTGTACCTCCGCGCCCAGACGGTGCTCCAGCGCGGCGTGAACGACGACGCCGACGTGATGACCGCGCTCGTGAAGCGCCTCGCGTACGTGAACGCGCACGCCTACTACGTCTACGTCCACGACCTCGTGCGCGGCGTCGAGGACCTGCGCACCTCGCTCGACACGGCCCTGCGCATCGAGAAGCGCGTGCGCGGCTCGACGGCGGGCTTCAACACCCCCGTGTTCGTCGTCGACGCCCCCGGCGGCGGTGGAAAGCGCGACGCGCACTCCTTCGAACACTACGACCGCGAGACGGGCGTGAGCGTCTTCGTCGCGCCGTCGGTGAAGCCCGGTCAGCGCTTTCTCTACGTCGACCCGCTGCACAGCCTCGCGCCCGAGCAGCAGCGCCGCTGGGACGATCCCGCGGAGCGCGACCGCATGGTGCGCGACGCGCTGGAGGCCCCCTCCCCGGCCCTCCCCCGCGACGCGGGGGAGGGCGGTGAGGCCCTCTCCCCGTCCCTCCCCCGCGAAGCGGGGAGGGCGGTGAGGCCCTCTCCCCGTCCCTCCCCCGCGAAGCGGGGAGGGTGCCCGTTGGTAGCTGGAATGCCCTCACCCCGCCCTCTCCCGGCATAGCCGGGAGGGGAGTCTGTTGATCGCGGCGGAGTTGCAGCGTGCGGACGCCACGTTGCTGCGCGGACTCCCTCTCCCGGCTATGCCGGGAGAGGGCGGGGTGAGGGCATGGCAGTCGACGAAGGCACCCTCCCCCGTTTCACGGGGGAGGGACGGGGAGAGGGCCCCGCGCGAGCGCTTGCGCGAGGATCCCCGTGATGAACGCGTCGTGGTCGAGTCCCGCGGCGGCGGCCTCGTGGCAGAGGTCGCTCACCCCCGGGGCCACCCCCGGCAGCGCGTTGATCTCGAGCACGTACGGACGGTCGCCGTCGTCGGCGTCGAGGCGGAGGTCGACGCGTCCCACGTCGCGGCACCCCGTGGCGTGAAAGGTCGCCACCGCGAGGCGCGCGAGTCGATCGGCGAACGCCGCGTCGAGGCGCGCGGGGCAGTGGTAGTCGCGCCCGTTGACCCAGTCGCCCTCCCACTGGCCCTTCACGTGGTGCGTGTACACGCCGCCCTCGCTCGCGGGGAGCCCCGCGTGGTTGATCTCGTACGCGGGGAGCACGAGCATCCCGTCGACGCGCGCCACGCGGGACCACGCCGCGCCGTCGGGCACCACCGTGGCGCCGCGGTTGCCGAAGAGGCCGATGGTGATCTCACGCCCGCGGATGAAGCGCTCGACCAGGGCGGGCTGTCGGTAGCGCGTGAGCACGTAGCCGACGCGGGCCCGCAGCGCGTCGAGGTCGCGCACCACGCTCTCGGCCGTGACGCCCATGCCGGAGCCCTCCTTCGAGGGCTTCACGAAGAGGGGAAAGCGCAGCGAGGGGTCGAGCGCGTCGTCGACGGCGTGAAAGACCTGCGACGGCGGCGTCGGGATGCCGTGCGCGACGAGCACCTGCTTGGTCGTGGGCTTGTCGAGCGTGACCGCGAGCGCGAGCACCCCGGAGCCCGTGTAGGGCACGCGCATCATCTCGAGGAGGGCCGGGACGTGGCTCTCGCGGCTGTCCCCGTGGTGCCCCTCGCAGAGGTTGAAGCAGAGGTCGGGGCGAAACCGCGGGAGGCGCTCGACGAGCGAGAGGTCTCCCTCGAAGAACTGCGCCTCGTGGCCCGCGCGGTGGAGCGCGTCGACCACGGCGTCGACGGTGCGCTGCCCGTCGAGCTCGGCCCACGCGTCGGGCGCGTCGAGCGCCTCGGCGGGCGCGTTGGACTTGAGGTTCGCCAGGACTGCGACGCGCATGGTGACTTCGCATCGCCCCGAAGCCCGCGCGTTGTCAACCGTCACGGCGCTCCGCCTTGACAGCCGCGGGGGCGACAAGAGACCGTGCGACGGGTCGTCGTCCCGTGGTCGCGGGGCGCGCGTGAATCCACCACCGGGGAGTCGACATGGCTGACATCGCGAGCAACGCGTCGCGCTTCACACTCACGATCGACGGCGCGAGCGGGCGCTGGAGCGTCGTGCGCTGGCAGGGCACCGAGGGCCTCTCGACGCTCTACCAGTTCAAGGTCGAGGCGCTCGTCGAGGATCCCCCGTCGCCGCGCTCCATCCTCGGCGCGAGCGCCCTCCTGACGATCCACGACGAGGGCGGCGCGCGGCACGTTCACGGCATCGTCGCCGCGGCCTCGGAGGGCCGCCAGGGCCTCCGCGAGCGGCACATGGAGGTGGTCATCGCCCCGCGCGCGTGGCGGCTCCTCTACTCCGTCGACTGCCGGATCTTTCAGCAGAAGACCGTGGCCGAGATCATCGCGCAGGTGCTCTCGGACCACGACATCGCGGGCGCCGACGTGCGCTTCGCGCTCCAGGGCGCGCACCCCGCCCACGAGTACTGCGTGCAGTACCGCGAGTCAGACTGGGCCTTCATCAGCCGCCTCTGCGAGGAGGAGGGCATCTACACCTTCTTCGAACACGCCGGGTCGAACCACACGCTCGTCTTCGCGGACGCGCCCGGCGCGCACCCGCTCATCGTCGGCGACGCGCACGTGCCGCTCCATGATCCGTCGGGCGCCGTCGCGTCGAGCGCGTCGGTGTCGGCGCTCTGGGCCACCGCGCGCATCGGCGTCGGGCGCGTGCGGCTGCAGGACTTCAACTTCGTGCAGCCCGCCCTCGACCTCGGCGCCGACGCCGCGGGGAGCGTCTCGCAAGACCTGGAGTTCTACGACCACCCGGGGGGCCACGAGTCGCTCTCCGCGGGGCGCCGCGCGGCGCGCGTCCGCCTCGAGGAGCAGGCGTGGCAGCAGCACACGGCGCGGGGACGGAGCGACTGCGCGAGGCTCGTCCCCGGCTTTCGCTTCACGCTCGACGACCTCGACGGGGCGCTGCGCGAAGACCTCCGCTGCGAGTACGTGGTCACGTCGGTCACGCACCACGGCGCGCAGGCGGCCGCGCGCGGCGACGGCTCGCCCGTCGCGGCGCCGAGTACGTCAACGAGTTCGAGGTGATCCCCTCGTCGGTGCCGTACCGCCCGCTGCGCGTCACGCCCCGACCGCTGATTCACGGCGTGCAGACCGCGATCGTGGTGGGCCCCGGGGGGCAGGAGATCTACACCGACCCGCACGGACGGGTGAAGGTGCACTTTCACTGGGACCGCGTCGGCGGGCGAAACGAGCGGAGCTCGTGCTGGATCCGCGTGAGCCAGGCGTGGGCGGGGCAGGGCTACGGGTTCATCGCGATTCCCCGCATCGGCCACGAGGTGATCGTGAGCTTCGTCGAGGGAGACCCCGACCGTCCGCTCATCACGGGCCGCGTGTATCACGGCACCAACCCCGTGCCCTACGACCTCCCCGGCAACATGACGCGCACGACGCTCAAGTCGAACTCGTCGCCCGGCGGAAACGGTTCGAACGAGCTCCGCTTCGAAGACATGGCGGGCTCCGAGGAGGTGTACCTCCACGCGCAGAAGGACTGGAACGTCGTCACCGAGCACGACAAGTCGCAGCGCACGGGCCACGACGAGTCGCTCTCCATCGGCCACGACCGCGCGAAGGACGTCGCCCACGACCAGCGCGAGCACGTCGGCCACGACAAGACCATCCGCGTCGACAACGACCACACCGAGGAGATCGGCGCCAACTGCACCATCACCGTCGGCGCCCACCACGTCGAGCGCGTGGGCGCGAGCCGACAGGAGGACATCGCCGAGAACGCCACCCTCGACGTCGGCGGCGACAGCACCACCGAGGTGCGCGGCAACATGAGCCTCACGGTGCTCCAGACGAAGCAGGAGCAGGTGATGCTGGCGTCGCAGGAGTCCGTCGGGCTCGCGAAGGCCGTCGAGGTCGGCGCGGCGTACTCCATCAGCGTCGGCGCGGCCTACAGCGTCTCGGTGGTGGGCTCCGCGGGGCTGAGCGCGGGCGGCAGCATCTCGGAGAGCGCGAAGGCCGACGTGTCGATCACCGCGGGCGGAAACCTCACCGCGCACAGCAAATCCGACACGCTGCACGAGGCCGACGGCGAGCTCGGAGTCCGCGCCAGGAAGGACCTCTCGGTCTCGTCGGACAAGAAGATGGTCTTCACCGCGGCCGACGAGGTCTCGGTCACCTGCGGCTCGGCGAGCGTGGTGATCAAGAAGAACGGCGACATCGTGGTGAAGGGCGGCAAGGTCACCGTCGAGGGGTCGAGCAACGTGGTCATCAAGGGCTCGCGGGTCGCGCTGAACTGAGAGCGGAGTGCGCATGAAGTCGAAGACGACAGGGACGAAGACGGCGAAGAGCGCGAAGCCCGCGAAGGCCGCGAAGCGCGCGTCGAGCGGGGCGCAGGGCGCGGGGCTCTGCATCGCCACGGTGGCGCGCTCGAAGGCCGAGGGCGTGTGGGTGAACCTCCCGCACGACGACCGCGGTCCGGTGAAGGCGCGCGTGATGGTGCCCCCCGGGGGTGCTGCGGGCGAGGTGCGCGTCGCCGAGGGGACGAGCGTCGTGGTGATGCTCGTGCCGTCGGGCGCGCCGGTGATCATGGGCGAGCTGCGCGCGCTCGGCGACGCGGCGAAGGCCGAGGCCCGCGTCGAGGGACGCCGCGTCGAGGTCGTGGCCGAAGACGAGATCGCGCTCACCTGCGGCGAGGCGAGCCTCGTGCTTCGAAGGAACGGGCGCGTGGTGCTCCGCGGCGTGCAGGTCGAGACGCGCGCGAAGGGGCTCAACCGCATCAAGGGCGGCACCGTCGCCATCAACTGAGAGCGGGACCCCGCGCGTCATGCACGAGTCGCTGATCCTCTGGGACGTCGTCGAGGAGCACCTCGACGAGGCGGCCTTTCTCGTCGAGATGTGGACGCGCGCCTGCGCGGCGCACGACCAGACCTGGCGCGACGTGGAGCGCGCCTTCGGCGAGCGGCTGCGCGCGCACCTCGACGCGCTGGTGATCGCGGGAGACGCCGCGGCGAAGCGGCTCCTCGCGCCCGCCCTCGCCGACGGCGACACGGAGCGAGACCGCGCGACGGCGTGCGCGCTCGCGCTGCTGGCCTCCCCGGGGGGAGCGGGCCTCGACGCGACGCTGCGCGCGCTCGCGGACGCGGAGCCCGACGGCGCGCTTCGAAGCGGCATCGCGCGGGCGCTCGAGGTGTCAGACCGACCGGGCCTCGACGACGCGCTCCGCGACGCGCTCTACGCCGCCGAGGGCGACGCGCAGCCCGCGCTGCTCTCGGCGCTCTCGGCGCGTTGCGTCGACGCGGGGCCCATCGTGGCGACGCTGTTGCGATCGGGCGACGCTGCGACGGTGACGGCCGCCGCGCGCGCCGCGGCGTTGCAGGGCGCCGACGCGTTGCGAGGGCCGATCACGGCGCTCCTCGACGCGCGCCACGAGGGCGTGAGGCTCGCCGCGGTCGAGACCGCGCTCCTCTGGGGGCTCCGCGAGGGCTGGGCGCGCTGCGTCTTCGAAGCGCAACGGGGCGATCGCGACGCGCTCGCGTGGACGGCCATGCTCGGCGGCCCCGAGGCCCTCGATCTGTTGCGCGCGGCGGCCTCGCGTGACGCGTCGCGCGTGGCGGCGCTGCGGGCGCTCGGATGCACCGGGCTCGTCGACGGCGCCGCCGAGTGCCTCCGCTGGATGCGCCACCAGGACAAGCGCGTCGCGCGGGTCGCGGCCGACGCCTTCGGCGCCATCACGGGCCTCGACGCGACCGCCGAGGGACTCTCGGTGAAGGCTCCCGACGACGACGAGCTCCTCGACCTCGACGACGACCTCGCGACGTCGCTCGACGCGGAGGTCGAAGACGCGCTGCCCCTCCCCTCCCCCGACGCCTTCGCGCGCTGGTTTCGCGAGAACGGGGCGCGCTTCGACCGCGGGCGGCGCTACCTGCGCGGCGAAGCTCTCACCGCGGAGCGCGCGATCGAGGGCCTCGCGCGCGGCCCGATGCGACCGCAGCGCTGGCTTCGGTGGGAGCTCCGCGCGCGCTCCCGCGGGGCCCTCGCGCCGGGCGCGCCGAGGCTCGGGGCGTTGATGCGCGCGCTGAGCCCCGACGTCGCCGTGCGCTGCGCGCTGCAACAGCCTGTCGTGTGGCGCTAGAGCGCCGACCGGAAAACGCCCGCCGTGCTGCGAAGAGCCGCGAGCACTGCAAGGCGCGGCTTCAGAGCAGGCTGTTGGCCTTGCGAGAAGCGCAACGAAGCAGGGCGAAGCGGATCTGAAGCAGAACGGCGAGCGCTTTTCCGGTCGGCGCTCTGGGCGCCGACCGGAACGCCCGCCGTGCTGCGAAGAGCCGCGAGCAGCAAGGCGCGGCTTCGAAGCAAGGCTGTTGGCCTTGCGAGAAGACGCAACGAAGCAGGGCGAAGCGGATCTGAAGCAGAACGGCGAGGCGCTTTTCCGGTCGGCGCTCTGGAGCGCCGAGCATGGCCGTCAACGCGAGCGCGTCGTCGAGGCCCGGCCGGTCTGACACGTCGAGCGCCCGCGCGATGCCGCGTCTTGCACACGCTCGGCATCGTCAGCCCCTCCCTCGTTCGATCATCGCGGCGCCTCTCAGCGCCCCGTTCGAGCTCGCCCACACGAGCGCGACCGGCCCCTTCGCGTAGCCCCGCTGCCACGCCTCGACGGCGAGCACGCAGCCGAGCGCGGCGCTCGCGGCGCCCACGTCACCGCACGCGTCCGCGACGGTGCGGTAGTCGGTCCCGTCGCGAAAGAGCCCCGGCGCGCGCAGCGGCGCGAAGCCCCACTCGTCGGAGCGGTGCCGCTCGCCGTTGAGGTCGCAGTAGATCTCGTCGACGCGCTCGTCGGGCGCGCGCAGCCCGCGCACGCGCCCGTCACGGCCCGCGCGAGCCCCTCGCCGAGCAGGCCGACGGGGTCGTCGGGCGAGCGGGCCTCGAACGCGAGCGACACGCCGCGGAGCACCGCGAGCGAAGGGAGCCCGAAGCGCACGCGCGCGTCGTCGCTCGCCACGGCGATCGCGGCGGCGGCCTCCCGGGGCTGAACCCGTCGCGGATTCCCTCGCGCGAGAGGCGTCGCGCGGCGTCGAGGGCGTCGAGGGTGCGCGCGTCGAGGTAGCTGTCGACCGCGCAGATCACCGTGACGCCGGCGCCGACCGCGAGCGTCGAGGGCGCGACGGCGAGGGCCCGCATCGCGCTCGCGTGCCCCTCCACCGACCATCGAACGCCCGCCACCGCGACCCCGGGGAACTCCGTCGTGGCGATCTCCTGCGCGATCCAGTTCGCGTACGAGGGTCGAGGCCCGGCGCGGGCTCGGGCAGCGCGAGGAGCACCTGCACGTCGAGCGAGCGCCCCGCGCGCGCCGTGAGCTTGCGCGCCACCTCGGCGATCGCGTGCCGCGCCATCTCGACGAGGCGCGAGAGGATCGGCGTCGCCACCGCGAGCCTCGCGTCTCGCGCGGCCTTGAGGGCCTCACCGGGGAGGCCCACCAGAAGGGTATTCGCCGAGCCGGCTCACGCGCGCGCGCACCGCCGCGGCGGCGCTCTCGGCGGTGAGGCCCACGGGGGTCCGCGCGCCCGTCGCGACGATGTGAACGGCGTCGGTCATGCGCGCGCTACGCCTCCGTGACGACCGTCTGGTCGAGGTACGCGGTGTCGCGGCTCGCCACGGCGAGCGAGGTCTGCCAGGTCATCACGAGGCGCGCGTCGTCGGGCTCGACGAGCACCGTCGCGAGCCGCGCGTGGTGCTCCTCGCGGCGACGACCGATGGCCGTGCGAAACGTGAACGCGCGCGTCGGGAGCGTGAAGCGGAGCACACCCCCGGGGGTCATGTGCACGAGCTCGAAGCGCTCGCCGCCGCGGAGGTGTCCTTCGAAGCGCTGGTCGACGGGCGCCGAGAGCGTGAAGCGGTCGTCGTAGTCGTCGGGCAGGAGCGGTCGCTTCGAACGCGCCCACGCGCCGTCGTAGGTGCCCGCGTAGGCGAGCCGCGGCGCCCAGGAGCACGCGATGGCGCCGAAGCCCGCGGGGCCTCGCGACGCGTCGTCTCCGTCGGCGTGCTCGATGACGTGGGCGCGCGCGCCGACGAGCGCGGTGCGGTCGACGGCGAAGCCGCGGCCGATGGGGTTGCGCGGGTCGATGGCGTGGTCGAGGGGGTCGCGCGCGCGCGTGTCGACGCCGCCGTAGGCGAGCTCGTAGCGGATGGGCTGCGTCACGAAGGGCGCCGCCTCGCGCGCGACGACGCCCGCCACGGTCTCCTGGTACACGCGGTCGCCGTAGACGGTGAGCACCTTCTGCCGTCCGTCGATGCGCAGCGCGACGGAGACGGCCCGCGCGGGCCTCCCCCCCGGGGCGTGCGCGCTCGCGTTCACGAGCACATCCGTCGCGGGCTTCACGGGCCCCACGTCGGTGTCGTAGCGCACGCTCGTGACCGCGGGCTCGCCGAAGTGCTCCGGCGCGAGCAGCGGCGGGAGCTGCGCGTCGGCGAGCGTGAGGGCGCCGTCTTCCGCGATGGCGAACGTGGCCTTCACCGCGACGACCCAGTGGTGCATCCCCCGCTTGTCGCGGACCCAGCTACGCTCCGCCGCGTAGGGTGTTCGGTTGGTCAGCGCCCACATCGCGACGTGGCCGCGAAGGTACGTCGCGCGCGTCGCGTCGAGCAAGCGGCGACGAATCCCTTGGACACCCCGACGGGCCCCGCGCGACCATGAGCACCGCTTCGTCGCTCACTCGACCACGCAGACGCGCAGCACGGATGTCCGCCCCATGGCACCGACCCTGATCGCCGATCGCTTCGAGGTCGTGGCGCGCCTCGAAGACCGCGGCCTCGGCGAGCCCTGGTACTGCCGCGACCCGATGCGCGCGGGCGGGCCCGTGATGGTCAAGCTCCTGAACCCCGTGGGCGCCGCGCTCCCCGCCGCGCTCGACGACCTCTTTCAGCGGACGAAGCTCACGCGCCACGACGCCGCGTTCAGGCTCTATGACTACGGCCTCTGGGGCGAGCGTCCCTTCGCGGCCTTCGAGCTCTTCGAAGGCGCCTCGCTCGGCGACGGCCTCGACCGCGCGCGCGCCACGGGGGAGCTCATCCCCCTCGACATCCTCCGCGAGGCCTTCGACGGCGTCGTGGCCGCGCTCGACGCCGCGCATCGGGCGCCGCGGCGGCTGCTTCACCTCGGCGTCGACCCGTCGTGCGTGATCCTGCGCCGGCTGCCGGGCAAGGCCCTCAAGGTGAAGGTGCTCGACTTCGGCCTCGCCGCGTGGGCCGACGTCGATCCCCTCACGCCGAAGCGCAGCGCGCGCGCCCTCCGCTGCGCCGCGCCGGAGTCGTACGAGGGCGCGCAGGTGACGCCGCAGAGCGACGTGTACGCGCTCGCCTCGCTGCTGCGCGAGATGCTCTCGACGCCGCCGGAGGTCGGGGCGACCCTCCAGCCCGCGGGTCCCGAGCGCTACCGCGCGGACGTCCCCGCCGAGGTGTGGGTCGAGATCGGACGCGCCACGAGCCTCGATCCCGCGCGGCGCCACCCCACCGTGCGCGCCTTCGCGGAGGCCGTTCACGTCGCGCTTTCGAAGCCCGTCGCGGCGCGCGCCCGGCCCGCGACGCCCGCCGCGAACGCCTTCGCCGACGCGCCCTCGCCGCTCCACGAGGCGCCCTTGCGACGCGCGCCCCTCTCGATGCCCGACGTGACGCTGCCCGTCTCCGGCGCGATGCCGTCGCTGCCTCCGACGCCTCCGTCTTCGACGCTCGGCGAGACCCTCGTGCTCGCGAACGTCGCCGCGCGAAGGCCCCCGAGCCCCTGGGACCTCGGCGCGCTCCGTGACGAGCAGGCCGAGGCCGAGGAGAAGGCCGCGGAGGGCTGGTTCCGCGCGCAGCCCGCGGCCGACGGAGGGACGCTCATCGCCGCGAAGCCGTCGCCCTCGAAGGCCGTGATCGACGAGACCTTTCTCGCGGTGACGACGCCGCGAAAGCGCCACTGGCAGCCCGTGGGGCTCGCGCCCTCGTCGATGCCGCCTCCGCCCTCGTCGATGCCGCCTTCGCCCCCGCAGCACGACGACGAGGGAGACACGGTGGTGGGCGTCCACGCGATGCCGACGGTTCGAACCTCGGCGCCCGCCGCGCCCGTCGCGATGCCCACGATCCGCGTGCAATCCCCCGCGGCGCCCGTGGTGATGCCCGCCGACGTCGATCGCACCGAGGTCGCGCGCGGTCGGAGCGAGGCGCCTCCCGTGGCGTTCCGCGCGCCGCCGGGGGTGCCGCCCGCGACGCCCACACCTCCGACGCTCGACGTGACACCCCCCGGGGGCCCGGGGCGCGGTCGCGCGCTCATCGCGGCGGGTCTGATCCTGGTGGTTCTCGCGGCGGCGCTCGTGGCGCTCGCGGCGCGGGCCTGAGCGTCAGCGCGCGGGTCGACGGAGCGCGGCCTCGGCGAGCGCGCGATCGAACTCGACGCCCCCGCGCTGGAGGGCCTTCGTGAGCTCCGCGACGCAGAGCTGCTGCGCCGCGCCGCTGCCCGAGGCGGCCACCGCGGCGAGCTCGTCGAGGGCGCCCATGGCGACGAGGGCGCGCGCGGCGGCGAGCGTGGCGCCCGACTCCTTGTGCTTGAGGGGCGTGCGCGCGACGCACGAGAGCGCGGGCGCGGCGAGCTCACGCCAGCGCCGCTGGAGGAACCCGAGCACCTGCGCGCGACGCTCGTCGGAGGGCGCGCGCAGGAGCGTCACGAGGGGCGCCACGAGGCCCTCGCGCGCGGCGTCTGCGATGGGCGGGAGGAGCCCCGCGAGGAGCGCGCCGTCGTCGCCCATGAGCATCCCGACGACGGGGTGCAGCGCGCCGCTGGCGATCTTGCGCTGCGCCTCCTGCCGCTGGATCACGCCGCGCGTCCCCTCGCGCATGTGTCGCGCGAAGGTGCGGAGCTTCGTGGCCTCGTCGCGCACGGCGCCGACGGCGCGCGGGGTCATGTCGGCGAGCGCGGCGGAGGCGCGCGACCACGGGGGCTTCTTGGGTCCTTCGACGAGCTCGGACACGGCCGCGAAGGCCGCGGGCGTGAGCGTCGCGCGGGCGAGCGCGTCGACCGCCGCGTCGCGCGACGGCGCAGGGAGCCACTGCGCGAGCGCCACGCACGCGAGCGCGTCTGCGCCCGCCGCGCCGCCGGGGCCCGAGAGCGCCGAGAGGTCTTCGGGCGCCGCGAACGCGACGGCGCCGAGGAGCGCGCGGAGCGCCCTGGGATCACCGCGGCGCGTGAGCTCCGCGGCGGCCGCGAGGGGGTTCTCACCGAGCTGCACGCGCGCAGCAAGGCGATCGTTCGCGGACGGAGGCAGCGTCGCGAGCTGCTGCGCGGCCCCCGCGACGTCGTCGAGCGCGAAGGGGTCGTCGACCATCAGCCCTCGCCGATCCAGCGTTCGAACGCGTCGCACGCGGCTTCGAAGGTGCCGCCCTCGGTGCTCGCGACCTGCTCGCGGCCGTGGATCACCCGGAGCGTCATGTCGAGGTCGACGGCGCCCTTCTGCTCGGCGATCGAGGGGAGCCTCGCGATGGCGCTGCGCGCGCGGGCGATGGACGCGTCGACGTCGAGGTTGCACGCGTCGACGAGGGCGTCGGCCTTGAGGCCGCTGCCGGTGAGCGCGGTGAGGGTCTGGTTGAAGGTCGCGGCGTTGCCGGGCTTCCAGTAGCGCTCGGCGAGGTCGGGGCCGATGCGGGGGTTGTCGACGAGGTGTCCGTCGCGACCGATGAAGTGCGCGCGCGTCTGGAACACGGCCATCTCAGCCATCACGTAGCCGTGGTAGTACGCGCTCGCCTCGCCCGAGAGCAGGTGGGGCACGGCGAGCACGGGGCGCACGCCGCGAGAGAGCCCCTGGAGGTCGCGCTCGACCGCGCGGAAGGTCTTCTTCACGCGCTCGGGGTTGAGCTCCGCGTCGGGGATCTCATAGAGCGCGCGCTCGGCCATGGGCACCGTGAGGAGCGCGCGGACGTCCCACGCGCGCATGGGCTGCGACTCGCGGATGGCGGCCTCGATGAGCTCCGCGGGGATGGGCGTACCGCGCTTGTCGGCGAGGTAGCGCGCGCGCCAGTCGGCGTCTTCGAGGAGCGAGTCCATGAACATCGACTGCGTCTCGGCGTAGGCGACGGAGGTGGGCGCGAACTCCTGCGCGAAGCACGGCGCGTCGGAGAGGATGTTCGAGAAGTGCGCCGCGTGGCCGCCCTCGTGAAAGAGCGTCTCGGTGGCGCGCAGGCCCGAGCCCACGGCGCCGGGGACGGCGTTCGCGGTGAAGTTGATGCGCGCGGGACGCCAGCGGCCCTTGTCGAAGAAGGCCACCTCGGGGCCGTGCATGAAGCCGTTCTCGTACTTGCCCACGCGGTCGACGAGGTCGAGCGTGAGGGTCGCGCCGCGGAAGCGCACCCCGAGGGCGGCGAAGCTCCGTCCCCAGCGGCGAAGGGCCGGGCCGAAGGAGAAGTACGGGTCGAGCTCGGCGGCGATGCGACCGGCGCGGAGGAAGAGGAAGTTCCACGGGTCGAGGGCGCCGTCGCCGTGCTGCCCGGCGAAGCGAGAGAGCTCCGCGGAGGAGCGCGCGGCGGTGCGCGCGGCGAGGTCGCCGAGGGTGCCGAAGAGCTCATTCTTGGTCATGCGCTCGACGACGGCGACGCGCCACGCGTAGTAGTCCTCGTGGCCGAGCGTGCGGCCGAGCGCGTTGCGGGCCTTCACCACGTCGAGGAAGCCGTGCTCCATCACGTGGTCCTCGATCGACGCGAGGGCCTCGAACGCGGCCTTTCGTCGCGCGGGGTCGGCGTCGTTGCGGATGAGCAGCGCGAGGCGGTTGCTCGACGCGTCTTCCCACTTGCCCGTGGCGGGGTCGGTGAAGCCGAGCTTCATCTTCGCGCGCGCCTGCTGGAGCTCGCCCTCGCGCTCGACGATCTGCTCCGAGAGCTTGCGCGCCTCGGGGCTCTCGATGGTGTTCGCGGCGAAGAGGCTGATCCACCCGTGGAGCACCGCGCGCTCCTTCTCGGTGCCCTCACCGCGGCGTTCGAAGTCCCTGAGCTCGCCGAGGCGCGCGGGGTCCTGAAGGAACCGATTCATCGCGATCTCGGCCTCGCCGAGGCCGCGCTGCGTCGCCGCGGGGTCGTCGGTGAGGCCCATCTTCGAAGACCAGAAGAGGTCCTCCTTGCGGGTGTGCAGCTCGGTGTAGCGTTCGGTCAGCGCGTCGAGGGTGGCGGCGAGTGAGCTCATGGAGGTGGCGGACGGTACGACAATCCCGCCCCGCCGTGGAGTGACCTCGCGGCCTCAATCGTTGACGGTGTACCGCGAGAGCCGGCTCCACGCGGAGCGCACGAAATCGGGCGCGAGCGAGTGCGTCAGGCCGTCGACGATCTGCACCTCGGCGCGGCTCCCCATCTCGCGCGCGAGCGCGCAGCTGAACGACACCGAGACCAGGTCGTCGCGGTTGCCGTGCGCGAGGTAGGCCCGGGGCATCCTCGGCGCGGCGATCGGCGCCATGTACGACATCGACGCGGCGCAGACCTGCGGACAGAAGCCGCGCTCCGTCGAGAGCGCCGCGCAGGTGGTGCCCACGCCCGCGGAGAAGGTGCAGTCGACGCGGTATCCGCAGCGGATCACGCCCGCGCACGAGGTCGCGAAGCCCGCCACGCGAGACGAGATCGTGGCCGCGGCGTGGTAGGCGAAGAAGCCTCCGTTCGAGTGCCCCATGAGGTACACGCGGCGGTCGTCGACGCGCAGCGCGCGCCGCCCCTCGAGGATGATCGCGCGCGTGAGCAAGAGGTCGCGGTTGGTGGCCGGGTTGCGGTCGGTGATGTCCCACATCGCCGCGTAGAGGTCGCGGCTCTGGTGGTCCGCGTCGGCGGGGCTGCCCTGTCGGTCCTCCGCTTGCGGGATCGCGGCGATGAACCCGAGCGCGTCGGAGGCCGCGTCGATGCGCGTCTCGGCCTCGAAGTCCGCCGCCGCGCCGTTGGTGCCGTGGTACGCGATCACGAGCGGCGCCGACGCCGAGACCCCCGGGGGCACGTGGATCCTCACCGACCGCGCGCGCCCGCCGACCGTGAGCGTGTACGCCCCCGACGAGGCGCCGAAGGAGCCCGTGTACGCCACCGTGTCGACGGCGGGCGCGTCGCCCGAGATGACGTCCGGGGTGGGGCCGTCCGCGACCGCGGGTGTGTCGGTCGAGATGGGCGTGTCGGGCGTGACGGGCGTGTCCGTCGGAGGCGCGTCGACGACGATGATGAGCCGATCGACGGGCTCGAGCACATCGTCGACGGAGGCGTCTTCGACGACGACGGCGGGGCTGCCGGCCTGACACGCCGCGGTGGCGGCGACGATCGCACATGCCCAGAACGAAGCTCTCATCGGGTTCACTCCCACGGCGCGCGCCGACGGACGCGCAAGTCACGACCGTGAGTGTACCGGCGCGCTCGGGGCGCGTCACCGACGGCATCTTCCGCGGCGCGCTTCAGGCCGGGAGACGCGCCGCCCGAGCGAGGTGTGTCAGCGCCTGCGCGCGGGCCGCGGTCGCTCGAGGACCCAGAGCTGCGTCCCCACGAGGGCGGCGAGCGTGCGGGCGTCGTTCGAAACAGCGAGGTCGGTCATCTGCGCGAAGCGTCCCGCGAGGTCGGCCGGGGCCCACCGCCGCCACGCGCTGCGCTCCCGCACCCAGACGCCCGAGCGACCGGGCAACGCGAGCGCGGCGCCGCCTTCGCTCACGGCGCCCGATGTGAAGCCGGAGCCGAGCGCTTCGCCGAGCCCCACGCGCGTCACCGTCGCGCCGACGACCTTGTAGACGATGCCGTTCACGGCCACGACGAGGCCCGCGTCGCGACCGTATCCGAGCGCCCGCGCGCGACCCGCCGCGACGCCGCGCAGCACGGCGGGGTTCTGCGCGCACGACTGCGAGAACGCGAACGAGGGCAGCACCGGGAGCAGCGTCCGCGTCGCCGTCGCGGGGAGCGACGTGGTCGCCTCGGTCACCACCGCGTCGACGCAGGCCTCATCGGCCGAAGGGCACGTCACCACGGCGACGCCCTCGCAGGTCTCGACGAAGCCCGTGACCCTCGTCGCGCCGTCGGGCGAGCGCGCGAGCACGTCGTCGAGCGTCCCCGCGGCGCCCGGCGTGAGCGTGAGCGTCGCGAGGTCGACGGAGCCGCCGGCCGGTCCGCGGAGGGTCACCGTCGTGGGCGCGGTGGCCCTGTTGAGCGCGAGCGCCCCCGCGCGACCGGGCGCGATCGCGTCGAGCGCGGCGCCCGCGAAGGGCCCCTGACGCGCGGTCACGGTGCGGTCGGTGAGCGAGGCGCGGTCGATGTCGTTGATCACGCGCTCGCTCGACACGACGCCGAAATCGCTGGCCGTCTCGGGCACGAGCTGCGCCTCCGCCGCGGGCGTCTCGCCGAGGTTCACGAGCGTGCGCGCGTAGAGCTCCGCCGCCGCCGAGGGAGACGCGCCCGTGCAGTCGAAGCCGCGCGCGCCGTCGAGCGAGACGCGCGCGAGGCTGCTCCCCGCGCAGAAGGCCCTGCGCAGGCGGATGTAGTCGTCGAGGATCGCGAGCGCGTTGACGGCCCCGGCGCGCCCCGCGGAGAGCGCCCTGCGCGCGGCGGAGATGTTGGCGTTGAGCGAGGTCGCGGGCTCCGAGGTGTCGCGCGCGAGGCCCCCCGCGCGGTCGAAGAACACCACGCGCGCCGACGCCGCGGGCTGCGCGTCGCGACGACCCGCGGAGAGCCGCACGATGATCTCTTCGCGTCCGTCGCCGTCGAGGTCGGAGCCTTCGAGCGAGAGCGCGAGCGCGGTGTCGGGGAGCGCGCCGGGGAGCAGCGTCGCCCTCCTTCGCGCCGAGGGTGTGGCCGACAGCCCGAGGAGGAGCTGCTCCTCGCTGAACGCCGTCGCCATCGCGGGATCGACGGGCGCGGGGCAGCGCCACGAGACCACCACGGAGCGCGCCGAGGTCTGCCGCAGCGCGCTCTCGGCGCAGCGCGCGTCGGAGGGGTCGGCCTGCGGGAGCGGCGCGGGTTCGAAGCTCGCGCCGACCTTGCGGTAGATCGCCGGGGCGCGCGCGTGGCCGTCGAGCCCGCTGCGAGAGGCCACGACGTCGGTGGCCTGACCGTCGCCGTCGAGGTCGACGCGGAGCCACTGCGTGAAGCGATCGCCCGAGGGCGCCGCGATGCGCACGCCATCGACCGTGAGCGACGCGCCGTCACCCGCGACGGCCTCGCCCGCGATGGGGGTGAACGAGGGCGCGTCGGAGGCCGGTCCGTCGGCCGAGGCGTCGGTGACGGCGAGCAGCGCCGGGGGCGTGTGCACGTCGCTGTGAAAGCGGATCGTGGGGCTCCGCTTGCCGCACGAGACTCCGAGTGCGAAGAGCGAGATCGCGAGGCTCGCGCGCGATCGTTCGTAGCCGAACGACCTCACCGGCGACCGCCCTTCTTGCCCTTCTTGGAGCCCTTCTTCTGGCCCTTCGAGGGGTCTCTCTTGGCGCCCTTGGACTTCGCGTGGTGCGCGCGGCGGAGGCGGTCGCGCTCCTCCTGCGGGAGCCTGAAGTACACCGTGCGGCGGGTCATCGCGACGTCGGAGAGCTCGACGGTCACCGCGTCGCCGAGCGCGAAGGTCATGCCCGTGACCGAGTGCGCGCACGAGATCCCGATCTCGTCGACCTGCCACTCGGCGCTCCCCTCGCCCGCGGGCGCGCCGCCCATGCGCAACAGGCCCACGATGAAGGGGTCTTCGATCTCGACGTAGGGCCCCGCGGCCGAGACGCCCGTGACCGTGGCCTGGTGGATCTCTCCGATGTGGAGCTTCGCCACGGCGCAGCGGTAGAGGTCGAGCACCTCGCGCTCGACGTCCATGGCGCGGCGTTCGAGGCGCGACGACTGCGCGGCGGCGCGGCCCGCGGCGTCGAGGGCGGCGTCGGAGCGGTCGGGCGTCTCGCCGCGCGCGACGGCCCGCACCACGCGGTGCACGATGAGGTCGGGGTACCGTCGAATGGGCGAGGTGAAGTGCAGGTACGCCTCGGAGGCGAGGCCGAAGTGGCCCGTGTTCACCGACGCGTAGCGCGCCTGCGGGAGCGAGCGGAGGAGCATCATCCCGAGGATGCGCGCCTCGGGCTTGCCCTCGACCTTGCGGAGCAGCGCCGAGAGCTTGCGGGGCACGCGCCCGGCCTCGATGTCGAGCTTGTGGCCGTAGAGCGTCGCCACGGCGGCGAAGCGCGCGAGGGGCTCCTCGTCGGGCTTGCCGTGGACGCGGTACACGGCGGGGATGGTCTTCGTCACGCAGATCGCGGCGACGGCCTCGTTGGCGAGGAGCATGAGCTCCTCGATGAGGTTGTAGGCCTTGCGGACGCCGGGGTCCTTGCGTGACTGGTAGACGTGCGCGGGCGTGCGTCCGTCGTCCTCCATGCGCACGCGGGCCTCGGGCAGGTCGAGGTCGAGGGCGCCGCGCTTGAGCCGCTTGCGACGGAGCTCGTTGGCGAGGTCCGCCGCGATGCGGAGGTCCGTGAGCTGCGCGTCGGTGAGCGCCGGGAGCACGTGCGGCGCGTCGCTCCACCCGAGGGCGCACGCGACCTGCGAGTACGTGAGCCGCGCGTGCGAGCGCATGACGCCTTCGAAGAGCTTCGTCGACTCGACGGCGCCGTCGGGCGTGAGCGAGACCTCGACGGCCAGCACGAGCCGATCGCGCGCGGGCAGCAGCGACGCGAGGTTGCTCGACAGCTCGCGCGGGAGCATCGGGATGGCCCGATCGGGGAGGTAGATGCTCGTCCCGCGCGCGAGGGCCGAGGCGTCGAGCGCCGTGCCCGGGCGGACGTAATACGACACGTCGGCGATGGCCACGGTGGCGACGTAGCCGCCGTCTTCGCGGCGCATCACGTACACGGCGTCGTCGTGGTCGCGCGCGTCGTCGGGGTCGATGGTGACGAGCGGGAGCGCCCTCAGATCGACCCTGCCCACGCAGTCTTCGACCGTGGGGTCGTCGGGCAGTCGCGCCGCTTCGAGGCGCACCTCCTCGGGGAAGCTCTCGTCGACGCCCTCGCGGAGGATGACCTTGCGCACCTCGACGTCGAGGTCGCCGGGCGCGCCGAGCGACTCCTTCACGCGTCCGACGGGAGCCTCACCCGCGTGCTCGGGCCAGCGCGTGACCTCGCAGACCACGGCGGCGCCGTCGGCCACGCCGTTGGCGTCTTCGACGAGGATGGGGCCTCGGATGCGCGCGTCGTCGGGCTCGACCCACGCGCCGCGGAGCCTCGCCCGGAGCGTCCCGGGGACGAGCGGCGGGCGGCGCGCGATCACCTCGGTGACGACGCCCTCGCGCCCGCGATCGCCCTGCTGCGCCATCGCCGCGACGAGGTCGCCGTGCATCGCGCCGAGCACCGACGCGGCGGGGATGAACACGTCGTCGCCGCCGTCGTTGGGGGTGACGAAGGCGAAGCCGCGCGGGTGCTGGTGAAAGTGCCCCTCGATGCGCGTGCCGCGGGCGCGCGGGAGCCGGTAGCGCGAGCCCGGCATGGCGGCCAGGAGGTTGCGCGACACGAGCGCGTCGAGCGCCTCGGAGAGCTCATGGCGCGCCGAGATGGCGAGGCCCAGTCGACGGCCGATGTCGCTCACATGCATGGGATGTGAGGCGCTGTCTCGCAGCGCTTCGAGCAGCGCGGCGTCGTCGGGGATCGTAGGTTTCATGGAAGGGGCGTGAATCTTGATGACAAGCGCCCTGCGGTCAAGGCGCTCCAAGCGCGTAGAGCGCGCCGTCATCGGCGCCCACGACGAGGGTGCCGTCGGCGAGGATGGCGGGCGTCCCGTCGACGTCGGCGCCGAGGGTCACCGCCCATCGCTGCGCGCCCGCGCCGTCGAGGCAGTGAACCGCGTCGTCTTCGCCGCCGATGTAGATCCGACCGTCGGCGTCGATGCGAGCGGCCCCGCGCACGGGGTTCGAGGTCCCGACGCGGAACGCTTCGGTTCCATCCGTCGCACGGACGCCGTAGATGCCGCCGTCCTCCGCGCCGAAGACCACGATGCCGTCGCGGGTGAGCGCGGGCGTCGATCGAACGCCGGGGGTCTCACGCGCGCCGCGGGTGGTGAAATCCCACCGCAGGGTGCCATCGTTCGTATACGAACGAACGTGCCCGTCGAGGCCCCCGACGACGAAGGCTCCGTCGTCGAGGATGAGCACGCCCGAATAGATCGGCGCAGGCGTCTCGATGCGTCGGAGCGCGTTCCCGTCGGAGGCGCGGTGGAGGCTCACGGCGCCCGATAGTTCGGGCACGTACAAGGTCCCGTCGGGCGAGAGCGCGGGCGCCCCGAAGGCGTGACCGCGCAGCGTCTGGTGCCAGCGCACGGCGCCCTCGCGGTCGAGGGCCACGAGCTCGCGCGAGGCGAAGTACACCGCGCCGTCGGGCCCCACGACGGGCGGGGCGTCGGCGTCGTCGGGGGTCGCGTGGCTCCAGCGCTCGTTGCCGCGATCGTCGACGGCGAGCACGCGGTCGCCGTCGTGGCCGAAGACGGTCAACGCGCCGATGACGGCGGGCGACGAGAAGACGCGATCGGGCGCCGTGAAGGCCCAGCGCACGACGCCTCCGCGGTCGACGGCGAGGACGTGTCCGTCGAGGGAGGCGAAGATCGCGCGGTCGGCGCCGTCGAGCACGGGCGAGGCGAAGACACGGCGCTGCGTCCGCACGCGCCAGAGGACCGAGGGCTCACGCGAAGGTCCGCGGCGGGCGTCGCGTCCGGTGTGGCGCGCGTCGCCGCCCGACATCGCGAGGTAGAGCCCCGCGGGCGGCGCGGTCGGAGAGGAGGCCGTGGCGACGCTTCGGGGCTGCGCGTCGGCCGAGGGCGTGGGGCGGCCGCACCACGAGAGCAGCGCGGCGCAGAGGGCGGACGCGAGGGCGCCGCGAGGGAGCGAGGTCATTGTCGCGAGGGGAGGTCCGCGCCCGCGATGCGGCGGGCTTCCATGAAGCGTTCGCTGAGGGCGACGCGCACGAGGCGACCGACGGGCGCCACGGACTCGACCGCGTCGATCGCGTCGAGGCCCGAGGGAGAGAGCAGCGCGATGCCGCCCGCGATGTCACCCGTCGCGAGGAGCGCCACGCGATCACCGAGCTCGAGGGCGCCCGCGCGGATGGTCTCGGCGTCCTTCACACCGCGCTGGAGCACCTCCTCGGCGAAGGGCGCGATCTCGTTGTGGAGGTCGCGGGGCATGGTGCGCGTGAACTTCGCGGCCAGCTCGACGAGCTCGCGCGCGTCGACGCCGTCGGGGCGGTACATGGGCTCGAACTGCCGGAGGAGCGCGCCGAGCGCGAGGGCCAGATCGCGCCCCGCGAGGCGCACCGGCAGGGTGAGCGAGAGGCCCGCGAGGAGCACCGCGCGCGCGACGGCGAAGCGCGCCGCGCCGTTGAGCTCCGCCGAGGCGGGCACGAGCACGGCGGAGCGAGCGACGGGGGCGCACAGGTCGGGCACCCGCGCGGCCGTGTAGATCTCGACGCTCGGGAGGCCGAGCAGCGACGACCAGCGGTTGATCTCTTCGCGCAGGGGGTGGGGCTTCGCGCCGAGTCGTTCGGCACCGAACGATCTCGGGTCGAAGGGGAGCACCTGATCGATGACGTCGGCCGAGCGGCCGAGCACCTCGCGCAGCACCACGGTGATCGCGGGCGGCGCGAGCAGCGCGAGGGCGTCGGGCGTGAGCGCGGCGGCGCCGATGCCCTTCACCGTTCCGTCGAAGGAGAGGGCGCGCGCGCGGTCGTTGCGGGAGCCGAGGAGACGGCCACCGCGGCGGCGATGCGGCTCGCGTCGTCGTGACCTCGCACTTCGAGCATCTCCGAGAGGCGCTCGAGGATGGGGAGGTCTCTGGGGTTGAGGTCCGCCGAGCGGCGCACGTCGACGGTCGCGCGGTCGGCGATCGCGACGAAGGTCTCGAGGTCGCCGTTGCGCGCGTGGAAGCCGCGGAGCGCGCGGAGCACCTTGAGGTCGCCGGGGCTGTCGCGACGCGCGGCTTCGAGGGCCGCGTGGCCTCGGGGCACGTCGTTGAGCGACAGCTCGGTGAGGCTCGCGAGGCGGAGGAGCCCGTCGATGCGCTCGGGCCCCGGAGGCGCCAGGGCCACGAGGCTCTGGAGCATGTCGGCCTCGCGGGCGACGTCGCCGCCGCGGCGGTAGAGGTCCATGAGGCGCTGCAGGGTGCGCACGTCGCGGGGGGCGAGCGAGAGCACGCGGCGCCACGCGATCTCGGCGCGCTTGGGGTCGCCGATGTGGTCGTCGAGCACCTCGCCGAGCGCGAAGAGCAGCTCGATGCGCTCGGCCGCGTCCTTGGTGTGCTTCGCGAGGCGGATCATCGCGTCGGCGGCGACGTTCCACTCGCCCGCGGCGCGCGCGAGGCGCGCGAGGGCGCGGAGCGCGGTGTGGTCGTCGGGCATCACCGCGAGCACCGAGCGCCACTGGGAGATCGCGCGCCCCGCGTCGCCCTGCGCCTCGGCGAGCTCCGCGGCGCGCGCGTAGAGCCGCGCCTGGTCGGCGGGCGCGTCGGCGGGGATGCTCACGCGACCGTAGCGTTCGAGGTGTTCGAGCTCGCCCGTGGAGTCGCCCGCGTCGCGGAGGATCTGAAGCGCAGACTCGAACGCCTCACGGTTCGACGGGTCGCGCTCGAGCACCTCGCGGAAGGCCGCCAGCGCGCGCGTGCGCTCGCCGACGGTGTCACGCCAGAGCAGCGACGCCTGCCACCACGACCATGCGCCGGCCTCGGGCGACGCCGCGGCGCGGCCGGCCGCTTCGAACATCTCGGCGGCGTTGGCGGCCTCGTTGGCCTGCACCATCGACCAGGCCGCGCCCCACCGCGCGAGCACGTTGGAGGGCAGCGCGTCGACGGCGCGGACGTGGAGCCCGAGGGCCCGCCCGTGATCGCCGAGCGCCTCGGCGCTCTGCGCCGCGCGCGCGAGGTAGACCGAGCGGGCCGCAGGGTCGGGGGAGCGCTCCGCGAGTCGCTCTTGAACGTCGGCGAAGCGCGCGTGATCGCCCGCGCGACGGGTGTCGGCCTCGAGCGCGTTGAGGAGCCTCAGGTCGGCGTAGCCCCGCGCGAAGACCGCGGCGTGGAAGCGCTGTCCCGCGGAGGGGTCTCCGTCGGCCTGCGCGGACGCGAGGCGCGAGCCGAGGTGCGCGAACGCGAGCGCGTCGGAGGGGTCGCGCGCGTGCTCGACGAGGCCGAGGCACAGCTCGAGGGCCTCACCGTGACGTCCGTGCTCGAGGAAGAACCGCAGGAGCGCGTGCAGCGAGGGCATGTGCCCCGGCGCGACGGAGAGGATCTCCTGCATCGAGAGCACGGCCGACGCGACCTGTCCGCGGTGCGTGCGGTCGATCTCGGCGAGGCGCTCGTACGCCGCGATGCGGTCGGCGTCGCTCTCGGCGGCGTTGAGCCGGTCGAAGGCGCGCTCGGTCACCTCGGCGAACATCCCCGCGCGGAGCCAGAGGCGCTCTTCGGCGGACGAGAGCGCGACGTCGTTGAGCGCGAAGGTGCGAGTGCGCGCGAGGGCCTGCGAGGCCTCCGCGTGGCGGCCCGCCTGCTCGAGCGCGAGCGCGAGGAAGGTGCCCGCGCCGATGGCCCCGTCGGGCCGGTCTCGACCCGCGGCCCACGCAGACTCCGCGAGGGCGCGCGCGACCGCGACGGTGCGCTCCGCGGCCTGCGAGGGCGTACGGAGCACGAGGGCCCCGAGGGCCGCGTCGGTGGTGTGCCTGCTCCAGCTTCGCCACACGGCCTCCGCGGCCGCGTCGGCGTCCGTCGACGCGCGACGGAGCGCGGCGCGAACCGCGGCCATGCGGGGCGCCTGGCCGTCGCCCGCCGAGGCCGCGTCGAGGAGCTCCGCGCCCGCCGAGGGGATGGGCTCACCCCGCAGCGCGTGGAGGGCCGCGATCTCGGCCGCGGCGAGGTCGCCCTGGAGGGCCGTCGCGGCCCTGAGCGCGTCGGCTCCGCCGTCGGGTACGCCCGCGCTGGCGGCGAGGCTCGCGGCGAGGAAGCTCTGTCCCGCAGCGCGTCGCGGGTCTCTGGCGGCCTTCGCCTCGGCGCGCAGCGCGGCGACGACGGCCTCGGTGTCGCCTCCGAGGAGCGCGATGGCGCGGAGCGCGTAGGCCCTCGCGCCCGCGTCGGCGTTCGCAGAATCGTCGGCGACGACGGCGTCGAAGGCCGAGCGGGCCTCGTCGCGATGACCCACCCTCGCCTGCGCCTCGACGCGCGCGATGAGGTGCCACACGCTCTCGCCCGAGGCGTCGTAGACGGCTTCGGCCGCGTCGATTCCGCTCGTCGCGGCCACGAGCGCGGCGCGGACGATGGAGCCCGTCGAGCCGCCGCCGATGCCCACGGCGTCGGCCTCGGTCGCGTCGACGGAGGCGCCCCTCGCGCGGAGTCCGGCCTCGACGGCTCCCGCCGAGGCGCCGCCCGCGAAGGCCGCCGCGGCGCTCGCCACCGCGTCGTCGACGCGCTGCGAGACCGCTTTTCTGAGCGCGAGGAAGCGCCCCGCGTCGCCGCCCGCGGCATCGCCGGCCCACGCCGCCCAGGCCGCGTGTCCCTCGACGGGCGCGTGCGAGAGGCCGTAGGCCGCCTGCCCGCTCGCGTCGCCGCCCGCGTCACGGAGCGCGTGCGCGACGAGCCAGCCCGCGACGCCCGCGTCGGGGACCTGTCCGGGCGCGACGGGATCGCCGAGCACGCTGTCGAGCGCGCGGCGGAGCGCGTCGGCCACGAGCACCGACACGACCGTGTTGTCGCCGCCCTTCGCGATGCCCGCGACGGCCTCGCGGAAGAAGCTCGCGTTCGACTGCGCCAGCCCGATGCGCGCCATCGCGAGCCACGCGCTCGCGTCGGAGGGGTCGCGTCGCACGGCGTCGCGGATGGCCTGGATGGCCGCCTGATCTTCGGCGCCCTCCATCATGCGAGCGCGGGCCACGTCGACGCTCGCGGCCAGCACGCCGCCGGCCTGCGCGGCGAAGGTGCCGAGCGCGTCGCCCATCGCGCCGCGATCCTTGGAGACGCCCGCTGCGAGGATGCGCGAGCGCGCCGCCGACGCCGCCCGCAGACGAGGCTTCGACCAGAGCCGCGCGGCCTCGGCGGGGTCGGTCTTCGCGGCGAGCTCCGCGGCGAGCATGAGGAGCTCGACGCGCTCGGCGTCGTCGAGCGGCGCGGCGAGCTCCTCTTCGCAGAGCGCGAAGGCGGCGGCGACGTTGCCGTCGGCGAGCTCGTGGCGGCGCAGGAGTCGGATGGGACCGAGCACGCCCGGCGCGACGCCGTGCGCGAGGGTGGCGAGCTCTCTGGCGCGCGCGCGATCACCCGCGACGCCCTCGTAGAGCTCGGCCGCGAGGCAGAGCATCTCGGCGGTCTGCGTGGGCGACGTGGCG
The DNA here is from genome assembly GCA_046351535.1 of Polyangiales bacterium. Classification (GTDB taxonomy): domain Bacteria; phylum Myxococcota_A; class Polyangia; order Polyangiales; genus CAISKJ01. The sequence continues at coordinate 186,765 of JAXLYG010000020.1, forward strand.
TGGTCGGCCTCGTCGACGAGGAGCGCGGCGCGCGCGAGGGCCTCGGCGCGCGGATCGACGGCGAAGAGCGAGTCGGTGTCGTCGTTGTTCTGGTTGCGGCTCGTGACCGAGGCCGCGAGCATCGCGCCGCGATCGGCCTGCGGAGCTTCGATCTCGACCTCTTCGCCGGCGTCGACGTCGATGAGCGAGACCTCGCCGCCGTCGCCGTCCTCGTACGCGCCGTCCTCGTCGAGCACGACGCCGTCGTCGCCCTCGAACTCCACGGACGCGGGGGAATCCGAGCGAGTCTCGACGTCGACCTCGGGCGCCTCGGAGCTCGTCACGCTGACGTGCTCCGCCGCGGACTCGAGTTCGAACTCGAAGGGAGGGAGATCCGAGAGCGGCGCCACCGCTGCGGGCGAGGCGAGCTCCGGCGCGTGCGCGGTCCGCGGGACCGCAGGCGCTTCAGCGACCGCGGGCGTTTCGGCAACGGCGGTCACCTCTGCGACGGCGGGCGCCTCTGCGACAGCGGGCGCTTCCGCGCGCGCAGGCATCTCCGCGAGCGCGAGGGCCTCTGCAGCCGCAGGCGTTTCGACGACCGCGGGAGACTCGAGCGCGGCGAGCGTCTCCGCGAGCGCAGCGGCCTCGGACGGAGAGAGCGCGCCCGGTGTGGCGACCGCATCGGTCGCGGGCGCAGCGTCCTGCGTCGCGGAGGCGCTCTCGACGGGCGCGGGCGGCGACACGGGGGGTGCGTCGCCGAACTCGATGATCGCGTCGGGCGAATCGCTCGGCGGGGGTTCCACATCGAGCACGAAGGGCGCGACGCGCGGTGCGTCGACGTCGAGCTCTTCGGTGGGCGGCTCCGAGAGCCTCGCTTCGAGGGCCTCATCGCCCGTCGACGTGTCGTGGGGCGGCACCGAGATCACCTCGGGCGCGTTCATCGACTGCAGGATCTCGGGGACCACCGAGGGGTCTGCGCTGCCGAGGTTGATCTCGAGCTCTTCGCCGACCGCGGCCGCGGCCGGGGGCTTCGACGCGCCGAACACGTCATCGAAGGACAGCAGCACGTTCGACTCGTCGGGCGTCGGCGCCGACGAGGTCACGGGCATCTCGCGCGTCTCGACGATCGAGAGGCCCGCGACGAGCTCATCGGGGAGCGCGTCGGGGAGTTCCGGCGCCGCCGTGAGTCGCGCGACGAAGCGCTCGTCGTTCTTCTCGTCGAGTTCGAGCGAGCGGAAGGCCTCGTCGATGTCGTCGAGTCCGCCGAGCATCAGCGGCGCCTCGGAGAACGTGTCGACCGGCGACGGCGCAGGCGGACGCACCGACGGAACGCGCGACAGCTCGGGCAGATCGACCGAGAGCGGAACGGGCTGAACGACCGAGGATCGAACGCCTTCGACCACCTGCGCGTCAGGCTCGACGGGCTCGACGAGAGGACCGACCGCGACGTTGACGTCGGGAGGCGCAGGCCGCGACGGACGGGGCGCTTCGGCCGCAGGCTCGATGGGGATGAAGGGGACGGGCGCGACGGGCTCCGGCGGTTCGAGCGCGGCGCGCGCCTCCTCGGCGAGCGCGGGCGCAGGGATTGACAGCACGACGAGCGCGTCGTCGACGAAGACCGCAGGCGCCTCGGAGAGGTTGACCGTGGGCGACATCACCGCGGGCGTGACCTCGACGGGCGAAGGTGCGGGCGGCGCGACGTGCTCCGCGGGCGCAGCGGGCGGCGCGACGTGCTCCGCGGGGGCGGGCGCAGCGGGCGGCGCGGTGTGGTCCGCGGGCGCGGGCACCGCGGGCGGCGAGGGCGCGTGCGGAGGACGCACCGAGGGAGGACGAACGATCGGGCGGCCGTGCGCGGGCGTGTTGAGTCTGCCAGTGCGCATCAAGGGCGACGCGGGAGGCGCGGGCGGCGACGCGGGCGGCGCGGGCGGCGACGCGCTCGCGACAGGGGGACGCGTCGGCGGAGGTGGCGGACGAGGCGGTGGCGGACGCGGCGGCGCGGCCTTGTCTCCGTCGGGGCGCACGGTGGCGCGCGGGATCGCGCGCGGCAAGGACGGACGCAGGCCGTGTGTCGTCGAGGGCCGCTCGGCGGCGGGAGACTCGCCGCTCGGGGGTGCGTGCGGCGCGGTCGGCGGAGACGGCGGCGCAGGGGCGGCGGGGGTCTCGGCGACCTCGACGAGCTCCTCGACGACCGCGGCGTCTTCGATCTCGACGACGCTCTCGGGCTCCTGCTCTGGATTCTTCGGATCAGTCACGTGCGTTCCATCCGTGCGCCGTCTATTTCCGGTCGGTTCCGAGCTCGCGCATCACCTGGACGAGGCCGTCGCTCACGCCGTAGAGGGCGAGCTCGATGCCCGACGAGGTCTTCGAAAGCACCTCGGCCGCGCTGCGATCGGGCGCTCCCTCGACCCGCGCGAGCTCACGGGCCGCGGCGGTCATGTCACCCGACACCGCGAGCGCGCCGCGTCGGGCGGTCGCGAGCATCGCCCTGGCCGCCTTCGCGATCTCCTCGGCGGCGTTGGGGTCCGCGGCGAGGGCGCGACCGCTCTCGGCGATGGCCCGCCTCACCTTGCGGCTGATCGCCTTGCCCACGGGCTTGAGGTGCGCCTCGTAGCGCCTCGCCGACTCGGCCACCGGGAGCTCCGCGTAGGCGAGGGCCGCGAGCGTGCGGTCGACCACCACGTCGACGCCCTCGTGCGCCAGCGTCGCGGCGCCGCGCAGCGAGAGGAGCATGCGCCGCACGAGTTCGAAGCGCGTCGCGCCGTCGAAGGGCACCACCACGTTCGACCCGAGCACCAGGGCCACGGGCGACCCCGCGACGGCCGCCACGCACTGCGGATCCGCGCCGCCCACGTAGAGGTCGAAGTCGTCGCAGCCCACCGCGCGGACGAGCGCCGCGAGCGCCACGCGCGTCGGGTGCGAGCCCCGCACGCGGTCGCTCCACCCCACGCGAAACGCGTCGGTCGTCGCGCCCGAGAGCTCGGCGAGATCAGGGAGCACGGTCTCGAGCAGCGCCACCGCGCGACCGCTGTCGTCGGGGTGCCTGTACCGCAGCAGCAGCGCCGGATCGCGCAGCGAGCCCCGCGTCGGAATGCCCGTGGGGGGCGCCGGAGACTCGCTCCCGAGCGCCGCCGCGAGGCGCTGCGCGAGCTGCTCGAGGGTCCCCTCGCCGCCCGAGCGCGCCGCTTCGATGAGCCCGCCGACGCGTTCGAGGCTCGGCCCCTCGGCCTTCAAGATGTCGCGGAGCGCGTCGATGGTCTGCCGCGCGTTGCGCTGACGCTCGTTGCTCTCGGAGAGGTCCTGCAGCGCCTTGAGCACCGCGAGGTCGGCGGGATAGGCCGTGTGCGCCTTGCGCGCCTGCACCGCGGCCGCGCGTCGATCGAGCATCCGATCGCGCAGGAGCTCGACCACGCGCATCATCGCCGCCGCGTGCGCGGGGCCCTTCTCCGCGCGGTCGACCGCGCGCTGCGCGAACCGCAGCGCCGAGGGCCACAGGGCCGCCGTCGTCGCGATCATCACGCCGCGCTCGATGGCCGCGTCGTCGGCCTCGCCCTCGCTCACGAGCGCGTCGAGCTGCTCGACCGCGCGCTCGGGCAGGCCGAGCCGCTGATCGAAGAGCGCCACCGCGCCCTGCCTCGCCACGAGCCGCTGCGCGCGCGGGGCCTCCCTGCACGCGGCCAGCGCGGCGAGGGCCTCGGCGGTCTCCGAGAGCCGCCCCGACGCGGCGTGGATCTCGGCCACGAGCGCCAGCGCGGCGACGTGGTTGGGGTCGAGCTTGACCACCTGCGCGGCGCTCTCAAGCGCGCCCTCGCGGAGCCCGAGCGCGCGACGGAGCCTCGCCTGCTCCCACAGCGCCTCGGCGCGCTCGCGGTCGTCGCGCACGGCGGCGAGGCGGCGGGTCACGAGCGCTTCGAGGCCCGCGGTGTCGCCCCTCGCCTGAAGGATTCCCCTGAGTTTACGGTACGCGAGGGGCCTCGCGGGCGACGCGTCGAGGGCCGCGCGCAGCCACGACTCGGCGCGCGGGGCGTCACCGAGCGCGTCGACGGCCACCACGCCCGCCTCCTCCCAGAACGACGCGGCGCGCTCGGGGTCGTGGACCCTCGACGCGAGGGCCGCGCAGGCCGACGCCACCGACGACCACTTTCGCAGACGACGCGAGGCCACGCGCTGAACGTCGAGCGCGGCGATGTCTCCGGGATCGACGGAGAGCACCGCCTCGGCGCGCGCGAGCGCCGACTCGTCGCTGCGCCCGAGCGACGACCACACCGAGAGCGAACGGTCGATCGAGGTCCGCGCCGACGGGTGCGCCAGCGCGGCCCTGCGGCGCAGCGCCTCGACGTGCTCGCCCGCGCGATCGAGCGAGGGCGACGCCTCGGAGGCGCCGATCACCGCCGAGGCCACGTTGATGTGCTTGAGCGCCAGCGCGCGGAACTCGGCCTCGCGGCCCTGCGCGCGCATCGTCGTCATGGCGGCCCCGCGGAGCGCGTCACCGACGCCCGCCGCGCCGTGATCGGCCACGCGGAGGAGCGCGTTGGGCACGTCTTCGCGGCTGTCTCGCTGCACGGCGTCGAGGAGCGCGAGGACGCGCGGCGCGGCGTGCTCGGGGTGGTCCTCCTGCGCGAGCTCGCGCGCGGCGACGGCCTGATCGCGCGTCGCGGCCGAGGCGCCGAGGGCGCCCGCGACCTCGAGCTCCACGGCCACGGCGAGCGGGTCGTTGGAGGGCAGCGTCGAGAGCACGGCCTGCCACGCCGAGAGCGCGGCCTCGGAGTCGGCGCCCTCCCTCGCGCCCGTGATGAGCGCGCGGAAGAGGGCCACGACCGGCACCGTCGCGTCGAGGGCGGCGAGGCGCTCGACGAGGTCTCCCGCGGCGGCGACGTCGTGCGCGACGAAGGCGCGTGAGAGCGCGAGCTCGAGGCCGAGCGCGACCTCCTCGTGGCCCGCGGAGCCCGCTTCGAGCGCGGCCTCGACGAGCCTCGTGCGGTACGACGGATCGCCGCGCCACCGCGTCGACGCGATCACCGCGGCGCGCACCGCGCCCGAGAGCGGCGCCCGATGGAGCGCGGACTCCAGCGCGGTCCGCGACGCCGCGTCGGCGCCCGCGGCACCGAGCGTGGCGGCGGCGAGGAGCATCCAGCGGGCGGCGACGTCGCGGTCCGTGGCGGCGTCGGCGCGGCGCGTGGCGACGTCGAGCGCGAGGGCCGTGTCGCGCGACGCGAGCGCGAGCCGGAGCGAGAGCGCCGCGAGGTAGTCGTCCGCGGGGAACTCCTTGTGCGCGCCGACGGCGATCTCTCTCGCGCGCGGCTCCTCGCCCGCGGCCCACGACCAGCGCGCGGCGGCCGAGCGCCACGCGCGCACGTCGGCGGCGTGGGTGGTCGACGAGAGGTGATCGGCGACGGCGGAGGCCCAGCGCGCGGCGAAGCTCATCGCGCCCGCGGCGGCCCAGAGGAGCGCCGCGGACTCCATCGCCCACAGCGACTCTCCGGTGGCCTCGACGAGCTGCTCGGCGGTGACGGCCGCGGCCCTGTGATCTCGCAGGTCGTGGCGCTCGGCGAAGAAGCGCTCGAGGAGCAGCGCGGCGCGCTCGTCTCCGTCGGTCGCGTGCGGGAGGAGCGCGTCGATGGCCGCGACGCGCGCGCGGACGCTCTCGACGCGGGCCGTGGCGTCGTCGCGCGACGACATCGCGCCGCTGAGCTGCCCCTGGAGCGCCACGAGCGCGCGCCGCGAGAGGATGTCCGCCGGGTCGTCTTCGCAGGCGAGCCTGAAGCGCTGCGCCGCGCCCTCGACGTCGTGGCGGAGGGCGAGCGCAAAGCCCGCGGCGGCCCTGCGCAGCGCGGCCCGCTGCGCGCCCGGCTCGGCGGCCTCGGCGAGGCGGTCGAACTCGTGAACCGACTGGAGGCCCTCGTTCGAAGCGACGAGCTGCTCGATGAGCACCCCGCGCACCGCGGCGCTGTTGGGGTCGAGCGAGAGCGCGGCCTGGAGCGCGGCGAGGGCGCCCGAGAGGTCGTTGTGGAGCGCGGCGTTCTCGGCCACGCGGAACTGGAGCGACGCGCGCAGCGAGGGGTCGCCGTAGTCGCGCGCGAGGAGCCACTGCGCGTGCTGGCTCGCGGCGCCGATGTCGCCCGACTGGTCCGCGAGGAGCATCGCGAGGAAGCGGTACCGCGCGTCGTCGGGCTCCGCGTCGATCGCGCGCTGCATCGTGGCGCGGGCGCCGTCGGGGTCGCGCAGCGCGCCGAGGCGGGTCCACGCCGCGCGGACGCGGAGGTCCGCGGCACACGCGCGGGCCTCGTCGCGCGAGTCGATGCGCGTGACCGAGAAGGCGCCCGAGGCGCCCGCAGCGCCGTCGCCGCGGCCCATCTGTTCGGCGAGGTCGGCGCGGCCTTCGAGGGCGTCGACGAGGTCCTTCGGGCGGTCGTGGGTCTCGCCGAGGCGCTCGAGCTCGACGAGCGCGCGCCAGCGGCCCAGCGAGAGCGTGGCCGCTTCACGGATGCACGCCGCCGCTTCGTCGAGGTGCTCGGCGCCGCCGCGGACGTGCTCGCCCGCGAGCTCGAGGAGCAGCAGCGAGCGCCACTCGTCGTCGTGGGTGAGACCCGCGAGGCGCACGAGGGCCCGCACGCGCCCGTCGCGGTCGTTGTCGTGGAGCGAGGCGCGGTAGAGGTCGAGCCACGCGACGCGGTACGAGGGGTCCGCGGCCACGGCGCCTTCGAAGAGCTCCGCGGCGCCCTTGGGGTCGTTGAGGCGGTCTTCGAGGAGCTCCGCGCGGAGCGTGAGCGACTCGGCGCGGTCGAGGGGCGTCGGCGCGGCCTTGGCGAGCGCGTCGTAGAGCTTCGAGATGTTCGATGCGCTGCGGCGTCGGGCGTAGAGCCTGATGAGCGCGTCGAGGGGCGGGCGGAACGTGGGGCGCGCGTTGAAGGCCGCGAGGTAGGCGCGCGCGGCGACGGGCTCGTCTCCCTTGACCCGCTCCTCGTGCTCGGCCTGCTCGTGGAGGAGCAGCGCTCTGGCCTCGCGGCTCTCGGCGGCGTTGAGCTCGTACGCGGCGAGGCGCTGGGCCTCACGCAACTGCGCGGCGATGGCCTCTGGGAGCGCGAAGGCCGTCTTCGCGTTGGGCGTCGGGGCCTCGGCCCCGCCAGGCTGCGGTGCGTTGGGAGTGCGGTTCATGCGCGTGGGCTCATCGCGGTTGGACGGCGGAGTCTAGACGAAGCCCCGTCGCGCTTTCCACCGCAGAGTAGGAGGCGCCCGAACGCGGCGCCGAGGGGCCGCGCGCGCGATGGGGTTTTCAGCCCTTGATGCGGATCGCGACGAACAGCTTGCCCACGTTTTTCAGCACGTTGGGCACGCGCTTGATGAGGTTGATCGACGGCGGGCGCTTCTCGAGGATGCGGATCGGGATCTCCCGAATACGCACGCCCGAGCGCTCGGCGCGGATGACCATCTCGCTCGCGAAGACGTCCTTGTCGATGAGGCACGCGCGCACGACGTCGAGCATCGCGACGCGACGAAACGCCTTCAGGCCGTGCGTGTCGCTGCCCTTGAAGCCCACGGCGACGCGCAGCAGGCCGTTGAAGATCATCGTGGCCGCGTGGCGGTACGCCCCACGCTCGTCCGAGGCCCCCGCGAGGGTCTTCGAACCGATCACGAGGTCGGCCTCGTTGTGCTCGAGGATCTCCAGCGAGCGGCGGTAGAAGTCCATGAGGCACAGGTCGATCTCGTCGCACACGACGAACTCGCCGCGCGCGCGCAGGATCCCCTCGCGCAGCGCCTTGCCGTAGTTGGGCTCGCCCGTCGAGAACGACGTCACCTCGGGGTACTTCTCCGAGAGGCTCGCGGCGAGGGCCACGGTGCCGTCGCGCGAGCCGTTCTCCGCGAGGATGATCTCGAAGGGCCAGCCGAACTCCACGAGCTGCTCGCGGAGGCTCATCACGGCCGTCTCGAGGATCCCCTCCTCGTTGTAGATCGGGATCACCACCGAAAGCCTGGGGTGCGCCCTGTTTGACGAGCCCCCGTTCACGCCTCCCTGCTCGCTCATCGCTGCTCCTCCGCGCTCCGCGTCGCTGCTTCGAGCGGCGGAGTAAGATGTTGGCGGGGAGTTAGTGGGTCGCGACGGGGCGCGTCAAGCTCGTTGCACCGCCAACGGTCGCCCGCGGGGGGCGAGCGGTCGGGGCGCCGCGGAGAGACTGACTAATGCGCCGCCGGGGGCGCCGCGGGCGCGGGGTCCATGCGGATGTCGAGGGCCGCGCCGCGGCGGAGCTCACGGAGGTAGATCTCCTGGTGGCGCTGCATCTCGCGGTTGAGGAGCGCGGCGTAGAGCCGGTCGCGCACCTCGTCGAAGGGCGGCGGCGTCACGGCCCTGCGCGACGTCACCCGGAGCACGTGAAAGCCGTTGGGGCCGCGGACGGGCTGCGAGACCTCGCCGTTCTCGAGCTGCACGAGGGCCTGCTCGAGCGCCTCGGGGAGCGCACCCGGCTGGATCTCACCGAGGTCTCCGCCCGAGGCCCGCGTGGCCTCGTCGTCCGAGAGCTGCGAGACGAGCGTCGCGAAATCCTCGCCGCCGCGAGCCCTTCGCGAGGCCTCCTGCGCGCGGCGGGTGACCTCCGCGAGCTGCGCGGGCGTGGCGTCGGGCGGGATCGCGAAATAGATGTGCGCCGCGTGGATCGCCGCCGCGCCCGCGGACTCCCGCACGAAGCGCCGATAGGCTTCTTGAAGGTCGCTCTCGGTGATGTTGATGCGACCGCGCACGCGGAGCTGGAGCACCTTGAGGCGCCGGACCTCGGTCTCCATGTGACCGCGGTACTCCGCGCGGGTGATGCCCTCGTGCTCGAGGGCGGCGTAGAGCTGGTCGATGGTGGCGCCGCGCTCGCGGGCGATGCGCTCGATGAACTGGTCGACGTCCTCGTCGCTCACCGTGAGGTGGAGCCGCGTCGCGGCGTGACGGATGAGCGAGTCGTCGATCATCCGGTCGAGGGTCTCGCGGATCACCCGCTGCCGAAGCACCGCGCGCTCCGCCTCCGACGCGCCCTCGGGGAGCTCCGCGAGGAAGGGCCGCGCGCGCGTCTCGACCTCGGAGAGGAAGATCGCCTCCTCGTCGAGCACGGCCACCACGCGGTCGATGAGCTCTGCCCTCGCCGTCCTGGCGGGCGCGAGCGCGCCGACGGTCAGCATCGCAGAGAGGAGGATCGCGGTCGTTCGCATGGGATGATTCGTTCCGTCAGTGGGCGGGCGGCGCGCCGGGGAGGCCCGTGGGGATGGGCCCCACGAGCGCGGGAGGCACCGTGCCCGGCGGCGGCGTGACCGTCACGCGCGCGAGGGCGGCCTCGTCGATCTGCACATTCGAAGACCCGCGGAGCCGCTCGACCAGGGACCGCATGGCGGCCTCCTCCGCGGCGTCGCGCTTCTCTCGGAGGAGCCTCCCCCGGATGCGCCGCGTCTCGTCTTCGAGCGTCCTGTGAATCGCGTCGCGCCGCGCGGTGAGCCGCACGATGTGAAAGCCCGCCGCGTGGTTGGCGCCGCCGTGGGCGCTCTCGACCACCGCCGCGTACTCCCCGTGCGCGTGAGCGCGAAGGCCGCCGAGGCCACCTCGGGCTCGACGCCCGCCCCTCCGGCGCGACCGAAGAAGCCCATGTCTCCGTCGGCCGCGCGCGACGCGGCGTCCGTCGAGAGTCGACGCGCGCGCTCGCGGAAGAGCCCGTCGTCGTCGGGGTGGGCGCGGAGCTCGGCGAGCAGCGCGTCGGCCTCGGCCCGCGACGCGAGCGCGATCTGCGAGGCGCGCACCTGGGGCTCCGTCTCGTACTCGCTGCGGTGCGCATCGAAGTAGGCCCGCACCTCGGCGTCGCTCACCTCGGGCTGGGGGACGCCGTTGCGCACCTCGCGCTCGAGCTGTCGCGCGAGCTGCATGGTGACCGAGCGCCTCACCTCGGGCGCGTCGTCGAGGTGCCGCTCCCTCGCCTCGGCCGCGAGGAGCTCGGAGTCGAGCCACGACTGGAGCAGGGCCCTGCGCTGCTCGGGCGCCGTGAAGCGCGCCCTCAGGTAGGGGTTCTGCGAGTTGATGCGCTTCGCGAAGTCGCAGAGCGTGAGGGTCTGGTCGCCCACGCGCGCCACCACGAGGCCGCGCTGCGCGGGCTCGAGGATGTCGCACGGGTCCTCGCGGCGAGGCCCTCCGTCGCTCGCCGCCGCGACGGACGCGTCACGGGCGGCGCCGTCGGGGCGCCTCGGCGCGTTGCCTCGATCGCAGCCGTTGCAGCCCACGAGGAGCCACGTCGCGAAGACCCATGAACGAAGACGCACCATCGCCGCGAGACGCCTACCACGGCACGCCCCGCGACGGCAATGCGCGGGACGCCGCCGCGATCGAGGGTCACGGCTGCGGGGTCGCGTCGGCGCGCTCGGACACGCGGTCGACCCAGGGCCACCCGAAGCGCCCCGCGTGGACGCGCACCCTCACCCGATCGCCCGCCTGGATCGAGCGCCAGAACGCGCCCGTCGCGTGGAGCCGCTCCTCGGTGTGCCCCGGCCGCCACGAGAGGACGTGGAGGTCGAGCTCCTTGCGATGCATCCGCAGCACCGTCACGTCGTGGGTCTCGACGGGCGTCTGGTCGAGCGCCTGGTTGAGCGCGAGGAGCACCATCCCCCCCGCGACGGGGAGCACCATCAGACCGACGAAGGCGCCCGTGACGAGCACGCTGAAGGCGCGCGAGGTCCCCCGCACCGTGATCACGAGGGCGACGACGAAGGCCACCCACAGCGACGCGCCGAGGAGGATCGCCTTGCCGACGTCGCCGCCGTCGAGCGTGTGCTGCCCCGCGCTGGCGGCGAGGGCCCCGATCCCGGCGCCCGCGAAGACGGTCCCCACCACGGCGGCGATGATGAAGCGGTTCCAGACGATGGGCTCGGGCGAGAGCGAGGCGGCGTCGAAGCGCGGGGCCTCGTCGGCGATGCGCGCGATGAGCTCGACGGCGCGCGCCGCCCCGACCTCACCGACGGAGGTCATCGTGTACTCGACGCGGTACGCCTCGACGCCCCGCGACGAGAGCTGCACGCGAAACCCCATCCCGAGGAGCTCGCGCAGGGCGGCCCGCACGCCCTCGCTCGCGAGCACGTCACGGACGCGCTCGTCGCTCTTCTCGACCGTGTCGATGTACACCGAGTCATCGAAGGCCTGATCGCCGAGCTGCACCTCGCGGCTGATCCCGAGCGACTTGCCGAGCTTCTGAAACGCCCCCTCGGGATGCAGCGTCACCCACGGGAAGGGCCCTCCCTCGACGCGGAAGTTGAGCCTCACCCAGCTGCGGCTCACGTAGTACGCGTTGACGAAGACGCGGCGTCCCGCGAGGTCGTACGCGGCCTCGCGCCCGCGGTAGAGGCCCTTCGGCTCGCCGTGCTCGACGAAGCGCGCGCCCGCGGCCACGAGCCCGGCCGCGAGGGCCTCGGCCTTGCGTTCGAGGATCCTGCGCGACCAGCGCAGCGAGAAGTAGATGATCGCGCCCAGAAAGAGCGCGTACACGATCAGGCCGCCGATGATGCCGGCGATCACGGAACCGTTGTTGTGCATCGCGAGACCCCGCGCGCCGACGCGCTGCCAGCGCCCATCTCGTACGGGCATCCGCGGCGCCGATCGCGCGGCGATGAGAGCGCCCGCGACGCGCGCGCGTCAAGCGAAGGCAACGGCGGGACGCGGGGCACTGCGTCCCCAATACCACGCCGATCGAGCCGCTACTGCGCCCTCACCCGCACGCCCGCCGCGGCGCTGAGGTCGATCGCTTCGTGCACGCGCGGAGACAGCTCCGTCGCGAGGCGCTCCCGCACCTGCGCGCGAGCGTGGGCGTAGCGGTCGCGGAGGATGCGCTCCGCCGCGCGCGCCCTCACGGCGGCGTCGTCGATCTGCTCCTCGGGGATCCGCTCGAGCAGTTGCACCACGTGCCAGCGCGCGCCCGACGGCGCCCTCCCCCGGCGCGCCCCGCGACCGCGCGACGATCGGCTGCGCGTGAAGCCCTCCACGGGATCGTCGGCCACCTGCCCCGGCTCGGTGAGCGCGAAGCCCACCGTGACCACCGCGGGGAGCACGCCCGTCGCGCCCTCGACCGTGAGCAGCCCGAGGTCGCCCTGATCGCGCTCCGCCAGCGGGTCGACCGAGCGCGCGAGGAGCTCTTCGAAGGGCGTCCCCGCGCGCAGCGCTCGAATGGCCTCGCGCGCCTCGGACTCCGACGCGAACACGAGCTGACGGAGGTGCACCCGCGCGTCTCTCACACGGCTCTCGGGGTGCTCGGTCAGCCATCGATCGAGCTCGCGCTCCGTGGGCCTCCGCGCGTTGACCGCCTCGGTCGCCTCCGCGCGAAGGAGGGCGTCCGCGAGGGCGCGCTCGACGGCGGGCTCGATGTGCGGCGCGCGCGTCGGAGCCTCCATCGCGAGGAGCGCCTCGTCGACCAGCGAACGCAGGGTGGCCCGCGGGTCCTCGGCGACGAGGCCTGCGCGCGCGCGGTGCTCCCTCGCGATGACGAGGTCGCACGCGGTGATGGCCGTGTCGCCCACCGTCGCGAGCACGAGGCCCGGGTCATCGACCGCGATGGGGCACCGGACCTCGACGTGATCGCGCGCGTGTCGGTGCGACGTGCGGCGGTGCATCGGCGTCACGTCCGCGACGTTGAAGCCCTCGGTTCGCGCGCGCACCGTCGAGGCCGAGGTGCACGCGACGGGGCTCGCGCAGCTCCCCGCGAGGAGGGCGAGCGCGACGATCGCCAGGGCCTTCCATGATCGGCGCGCCATCGGGTGCCGGACCGTACCGCAGAGCTGTCGGAGAGTGCCAGTTGCGCGCTGCTGTCGCGGAGGGACGTCATCGCGACGGGCGCACCGCGACCTCGCGCTCCGGCGGTGAAGCCCCCCTCACCGCCGGAGCGCGAGCCGCTGAGCCGCGCCGTGACCCGTGTCGGGTCTCGAGTCGAGCTCGTTGGTGATCGCGAGGTTCGAGCCCTGGAGCTCGCCCGAGGTGATCACGCCGGTGCGCTGGAAGGTCGAGTAGGTGGCGTCGCCGTCGAGGTTGCCGATCGCGCGCGCGGTGAAGGCGCTCGTGCCGCCGGGCGAGACGTACTGGTAGTAGTGCGCGGCGTCGAGCGAGAAGCCGATGGCGGTCCAGTTGGCGTCGGCGGCCCACTGCGACACGTTGGCGGTGTACTTCGCGGCGCCGGGGAGCGCCGTGGGCATCACGGTCGCGTTCACGTAGGTCGCGGTCCCGCGCTCGAGGGCGGCCTGAAAGTACGTGAGCTGGCCCTGGTAGACCTTCGTGATGTTGCCCGTGGCTTCAGCGGTCTTCGAGCGCTTCACGTAACGCGTGAAGGCGGGGATCGCGACGGCCGCGAGGATGCCGAGGATGACCACGACGATCATCAGCTCGACGAGGGTGAAACCAGCGGCCAGACGCTTCATTGAACGCTTCATTGTCGGAGTCTCCGTGAACACTGTTTGAAAAACGCAGCGGGGCTCCGAGGCGCAACACCTCGCGACGTCGCGCCCCTCGATCCCGTCGAGTTTGCAGTGTGCAACGCGCGAGCCACTACCCGAAGAGACAGGTTGTCGCCACCCGCGACATGCGCGCGTCCCCCTCTGGATTCGGCGAGATTGCTCGCGATCGGCGTCGCGCGCCGACGCGGCGCGTGAGTTTCGGCGACATCGCGTCTCGTGGATTTGCAACGGATTGATGCGATCGCGCTATTTCCGATGACAATTTCGGGCACATCGCACTGACGATTCAGGGCCTTCGGCGGGCCATGAGCGCAACGAAGGGACGCATTCGAACGCCAGCGCCCCCACGGCAGCGCCTCGGACACGGGTCAACCGGGCCGCGCGGCTGCGGCGCGCGAGGCAGGCTCGAACGCGGGGCATCGACGCGCGCCGACGCGGCGCGGCCCGGTTGATCCGTTTCCGCAGCGCCGTCGAGGTGGCGGCGCTTCGCGGGCGTGATCGCCTACCGCGGGGGCGTCGGGTCCTTCGGCGCGGGCTCGGCGTCGCTCTCGTTGTCGCTCGACGCCTTCGCGGCGCGCTTGCGGGCGTGCCCCTCTCGCACGGCCTCGCCGCGCTGGTCCGAGATCTTGAGCACGGCGGAGAAGTCCGCCGCCACCTGGGCGTGGCGCGCCGACGCGGGCCGCACGGTCTCGTCGACGAGCGCGATGCCCTGGAGCAGGTCGTGGAGCGCGGTCTGGTAGATGTCGCCGAAGTACGCCATCTGCCGCTCCGCGATCGCGAAGTTCGCGAGCGCCGTGTTGTAACGCTTCCAAAGGTCAGCCGTGGCCGAGGTGTCGGGGGCGAGCTCGCCGAAGCGCGTGCGGAGCGTCGGGCCCTGCGCGATGAGCTGCTGCACTGCCGCGGCGAGCTCCGCCTCCTGCGACTCGGCGATCTTGCT